>NZ_DAISLT010000005.1:0-216996 GCF_036820275.1 Novosphingobium sp.
CGCCCCATGTCGTCACGGGTAAGATCGGGCAGCGCACCAGCGTCGAAGGCGCGCACCACCATCGCCCGCCAGATCGGCCCGATCGAGCCGGGATGGAGCGGCTTTTCGCCAACAGTATATTCGGCGCGGGCCGCAACCGCCGGCTTGCCCCTGAGTTTTTCCAGATCCCAGGCCTCGCGCCCCGAGATCGTCTCGATCCGGCGCGGCTTCACCGCCGTACGCGCCTTGTAGCGGCGCACCTGGACCCGGCGGAACAACGCCCCCTCCGCGATCCCTGCTGCCTTGCACCAGGCCGTGATCGCGTGCACCGAGCGCGGCGAGAGATAGGCCGTGGCCCCTTCCCCGTCCTGGTCGCCCTTGCTTCTCGGAATTTCCAGCAGCCGCGCCTCGGGATCGAGCGCCTCGAGGATGTGCTCGACCGTGATGGCCACGAGCTCGCTGGCGCGAAGGCCGGTATCGTAGGCAACCGAGAGCAGCGCGCGGTCGCGTAGCCCGGTGAGGTCTTCGCCCGAAGCCTCCAGGAGGGCACGCACGTTGAGTCCGCGCGCCGTGTCGCGGGTTACATCCTTGACCGGCCCCTTGAAGCGCAGCGGACGCGCCTGCGCCTGCACGGAGCCGACCGCGCGCCGGTGCGCCGCGAGCGTGAGCTTGACCAGCTCCGCCTTTGTCGGATCGGGCAGCCCCAGCAACTGGTGGATCTTGGCAAGCGAGGCCTTGTACCGGCTCAGCGAGGCGGGCTTCGCGCCTTCCCCGGCCCTGGCCTCGAGATAGGCCGCGACTTGCGACGACGTGGCGGGGAGCGCGGCCAGCCCCAGGCGCCGGCACCACAGGTCAAAGGCCTCAAGGTCGGATTTCAGGGCACGGATCGAGTGCGGTGATGACGCGGCCTCGTAGGCGGCGAGGAGCGCGGCGTCGAGCAGGACACCGGCCTCCGCCTTCATCTTGACGACCGCCCAGCCCAAGCCTTCGAGCGGGCGCGCAGCACCCACGGGGACGAGGTCCCCGGCAGGATCACTCCGACCGTCCTGCCTCGCGCCTCCCTTTTCCCCGCTTTGCGCCATTTCGACCGCCTCCTTCGCGGGGCCTGTCCTAGCCCCTTCTGTCACTTAAAGAATACGGGCGGACGAGAAAACGGCCGAGTTGCGTGGATCATGTACAAGAATACCTCCGGACGTTCGACCTGACAGCGCGATTCTGCTACAAAACGACCGGACCCGGCAACACGAGTCCCTGGCGAAAATCGGGGATAGGTCATGGCCGAAACAGGCACTGCCCTCACGACGGTTGATCATACAGAATGGCGCAAAGCTTGTGAGCGCGAGCCTATCATTCGTGCGCTTACGGCAGAGCCCCGGCTCGGACGCAAAGCGATTGCTGAGGCCGGCCTGAAGCTGAGCCTCAACCGGTCCCGAATTTACGAACTGCTCGCGAGATACCGGGAAAACCCAGTGACCAGTTCGTTGGTCGACCAGCACGATGGATTTCCCAAAGGGCGCTCTCGCCTCCCTTGCGAGGTGGAACGCCTGATCGATGCCAAAATAGAGCAATTTTATCTCAGCCGTCCAAAGCCCACCATCGCACAACTGGTCCGTCAAATTCGCTTTTCGTGCCTGGAGCAGAATCTGCGACCTCCAGCACGGCAAACTGTTGTCCTGCGGGTCAACGCCGTGGAACGGACACGCCTGACAGGCGCCCGTGATGGGACCAAAGCCGCAGCAGACCGCTTCCGACCCGTCGTCAGCTCATACGAGGCGCAGTACCCTCTTCAGGTCGTACAGATGGACCACACGCTGGTCGATATCATCATCGTCGATGAGTAGGAGACCGGTCGGGCGGCCAACGCTGACCCTGCAGATCGACGTAGCGACGCGGGTGATACCCGGCTTCTACATTTCACTGGAACGACCTTCCGCGATTTCGGTCGGCATGGCGATCCGTCATGCAGTACTGCCCAAGAATGATTGGCTGGCCGATCGAGAGCTCACCTTCGCATGGCCTGTCTTCGGCCTGCCAGACATCCTCCATCTCGACAATGCCTCGGAATTTCACTCACGCGCGCTGACTCGGGGCTGCCAGCAATTTGGGATCGAGCTTCACTACCGTCCACCGCGCACTCCGCACTTTGGCGGGCACATCGAGCGCATGATCGGCACCGCCATCGGCGAAGTTCACCTTCTTCCGGGTACTACGTTCTCCAACATCCAGGACAAGGGAGACTACGACGCTGAGGGCAAAGCCTGCATGACCCTCAAGGAATTCGAGCGATGGTTCGCCCTCCAGGTGGGAATCTATCATCGCACCATTCACAGCTCACTTGGCGTCCCCCCGATGACAGCGTGGCAGGACGATCAAGGTAAGCGCGTTGCAGCCCTGCGCCTGCCGGCCGATGAAGAACGTTTTCTGCTCGACTTCCTCCCGTTCGAGATGCGCCGGGTCCGGCGCGAGGGCATCAAACTCTTCCACGTTTTCTACTGGCATGGCGCTTTGGCCACGCTGGTCGCGAACAGCGTTCATAAATTCCCGATCAAATACAATCCGCTCAACCTCTCGGCCGTCTATCTCGAACTGCCCGGCGGCGAGCATGTCACAGTTCCTCTTCGCGATAAGCGGCGTCCTGCAATTACCAAGTTCGAGCACGACCAAGCCCTGAGAGCGCTTCGAGAGCGCGGGCGAACCGCCGTCGATGAGCAGATGCTTTTCGAGATGGTGAGCACGCAGCGCAGGATTGTGCTTAGGGCCGTAGAGAAGACGCGCGGAGCTCGACGATCAACCCAACGCATCGTCGATGCGCTCATCCGCGGCGAACCGCCTGCGGCCTTTGTCCAGCACCAAGAGGCCAACGCGCAGCTGACACCGCCAAATCTCGACGGGCCGGTTGTACCACTCGCGATCGAGGAGCAGTCATGAACGTGCTCTACAGCCATATCTTCCCGGCTTATCGCGAGTATGCCGAATTGACCGATGAGGCCCGGATCGACCGGCTACGCCGCGACCGCTGGATATCGTTGCCACAGGCTGAGGCCGCGCTCCGCCACCTTGAAGACCTGGTAATCTATCCGCCGCGAGGGCGAATGCCCTGCCTGTTACTGTTTGGCGCCACCGGGATGGGCAAGACCGAAATTGTCAGCCGCTTCTCGAAACTTCACGCTCCTCAGTTCGATATCAGGACCGGGCTCAGCAAGATGCCGGTGTTGCTCGCGCAGATACCGCCAGAGCCGAGTGAGGAGCAATTTTACACCGAGGTGCTGACCGCGCTAAATTGCGTCGACCTTAGCCGACTGTCCGTGCGATCGATGCGAGCGGAAGCCAGGCAACTGCTTGCCGAAGTCGAAACCAAGGTGCTCGTCCTGGATGAAATCGACAAGATGCTCGCCGGCACTCCTCGCCAGCAGCGGGTGTTCCTCAATACTATCCGCTTTTTGACCAACGATCTGAAAATTCCAATTGTTTGCGCAGGGACCGAGGACGCGCGGATGGCGGTCCTGATGGATCCGAACCTTGCCGACCGGTTTGGGGCGTTCGAATTGATGCCATGGCGCAACGATCATGCCCTGCGCCAGCTGCTTGCGAGCTTCTCGGGCCTGCTGCCCCTGAGACGCCCATCGATGCTCGACACCGTCGAAGCGCGGCAACGCGTGCTGGCCCTCACCCAGGGTGTGACGGGCCGAATATTCCGGCTCATCGAGGCAGCCGCTGTCACGGCTATCCGCGATGGCCGCGAGATGCTTGATGCCGCAAGCTTCGAGGCCAACGACGTGACGCTTCCTCTCGTCTCCATGTTTACGTCGGCAGGCAAGCGAAGGACAATCGGCCGGGCGACCGTATGAGTTTCGTGGAGCCATTCGCGGATGAACTTCTCAGTTCATGGCTGGCGCGCGTGCGCGATCAGCGGGCTCCGGGTGAGCCTTTGCTGCGCGCCTATCGAAATCGCGCAGGCCATTGGCGGCATCCCGATGTAAACCCAAAAAAATCGATGATCGCTGAGCTTGCCGCAAGCGAGGGCTTCACGGAAAACAGTGTCGCCGAACTCGGTCTTTGCTATCGGTATCCGAGGATCACCCCGGATTTTGTAGCCTGGCACCACGTTCCATCCGATGATCCTAGCCGAGATTTCGCGCCCGCTCTTACCCTCCGGTTGAGCTGGTGCAGTCGTTGCCTTGCCGAGGACTATGCCGCTGGCCGCCCCGCCTATATCCGTGCGGACTGGGCCATGGCTGCGTGGGGCTTCTGTTTCCGGCACCACTGGCCACTCGTCGATCGATGCGTGTCTTGCGGGAGTAGTCATTGGGCGATTAAGCGGTCATCGCAGGGGCCGCCAAGATTGTGCTGTATTCGCTGCCGTCGGGGCCTCGAACGGGCGCACCCCAGGGCGCTCGAGCTTGAGCCAGCAGCGCAGCCCATCTGGATCAATATCGTAGCCTTTGAAGCCGCGCTGAGGGGTGCGCTTAGGGGAAAGGTCCCAGATCAATTTCGCTTCAACGACACTTCAGCCGGTCAGCTGCTCGAAGAATCCGCCAGAATCTGTCTACTGTTCGCAAGGGCCCACAGGCGCTGGAGACTGCGTGATAGACTCCTACATCGGTTTGCGGCGCCTGTGCTCACGCTCGATAACGTTTGCCCCAACGAGCCTTCCTGTGAAATGCCGCTCGCGCTTGCCAGCCCCTCAATGCGTCGTTGCCTTATCGCAATCTGCGCCGCGATGCTCGATGCAGACTGTGACCCAACGGTGCGAAACGAGGACGAGCCGGTTGTCGACGTATGGGCGCGGATGGTCGATAGCATCGCACTCCAACAGTTCATTCAAGATCGTCAGGCGTGCTCGCCGACGTTGAAAAGAACAGTGGAAGCAGCGTGCCATCGGAACGAAAAAGTCGAGCGGATGTCCGCGTTACGGAGCGCCTCGACGGCCTACAAAACTCTCTTCCGTGACGCGGCCGGAAATGCGTTCTCTTCGCGCCATTAAGTACCCGCGAGCCTACGGATGGCAGGCGCATTTGGCCTCTAGCTGGCCGCACGCTTTTTAGCGGCAAGTGTCCATTAACTTAGGAGGTTGGCGGCGCGCACCTGAATGCGGCGCTTCTGCTGGATTTCATCAATTCCATTCCGTCCCGCGATTGGGCAACATGCGCCCATTCCCGCCGCTCAATGCTCCTAGGGTAGCGCCTGAAAGCAGACGTTACGCAGCTTGGCGCCTCAACCCGTTCCTCCGGAGGCATCCGGCGCGGTGCCGGGGGCGGTATCCTGAGCCTTTCCGGTCGGCGCCCCATCCTGCGCTGCACTCATCGCCGTCAGATAGTCGACGATAGCCGGAATGTCCTTGTCCGCCACGGGAGCCTTGTAGACATCCTTCATCTTGGTGACCGTTGCCTTCCACTGGTCCGCTGAAAGCACTGGCTGGGTCATCGCCATGCTGGCGGAATGGCAAGACGTGCAATTCGCATTGATGACATCGGCATGAGGGCCATCGGGATATTGCTGCTCATCGATAGGAAGATCGACCGTATCCGAGGTCATGGTAAAGCCGTTCACGGAAATGCTGCTGGGTGTAGGCCCTGTGGATTGGGGTTCGGGCAGCGGGGTGTAGCTGCCGGGAGGGCCCACCATCATGAGGGTGAAGACGGTCACGCCGAGCAGTCCGACGGCCAGCATGCCTGGGGTTGGCGCTTTCATGCCAAAGCTCCTTATGCCGTCACGATGGTAGTGGTTTCGATATTGCCGCGCATGAAACCGCCAGGGTTCCAGATCGGCGCCATCGGCTGTGCGACGCCTGCCGTATTCCAGCAGCGCGACATAAGCGACGTCTTTCCGGGGCCGGGCAAGGGAACCTGGGCGTCCCACCGCCGGAAACTGTACTTCCCGTGGTCCGGTCCGAGCTTGGTTGCAAACCAGTGGCGACCGCCGTCGGTGGACACATCGACCCGTGCCACGCCGCAGTCGCCGCCCATGGCAATACCGCCGAGCGGGATCGAGGCCTCGTGTGCGATCCGCTGACCTTCGCCCAGACTGGTAACCCACGAACGCGGGATCATGCGGTTGATCGGAACGGTTGGGAAGTCCTTGGCGCCGGGCTTTACATTGGCGCCCGGCGTCGCCGGGATCTTGTAGGCCTTGGCCATCCAGTATTCGTCATCAGGCCCGGGCAAGACCTCGATGTCGTTCAGCATCTTGACCCAGTAAGTCGAGTACCAGCCCGGCACGATCAGCCGGATCGGGAAGCCGTTGAGGAGCGGCAGCTGCGTGCCGTTCATGCCGAAGGCGATCATCACTTCGCCGTCGCGGGCATGATCGATGTCGAGCGCCTTCTCGAAGTCCGGGGCACCGGCGACCACAGGTTGATCGAGCGCCCCGAACCGGACCTGGACCGCCCCCGCCTTCACCCCGGCCAGATCGAGCACATCGCGCAGGCGCACGCCGAGCCACTTCGCATTGCCCATCGCCCCGTTGCCCCACTGCGCGCCGGGGACGCGGGGCTGGAACAGCCCGCGCGAATTGCCCGAGCACTGGTTCACCGCGGCCATCTCCACCCGCGGCAGGCGCATCAGCTGTTCGAGGCTGATTGCGATCGGCTTGTTGACGTGCCCGCGGATAGTGAGCCGGAAGGCATCGACGTCGATCGAGGTCGGGATGTCCGCCCAATGCCAGCGCACGAAGAACTGGTCATTGGGGGTGAACACATCTCGGTCGAAGACATCCATCGGTGTTTCCAGCAACGGCGGATGGACGCGCTGGAGGATCATGCTTCCTTTGCCGGGAAATGCGCTCGTCATTGGGCGCTGCGCATTGCCGCCGGGGAGATGCAGGTCGGTCAGACCCTGCGTGATGCCTTGCGCCAGAGCGGGTGCGGCAGCGATGGCTGCACCGCCGAGCGCGGCATTCTGCAGGAAACGGCGGCGGCTTGTTTCGGCCGCGAGCTCAGCATCCAGTCTGTCCATGGTCGTATCCTCTCGGGCAAAATGGTGGCGGGTGCTGCTGTGAGAAGCAAGCGATCAGAACGCCGTTACTGATCGCAATGCCCGATCAGTTTGTAGCGGCGATACAGGGTGATACGAACAGATTGCCGCGCCATCCGCCGATCAGGGTCTTGGCGGCCACCACGATCCACATCAGCGCGAGCGCCAGGGTCAGGGCGGTGCCGACGATACCGAAGAAGGCAAGGTTCAGGGTCGTGCCAAGGCGAAAGGTTGCCACGGTGAAGACGCCTAGCGGGAAGGTGTAACCCCACCAGCCAAGGTTGAACGGGATACCTGCCCGCCAGTAGCGCCAGGTGATGAGCGAGGCGAGCGCCAGCCACCAGAGGCCAAACCCCCAGAGCAGCAGGCCGGCGATTGTGCCGATACCCTGGGCGACAGCGCCGACATCGGCCAGCCCATGCCCGGCCATGATCGCAGGCGCATCGCCGCCCAGAACCAGCATGCCCAGCGCGCCGGTGCCGATGGGGCCGAGTGCCAGCCAGCTCGATGCGGCCATGCCCTCATGCGGCAGCTTGTGCAGCGCCATGCGCAGGATCAGCAGCGCCAGGATGCTGAAGGCGACCGGGACCGAATAGGCCCACAGGATGTAGGACGTGACGAGCATCCCAAACTGTGCGCTGCCCTGCGCCAGATGCGGCGCCAACAGTCCTCCGCTGGCAGCCGTCACTTCGGCCGCCACGACCGGCAGCAGCCACACCGCCGTCATCCCATCGAGTGAATGCTGGTGGCGCGTGAACATGAAGTACGGGATCAGCACACCGCAGCTCACCGCCATGGCGGCGTCGATCCACCACAAGACCGTGGCGACCGGCACGATGCCCTCGCCGAAGCGCGCGATACCGAATGCGAGACAGCCGTTGATGATCGTGGCGAGGCCCATCGGGATCGTGCCGATGAACATCGATACGGTATTGTGCCCGAAGATGCGCCGCGCTTCGTGGCCGAACAGGATCCAGCGCGCGGTATAGAGCGCGGTAAAAAGGGTGAAGAGCCCGATGTTAAAGAACCACATCACTTCTCCCACCGGCTTGAGCGAAGCGCCGATGCCCGGCATCTGCGGGAGGGCCAGCGCAAGGATGCCCGTGCCCATGGTTGCGGCAAACCAGTTGGGCGTGAACTGGCGGATCATCTCGCGCGGGTGATCGAGCCGGCTGAGCGGGCGCATCCCTTCGAGGATGGGCTTGATATCCGTGGTCATCATCCAAACTCCTTGACCAGTTCGGTCAGCGCGTCGGCTGCCCGAGTGCGATACCGTTCCTTGTGGCGTAACGCCTCAAATGGACGGGCTGGCATCGCGAGCGGCAATTCATGAAGGTGCCCCGCAGCAAGCGCGCGGCGCACCACCAGTTCGGACAGGACCGCGACGCCAGCGCCGGCCTCGACAGCAGACCGTACGGCTTCGTTGGACGGCAGCGTCATGGCGATGTCCAGGTCTGCCGGATCGATACCGCGATCACGCAGCACATCCTCGAAACTCGACCGCGTGCCGGACCCGTGCTCTCGCACGATCCAGTTGGCGCCGCGCACCCAGTCCTCATTGATGGTATCGACAGCCTGCCCCGAGATAAGCAGCATCCGGTCCTCGCCGACTTTCCAGTGGGCGAGTGCGGGCTGGTCGATCGAACCTTCGACAAAGCCCAGTTCCGCGCGGCCATCCAGTACCCGCGCTGCCGCACCTTCGCTGTTGTCGATTGCGAGTTCGACGCGGATCGCCGGGTGACGGCTGTGGAACTGGGCGAGGCGCGAAGGGAGCCAGTAGCTGGCGATGGTCTGGCTGGCGACAAGGCGCAGGGTTCCGCGCTTCAGGCCGCCATACTCGGCCAGGGTAAGCTCCGCCGTCGCGGCGCGGCCAAGGACGGCGCGTGCCTCATCGAGGAACATGCGACCCGCCTCGGTCAGTTCGATGCCGCGACCCACGCGGTTGAAGAGCGGAACGTCATGTCTGGCTTCCAGTGTGGCAATCGCGGCGCTGGCGGCGGACTGGGTCACGCCCAGTGCCTCTGCGGCCCGCGTCATATGTTCGCGTTCGGCGACACCTACAAAGATGCGCAATTGTTCAAGGGTCATGGTGATCTCCTGTCACCATCGATACCTCAGCCCTATCAATCACTCCAACGCATTGATTATATCATTCCAATCGTATTTTAAGATCATTCGATTAGTACGGTCCTGGCGGCCACCAGCGCGCTCGCGATCCGTTGGCCGACATCAGGACTGTTGCAGACATTGGCCGGACTAGGATGGGGCATGGTGATGATTGATACATCGGGCCGCGCCTCTTTGATAAGCGCCTCCGCACCTGCAGCCACCCGTCCCGCCAATATGCAGACCCGCACGCACGGCAGTTTCGCAAGCAGGCCGGGAAGCGTTGCGAGACCCTCGGCAATCTCTGCGCGGCGCAGTGCGCGATTGCGGGCGCCGGGGGCGTGGACGATCCAGGGCACGCAGTTCCACTGAACGATGTCGTTTCGGCCAATGCCTGCAGCCTCAAGATAGCGGCGAAGGTTCCGAGCTGTGCCTGACGGATTGTCCCGCGACACGAAGCGAGTGCGATCAGGCCCGGGCCCCGGCGTCTCAAGAAGCAGGAGAAGGCGCGCATTTATGCCGCCATCGAACGGGTCGAAATGCGGCACCGGGTGTCCTGCGCCAACGAGCCCCTCACGCCATATCTCCAGCGGCGCGATGTGCGGCGCACCAAGAGCCGCTTTGCGTTCGGCGATCAACGCGGGATCATCCAGCCAGACCATTGATCGTCAAATCCTGTCGAAACTACAAAAATCATCGGTTGGATCGATCGCGACGGTTGCGCCATCCGTTCGATAGGCAACGCCTGCGTTGGCGCACATGCTCCTCAGCAGCTCGCATTTTTTCCGTTGCGCACTGCGACGATGACACTTGCGTCCGCTGTGGGCGTTATCGCCGGAGCGCCATGACGAAAGGGCTTCACTTGAAACTGCTATGGGGATTGGCCGGCCTTTGCGCGGCGACAGCATCGGCGGCCGCACTGGCGACATCGCCCGATGGCTTCGCAAGCCAGATGGCAGCCTCCATGGAGCGGATGCACCATGCGATGATGAATGCGCCATCGGGCGACCCGGACCGCGACTTCGCGGCAATAATGATCCCCCATCACCAGGGCGCAATCGAGATGGCGGAAGCGGAACTCAGGTATGGAAAAGACGAACGCCTGCGCCGTCTGGCTCAGGGCATCATCGTCGAGCAGCGGCAGGAGATCGCCGTCATGCAGGACATCCTCGCCGAAAAGACCGGCCCCGCTGCCGGCGCGCATCATCACATGGGAGACGACAAATGAACAAGACGCTGAGCATCGTGTCATGCACCTTGCCGATAGCGGCTGCCCTGGTCGCACTCCCGGCATCTGCGCAGCAGGTCCCCAATGCCCAGCCCGACAGGGCAGTCAGTGCGCAGGACCGCTTCTACACTTCGGACCAGTTTTCCAACACGGTATCGGTCATCGATCCGTCGACGAACACGCTGCTGGGGGTCATCAAGCTCGGCGATCCCACGCCTGCAAATCTCAGCCCGCTTTATCGCGGTCAGCTTCTGGTCCATGGCATGGGCTTCTCGCCTGATCGCCGTACCCTGGCGGTCGTGTCGATCGGGTCCAACTCGGTCAGCTTCATCGATACCGCGACCAATGCCGTGAAGCACACCGCCTATGTCGGGCGCTCCCCGCATGAAGCCTTCTTCCGGCCCGATGGCCGAGAAGCCTGGGTGAGCGTGCGCGGCGAGGATTATATAGCGGTGCTCGACGGGACCACCTTCAAGGAGACGGGCCGTATTGCTGTCCCCAACGGGCCGGGCATGACGATCTTCTCGCCCGATGGGAAATATGGCTACGTCTGTTCCAGCTTCTCGCCAGAAACCGTCGTCATCGACACCAGGTCAAAGCGCATCGTTGGCCGCGTGAAGCAGGACAGCCCCTTCTGCCCCGACATCGCCGCCACGCCTGACGGCAAGCAGGTATGGCTGACGCTCAAGGACGTCGGCAAGGTGATGGTCTTCGACGCCAAGCCGCCCTTCGCCGTGATGAAGACGATCGACACCGGGCCGATCACCAACCACGTCAACATCGCCAGGACAGCTAAAGGCCAGTTCGCCTATGTAACGGTCGGCACGCAGAATATCGTCAAGGTCTTCCGGACCGACACTTTCGAACAAGTCGCCTCGGTGCCGGTCGGCGCGCTGCCGCATGGGCTCTGGCCCTCAGGCGATGGCAGCCGGATCTATGTCGGGCTGGAAAATGACGATGCAGTCGCCGTCATAGATACGGCCACGAACAAGGTCATTGCCACGATCCCGATCGGACAGGGCCCGCAGGGCGTCGCCTATGTGCCCGGCGCCGTGCCTTCGGGGCAAGGCCTCGACAACCTCGTGCCGCTCGCCAAGGCGCAGGGCAAAGTGCAGGTCGTGCTGGAAGGTCAGGGACAGAGCCAGGTGTCGCTGTTCGATCAGGGGCAGGTGCAGATCCTGCAGGCCGCGGTCGCCGGACTGGCGCCCAAGCAGACCTTTACGCTGGGTCTGGCGGCGCGTCAGGATGGTACTGATACAGTCGAGCCGCTGGCCAAGTTCATGACCAATCCGGCAGGCGCGGCGATCGTCAATGCGGTTGGCCCGATCCGGCAGATCGTCAAGGACGCCGCGCCTGCAGAGCGCCGCTTCCTCGTAATCCGTTCCGGCGCGCCGGATGAGGCAGGCGCGGTGGTCCAGCGGCAGAAGCCGTGACGCTTGAAGCGGTCCTTAGCCAGTACGGCCTTGCCGCTCTGTTCCTCGGCGCCGGGATCGAGGGCGAGACGGTGGTCGTGCTGGGCGGCGTGATGGTCCACCGTGGCCTGATCGCGTACCCGGCGGCCATCGCGGCGGCAGCACTCGGGTCCTGTATCGCGGACCAGATCTTCTTTGCCCTCGGCCGCCGGTTCCGCGATCATCGCTATGTTCGGCGCGTCCAGCAGAAGGCCGCGTTCCGCCGCGCCATCGATGTGTTCGAGCAGCGGCCAGTGCTGTTCGTGTTCGGCTTCCGCTTTCTGTATGGCCTGCGCACTGTCAGCCCCATCGCGATCGGCACGACCGCGCTTCCTGCCTCCCGCTTCATGGCTATCAACGCATTGGCGGCCGTGGTCTGGGCGACAGTCTTCGTGACCCTGGGTTACCTGTTCGGTCAGGGCATCGAGGCTGCTTTTGGCCGCGTCCGCGATGTGGGCCATGTTCTGCTGCCCGTACTCGCGGTGCTGCTCCTCGTCGGCCTCGCCGCACACTTCCGGCACCGCAGGCGCGAGGTCACAGCAAAGGACTGACGAGGCGAGCTAGATTTTCGCAGAAGCGGGAAACACGCGGGCGATCACGCCATTCCTCCAGCAAAAGTCAGTCGCTTCGGCGGATGTATCCCCGTTGGACATCCGCGAGAGGTCCGGTGGACGCTTCATCATGCAAGATCAGGCTGATCTCGGCATTCAGCATGAAGGAGCGAACATCGGCATTGCTGGATCCGATGACGGCGATGCGGCCATCGATCGATACGTTCTTCGCGTGCAGCAACCTGTCGCGGTAGAGGTGGAGGCGTACGCCCGCCTCGAGCAGTTCGCTATAATAGGATCGCTGGGCAAGGTTCACGAGCCGCTGGTCCACGACACGCGAAACGACGAGGTCGATCGCGACGCCGCGTGCGACCGCGTTCTTGAGCGCGGTCAGCAGGGCTTCGTCTGGGATCAGATAGGGCGAGACAATGGTGATATTCTCTTGCGCCTCGTGAACGAGTTCGACGAGCAATCGCTCATAGCCGGGCACGCGGTAGTCTGGCCCACTGGGCATCGCCTGCAATTCTGAGGCGCCTGAGGCATCGGGCACGGGCAAGGCCGCGATGGTCTGTTCGGTCTCAAGGAACAAGTCGCTGGCAAAGACCGCATCGAGCGCGCAGACAACCGGGCCTTCAACCCGCGCTACGAGTTCGTCATTTACGATCCCGGGCTTGAAATCGCGGTTCACAATATTCTGCGACCCTACGAAAGCGACCCTGCCATCGATCAGGCACAGCTTGCGGTGATTGCGCAGATCGCTTCGCGCACGGCGAAGCGCCGCGAAGCGAACCGGCAGGACCAGGCGGGCAGTGACGCCTCGGTCCGCCAGCATCGGTAGGCTGCGTTTTGCCCAAGGGCGCGAGCCCAGCGCATCGATCAGGACGCGGACATCGACGCCGCGTGCATGTGCGCGGCCAAGGGCATCTGCGACTTTCTGTCCCGTCCGGTCGTCTGCGAAGATGTAGGTCAGCAGATGCACCCGAACATGGGCTGCATCTATCGCCGTCACCATAGCGTCGATCGTGCCGTCATAGTCCTCAAGCAGATGGAGGGCGTTGCCCCCACAGTTTGGAAAACCGCCCAGCCATTGTGCAAGCACAGCTGTCCGGGAAGGCGCGCTTTTGCTGCTCATCAGCGCCTGCCCGGCACTCTCCCGCTCCGGCGCCGCCCGCCTGAAGCGGTCCCGCCGCCAGGATGGGAACGCGGCCCGGCCGATCAGGCGGTACAGGATGAAGGCGGGCACCGGCAAGAACAGCACGAGAAGCAGCCAACTGCGCGCCGCTTCGGGCGGACGCCGCAGCGGAATGACCACCACCATGATGAGCCGGATCGCCCATTCGAGCAGCAGATAAGCGAGCGTCAGGTTCGGGATGGAGATCATCGCGCGATGCTACCTGTCTCTGCTGCGTCGTGTCGATGCGCCCGTCAGATCACGCCCCCTTCAACCTTAGTGCCTGACTCGGAAGTTTCTCAACCGTAGCAATACCTTGCAGTTCTGCGGGTGAGCATGCGGATGGAGGCGATGGTGGCCCATGCCGTTGACGATGCGATGGTGGCTTCCCAGTCTTTGGCGAGGCGGCGGCATCGGCCAAGCCAAGCGAAGGTGCGTTCGACGACCCATCGCCGAGGGAGAACCTGGAAGCCCTTTGCCTTGTCAGAGCGCTTGATGATCTCGATCGTCCAGGTTCCCGATCCAAGGAGGCCTGCACGGAGCTTGTCGCCGGCATAGCCTCCATCCGCAAAGACATGGCGTAGCCACGGGAAACGTTTGCGCACGGCCTTGAGGACATCGACGGCACCATCGCGGTCCTGAATATCGGCGGTGTGGACGAGGATGAATATGAGAAAGCCGCAAGTGTCCGTCAGGATGTGGCGCTTGCGGCCCTTGATCTTCTTGCCCGCGTCATACCCGCAAGGGCCGCCGCTTTCGGTGGTTTTCACTGATTGGCTGTCGATCACACCGGCACTCGGCGAGGCGTCGCGCCCTTCAATCTCGCGCAGGTTCATTACCAGCACCGTGTTCATGGCTTCGAGCAGACCGGTGTTGCGCCACGCGTAGAAGTAGCGCTGCACCGTCGAGACCGGTGGAAAGCATTTGGGTAGAAGCCTCCAAGCGCAGCCGCTTGCCGCAATGTAAAGCAAGGCATTCATCACTTCGCGCATGTCCGTCGTGCGACGTCGACCTCCGCGCTTGGCTGGCGGGATAAACGGCGCCGCCAATTCCCACTCCCGCTCCGTCATATCGCTGGAGTAGCGCAATCCTTTCCGGCTATGCTCCTGCCGGGCAATACCAGTCCATGCCATTGATCACTCCATCTCTCGCAGGACGGCGTGAATCATAAATGGCTGGTATTGCTCAACAACTTTCGGGGCGGGCTCTTAGCGAACCATCAGGAGCGGGATGTCCGCCTTGGCGAGCAGGTGCCGGGTGGTTCCGCCTGCGAACCATTCGATCAGCTGGTTATGCCGATAGGCTCCCGTCACAAGCATATCCGCTCCCGCCAGATGGGCCTCAGTCAGGAGTTGCTGACCAAGGTTTTCGTGCGAGCGCGGCACGACGTGGAGCTGGTGCGCAATCCCTGCATCGTCGAGCAGCGCTTCCAGCTTGAGCGCCGGATCACCTGCATCGCCGATCCGAATAGCGGTGACGTCAGTGGCGCCTTCCAACCAGGGCGTGGCCGCCTCGATGGCGCGCCTTGCCGCATCGGAGTCGCTCAAGCCGGCAGCCACACGCGAAAAGCTCTGACCGGGCTGGGGCTTCCAGGAAACCGGGACGATCAGCACCGGTTTCTGGCTATCGAACAGCGCGGCATGCAGGGCGTCCCCGCCGTCCATGTTTCGCTCGTGGGCGATCACGACCAGCAGGTCGGCATTGTTCGCCTCCTGCGTCACCACGACTTGCTCATCCCCAACGATGGTTCGCCAGGCAACGGGTGGCGCGTCCTGGGCGGCTCCTGCGGTCCATGCCACGAAAGCCGTGTGGCAGGCGGCCGATCGCTCGCTGGCCGTGCCTTCCCAATGTTCGCGCAGACGCTGCATATCGACCTCTTCGCTGGCGGCAACGAGCAGGCCGGGATCGACCACGACATTCAGCGCTTCGATTGTACAGTCCCCCACGCTCTGCGCTGCGAGAACGGCTGCATTGAGGCATGTCGCAGTGCTGTCGGCTCCGACGATGACGGAAAGGATCTTTATGCTTTGCTCTCCTGATGCGGCCTTGCCGGGGCTTCGATCGACCAATGTTCGAGCTGTTTGTAGATGACCACCTTCGTCGACAGCAGGGCGGCATGCCGCTGGCAGAACAGTTCAAGATCGGCGCGGTGGCCGATCAGTTCGACGCACATGGTCAGATAGGGATTGCTCGTTTCCGCGCCCTGATCGAGCACCGGCCCGTGGTTGCTGAAGCCGTAATGGGTATGATGGGCTACGGCGTTCATCAGACCGGCAGCCTTGGCCTGGACGACAAGCTCACGATAGAGCGGGCGTGCTGACCACAGCTTCCATGCCTTGCGCGGCTCTGCCGTATCACGCGGCGCCATGTAGATACGCAGCATGCCGATCTCGCTGGACGTGAGAATAGCCGTGTCAGTCATTTTTACGAAGATCCTGCTTTGTGATCTGAGGGCGCGCGGCGCGAACGCTCCGCAGCGTAATGCCGGGGCTGATGGAAATGCGCGGATGCTTGGGGACGGCAATCTGCTGAGACAGGTAGATGCCGCTGTGGCCTGAGCACAGATAGGCGACGAAACAGGCTACGGCGATGTAGACGGCATGGGTAGCACCGAACAGTTCGATGCCCATGATGGTGCAGGCCAAAGGCGTGTTCGCTGCCCCGGCAAAGACAGCAACGAACCCGAGACCGGCAAAAAGATCGACAGGAGCGCCGAATAGGGTGCCAAGGGCGTGGCCGAGCGCCGCGCCGATGAAGAACAGCGGCGTTACCTCGCCTCCCTTGAAGCCGGTGCCCAGCGTCACGACCGTGAACAGCAGCTTGAGCGCCCAACTCCAGTAGTCAGGCCCCGGCGCGAAAAAGCCGGCGATGGTGGGTGTCGAGGCGTCGGGCGCCCAGACGCCGAGGCCAAGATAGTCGCGCGTACCGAGCAGATAGACCAGAGCGATCACCGCCAGGCCGCCCAGGAAGGGACGCAGCGGCCCGAAGCGGACGTGGCGCTTCACGAAGTCGCCGAAGCCGTGCGACAGTTCGGAGAACAGCAGGCCGACCAGTCCAAACGCCACACCGGCAACGCCCGCCTCGAGCAGAAGCACCGGGTCGACGGCAATCGGTCCGACCGCGCGCTGGAGATAGTCGATATGGTACAATCCGTGGTGGATTCCCCACTGGTGACAGGTCCAGTCGCCGACAATCGCAGCTATCAGTACCGGCACCAGCGCCCGATATTCCACACGGCCGACTGCCAGCACTTCGAGAGCGAAAACGGCGCCTGCCAGCGGTGTGCCGAAAACGGCCCCGAAACCTGCGGCAATACCCGCCATCAGGATGATGCGGGTACTCTCGGCATCAAGCCGAAACATCGTGGCGAAGGCGCTGGCAAGGCTGCCGCCCAGCTGCACAGCCGTCCCTTCTCGCCCGGCCGAGCCGCCGAACAGGTGCGTGACAACGGTGCCGAGGAAGATTAGCGGCGCCATGCGCAAAGGTACGCCGCCGCCCGGTTCATGGACCTGCTCGACGATCAGGTTGTTGCCGCCTTCGACGCTGCGGCCAAACAGATGATAGAGCAGCCCGACCGCGAACCCGCCGACCGGCAGGAGGAACAGCAGCCATGGATGCGCAAAGCGCGTGCGCGTGGCAATATCCAGGCTCCAGAGGAAGGCTGCGCAGAGACTGCCCACCGCCGCCGCCATGGGAACAAGGAGCGCCAGCCAACGCAACACGGACAGAGCATGGTCGTGCCGGTCCCGAACAAAGGTCAGGACGTTCAGGTTCGACAGCAATATTGCGAATTTAGCGCGCACGATTCCTCCTTGTTGCGAAAACGCATCAGGTAGGAATCATCAGCCCGAAGGCGGTTCGGCCGAAGCCCGGCGGAAATCCATCGCCTTGCCGGCGCATATCGTATGGCGAATGCGTTTGGTCAAGCAGCAACGCATGCGGAGGTGGATCTGTACGGCAACTTCATGCCTCTCCTGCGCTGGAAGCTGTCAGTCGCCTTTCGGCCCGCAGCCGACCTTCTCCGGCATTCACGGCGATAAGGTCGCCGGTAACTTCGGCACGACGATCAAGCCCAAATTCCGCGCCTGAGAAATCACGCGCCTCACCCCCTCAGGCGACCATTGCGTACCTTTGCGCGGCGTTGGCTCTCGCAAATCCTTGCTCAACCACGTCGCGAGGCTGCGAAGAGTAGCATCTGGATCGTTGTTGAGCTTGTCGGCCACCAGCAATGCGATCCGACTGTCGGGAGCCAATCGCGGCGCCGCCTCGAGTATCACCCGATCAGCGTAGCCCGCTTCGACCAACGTTCGGCATGCCTTCACCAGGGTACGCTCGGAAAACGACCGCACCGGCGGCTTAAGCGCCTGAATACGCCGGAGCACCAAGCTCCAGGGTAAGTGCGGTCGCAACCGCTCGACGATTGGCAGCCATCGAAGCCGGCCATCGACCAATTCGTGAAGATGCTTTTCCTTCAAACTGTGGCGCAAGTCGCCTATCGCCGACGGGTCTCTCGCGCGCATCTTCGGATTTCCCGGTCTGGCGCCGCGCGCAACCGCGGCCTTCAGCCCTGCCCGCGTCCGCTCGCGAATAAGCGCACGTTCGAACTCCGCAAAGGCGCCAAGCATCTGTGTCATCAGCATCCCTTGCGGGCTGCTGGTGTCGATCGGATCATTGATCGAGCGAAAATACGCTCCCTTGGCGCGGAGCGCTTCGACGATTTCCAGCAAATGTGACAACGATCGTGCGAGGCGATCGATCCGCACAACCACGAGGGTGTCCCCCTGTCCCACCGCTGCGAGCGCGCTGGCCAGTTTCGGACGGCTGCGGCTAGCGCCGCTGGCCCGGTCCTCGAATAGGGTTACACAGCCTGCGCGTCTTAACTCACTAATCTGGGCGAAGGTATCCTGTTCGTCGGTAGAAACGCGGGCGTAACCGATCAAGGGCATTTGTCACAATCGATCTAACGGGGTCAACCGACCGGTTGTCCCCGTATGGTAATCGCTTGAGCCCCGGTTGACCATCGTCCGAGGCGGATCAGATGCCTGGCACCCATCCCGTTTGAACCGAGTGTGCGGACGTTGAGAGAAGCCCCCTGCCCCGCCTGTCCTAGCCTGTGAATGCGCTAAGAAAGTGTCGCCGAAAAACGCTGGAGATCAGCCACGCAGCATCCAGGCGTCCGGCGGTATTCTTCCCTGAATCCAGCCGTATTCTTTCAACGCAGGATCCAGAAATTGGGCGGCGCTGGAGCGTCCAGTCGTATCCTGAAAACGACACCTTCTATAAAGAGACGTCAAATCCCGTTCTGTGATAACTGCAATTATCACATGTCCACTTGCTGACGCTATCGAAGAGGTTAACCAACTTGTCGGTTTGGTTGTTTTCGCTCTTGTGCTACGCCCTCCACTATGACGGCTGAAAGCCACACACTTTTGCAGCTCGGCCGCCTCGATGGACGACTCCAGAGCAGCCCGGCAACCGACCTGTGGCTGGCCCGCGCGCGACTGAAAGGCGCCGTTTTCCTCGCGGAATTGGCCAGGGTACCGATCACCGAGGACAGCCTGCTGGCGTGGATCTGCGGCCGCACACCGCCGCCGCGCCGCAGCGAGGGATTGAACGATCCGCTGTCGATCGCAGCGCTGTTTCACTTTGCGCTCCAGGCCGAAGAAACCGCCGGCGATCCGGTCGCCGAGGCCTCACTGCGCGTACTGCGCACCTTGCTCGACGACCGCGCCGAAGCCGAACTCTACGCTGCGCCGGATCTCGCCTGGTTCGGATCGGTGTTTGTAGACGCCAAGCGGGCCTTGCTCACCCCCCTCTCCTCTCCCGGCATTCTGCCGCTGGCCGAGCGGCTTATCGCCGTGCACCACGAACTCGGGTTACAGGCCGGCACAGGGCGGCGCGTCATTACCGCCGACGGCCGGTCGCTCGATATCGATCCGCGAACGTTTGACACCGTCTGGGTCCTCGGCACTTTGCTGCCCCGCGCCTATGTTGCGGCCGGACTAACACTTCGCGCCCTGCCCTCTCTCGTCGGCCTGCCGCGCTTTCTGCCCAACGATCCCCGCGTGCTCGCCGATGAATTGCAAAGCCGGACCTTGGAAGCAGCGCTCCTGGGTTTGTGGGAACTCGATCAGCTTGAACTGGGATTGAAACGCATCCCGCTAGATCTCAAGGTCACTAAACGCAGCAAGGCGCCGCTGCTGGCACGGCTCCAGCTGGCCTATCCGGATTTGCGGGTGCCGGCGATCGCGCGCCTCCTCGGCATCTCGCCGCAGGGCGCGCTCAAACTGGAAATGAAAGTTCGCGATCTTTTGCCGAGCTGAGTTGGCCCCAAGTTCAGTGCGGACGTCCGAGCAGACGGCGCTCAAGCAGTTCCCGCATATCGCGGCGCCCATCGGCGACCAGTAGAATGACGACGCGCTCGCCGATCACCCGATAGATGAGCCGGAACTGCCGCAGCAGAACCTGGCGGAACTCGCGCAGCCCCAATCCTTCGAGTTCCTTCGGCACCCCTCCCCGCTCGGGAAAGCTCTCGAGCGTATCGACCACCGCGAGGAACTGATCAATCAGCGCATCTGCATCATCCGCCCCGCGGACCTTGGCGATGTAACCATGAATTTCTTCGAGATCGTCTTCGGCGGCCTGGGTGAGTTCGACGGCGTAAACGGCGTCAGGCATCCGGGCGCGGCGCCTTTGCTCGCAGGCGCTCGGCAACACTGCGAGCCGACTTTGTCCGACCGGCATCAATGTCCTGCTGGCCTAGCGCCAACAGCTTCAGCAGCGCCAACGTCTCCTGTGCCTGCTCGAACGAGTCCACGTCCTGCAGCACCGCTTTCGCTTCACCGTTCTGCGTGATCACCAGCGGCTGCCGCGTGTCGGCCAGGTCCGCGAGAACTTCGGCCGCATTGGCCTTGAGATAGCTGATGGGTCGGACCTGGGTCGACAGTCGCATGATGCGAAAACCTCGCTGGACTAAATTCAGTCTCTATTTAGTCCTCCGAATGCATTTTAGCAACCGGGCGAGGGCGTCGACCCATTCGATGGCATTCTGTTGATCCAAATCTGTCCCGGTTTGCAAAAACCCAAGGAATTCTGCGGGTTTCGCTGAGTTAAAGACGGCCTGCCCGCAAAGCCACTCTACAGTCGCGAAACATCACCAAGACGCACCAATCTTCATCAGGCCGCTTAAGGCGCTGTAAGAGGCCTTGCAGGCGATTTTATCGCTATTTCGCGTTTTGTTCACGCATTCACGACGTATTATCGCTAAATCAATGAGCGCTGCTTCGGACCCGATGTAGATTCTGACTAAGCCTCGATCACCAGTAGCGACCGATATAGACGGCATGCCTTGTACACTAAGGCCCGACCGATTCAGTCCTACACGATCGCGCCGCTACCTCGAATGGAACGGCCAGGTCGGCTGCCATTTCCATAGGGCCGCCAACAAACTGGCACGCATGGCCATAGTCCGAATATTCGGTGTCGTCGATCCGGAGGGCGAGCGGGTCGGGTACCCCAAAAAGGGACATGCGATCCACAACGCGGACGTGCCCGATATGTTTGTACGGGATAGGCCCGATCATTGCACCATTGTCGTCGCCTACATCCCGATGATCGACGGCGATCCGAGGACGCAGGACCAAGGCCACGACAGGACCTTACTGGACAGTGCGCTCCGAGACTGCGCTCTGGTGGCCAAGGCGATCGGCATTCCCCCCGGGGTTGCTCGACGCGCTGCTTCGAATGGGTGCAACGTCGGCTCGGCAGCAGCTGGCAACTTCTACCATCCGCCCCCTCACCCCCTGTATCTGCCATTGCAAGCTGTCGAAACCTAGGTCGATGAATTCACGGGCCCCTCCCTTCGACAGTTTGGTCGCCGGCCAGTTCGGGAGCCCTCCCCTTTTCAGACGAGACTATCGGCATTCCGAAACCATGGTTTCGGCCGGCGCCGCAGTGTCTGCCGGGTCCTAGCGCGGCCATTAACCCAATCTCTCCGGCTGCAGACAGGCGGCAAATTTGGCCGATCTTTGGAGCGGGCTTTAAGCCTGTCTCCAATCGCAAGCGCGCCGATTTCCTGACAAACGGTTTCGGTTACCGCTTCAGCCGAGGTCATTATGGCCGATCATTCGGCCGATTTCGTCCATCGACTTCAGAAAGGGTTTCGGCGTGACCTCCGATTGGAGACGATACGGCGTGGGCCCGCAGCCGCATCATCCCGCGTTATCGAACTTCCGGACTTCAACCGCGCATTCTTCGAAGCCATCCAGCAAGCGGGCATTGATGCCCACTCTGCCAAAATCCTCGCCAAGTGACTGCCAGTGCGTACCGCAGCCACACACCGGACAGTGATGGATGCTGATCATCTGGTCCCCCCATATATATGCCGTCGTCTCACCTGAGATGCTCACTTCAGAAGGTGGAAAGTAAGCGACCCGCCAAGCCAATCGCCGGCAAAGCGAACAGTTACATTCCGCGACCCACTGGGGCGCATCCGGCACGTCTATTTGCACCTTGCCGCAGTGGCAGCTTCCGTGAACGCCTATGGCCATATTTCTAATCCCGGTTTCGAACGACCATACCGGCAGCAATCTTCTCTCGTTACCCTCTTGGGGCAACCCCACTTAGCTGCCCACCTTCGTGCGACCACACTTCCACGCCTGCATCATTCAAGCAGCTGAAAACAGCAAAGAGCTACTCAACCAGGATTTCTCCCACGCGTGGGACAGATCCCCTAACCCCGCGGATTTTCTCGCGTAAATGCGAATTAACAGCCTTGCGGAAATGGTATCAGGCTCCCTTTGAGTTCAGTGAACCGAGGTCTTCCGCGCGGCGCATCCCAGCCATCGGACGGTTTGGCCACCGGACGCCTGACAACTCAGCGGGCCGCCTTGGTGCCTCCATTCTCGATATCCTCTGGACCGAGCGTCGGCAATTTTAGCAGCCCCTGGTTTGGTCGAATGAGCCGACTGCCTGCAACACAGCCATCGGCCTGCCGTTCTGCGTGATCACCAGCGGCTGCCGCGTGCTGGCGAGATTGCCGAGGAGTTCGTCCACATTGCTCTTGAGGTAGCCGCTGAATCGGACCCGAAGCGATCATGCCATTAGAGAAACCTCGACGGATCTCATTAGGACCCAATGTGAAGTGCGGCGATTAAAGAGGCAAATGGTCCCCTTCCGCTGGATCGTTTATCTCTAGAGCGAACTCATCAGCGTTTGGGGACAATCGTCTGGATAGGTCATCGGTATCGGTTTGACGACCCCATCTGCCATTGCGAGCGACCGCGACGACGATCAAATGCAGATGACGGGGCGATCCTACCTGAAATTTGGGCCCGCTGAGGAGCTCTCTGAGCGGGATTTCGACCTCTCGATGACCTGGGTATCATTTTCGGGTTCAAACGCGCCCTCGGTGGCTCTGAGGGCAAAGCACACGATTTCGTGATTTTCCGCCTCTCGAGGTGGCCGACGGTGTCCCTCGTGCTGAAGGCTTGTTGAAGGACGTGTCGATCAGCTCCCGAGATCCTTCGCCGGGAAAATCGGAGTCGATGATCCCGTTACCGAGGTCATCGGATCTCCGTTTGGATGCCGTATGACCATCTACTCGGCGCTCGTTTGTACAGCTAGCCAGATCGAGCCCCAGGTCTGCACTCTGACGGCATGACAAGTGTTAGCGTGATACCCCTCCCCTGGCGATGCACCATCATAAGCATCCACGTTCCGACCGTGATGACAGGTCGTTGCAGAATTGCCGGCAGGATTCGCTCAAAAGCTTGAGCTGTTTGGAGCCCAGATCGAATCAAAGCTCTGCCTGATCGGCTTACCGGGTTACCTGGCCAACGCCGCCAAGGGTCGATCGCGCCAGAGCCAAGCGCGGATGAAAGGTTGCGTGAAGGTGAGCTTAGAGCTGGCGTGGTGCGAGTGTGTGTTTGCGCTGGGTCGGCGCGCTCAGTTCCGTGGTCCAGCTGCGCCGACGGCTGAGGTTTTTGTTTGGTGTGATGGAACGTCGGATGATGGGGGCTGTACATGCGCAGTTCGCAATGCGTGCAAAGTCCTTACGATCGTCCGCCCCTTCCCTTTTCTCCCTTAAATCAATCTCGAAGATCCGCCGCAGGCGCAGGGTTAAAGGGGTTATATTTTTAAGTTAGAGAGTTAAGGGGTCCCATCGCCCGCCTGAGTCCGGGCTGACTCCGCGAGTCGCGGCCTGTGGATAGAATCTGATAACACGCGGTAAGCATTCTGATAGCACGCGAGTGAGATTCTAATAACACGCTCCAGAGAATCTGATCACACGTTCTGCCCGTCGGGGGGTGTGGACAAGTGGACAAGGTCGATACCCAGCCATTCCATCACGCGTCCGCACGCCCTGTGCTTGCGCCATTTTCTCGTCTTCTCGGCTCATTGTCACCCTAAATCCCGTGCAGGCCGTTTCAGCGGATTTTCAAACTGCGTCGTGTTTTCGGGAATGTCTGCGCAAAGCGACAAAGCGCTCTCGACGTGTTTTCAGGAATGGCGATTATGGCGATATGCCCCTGCGCAGCGATTCTAGCTGAGTTAGAGCGCCTCGAGATCGACACGTTGCCGGCCTCCATTTTCAATCCGCAAGGGCATCGGTGAACCGATTGGAATTGCTGCGATTGGCAATGTTCGCCAGCACCCCATCGTGTTTTTAGAATCACAACCGCGCTTGCGTTGCAGCCTCGTCTTTGCGGAGAGTTCCTTGGAAAGTGTCGCGGGCGAAGCGGACAAACGCGCGATTTCCGAAAACACGTTATGACAGCGCTTCTCGACCGCTCGTTGTCGGTTTACGTTCGCCCCTCATCGCATCCTGACATCATGCGTGTCTTGGGGTGGCCTTTGCCTGTCCCGCTCCGCGTCGCCCTGCCCTGCCCCGCCGTGTGCAGGATCGGTTTTTGGAATGCCACTGCGATGAGAAGCCATGCGAAGCGTCTCTCAGATGCGGGCGATCCATCCTGCCAACCTGGAGGCGGACGCTCGGTGGGCTCTTATCAATCGGTGATAGGAAAGCCCCGGCGCGCCCTTCGTCGGAGATCGGAGCGGCGCTTGCAAAGCCTCTGCTTGCAGATCCCCTGCCCCTCTTTCTAACGAAGTACCGCAAGGGCATCTGCTGCAGACCAATATGACGCAGGGAAGTGGCCCATCTGCATATCTGCCGAGATGAAGGCGGTGTCCGGTAAGGGGATCTTGGGAGAGGGCGCTGACTTCTGGCGAGGCCTGCGCCGGGCACCGCCACGATGGCAAACATGGCTTCCTCAGATGATGGATGATCAAGGTGCAGCTCTGCTGCGAAACTTCCGAGGCGGACAGCGGCAGGGAAGGGGGCCCGAGAGGGCATCGGTGCGGATGCACGCGTGCCGGCGCCTCGGTTGGGGAGGGCGGAGCCACATGCCAGCGCGTTTTGTGTTCCTGCGTCTTGGGTTGATGGGCGACCCAGTTCGCTAAGTCGCAATTGTCCGCATGTCGAGGAAGGCGCTGGCGGCCAATGGCAGAGCGGAGAGGGCGGTACAGCGGGCCGGCATGATCACGCGATGATGCGAGAGCGGGGCAGTGCAGTGCAGTGCAGTGTAAGCCAGGATGGACCGGCACTTGGGCGAAGATTGCCTTTAGAGAGGGCCCTAGAATCCGGGAAGCTGGTACTTGTTGCGCTCGTGGTGCTTCTTCATGAAGCCGTAGAACCGCTTCGAGTAGTTGCGCGGCAGCTCATTTGGGTTCGCGTTGAGGAACGCATCGAACGTCTTCATGAGAACGTCGAGGTCCCAACCGGGGCACTCCTGACGGATCGCCTCATAGGTTTCGGGATCGAGAACGTCCTGTGCCCGGCGGCCTCGGCGCAGTTTGGGCGTTTCCTTGGCGGTCTCGGCATAGACTTCAGCGTGCGGATCGCCCGCTGGATTGGCATCTTCGAACTTCAGGCTAGCTGCCGTCCGCGCCAGGAGGCCGCGGGTGAGACGCGGGTCGACCAGATCCACTGGCGCAGGCGTCACAGGAGACGCTGCGATTGATGCGCGGGCCGGGGCAGCCGGTTTGGGCGAGGGCAGGGCGGGGGCCTTAGCTGTTCTGCCTGGCTGGTCCTCGAGGTATTTCCTCATGACCATCTTGAGTTTAGGGCGCGGGGTGTCGGCGCCGATCACTTCGAGGCTGATCTCGGGGAGATTGTTCGCCCGTGCCAGCTCGAGGATCTTGTTCTTGAACGAGGGCAGCGAACTTTCACTGCCGCTCTTCTGGTGCAGCGTCTCGAACCCGATCGTGAACCCCTCGGCGCCGTTTCCGCCCGCGTGCTTGCGGCTTGCCCGGTACAGCCATTTCCCGAGTCCACTCGTGATCTCGAAATAGAGCGGCGAAATGGCCAGCACGTTGCGCTTGTCCATGACGCCTTCGAAAAACCACTTCGAGAGCGTGATTTCCATGCCGAGTGAACGCTGCGTCTTTTCATCGACGAGGTGCGTGTAGCTGTCGATCCATGAGAAGGTCGTCTCGCGCGATTTCGAGTTCGCGCGGATATTGGTCTTGATCGTGGTCGCCTGTAGCCGGTCGAGGGCCGCGATCAAACGCTCGTAGGCACGGCCGCTGACCCCCCAGCAAATCCGCCGGAGCAAGTCGCCGGGCTGGAGCCGGATCGTCGGAGAGAGATCGTTGTCGCCTCGCTCGCGCAGCTCATTCAGGTGCGACGCGAGGTAGATCATGATGTCCGCGTCCCAGATCGTCGCCATCCCGTACTCGGGGTTGGCGGACACATGGACATGAACGCTCTTATCGGGGCTGTGATAGTCGATGGGTTTGATGCGCTTCTTCTTCGCAAGGCTAAAGAAGGGGCGCTGCATTGTTTCCTGATAGTCGCGCAGCGAGATATCGCTGAAGTCGGGCAGCGTGAAAAACATCTCGAACTGGACCTTCCGGCCGCCATTGGCGGTCGGTGACGCGTCAGAAGTCACGCTGCAAACCCATCCCTCTTACACCCGTCCCACGCGTGGGAAATGTCATTTAAGCATCTGAAATTAATAAGAAAAATTAGTGTTATCAGCTTTGCAACAAACGTACTCAGCGACCCGCCTTCCTGAGGATCTTGGCGTTTTCGATGAGGGGGCGAAGCGCCTCCAGAATTTCATCGGTGGTCCGGTCAGTCGGCGTGAGTGTCAGGGTAAGGCCCCGGCTTTGATTGCGATCGACTTGTCCGATCTGCGTTCCCGCCACTTCGATGAGCGTCTTTTGCGATCGGCCTCGGCGAGGGGCAGTTGTCGCCTGTACCAGACGGGCAACGACCTCGGCGCCGCTGATCGGTTCCTCATCGCCCGACTGCCGGAAGCTTTGCTCATTGGCGATATGCGCCGCTGCCTCTTCCATTTTGGCCAGGCTTGCCGGCGTTCGAACGAGGGGCAGGAGCTTGTCGCCATGGCGCACCTGAAGGTCCATCGGCGAATTGAAGGCACTGACAATCGACTGCGGGATCTCGGTCAGGCCGATGTAGCGAGCGAGGCTGGATTTCGAGAGCTTGACCCGTTCGGCCATCTTCGACTGGACGCCATCATAGTAGGTGTCGACTGCGGCCTTGTAGTTGAGGCCGCGTTCGAGGTCGGAAATGTCTTCGCGCTCGCGGTTCTCGATGTCGGCAAGCCGGAAGGCGGCCTCGTCATCGATGTCCTCGATGATCGCGACAAGTTCGATGTCGGGGTAGTGATTGGCGTTGAGCCAGCTGGTCGCCCAATGGCGGCGCGTCCCGATGACGAGCTCGTAAGGGAGTTCCGCCTTGGGCGTGCGGCGGACGACGACCGGAATGCGGTTGCCGTTTTCCGCCTGCAGAGAATCGATGAGGCTGCTCAAGCGATCCTGTGTCAGCCGGGCGTAGTCTCGGGCATTGCCCGGCCAAATCGAACATTCCGACGGCTTCAGGCGGATCGATGGCTTCTTTACCATTCGCGACGCTTCGCCGAAAGCATCGAGCCGCTTGCTGGTAAAGCTCGTGCGCGGTTCGGTACGCGGGGCCTCTTCGGCTACGACAATCGGCTCGGCCGGGGCCGAGGCAAGGGCCTCGCCGATCAGGGAACGCCGGCTCATGCTGCAGCACTCGCGAAGGCGTCAGCCGCGCGGCCGGCAATGCTTGTCGAGGGCCACTGCTGGCGGATCTGCTGAACAACTTCACTGAACACGGAATCTAGGTTTTCGCGGCACCGGTTGTAGGTCGCGTGGGAAGCGGAAGGCTTACTCTCGTAGACCGAGCGGAAGGCCTGCGTCGCGTTCTTGATCTCCTCCGAGGCAAGAATGGGCTGGCTGAGTAGGAATGTGCCGTAGGTTGCCTGCATCATCTTCCACATGTCGTTTTCGCCTGGCTTGCTGGGCGTGTAGGTCGAGCATACGACGCGGATGAAGCCGTAATCGACCGGCGTGCCCGCCGCTTCCAGAATCTCGATATTATCCGCGATCGTCTCCATGAAGTGGATCGTCGACAGGTAATCGAGTTGGCGTGCCGGGACGGGGACGACCAGACCGGTTGCCGCGGCCATGACGTTCAGGCCGAGAAAGCCCATCGCTGGCGGCGGATCGAGCAGGATGACGTCAAAGTCCTTGCTAATGGTCGAAATTCCTATGCGCAGGCGTTGCAACCCTTCGCGTACAGCCTGACTGCCTTCCTGCAGCGTTGCGGTGAGATCCCACTCAGCGTCCTGGAGGCCAAGGCTTGAGGGGATGATCTTGATGGTCGGCCAGGCCGTGTCGTGGATGGACGCCGGAAAATCGTCGAAAGTGCTGCGCGGCGACAGGAAGTTACCTAGCGTCTCTTCGACATCGATCAGCGTCTCGGGCTGAATGTCGAACATCGTCGTCGTCGATGCCTGCGGATCGCAGTCGATCACGAGGACCTTGTAACCGTGAAGCGCAAGATAATCTGCGAAATGCTTGGTGATCGTCGACTTGCCGACGCCGCCTTTGAAGTTTTGGACCGCGATGATCACCGCATCTTCGTCTTCGGCCTTGCCGGGGTGGATGCTAAGCGTCTCACGAATGTTGGTAAGATCTTCAAGGGTGTAGAAGCGGCGGCCATTTGCCGACTGCTTGGGGGAGGGGAGTCGGCCTTCCTTTTCCGCTTTTGCCAGCGCCTCGGGAGTGCGGCCGACCAATTCGGCGGCTACGCCGGGGCCGAAGGTCAGATCGAGAACCTTGCGGTCCTCGGGGTTGAAGACGATCTTCTTGACCCGATCGCGCATCTCTTCGCACGTCCGCGTGATCGCGCGCAGCGTGTTGACGGTGTACGACATGGCCCAATACGCTCCCTGGTGAATCAGCAATGCTGTTTCAGTTTGGGTTTAGAGAGCAGAATTGGCTCTGAAAGTCAAACCTGACCCATCCGGAGCGCTTGGAGCCGAATGACTGACGAATCCGGTCTCGGGTCGCGAACTGCAATAACGGAACCGTCTCACTTCCGAACGAAGCCATCTATGCGGCGCTGTCGGACGTCTAGTTTCGAATACCAGACGGCGAACAGTAGCGTCCAGCGAACCGGGGGCGCCCGAATTGGCGTCCCGCCAGAGGAATCCGAATACCCGGCGAGGCCAATTCTCAAAACCACTTTGGGACATTCCGGGAGGCGGTGTCAGCGCTCCTATACAGAGGCGAGGCTTATGCGCTTTCGGTTGAAGTCTCGCTCATCGCGCGACTGTCATGACTGATATGATCTGAAACCCCAAGGGATGAGCGCAGTAGTTGTGGCTCCGACGAGTGCATCGCCGCCACAGCATCGAGAAGGCGGGTGATCAAAGACATGCGGAAAACATGTCGGCAGAGAGCTTTCTGTTCCCCGGTGCGGGCGCTAGGCTCCCTTCGGTCACCGAGAAGCGCTGGCGTATAGAGGAGTGTGAAGTCGCAAATGAGCTGGTACGCGAGGCAGGAAAGCTGGCAGGCCCAAAACAGTGACGCCCGCGACGAAGCCGACATCGACTATTCGCGGGTTATCCATTCCGCATCGTTCCGCCGCCTGCAGGGCAAGACGCAGATCCTAAATCTGGGCGACAGCGATTTCTACCGGACCCGGCTGACCCATTCGCTGGAGGTGGCGCAGATCGCCGGCGGAATTGCCCGGCAGTTCCGCAAGGACTTTCCCGACCACCCGGCCATTCCCCATCTGCCGGAGCACAGCATACTGCAGGCGATCGGGAACACACATGACCTCGGTCATCCGCCGTTTGGCCACGGCGGCGAAGTGGCGCTCAATTACTGCATGCGCGAGGCAGGCGGCTTTGAAGGGAACGGGCAGACGCTGCGCATCCTTTCCAGACTCGAGCAGTTTTCGGCCGGTGCCGGCGCAAACCTCATGCGGCGCACCTTGCTTGGCGTGCTGAAGTATCCGGTTCCTTATTCGCAGGCGTACAACCCAGCCTGTCCTCCCCGGCTCAACGGCAAGACCACGGCGATCAGCATCATCGACCGCGCGGTCTCCAAGCCTCCCAAATGCTATCTCGATACCGAACGCGATGTCGTGCAGTGGGTGCTCGAGCCGCTTTCCAGCGCCGATCGCGAGCGGTTCACCACTCTCCAGACCCAAAGCGGGAAGCATCATAAAGCGGTTCATAAATCCTTCGACTGCAGCATCATGGATGTCGCCGACGACATTGCCTTCGGCGTTCACGACCTGGAGGATGCCCTGGCGCTGCGGTTGGTCGACGAGGGGGCATTCCGAACGCTCGTGCCGGAGGAGAGCTGCGCCTCGTTCCTGTCATATCTCAAGCAGAAGTATCCGCAGGAATCCGAGAACAACGTCTACGAGCGCCTCATCGCGATGCTGTTCAGCGACGGCGGCGAGCGCAAGAGATGCATCGGCCGAATGGTCGGTCACCTGATCACGCATTGCGAGATCGAAACCCGGGAAGAGTTCGAGGAACCCATGATCCGGTTCCGCGCCGGAATGCAGGCTGGTCCGCGGGCGTTCCTTGGCGCGCTGAAGGACGCGGTCTATCGGGCCGTCATCCAGAGCGCAGGCGTCCAGCAACTTGAGTTCAAGGGGCAGAAAATGGTGGTTTCGGTGTTCGAGGCACTCGCCTCGGAGCCTGAGCTGCTCCTGCCGGCAGACCAACTGGCAAGAGTGCGGGCTGGCGAGAACGTGCCGCGCGTTATCTGCGATTATATCGCCGGCATGACCGATGGCGCCCTCCTCAAGGCCTACGACCGGCTGTTCAGTCCCCGCATGGGTTCGATTTTCGATCAATTCTGAGCGGCGAACTCTGCGTCAACGACAAGGAGGGCGCTACGGTCCGCCGAAAAAAGACTTGAGTTCTGACTTCTGCGGCTCGCGTGCTGCTGCGAGCCAGATGGGGGAGCACGTTTCCCCGCGGACCGTGCGGGCATTCGTCATCCCACAGTCCACCGGGGCACCGCGCGAGCGCCCCGGTGTCGGTGCCGGCTTTACTGGCCGTCGTCGGCAGGTGTGACCTTCTTTCGTCCGGCGGTCTTGGGCGTTGAGGGCTTTGACGCGGCAGGCGTGGCGGCTTCCGCCTTGGGGCTGCTCTCGGCCCGCTTGGCCTTGGGACGGCCGCGCGAACTTTGTCCCAGGCCGATTTTCACAGCCAGTTCCTTGCGCTTCTCGGCGTAGTTGGGGGCGACGAGAGGGTAGTCAGCCGGCAGATTCCAGCGGTTGCGGTATTGCTCGGGGGTCAACTGGTGGTCGATTCCCAGATGACGCTTGATGAGCTTCATCTTCTTGCCGCACTCGAGACACGTGATCGTGTCGGGCTTGACCGATGCCCGAACTGAAACGGCGGGTGTGCGAGCTTCCACCGTGGGCCCCGGTGCCTGGCCGAGCCCGGCAATTGAATCATAGACGGCGGCGATGAGGTCCGGCAGAGCCTCGGTCGCAACCTTATTGTGACTTACATGCGCGGAAATGATGTCGGTAGCGAGAGTGAGAAGAGTTTCGTCGGCCATTATGCTTCTTTTACCCGAATTGTTGTTTCTTGGCGCGTCGCCCCAAGCACCATGCTTACTTTGAAGCAAGAGCATAGCAATGCCTTTTCCCGGCACGTGGCGACTGAATCGATTTAGGATTTATTCTTTGAGGGCTTGTGTACCTCTGGGTGCGATGCGTTCCCTGGTGCGGATGCCATTACCAGTAATGGGGCGGATTTTTGCTTGCCGTTTGTTCTCTAAATGTTCCAACATCGAGAAATGGATCGACTCGACACTCGGCAGCTCTCGGACGCCATTCTGAATGCACCTGGCTGGGCGCGGGTAGGCCTTACGATGCGCGACCAACGGATGCGTCAAAAGGCCGCAGACGAAGTGGCAAACTGCATTGTCGAGCGCTTGTCGGACTATCCTGAAATTCCAGATCCGAACCAACTCTCTCTGTTTCCGTGACCGATCTATCCGAACTGTCCAGGGATTGATCAGCGGCTTGCGCCTTTTGGGCGCTCGCTATGATGTCACGCAAGCACGCGTCCTGCAAAGTCGATGGCGGCCTCAAGGCCGTCCGGAGATACCCAGTGCCCGACCTCCTGAGAGGCGTGCGTTTCGACCGGCACTTTCGCGGCCTTGAGCGAGGTCGAAGCCAATTCCATGGATTGGAACGGCACAACGTCGTCATCCGTCCCATGGATCAGCAGCACAGGCAGACGGTTCCCGATTTCCGTTTCGAGGCGATCGGGCGCGACCAGCATCCCGGAGATGCCGATGATCCCCGCCAAGGCAGTCGGCCGACGAAGGCCAACGTGAAGGGCCATCATTGTCCCTTGGCTGAAGCCTATGAGGAGCAGGCGCGAACTCTCGATCCCGGCAGCTTCCAACTCCGCAGATAGGAAAGCATCGAGATTGGGCGCTGCGGCATCTGCACCGGCTGTCCGCTCGGCCATCGAGAATGTTTCGATCGGCCACCACTGATGGGCGTCAGCCGTGAACGGAAGAAGGTCCGGGGCATTTGGGGCGACGAATGCAGCGCCGGGGAGTGAGGGTTGCATCGCTTTGCCAAGCGAGATGAGATCGTCGCCATTCGAGCCGTACCCATGGATGAGCACTACCAGCGCATCAGGTTTCGAACCGGACAGCGGTTCAAGGCGGGGGCCATCAAGTACCATGGGAACACTCTCGATAAGGATGCGGGGCTTCAGCGTCACGCGAAGCGCACCATTGGCCTAGCGGTACTCAGTCTACAGATCGGACAACGCTCGGCCGAACCGCGCGCCATCCCGAGCCGATCAGCTCCAATGGTACGGCGCAAGTATCGCAAAGTGCGAGATACCGATCGTCCTTGCTGCGTGCGAGCGACACCGGGGAGGGCTTATGACGCCCGATCAGGCAGAGCACCGACATGGGGGAAGGATACCTGGAACGAATCCGCTCGTCAGTGACTAGCTTATGCACAGGCTGTGGATAGTGAGGATAAGATCGGCGCCCTTGGTTGCCAGATAGCCGCTTCGCACCCTGCGGTAGCCGGAGACGAGATTTTCCAGGCAAAAAATACATCTGAAATACAATATGATATGCGGTTGTTCGCGCAAAATTGGGCACCGCGTGAACTTACAATGTTCCCATAATGTTCCGTGATGCTTTATGGGGACACTATGTCATCCGGGTTTGCCTTGCCTTGTTCGATTCCTTTGCCGCTTGAGGAGCTGCCCAACGAATGGCGCCTGCGCCTCGCTGGCATCGCCGGCGCAGGGTTTCCCTCGCCAGCGCAGGATTGGGAGGAATCGGCGATCAATCTCGTTGACTTGCTTCGACTGGATCGGGCAGCAAGCTTTGTCTTTCGGATCAGCGGTCAGTCCATGATCGATGCAGGACTATTCGATTCAGACGTTGTCGTCGTCGATCGCGATGCGAAACCTGTGAATGGGCGTATCGTTATCGCGGTGGTCGACGGCGGCTTCGTTGTGCGCCAGTTGTGCGTTCGCGGCGGCGTGCCGATGCTCGAGGCCCGCAACAGCCGCATGCACTATGACCCGGTCATTGCAGACGAGAGCGTGGAAGTGTGGGGCGTCGTGCGCGCCAGCGTACGCAATCTTCAGGGCTAGGCCATGAGCTGGGCCATCCTCGATATCGAGAACTTCTATTGCAGCGCGGAGCGTGTGTTCGATCCTTCGCTGCGCGGTGTTCCGCTGATCGTGCTCTCGAACGGCGACGGCTGTGCGATTGCGCGCTCGTCCGAGGCCAAGGCGCTGCACATCAAGATGGGAGCCCCGATGTTCAAGATCCGTGATGTTGTCCGCCGTCACGGCATCCAGTGCCGCTCGTCGTCCTACGAACTCTATGCGGACATGAATCGGCGCTTCAATGCGGTGATTGCCGAATTCACCGACACGGTCGAGATCTACTCGATCGACGAATCCTTCTTTCGCCTGCCGGTGCTGCCCGGCGGGCTCGGCGACGTCGAGATGGCGCACCGAGTCCGCGAGGCGGTCAAACGCTCGGTTGGACTTCCGACCCGGATCGGCCTGGGGCCTACCCGCACGTTGAGCAAAGTGGCCAATGGGCTCGCGAAAGCCTCCGAAAAAGTCTGGAACGGCGTTGTCGATCTGCACGATGAAGGATTGCGGCGGCGTCTTTTTGCGGCCTGGCCGATTGAGGAAGTCTGGGGAATCGGTGCTGCCATGGCGAGAAAGCTGAGGCCGCTGGGGGTCAAGACTACCGCGGACCTTGCGGCGCTGCCGCCCGAGGTGGCGCGCGATGTGGGGACGGTCGTGTTGGAGCGACTGGTTCGCGAACTCAACGGGATCGAATGTGCGGGCTTCGAACCAGAGCCTGCTGCACTCAAATCCACGGCGGTGACGCGAAATTTCGGAGAACCGGTGCGCGATATTGAGGCGCTTCGAGAGGCGATGGTCCGGCGCGCGGTGCGCGCAGCCGAAAAGATCAGAAACCAGAAATTGCAGGCGAGCCGTCTGATTGCTTTTGCGCACGGCAGCCGTTTCAAGCCGGACGCACCATCGGCCTCCCGCATGGCCCGGCTCTCCCCGGCCACCAATGACCCGCGCGTCATCGCCGGGATGGCTGGAAGGATCGCTGAAGCCATCTTCGAGCGCGGAGCAGTCTACACCAAGTGCGGCGTGATGCTTGAAGGGCTAGAGCAGGAGGCGAGGGGGCAACTCGACATGTTTTCCGTTCCCGATCCCAGATCACCGAAGCTCTTGGCCGCGCTGGATGCGATCAATGGAAAATTCGGACGGCAGACATTGCGGCTCGGATCCGAAGGAATGGGTGTCAAAGCCTATGATACCAAGCGTGCTCTGAAGAGCCCATCATGGACGACGCGGATTGATCAGGTGCCCATAGCCCGCTGATGCCGCGCCCGGTGCTCGGTCCGCCCGGGGATGGCCGCAACCAGATCAAACCTGATAGCGAATATTTCGGACCATGAGATCCATCACCTCGTCGATCGCCTGGCGTACCTCTTCCGTTAAAACCAGATTTCGCCTTCGGCAATCGAAAGCATCCGGCGTGCGGATCACAGCCCCCATTTTCTCAAGCCTGCTCGCGAGCCGGTGCGCACTGGGTTGGGACAACTCCCGGATGCAGATCGCCGATTGATAAACCGACCGCTCCTCCGAACCCGCGAGGTAGAGATCCAGAATGGCATCCCAGTAAGGGTCACTGCTGAGCACATTCCCGAGCAACTTGGTGGCGGTGTAGCGCATGCGCATGACGATCTGGCAAATTTCCGCCCTGTTCGATTGCTCGACATCGCTGCGGCAGCCGCAACCCGGTCCGGTGACCACGGAAAGGACGCTTCTCATCAAATGTGACGCCATGAATTCGTCTCCAATTATGAGTTCCGGCCTGGAGTCGTTGAGAGGCAGCAATCGGAGGGTTCAGGCCATTTTTCGGCAGACAAACCCGCCGCTGCCCCCCGAGGATGATAAGGAATGCATTGGATGTTGCAGGGCAGGGCCCGGAACGCGCACCAGGCGAGATTCGCGAGGCTATCTGAGGACTGGCGAAGCAATTTGCAGGCACCCAAGATGCCGCTTGCTGCATCCCTCGCACGGGCGGAAGAGGTCATTGCCCATCATAGGCCTCCATCAGTTCGAGTAGGATGTCGTCAACACGGACATGGAAACCGTGCTCAAGAGAAATGAAGACCCGTCGTCGATCTGTGGGGTCCGGGGTTCTTCGCAGATTTCCGCTGCCGACCAGATCGGCGATCGCCTTGAGCGTTGTGCTCCTGGGGTGCCCGGCGAGGTGAATTAGGTCGGTGATGACGACCGGCCGGTCTTCACTCGCCGCGATGTAAATCTCCAGGATGATGTACCACTGGATGAAGGACGTCGGCCGCCCTTCGATGAGCTTGCGACGAGAAATGTCGGCGGAAAGGAGCCGGCGAGCGAACGACGAGGTTCGCTCATCAGTGACGCGACGTAGCGACATTTTCGCGGGCTTGCGATTCCGCGCCGAACCAGAGCCGATAGATTCTCGGCGCCGGACAGAGCGGAAAGAAGCGCGACCCAAGTGCTACGGCGCGCGCGAATTCACCAAGGAGTGATGGTGAAGAGCCGTTGCCACGATGAGCTGTACTAGAATGAACCAGCTCCAGATTTGTTCGCTGATGGCAAAGGGAATGGCAATATGGGAGTGCCGGAGTACCGGACCGAAATGGGCGACGACCGTCAGTAGCTGCGCGGCGGTCATCCAGATTGGCCAGAAACGGTTGCTTGAAAACATGATGGCGCCGAATGCCCCCAGCATGGAAAAGTCGACGAGGAGCGTGCCAATCTCCCCATAGTGCCAGGGATCGGGAGCGCGGGTCTGGGCTAACGCGGACAAAATGGAGCCGACCAGGACGATGGCTGCTACAAGCCGCAGTGACTGGTCGCCCTTCCAGAATGCGAAAGCAGAGCTTCCCACAAGGAGTATCAAAAACGCTATGGGAACGACCATGCTCGGCATAGTTTCTCGATCTGTTGCGGGAAGCAAGCATGAAGCCGGTGCTTTCAGGCCGCGTGTTCGCGGACGACCTGCAGAGTTGCCGAAGACGGGCAGCCTGCGAGGCTCCCAAATCCCGTTTCAGGCAGCCTCAGGTCGTTCCTCGTTCCCGCAAGAGCTGCATGGGCTGCTATCATCGCACCGCGCGCGTCGGTAATCGATTGGAGAGATGCGACGAGTTGGACTATGGCCGCGTGCCCCGTCTCCATGGGCAGACCGGCGCTCAGCCTGGCCTGCGGGAGGTAAGCGAGGAGACCGGCGGTCTGCGAAAAGCTCTCGTCGAGACTGCTTTCGAGGGGCACGATCTTTTCGGCGACCGTGCGGGCGGCGGCCTGGAGGGCATGGGACTTGAGCATACAGGTTCTCCTCGCGCCGGTCAGGCACGTTGCAGGCGTTTCAACAAGCGGGTGGATCAAGGCAGGCGGATCACCCAGGATTCAGAGCCCACGAGGAGCTCTTGAAACCCAATCCCCAGAACGACGAGGGTCATCGCACAGACCATGAGGATGATCGCAACCGGGAACACCAGCGCCAGGCGGGTTTTCCAATTGAGATCGTTCTCTTGTCGTCCGGCTGTCGGGAATGGCCAGGGGAAACCACGTTTCCGGAGAGACGCCTCCTCGTCGATACCGCGGGGGGTATCGACAATTTCGGCGGGCTCCGAGTTATCGGTCTCGTAACCGTCACCCGACATGCCTACAGCCCCACTTGGCTCGGCCGCGGGCGGATTGACCATTGGAGAAAAACTGCTTGGAGTTTTTCTCCAATGGTCGAGGCTCTGTTCGTATTCGACCATCCAGAGCGCAGCTGCCTTGCTGCTCGACACCCCAACGATCTCCCGGCACTGCGCGAGCCTGTGGTTTACTGTCGACTCCGAAACCCCAAGGGTCTTGGCAATTTCCTTGATCTGCAGATGTGCATGCACAAGCCGAAGAGTGTCGCGTTGGGCGTCGCTGAGCTTGGAGTAACGAACTGCGGGCATCGCCGGTCACTATGCACAGACCGCCAAGGCACTGAAAGGGCAACTTATATTCAACGACTCGTTTACATTCTGATGACACCGGCCGCCGCTGCGGTGCCTCACGGGCGCGACCCCGCGGTGTAAAGGTGATGCCGCTCTGGCCGGGTGTCTCAGCGCTCACGCCGTTTCTCATTCAATTTTCGGTGCAAATTCCATCAACGCCACGAAGGCCGCGTACCCTAAAAGAGTGCGAAAATTCTTTTCGTTTTTCCGATGTGAACGTTTGCAGCGAGGCGATAGGCACGTCCTCTTTGCTGGTAGGCTCTAGCGGGTTTTTGGGCAGAATCTGTCCTTCTTGTCTTAGGTCGGCGTTGGAAACGATGTCACGCTGCTGCGCTGGACCTGGCATGTCGACATGCCTGGACGAGGAGATTCGGTGGCCGGCGAGAACCCCACGATAGCGATGACGAGGACTTTCAGGGCGCTGCTCGCAGAAATGATGGGCAGGGCGCTCCGTCTTCGGGCGTTCGTGATTTTGGGCCTTCTTCTGGAGACTCTGGGCCTGATCATGACCGTTGCCTATCCGGTCGCACTGAAGGACCTGATCGATTTGTTGGCAGGGAAGGGCGGAAGCGCTCTTGCATTGGTCTCAGCAATTGTTCTGGCGGCGGGTTGCTGGGCCGGCCCGAACCTCACAGGCGCATGCCGGCATTTTTGCACGACCCGCATCTGCGGGGTTCTCGCGAACGAATTTACGCGGCGGAGCGTGGCGAGCCAGCTTCCTCTCCTGGCGACAACGGCCAAGGGTGAAACGGGGGTGATACTGGGCGCCTTGGAAAGGATGCCGTTCAGTCTCCAGCTCATTGTGGATGGGCTGATGTGGCAGGTCCTACCCCTCACCGTGCAGTTGGTGGTCTCTCTGATCGTTCTGGCAGGCCTTGCGCCGACGGTCTATGCCTGGCTCACGACGGGTCTGCTTGGTCTGGTCCTGGCCTGCGCCTACTTTAATGCGCGTCGGTGGAAGAAACTGGCGGCTGGCATCAACGCCGCATCGGGTCGGATGTCTCACATCCAGACGGATGTAATCCGAAATGCGCGGAGGGTGGTGTTCAACGGCAATGTCGCGGGTGAACTGCGATGGATCGCCAGTGGGGGGCTTGAGAGGCGGCAGGCCGCGGAGGCGGGGGCGGTTTCCCTTATTCGCTTTTCGTTCGTGCAGAACGCGCTCCTGTGCGCCGGGGTGCTGTTCATCTTCTACCTCGGCGCGCTGGATATCCGCGCCGGCGTCATGACGGTGGGAACCTTCGTTCTAATCCAAAGCTATCTGTTCCGCCTGACGCAGCCTGCCGCCAGCTTCGTATTTCTGATCCTGGGCGCAGGCGTGGCGATGGAAAATATTGCGGCCGTTTTGGACATGGCGACGCCCATGCCAGCAGATAGCGATCGTGAGCATCATCGGCCTGCGGGGCCCGCACGGATAAGCATCGAGCGTTTGGGTTTCAGCTACGGCGCCGGTCTGCCGGAAATCGGCGAAATCGATTTGGAAATCGCCTCGGGGTCATTCGTTGCGATCGTTGGGCCCAGCGGGGCTGGTAAGTCGACGCTGGCCCAGTTGATTGCCGGGCTCAAATCGCCAGCGCGCGGTCGGGTAATGATAGGAGACGCGGATCTATCGTCGGTCGAGCCCGGTGAGCGCTCCCGCCATATCCTCTACGTCCCGCAGTTCATCAGCCTGTTCGATCGTCCGCTACGAGACAACCTTCTCTACCATCCCGCCGATCACGATGAGGCGGCCGCGTCTAGCCTGCTGTCGGAATGGCGCTTTGCGAGTGCGGGGCAGGCGATCGACCTGGACGCCATGGTAGGCGAAATGGGCGAGAAGCTTTCGGGCGGGCAGGTTCAGAAGGTCGAGTTTGCCCGCGTCTTCGGCGTAAAGGTGCCGGCCATCGTGTTCGATGAAAGCAGCTCATCCCTTGACCCGGTAAGCGAACAGCAGATCATAGACCGACTCCGACGCGAACTCCTGCCTGCGACCACCGTCCTGTTCGTTACACACCGGCAAACTGTGGCGCAGCACGCGGATAGCGTGATCTTCATGCGAGGAGGCAGGGTCGTGGGGCTAGGGCGTCACGTGGAACTGTTAAAGGCGAATAGCGAGTACCGGCGCCTCTGGTCGGGGATAGGTAAACGTAAGAAGCAGGACGATAATCTGGCTATATTGGGCTAGGCGGATCGATGCATCTTTGGTAGATGTGTGATGCTTGATGCAGCGAGACTCCGATGCGCACAACCTTGGCAATCGATGACGATGTACTGGCTGCCGCGCGCAAGATCGCGGATCAGCAGGGGCGCACGATCGGAGAGGTGATCTCTGAACTTGCGCGTCAGTCGATCAGGAGGCCGAGCGATCAAGATGAACGTAATGGCGTTCCGCTCCTGTCCACCAAGAGTGACGTCATCATCACGCTCGACATCGTGAACGCGCTGCGTGATGAGGCGTCATGACTTATCTGCCCGACGTGAATGTTCTGGTTGCACTTATCGATCCAGCACATGTCGGACATGAGGCCGCTCATGCCTGGTTCGCCGGGACAGGCCGGAGGAATTGGGCCACCTGTCCGCTCACCCAGAACGGCGTCATCCGGATCATCGGAAACCCGCGCTATCCCAACAGCGCCGGCTCGCCGGCAGAAGCTAGCGAGATCATGCGCCGCCTTTGTGCGCTTGATGGGCACCAGTTCTGGGGCGACACCGTCAACCTGCTCGAATGCGACTTCGTCGATACCGGTGAAATCCGCACGTCTGCACAGCTCACCGATACCTACCTTCTCGCGCTGGCGATGACGCATCAGGGCAAACTTGCCACATTCGATCGCAAGCTTTCGCTTCGACCGGTGCGAGGCGGACGCAAAGCGCTTCACCTGATTGATGGGGCTGGGGGAAGGGATGTCGGTGCGGTCTGATCTTGATCATTTGCCGGCGGACCGCCGCCGGGAAATAGCCGATTTAGTCTTGCCGGCCATTCTCTCGTCGTTCGAGGATGCCCACGGGCGTTCGGTGACAGGTTGGAAGAAGAAGGGCCGGATCCACAAGATCGTCCTCTACGGCAGCTTTGCGCGCGGAACATGGGTTTATGAGCCGCATACCAAGAAGGCCTACTCGTCGGATTACGACTTGCTTGTCATGGTGAACCGCAAGCAGGTGGTCGAGAACGTAGAGTACTGGTCCGCGCTCGACGAGAAGTTCATCGAGGCCCGCGCAAAAGGGCAATTGCTCAGCCTGCCATCGATCATCGTGCACACCCGGCAGGAGGTCCATAACGCGCTGGCGGAGGGCCGCTACTTCTTTCAAGATGTCATCAAGGACGGAATACTACTCTACGATGCGGATGATACTCCGTTCCCGAAGCCGCGGCCGAAGACTGCGGCGGACAAGCTAGGGTTGGCGAAGGAATACTACGCGGAGTGGTTTCCATCTGCAGGCGAATTTTATGACGCGTACGAGTTTGCGCTTCGCAAGGAACGACTTCCAAACGCTGCATTCCAACTCCACCAGAGCGTAGAGCATTTGTACAATGCCGCTCTCACCGTTCTGACATTCTACACGCCCCACAACCATAATATCCGTGCGTTGCGGGGGATGGTCGACAAACTCGACCGTCGGTTTGTTCATGTATGGCCCCGAGACTTTCGATGGCAGAACGCCGCTTTTAACGTGTTGCGCGACGCATATGTCAAAGCGCGTTACGCGAAGAGGGGATACAAGATCACGAAAGACCAGCTTGAATGGCTCGGAGGTATTGCCAGGGATCTCGCGGAGGTTGTGCAGGAAGTCTGTACCGGGCGCATTGCAGAGCTGCAAATAGAAGCTAACCTTGAAGGATCAGATCAAATCGAGCCCGGCTATCCGGCTCGAGCAATGTCATTGGAAGACCGGACATGAAATTTGGTATTGAGCATGTGCCTGTCACAGAACGACCGGAGCTCGAGCGTATTCTTGGGATGATCCTTGAAGAGTTCGAGGATGTCCTCTCGCTTGCGCAGCGCGAGTGGAAGAGCAAGGGCCAAATCACGAAGATTGTGCTTTATGGTAGTCACGCTCGGGGCGATTGGGTGGATGAACATCATACTCGGGTTGGCAAGCATTCTGACTGGGACCTCATCGTAATCGTCAACGACGAACGTTTGACGGATCGAGTGAAGTATTGGAAGAACGTCACCGATCGCCTCTTCATGGAGTACCGGTACACCCACCGGCTAAGGTCACCGGCCCACTACTTCGTGTACACGATGGACCAGATCAACGGATCCCTCGAGAGTGGACGTTACTTCTTCGTCGACTTTCTCCGAGACGGGATCGTCGTCCATCAGACCGACACTGCCGAGTTTACGACGCCCAAGAGTTTATCGCCGAAGCGGGCCTACGGCATGAGCCGTGACTATTTTGAAGACTGGTACGAGAGTGCGGTGGAGTTCTATGACGGCTATGTTTTTTCGCGGGACAAAGGCCGCCTCAAGAACGCAGCGTTCCAGCTGCATCAATGCGTGGAGCGACTGTACCATACCGTTCTTCTCGTTTTCACGCTCTACACGCCGCACAGCCACAACATCGTCGAGCTCCGCAGCGCGGCAGAGAAGCACGATCCCGTGCTCCAAGGAGCCTGGCCGCGGCTGGCCGAAGAAGAGATCGCGGCCTTTGAGAAGCTCCAGCAGGCTTATGTGAAGGCGCGTTACCCGCGCGACTATCAGATCCGGGAAGATCAACTCACCTGGCTGGGTGAGCGCACGGAGGCGCTGATCGGGCTGGTGGAAAGTACCTGCAGATCTAAGCTGGCCGATCTCGAAGCCAATCTGAAACCATAAGCTATCATTTATGATAGCGATTGCGCCTGAAAGCGGCGATCAACGCTTCGAAAATGGCCCTTTGGGGCGCTAATCTCTTTTCAGGGCTTGTAATATCTGGCCAACTGTCCCCTCAGCAAGAGGGGGATTCGATGCGAATTGCGGCCTTACTTATTGCACCGATGTTGCTGATGAGCGGTGTGGCACATGCCGACACGAGCGGAGAGGACTGGAAAGAAGGCTCGGAGCTTTACGCCAAATATTTTGGTCCATTTCGCTATCGGAAGAATGGGCCGTTCATTGTCGACTACCAGATCGGCAACCCAAAGAAGGCATTGTCAGCCTGCCGCCATTTCGCGGAAACGGGCTACAAACGTAGCGCCTATTCAGGTGCCTGCGAAATGTTCCTCTACCCGTCTGGGGCCAAGTTGCCTCAGGCTGCGGAGGCTAGAAGCATTTACGAGCGGCTGTTCGAAAGAGCCACGACGCAGCCTGGGCGTGTGGCGGTAGCCCTTACTCTCGATGTCGGTGCCGATTACGAGATTATGGTGGACCCAAGCCCTGAAGTGCTCAACGCGGTCTATCCTGAGCGGGGAGCGCGAGAAGCGAGGACCGTCGCGGAAGCTTATGCTCTACACAATCGGACGAGCCCTCAAAAGGTGCAGTGGCTCTACGACCATGGAGCGCGACTGTGTGAAAAGGATTGGGGGCCGCCCGAACGGAGGTTTTCGTGCCTGACGTTCTATTCCACGAACGACGATCAAGTTCCTCATTTCGACGAGACACTGGCTGTTCTCGAGCGCAATGGTTTCCGTCCTCGCTCGGGCTCAGAGGTCTATCACGCGATTGATGGCGCAAACCTGATTCGCGAGGGGCGAATGGATTCATACGACAGGTACTACGCATTGCTGGATGCACGAACCACCGCGCAGGTGGCGGCTCGACGTAAGGAAAATGAGGCGCAAATCGCTGCCGCAAAGTTGGAAAAGGCGCGCGCAGAGGGGTTGATCGCTCCCACAGACGCGGAGAACCTCGCTGCCGCCAAGCGATTTTCTGAGGTCGGCACTCCCGTTTGCAGAAAGCTGATGGTTGAGGGCAGGGCGTTCCGGTTCGCTGCCACGGTCGAAAAAGCAACTCGCACAAGACTACAACTGCGCGCCGGATCAATCAGATCCGACACGTCGGAATTCACTAATCTTCCATACCACGACACGCGAATTTCGCCGGGAGTGGTGTTTTGGGACGACGCGGGCTCTTGGTCCGATTGCCGACTTGATTCCTGAGAAGCGCTGCTCGAAAATACGGTGAACATCAACCGATATGTACCCGCCCGCCAGCATCTCGCCCCCTGGCAACAGAAAATCGGAGTTCCGTCGGGGGAATGTGCTTGAAACACGCCGCAGGATGGGGAGGGCAGGATCCATGGCCCTGCAGATGAGCACCCGCCTCGTGAAAAGGATCGCCGCGTTCAAGCCCTCGGGTGCTATTGTGTAACCGGCGCTGGGCGAGAGGCGCATTTCCGCCGTCGCATCAGCGCATTCCAAGGCCAATAGGGGCGACCTCGTGAAGATGGACGCAGGTGCCCGTATCGAGCCGAGGGTTGGTACATTGCAATTTCATGGCGGTTCGGTCATTATCTCTACCGGATCGGTAGAGCTGGCGCTCGATCCGTGGAATAACCTCGCCAGGCATGCACGCCAGTCGCAATGCTGACAGGCGGCCGCACCGGACCAGGGCTTCACCCTAACGGCGGCATCACCTCGTGAACCGTGAGACCGGCAATTGCTGGGCGTTCGGTGTTGCCGCTTCTGGTTTTGCATGTTCGAAAACGTTTTTGTACACGACGTGACACGTTATCACGGTGTTTCGCCGTGAGCGGGGGTTCCGGGAAAGCACCCGCTTCGTCCAGCATCGAATTTGCCATAGAGAAATTGTTCCGAGACGAACGACGGGGCATTCTGCGATACCTATCGAAGCGCGTGGATGGGCAGGATGATGCCCAGGATGTGCTGCAAGAGGCTTTTATGCGCTTGGTGTTGGCTAAACCGGCGGCGCTGAATGAGCGTCCGGAGGCTTACTTGCAAAGGGTCGTCCAGAATGTCGTCATTGATAGGTTCAGGCGTTCGAGGAACCAACCGGTAACAGGACCCCTATGGGACGACGACGATGTCGCGATAAGCGTTGCGCCTCAGCAAGGCTGGGCACTTGAGGCGGAGGACGCGATGGAAAAGTATCGCCGTGTCTTGGGAGACTTACCACCTCGCACTCGCGAGATTTTTGAACTGAATCGTGTAGACGCGCTCACTTACCATGAGATCGCTGCCCGCTACGGCGTAACGGTTAAGGCGATCGAATATCATATGAGCAAGGCCCTTCAACACCTACATCAGGCCTTTTACGGCGAATGACACAGATACATGCTACCGATCGAGAACGCGCTCGTGCGGAGGCTGCGGATTGGTGTGTCCGCGTAAATGGTCGTGGCGACCAGTCTGTCGATCTGGAATTCGAGCGCTGGTTGGCGCTGACTCCCCTGAACCGTCAACTTTTCAGCGAAATGAGCGAGCTCCATCGCTTCGGCGCGACACTCCGATCAGAAATGATGGAAACCCCGGCTATCGAGAGGCGGCAGCATCAACAGTTCCGAGGCAGACTGATGAGGGCTGGAATCGGAGTGCTCCTTATCGGGGGGCTGACTATTGCCGGTGCGGCCGTGATCATTACGGCCTCCCGACAGGTGCCCGAGGTTCTTCAAAGCAAGCGTGACACAGGCATCATCTCGCTTGCTGCGGCTTCGCAGAGTCGCACGTTCCATCTCAACGACGGTTCGACCGTTATCGTGGATGCAGATAGCCGGGTAACGGTGCGGCTCGACGAGAGCAGCCGTCAGCTTAGGCTTGAGAAAGGGCGGGCGAGATTCGAAGTCACTCACGATGGAAGGCCGTTTACTGTTAGAGCTGGGAGAGGCAGCGTTCGGGCATTGGGTACGAAATTTGATGTGAGCATTCTGAATGATCAGTCTGTGCGAGTGGATTTGCTGCGCGGCTCCGTCGAGGTCAAAACGTCTTACAGATCGGGCAAAAGTCGGACCGATCAGCATGAGCGGTTGGCGGCAGGCGAAAGCGTGGAATTCGATGCCGACGGCGTCATGCAGAGTGTTGTGGTTCCTAGAAGTGTGGCATCACGCCTCTGGCCTGAGGGTCTCGTGACGTACAATGGAAAAGAGCTGGGAGCAGTACTTGAGGAAGCCAATCGATACGGTGAAGCAGGGTTCAAGCTAACGACTGGGGATGGCGCAACTTCGCGCCGCCCGGTTTATGGAACCTTGAAAATCGACGACCCTCAACAGCTTGCGCGAGTACTAGCCCGCAGTCTCGACCTAGAAGTCGTCGAGACAAGTACCGGGATCAGTCTTTCGCAAAAATAAAATTGCAGTTGTGTTTAGGGTAACTCCCATCAACATCAGTTGATGCTTGGTGAACCCGCAGACGGGTCGCAACCAAGGGGGTCTTCATGAGCGTTATTCGCCGCGGAGTGGCAGGCACTGTGCTTGCCGCGAGCGTGATCTGCTGTCCATCGATTGCAATGGCTGATGAAGGCGGTGGCCAGAAAGTCAGATACGACTTTCCCCCACAATCTCTCTCGGACGCTTTGCTCAAGGTCGGTGAGGCAACCAAGCGGCAGATCATCTTCCCTGGGGAGGTGATGGCGCGATTGAAGGCCCCCGAAGTTCATGGCCTTTATTCGGCAGACGAAGTGGTCAGGCTGTTGCTGGCGGGGACCAGGTTCAAGGTCGAGTTTTCAAGAGAGGCCATCTACATTTCGGGGCGATCTGAAGCGGCGCCCACGCCGCTAACTGAGAACGACGTTACTAGTGACATCACGGTCACCGGGTCGCGCATCAGGGGCGCGATAACCTCCTCGCCAGTATTCAGATACGAAACCAAACAGCTTCGAGACGAGGGTGTCACCGATATGCGCTCGCTGGCGGCCGTCATTCCGCAAAACTTTACGGGCGGTCAGAACCCTGGAGTGGGGACCGGAGGCGAGGGTAGAGGCAACTCCAACGGCAATTCCTCGACATCGCTCAATTTGAGAGGTTTAGGTTCGGACGCAACGTTGACGCTGATGAACGGGCATAGGCTCGCTTACAATCAAAACAGCAATTCTGTCGACTTTTCGAGCATCCCTTTCGCAGCAGTCGCGCGCGTAGAGGTGATGCCAGATGGAGCATCGGCGATTTATGGATCGGACGCGGTCGGCGGCGTCGCCAACATCATCCTCAAAGATTCGTTCGAGGGTCTCTGGGCCAACGCCATCATCGGTGCCGCTACCGAAGGTGGATATATCACGCAGAGCTACAACGCCGTGACGGGTCAGAACTGGGGCTCGGGCGGTCTCATGATTACAGGGAACTATGACAGGAGCACAGGAATTCTCGCGGGCGAAAGGCCCTTCACCTCAACGGTGAACCCGGCGATCTCGCTTTTCCCCTTGTTGAAAGCGTTCGGATTCGTAGCGGTAGCTCATCAAGATTTGTCGCAGAAGCTCACCTTGTCTGTCGATGCGCTGTACTCCGAGCGCGATGCGTACAACCAGTACGCCTACACATTGACCGGACCTGTCACACAATCTGGGTTGTATCGGCATTCTTCAAACTGGAGCCTGAATGTCGCGCCCAAACTGAACTATACTGCGGGTGAATGGAATCTCTTCATCCAGGGCGTTTATGGCAAGACTGGCGTAACGACAGTCAGCCGATTGTACCCAAGCGGGTCAAGCACTGTGCGCATGAAGAATGACACCATCGGCGTGGAAGTCGGGGCCGAAGGCAGGCTGCTTGCTCTGCCTGCGGGCTTTATTCGTGCCGCAGTTGGCGGCGGATATCGGAAAGACAGTCTTCACTCGCAGAGTGCTGCGCGCAAGGTTGGCGGCGACCAGGAAAGCCATTTCGCTTATGGGGAGCTCGGCGTACCGATTGTCGGCCCAGCCATGTCAATTCCCGGTGTTTATCGGCTGAATTTTGACGCAGCTCTGCGGTATGAGGATTACAGGGGCGTCGGAAGCGTAGTGACCCCTAAGCTGGGTGTGAACTGGTCGCCGACGCCGGATTTTGATTTGAAGGGAAGCTGGGGGCGTTCATTCAAGGCGCCGACGCTATATCAGCGCCTGGTATTTCCCGAGCTCACTCTCTTTCCAGGAGATCTATGGGGCGAGCGGAGCGCGCCTGCGGGTCAAACGATCCTTCAGATCGATGGCGGCAACGCTGATCTGAAACCGGAACGGGCGTCAAACCTTTCGGCGACGGTCGTACTGCATCCTCGAAGTCTGACAGGCTTCAGTGTGAGTGCCACCTACTTCAAGGTCAATTACCGCGATCGGATTGCCATGCCCGCGGTCGCTGTCTCTCGGATGCTCACGGATCCGGTTTATGCGGGCTTTGTGTCTCTCAATCCCACATCGGCAGGAATCGAGCAGTTACTATCACAAGCGCCTGCAGGCATTCTGGACGTGACGGGCACAGGCCAGCCATTTGACCCAGCCTCTGTCTTCGCAATTGTAGACTACCGCTACACAAACGTGTCTCGCGATCGAGCAGAAGGCGTTGATGTTTCCGGAAGCTATTCGCTCGATTTCACACCCCACTCCAAGGTAACGTTACAGGTGTCGGCCACGTATCTGAGTTCGCAGCGGGTGGTGGTTGACGGCCTAGCTGCTGTCGAGATGGCTGGAACGATCTATTATCCGCCTCATGTCCGCGTTCGCGGTGGGGTTAGCATTGATCGAGGACCCCTCTCCGTCAATGCAATCGTCAATCATATCGGCGGCGTGAAAGATAATCGTCTCGCCGCCCAGGTCAATGTGGATGGAATGACCACGTTCGACCTGACACTCAAGCGCAGGTTCGGGGACGACCGTAGCGTCGAAGCGCAGATTTCTGCGGCGAACCTATTCAACGCGAGACCGGATCACATTCGCGCAACGGGCATAAACCTGCCCTACGATTCGGCGAACTATTCGCCGATCGGTCGCTACATCAGCTTCTCCATCACGAAGGCCATGTAATGATCATGGGCTTGCTGACAGCTCTAGCTGGCGCGCATCTTGTTCATCCAAATCCCTCGGCTTGTGCGGTTTCGGCAAGCCAGCGCATTATCGCTTCGGCGCGGGAAACCGTTTCGGCAATGGATCTGATGCAACTGCGCGACATAGGTAGTTTGTCCGACGACAGCGCGCCTTTTGCGGTTTCGCCGGACGGAGTGCGCGTGGCCGTCGCGGTGCGCGAAGCTGTGGCCGAAGCGAATAGCTATTGCACGCGTATCCTGGTTATCGACCTGCGTTCTCGAACGTCACATGAGGTTACCGCAATAGAAGGGGGGGTAATCCTCGAGAGAGGAGATCTCGCCGGAAAACTGGCCGATTTCGGGTCGGGTGTGATGCGGGCGCTCATTCCGCAGTGGTCGCCGGACGGAAAGAGCCTCGCTTACCTCGAGAAGCGGGATGGGATCGATCAGGTCATGATCGTACCTGCTGACGGTAGCGAGAAACGTAGGCAATTGACCAATTCGGAGGTCGACGTGCTGCAGTTCCAATGGGGGAACGATGCGTCGCAATTGGAATATGTCGCGCGATCGGAAGCCTCGCGCGAAAAGGTTGCCCTCGAAGCCGAGGGGCGACGCGGTTTTCACTACGATGACCGATGGGTCCCGATGTGGAAATTCCAACCGTTCACGCCTGTAACTCAGAAGCATCGGTTTTCCGTGAACGCCACCACAGGGGCGGTACACGAGGTCCCCTTCCGCGAAATCGATCTCGATACAGCGCAGCGTGCCTTTGGCCCAGGGAAGTCAGAAACTGTCATTCGTCTCCAAGATCCCGAGTTTGTAAACAGCCTTAAGGAAATCCAGTCCCGAAGTGCGACGGCCGAGGCACTCTGCAGGAGTGATGCTTGCGCTACCGCGGAAAAGGTCTGGATGAGGCCGGAAGATCGTCGCATCCTGTTCCTTCGAAAGGCTGGGTGGAGTGATAGTTTAACCCAGATCGTTCGATGGGATCCGGTAAGCGGCAGGAGCCGCGTCGTTGTTGCAACCGAAGATAATATCGGCGGATGCAGGGCGGCCCGGGATCAGTTGCTTTGCGCAATCGATGGCACCCTGCAACCACGGCGCCTCGAGTCAATCGATTATGACACCGGCAGGCGCTCGGTTCTGCTGGATCCCAACCCGGAATGGGTCAAGAAACAAAAAGGGAAAGTCAGAAACCTTCGGTGGCGTAATTCGCTCGGTCTCGAGTGCTTTGCGAAGCTCATTCTGCCAAAAGCAAATCGCGCAAGTGATCGCAAGCTCCCCCTCATCATTGTTGGATATCAGAACCGTGGTTTCGCCCGCGGCGGCAGCGGAGATTTTTTCCCAATACTGCCCTTTGTCGGGGAAGGGTATGCCGTGCTCTACTACCAGCTCCCGTATCCCATCGGCTTCAAGGATCCCATGAAGGACTGGTCAGAAGCCGGACGTCGAGGGCTGGATAATTGGGCCGACTACCAAAGTTTCCAATCTGCGATCGAGATCATCCTGAGCAAGCTGGATGATGAGGGCGTAATTGATCGCGACCGTGTCGGCATCACGGGCTTCAGCGCCGGGACGGCGCGGGCCATGTTCACGTTGTCTCAGGGACGAAACTATAGGGCGGCATCCTTCATCGGGTGCTGTGGCGGGCCGATCAGCCGCGACTTGTTTATGGGGCCGTTGATGGCAGCTTCCTATCGCGAAATGGGTTATCCAAGCCTGCGGGATGACCTCTCAAAACAGCCTAATGACTACGATCTTGCTCCCAATGTGGGGCGGGTAGAGACTCCAATTCTTGTTCAGTCCGGCGACCGGGAATTTCTTGCTGGATTACAGAGCTTTGATGCGTTCCGCCAGAATGGCAAGACATTCGATCTGTACGTATATCCAGACGAGTTCCATATTTTCTGGCAACCCATTCACCGGCTAGCCGCATACGCGAGAAATTTGGCGTGGTTTGATCAAAATCTGCTCGGAAAGCAGAACGAGTGGGCTCATGAATTTTTGACCGGGAATGATTCGGTGGACCAACATTGAAGCCAAATTTCGGTATCCACGAGTTCCAGTAAGGTGAGATAATCGCTGTCTTTCCGGGGGAAGGGCCTGCCGGCGTATTCCTTGATGGCGTCCACATCGAGTATTCCGTGTGCTGCCAATTCACCTCGAAGCAGAAGGTCGATAAGCTGCGGTGCGTGGTGCTCGAAAAACTTGGCGTGTATCTCGCACGGCGTACCTTTCGTCGACCGTTTAGCAATGTCTCGTGGTAGCACTTCGCAGGCCGACCTTGCGATCGACCGATCGATGCCTCCGTAAATCCAAAGCCATGTCGGAATGGCAAGGCAGGCTTCGACGATGGGGGGCAAGAGCAGGGGCGAGAGCATTGCGATATTACTTGCACGCGGCATTTGCTCAAGATGGTTGTAGGCGCGGAGTATGGCGGCGATATGAGCGGATTTGCCGCGGCAGGCGTCGGTCGGCGCAACCAACCATGGATGAACCTCTCTTGGTTGAGAAAGCATGAGCGGATCTGTGCGAAGGAACAGGGAGCGCTTGGGCCACGAGAACGGTCTCCCAAGGCGTCGTCTGCGCCATTCGTTTCGTACAGCGTGCCGTAGGATCTGGAAGTACGATGCACCAGTAACACCTTCTAGAGCATTTAGGCATAGCCGAAGGTCCCGTACGGACGGATTATTTGCCAGCAGGTCAAGGAGTGGCAAAGAGGAGTTCAGGAAGCAGAATACGCTGTCTCCGCCATAGCCTGTGAGAATGACATCGTGGCAGCCCGACAGGCTCTCCGACCGAAACAATTCCATGCTTGAGTTGGCCATGAAACGCTGGGTGGGGCGCGGGAGGTGTGGTTGGGAGCCGATGTAACTCTCGATGCTAGGCGCAGCAAAGGGAACCTCATTCAGAGGATAATCACATCCTTTCGTTACGATGCGGGCAAAGCAGCGTTCATCGCCGGACGGAGAGGTGGTGAACAGATTGACACAATGGGCTTTCGCTGCGGCGCGGTGGAGTTCGGTTGCTACGATCGATGAGTCGAGGCCGCCTGATACGGTAACAATTGGATGTTTGAACCAATCGGCGAGAGCTTCGTGCACCTCGCGGAATGCTGCTCGCAGGAGTTCGACTGCATCCAATTCACTTCTGCATGGATTCGGACCGCAGAAGGTCCACGGACTCCAAGCTGAGCAAATGCTTACAGCATTCGCCTCGATGATTGCTGTCTCTCCGGGGAGCAATTCGCAGATGCCGGTTACCGCTGTGCGACCGCTAAAATGACCGGGGAAGTAAAGTAGGTTGGTCAGTTCGTCCCAATCGATCGTGAATGAGGTTCCCGGAACGTTGCGAAGTAGATTTGCGTCGGAAGCAAAAACCCAGGTGCTACCAATGCAGGCGTAATAGCAGGGGATCTGTCCGGAAGGGTCTCTCGTAACGGAAACGCCTTCGTGAGCGCCCGAGGCGATGGCGATATACGCGCCCCAGACGGATTGCAGAAGCTGCTTGCTGGATTTGACGCTTATGTCGTTGCGCGCGGATCGCCTGTGGCGATGAGGCCCCAATATATGGAAGGGCCCCAGGATCTGATGGCTCTTTGCAAGTCCCCCAGAAACGTAGATCGCGAGGTTCTCCGTTTCAATGGTGGTTTCAAGGCCAGCTGCCAAAAGGCTGCTGCTGAGGGCAAATCGGTGTTGTACGTCGGGTCCGATGACTATTGCGTACCGGCCTTGCATGATCACACGGCCAAGATCGGCGTGAAATCTTTCACGAAATTTGGATCGTCAATAAGGAGGATATTGCCGAACTGAACCCAGGCGTGTGCATTGAATGGGTTGGTCTGGACACCAAGCACCATTTTCGCTGATAGCCCATTGCGAAGGCACTCTCGAACAATCGCGATCGAAAGCGGCAAGCACTGGTCATGTCGGCCAAATAGACCGGAAATACCTTGGAAGCCGGATGCGACCCGATGCAGGGCTTCGACCGAACCATTGCCACTGCAACGTTCTTTGGAGCGCTCAATTCCGGATAAGACACGCCAAAGGGGACGGAACTTGAGTTCAACCCGTGAGCGCTGCCTACCCAAGATTGCGTGCACCACGAAGTTTGCGGTAGGTCTCGTTTCCTGTAGAGTCAGGACCTCGAGGTCATCGTTGCAGGGTGGGCGGTCCGGCCTTTTGACATTGCCCTCTACCACTATTCCGCATTCGACATAGATACGCAGTTCATCTTGGTCTGACGAACTCAGTTTGGTCTGCGCGAGCATTCGACGAAAGCAGGCTCGTTTAGCAGGAGGGACTGCGAAGTAGCGATTGGCTCGGATGTCCAAGAGGATGATATCATCTCCGACATAAGCATATCGTACGGTGGATTGGAGGCTGAGCGTCATCGCTTTGTACCGGTTGGGGCGCGCAAAAATTTGCGCGCCCCGTGCGGTTTCAATCGTCGCTGAGGCCGGCGATATTGTAGCGCAGCCCGGTCTCGACGTCCGGAAGCTGGACGCCGCCCTGGCCCTTGGTTTCAGCGGTGACTGCACCGAGGTCGGTGAGATGTTCGTCACGCTGTTCGATTTCACGGGTCATAACATTCTCCTTTCCAATGTCGCTGAATCGCGACTTGGAGAATGTGTTTCAGAACCAATTTATATCAAAATCATTATGGGACAGATGTTGGCCGATGTCCCGTGGTTTTGAGGTTATGAAATTGAATAATATTCATAATAATTTGGTTTAAGTGCCAAATTTATATTTCTAAAAGGAAGTTAGTGGATTGACTCCAACGTTTGGAACCCTCGATTTCGAGCCGCGATGATTTCGTCCGGATTGGCCTTCCAGATGAAGGGCTTGGGGTTGTCGGCGTTGTACTCCCGGATGAACCGGTTGATGGCAGCCTGGAGGTCGACGACGGAGTGGAAGACGCCGTGCTTAAGGCGCCGCCTGGTCAGCTTTCCGAAGAAGCCCTCGACGGCATTGAGCCATGAGGAAGATGTCGGCGTGAAGTGGAAAGTCCAGCGCGGATGGCGGGCGAGCCACTCCTGGACCTTGTCCTTCTTGTGTGCGGCATAGTTGTCGAGGATCACGTGGATCGCCTTGCCCTTGGGTACTTCACGCTCGATCCGATTGAGGAAGCGGATGAACTCCTGGTGGCGGTGGCGCTGCATGTTCTGCCCTATCACGGTTCCGTCGAGCACGTTGAGCGCAGCGAACAGCGTGGTCGTGCCGTGGCGCTTGTAGTCATGGGTCAGGGTGCCGGCGCGGCCCTTCTTCATCGGCAGACCGGGCTGGGTGCGGTCGAGCGCCTGTATCTGCGATTTCTCGTCGATCGACAGGACCACCGCATGGGCGGGGGGATCGACATAGAGGCCGACGATCTCGGTGAGCTTTTCGGCGAAAGCCGGATCGTTCGACAGCTTGAAGCTGCGCCAGCGATGCGGAGCAAGCCCATGCGCCTTCCAGATCGACTGCACTGTCGAAACGGCAAGCCCGACCGCTTTGGCCATCGCGCGCGCCGTCCAGTGGGTTGCCTCATGCGGCGGCGGTTCCTGCGTAAGCCGGACAATTTCGGCCACGCGCTTGGGCAATACCGGCGCCTTGCCGGGCGGACGGGACTTGTCGCGGAGCAGGCCATCGACGCCTTCGTGCATGAAACGTTCCTGCCAGCGCCACACGCAGGTCTTCGACTTTCCTGTTGCCGTCATAATCGCCGAGGTGCCCAGGCCGTCGCTGCTCAAAAGAACGATACGGGCGCGCCAGACATGTTTCTGTGGACTCAAGGGCGCCGACACGATGTCGTGCAGGCGTTGACGGTCGGAGGCCGAAACGATGAAGCTGATCCCATCACGCATCCTCCGAGACTGACACGCCAGCAAGCCAGTGGGAATCCCCAACTGGACTCTTTCGTTCCGGTCAATCCATTAGCATACTTGCTTTACGAAAAACACCGGAACGTATGCCGCGTGGGGTTGAAAGCTGCTTCCCTCGAGTAGAGGGTAAGGTGCCAATTCGAGGAATGTGTCGAAAAGGCATGTTGATCAAGGTTAGTGTTCTTGGTTGCAATGTTCCCGAGTGCGAGCAACCCTCTCTGTGGAAAGGGACGGTAGTTATGAAACTGAACCTCGAAACCTATTTGGCAACTAGCGATCTCCCAAATGGCCCAGTGTACATCTGGGAGATGGATGACGCTTATCTTGAGGCTGATTTCCATGACGACGACCAGCCGGCCTCCTTAGGGCAAAAGATCGGGTTCGGTCTAACCGTGGTTTTGGTCGCAGCGGTGATGATCTGGATGGCTACGCTCATTTCCTGAGATTTGGATCGCGGAAGAAGCCTTTATCGAGCGATCGATTGACTTCGTTTTGGAGATCTACGCCGCCGATTATGCTCTGACCTCGACCGACACGGGCAGCTTCGGCGTGATCCTCGATCTCCCGCTTGCCGGCTGCAATCCCCACGCCTACCGCTGAGCCGTCGCTTGGGTCAGCAAGCGTCGGAGTAACCCTCAATCCCGTCGGATGATATGCTGCGGTAACGCCAGCTGACGAGGTGATCGCCGGGGCTTCGATATCCGCCGCAAGTTCCGGTTCCTTGAGGAATGGCGCAACTTCGGCATAAATAGCATGTTGGCGTTCTCGAAGAAATTTGGCGACCAGACTTTCGCGAACGTCCCTCTGATGATTACTCATAGACACTTCATGGAGGCTGGGGGCCTGAAGCCCTGGATTATGTGCCGCTTCGCGACGATACCAATCTGCTAATTCCTGGCTTAGGTTTTCGCTCATCTGCAGATTGTGAGACTCCGCATAGCTGGCGTCTCGTGACAACTGCTCGGCTTTCTCACGAAACGCTCGCGCGCGTTGTTCATAGGAATTTGCAAGCGAGAGGGAATCTTCTTGCCCAACTGACGACGTTTGGGAGACCGAGCTTCTGGCAAATACGCCGCCGGAATCCGCAGTCCCGTGGGATATAGAGAGATTGGTACCATTTCCACGTTCGTCTCGAGTGCCGTTGCTGGCGCTCGAAGAGGTATCATTCGACCGAATTTCGTCCGTATTGTAGTGAAGTTGAAATCCCTGCTGCACGGTGTCGGTATGATCTACGCCAGCGCGAAGTGGTGTTGTGCTGCGGCCAGGTTGAGGTTTACCTTTCGCTCCTTTTCCTCCACTCGCGCTCCCTCCTCCGCCTCCGCCCCCACCCACGCCAACTCCGAGCGATGCTGAGGTAGTATCGAGAGTGCTTGAAGTACGCGCGGCGCCCCTGCTTACGCGAGACTGCGTCCCGACACTGCTGCGATTGTCGAGACCCTCAAACTTCCCGGAAGAGGTTCTATCGAACTCTTCTCGGTTAGTTCCCTCGGTGGTTCGGCTGCCGGTTTCGGATCCGTTCGATACGTCAGTGCTTGTCGCTCTGGTGCTGCGATTGGTATGGGTCGCAGTCCGGATTTGAGCTGCCGAATTCTCCAAGCTCTCTGCTGCCCGCATGTAACTTGATGCGGCTTGCCTGGTTTCCGCCGCAAAGCCCGAGCTAACGGAGGGCGCCATCGGCAATCTGGACAAGGCTCCGGTAGTGTCCGTGACGATCGAGCCATTTCCAAAACCGGACTCGGTCGCGCCGTTGTCGAACCGGGTGGTGAAACCAGCGGCCCCGGTCGAATAGCTGGGGGCATCCGACCACTGCGCGGTCTGGCGCATGTTCGACGTCGAGTTGGTAAAGCTCGTGTTACCATAGGAATAGTTCCCGGTTGTCTGTTCGAGCGCTGCTGCTTCTGCAGCATTCTGGGCCGGCGCCAGGATCGAAGTCGCTTGCCCGGAAATCCCCATGGCGCCGCGGGCAAGGCCGCCGGCGATGAAGGGGACGCTCATGAGCATGAACCCGGCGATCGTGGCGGTCTCGGCGTTCACGGCGCCGATGCCGGCGAAGTTTGCCAGGGACGTGCCGCCTTGCGCTGCGCCCATGGCGGCGCTCGTCGCGCGGGTCATGCAGATCATGTGGAGGATGACGTAGAGCGGCCCCCACGCAGCGAGGTAGAAGAAGCCGGTGACATAGCCTTTCAGCGCTGCGATCCCGGTCTGCGGCATGAGGAAGAGTGGGAAGATCACCGGGAACATCGCGTAGAAGACGACGGTCAGCACGATGTTGAGGATCGGCACCCACGACATCGCCTGCTGCGCGATCGAATTGTAGGTATTGCGCGCCTGGATGTCCGCGCGCGTCGTCGCGAATGCGTCGATCGAGGCGGCGCCCGCGCTTCCGGACATCGCATCACGGGCCTGCATGAAGGCGTTGATCGCAGTGTTCTGCCGCATGACGGTCACGTAGTCGGAATTCGCGCCGGTGAAGGCCGCGTTGACGATCGGCACGTCTTGCCGGAGCTTCTGGGCAGCTGCGGCATTTGTCAGCTTGGGGAATGATTGCCGGCCCCAGAGCGGCGTCGCCGCATCGATCACCTCGGCCCACTGAGCCGTCAGGTTCTGATACGCCGCGCGGCAGGTCACGATGTAGGTGCTCACCGTGCCGCCGGACTTTTCGAGCCAAGGCTGCGCGCGGGCTTCCGAGCCCGGCCCGATGGCGGCCCAGAGGTCGGTCGCTTCAGCGAGGTCGGTGAGCGATTTGTGGTTGAGCAGGATGTCCCCGAACACGCAATTCTTGAAATGGGACTGGAGATTGGTCGCGAACTCGGCGTCGCGTATCTGGAAATTGCGCGTCGCGTCGAACAAGCGCGCGCCGTAGATCATGCCATTGCTCGTGTAGTTGAGCTCGCTCGGCATCAGGAACACGGTTTCAGCGGTGCGGGTCAGCCAATCCCCGACCTGGCTGGTGAAGCTGGCGATCACGCCGAGGCCCAGCGGCACGTTGGCGACCGTTGCCGGTGCCAGTGATGGATTGATGCGATCGGTGACCTTCACATCGACGGTCGGCACCATCAGGCACATGTAGATGAGCGTCGAGCCGAGAAACCAGTTCAGCCAGACGCGGATGTTCATGGTGAAGGCGACGCAGAGCAGGGCGTAGATGAGCCCAAGCACCATCACGACCTTGATCAGCGAGCGATAGCCGCCGCCTCCGGTCCATGCCGCGACTGCGTTGAAGGTGTTGACGATGTACTCACCGCCGCCGACCGTGAAGACCTCGACCATCGCCTTTCTCCCGCGCTGCTAGTTGAGGCCCTGGGCATTGAGGCCGCGCGAAAAGTTGAGCGCGGCCGCCATGCCCGGCGACATCGTGTTCTGCAGCGTCGATTCCAGCATCACCGACTTGTTGATCAGCGCGATCGTGACGTTGAGGGTGTTCTTCACCTTCACGTCGCGTTCGGCGTATTTTCCCCGCGCCTCGGAGAGCTGCTTGCGCCAGGTTTCGGCGGTGGCCTGGTCTGCCGGTTGGAAGTGGACCTCTGACTGGCTCACGCGGTCGAGCATGTTCTCGATCATCGCGCTCAAAAGGTTGACTGCGACGATCTCGGCAAGCGCGTCGACCTCGCCGTCGCTGAAGCTGGCATGCGCCATCGCCTGTACGGCAAGCATTTTGTAAAGCGGCACCGTCGTCATCGTGAGAAGCTGCTGCTCTGCGGCATTCAGCGCAGCATCGGTGCGGATCTTGTCGTTCATCGAGACGATCATCGCCTTGACGCGAGGGCGCAGAGCGACGCTCGACGGCACGGAGAGGTTCGATTCCGTGACGTTCAGGCATTCGTCCTCATCGTCGCAGGTGAGGACCTTGACCGAATTGCCTGTTTGGGTGCCGTCGAGAAGGGCGGTCACCACCGCGTCCTCGGCCGGGCCGATGTACTGGATAGACGCGCCATCGGTGGCCTTGGGGTTGGTGATGATCGTGCCGACGACGGTCATCAGATATTCGGCAAAGCCCTTGTCGAAGGAGCCGAACTTGTTCGAGCGCTTGATCGCCTGCCAGGTGTAATTGCGCGGCGAGCCCGGGATATGCTCGTTCATTTTCGGGTCGTTGTTGCCCTCAAGCACGCTGTCGAGCTGGCCATCGGCCCCGCAGCCCTGCCGCGAGCGCGCCCAGTCGGAAAAGACCCCCTGGCTGTTACCGATCGAGGCGCAGATCGTGGAGCGCGCTCCCTGCATCTTGGGCCAGACCGCGCCCACTAGTCCCTGCGCAGCCTCGCACGAGGAGATGTTCATCTGGTTCATCTGCTGGGCGGCCTGCTGGAATTCGCCCATGATCTTGCCGATCATCGGCGAGACGCTGTCGATCGCCAGTTTGAAGGCAAAGCCCAGGGCATTGTTCGCGGTCGCCTTGAGCATCGCGACCATCTCGGAGGCATTGATGAACGAGAACGATCCCGTGAAAAGGTCGATGCCGCCGCAGCCCGCCCGGGCGCTTGGAAGCTGGAGATTGAACAGCGAGACGCTCTTCTGGGGAAAGCGCGTCCAGACATTGCCGAGCGAATAGTAGCCGGCCGACTGACCCTCGTAGGCGGTCGGGCCGGTGACATTGGCAGCGCCGCCAGCGTCATTGAAGAACGAGTTCATCTGCCCGGCGACATCGGCGCGGGCAATGCCGGTCGGCACCATGTTGGCGGCCGCGACGATCATGGCGCCGGCGGCAAGCCGCCGGGATTTGGCGCGCAAGCGCGGGAGGGTGCGGTCAGGCAAAGTCGGACACGGCGAAGCGAGGGAAGGGCTCTGGAGCGGGTTCATCAGTAATCACTCCCGACCTTGGTGTTGGTGAGCATGAAGATGCGCTCCATGATCTCGTCGGCCGACATGATGCCGAAGCCGATCGGCACGGCTTTGCGGGTCGCGGTGTCGAAAAGCACGAGCGCGGGCGTGGCATTGCCGGGTACCCCCATCCGGGCGCGCTGCCCGGAATCGACCACGTAATTCGGGAAGGTGCGGCTCGGGCCGCCGTCCATCGAGACGGCCATGACCGCGAGGCCGTGCGAGTCCGCGACCGAGCGCAGGATCGGCGCGAAAATCTCGCAGGCGCCGCAGCTCTGCGCGAAGAAGTAGAACATCCCATAGCGCTGGCTGAGGTGCGTCAGGACCTCGTCGCGGTCGGCGGTCCGATTATCAGACCATGCTCGCTTGGCGACGGTCGAGACCGGTCGCTGCAGCGTGTAGTCAATGTCGGGGTTCTGCCAGAGCGCGCGCTGCCAGGTGTCCGCAAACAGCGATGCACGGTCGAGCTGTTCGCGCTGGAATCGCACATAGGCGATCACGTTTTCCTCGGTGGGATCGAGGATTGCGCGGGCCTTGAGCTCGTCGAGTTCTTTGGCAATTGCCGCCATGCGTTCGCTCGGTGTGGGTTCGGGCGCTGCCGGCCGTTGGGGCGGCTGTGCTCGCGGCTTCTCGCAATAGAACCACTGGCCCAGCTTTCGCTCGCGGCAGTAGAAGTCGTCGCCCGCCTCGCCCGCCTCAATAGGGGCCGGCGGTGCGGCCTCGTCCTCGGCCATTGCGGGCCCGGGCGCGAGTGCGGTCAGGGCTAGCAGGATGGCTGCAGCAACGGCGAACTCTCCGGCGCTGGTGGCCGCGCGATCATCAGGCATCTTGGTCATCATCGACTTCATGCTCCCCATCGAGTTCGATCATCGCGAGGTTCAGGACCGACATCAGCCTCGCGACGTCGAGCATCTTGGTGCCCTGGTCCATCATCCGGACAAGGCCGCGCAGGTGGGTGCGGCTATGGCGGCGTCCAGCAACCGTGGGCCGCACGCCGCCGCTTCGGCGCACGATCCAGCCCCGCTCGAGCATCCGGCGAAACCCTCGCTCGACTTCGCGGGGATCGACCGGGCACGCGAACCAGTGCTCGACCGTTGCCGACACTTCGCCGGCCAGGGTCGGCCGGTCGGCGCGGTGCACGCGCAGGAAGATCGCGAGATCGAGGACCGACATATCGATGGCTGAGAGCAGCAGGCCTTCGCCATCGCCCGCATCATTGGCTGGTATGGAGGTCATAGTAGTCCTGGATCCTGGTCTGGATATCGGCGAGCGTGCTCACCTCGTCGGGCAGCTTCGCGGCGTCGGTGAATTCCGAGTAGACCTCGGTAAAATCCATCAAGGAGAGATCGAGCCGGGCGAACTCGTCGATGGTGAAGCCCTCGCATTGCTCCTTCTTCGGCTTGCCCCAAGGCTTGTTGATCTGGGGGCGGCCCTGCTCCTGGAGGATGCGCGAGAGCTTGCTTTCAAAGCAGCAGTAGGCGGTCTTCTTGCTCTGGCAGATGCCGAGAATGCTGGAGGAACAGTAGGTTCCGACCTTGTGGCAGAAGCCCATCCGGTCCTTCACATCGAGCATCTTCTCTTCGCTCGAACAGGCGAAGAGGGTGAGGAAGGGCGTTGCCACGGCGGCAAGCGCGGCCGGGCCGCCCGCCAGCGCCGCGCCGCCGGCGGCAAGGGTCAACAGGCCCGAGGTCTTGCCCGCACAGCAGTTGATGAGCCCGAAAACCGGCTTGTGGCAGGTCTGCCGATCGCCCGAGAAGACCGTGAAGTTGTCTTCGTCGAACTCGTCTCCGGCCTGACCCAGCGCATGGAGCGCAACGAGCGCGTCCTTGAACTCAGTCGAAGCCTCCCGCTCGATCGGCTCGCAGTCGCCATTGATGCAGTAGACATCATCGCCGCAGACATATTGCTTGGGCGAAGGCTCCGCGCTGCTCGGCACCGGGCAGCGATAAACTTTCTGGCTGACCTTGCAGGCGGCCGGATCGTAGTTCGGATCGTCCTCGTCATCGATGCATTCGTCACGCACATATGTGCACTGCGCATTGGCATCGAGATCGCCGCAGTCATTGCCCTGCGAGATGGCATGGCACTGGTAGCTGCGCTGCCAGGCCCAGCAGGCGCGGGTGACCGATACGCCGTTGATCGTCCTTGTAGAGGGATCGGCATCGACGCAGGTTTCGGAAACGAGCTCGCAGGTCTTACCCGCCGTGGCATTACTGCACTGCCCTTCATCTACTGCCTCGCTGACGACATGGCCCTCGTCGATTTTGGTGTAGGCCAGGTCCGTGATGACCGGACTGGAACACTCGAGACGCTGGCCGGTCATGAAATCCGGCTCATAACATCCGCCATTCGGGCCCGACTGGAGGCAAATCCGGATGGTCAGGATGTCCGGGTCCGCAACCCTGCACTGGCCCGAGGCGAGATAGGGATCGAATCTGGAGCACAGCCGGCTGCGATTGGCGGCGGGCGCGTAATAGTAGTCGTCGCACTTGTAGCTATAGGCAGGCTCGCCGCCCTCGGTCGCCACCACCAACGGCGCGGTGCACATCGGGCTGCTTTCCTTGATCGCGGCGCCGTAGTTGCAGGTCGCCTCATAGTAGCTGACGTTGCCGCCGCCCTGCGGCAGGGGCGTGCAGGACCCGGTATCGCCGCCGAGCTGCTCGCCCTGAAGGTAGGCATCGGGATTGCTCTCAATCTCGCTGGCCCGCGCGGTCGTGGCGAGGATCTCCTGCGCATCGAACTGGGCGCGTGTGCGCGCCCGGTCCGTCGTGATGGCAACGGCCTCGCTGCTGCTCGCTTGCGCGCCGCCGTCGGCCACCAGCTTGTCGGGATCGTCGAAGTACTGGCTCTGCGGCAGGTCGGTGCCGGCGTAGAAGGGCACCTGGTTTTGCATGCCCTCGCTCGGGACCAGCGCGTCGTTGGCGCTCTTGCCCTTGCCGAAGGCCTTGCCTTCCTCGCGCGCTTCCTGGACTGTCGTTTGCGCGAGTACGGGGCTGGCGAAAGCCAGCATCAGCAGCGGAAGGAGCCCGCCGCAGCGCATGTCAGCTGGCCCTCGACAGATTGCGCAGCGCGACGGCCGCGACGCCGGCGCCGGGTCCATTCCCGCCGGCAAAAGTCTCGAGCACATAGCCGACCGAGACGTTGCCGGTCATGCGGTCGTGGGGCGGAACCTGCGTCGTGCAATGAAAGCCTGAGCAGAGGTCGAAATCCGAGGATACCGCGACATACGTCGGCACGGCTGTGACCGCGAAGGCCCGAAACAGACGCGGATCGATGCCGACGTTGGAGAGCTGGTCCCGCTCGGTAACGACTTTGCTGAGCGCCGCCGAAAAGGCCTTGAACGAATTGTTCGGAAAGCCCCGGAACACCACGATGCCGCCGGCCTTGCCGGTATCGGCAATCAGTTGGCGCAGCGCGGGCGGCGGCATCGACAGGCTGGCAAAGACGATGAGCTGAGGTGCTTCGCCCTTCCTGGCCGCGACATTCTGCGACGCGCCCTCGATGATCTCATCGAAATCGACCGGGCCCTCGCCATTTTGCGGAACATGTTTCGCGGTGAGGCCCGAGAGGCTGTCGGTGCCTTGGCTCTGGGCGGCGAGAGCGTCCTCGCGGAAGGCGTCCCCGCGGTTCTGCACCTGGGCGACGAAAGCGTCGGCATCTCCGGCCGCCTCGCTCGAACGCCGCTTGATGGCATCGAGATCGAGACCGTCCACAGTCTGGGCGATGGCCTGGTAGGCGCCGGCGCCGGCTAGGAGCGCGGCGAGGGCTATGCTGGAGCGTCGCATCTCGTTTCTCCTAGAGCACGCAGCAATTGCGCTTGCGCCACATGAGGTAGCCCATGTCCTCGCCCTGGACCGGGAAGGCGCGGCCGGCCTGCGGCGGCAACGTGGAGGCACCGATCGGCGAGCAGCCGGCCTTGCCGCTGACCGTCGGGGTCGGGTTGGTCATCTGCACGCGGTATTGCTGCTTCTTGAGCACCGGCATGAGGTACTTCTCGCATAGGCCCTTGCTGCCCATCGTCCCCCAGGCGAGGCCTTGCCGGTGCATCTTGAAAGTGAAGCGCGAGAGCGCGAGCCGCGAGGCCTGGACGTGGTCGATCGAGGCGCCGATGTTGCCGTTCATCGGATACATCGAGCCCTGGCAGCCCGCGCACCAGAACGTCACATCAAGCGGCAGGCGCAGCGTTGCGGCAATGCAATCGCCAGCGCAGGCCGCCTGCGCGATCGGATTGGCGAAGATCACCGCTTCTGGATTGATGATCGTGGTGAGCGCATCGTCCTGCCAGAGCGGATCGACTTCGGTCATGTAGGCGATGTCGAAGCTCGCCTGCTCGAAGCAGAGGAAATCGGTCAGGATCTCCATCCAGTAGAGCAGGGGATAGACGTACCAGTGGACATGCCACTTGGACGTATTCTGGGCCTTGCCTCCTATCTGGGATGGCCCCTCGACATAGCCGTTGCCGATGTCGAAGCCGGGGGCGATTTTCATGCCGCCAAGGTTCACGAAGCACCAAGGCTTGGTCGACACATCGGCGAGCCGCACGGGCTCCCAAAACCCCGCGGCAATACCGATGCGCGGGATCGGGCTGCCGCAGGCGCAAATGGGAAGCGAGGGGTTACTGGTGTCGGGGCGGGTGCTGGGCCAGATGCTGAGCCCGCCGATCGACATCGGGAACAGGCAGGACCAGCATACGTCGGTGATCGGATTGACGAATTTGCCGGTGCAGCGCGATTGCGCCTGGGCGGAAGGCGGAAATAGCGCCACCGCATAAAACAGCGCAAAAGCGGCGATGAGGGTTCGCAGAGCCATCATGGCTCGTTCCCCGATTCACCTTCGCGGGCACCGCTGACGAAGGCAAGGCAGAGGAGAGCGGCGAGCCAAATCCCGATCAAAAGCGCGCGGCCGGGGGCAATGGGAAGAACGAGAAAGCCGGCGACGAGAGCCCGGTTCCACCATTCGCGACTCGGCGTCGGCCCACCTTCGGAAAAACTGTCACGGGCAGGGGGCAGGATTTCCACGAGGGCAGACATAAGCAACCCGGAGAGCGCCCACGCGCAAAGCAACATGGCAGTGAGGGCGATCGTGCCGATGTCGACCTGTTCCAGTGGAACCATGGCGAGGCCGAAAGCGACAGTCGGCGCAAACATGATGGGTGACCGCATACAGCGCCACATTTTGCCTAGAGCCGTCATGGATGCTCCTCAGTAAGGGCTGCGATCCAGGCCGTGTCCGCACGGTGTTTTTCGCGCGCATAGCGCAGGGCGTGGAGCGCGCAGAAGGTAAGCAAGGCGCCGATCACGAGAGGGGCGCGCAGTCCGAGCACGACGACCAGCGGCTTGATGGCCATGACGGCGAGGGCCGTGCTCACGCAGAGCAGCTGGAAAGTGCGCCGCATGCGGCGCAGCCGCGTGGTTTCCGGTGCCGCCATCGGCGTGCGCAGCAAATCGAGCCAGAGCGGCATCACGGGGCTCCCTTCAGCTTGATCTCGGTGAGCTTGACGATCCGGCCGCTTTGCTCGGCGACCGCCGGGGTGTGGCGGATCCCGAACTTGCCGCTGAGCCGGCCTTCCTGGTCGAAGTAGAAACGGCGCCGGCGCTTCGTCATCTCCTCGATCGGTGAGCCACTGACGAGGATGATCTTGGCACCCAGATCGGAATAGCGTGCAGTGGCCCAGGCCATCTGCTCGGCGCTATCGCCGTCGACGAAGACCAGCGCCTGGCGCATGGCCACGAAATCGAGCGGGTTCACCCGCTGCCCGGCCTGGGCCACGAGATTGCCCTTCTGGTCGCGGACATCCTCGTCGATGACGATCGTGGGATCGTAAGCCCAGGCGCGGGTCTCCGTCGCAGCGGTGATCCCGGCGACCGGGGGCGGCCGGCGCACTTTCGCCTCGGTGCGCCGGGCGAACTCGGCGTTCATCCGCTCGATGCCGCCGGAGGCCTGAAGGGTCTGCAGGCGCTGTTCGATCGTAGAAAGCAGGTCGGTCTCGATGATCGGAAAAGTCTGCCCAACCACGCCGTGATCGCTGGCGCGCCCGGCCGAGGACAGCGTCAGTGTGCAGAGCGCGGCGAGCGCAAGAGCCTGGCGCGTGGTCCATGCCGGCCGCATCACAGGATCGCCTTTCCGACGCCGACGATCTGCCGCGCGCAGGCAAAGCCGATGGCGGCATAGCGGCTGTCGAAGCCGTCCTTGTGCGGCGTGCCGACGTAATAGCAGCGCGGCGGGATCACGCCGGTAGGGCCTTCTGCGAGCGGTTCCCCAAGCCGTGTGCGCGGCTTCATGCGGCCGACAACACGGCCGTTCACGGCGACCTCGGCGCCGAGATGCTCGACCCTTTCGCCGGGAAGGCCGTAGACGATCTTGCCGAAGAGCTGCTTCTTCGCCCCGAAATGCCGGACCAGCAGAGAGCCCGGCGGCGGCACGAAGAACACGAAGTCGCCGCGCTGGGGCACCGAGGTCTTGTGGATTACGAAGGCCCAGTTCGGCAGCGATTCCGAGGTGTTGATGAGCAGGGCATGGCTGCCCTGCCATTCGCTGACCGCCGAATGGGCAATGCCGCAGCCGATGAAGAGGCCGAGCGCGGCCCAGCGGCGGCTCTTCGGGCGCCACTTCGCTTTGGGGTGTGGATCGGCGCAGCGCTCAAGGATTGCCTGCGGCATAGCCCCCTCCAAAGCTGGAAACGCTCGCGCCGGCGGCGCCCTGTCCGCTAGCTCCCTGTCCGGCCGCGCCGGCATCGTCCGGCGCGAAACCCTGCCAGGGCCCGAATGGGCTGGCGGCCATCGGCGCTGCTCCGGTCGGCAGTTGGGGCACGGGCACTTGCGGGATCAGCCCTTGCGACATCGGGGATGCTGCCGGGCCGCTGCGCATCATTTGCTGCGCCGATGCGGGCTGTGGCCGCCCGACGCCCGAGGCGTAGACGGCCTTGACCACCTCGGGGGTGATGTCGGGGACGCCTTTGGAAAGCACAGCCTCACCGACCAGCACGACCTGGCCTGCGGCGCTGCGGCGCTGAAGCTCGGTGTCGAGCGAGGCCATGAACTGGCGCATCTGCGCCTCGACTTCCTGGGGCGGGTTGGTGCTGCGCGCCTGCGCCTGGACATAGTCGCCGACGATGCCGGAGAGGTTGGCTTTGACGATGCGCTGGGGCGGATCGGCGGTGATCGTGCGGGTCACCCACATGCCCCAGACTACGAGGCCGAGGACACCGATGCCGGCAAAAAGCTGCCCGGCCGTGTAGCCGGCGAACACCGTGCGGCGCTTGCTTGCCTGGGGCGCGGCCGGTTCGGGTTCATCGATGAAGTCAAAGGTCGGACTGGCTTCGGTCATGCGTTGTGCTCCCGTGGGAGGGGATCGCGCGGGCGAAGGTTGTCGCGGCGCAAGAACAGGATTGTGCCGCCCACAATGAGGTGGAGACCAAAGACCAGCGCCCGGAACTGCGTGATACGGTCCGCGTCAGCCGCGAGATAGCGGTTCGACATGTTGGCGAGCTGGTGCATGACGCCGGCGAGGGAGAACCCGCCGATCGCTGCAAAAAAAAGCACGAACACGCCCCAGGTCATCAGCAGCGTCGTTGCCAGCACGCCGGCACTGTGAAGTGCAGCATAGAGGAGGTAGCCCATATCGGGCTTGCTCCAGGCATCCCTGTTCGGTTTCGAGGTGCGCATCGCCATGCTGGTCACTCCGCAGCCATGGGAATGGTAGCCGCATCATCGCAGCCCCATTTCTCGGGGTTATCCGGAAAGGCGACACGCTCGATCGCCCCGTCCATCGTGAAGCCTTGCTCGAGGAGTTCGTGGATCTGGGCGAAGGTGCGGGGCGAGGAGGAGAAGACTGTCGCCGAATAAGGATCGAGCACCAGGCGGCCCACCGCGAGCGTGTCGGGCCCCTTGATCATGACATCGGAATATTCGGTGCCGCTGCGTTTCAGCGAGCGCAGCAGGGCGTCGGTGTAGTCGTCCATCTCGAAGCGGTCGTGCTTCTTGAAGTCCGCGATCGTCTCGGCCTTTTGCTGCAGGATGACGAACCAGTCGCTGTTCTCGAGCGCGGCCCGCGAGCCGTCCGACTTGTAGTAGTCATTGAGGCTCTGCGTGGCAGTTACCAGCGAAGCGCCGTACTTGCGGCAGGTGCGGGCATAAGCCTCGATGAAGTCGGCCATCGAGCCGCCCTTGAGCATCTGCCAGGCTTCGTCGAGCAACAGCGCCTTGGGAATGCTGCGGTCGACCCGGCGCATCATCTGCGAGGCCATGAACATGATCGCGGTCAGCACCACCGAGCGCAGCTCTTCGCGGGAAGCGAGGTCCGAGAGCTCGAAGACCGTGAGGTTCGCCTTCAGCTCGAAGGAGACCTCGCCCTGAAAGAAGCGGCCATACGTGCCGACCGACGAGAACGGGCGCATGGCGATGCCGAGATCGGCGCCGAGCGGGTTGCCGGTCTCGGTGAGAGCGGCGATGACGTCGTCGATCGAGCCGCTGCGGCCCTTCCGGTTCCAGACCTCGTTGACCGCGCCGTCGATGAGCCCGCGCTCGGTGTCATTGAGCTTGTCGACGTGCCGCGCCATCTGGTTGACGATCGATTTGAGCATCGCGAAGCAGTCGAGCAGGTAGTCCTCGTCGGCTGCGGCCATCTCGGGGTCGATCATCGAGAACGGGTTGATGCAAAAGCCCGAGGACATCGTGAACTCGACGAAGGCACCGCCCTGGAGCTTGGCCGAGTGCTCGAACGAGCGCCCGTCGTCGATGACCACGACTTTGGCGCCTGCGCCGCAGAGCGCGGCGCAGAGTTCCTGCAGCGCCACCGATTTGCCCGAGCCCGACTTGCCGAACACCGCGACATTGTGGTTGCCGGCGCTGTTCTCGAAAGGGGACCAGAAGAAGGGCTGGCCGCGCCGGCCGATCAGCATCATGTGCGGATTGTTGCCGCCAAGGTATTCGCCCTGCAGCGGCGCGAGGCTGGCGGCGGTCGTGGTGAGCACCGTGCGCAGCCGCTTCATGTTCCGGAGGTCGAACGAGAGGCCGTTGGCCATCGTCATCGGCATCGCCGCGAGCAGGCCCTGGATCTGGAGATAGCGATCGTCGAGCAGGTCCCACCCGGCGGCGCGGTACACCGACTTTAGGATCCGCTCGTTGGCATCGCCCTTGCCCTTGGGCGAAAAGGACGTGACCGAGAAGAAGGCCTGCACCAACTTGCGGCCCTGGCGCAGTTCGTCCTTCACGAACTTCCATTCCGCCGACTGGTCCTTGAGCTGGGGCAGCATGCGCGCCGACTTGGAATCGGCAAGGCTGGTGGTGCGCATGAACTTGCGGCTTGCCCGCAGGCCCTCGCTCTCGGCGTCGGGAAAGTCGAGGCAGAGGTTGGTCGAGACCGGGCAGGGCATGCGCAGCTTGTCGGCGAACATGTCGCCGATCAGCTTGGCCATATCCCAAGGCGCCCAGCGCTGCGGCAGGTTTCGCACCGAGAAGGAGCGTACATCGAAGACGTCGGGGTAGATCTCGCCGATCTCCGGGGCCTCGTCGATCATCTTGCCGGTGGGGCGGAAACGCTCGGTGCGCAGCAGGATGCGATCGGGCTCGATCTTGATCTCGAGGTCGTGTCGCACCGCCTGGTCGGCGATCGGGTCGAAGGGATTGTAGACGATCGTGTCGTCGCCCGGGGCCGTCGTCGGCGAGGTGATGTCGTCGATCCAGGCGATCAGCGCCTGCGGATCCATCGGGCGCGCCTCGATGCCGATCGATTCCAGCGCCGAGGTCAGCCCCTCCATGACCGCGACGATTTCCTCGCCCGAAACCCGGCTTGTCTCCGGCGTCGCATAGGAGATCGCGAGGCGGTGGTTGCGCAGGCAGAAGGGGGCCGAAGTCGAGAGCGAATTCCACACACCGCCCAGCAGGTATTCGGTGCGGTGCTTTGCCATTCGCTCGTAGACGCCGGCAGCCGAGTAGCGCGGCAGGTACCACTGCGAGAGCCGTTCGCTGACGCGCGGGCTCATCCATCCATGGATCTGCAGCGTGCCCGGCGTCGGGATGCCCTCGGAGAGGAACTGCGTCAGGATGTCGGCGGAGCGCTCGCTCGCCCCGATCATCGGCGCGGCCTCGAGCACGAAGCCGCGCGAGGCGTTGTTGTAGAAGAGGTGAGTCCTCGGATCGAAGCTGCGATAGGGCAGCCAGTGGACGAGCCGCGGCACTGCGGTGTCGGGTCGGGCCATCTCGGGTGCGCTGTCATCGCCGAGCAGCGAGGCCATTATGCTGCGCAGCATATTCATGGCTGAAGCCCCGGAAATGGCGCGGCGCGCAGCATTGGAACCGCTGGATTCTGCGCAGCCATGTTGGCTTCGCTTTCCCCGCGATCGAGGCCTGCTCGGATCGCCGGGTTGGCAGCGACGGCGGCGATCGCGGCCTTCCCTTCCGGCGTCGCAAACTTGGGCACGGCGATGGAGGGCGCCGTGCTGGCGACGGGGCGCGGGCTGCTGTGATCGGATGCTACTGGCGCTGGCGGCGCCGCTGCCGGCGTTGCCGCTTGCGCGGGAGTAACGTTCGCTGCGGCGGTCGGCGCTCGCTTGGCCGGGGGCAGCGCCGTCGGCGTACCGCGCGGCGTCAGCAGCGTGCGTGTCACCTGGTCCTTGATGTCGCCGACCGGGTCGGTGCTTGCTGCCCGGGCGGGGCCGGTTTGGGACCTGGCGAGGGCCACGGCCTCGGCGCTGGGTACGCCGCTGTCGATTGGCAACATATCGATAAGCGGAGGATCGGCGCGTTCGACGGCGGCCAGCAGCGTATCCGCCCCGGTGGCGGCAGCGACGTCTTCGCGCGAGGTTGCGATCGCACTGGCGGCAAGGGCTTCCGCCCAATTACCCTGTTCGACAACGGCGTGGACGGCTGTCTGTTCATGAAGCCGCCCGGCGGCGTCGATCTGGGCGGGAAAGACGATCCGCAGCACGCGCTCGCGCGTCCGCACCGGGGCCGATGCCTTCTGGAAACCGCGGCCCTCAGCTGGCGGTTCGAGGTAGGGACCTGCCGGCGCGACCAGACGGTCGCCGTCCTCTCCCGAAATGAGCGCGAGCGCCTGATCGTCGATCGTCGCGCTGGGCGCGCAAATGCCGTCGGGTGCCCGGCAGGCAAAGTCGCCTTTGATATTGCCACCGAGCGTCGTGCATCCCGCCAAAGCACCGGCGCCGAGCAGGCCGCCGACGAGACCGGCGGCAAAAGCGAGGCGAGGCCGGATCACGAGCCTGCTCCCGACAGCCAGTTCGCAAGGAACTCCCTTGGACGATAGCCTTCGAGGACCGAGCCGTCCTCGCGGACGATGACCGGGGTTCCCCCAAGACCGTATTTGCGCGCGAAGGCCTCATTGGCATCGAGCCCCGAGGTGTTGCAGGGCTTGCCGGCCGCGAGGGCTTCGCCAGCATAGGCAGCATGGAGCGCCTTGGCGCGGTCTTTAGCGCAGTAGACCTTGTCCGCGAGATCGCGGCTCCCGAGCACCGAGATCGGCCGCTCGATCACCCGCACATCCATCGCGGCAAGCGTGTTGCTGAGCGCGCGGCAGTAGCCGCAGCGAAAATCGCTGAAGACCGTGACGGTTTTGCCTGCCGGATTGCCCCAGACGATCGCACCATCCTTCGGCAGCGTATCGAGCGGGAGCTTGCGGATTGGCGCCTGTGCGGCCTGGGCGGACGGCGCGGGATGGGCGGCAAGTTCTGCGGCGTCCTCCGGGCCGCCGGCGGCGCTGGCTTTCGCTGCCCCGCCGACCAGCATGTCGGGGTTCATCTCGAGCAGCCGGACCGCGGTCAGGTCCTGGCGCGTCTCCATGTCGTAGACGCGGCCGATCACGAGGTAGCGCGCCGAGCGGTCGATGTAGAAGAGGTTGCTGCCGGCGGTCACTTCGCAGAGGCCGCCGACCTTGTCGCAGTTGACGGAGGTCACCTTGGTCTTGGGAAGCCTGGCCTTCAGCCGTTCTTCAACTTGGCCGCTGCCGCTTGCCATTTCGGCGGCGTAAGGCGCGGCGGCGATCGACAGCATGCCGATCGCGGAGCAGACGAGCGGCAGCATCACCTGTCTGGTCGGGAGATGGACGCGCCAGCTGGTTTCAGTTCCGGACATAGACACCCTCCAAGAAGACGATTTCGACATCGATGCCGGTGGGCATCTCGATCACGGGTTGGTACTGCTCGGCGCGCTCGATCAGGTATTTCGAGACCATGTCGCCCGTTTGCGAAATGCCTTCGCCGAGGCCGCCCTTGGCAATGTCGCCCATCGAGAGGTCCTGCCGCTTGCCATCGATGATGACGCTGGGTTGGGTGAGGGCATTGTTTGAATTGGCGGCAAAGCCCCTGCCGAACCCGCCAAATAGCCCGGCAATGAAGGCTTGGCTGACCAGTCCGCCTTCGCGGCTGACAACGCGGCCGCGCACGCCGGTTTTGCCACCGAAGGCGATGAAGCCTTTGACCTCCGACACCGCATAACGGCCGCCAGGTTGCGGGCAGGTCATCTTCTGCAGTTTGACGTAGACTTTCTCGCTGGAAAGTTCGCCGCGCGCGGCACCGTTGATGAGGCAGCCCTGTATCTTGGTGGTGAGGAGCTTGCCGTTCTGGAGCACCGAGCGCGCGGGACCAGTGATGCGCAGCACCACCGGCAGCGGGTCAGTCTGGCTCTGCACGCCGGCGGCGGCATCGACGCCGACAATCACTTTGGCCGTCGCAAAGCTGTTGGGCGGCAGATAATTGGGGCTGTCGGTGTAGACCGTGTTTCCCTTCTCGACCTTGCTGGCCGTGCCGGTGTTGCCACTGGTGAAGGACACCATCTTGACCTCGCTGGAACGGGCAGGGGCCAAGCCCGGCCCGGCGGCGCCCGCCGCATCCGGGCGTTGGTAGGTCGGCATGCCGGCGCCGTAGAGCGCCGCGGGCCCTGGCGGCGGCACTGCCGGCGCGGCGCGGTCATTGATCTGCCGGCGCAGTTGCTCGTTCTCCGACTGATAGGCGCTCACCACGCGCTGACCATCGGCGGTCATCGACTGGTTTTGCGCGCGCAGGGCTTCGAGTTGCTCGGAGAGCTGAGCGACTTTGGCATTGGTGCCATCGACGCTGCGCAGCTGGTTTTCCTGGCTTTGGAAGCGATTTTCCGAGGCCGCCATCCATTCCTGCTCGGAAAGGTTGCGGTTCAGCATGTCGTTGGTGGAGACGGTGATCTTGTCGCCCTTGGGGCCCTCCTCGCCCTGGACCTTGCCGGTGTCGCCGAAAATCCAGAAGCTGGAGGCGACGACGCCGATCCCGGCGGCGCCGGCGAGCAGCATCCGCTGCTTCTTGCGCGCTGCGGCGTTTTCTTCGAGCTCGGTGGGTACTGGCGATACGCCCGCATCACTGCCGGTTTCTGGCCCGTCGAGAGGCTTGCGGCCCCGCGAGAAGATATCCTTGAGCGCCATGGCTTAGTTCCCGCTGCGAGTGACGAGGTAGGCGGTGGTAACCTTGCCCGGAGCAAGGCGCGGCTCGGCGATCGAGACGGCCAGCGCAGAGGCGGGCGCGACGCTGGCCTCGGTAAGCGCGGCGTCCTGGGTACCCTTGTTCTCGATCCTGAGGACCCGGCCGGTCATCTCGGATCCGCGATACTCGGCGACCATCTGCACCTTGAGGTCGCCGACGTAGACCGGCCGCAGCGCGCGCTGGCGCGTCTCGTAGCCATCGACAATCCGGTTCGCGTACATCGCCTGGACGAGGGCGATGGCCTGATCTTGCGAGCTGACCTGCTGGGGGCCGGAAGGCACCGCCTGCGCTGCATCCGCTTTGGCGATCGCCGGGTTGGCGATGAACACCTGCACTGCCTGGTCGCCGGCGATGCGGCAGACGAACTTGTAGACATAGCCGCGCTTGGAGGTCGCGAAAAAAGAGAGGGCGGGCCGCGCAAAGCCGTCGGGAACCGAGAGATAGATGTCTCCGCGCACCGGTTCGTTGACGACGCTGAAATCGTCGGTCGGATTGCCCGTGCTGATCTTGGAGACTGCGGCGAATTCGTCCTCGACGAGGCTGATGCGGGTGAGGTCGCGCGCCGAGGCGTTGCAGTCGACTTGGCTGCCGTCGGACGCCATCAGCGTCTGGTCGCCGGTGGCATGAGCTGGAGCCGCCAGCACGACGGCCGCCGTGCCGACGAGCAGCGCGCCCAAGGTGCGACTGACGAGGCAGGAGCAGCGCGATGCCAGGACCGCGCCAATGGCGCAGGCGCCGATCGCATACGGGGTCGATGTCATGACACGCCCTCTTCTTTCTTCTTGGGGTGGACCATCCCGAAGCCGATCAGCTTCAGCGAGAGGCCTTGGTACTCCCAGGCGAACTGGAAGGTGCGGATGTCGCTGGAGATCACCTTCTGGCCGACGACGGTGTTGAGCTTGCCGGTGACCGAGGAGGTCAGGGCCCCGGTGTCGATCTCCATCGACTGGATCTGGAAGTACTGCGAGATGCTGGAGCCGCGCTGCTCATTGGCGATGCGCAGAAGATCCGCCTTGATCTTGCCCTGGGCGCGCGGGGCGACGATCTCGAGGACCGAGGTCATCCAGTAGTCGAGGCTGCCGGGCGACCGATCGAGGGTCAGGATCGCGGTATCGCGGGTGATGAGCTCGAGGTACTCACGCGAGACGCCGCCGCTCGAAAGCGTCAGCGGCGAGCGCAGCACCGGCTGCAGAACCACCTCGCGGCTGCGCGTCGCGGCGAAGAGCAGCATGAGGCCGAGCGCGCCGGCGAGGCCGAGCGATACGAGACCAAGCAGATTGCGCTGTCGCAGGATCCGCTGGCTTTGTGCGTGCTGGTACGAAAATTCCATGTCAGCCCACCATCAGCCGGAGGTAGGAAGGCGGCGTGGCGCGCAGCGCGGGGAACCCGCCGGGCAAATGCCAATACGCGAGATGGATCAGCCATGATGTTGCCCGCCCAGCTTTGGCTTTCCTCAAAACCCACCAGCCAAGGAAGGCAAAGCCTATCCCGATGACGATGTGCTGGGACAGGATCCCCCAGATGAAGGGGATGACCATGGCCAGGAACTCATCCAGCGTCCAAAACCCGATCAGCTCAGGATCGTCGAGATGAGAAGGGATCACATATCGGTCGACTGACATACCGCGCCGCCTTCCATGACGGTGGAACTGCCGCTCCGCCGCCGTTTGGGATCAGATCGTCGCGGTGACGGTCGAAGTGACGATCGGAATACCCGTGCCCGCGCCGACGCCCACGCCAACGGGGATGGCGACCTGGCCAAGGCTGAAGCGGCCGGAGGCGAGGCCGACGATGCCGCCGGCAAGAGAGAGAACGGTGATGATCTTGCCGCCCGAGCCTTCGAGGAACCCGGTGAACTGGGTGAGCGCGGTATCGAATGTCGTGTCGGCGCCAGCGAACGCCGGTCCGGCGAAGGCCACGGTGGCTGCCACGAGGGCGACGGCGGTTGCAGCGATAACCGTGAAGTCGGTTCGGCTGCTTTTCGTGAGCAGGGATTTCATGAAGGCTTCTCCTGAGAGCGAGCGCCTTTCGTTGCGCCCGACCCACAGTTGAGGAATTGCGCACGTTCACTTCAATCAGAATTGGGATGGCAACCGGTTCGATGCGGCATTTATCTCGTACCTGAGAGTAATTGCAGTCGTTATATCGGTATTGTCCATGAAAATGGACCGAGTGTCATCTCCATGGACGTGAAACTCGGTATTGTGGACGGTTGTCCATTAGAAGGGACACCAAGCCGCCGGTTGGTCTGATTCTACGACTGCGCAAACATCGGGACCGCTTTGAACTGTGTCGCCGTAGTGCATGGGCGCGCAGTCCTACGCCTTTCTACCTATAACGAGGTTGATCTCACCGATTGATCGCAAAGTCCTATTGATTGCGATGGTTAATTTTATTGTTATCTCGAGTACCCGGACTACCCAATAAGCGACACAGCAGAAAGGTGGGCTATGGGATCACCAATGTTCGACGCCGGGCCGCAGCAATATGCGCACCGAAAAACCTTCAGCTTGGCAGATTTCATTCTGCACCGAATGCATGCCGAACGGCTTACTTACCGCGATCTGGCGATGAGAACCGGTCTGCGCAGAAGCAGAATGCATTACACCTTGCATAGGGACTGCGGAAAGCGGCGCCCACTTCGCCTCGACGAAATCCATGCCTTGCTCGACGCGCTCGATATCACACAGCTGGAAGCGACCGTCGCGCAGGAAATCCTGTCCGGCGACTGCGTCGAACCACATGGCCTGGACAGGCTCGTCGGTCTGATCGCAACGATCGTCGCGGGGCTCAGCAGCGCTATTCCCGATATCGTTTCAGATCTTGATGGTTTGGAGTGGGATGACGTGCGGCCTGAGCACGGTGAGTTCATCCAGGCCTGCATAATCAGAGAGTTGACCGCGACTTACAGCCGGATGGTGCAGCGCAGGGATCTGCGGTTTTTAAGGGATAACGGCGAATAGCGCGATGTCGCCGCAGCTTTCGCCGGCCGTTCGAAACCCGATATCAGAACGATGCGATCGCGGCCTCGCGGCTCAGGCGAGACCAGTTGGCCAGGATATCGGCAACGTAGTCTTGCGTTTCGCGTATCTGGGGCACCATTCCGCCACGGATGCGGGCAGGGCCGGCGTTGTAAGCGGCAAGAGCGAGATGTACCTGACCGAAGCGGTCGAGCTGTTCTCGCAGATATCTCGCGCCGCCTCTGAGGTTCTGCACCGGATCGTCCGGATCGATGCCGAGATAAGCCGCGGTACCGGGCACAAGCTGGACGAGCCCTTTTGCGCTCTTGGGCGATACAGCTCCAGGGTCGTAGCGGCTCTCGCGAATGATCAGCGCATCGAAAAGGCCGGTTGGTATACCTTGCTCGCAGGCAATCGCGCTCATCGCCGCGTACCAGGCCGAGCGCCGGGCTTCGGCAGCCGCCTTGAGGATACCCGAAGGACGATAGCCTATTGGACTGCAAGCGGCGTTAAAGGCGGACATGGCGGGGAAGGATGCACTGGTCATCCAATCTGGCACCGCGATGGAAGATCGAGCGGCGACGGGAAAGCCCGTCGAGGCGCTGCTTTTCGCGGTTTTTCTCGCTGCCTCGAACTCCAGTGCCATTCGGTCCGCCACGTAACGGCGATTGAGGTCCAACACTTGAAAGGACACGGCTTCTGCTTGCGCAGGATCCGGAGTTGCAACTTCAGATCGGCTCGCATGCGGCAATCGGCCCATTTCGATGAGCTGGACGGTGCGCACGACGTTAGACTGACGGGCCGACGCGGAGTCGACGGAAAACGCCAATATAATGCTGATCAATGCCGGACAGTACCGATGCATGAGCTGCTCCCTCGCTTCGATGTGATGATTGAAGTTCGCATCGATTGGATTTGTCAACGTCTCAATCGCACCGAATACTTTCTCATCCGACGGTTCGGGAGAGTTTCCTGATGTGGCTGATTGAGCGCGATACCGACGGGAAGGCGTCAAACAGAATTCCCCTTCCAGCGGTTCTGCAGGAGGCTCTCGTGCGCTGGTACATCGGGGAAGGGGATGCACATGATGAGCAAGCAGGGATCGCATTGGTTCAGAATGCGCGGATCGGGCACCGATGGATCGCTTGCGGCTGCCTTGGAAGCGGAAGCGCTCCGCCGATCCTAACCCCAGCGTTTCTGTCCGAGGCCGAGACGTATTATCTGCGCCGCCTCACCAGCCCCAAACGTCCCGAGCACCGAGGCGATTGCCCGTTTTTCCGCGATCAGGTCACCAATCGTCTGACCGAGGTCCGGTCACGCTCGACGCCCCTTGATCCGCCCGAAGGGTTCTTCGAAGTCCTGAAACCCGCCCCGGAAAAGCTTTCCCAGCGCCCCGAAGACGACGCCAGCGACGACCGCACACGCGGCGCCTCCATTCCCAGGCTTGCGCGCTTGCTCTGGCGTTTGATGGCGGCAGCCAATGTCCATCGCGCCGCGCCGCTTAGTTTTGGCGAGCAACGCTCCATCAGGCACGAATTCGCGGCGCTAACTCGCGCGGCAGGTCGGATAGAAGCTGCGCCGGGCATCGACCTCGAGCGCGTCCTATGGACGCATGCCCGTCCGTTGCAGGCCCGGGCGGTCTATGCCGCCTTGCGTGCGTTGGAGCCGCAGTGGCCAAGAGAGCATGCTCCGCAAGGCTTCGTGTTGCTTTACGCGCCCGCCATTCAGAGCCACCAGATCACGCTGCCAGGTGGTGATACGCTCGGGATCGCCAATCGCGTCCAGTCGCCGTCGGTCCGGGGCAACCGCATCAGCGGCCCGTTCCTGGTGCTCGTCGTAGTGGGCCAGTATCCAGAAGCGAGAGGCTATGCACCGCTGCGCGCTTATGCCCAGCCGGTTCTCAGTGGCCGAATGTTCCTGCCCGTAGACTCCGAGTTCGAACGTACGATCTTGCGGATCATCCTGCGCTGCCAGCACCTCCTTCATGCCCGGGGCGTCGACCTGGCAATAGAGAAACCCTTGTTCGATGTTCTCACTGCGGACGGCCCTTGCCGGCCGGATTTCGTGCTCGAAGCACGCTCAAGGATGACCGGCGAGATCCGTACGGTTGTTGTGGAGGCCATGGGTTTCGACAGCCGTGAGTATCTCGCGGCCAAGGAAATCACGCACCCCCGCATGCAGCATCTCGGCCAAATCGTGACAGTCGAGCGAGCCGGCATGGATGAGCCTGCGGCAATGGCGGCGATCCTCGCTGCGTTGGAGTTCTAGAGTTCCAGTCTCTGTGTGCCCTTGCCGTATCCCGTGAGGCGGCATCTCGAGTTGCAGCAGTCCGGAAGAATTGAGGCAAGAGCGGAGAGGGAGGTCGGGGTGGTGGGTCCGAGACATCGGGAAGCCGGGCGGCTCCGTGCGTCTGGTCCAGGCTTTTTGTGGCCGCGTCACACGGTAGAACCATGATGGAACATCATCTTTCCACTTCGAGCGGGCGCGCTGTTGGCGTCCTTTTCACGTTCACGCCTCCGTGCACGTCATCCGGGCAGGGCGTCGTCGCCCGCCACGCTGAGACAAATACATACGCAGGAACTCGCCTAGGCAGGAGTGCCCCATGGCGGTCGTAGCGCGGCGGCCCACGCAAGCCCTGATCGATCTCGTGGGGACACTGCGGGGGACATGGCACGGGAACTATGCGATGTGCCGCTGCCCGGCCCATGTCGATCGGGATCCGAGCCTTTCGCTGCGGCAAGGCGACAGGGGCATCCTTGTGACCTGCTTTGCCGGCTGCAATTCCGCCGATGTCCTAAGCGAACTCCAGCGGGTGCAAGTATCGGGGCACTTTCCTGGGCCGCCTAAAAGGCCTGTTAGCGGCGGGGCAAACGTCGAGCGCCTCTGGTCCCAGGCCATGCCCCTAATGGGGACGCTTGGTGAACGGTATCTCGCTTCGCGCCATCTGTTGCCGGCGCCGGGCGATGTCCGGTACCATCCGCGCTGTCCACGCGGCGCGAGACCCCACACCGTCTTCAAGCCGGCGCTTCTAGTGGCCGTGCGCGAGGGCCAGCGGCTCGTGGCGCTTCAGCGGATCTTCCTCGATCCCGAAACGGCGATGTACACCGAGAAAGCCACGCTTGGCCCGCTGGGCCTCGGCGCCTGGCGGGGTGGGGGGATTGGGCCCACGCTGGGGCTGGCCGAGGGTTTCGAAACCGCACGGGCATGGTCGCTGCTGCACAGGCTTCCCTGCTGGGCCAGCTTGGGGTCGCGCCGCTTCGGCCTGGTGACCATTCCCGACAGCGTGAGCGAACTGATTCTTGCCGGCGATGACGACCTTGCCGGGCGCCGCGCGGTCAACCGCGCGTCGGTGGCCTATGCCAAGGCCGGGCGGTTGATCCGCACGGACTTCCCATCGGGGGCCAAGGACTGGGCGGGGCGGCTCGCGGCAATGAAGAGAGGAGGGGGAGGAGAGGGGTGAGCTGCCGGTGGGCAGCCAAGCCCAGGAGACCTCCATGCGCGACCTACTCGATTTTCCGGCCGTTACCGATGCCCCGGCGGCGCGGCACATTGCTCAACTGCTGGGCGGCAGGGCAAACATCACCCGCCGCGACCTCAACGAGGCAATGACCTTGGCTTTCGGCGGCAGCGACGCCGACGGCCACTGGACCCAGCGCGACAGCTTCGAGATGCTCGAGCACGCGCTTGCCCTCCATCTTTCGCGTAGCGGCCATGGGCTTGGGTCGCTGAGCGATCTTGCAGCCCTGTCCGGCCTGATGGGACGCTTGCCCACGCAGACGGTGCGCAGCGAAGAGCAGATCGATCTCCAGCAGTTTTCGACCCCCGCCGATATTGCGGGCCTGGCGGTCTTGCTCGCCGCGATTGGTCCTGAGGACATTGTCCTGGAGCCCAGCGCGGGCAATGGCCTACTGATCGCGCAAGTTGGGCCATGTGCAGGCCTTCAGCTCAATGAGATCGACGACCGCCGCCGCGAACGCCTCGCGCATGTCTTTCCCGGCGCGGCGATCAGCGGCCACGACGGCGCGGCCCTTGTCAGCCTTCATGCCGGCCTCCCAAAGCCAAGCGTCGTCCTGATGAACCCGCCCTTCGCGCGCAGCCTTGGGCGCGGCGCGGACTCGCTTGCCGCGCTGCGGCACCTCCAGGCGGCGATCAAGCGGGTGTGCGCCGGAGGCCGCGTGGTTGCAGTCATGCCCGACTGGTTCGCTGCCAATACGCGTCTCAATGCGGCTTACGCGACGATCCTTGCCGGTTGCACCGTAGAGCGGTCGCTGCGGCTCGAAAGCTGCTACCGCAAGCACGGCACCGAGATCGCCGTGCGGCTTTACGTAATCGACAAGGTCCCGGGCGATATCACGCCGACCATAGTGCACTGCAATGAGGTGGCGCACTGCATCGAGAGCGTGACCATCCCGCCCCGGTGCAGGGATGCGCATGGCGCGGCGGAGGAGGGCGCCGCTCGGACACCAGTGTCGAGCAGCCGTCCAGCCATGTTCGGCGCCGCGCGCAAGGCCAAGGTCGTAGCGCCGCGGCCCTATCACGCGCCTACGCGCAATGCCGTGCTTCCGGTCGCTTACACCACACTCGAAAGCCCGGCCCCGCTTGCCGAACAGGTCGGCGTCTATCTGCCCTACCGGCCGAGCCGGATCGTCTTCGATGTCGCCGGCGAGCATCCGACCGCCCTCGTCGAATCCGTCGCCATGGGTTCGATCCCGGCGCCGATCCCCAGCCACATCCCGCATCTTCCAGAGCGCACGGTGACCGATCGGCTGCTTTCCTCCTCGCAGCTCGAAACGGTGGTCTACGCAGGCCATGCCTGGTCGCAGATGCTGCCCGGCAAGTTCGTCCCGGAAAAGGAAGGGGTTGGGCTCAAGCTTGATCCCGAGGGCAGGGCTTATCGCAAGGGCTTCTTCCTCGGCGACGGCACCGGTGCGGGCAAAGGGCGACAGATCGCGGCGTGTATCCTCGACAACCGCCTGCAGGGGCGCCGCCGGCACATCTTCGTCACCAAGAATGAGCCACTGCTCGAAGATATCCGGCGCGATGTGACGGCACTGGCCGGCCTCTCGGCCGACGTGCAACCGCTCTCCAACTGGAAGATCGATCAGCCGATCCAGCTGGAGGAAGGCATTCTCTTCGTCACCTATCCGACGCTGCGCTCGCAGCGCGCGGAGCATTCACGGCTCCAGCAGATCATCGACTGGGCCGGCCCCGACTTCGACGGGGTGATTGCATTCGACGAGGCCCATGAGATGGGCGGTGTCGCCGGCGGCGAGGGTGCGCTGGGCGTCAAGGAAGGATCGCAGCAGGGCATTTGCGGCGTACTCCTCCAGAACCATCTACCCGATGCGCGCGTACTCTATGCGTCCGCTACGGGCGCTTCCGACGTCAACAATCTCGCTTATGCGGTTCGCCTCGGTCTGTGGGGGCCGGAGACGGCGTTCGCCGACCGCGCCGCGTTCATTTCCAGCATCCGCCAGGGCGGGATTGCAGCGATGGAACTGGTCGCCCGGGATTTGAAGGCGCTCGGGCTCTATACTTCGCGGGCGCTAAGCTTCGCCGGGGTCGAATACGAAGTGCTGCGCCACGAGCTGACGCCGATCCAGATCGAGATCTACGACTCCTATTGCGCGGCCTGGCAAGTCATCAACACCAACCTAGAGGCCGCTCTGGAGGCGACCAATGTCGTCGATGCCTTCGAAGGGCGCACGCTCAACAGCGGTGCCAAGGCAGCGGCGCGCTCGCGTCTCGAAGGAACCCGCCAGCGCTTCTTCGGCCAGGTGCTCCTCTCGATGAAACTGCCCACGGTGATCGCCGCGATCGCCCGGCACCTCGAGGCCGAGCAGTCGGTGGTGGTCCAGCTCGTCACCACGGCCGAAGCGATTCTCGATCGGCGGCTATCGCAGATGTCGGCGGAGGAGCGCGCGGATCCCCAGATCGAGCTTTCTCCGACCGACCAGATCGTCGACTACCTGATGCGCGCCTTTCCCACCCGGCAGATGGAAGTCTTCACCGACGATAGCGGCAATCCCTTCTCGCGGCCGATGAGCGATGCAGACGGGCATCCGGTCCATAACCCCGAAGCGATCGCGGCGCGCGACAGCCTGCTCGAGCATCTCTGCGCGCTGCCGCCGATCAAGTCGGGGCTCGACGCGCTGATCGAGCATTTCGGGGCCGACCGGGTTGCCGAAGTGACCGGGCGCTCGAAACGGCTCGTTACAACCGGGGACGGGCGCCAGAAGGTCGAAACGCGCACACCGCGCACCAGCCAGGCCGAGGCCGGCGCCTTCATGGACGGGACCAAGAGGGTCCTGGTCTTTTCCGATGCCGGCGGCACGGGCCGCTCCTATCACGCCAGCCTCGGCGCCGCGAACCGTCAACAGCGCGTGCACTTCCTGCTCGAACCGGGATGGCGCGCCGACCGGGCCATTCAAGGGCTCGGGCGAACGCACCGCACCCATCAAGCATCGACGCCGTTGTTCCGCCCGGTCACGACCAACTGCAAGGGCGAGTTGCGCTTTACCTCGACGATTGCCCGCCGGCTCGACAGCTTGGGCGCCCTGACGCGCGGGCAGCGCCAAACCGGAGGGCAGGGCTTGTTCGATCCCGCCGACAATCTCGAAAGCGATTATGCCCGTGATGCGCTGGTGTCCTGGTTCCATCTGCTCAACGATGGCAAGCTCAAGAGCACGACGATTGGCGAGTTCACATCGCTCACCGGCCTCGAAATCTTCGATAGCGACGGCGTCCTGAAGGACGAGCTGCCGCCGATCCAGCGCTGGCTCAATCGCCTGCTCGCTCTTCCGATCGCGCTGCAGAACCGGATCTTCGAGGAATTCCTCGCGCTTGTCGAAACCCGGGTTGCTGCCGCGCGCGAGGCCGGAACGCACGATGTCGGTGTCGAGACCATCACGGCCGATACCGCGAGAGTGGTCGACGACGTCGTGCTGCGGACCGATCCCAATTCGGGCGCGACGACGCACCTGTTGACGATCGAGATTGCGCGCCGGAAGACGCCGATCTCGCTGGAACGTATCCTCGAGGCTGCCCGGTGGGCCGACAAGCCGGCCTTCGTTATCAATGCTCGCTCGGGCAAGCCCGCACTGCGCTCGCGCGCCCGTTCGTGGATGGGCGAAGAGGGCGAGCCGATCCCGCGCGTCGAACTGCAGCGTCCATGTCGCCGCGAATTCATGCGGGAGGACAGTCTTGCCGAAAGCGCCTGTGAGGAAGTCGACGAGGCGGCGTTTGCCGCGGCTTGGGCGAGCGAAGCAGCCGAGGCCGCGCAGCAGCTCGAAACCCAGACGATCCGTCTCGCGACCGGGCTCCTTCTGCCGATCTGGTCGGCGCTGCCGTCCGATCATCTCGCCGTCAACCGCGTGGTCGACAAGCACGGCAACAGCTGGCTTGGCCGCCTCGTGTTCGACCAGCACGTCGTCGGGCTCTATACCAAGCTGGGCCTCGCGCGCAGCGAAGAGATGCCCGTGGATGCGATCGCGGCTTCGGTGTTGTCGGGGCGCACCGTCCAGGTCAGCCATCCCTTTGAAATGACCTTCCGGCGCTCGATCGTGAACGGCAAGCACCGGGTGGAAATCGTCGATGCACCCGCCGGGCGGCTCCCGTGGCTCAAGAGCCTGGGCTGCTTCACCGAGATCATCCAGTACCGCACGCGGGTCTTCGTGCCCGCGAACGGCGCCGAGACCGTCATCGGTGCGATATTGAAAGCGGCGTAACTTTGGGGTGCCGAGCTTACCGAACTTGACGAACTTTACGAGAATGGATAGTTTGCAGCCATGAGCCAGCCCCAAACCCGCCGCGAAGGACCTACCCGCAAGTCGGGCAACTGGATGATGCGCAACCCGAGCACCGGACAGTTTGTCAGCGTTGCCCATGGTTCGAGCAAGGCCATCGCGATGCCCAAGGAAATCGGCCGCGCCTTGTCGATCCCGACCGACGCGCTCGAAGTCGTCATCGAGGCGCTGCGAGCCGCGACGGCAAGAAGCCGCAGCGATGGCACGGCGCTCCAGTTCACCGTCGAGGTCAAGCCCAATGGCAAGCCGCGTATCGTCGATACGGCGGCGGAACCGGTCGGTAAACCGGCGAGCGAGACCGATGCCGAACTCGAGGCGGCGCTCGCCGCGGCGCGGGCACGCGGCCGCGACCGTGTGGCCGAAATCCTGGCCGGCCCCGACATGCTCAGCGCCGAGGATTTTGCCAAGCACCTGGGAACCACCCGCGCGACGATCAACACCAAGCGCGTGGGCAAGCAGGTTCTGGGGCTGCAGGGCGCGACGCGCGGCTATCGCTATCCCGACTGGCAGATCGGCGAAGACGGCCGGCCTTTCGCGGCTTTGCCTGCCCTGTTTGCAGTCTTGGGCGACAGTCCCTGGGCGGTCTACCGCTTCCTCGTGCAGGAGCATGGCGAGCTGGGCGGCTTCACTGGCGCCGAAGCGCTGCGCCGCGGGCAGGACGGCGAAGTGCTCGAAGCGGCGGAGAGCGTTGCGCGCGCTTTTGCCTGAATGTCGGCCCGAATGTCGGATTATCCAACGCCAGCCTTTGCGCGGGTCGACCTCGACCTCGCGACCATTCCTGCAGGGGAAGTCTACCAGCGCATCTTTCTTTCACGCTTTCCCGATCCCCTAGGGTTCGGGAAGACGCCGAGCCGTTTCAGCGATCCGAGGCGCCGTATCGCGGCCAACCGCTTCGGAGTGCTCTACCTCGGCTCGTCGCTCAAGGTCTGCTTCCTCGAAGCCACGCTGCGCGATCGACGCAATGGGCAAGTCGGCGACTATCCGATCGAAGAGGTCGAATTGCGCGAGCGTGTGGTTGCCCATATCACATCGACCCGCCCGCTCACGCTTGTCGATTTGCGGCACGATGGTCCGGTGCGCATGGGCATCCCGACCGATGTCGTGCGCGCGTCCTCGCAGACGCTTTCGCGGGGCTGGTCGCTCGCTCTTCACGATCATCCCGCCAAAGTCGACGGGATCATCTACCCGTCGCGCCTCAACGACGAGGTCAACCTCGCCATCTACGAGCGGGCGGTGCCGGCCCTGCGGTCGGTTCACAAGTCGCCTTTGATTTTGGCACCAGGTTTCGCCTCGGTACTGAACGATCTCAAGGTTGCTCTGGTCTAGTAAACCGAGGTTATGCTTTGCAGCATTCGTTCGCTTTAATCACTATCGGTTATGGGCGATGAGCAGATACGACTGCGTAACAGGGCAAAAAACGACCGGTGCGCGCAGGATAAGCCTTTACATGCCACGCGATAGGGCGAAAGTGCAGTTCCTACCGTGACCCGTTGAGGAAAATTCCACATGTCGCAAGCCGAGCAACCGGAACTGGCCCGTCTCACAGTCGAACTGCTGAGCGCCTATGTCGCTAACAACACTGTTGCGAGCGGTGATCTTGCCGGACTGATCGAGGCGACGCGCGCAGCGCTTGCCGGCGAAAGGCAAGCCGGCGGCGAGCCGGCCCCAGAATTCGTTCCGGCTGTATCGGTTGAGGCAAGCCTTGCGTCGCGCGATCACATCGTAAGTCTCATCGATGGCAAACCTTACAGGGCTTTGAAGCGCCACCTCACCAACAACGGGCTGACGCCTGAAGAATACAAGGCGCGGTATGGTCTTCCGGCCAACTACCCGATGGTTGCGCCCAGCTATTCAGAACAACGCAGCAGTGTTGCCAAAAAGATGGGTTTGGGGGGATCTGCGGACAAGAGCTCGGCAGCGCGTGCAGCCGCCAAGACCTCTGCCAAGGCGTCGGTCCCGGCTGCCGAAGTTGAAGTAGCAACCAAGCCCGCCGCGAAGGTAGCAATGGTCAAGGCGAAAGCGCCCAAGGTCGCTAAAGCACCCGCTACAGCACCTGCAAAGGCGCCGAAAAAAGCTCCTGAGCCCCAGGCGAAAGATCAAGGCTCGAGCGCGGTAGCGCCTGTTGTCGAGGCGAAGCCAGCACGCAAGGCGGCTCGCACGAAGTCTGTGCCGCCCGTCACAGTCGCCAGCAATGCTCCCACCTCGACCGAGACACCGGCTGTAGCTGCCAAGGCCGCGAAGCCGGTGAGCGCTACTGGCAAGGCAACTAAGGCCAAGGCTGCAGGCACGAAGCACGCGTCGGTCAAAACGCCTGTAGCGGCGGGCAAAGTCGCCTCGGTGAAGGCGAACTCTGTAGAAAATTCCGAGACAGCCGCTCCGGCCGTGAAGACTGACGCGCAGGCAGTGGCGCACGCTGCTCCAGCGCCCTCGGCAAAGCCCGCACGCAAGATGGCGCGCCCCAAGTCGGCAGCGCCGGCGGCTGCCAAGAGTGATGTGCCGGCTCCGAAGGCCGGTTCCGAGAGCTCGGGCAAGGATCGCAAGAAACTGGGACTGCGTTTCGTTTCGCGCGCTCTTGAGGGCGAGGCCAGTGAAGCCGCGGCTACCAAGGTTAAGGGCAAGGCCGGTGCCAGCAACAAGGCTGCCGTCAAGAAGGCTCCGAAGGCTCCTAAAGCCGAGAAGGCGCCCGTAGCAGAGCTGGCCGTCAAGGATGTGCCGGTCAAGGCCGAGCAGCCGGCAGCCGCCGACACCTGACCTGCGGCGAGGGTCACTGCCGGCGGGTCCCGCTGACGATTCCTCAATGATAGATGCGGCGGGCCATCCGATGGCCCGCCGTTTTTATTTGGGCGGTGTGCGGGGGGAAGCGCCCGCGCGGGTCCAGGATGCCGGCTGCGGGCGCGGGGCATGCCCTAGCATCAGAGCGGCCGGGGAATGAGAGCGGGAGAGGGATGGGATTTGGTGTCCGGGAATTGGCCGGACGCCAGAAGAAGGTGAAATCCCATGATCCAGACCGTGAAACTCGCCAAGCTGGTGGCCTCCGAGATCAATGTGCGCAAAGCCGGCGACGACCTCATCGAACAGTTCGCCGCCGATATTTCCGCGCGCGGCATCCTCCAGAACCTCATCGTCACCTCGGTGAAGAAGCCGCGCGGCGCCTTCGCCGTGATTGCCGGTAGCCGGCGTCACCGCGCGCTCCTGCTCTTGGCCGAACGCGGCGAGATCGATGCCGTGACCTACGATGTGCCGGTACTTTTGCTCAATGGCGACGAGAGCCAGTTGTCCGAGGCCTCGCTTGCGGAAAATTTCCATCATCTCGCCATGTCGCCGGCGGACGAATGCCGGGCGTTCCAGCACTTTCTGGGACAGAACGGCGATATCGATGCGGTCGCCAAGCGCTTCGGTATTACCCGCCGTTTCGTGGAAGGCCGTCTGCGCCTTGCGAACCTCGCCGAGCCGATCTTCGAGGCCCTCGCCGCTGGCCGGCTCACGCTCGACATGGCCAAGGCCTATGCCTCGACCGAAAGCCATGAGCGCCAGATGATGGTCTGGAACAGCCATGGCACATATGGGCACTATGGCGCCGATACCATTCGCCGCGTCATCGCCAACGAGAGCATGAAATGGAGCGAGCCGATCGCGCGACTTGTCGGCGAGGACGCTTATGTGGCGGCCGGCGGCGCGATCGACCGCGACCTCTTCAGCGAGGACGGCGACCGCTGGATCAATCCCGAGATCGCGCAAAATCTCGCCGCGGCGCTGATGGAAGCCGAAGCCAGGCGCATCGGCGAGGAACGCGGCCTGGCCTGGATCCGTCCGGTCGCCGGAACCTCGACCTGGGATGCGGCGCGCGGCCTTCACCGGGTCAGCCTGCCGACCGAGCCGCTCTCCGAGGCCGAGTTCGCGCGCATCGGCGAAATCGAGGATCGCATCGCCGTGATCCAGACCGAAATGGCGGACGAGGAACTTTCCGACGAGGCTTACGAGGCCCTCGATGCCGAAAACGACTTCCTGGCCGATGAGCTGGCAGCGATCAGCCATCACCGCCCAGCGATCCTGCCCCCCGAGATCGCGCCGCGCGTTGGGTTGTTTCTCACGCTTTCGCGCGAGGGCGCGATGGAACTCGACGAAACCTACTACAGCGAAACGCCGCTCCGCGTGACGATGGTCGATCCCGAGGAGGTCGAAGGCGACGAAGCCGGCGAGCTTGGCCCGGACGATGACGCAGGCGCCCAGGATGGCGATGCGCCTGACGAGCAGACCGGCGGCGAGGCCGATGGCGAGAACACCGCTCGCGCTCCGCGCGCGCCGACCTTCCGGATCGAGGAAGGGGCGGCCACGACCGCCTCGGGTAAGTCCGCCGAAGTCGATCCTGATGCGGCAGCCCCGGGCGGCGCCGCGTTCAGCAAAGTGCTGTCCGATCAGCTCGCGGTGCAGCGCCGCGACGTCCTGGGCGCAGCGATCGTTGCTAGCCCTGCTCTTGCTCTCGACTACCTGCTCTTTGTCATGGCCGACGAGCGCTCGGGCCAGTGGTTCGAAAGCGGCACGAGCATCCGGGCATCGCGGCCGCAGGACCCGGGGCTTGCCGAAAACATGCCGGCCTCGCGGGCGAGAGACTACCTTGCCGAAGTGCGCGAGGGTCTCGACGCGGCCTGGACCGAGGACGACACGAAGATCGGCCGGTTCGATGCCTTCCGCGCGCTCGACGACGAAGCCAAGGCGGCCTGGCTCGCCTGGGTGGTCGCGACTTCGTTCGAGGCCAAGGAAAGCGGCGCGACCCGCCAGAACGCCCTGCAGAATCGCCTGGCGACGATCCTCGAAATCGACGTGGCGAGCTGGTGGCGCCCGACTTCGGAAAACTTCTTCGACCGGGTTTCGAAGAGCGCGCTGATTTCGTTGCTCGACGACGTCGGCGGCCCGGCGCTCTCTGGACGCCATGCTAGCCAGAAGAAGGGCGATATTTCGGCATCGTGCGAGAAGCTCTTCGCGGGCGATGTCGTCATCGAGGAGGAGATCAAGCAGAAGGCGCTCGCCTGGGTGCCCGCCGCCATGCAGTTCGCGCAGAGCGCCCCCGAAGACCCCGAAGCCGAGGACGATTTGGCGAGCCTGATTGAGGACGCACTGGATGGCGCCGGCGATGGTCCGGATGATGGCGAGACGGGCGATGGCGGGGAAGACCTCGATATCGATGGAAACGATGCTGGCATCGGTGAGTCTGATGGCGGCGACGAATCTCCGCATGTCTTCGGCGACGACGATGCGCTGAGCGAATGGTCCGAGGCCGCCGAGTAGGACCCCTGAACTGATTTGAGCAGGCTGCCGGCGTCGATCCGCGATGCCGGCAGCATCGTCTGCGCGCCTCAGGCGCCGCCAGCCAGCACCAGGATTTCAGCCATGACGTCCTTCCCGCAGTCTTCGCGCGACATTGCCCGCGAGGTCACCAAGATCATCATTTCGCGCCTCGAGGCAGGGACCGCGCCGTGGCGGCGCTGCTGGTCCCTGACTGGTGAAGGCGGACGTCCGCTGCGCCACGAAGGCACGCCCTATAGCGGCATCAATTGCCTCTGGCTCTGGTCGATCGCCGATATGCGCGGCTACCGCAGCCGCTACTGGATGACCGCACGCCAGGCCGCGGAACTGGGCGGCCATGTCCGGCGGGATGCCCGCCCGACGATGTCGATCTACGCGTCGACCTTCCGCAAGGCCGGGCAGCCGAACCTTCTCGGCGAGACGGCAGTCCGCTTCATCCGCTTCCTGCGCCACTACGTGATCTACAATGCCGAGGAGATCGAGGGCCTCCCGCGCTACTTCTATCCGCGCGACATTGCGCCGACGCCGGCGTTGCTTTCCGAACGGCAGGAGGCGATCGATGCCTTCTTCGCGCCGATCCCCGCCGAAATCCGTCATGGCGGCGACGAGGCCTATTTCCACCCGCTGCGCGACTATGTGCAGCTTCCAAGTCCCGGCAGCTTTCGCAGCGGTGACGGCTATGCCTCGGTAAAAGCGCACGAGCTGGCGCATTGGAGCGGCGGCAGGGCCCGGCTCGACCGGACGTTCGGCAAGCGGTTTGGCGATGCGGCTTACTGCGTCGAGGAACTTGTCGCCGAATGCACCAGCGCGGCGATCTGCGCCGAACTGGGCCTGCCGAGCGAGCTTCACGACAGCCACGCGAGCTACATTGGCGAGTGGCTTGAGGTGCTGCGCACGGACCACACAGCGATCTTCACCGCCGCCGCCAAGGCCGAGCAGGCCTTCCACTTTCTGCGCGCTTTCAGCCAGCCCGGTCCCCCGCCGGGCAAGGGCGCCGAGCGCGTGCACTGATCTTGCCCCAACAGACAGGGAGACATCGCCATGGGCTGGCTCTTCATGCACCATTGTCACATGGGCGGGCACAAGACCGCCAAGGCCTACCTCGATGCCCAGTTCACCTATTCGCATATCGGCGAGGATGGTTCTGTTCGCGGACTGCGCGTGCTCGCATCGGCCTGCCCCGGCAACCGAGTCTGGTACGCGGCCGCACAAGTTCTCGAAAATGATGTGCCGGGCGAAGTCTTCGCCATCGTCTGTCTCGTGCGCTGGGACCCGCGCAGTACCGACGGGCACCAGTTCGGCTACAAGGACATGACCGAAACCATGGGCCCCTATGAGGACGGCTGTCCGGCGAGGATCCTCGACATGCTGACGCCGACCACCAACGCGCATGCGCACGACTGGCGCCGCCGTTGCCGGGCCAATCTGCAGCGCCGATCGCGCAAGATCGTCGATGGTATGCGTATCAAGCTCGCGCGCGCGCTGAGTTTCACCGACGGCCACCATGGCGACACGTTTATCGTCGTGAAGCGCGGGGCGATGATCACCTTTCGCCCCGAGGGCGGGCGCGGCCACTACCGCATCCGGCGCTTTCGCGAGCTCGATTGGTCGGTCGTTCCAGAAACCCGAGTGCATCGCACCATCTTCGCCGCGGCGCCCGGGCCGGGCTCCTCGCAGCCATGACGATCGAGATCGTCGTCGGATTGCCCCACTTGATCGAATTCCCTGAAGGAAGTGTGTCCCATGCCGGATTCGTCGCCCAGTCCCGGGTTGCCGCTCGCGCCTTTGCTGCTTGCACGCTACCGCATCGATGTTGCCGAGCGGTGGCTCACCAAGCCACGTCCGCCTTTCGATCCTCCCGACCATGAGATCGAATATTACGACATCGCCGTCGCCCTCGAGCTGGCGCTCAAGGCCTGGCTCGCGCTCAACGGGCATAGCGACGAGTGGCTGCGCCGGCATGTCGGCCATGATCTCGCCAAGGCGCGGACCTTGTGCGCGGCATTCGGCCTCCAACTACCCCCGGTGATCGGGCCGGTCCTGCTGCTGATCCACCCCTTCTACATGGAGGGCGGTTTCCGCCGCCCGAACAAGATCGAATGGCCAGAAGCTCACTTGCGCAATGTGCGTCTGCCGCTGCGGGTGTTCTTCGGTTTCATCGAGGCCGGGATCGCTCGCGCCGAGGCCGAGCAGGCAAGCGCTGAACACCACTCCCAGCAATCATCGCCAGCGAGAAAGGACCCGCGATGAGTAATCTTGCCGTTATGCCCTCTGTGAGCTCGCAGCCACCGACCGTGTCGCCGCGCAATGCCGTGCCGATCGGTCGCCACATGCATGGGCTGCTCGAACTCGATCTCGACAAGGTCCTTGCCGGCCGCATGCTGCTCCAGGGCGGCTCGGGCGCGGGCAAGAGCCGGACCATGCGCCGGATCGTCGAGGAGGCCTTCGATTACGTCCAGACCATGATCGTCGATCCCGAAGGAGAGTTCGGCAATCTTGCCGAGCACATCGGAGCCACCACGCTCAAGGCCGGCGAGATCGCCGCCGATGGTCTCACCGCCGCAGCCATGCGCGCGCGGCATCACCGCATCGCACTCCATCTCGATCTTACCGACCTCGATCCCGAGCAGCGCATCGTCAAGGCCTCGGCCTTCTTCGCCGGGCTCATCAGTGCGCCGCGCGAGGACTGGAAGCACACCGTGCTGGTCGCCATCGACGAGGGCCATCTCCTCGCGCCGCACCTGGCGGGTTCCGCACGCGATGCCGAGACGCGCCGCCTCGGGGTCGCGACGCTCACCGATTTGTGTGCCCGCGGCCGCAAGCGCGGGATCGCGCCGATCATCGCCACGCAGCGCCTTGCCAAGCTCTCGAGTTCGGTCGTCTCCGAGCTTCAGAACTTCCTCATCGGCGTCAACGTTTTCGACCGGGATATCGCCCGCGCCGCCGACATTCTCGGCTTCACGCGTAGCGAGGCCGAGAAGCTGCGCATGCTTCAGCCCGGCGACTTCTATGCGCTCGGCCCGGCGCTCTCGTGCACCCCGGTGCTCGGGCATATCGACGAGACCATCACCGCGCATCTCGGCGCGACGCCTGAGTTGCACGCCGCCGCGGATCTCGACCGTGCGGAAGCCGAGCGTCTGCTTGATCTTGGCGCCCTGCGCGAAGCACACGTGCCGCGCGACGAGGTGTTGAAGCTGCGAGGTACGCGCGCGCTCGATGCTTTCTTGCTCGACGAGGCGGCGCCAGTGGCGAGCGCGATATGCCTTGCGCTCAAGACCATTTCGCCCAATGCGACGACGAGCGAGGAACTGGCGCGTCACCTTGCGGCGACCACTGAGGCCGTGGACCAGGCGCTCGATGTGCTCGCAGCGCTCGGCGCTATCGATACGATGCCGCGCGGGCAGGGCCGTATGGCTCGGCTCCATGCGCGATTGCGCGCGAAACTGAGCGATGTGCCGGTCGCGCTGCTGTCATGATCGGTGACAGTAAGCCCATTCTAGTCGAGCTGGTTTCTTGCCCGTCGCTGCCCAGGCCGGGCGGCCAGCTCGGTGAAATGCCGTTTCGGGCCGATGCCTGGACCCCGACCGAAATCCGCCAGCTGCGGCAGCTGTTCGCCGACGATCTACCGATCGGCGAAATCGCCAAGGCCCTGGGGCGGGGAAGGGGCGGCGTCGCCGACCGGATCTGCCTGCTCGGCCTGCGCCGGCACAGCTTCCGGTCCTGGACCTCGATCGAGGACGAGGATCTGGTCCGGCGCTACGGGCAGGATGCGACCGCGACAATCGCGGCGGAACTCGGCCGGACCTGCGCAGCCGTCTATGCCCGCGCGGCCTTGCTCGATCTTTCCGAAGGCAATGCGCCGGACTGGACGCCCTGGGAAGATGCTCAGTTGCGGGCCGGGTTTGTCGCCGGCATATCCACCGCGCAGATCGCGACGATCGTGGGGCGTACGCATTCGGGACTGGTCAGCCGCGCGTCCAAACTCGGCCTTAGGCATCCGAACTTCTCGCCGGGTTGGTCGAACGCCGAGATCGAGCGGGTGCTTGCCCTGGCCGAGGCCGGACATCGTTATGCAGCGATCGGGCAAATGCTCTGCGCTGAAGGCTTTGTGGCACGGACCAAGTCGGGCGTTCGGGGCCTCATGAACCGGCTCGGGGCAGGCAAAGGCTGGGGGCGTTTTTGGAGCGATGAGGAAGACGCGCTGCTGATCCGCGCCTACCAGACCAATGCCAGTCTGACGCCGCTGCGGCAGCGCCTCGGTCGTAGCGGCAGTTCGATCCGCTGGCGCGCCGACTATCTTGGTCTCCGGGGCACGCATGGCCGGACCAGTGGCTGGCGCGGCGGCCCGGACTGGACGGAGGCCGACGTTGCCCGGCTGCGCGAAGGCTACGGGAAGGTGCCCACGGCCGAGCTCGCGCGGGCCATGGGGCGCAGCAAGGCCTCGATCTTCACGCGCGCCAATCTTCTCGGCCTGGTACACGGCTTCCATCGGCCTTGGAGCGATGAGGAATGCGCCGCGCTCGAAATCGCCTTTGCGCGGGGCATCGCCATGGCCGATCTCGCTGCGGCGCTTGGGCGCAAGCAGGCGGCGGTTCACAAATACGCGGCAAATCGCGGCTTCAGATTCGGACGCCGGGCCAAGGCCGTGTTCGTCATGAGCGTCGCGGACATTCTGAAACTTGGCCGGCAAACTGGAGAGGAGGGGGAGGAGAGGAGTGACGGCATGAACAGTGCGCCGGAACAGGAGACTTCCCGATGACCCATCCGCTGCAAACCCCGATCCCGAATGGCGACAACGACGGCACCAAGCTCCTCCTGTGGCCCGACGGCACATGGTGCTGGCACGAGGATTACCGCCCCTGCGACTACACCCATGTGTCCGACGAATTCGAAGTCATCGACTTGTCGGGCATGCCGGCAGTGAAACGCACGGCGGGCAATTTCCCGGACGTCTTCACGGATGCGGGCGAGCACATGGGCGGCTCGCGCCCCGTTCGATCCGCGGAGGCCTGAGCCATGGCCAATCGCGTTTCCGCGTCAATAGAGATCGGCGGTAGCGTTAGCCCCGAGGATTTTGCGGCGCTCGCCGGGATCATTGCGGGCGACGGCCTTTCCCTCGAATGGACGGCGAGCCGTTCGAGCCCCAAGATCACGTTTGGGGCCAATCACTCAGGCTCGTTGCGCACGAAGTCGCGTGGGGCCGCTTCGAAGCGCTCGAAGCACGGTGCCGCGATCTCGGCCTGGCCTATGTTCGCTGGTACGGCGGCTACTGCTCGGATTGGGGGGCCGGGCGCGTCGTCTTCACAGGGGAGGGCGTGCCTAGCGGTTACACTGCGGACGAGGAAGATACGGTCATGATGAGCCGCGATCTGCTGCAAAAGCTGGGATCTCTCGAAGCGGCATTGGCCTGGTTCGCTGCAGCAGATTTCGCAGTGCCGCCGCTCGTGGTCACCGATGGTACCGGCGATGCAAGGCAGACTGCATTCCCGCCCGAGGACGCGTGAGATGGCCACGCTTACTGCAGCACAACAGCCGGATCATCCGCCAGCCCCGACCGTCCTCGCCTACGGCGTGGGCGTCGACAGCACCGGCCTGCTGGTCGAACTGGCCAGTCGCGGGGAGCCGCCCGACCTGGTGCTGACCGCCGACACCGGCGTCGAGAAACCCCTGACTTATGCCTATCTGGACGTCATCGGGCCGTGGATGGCGGCGCGAGGGATCCGTCACGAGATCGTGCGCTACGAGCCCAGGCGCTTCAAGCACTGGCCGCCCTACCACTCGTTGCTCGAGATGGCGCTCACCAATGGGACGCTCCCGAGCAAGAGCCTGGGTGGCAGCAGTTGCTCGCTCAAGTACACGAAGGCGCCGCAAGACGCCTTCCTCAAGACTTGGCAGCCGGCAATCGATGCCTGGGCGCGCGGGCAAAAGGTCGTGCGGCTGATCGGTTTCGATGCGGGCCCCCGCGACACGATCCGCCATGCCCACGCGGCGAAGATCGAGGATCCGCTCTACAACTATCGCCATCCGCTGCGCGACTGGGGCTGGGACCGCGAGGCCTGCGCGCGCCGTATCGAGGCCGAAGGGCTACCCGTACCGCCCAAGTCGAGTTGCTGGTTCTGTATCGGCATGACTCCGCAGGAGGTCCGCGATCTGCCCGCATGGTGCCTGCGCCTACTCGTCCTGGTCGAGGCGCGGGCGGCGCCCCGCCTCCACATCGTCGAAGGGTTGTAGCGCAAGACCACCCGTGCCCGGCCCGGCCGAATGACCGATTTCATCAGGCACGAACGGCTTCTGCCCGCCGGAGAGATCGACCGGATCGCGCGCGATGCGCCGCTCGATCTGATCCGCTTCCAGGACGTCGCTGCGACCATCCCGCTCGAGGAACGCCCGACGATGCGGGACTGGCTCGACCGGTTCAATGCTGGCCTGTGATTCCAGCTTGTCCGGCGGCGAATATTCACCGTTGGCCGCGTGATGAGGCCGAGAGAGGACGACCATGACCTTTTGCCACGGTGCAGCAGCGCCTGGCGCGCAAGCTGCTGATGTATCACGATCGCATCGGCCACGACGAAATGCCGCTGACCCATGAGAACATGTCGGTCATTCTCGGGGTACGACGCGCCAGCATCACCCACGCGATCCACAATCTCGAATCCGAGGGCTGGATCAAGGCGCAGCGGGGTCTGGTCATCATCCGTGATCGCGAAGGGCTCATGCGCTATTGCGGGCCGTTCTACGGCGTTGCCGAGGCGCGCTACGAGGAAATCATGAAGCAGCCCGACAATCGCTGAGGAGCGGGGCCCAGGAGCGTTGAAGCCCCGCTACCGCCGTTTGGCGCGCCCGGCCACCCCAGGTCAGTCAAAGGAATTGCGCCATGACTTTGCCGAACTTCTCCCCTCGGCGGCAGCGGCTCGCCTCGTTCGAGAACGCCTATGCCGTGGCCGTCCAGCTGCGCGAGGCGACCGGCGCCGAGCAGTTCGTCGTGCGCACCGGCAACCCGCTCCAGCCCTTTCGCGTCTCGCCGCGGCGACCCGGCCGCGCCGAGACAATCCTGGCGCTGGTCGCCTGATCGTTCAGTGCTGGGGCGGGGGTGACCTCGTGCTCCATCGCGGCCGCCGACGGGCCCTGCATCGCTGGCACGCCGGTTGGCACCGCGGTTCGTTCAGGGGGCATGGAAGCAGTCGGACAACTGCCTAAGGCGAACCGGGCCGGGAGCATGTGTGAAATCGCCCGGCGTGTTTCCGAGATCCGCGACCAGATCCGGGAAGTTCTCTTCCGTGAACCAGCCCTGGTCGCGTCCGATCCGAATGGCCCAGCAATCCGCGTCCGCTTCGTTTCCACGCGTGACCAGATGGCCGCATTCATGGGCAAAAATGAACAGTTGCACAGCGGTTGGCCGCTCCGCCAACCGCGTTGGGTTGATGACCAACATGGTTCCGGCGGGCGTTATCGTCGCCATTCCGACGTCGGGCAGCGCGTAGTCGAGAAAGATGGGATGCGGTCCGCACTGCGCGAGGTTGCCCTCGATCAGATAGGGCGACGGCGCGGGCAGGGGCTGGGCCAAACTCGTTCCCGGAGCGGACGTGACCGCAATTGCAGCGATCATGGCGGCGGCCGATGCGTGCCTGATCCGTCTCAACATGCTTCGCATCCGACGTGATCCGGCGCCGAGCCTCCGGCGGAACAGAAATACTCGACCCTGGCACCGCCATTCGCGCACGTCCCGCAGGCGTAATAGACGACCGTGCATGCCCCACCTGCTTCGAGCACCCGGCGCAAGGCGGGGTCTATCGCGTGAGGCTCCTCCAAAAAGCGCTGGATCTCGGTTCCGGCCAGCAGTGAGCCCGCGCAACCCGCGGCCCTCGCCGCCTCAAGATCGACATGCAGCGTTGCCAGTTTGGTCATTCGTTCCCCCCGTCGGTATTTCAGTTGGTGATCATGAAAAAGCGCGTTCGCCAGCTTACGGCGTTCCAGTTATGGAAGCCGTCGCTGGCCCAGGTGGTGTTCGGCGCGATGGTGACGCTGCCAGTGCCCCACAGCCGCTCGCCCGAGGCATCGAACATGTAGACTTCGTATCCCATGGTGGTGGGGACGCTGCCGCTGTTCGCGAACCCGAAACGATAGGAATGCCCGCCGTCGGTCGTCGATTGCGAAAATGTCGCGGGTATCGGTTGCGGCAGGGGGCCGGGTGAGGGCTGGGGCGGGAGCGGCACCGGCGGGGCGGCAGGAATGAGGCAGCCATTCTTGCGGCGCGCCGCATCGGACCAATACTCGGGCACCATCGTCACAAGCACGTTGGTGAGCCGGAAGTGCGCGCTTTCCTGGTTGAACAGACTGCCTTTCCCGCGCGCGTCGAGCGTCATTGTCAGCGTTCTGAAGCGCCGCGTCTTGCCCGGCCCGTCCTGCAGGTAGGCCGAGGCTTCAGTGAGGAAGCGATTGTCGCCGCGATCTTTCGAAATACTGTAGATCACCCGGCAGATCTGCGATCCCTCCGGCGCGGTGACGACTTCCTTCGAGAGGCACTTGTCGTTCCAGCTCGCCTTGCACCACCATTCACCCCAGCCTGCGAGGCCTTGGGTCTGCGAGTACGTGTCCACCAGTCCATCGCGGGCCAGCGTGCAGTGCTCGACGATCAAGGCTTGGCGATGCTGTTCCGGCGCTATGCCCAATCCTTCCGCCTGAAACCCCGCGTCGCGGCGCGTCGGCTCGGGAAGCGCATTCCACCAGGCGTCCTTGCCTGCTTCGGTCTCGCACTGTTTCGCTGCCACGGTGTCGGGCGCGATTAGAAAATGTACCTCTTGCGCCTCGGCCAAACGCGGCATCAAAACGCCGAGCACAGTCAGGCATAGTAGCCAACGGATCATGATTGCCCCCCCGGGAATGGCGCAAACTGACCCGATTGCGGCCGAAGCACAAGAGGAGATCGGCAGAAGATCGCGATGCTTGATGCGCGCTCTGGTGTCGGCCATCCCGGGGCATCCAACCCATGGAGCCGCGCACCCGGTCCTGCCCCAATCGGCCAGCGCCATGGTAGCGCCGCAACCGGCGCATAAATTCGTTGTCGACGGGCCTGCGATGCGTTTCAACACGTGCGCTATCGGCAAAGCCATCGACAGCCCCATCGACCACGCAGGGCGGCCGGGTTTGTCCGTAAGGCCGGCCGAGCCGAAACGATCCTCGCGCTGGTGGCCTGATCGCTCAGCGCTTTGCGTGCGTCACCTCGCGCAGCATCTCGGCGGCCGACTTGCCTTCCACCAGATCGCGCTCGGGGATGTACTGGAGCGGCAGGCTTTCCTCGCGCAGGACTTTCGCCATGCGGCCGCGCTGAAGGGCGAGGCCGCGGAGCCATGCAAGATCGACCATGGCCTCGCCGATCGCCTTTTCGCTGAGCAGGTGCCAGAGCCGCATCTGGAACGGGTTCTTCTCGGTCAGGATCTCCTCCAGCGCCAGGAAGCCCTCGCCGTGCCGACGTTTGCTTCTGGCGTCGGCCTCGAGCGCGACAAAGGCCTCAACCATTTCGCCGGTCGCGAAATAGGCGGTGTCGACGCCCTCGCCGATCATCGCGCCCGCCAGCACACGGCGGGTCACCGAGAGTTCGGGATTGTCGAGCGCATCCATCAAGGGCAGGTCGTAATCATACCCGTCCATCGCATCTTTCACGTTCATCCTGAAACTCCTGCAGACAAGGGCGAGTAAGGCCCGGCACGGTCGCGCGGCGCCCTGCGAAGACGTCGATCCGTCCTGCGGCTTATATCCCATTGCTCCAGGCTGGTTCCATACGGGCAGTCCCTTGATCAGCGCATTGAGTGCCGACGAATGGGGTTGCTCTGGCCTTGGTGCGCCCGCGTGCGCGCTGCGGTGCGGCTCCTGCGATAATAGAGCTTGGGAGGCCCCGAGCCTTGTCCCGATCGCCTATAGTGAACCGAGCGAAGATGTGATCGGTGCCGCGCCGCAGCGCGGTTGTCCGGGACCTGGCGGTCCCCGCGCTCGGGAGGTGCCCTTGTCGATTACCCCTGTTCCCCCCGTCGTCCCTGTCACCGCCCCGCTGGCGATCGACAGCGAAGCCGGCTCGTCTCATTCATCGGCGCGCGAGGCGCTGCCTGACGACGCGGCGCCTGCCGATGGAACGTTCCCGGCCGCCGTGCCTGAGGCCAAGTCCACGGGGTATGGCAGCCTGCTCCTGCCATCGACAGGAACCAGTCTGCTGAAGCTGATGGCCGAAGAGGCCGTTCCCGATAGCCATGCAGCGGCGCTGACGCCGCGCCAGTGGCTCGCCCGTTATATGGCGCTCTCGATCGCCAGCCCGCAGGCGCCGCCGCAGATCGGCGACGCGAACTATTATTCGCTGGCCGACCTCGACCTGATCAAGGGCACCACCGGATACAATTTCGTGGTTCTGGATGGCGCCACCGCGGTCGTCGACGACGAAGGGCACCCGGCGCCCGGAGCCATCGGCCAGCAGGTCCAGGCGCTCGCCGCGAAAGTCTCGGGCGACCGCGCGGCAGGGCTGTTCAGCGGCGAAGTCTCGCCCGAGTACCTGCACGGCGTGTTCGCCGAGTTCGCCGATGCCGAGCAGCCGTTCCCCGAGGGCTGGCTCGATAACGCGCTTGGCTATTGGCACGACCACCACGCTTCGGGCGCCATCCACGCAAATCTGCTGGCCTAGCCGGAGAGCCTGGTTGTTGCTTTGGGGGCGAAGGCGGTGCGTCTGGCTGTGCCTGCCTTCCGCGCAAGCCGCGCGTCAGCGCCTGCGCTAGACGCTGTCTTCCGGCTGTTCCTCGTCCGGTGATTCCGTAGCCGGCCTTTGCGCGCGCGCCTGCGTTTGGGCATCGGGCGCCTCGGGATTCGGCCTGTCTGCTTCCAGTGTGTCCTTTCGGGGTGTGTCCTCCGGGGGTGTGTCTTCTTCGGGCGTTGCTTCAGCGGCTATCTCCACTTCGGGCGGCGCGGCGAAGTTCGGCAGGTAGGTGAGGCCCGCCAAGGCGAACACCGAAAGGGTGAAACCATTGAGTTGGACGCTCATGGATCCGGGCACCGAAAACATGATCATGCAGAGCATGACCTCCAGCAGGGCCAGGAAGTAGATCTTGATGGGCACGAGCAGCAGCAGCCCGCAAGTCCATTTGAACACCCTGAACCCGGTCCGTTTGCTGTAGCGAAGAGCCACGAGTGCCGAGAGGACGGCAACGGCAAATGCCACCGGGATGACCCAGGTCATGATCGCCTGGTGCTGCCGGTTGAATTCTCCATAACTGGCGTAGAGCGCCTTGGCCCAGGCCAGGCGATAGTGACCCCGCAGCGCCGGATCGTGCGGGCCGGCAAGCGGGGCAAACTTCAGCAGGACCACGGTAACCAGAAAGGTGCCGAACATGATCCCGCGCAGAAAGTCCGGCCATGGTTCGGCCGTTTGAGGTTGGACGTGTCGAGCATGGCGGTTTCGCGCTTTCCTCCAGATATGAACGGCCTGGGCGGTACGACGGTGGTGGACCGGCAAAGCGCGGGGCGATCGCCCGCAATATGGAATTCGCGCAGGCTTGCTCGAGCCATGCGCGGTACGGCTGCTCTCAGGGCTTTCCAGCGTCATAGAGGCGACCCGGTTTGCCGAGGGTCCCTGCCGATGAAGCCGGCGGTGTCCAGGCGATCTCAGGCGTTTGGCCCGGACGCTTAGGGGCACTGGGGGTGGCCACTTGGGGGGACATTTGGGGCATCCCGCCGGCGGCGGGACCGGGCTCTAGTCGCCTGCGGCTCCCGGAGCTCCGCTATGCGGATCTCCGCCCTTCGGGTGACGATCCCTTGCCCGGGTGTGGCTTTGCCCGGCGCGATGGCGCTCGGGAAAGGTTGAAGGGCTGTGATCGAGCCTTGGGGCCGGCTGCGGCGCTGCGACAGTCAGCCTTCGGCTAAGGAATCATGCGCAGGGGCGCATGATGGTGTCTTTTGGGCCAGTGATTTCACCGCACCCTGCGCCGCCTCCCAGTATCCCTGCGTGGCAGACCCGTCCGCCGGGGTCGGCGCTTGCAGCGCCTCAACAGAAATAACGGTTTCCACCCTCCGGGCGGACCCTCCGCGATTTCTGTTGCCCCCGCCGGCCGCGCCCGCCCCTTGCGACCCTGCGAGGACGGCTCCGTGTGCGATGAAATCAGGCCAGAGCTGCGCCCAACAACACAGTCAGAAGAAGAATTGCCCGCATGGGCGGGCAATACGTCCTTTGTATTTCTGTATGCGGCCCCTGGTCGGGGCCTTTAGTTTGCTCGGACTCACCGTGTACGATGAAATACTGTCAAGAAATCAATGATATTTAGTATTTAGAGGAAAGAGGGTAGAATTATTGTGTCGGAAGGGAAGGGGAGAGGCCCCGGACCAAAGACTAGGGGAGAATCCCCCATTAATTGGAGTAACGCTCATGAACATCGGTACTTTCAAGGTCATCAATGGTCAGCTGCTTGGTTCGATCGCAACCGTCTCGATCGACTTGCCACGTCTCGGCATGCGTCCGGTCGAGAGCGACAACGACAAGGCCCCGGCTTACGAAATCGTGGCGCTCAATGTGGCGCGGCGATGGGTGCAGGTGGGGGCCTTGTGGGAAGCCACCAGCAACTCGACCGGCGAGGTGTTCTATCAAGGCCGTCTCGAAGACCCCAGCCTTACCGAACCGCTCCAGATCATGCTCTTCGGCGACAACGAAGAGGGCTACCGGGTGGTCTGGAACCGCCAGACGCCCCGGCGCGAAAACATGGACGGTTCGCGCCAGACCCGGCGTCGCCAGCGGGACGACGGTTTCGGTGAAGGCAACGCCACCGAAGACGGCCGCATCGCCGAGGACCTGAACGACGAAATCCCCGCGTTCTAAGCCCGGACGGGAAGGGAGAGGGCTGGACCCCCTCTCCCGACCCTGCTCGCAACCACTGCCAAGGATTGCACCATGACCAAGGAAACGAATAACCGCAGGTTTAACGATTTCGCAGCGCTCGGTGAAGCCCTCGGAATGACCCCCGAGGAGTACCGCGCAGCTAGCCGCGAGGAAGCAGTTGCCGAGGCGATCCGCGAGGATACCGCCAGCGATGCGTTCCACCTCGCCTTCGACGACGTGAACGCGCTTTCGATCCTCGATCCGCGCGGCGAGCGCGAGGAACTGGAGATGCCCGGGCCCGAGGAGGCGCAGCACGATTGCCGCGCCATCGTCATGACCGTGTTCGACCTCTTCCGTGATACGCGGCTCGAACCCTGCGCGCAGGGCATCGCATGGGGCATCGTCAATTCGTTCCACTACGAAGCCGAGAAGGTGGCGCGTGAGGAAGACACCCTTTCCCGCGAGCTTGGCGAGATGGCGCGCGATCCCGACGGCAGCGAGATTTACAGCGCCGAACTCGAAGACCTGCAACTGCGCGCGCAGACCAAAATGGAACAGCGCGCAGCGCTCGAATGCATGCGCGATTATGCGGCCGAATGCTACCGGGCACAGACCGGCCATCCATGGAGCGCTGCGCGCGGCTCGAAAGTGTCGAGCGCGACCACGGCGAGCCAGATCGCCGCTGCCGATTTCCTCAAAGCCCGCGCCACCGCGCTACGCGAAAAGCGCAATCCAACCGGGCCGCTTGTGGTGTTTTCCGGCGGGCAGGAGTGGCACGATTTCCAGCCGCTTTACGACCGGCTCGACCAGATCAAGGCGCGCATTCCCACGATGACGCTGTGCACCACCGGCCAGCGCAAGGGATGCGATGCCATCGCCGCCGCATGGGCTGCGCGCAATGGTGTCCCGCTTGTCACGTTCGCCCCGCAGGCCCGGCACGGGCGCGCCGCCGGGTTCAAGCGCAATGACCAGCTTGTGAGCCTGCGTCCTGTCGAAGCGGTGATCTGTCAGGGTTCGGGTATTCAGAGCCACCTGCTCGATGCCCTCAAGGACGCGAACGTGCCCGTCCATGCCTACCGCTACGATGCGCAGGCGCCCCACGCTGCCGAAGCCAAGCGGCAGGGTCGCGGGCTGGGGCTGGGGTGACATAGCGGGGCGGCGAGCAGCGGCCGCCCCACGGTTTCCTTGGCAGGAGCATGGGGTCAGCGGCGGGGCATTCCCCCGGCGCTGGCCCTTTGTCGTTGGCGTCTGCGTCTATGGGGGGAACCCTACGGTTCCCCCCATGCCAGGTCGCCGCGCGCACCGCCGCCATCCTCGCCCCCGCCGGGGCTCGCTGGCGGCGGTGCGCACGGCGACCCTCCCCCTTCCGGTAACGTGCTGCCGCAGGCGAGCCGAAGGGCTCCGCGCGGGCCGGGACCGGCGCGCGCAATGGCCCCCGATCCGCCCCCCGATCCGCTGGGCGGATCGGACAGGAGGAGAGGGGGAAGGGGAGCGGCAGTCCAACGAAGGAGGTTCAGATGACCGTGTCATTCCGCATCGTCGATGACGCCGCCGCAGGCGCTTCAGCGCCCACTCCCCATACGCCGCCCCCAGCGGCTGCCGTCAGCCAGCAATCGGTCGATGCCCTGCGCGAAATCCTCGCCGCGCACGGCGCGCGCCACGGCACCCAGATGATCGTTTTCGACCGCAGCGATCTCGCGCATCTCGTCTACGACTTCGACGCGCGCGCCTGCCTGCTTTCGATCTCGACCATCGCCGCCTGTTTCGATCAGGATACCGCCGTGATCGCGGTGGTCGAGGAGGCCCAGTTCCAGAACCGCTGCCTGCGCATTTGGAAGCATCGCGCGAGCGGGGCGATCCACCTCGCTCTCTCGAGCCATCCCGATTCCAAGCCCGCGCCCGAAGAGGCCAAGCTGGTGCGCGAAATCGAGGCCATGGAGGCACGGGTCCGCCAGACCGAGCGCATCCACGCGCGCAGCGAGGACTACCTTGCGCGGATCGACTGGGCGGCGATGACCAAGGACGATTACGAGACCGCCGCCAGCCATCACCATGAACTCGGATGGACGCTGCACGACCTCGACCACGGTATCGAGGAAGCCTCGCGCGAGCTCTGGGCCTATTGCTACTGACCCGTATCCATCAGCGCCCGCCAAATGCAGGGGGAGCCGAAGCCTCGCGGCCTTCGGCTCCCCTTTTTTGCTGCCTGCCGCCGAGACGGCTGCGCCGCGATCTGCCGACTGGGCGCACAGCGCCGGATTGAAAATGGCCGCGCGGTAAAGGCTCTACCGCGCGGCCCTGGTTGTAGATCGAGCCCCTTTATGAAGCGGCCCGGACTCCCTCCAGGAGCCGCTTCTCCACCTCGTCTACGCCCAGTCTCTTCACTGCCGCCATGATCCGCTCCAGTCGGTCCAGCGGGACCTTGAGCAGCCCCGCCTTTTCGACCGAACCGATTGCCGTCTCGCGCACTCTCGCCTGATGCGCCTGGCGGCGCTCGACGAGCTTGCGTTCCTCGGCTTCGATCGCGGCCATTTCTGCGTCCAGTGACTTTGCCATTGCTTGTACCTTTGGTCAGGCTGATCGGGCTCTGAACGCGCTCAGCTTAACGCGCATCTTCGCTTCCGCAAATACGGCGCGGGCCGTACTTTCGGATCTACTGCCATCGCCGAGGTTTCACCATGGAATTCCCTGCTGTTCTCGCTCGCCGAATTTACCGCGGCCGCGGGCCTGTTCCGCTTGGCAGCGGCTCCAGCCCCGCCGGAACTAGTTGCCCGGCCCGGCGTCGACCGAACGCCCAGACGCGCCGCATGACCACGGGTGAGACAAAAGCTTCCTAAGCACACCCTACGCAACGGTGTTGCAGGATTTTAGCGTCAAATCATGGTATTAGACGGAAATTGGATGTGATCCCATCCGATCCCAAATGTGATCCCAACCGGATCGCGCCAGAAAACACCAGTAAAGCAGCGGTTTTCGTGGGATCGGTTGGGATCGCTATACTGAAGAACCGGCACTTCCCGTATTGCTTGCCCTCAGAATAACCGGTATGTCATCGGGGCTTTCCTCGAGCCTGCCAGCCTCCTTTTTGGAGGCCAGTATGAATAAACCGATTATCCAGCGAAGCGTCCGGTTCGAGGCTGACCAGATCGCTAGGCTCGATGCCATCGCCGCCGATCAGAAGCGCTCGTTTGCCGATCTGCTGCGCCTCGTCATCGTCGAATATCTGGAGGGGCATCGCGCCCAGTCGGACAGCCAGCTGCGGCTTGCCCGCGTGACCGAATATGCGCAGGCCGCGCTCGACACGATCATCCTCGAACAGCACCCAGAACACCGCGAGAAAATCGTCGCGGAAACCGCCCGCCGGATGGAGCGATACCATGCCGCGCGCTGACATCCGTAGTGATGGGCGGCCGGTCCATGTGAAGCACCATTCCGCGCGCGGCGAGGTGCCGCGCAACTCGGGCAATTTCACGCGCGGCAGCCAGCTTCTCAACACCCAGGTGCTGATGTGGCTGCAGGGCGCCAAGATGCCTGCGGTCATGTGGCTGGCGATCTTCGTGCTGGCCTATTCGGCGATCCTATCGCTGACGCTGAGCGAGAACAATTTCCAGCTGATCTGCATGCGGATCCTCTCTGCGCTCTGGGACTGGTGCGCGCTCGATGCCTTCAAGCGCGTGAACCTGCATCTGCCCGACAATTCGGTGCGCAGCACGTTCATGGGCTACGTGCCCTATGTGCCCGAGGTCATGGCGGCCTGGAACAAGGCGGTGCGCGGCGTCATCGGATCGTTCCTGATCGCCTCGTTCCTCACCGTGCCGGCCTCTATCTGGTATGTCGATTTTTCGCGCCGGCGCGGCAAGTCGATCATGGAGGAGCGCCACGAGCGCGGGGCCATGCTGGTGACGCGCGAAGTGCTCTACCAGGAGATCGTCCAGCACAACCATGCGGCCTTCGAGAAGGAAGCGCGCGACCTTTTCCCGGACCGTTCGCCGGAGGACGTGCTGGCGATGCCGTTCGGGGCGCGCAAGGCGGCGGGGATTCATCATGCCTACACGCTCGCCGGCATTCCCTATCCGCACCGGCTCGAGCAGTCGCACACGATGTTGCTGGGCACCACCGGCACCGGCAAGACCACGGTCCTGCGCCGGCATCTGACACAGATGCGCGAGCGGCAGGACAGCGCGGTTGTGTTCGATCTGACCGGCGCATACGTCGAGGCGTTCTACGATCCCGCGCGCGACACGATCCTCAATCCGATGGATGCGCGCTGCCCGGCCTGGACGATCTTCAATGACTGCGCGAGCTACAGCGAATTCACGGCGGCGGCGGCCGCGCTGATCCCGTCGGATGGCGGCTCGTCCGAACCGTTCTGGGCGCTCGCGGCGCGCACCCTCTTCATCGAGATGTGCATGAAGCTCATCGAGAAGGGGCAGACCTCCAATCGCGCGCTCGCGGACAACCTGATGACCGCCGACCTCAAGCAGGTCCACCGCCACCTGCAGAAGACCATCGCCGACCCGCTGACCGCGCCCGAGGCGGCACGCATGGCGGAATCGATCCGCGCGGTCTTCAACACCAATGCCCAGGCGCTGCGCTTTCTCCCCGACGAGGGCAAGGCGTACTCGATCAAGGCCTGGATCACCGGCGAGAAGCAGCCCGGCTCGATCCTCTTCATCACCTGCAACTACGTCGACCTCGAGATGAACAAGGCGCTGCTGACGCTCTGGTCGAACCTTGCCATCCATTCGCTCATGACGATGGCGCACACGCGTAGCTTACGCACCTGGTTCATGTTCGATGAGCTCGGCGCGCTGCACCGGCTTCCCGCCATCGAGAGCGGCCTGCAGACCGCACGCAATTTCGGCGGGGCCATGATCCTCGGGCTCCACTCCTTCGACAAACTCGTGCAGGTCTACGGGGAGGAAAATGCCCGCAACTTGTCCTCGCTGGCGCGCACCAAGCTGATGCTGGCCGCCGCCGATCTCGACACCGCCGAGCAGTGCGCGCGCTATATCGGCAACCGCGAAATCCGGCAGATGGATGAGGGGTACAGCTATGGCTACAACAACACCCGCGACGCCTCGACGCTGACGCCGCGCAAGCAAATCGAGCCGCTGGTCATTCCCGACGACATCATGAACCTGCCCTCGATGCACGGCTTCGTGAAATTCGCCGAAGGGTTTCCGGCGGCGCGCATCCGACTCGAGTGGACGCACTATCCCAAAGTCGCCGAGGGTTTCGTGAAGCGCGTGCTGCCGGTGGCAGGCGATCCTGAAGGGCAGGGACGCGGAAGTGGGGGGCGAGGCAAGGGCGGGGATGATGGCGGGCGCGGCGAAAGCCTTGCGCCCAGCGACGAGGAGATCGCCGCGCGCGATCTGGTCTTGGCGCAGGCGGCGAGCATCCTTGAGCAACCGACCGAAGCGCAGGACCGGGACGGGCGCGATCCCAATGCGCGCGAGGCGTTCGAGCGAATGGATCCGAGCGCTCCGCATGGCGCCGCCGGTCGGCGCGATGACGAGCACCGCGAGGAGCGTGAGCGACCCGTCGATCGCATCGATGTCGGCCAGATCCGGGCGGAGGAGCGGGGCAGGGGGGATCGGCACGATCCGGCCATTTTGCACCAGGCCCATCCCCAGCCCTGGGAGGAAGATCTCGGCGTGCGCGAGGCCCGCGACGGGTTCGGTCTCGAGGGCGAGGATGCCGATCTCGGCATCGGTGACTGACGATGCTGTCGATCGCCTCGGTTCGCTCCGCCGGCGGCGCGGCGCAGTATTTCACGAAAGACGATTTCGTGAGCGGGGAATACTACACCGACGCGCACGCCGGCGATGTCAGCCAGTGGGGCGGGGAGGGCATCAAGGGTACCCCGCTCGAGAGTGCCGGCGCCGTCGCCCGCGATACCTTCGAAAGCGTGCTCAAGGGCGTGGCGCCGGACGGCGAGCGGCTCGATGCCAAGGACAATCGCCGGCCCGGGTACGACCTTACCTTTTCGGCGCCGAAGTCGGTCTCGCTCATGGCCTATATCGCCGGCGACAAGCGGATCCTCGGACCCGAGGGCGCACACCTCAAGGCTGTGCAGCAGACCATGGCCTGGGTCGAGAAGAACCTTGCCGAAGGGCGCAAGACGGTGGATGGCAAGACCTCGCCGGTCAGCACCGGCAACCTCGTCTATGCGCTGTTCCAGCACGACACGAGCCGGGCGCTCGATCCCCAGGCGCATATCCATGCGATCGTCGCCAACATGACGCGCATGCCCGACGGCAAATGGCAGGCGCTCCACGCGGACAAGCTGTGGTCGAACAACACGGTGATCGGCTCGATCTACCATGCCTACCTGCGCGCCGAGATGGAGAAGCTGGGCTACAAGGTCGAGCTTCAGGGCAAGCACGGGACCTTCGAGATCACCGGGGTGCCCAAGGCGGTGATCGAGGCTTTCAGCCAGCGGCGCGAGCAGATCCTGCTGAAAGCCGAGCAGCTCGGGATCGTCTCGGCCAAGGGGCGCGACGGCGTGACCGTCAATACCCGCGATCCCAAGCTCAATGTCGAAGGCCGCGAGGGGCTGCTGAAGGACTGGAGCGACAAGGCAGCCGCGCTCGGGTTCGACGGCAAGGATGTGCTGGCAGCAGCGCTACGTGATGCGGAGGCGCCACAGGCGGATTCCGCGTTCGGGCGCGGCTACCAGGCGATGGTCGAGGTGGTGAAAAGCGCGCGCGAGTTCTTAGCAGGATTGCTGCGCTCGCCCGACCCGTTGGTGGACAAGGGAATTGCCCGCATCGCCCAGTCGGCGCCTGAGGCCCGCGCGCAGATCGCGGTGGCCTCAGCCATCCGCCACCTCGGTCAGCGCGAGGCGGCCTTCGACATCAACAAGGTTGCCAAGACCGCGCTCGATTTTGGCCTGCAGGGCGTCACGATCGGGCAAATCGAGGCGCGGGTCGATCGTCTCGTGGCGCGCGGCGATCTTGTCAGCGGGCATATCCGGGAGCGGGGCGTGAAAGTGCCGGCGGTGACCACGCCGGAGGCCTTGGCGACCGAGCAGAAGATCCTCGATTATATCGCGGGCAGTAATGGTAAGGCCGTGGGGATGGTCGTGCCGGCCGAGGCTCCGGACCGGCTACAGGCGGTCTCGCCCCATCAGCTCAACGAGGGTCAGCTGGCGGCCGCGACGATGATCGTGTCAGGGGCGGACCGATACGTAGTCGTTCAGGGCGTGGCCGGCGCGGGCAAGTCCACGATGCTGCAGGCAGTGTCGGGCGTTGCCGGCGAGGAGGGGCGCAAGGTCCTGGGGCTCGCCTTCCAGAACAAGATGGTCGCCGACATGCGTGAGGGCATGGTTCCGCGGGAAATGACCGTCGAGGATATGAGGGCGGCCGGGATCGAGGCCCAGACGATTGCCGCCTTCATCTGGCAGAACCAGCAGCACCTTGCCGATCCGCAGAGCCCGATGGCGCTGGCGCGGCGTGACGAACTCAAGGACACGACGATCGTCGTGGACGAGACTTCGATGGTCTCCAGCGACGATATGCTGAAGCTGCTGACGATTGCCGAGGCAATGGGCATCGACAAGGTCGCGATGGTCGGGGACCGCCAGCAGCTTTCCTCGATCAATGCCGGCAAGGCCTTCGCCATGGTCCAGGCTGGCGGCGCCTTCATGGCGCGTATGGACCAGAACATCCGGCAGCGCACCGATCAGCTGCGGACTGTTGCTGCGCTCGCGAATGTCGGACGTGCAACCCAGGCGCTCAAGGTGCTCGGCGACAAGGTTATCGAAAGCGGCGAGCCGGCTGAGCAGGCGGCGCAGCTTTGGCTTGCGCTGCCGGAGGCGGAAAGGGCGGTGACAGCGGTCTTCGCCTCGGGTCGCGAGACGCGTGCTACCGTCAATGCCGAGATCCAGGCTGGGCTTGCCGCCGATGGATCGCTGAAGGGCGATGGGCTCGCGGTCACGGTCTACGACCGGGTCAGCAAGACCTGCGAGGAGCTGCGCTACGCGCAGAACTATACGGCGGGGCAGGCGCTGCATGTCACGGGCAGGGTGCCAGAGATCGGGCTTGGGCGCGGCGTCTATGCCGTCAGCCATGTTTTCGCGAATGGCAAAGTCGAAGTTCAGTCGGCCAGCGGGCGGCGCATTCGCTTCGATCCGCAGCAAATCGATCCGAACGTGACGCGAGAGCGCCTGGAGCTCAGCAAACTCGAAAGCCTCAGGATGTACGAGGGCGACCAGATCCGCTGGACAGCCAACGACAAGGAGCGGGGTCTTTTCAATTCCGCACTCGCTCGTGTGGTGGCGATCGACGAGAAGGGGGTGACGGTCGAAACCGCGACGAAGGAGCAGGTCACGCTAGAGCGCGGTGATCCGATGCTTTCTCGGTTGGATCTTGCCTACTCGCTTAACATGCACATGGCTCAGGGTGTCACCGCCGACAAGGCGATCACCGTGATGCTGAGCTACGAGCGTAATCTCTCGAACCAGCGGCTTTTCAATGTCGGGGTGACGCGCGTGCGCGACGACATCACCATCGTCGTGGACGACCGGCAGAAGCTGGAGCGGCAACTCGATCGCAATGCCGGCGACAAGACCTCGGCGCTCGAGACGACCGGTCAGATCGATATTGACGGGCCCGAGGCGAAGGAGGCCGCGGCCGATGCGGCGCTCACGGCTGCGCTGGGCAAAATCGAGTTGGACGGCGGATCGTCAGCAGAGGGCGCTGAAATGGACGGAGGCGATCTGTTGGATCTCCCGCCCATGGGAACGTCGGAGATCGATTATTCCAAGTACGATGCCGATGGTAAGCCGTTGATGGGGCTGAGCGCGTTGCCAGAGGCGAGCCAGAGCGACGATCGAGGCCAGCTTGAAGGTGATGGGCTTGGCGTCGTGCCGCTCGATGTTGATGATCTGCGCGGTCTTCCGCCTATCGCGGGTAGCGAACCGCAACTGCCGGGGCTTCCTGAAAAGAACCTTGGGCTTGATCTGTGAGGTGCGCGCAATCTTCCAATGCGGAATGATTATGCTGGCCGGCTCATGGTGAGGTGGCAGCTATGGCACTTTACCCGTCGCGCAAAATCGCTGGTAAAGTGCCATAGCTGTAAAATCTTGAAGCAAGGGAGATAGGGGATTCACCTCGGGATTCGGGTGCGGTAGATTCGTGACATGTTCCATCAGCCCGATCTGTTCGAACCGCGCGCCGTTCCCGCGCCCGTTCCCATCAAACGGATGGACATGCCTACGCTCGTCGCGCGGATCATGGAGGTGTCACCTCGCCCGCGTTACACCTTGCTTGTCCTCAATTTGCTGGCACGGGCGGCCAACCCCAAGGGAGTGGCTGGCCCTTACATCATCGACGAGGAACAGGCGGTTCCCGTTCGGGACTGGCTGGGGAAAGCGATGATCCCGATGGCGCAGCGCCATCATCGCAGGCAGGCCATTCGTCAGAAGTTGCTCGATGAAATGAAGCGCGAGGACACTATGCCGGCCGATCCGGCAGATTTGGACGATGTGCTGGACGCCCAGATGCAGGACCGATTGCAGCAGTCAGCTCGGTGCAGCGTCAGCCGTGCGGTTTCTGATCTGGTTAGGGCAGGTTTGGTTCACCGACATTATCAAGGGTATCGGGTTGACCATGACAACCGAGGTGCGCGACGCGAGGCGGTTTATACACTCGTCCCAGAGGTGCGCGCTATTCTCAGTTAGTGAATGTAGGACATGAATTTATACGGTGGCCGAATGTCACATTGGAATGTAAATATCAGCACTTTCAAAGTTCGTGGACTACGGCCGAAGATAAATTCAATTTTATCATCAGCCGTAAATCGAAAACTGCAGTGGCGGAAATTTCCCGATACTAACGACTTATCAGGCTATCTCTATCAGTTACGATCTCAAGTTCGCCACTGGCAATCCTGTCTGCAACCTTTTTGAATTTTACTCTAGTTATAGATCCGGTCGCAACGTCAGATACTATAACAAACTCATTGCGCCCAATCCTAGGTCCCGGAATTGAATGATTTCCAATGTGCCGCGTCGCGGCTTGGCGAAGTCGTTCAACTAGCGCAGAGTTACGAATTGCAGCAGCATCATTTTTTACGCTCTCAGGTGAAACCAAAGACAATACCTCTCTGGCTGCATGTAGAGATTTCGTATAGTTTTGTTCCATACGATGAATTATCATCTCTTGATAAACAAAGAAAGCAAACATAGTGCTGCTTCCTTCGGCTAACCTCTTTTCATTCTTCCGGACGAAGAGCATGATTTGCTTCGCACGCGAGAGATTGCCGTTGTTGAGATCAGTTCCAACTTGATTCGCTAAAGAAACCGTATCGTTAGCATTCAAGAATTCCATAGCTTCAGGTTGAGAAACGAGCGCCCAATACGTCTCAAAAGCCAATTCTTGATCACTATCGGCGGACAAAGCAAGTAATGCAGAAGCTGCGCTAAGCTTCTGCTTGAACAATGCCTCTCGAGTAATAGATGGCGTAGTTAATGCTTTTTTAAGTAGGGCCTTGATGCTACCGGTCGCGGTTTTCCGATCACCGACGTTAGCAAGATTAACAATGGTCTCAAATGGGTTGGTTCCGGCTCGCGATTGCGCGACGTCTAAAAGCCGATCAAACGTAGCTAGGTCGCCCAGGGCCAGCGAGACCGCCATAAGCTCGGCCATGTCGCTTTCATCAAATCCGAGAGTTCCCCTCACGGTTGCATAAGGGATGCGATCACGGACAACAATTTCGGACGTCTCCGCAAGAATGGCTGCGCGCTCTTCATCATTCTCCGCAGCGCGGAGTCTGACAGACGCGAAAGCGGGCTTGAACGCCGTTACCGCTGCATTATGGGCTGAGTTGAAGGCTGACCTGGCTTCCGCAGTCCTGTTAAGAGCCGAGTACACTTGCCCAATATTATAATAGACTGCGGTGATGATCTCCGATTTCACCTCTGGTGTGAGCTCATGATCAACCTGGATGTCATTTAAAACATCCTCGTTAATTTTCAGAATCAAGTCCGCATTGTCTATCATTGAGATGTGCAAATATGCGGTCCCAACGGCGTGCCTTGCCTTGAGCATGTAATTACCTGCAGCCTCGGCAATTGGCTGCAGTATCTCAATGGCATCTTCTGGCTTCCCAAGTAGCATAATTGCTAAGCCTTTGTGATAGCTCAGCATTGTGCGCACTTCGTTGGAACGTGTCTTGGTGCTAGCGAGATCTAGTATGCCTATGGCTTCTTGAAAAAGCCCCAAATTGTACAGGGCCATTCCGTACTGAAGGAGTTCAAAGTCCTCAAGGCTTTCGATGGCCCCGCCAGAACCTATGTATTGGTTGAACAAATCAATTGACGCACGATATTCGCCGCTGGAATACCTCCGGCCAGCTGCAGTCAGGAGACCTTTTTGACCCGCTTCCACCTGAGCAAGCCATGTCTCTGACAATGCATGTTCAATCACACGGTTCTTAATGGTGGGGGCGTGGTTCGCAGATGCGGTTGTAATACCTGCAAGATAGAGCTTGCTTTTGGATCTATCGTCGAGGGTTTCGCCTTTCCCATAAAGCAACGCAACTAGTGCAGCCCTTACCTCGGGCTCATTTTCCGCTAGAGCCCGAATGTGGTCGAGCGGAGCCCTATCAAAGCGAGTAAGGTAGAGTCTCTCTATCACAGCATCGACCGTCGCAAGATCCACTTGCTCGGCAGCGGCCATAGCATCCTCAAGTGCGGAGTATACATCCCACGTCATTCGAGGATTTCCGCTTGTCCAACCGTATACGGCTTCCTGAATTTCCAGATCGAACTCGATTCCGGCTTTGCGAAGGAGGCTAGAAACCTCAGAGCGACTGAAATCGCTAAGATATATTTTCTCACCGATATTGAACGGGGAGATGTTTTTATCTTTAATGAGATCAGTCGGCTCTGCCACGCCCGATAGGACGTAGGTCAAACTTTCATAAATCGCGAAATTTGCCCTCGCGAAATACATGCTGCGAACCTGCGATAAGATACGATCCGAGTAAGGTTGCCCCACAAGAGAATCGATCTCATCGAGAATGATAATGACCCGTTCTTTTTTTGAGGCAGATAAAACCAGCCGGAGATGTCGATCATATTCAACGCTCGGATCCACAGTGGATCCAAGACGATCTAGATTGATTTTCTCGCGTACATCATCCAGTGGAAGTGATTCCAGCAGGCTGTCAATTAGATGATGGAACAAGCCACGGGCGTCACTGAAGCCGATCGACAGATCAACATAGACCGCCAATTCACCGTCTGCTTCACGGCGACGCTTCATCCTAAGCAGCAGGTTAGTCTTGCCCATCTGCCGGGCAACTAGGATGTAGCCCGGGCGTCCCATGTCATCGATAACATCGTTCAACTGGCGGTCTGCGTCGCGATCGACATAAAGATTGTCAGGGATGATGGTTCGCGGCCGAAGGGCTTTGCGATAGGTCAAAGCACGAGCTCCTGTCCGACTTGAGCGCAGAGTTCCTCAACCGAGGAGTTACCCGCCGTTCGATTTCGCCAATGCCTAAAGACCATCTTCACGAACCTAGGTGATCCCTTCGAAGCTTGAGCAATTGAACTCTGGTGTTGGGCAGAGAGATCTGACTTTACCGCAGGGGTTAGAAGCTGGATTAAACGAGTGATATCCTGCTCGCTCCACAAGTCGACAGGTAGGAACTGTATCTTTTCCCGCACTTTACTACTCAAATCTACCCCAATTGACGAAACTGCAATTCTTGATGAAAATACAAACCGAATTTGCCCGTATAGCCGGTCGTCGGAATCTAAAATTTCAAGAAATTTGGAAATTGTTTGCGTCGCAATTCCAAGGGATTGCGCATTTAGCGGCATCTCTTCAACGAGAATAGTTGTTACACTATCTGATCTTAGGTCCATAAGCAGGCGTTTCCCGAATGCTGCCTGGTCATTGAACGTTGCGTCATGGGTCTCTAAAAGCGGCATTTCCGATATCGAGGCCAGTTCCGCGCAGAGTGATGCCAAAAGACGTTCAGGTCCTGCAATATCATGGGCAGAGAGATTGATGTGGAATAAACGCCAGCCGCTAGAATAGATCGCGCGCCGAGCGGCAGCGGACTTGCCAATTCCCGAATCTCCGGTCAACCACATGTGACCACGAGACATTACATCCAGAACTACACTGTCAAATGAGCGTTTTAAGTAAAATGTCTCATTTATAGGAGTGTAAACATCGAACAGTGGATCGGCCGGTCGTTCGAATGGAACGACCTTCTGCGCTGCCGACTTATGCTCGAGCATCGGCTCATCTGCTTTCAAAAAGCGTTTGAGAGTCTTGTAGCGAAGGTCATCTCGCCCATTAGGTGCAACAATCGATCTGTGATCCGCGTCAATAATAACGGATTTGTTGTTTCGTCCTATATAGGGAACGGCGCTATCGGACGGAACTGTTCGATCAGAACCACCTAGTATGTAACGAACATTTATGAGATCTTCGACCTTGAGATGTTCCCAGTCGATATTCAATGTAGTTAGACCGCCCTCATCGCGACTAAGGGCTTTCAATTGCCGATGTGGGAACGAAATTAAAGATCCTACGTTAGCAAGCGTCGATCCTGTGCTCGGCACCGCGAGGAGCGCAATGCGGCGAATATTTAGAGAGCTTCCGAGTCGGATATTTGAAGTAACCAGATGACGCGCAATCAGTCCGCCCAAACTGTGCGCGACAATCGAAATTGTGGCTCTTCGACCGTGGCGCTCTTCCAAGAACGTTCTAAGGCCGTCCGCAAGATCTCTGAGGCCAGGTAATGGAGGTGTAAATGGCAAGCGGACTAGGCGGGTTGGGTAAGCATAATAGTCGACTGTAACCCCGGCGAAATCGGGATCGCTATCAATGCACTCTGCCATCTTTCCCCAGGTAGATCCTGGCGAACCGGATAGGCCATGGATGAACACAATCGCTTCGCCGTCATCTTTTGCGTCGGGACTTATCGTGTATCGCGTTGCAATTTCGGTTTTCACAGACAGCCTGTCCCAATCCTGGCGCAAGCTGCCGCTTTTGGCTAAGGCTGTTGGTAGAAGCAAGTTTTACGGCGCTAGATCGAGGGATTTCCCCAACTTCACCTGTTTTGATAGTTGCAAGCGATTGCATCGGCAATTCAGAATAGCTTCCTGAGCCTCTTGAACGCTTGTCGGTTTTCCTAATTCGCCGGACCCAAGAATGGCGGGCAACCTCACTTTCAAATGCCGGATGAACTCCTCAAATATCGGACAAGCGAAAGTTAAAACGGAGAGCGAGGAGTGCAGCCCACTCTGGACTCCGCGTTGCAAAAGGCAGAAACTCACTGCTGGCTTTCCAGCAAGGCTGATTGGCTATGCAGGTGGCAAAAACCGCATCGGACGCAGATTGGGAAGAGGCACGTCGCCGCGAGATGGTAATCCGTCCGCTGGCAAATTGCCCGCGCATCTCCGCCGAAGTCGCGACTGAGGCCATGTCAAAGCTGGGGCTTCAAAGATCCCGCTTTCACGAACTCCTTCAGCGATATCGCGCTGCGCCCTGTGCCGCCTCGTTGTTACCGGGCAAGCGTGGCCGGACATGCGGGAGTCGAAATCTGTCAGCCGATGTCGAGCAATTGATCAGCCGAGGGATCGAAGAACATTACCTGACCCGCGAAAAGCCAAGCGTCCAAGCTCTGCGACGTTGGTTGGACCACGAGTGCAGGAAGTCCGGAATTCGGCCGCCGAGCACCAAGGCAATCACCGCACGTGTACAGGCCTTGCCTCCCGTTTCGACGGCTCGACGACGCCTCGGTGCTAAGGCAGCCAATGATCGATGGGAGCCCAATCGCGCTGCGATGGAAGCGGGCTTCGCACTCGAAGTGGTCCAATCGGATCACACACTCGTTGATGTGATCGTCGTCGATGATCTGTATCGCAAGCCCATCGGTCGCCCATGGCTGACCGTGATGATCGACATTGCGAGCCGGACGATACCGGGATTCCATCTGGACCTGTTGGCGCCCTCCGCCGTGTCGGTGGGCATGTGCATGCGCCACGCAGTGCTGCCCAAGGATGATTGGCTCGCTGAACGCGGTTTGGCTGCGCCTTGGCCGAACTATGGCCTGATGGACCGACTCCATCTCGATAATGCGCGAGAGCATCATAGCGAAGCTCTCAGGCGCGGCTGCCGCACCTATTCCATCGAGCTAGAGTACCGGCCAATCAAGCGGCCGCACTTTGGCGGGCATATCGAGCGGCTGATCGGCACGATGATGGGGGCGGTGCACCTGTTACCAGGGACGACCTTTTCGAATGTGCTGGAGAAAGGGGAGTATGACGCGGATGGGCGGGCCTGCATGACCATGGCTGAGCTGGAAGCCTGGCTGACGGCCCAGATCATCGGCCCCTATCACGCGGAACGTCACCGCAGCCTCGGCATCCCGCCCTCATTGGCGTGGGATGAGGCGATAGCCCGGCGGCCAGAACTCATGCGCCTGCCGCTCGATCCTGGTTGTTTCCTTTTCGACTTCCTGCCATGCGCGAGCCGCGCCGTGACGCCCAATGGAATAGAGCTTTTCAACACGCATTACTGGGACGATGCCCTCCCATGTTGGTACACTCGGCACGGACAGCGCATGGCGGTCCGCTGGGACCCGCGCGATTTGTCGCGTGTGTGGCTGGAACTGCCTGACGGCGATCATTTGGAAGTGCCCTATCGCGACCTGCGGCGCCCGGCGATCACGCGCTGGGAACAGAGGCAGGCGGTGCAGGCCATCCGAGCCAAGGGTTTGGACGCGCGCAATGAGGCTCTGATATTCGCTGCAGTGGAAACGCAGCGTGCGATCATTTCTGAAGCCGCGCATAAAACCAAGGCCGCGCGGCTTGCGTTGCAGCGCACCCGAAAAGCGCTCTCCGACGCGCATCGTGCGCGTGAATCCGTTTTCCCCGTCTCCACCGAGAAGAAGCCGCAGGAGCCTTTGTTGGAAGACAAGGTCACTTTGCAAGAGCCGGCGCGGCTTCCTTTCGTCGTCGAGGAGATGCGGCGATGATATCTGCGACACATCTCGCCGAAGGCTATCGGCAACGGGCACGACGCCCCGATTCAGAGCGCATTGCCTGGATCCGGCAGGATCGCTGGCTCGGCTTTCCGAAGGCGGAGGCGGTGCGGGCAACCCTCGAGGCGATGTTCACCTATCCGGCCCGAACCCGCATGCCGTGTCTGTTGATCTTCGGACAGACCGGAATGGGGAAGACCCGCATCGTCGAGCGGTTCGAGATGGAAAACCCCCGCAGCTTCGATGACAGGATTGGCGTCGCCACCATCCCGGTGGTCGCGGTGCAACTGCCACCACAGCCGACCGAAGGGGAGTTTTACGGGGAGCTGCTCGAAGCTTTGGGCGCCGGTTACGCTGGCAAGGTTGCCTGGTCGGAAGGCCGCACTGAAATCAGCCGCGCGCGCCATCTTGCCCGCCGGGTTATGACCCAGGTCCGCGCGCGCATGCTGATCCTCGACGAGATCAACCACATGCTCGCCTGTACGCCGCGTCAGCAGCGGATTTTTCTCAACACGCTGCGCTATTTCGCGAATGACCTGAAAATTCCCATCGTATGTACGGGCAATCACGAGGCCCGAGCCGCGCTGCTGACCGACGCCGCCTTGGCCGAACGGTTCGACGCTGTGGAACTCACGCGTTGGCGAGACGATGAGGCGTTCCGCGACTTGCTCCAGACCATGGGGGCCATTTTGCCGCTCCGTCAGCCGTCCGAGCTGACGGGCGATCGTTGTCGTCTCGGCATTCTGGATCTCAGTGACGGGAATACTGGACGGATCTTTCGCCTGGTAGAATCGCTGGCGGTCAGAGCGATCGAAACCGGCGCTGAGCGCATAACGGCCAGCGACCTGGATGCGGAAGATTTGGTTTTGCCTTCCGTCAGCATGAAAAGCCTGGTCCGTCGGCGGGGCGAAAGGAACGCGAGCTATGGGAGCCGCACGGCGCATTGAAGCGAAAACAGTGTTGCCGGTCGCGCCTCGACCCCGACCTTGCGAGTTGGTCTCGTCGTGGCTTGGGCGAACCGCAGCCCAATACGACCTGGAAACTCCGCAACTCCTGGATTGGCTGGCGCCGAACGGGGCTATGCCGCGAAACCGGCCGGACGTTACCTGGCAGGAGGATGAAGCCGCGCAAGTGATAACGGCGTGCCGCGCTGAACCCGCCGATATCCGAGGGCTTCAGCTTGCTGAGGTATGGCCTCGGCTCGTCGTGAATTGGTTGCCGGCGCCCGGTCGCGGCGGGCGTATGAGGGGAAACCTGGACCTCAACTGGTGCCGTCAATGCCTCGACGAAGCGCATCGGTCCGGCGGCGCCTACCTTGACCGTGAAACCGCGCTCCCGCTCAATTTCTGCCATCGCCATTGCTCATGGCGTCACGATTTTTGCGATAATTGCGATCCTCGGCACGAGCCGCGCTTTGTCTACGCCGATCCTGTTGAGTTTGTCTGTGCAGATTGCGGCCATGCTCCTAGAAATCCCGGTAAGTTTGCTCCCAGGTATGCGGCGAGCGAGACCTGGCAGCCGGACGGCGTGCGCTTTGCGCGGCTGATGGCTTTTGAACGTCAATTGCGTCGGGCGATCCTGGGGCAGAACGCTTATCTTACAGGGGCGGGTCCGGTCACGTCTCGGCAGATGCTGGATGTGGTTGGTGATCTGACATGGGCCTTGCTTGCTCCGCAAATCGGTACGGGAAGTCTGATAAATTCATTCAGTCGCCCACATCGTCACTGGGTGCGCGATCACCGCCCATGTACCTTTTCGCCATCCTTCTATTGTGAGCTGTCGCCGGTCTATCGGGCCTGGGTTTTGAGTGCCGTGCAAACTTTGCTTGCGCCGCGGCCGCCAGCTGGCCGGAGTTCGGTTCGCGAGGAGGCCGGCAACCAGCCCCGGGATCTGGAGTGGTTGCTGCTGTGGGCCTTCCCGACCTTGCAGGCCATGCTGATTTCCCGCAGCGCCCGATGGCCGCGCCGTTTACGAGAACGGGTAGCGAGAATGGCAGGCCATCCGGAACTGCGCCATATTGATGTCGCCGCGGAGCTTGCAAAACTGGACGCCCGCTGTGCGCGGGAGCAAGCGATGCCGTATATGCCGTGGGCATAATGCCCAAACGCTGTTCGGTCGAAAGCCGCCTTCCGATTTAGCGAATGGCGACGATCTTCACTTGGACAACATCTGCGACGGTCTTCCAAGCGAGGTCGCTGGTCCAGGCAGGAAGGCCGTCGCGCTGGGCGAGGGCGAGGCAGCAGCGATCGCCAAGCGACAGACCGGCACTTGAGGTCACCGCGCGCAGACGGCCGGCGAGTTGGGCCAAAGCCTTGTCGACCGGCACAACGGTTAAAGGCAGCGGATCGAGCATCGCGTCCACTTCGTGCTCCGGCATCCCGGCATGCACGAAGTGACTGATGACTTCGGCGTAATTGACAGCGCTGATCCGCGCGCCGGCGATGGCGGTCGCCACCTTGGCGGCGCCGCGCTCACCCTTGAGCATCGCGAGCAGCGCGGAGGCATCGAGCACGATGTCGGTCATTCGCCGCTATCCTCCCGGCGACCGGCCAGGAAGGCTTCGACCGAGCTGTCGGGATTATCGCCGGTATAGCGCTTGGCCAAGGCCTGCGCGCGCGCCACCGCCTGTGCGGCGGTGCGCAGGACGACGCCATCGTCGGTTTCATCAAGATAGATCGCACCGCCATCCGTAAGGCCCAAGCGCTTGCGAATGTCTGCGGGCAGACTCATGCGACCTTTTGGCGTAATGTTGATCTGGACGGTCATGTGACGCTCAATTGTGTAAGAGTTTTCGAGGTCATCAATATATATCCAATGATAATCGAGAGCAACGAGATACAATGTGTGACACCTAAATGGATCAGGTGGCACATCCCCTCACCCGTGCCACCGCCTTAAAAGCCACTTTCCATAATCGGACATTATGGTAATAACAGGCTGATTATTGTGGATAACAGAACGGCGGGGCAGGGCGTGAGTCACCAGGACGATGATGAGACACTTCCGACCAATGAGGGCACGTTTTCAACATTGAACCCATTCGCTTCGCCTGATGCAGTCTCGCTCGATCAGGGTTCGCTACCGTCATCTCGGGCTCGCCCGGTGCCAACGGCGCCCACGACCGTCATCCTGGTCCGCGGCGCCGGGCCGCTACCACGCCGCCATGCGCGGCGCGCCCAGGCTGTCACGCCCGATGAGCGCCTCGTGGCGACGCTCGGCCGCGCGGTTTCGGATGAGTTGACGCCGGTGAGCGCGCTCGGTCTCGAAACCGCGCTCGAGGCGATGGCGCCAGCCTCCAAGCTGGCCATCGCCGCCGATCTCGACTGCTGGCTCGACTGGTGTGCGCACGAGCATCGTCATGCGCTGCCGGCCGATCCGGAGGACCTGGTGCGCTACCTGCGCACGCTCGAAGCCGATGGCAAGAAACCGGCAACGCTGGCCCGGCGGATCGCCAGTCTCGCCACCGTGCACCGCATGCTCGAAGTCGGCGGTGACACGCCGCCAACCGCGGCGCCGATGGTGCGCAATGCGCTGCGCGCCCAGCGTCGCCGCCAGGGCGCCGCGCAGCGCCAGGCCGCACCCTTGCGCTTTGGCGGTGATCTCGCCGAAGTCCGCGGGTTCACTATCACCGGGCTGCTGGACGCCTGCAGCCACGACGTGCAAGGCGTGCGCGATGCCGCGCTGCTGTCGCTCGGCTACGATGCCGGGCTGCGCGTCAGCGAACTCACTGCCGTCGAAATCAAGGATCTGCGGCCGCAGGGCGATGGCACCGGCTTGCTCCACCTGCCCCGCTCCAAGACCGATCAGGATGGCCTCGGCGCCTGGGCCTGGCTCTCGGCCGACACCATGCGCCGAATTGCGCGCTGGCGCTCGGAAAGCGGGATCAACGAAGGGATCTTGTTCAGAAGGGTCGGGGTCGATCGCCGGCGCCAGCGCGCCAAGGAGGCGGCTGATGCCCGCTGGGGGGACGAGGATGCAGACGGCGCGGCCCTGCTGGTCACATTCACGGTCGGCGATGCGCCCCTCACCCGGCAGGGTGTCACCGGGATCTACCGGCGGATAGCACTCGCAGCCGCGCGTGAGGGGCTGGTTGATGTGCCCACCGCCGACCTGGACGCAGCTATCGCTGCGCTGTCGACCCACAGTCTGCGCGTCGGGCTGACCCAGGATCTGTTCGCGGCCGGCGAGGACGGTTCTGGTATCGCCCTTACCTTACGATGGTCTTCGCCTTCCACGGCGCTGCGCTATGGGCGGCAGCTTCAGGTACAAAGCGGGGTGGCCGCACGGGTTTTGTCGCGGGTGCGGTCGTAGTGGGTGATGCCCAGAAGTGTGACAAACTCGCAATTCGCAATCATGCTGGGGAGTGGCAGGTTTCGGTCCTAGCGGCCGTTCAACGTTCCGCTGCAAAAGGTCCCGGCATGAGCAGCCCTGGCCGTTTGCAGTCCGACCGGTTTTGGCTGGAAATCTGAGAAAGCTGCCATTGTCGATGGCCGGATCAATCCCAGCGAGCATCTGCGATGTTTCAGCGCTTTCGATGGGTAAGCATCTTGCCTGCGGAGAGGATCAAGATCCCGGCCAGCATCGGCAGCAACAGCGATTCCGGCACGATTCCCAGCAACCTGCCGCCGAGGAAACTGCCAACGATCGAGCCTACCGCCATCGTCGTCACGAAACTGCGATGCTGTCCGATCACGGCGAAACTGCTGTCCCGGCTATATCGCGCAAAGCCGGCTATCATTGTCGGGAGGCTGATCGCGAGCGATAGACTCCCCGCTAACTTCACATCGACACCAAATAGCAGAATCAAGGTCGGGATGAGCAACTCGCCTCCTGCAACCCCGAGCAGAGCGGCAACGATGCCGATCGCAAAACCCGCGAGGATGCCCGTGGCAATCCGCAACCATCCATCGGCGATCAATGCCTCGCCGCCTCGCAAGCCATGACCGAATATCAGGACGAGCGCGATCATCACCAGCAGAATGCCAATCAGTCGGTGCAGTGTTTCCGCGCGCAACCGGGTAGCCCAAGCGGCGCCGAGCCAGGCGCCGGTCAGACTTCCTGTTAGCAAGTTGAATATGATCGGCCAGTGCGCCGCGATCTCGGCGACGGGAACGGTGCCCATCCGGAATGGGAGCGCTGTAGCCACGACGATCAAGCTCATGGCCTTGTTGAGGATGACGGCTTCAAGTGCAGGAAAGCCGAACAGCCCCACGAGAAGCGGTAAACGGAATTCAGCGCCGCCGAGACCGATCAATCCGCCAAGCGTTCCAATTGCGCCGCCTGCACCGAACGTGATGACAGGTTTGCGCACTGCGCGCGTGTCAGTCTTCGACATTGGCCAACCCCATCCCGATGCCCTCCACCCAATGCTGTTCCGCATTTCGTATTACCGTAAGGTATTCTTTGACGCAGGATAGCGGCGAGCGGTAGGCAATCCAGACACGATCAGTCCTGCAGCAACGGTGCCGAGAACGGATCTCGAAACCGGCGCTGCGGGGCTGACGATTGAGGTTAGGAGTTGGCCTAGGCCCGTTGCGGTACGGTGTCCACGAACCAACGCCGCCCGAACCAGAAGGCGACGTTGACCAGCAGGATCAGCACCGGCACTTCGACAAGCGGGCCGATGACGGCTGCGAATGCCACCGGCGACGAAAGCCCGAAAGCTGCAATGGCAACCGCAATGGCGAGTTCAAAGTTGTTGCCGGCTGCCGTGAAGGCAACGGCGGTTGTGCGCGGGTAATCGCTCTCGACAAGCTTGCCCATGAAGAACGCGATCGTGAACTGGACGACGAAATAGATCGTCAAAGGGACCGCCACGCGCAGGGCATCACCAGGCAGCGCAAGAATTTCGCTACCCTTGAGGCTGAACATCGCAACAATCGTGAAGAGCAGCGCGACCAGCGTCACGGGGCCAATCTTCGGCAGGAATGTGTGCTCATACCACTCGTTGCCCTTGGCCTTCGTCAGCGCCTTTCGGGTCATGAAGCCGGCGAGGAACGGAATGCCAAGGTAGATCAGGACTGCTTGGGCGATCGTCCAGAAGCTCACGTCGATCACGCTGCCTTCCAATCCGAACATCGGCGGCAGGAAAGCCAGGAAGAACCAGGCGTAGACGCTGAAGAACAGGATCTGAAAGATCGAGTTGAACGCGACCAGCGCTGCAACGTACTGGTTGTTGCCCTTCGCAAGTTGGTTCCAGACGATAACCATGGCGATGCAGCGCGCCAGACCGATCAGGATCAGGCCGGTCATGTATTCCGGCTTGTCGCGCAGGAACAGAACCGCGAGGGCGAACATCAGGACCGGCCCGATAAGCCAGTTCTGGATCAGCGAGATCACCAGAATCCGCTTGTCGTCGAGGATATGGGGCAGTTCCTCATACCGTACCCGCGCAAGCGGCGGGTACATCATGAGGATCAGGCCGATTGCGATGGGGATGTTTGTCGACCCCCAAGACAGGCTGTCGATTGTCTTTGGTAGGCCGGGGAACACGGAGCCCAAGCCTACGCCCAGCGCCATGGCCAGGAATATCCAGAGGGTCAGATAGCGATCAAGGAACGAGAGACGTTCCGGCTTGGGCTCAGTGGTCATGATCTCTGCTCGCTCAACCGGCTACGCGATTGCCGGCTGCATCGACCACCTGTTCGCCGTCTTCCTTCGCGAAAGCGCCTTGCTGCGCAGCGGGAATGAGATCGAGCACTTCTTCTGACGGACGGCAGAGCTTCACGCCGAGCGGCGAGACGACCAGCGGCCGGTTGATAAGGATCGGATGCTCCATCATCGCATCGATCAACTCGGCATTGGTCAAGTCGGGATTGCCAAGACCCAGTTCGGCAAAGGGCGTTCCCTTCTCGCGAAGGAGCTCCCGAGGGGTCATTGCCGCACGCGAGATGAGGCTTTCCAACAGAGCGCGCGAGGGCGGCGTCTTCAGATACTCAATGACATGCGGCTCGATGCCGGCATTGCGGATCATCGCGAGGGCATTGCGCGACGTGCCGCACTCGGGGTTGTGGTAGATGATGATGTCGGTCGTCATACTGTTTGCTCCAGCTTTGAGGCTTGCACCTTCGCTTTGGCCGATTTCGAGAAGTTTTTGCTGCATCGCCATCTTGTCGATGCTGTCGTGCGGGAGGGTGAGGAACAGCGAAAGGCGGTTGTGGAGGTAGCGTAGCGCCTTCAGGAACGCTTCGCGCTGGCCTTCACCTTCAACTGCAGCCGGGTCCTCAATCCCCCAATGCGCGGTGATCGGATGTCCGATCCACACCGGGCATGTCTCACCGGCGGCGTTGTCACAGACGGTGAAGATAAAATCGAACTTAGGAGCGCCGGGCTTCGCAAACTCGTCCCAGCTCTTGGAATACATGCCTTGCCTGTCGATCCCCAGTTCATCGAGAACCGCAAGCGCCATCGGGTGAACCTTGCCTTTGGGGTGGCTCCCGGCACTGTACGCCACGAAGCGATCACCACCGAGCTGATTCATGAGCGCCTCGCCCAGGATGGAGCGCGCGCTGTTACCGGTACATAGGAACAGGACGTTGTAGGTTCTGTCGGACATGGAGCACCCTCAAGCTGATGTATCGCAGCGAATCTTGGCGATCAGGTCCGAGCACATCTCCGGCGCCCCCTGGCAGCAATCCTGCATGAGGAACGTGAGCAGACGCTGCATGCCCGCGTAATTGGCGCGGTAGCGAATGAGACGGCTTTCTCGTTCGGATTGAACGAGCCCTGCGCGCTCAAGCGTGCTCAAGTGGTGGGACATCGTCGACTGCGGCACGCCCGCGCGCTCGGCGATTGCGCCCGCGACATAGCCTTCCGGCCCTGCCTGGATCAGCATGCGGAACACGGACAAGCGCGTTTCATGCGCCAAAGCGTTCAATGCATCGACTGCCCACACCTGGGAGTTGAGGTCATTCATGATTCGTCGATCCTTCTAGGATTATCGAAATATGGGCGCACCGAACGCTCGTCAATCGATATTTCCAAAACCGTGGAAATATGGATTCGCCGTGCTATTTCGGTCCTTAGAGGAATGCACATCGTTCAAAGTTATGCGAGGTTTAGCAAGCTGCTGCGGCGCCAATGCTTTCTCCAGCACTGCCTCGATCCTCGGAATGGGAGCGACCAAATGAAAACGCACGACATCGTCATAGTTGGCGGCGGGCAAATGGGGCTGTCGCTGGGCTATTATCTGCGCCGCTCCGGGGCAGATTTCGTGATCCTCGATTCAGAAACCGGTCCTGGCGGCGCGTGGCGGCATGGCTGGGATTCGCTGCGGCTGTTTTCTCCAGCGGGGTACAGTTCATTGCCCGGTTGGTTGATGCCCCCGCCTTCACACAGGGGGTATCCGACCCGCGATGATGTGCTCGATTACCTGAGATGCTACGAGGAACGCTACAAGCTGCCTATCCAACGGCCCGTGCGCGTTGAGACCATCCGCCGGTCCGGCGCCCATCTGGAGGTAGTGACGGAGGATGGGCCCTATTTTGCCCGCTTCGTTGTCAGCGCGACCGGTACTTGGTTCCACCCCGATGTGCCTGAGTATCCCGGCCGCGAACTGTTTAAGGGGACGCAAGTCCACTCCGCGCAGTACAACCTCCCGGAGGCCTATGCCGGGCAAGCGGTGCTGGTTGTCGGGGGTGGCAACAGCGGCGCGCAAATCATGGCGGAGATTGCTCCAATTGCCAGCGCGACCTGGGTTACAACGCATGATCCGCTATTTCTTCCCGATGATGTCGACGGGCGGGTACTCTTCGAAAGGGCCGTGGCCCGCATGAAGGGGCCGCCAGATGGTGAGCCTGTCGGCGGTGTCGGCGACATCGTGATGGTTCCTCCTGTCAAAGCGGCGCGCGATCGCGGCGATCTCTCCTCGGTGCGGCCATTCACCCGAATGACGGCAACAGGCGTGATTTGGCCCGATGGATCGGAAACAGCCGTGGATGCGGTGATCTGGTGCACCGGATTCAAGCCGGCGCTCGACCACCTGCAATCGCTGAACGTGGTGGAGGTCGATGGCAGGGTCCGCATCGAGAACTATCGCTCGATCAAGGAAGAACGCCTCTGGATGGCCGGATACGGCGATTGGACGGGGCCTGGCTCCGCGACCCTGATGGGCGCCGCACGAACCGCACGCGATGTGTCCGCGCTGCTCACTTCGGCGCTGGCGGAGGCTGCCGACAGTTGAGGCACCCGGCGATTTTTTATCGGGAATTTCCGATTCAACATTGACGACCGTAATCCAATCGGTAAATTACGATGGATGAACACCGAAGAAGCCCTCGCTCTGCTTTCAGCGCTTGCGCACCCTACGCGACTGGAGGCCTTCAGGCTGTTGATCCGGCATGAGCCCGATGGGCTTTCCACGGGTGAATTGGTCGAGGCATCTGGGCTCAGCCAGAGCACATTTTCGACGCACCTCGCCGTCATGGTGAAAGCGGGTCTCGTCATCGCCGAAAAGCGCGGGCGCCAGCAGATTCAGCGCGCCAACCTGGATTCTTTGCGCGGCGTGATGGTCTATCTCGCCAAGGATTGCTGCCAGGGTCGAGCCGAACTCTTCGAGCCGCTGCTTGCTGAGCTGACCTGCATCTGACGGGAAGCGAGTGAATCCCGTTCCTGTAATTACGCTCGCAGTGCAGCGAACCGGCCAGCGTTTGCCTGCCATGCTGAACCTTAAAAGCCCACTTGGAGTACGCCAGTGACGATCTCTGTTCGAAGCGTGACTGTCGATGACGCGGAAGCCATCGCTGCCATCTACGCCCATCACGTACTCCGCGGCACGGCGACCTATGAGATCGTTCCGCCCACGGTTGCCGAGACCACCGTCAAGATTGAGACCATCACCGACCGGAGTTGGCCCTTCCTCGTCGCCTGCGAGGGGGCGGAAGTTGTCGGCTATGCCTACGCGACGCAGTTTCGGGATCGTCCTGCCTACGCTTTTGCCTGCGAGAACAGCATCTACGTCGCGCATGATCGACGAGGCTCCGGAATCGGCAAGAGACTTCTCACGGCCTTGCTCGACGCTGCAGAGACTCACGGCTTCCGGCAAATGGTCGCTGTGATCGGCGGGGGCGAACCTGCTTCCGTTGCGCTGCACGGATCCTGCGCCTTCGAACACGTAGGCCGACTGGAAGGCATGGGCTGGAAGGCAGGCCGATGGCTCGACACCGTCTACATGCAGATCGCGCTTGGCGGCGGCACGGCTTCTGCGCCGACAGCGGATCGACCGGCCTAGAGCCCAAATACCTGCGCGGTCGGTCAGTGCCGCCCGGTTCCTCGACCGCGATGCCCTGCGATCGTCCCGCGAAGAAGTGGACCGCAGTCGTGCCGGGCGAGGTTCGAACAGACATTTTGCCGCCGAAATGAAGCGGCATGCAGCCGACTTGAGAAAGGTATTCGAGAATGAGATTGCGTGAACTCGCAGCCCCCGACCATTTGCCGGCGTTGGACAAGGCGTTCGCATTCGAGCGTCCAGCCACCGGCCTCGGCTCAGACCAGCCTCCGCCCCGCATTCTGCTGCTTTATGGCTCGCTCAGGGAACGTTCCTTCTCGCGCCTCGCCGTGGAGGAGGCTGCTCGCCTGTTGCAGTTCTTCGGCGCCGAGACGCGGATCTTCGATCCCAGCGACCTGCCGCTGCCCGATCAGGTGGCCGGAGACGACCACCCGGCCGTGCATGAACTGCGCGAGCACGCGCTCTGGTCCGAAGGCATGGTCTGGTGCAGCCCGGAGCGACACGGCCAGATCAGCGGCATCATGAAGATGCAGATCGACCACCTCCCGCTTCAGATGCGCGGGATGCGCCCGACGCAAGGACGGACACTTGCCGTCATGCAGGTGTCCGGCGGCTCGCAATCCTTCAATGCCGTCAACTCACTGCGCCTGTTGGGTCGGTGGATGCGGATGTTCACGATCCCCAACCAGTCGTCGGTAGCGATGGCGTACAAGGAGTTCGCCGAAGACGGCCGGATGCGGGCGTCGAGCTATTACGATCGGATCGTCGACGTCATGGAGGAGCTGGTCCGCTTCACCGTGCTGATGCGGCCGCATGCCGTGCAACTCGTCGACCGCTATTCCGAACGAAAGGAGGCGGGTGTTCCAGTCGATGCCGCCACGGACCATTCGGCGATCGCTATCGCCCCGCAAAGCTGATCCTTGATCAGGTAATCGCTTAATCGCTTGACCCTGTAGTAGCTACAGGCCGTAAGGGCCTGCCTCACTGACGCGCCGTGTGGGTGCGCGGCCACACTGAGGCAGGGGCAAGCTTTGAAATTCAAGGGTATAATCGGTTCGCAGCGAGGCGCTGTCGTAGCATTAGCAGTGGCATCGTCGATCACTATGCCCGCACATGCGCAAGATCAGGATGACGGCGATACGCCCGGTGAGAACACAGAAATTGTCGTCCAGGCAACCCGCAGCGGCCGCCACGTCCAGGACGAGCCAATACGGGTCGACGTCCTCGACCGGGAGGAGATTGAGGAAAAGGTCCTCATGCGCCCGGGCAATATTGCCATGTTGGTCAGCGAAACCCCGGGCGTACGTGTGCAGACGACCTCGCCTTCGCTAGGAGCGGCAAATATCCGCATCCAGGGGCTAAAGGGGCGCTACACCCAGATCCTGGCCGATGGCCTGCCGCTTTATGGCGGACAAACCCCATCGATCGGTCTGCTCCAGATCCCGCCCACCGACCTCGGACAGGTCGAGATCATCAAGGGTGCGGCTTCGGCGCTCTACGGACCCTCGGCGCTGGGCGGGGTGATCAATCTCGTTTCGCGCCGGCCAGCGTCCGAACCGCAGAGCGAACTGCTTGTGAACGCAACCAGTCGCGGCGGCCAGGACGTCACCGCCTATTCGTCGGCTCCCATCAGCGGCACGCTGGGCGCTTCTGTCACGGCAGGCTTCGACAGGCAGGACCGTAAGGACCTTAATGACGATGGCTGGGCGGACATGGCCGGGTACAGTCGATGGACTGTTCGTCCGCGCCTGTTCTGGAATAATGGAGAAGGCTCGAACGCCTTGCTGACTTTCGGCGCCATGACCGAGCAGCGCGACGGCGGCACCTTGCCTGGGGTCACCGCACCGGACGGCGCTCCATTCGTGCAGGCCCAGCACAGCCGCCGCTTCGACCTGGGTTTCACGGCAGAGACGCCGCTGGACGGGATCGGCACGCTGCATTTGCGCGCGGCGGGCGTGACGCAGCTTCACGATCATCAGTTCGGGGAGACGATCGAGAACGACCGGCACCGCACAGCCTTTGCCGAGGCCTCCCTGTCCGGCGAGGCCGGCTCGACGAGTTGGCTCGCTGGCGCGGCCTTTCAGATGGATGACTATCGCTCGCGCCAGTTCGGTACTTTCGACTATCGCTACACCGTGCCGGCTCTGTTCGCCCAGATCGAGCAGCGAGTGGCAAACGACCTCACGTTGTCGGGCAGCGCTCGCTGGGACGATCACAGCGAATACGGCTCACGCATAAGTCCGCGACTTTCGGCATTGTATCGTCCTGGACCGTGGACGGTTCGGGCATCGTTGGGACATGGCTTCTACGCGCCGACACCATTCGTTGAAGAGGTCGAAGCGAACGGACTCTCCCACGTCGAACCTTATGGGAAGCTGAGAGCGGAACTGGCCGATACCGCGTCGCTCGATTTGGGTTACGCCAAGGGACCGTTCGAAGCGACGGTGAGCTTTTTTGGTTCGAACATCGATCACGCCGTACAGGTTCGGACCATCGCCGCTGACCGGATCACGTTGGCGAATGCCGATGGGATCACGAGAACGCGCGGCGCCGAGGTCTTGTTGAAGTACCGCTGGAACGCGGTGACCTTGACCGGCAGTTATGTCCATGTTGCCGCGAGCGAACCTGACCCTGATGCTTCCGGCCGGCGAACCGTCCCACTGACGCCGCGAGACAGCGCGGGCATTGTCGGCATGTGGGAAAAGGAGGGACGTGGCCGAGTGGGCCTTGAGGCCTACTACACCGGCCGTCAGTCCCTCGATGACAATCCGTACCGTACGCGCGGCAAGCCCTACGTGCAGCTTGGCGCGATGGGCGAACTCATTTTAGGCCGCGTCAGCCTGTTCGCCAACGCGGAAAACATCCTCAATGTCCGCCAGACCCGCTACGATCCACTGCTTCTGCCGACCCGAGCGCCGACAGGAGCGTGGACGGTCGATGCCTGGGCGCCGACCGACGGATTTGTCCTCAACGCTGGGGTACGGTTTCGGTTTGGGGCGAAGTAGGGAAATGAACCTCTTTGAGTTCCGACCAGGCTTGCCGGATGATTTGCCATCCCCCGGATACGCCGAGCAGGGCCAGAACGGCCGCAACGGTGATGTCCGGCCAAGCGGTTTCGGTTCCCAAAACGCCCAGCGCCGCGACTACAACTGCGACGTTGCCGATGGCATCGTTACGCGAGCAGATCCAGACCGAGCGCCGATTGGCGTCGCCCTCCCGGTGACGCCAGAGCAGCAGCGCGCAGAGCAAGTTGGCGGCCAGTGCCAGAACACCGATTGCGCCCATGGTCTCGGCCCTGGGCAAAGTGCCGGCCGTCGCCATCCAGATTGTGCTGCCGATCACCCAAAGACCGAGCAGGAACAGGGACGCGCCTTTAGCGAGCGCTGCGCGTGCTCGCCATTTGAGCGCGAGACCCGCGACACCCAGACTAATCGCGTAGTTCGCGGAATCCCCCAGGAAGTCGAGCGCGTCGGCCTTCAGCGCGGCGGAACCCGCTGTAACGCCCGCGACGATTTCCACGCCGAACATGCCGGCATTGATGAAAAGCGCAATCCAGAGCACGCGCCGCCAGGCACGATCCTCGATCTTGCGAGCCGTATCCGCGCAATCACAGCAGCCACCGGCCATCTCGGCCTCCATGTTTCGTTACCGGCCGCCTATATGGGGCCTGTACCAACTACAGGGTCAAGAGCATGGCGCTGAGTATCGGCGAACTGAGCAAAGCCACGAACACCAAGGTCGAGACGATCCGCTACTACGAGCGCATCGGATTGCTGCCGAAGCCGGCTCGCACGAGCGGAAACTATCGTGCTTACGGCGACGGAGAGCTTGGGCGACTGTCCTTCATCCGGCGTTCGCGTGATCTTGGCTTTTCGCTGGATCAGGTCCGGGCGCTGCTCCGCCTTTCCGACGACCGCAGCTGTGACTGCGCGGGAATCGACCGTATCGCGCGCGAGCATCTGCTTGAGGTGGATCGCAAGCTGGCCGATCTCACGGCAATGCGCCGGGAGCTGAAGTCGGTCATCGATTCCTGCGATGGTGGCGTCGTTGCCGATTGCCGAATTATCGAGGCACTGGCACCGGAACCGATCGCCTAAGGGGCGTTTGCCTTACAAACCGGAAGGCCAGGGGCGAGATAGCATCGTCCATCTCGCCCCGTTTGCGCCTTACTGCTGCCGGATCGCAGTCACCTCAGCGGCCGAGCCGATGACCTTGACGTCGAAGTCAATCTTCTGGCCAACGCGCAGGCCATGCAGCAATGCGGGCGGATTGGCCTTGAATGGCATAGTCATTGCCGGCCAACCTATCGCGGCGATGGGGCCATGTTTGATGGTCAACTTGCCTGCCTTTGCATCGATCGCAGTGATCACGCCGCTGCCATGCCCTGATTTCGCAGGGGCCGCAGCGTGCTTCATGCCCGGCATATTGGCCATCGATTGCGCGAGGACAGGACCTGCCGCAACGACGGCAATGGGAAGCAGTAGGGAGTATAGTGCTCTCATGATCAACTCCTTTTCTGAGAGGCTGGGGTAATTTGAGGGGAATGAGGCGCACGCTGGCGTAGCAACAGGTAAGCGGCCGGAAGCACGAACATTGAAAGCAGCGGTGCCGTCAGCATGCCCCCGACCATGGGGGCCGCGATCCGGCTCATCACTTCAGAGCCGGTGCCAGTACCGAACAGGATCGGAAGCAAGCCTGCGAGGATTACCGCAACTGTCATCGCCTTGGGGCGGACGCGGAGAAGTGTACCTTCGCGTACAGCTGACCGAACATCGGCAGGATCGGAGCTGCCGCCGAGCCCCTGCTGTTCGAGCGCATTCTTCAGATAGATGAGCATCACCACACCAAACTCTGCGGAGACGCCCGCGAGCGCGATGAAGCCGACGCCGGTTGCGACCGATTGGTTGAAACCAAGAAGGTATAGAGCCCAGATGCCGCCCGTCAGGGCCAAGGGGAGTGTGCCCATGATCAGCGCCGCTTCGTCGAACCTGCCGAAGGTCAGGTAAAGCAGAAAAAAGATGATCAGCAGGGTTGCCGGCACGACCAGCTCAAGCCTGTCCAGCGCGCGCTGAAGGTATTCGAACTGTCCGGAGTAGGCCACGCTAACGCCCGGCGACAGTTTCACATCTCGGCCGATGGTTCGGCGAAGATCCGCTACCACCGAGGCCAGATCACGGCCGCGCACATCGACATAGACCCAGGTCGACGGCCGCGCATTCTCGGTCTTCAGCATGGGAGGGCCATCGGCAACCGCGATGGCAGCTACACTGCTCAAGGTTATCTGCTGCCCGGACGGCGTGAGGACCGGCAGGGATCTCAGGCCTTCAAGGCTATCCCGAAGCTCACGCGGGTAGCGAACTGTGATCGGGTAGCGAGCCAACCCTTCCACGGTTTCACCGATCGTTTCTCCCCCGATCGCCCCCGACACGATAGCCTGCACGTCCGCGATGTTGAGGCCGTATCTGGCGGCGGCGGCCCGGTCGATATCGACATCGACATAGCGTCCGCCGGTCAGGCGCTCAGCCAATGCCGAACTGACCCCAGGCACGGATTTGGCGACTTTTTCGGCATCGTGCGCGATCCGGTCGAGCTCGGCGAGATCCGGCCCGGACACCTTGATCCCGATCGGGCTCTTGATGCCTGTTGCGAGCATGTCGATGCGATTGCGAATGGGCGGTACCCAGACATTAGCGAGACCCGGGAGTTTGACGGTCCGATCGAGTTCGTCGACCAGCTTCTCGGGGGTCATCCCTGGTCGCCACTGGTCGCGCGGCTTGAACTGGATGGTGGTTTCAAACATTTCGAGCGGCGCCGGATCGGTTGCCGTCTCTGCCCGTCCAGCCTTGCCGAATACGCTTTGCACTTCCGGTACCGTTTTGATCAGACGATCGGTCTGTTGGAGGAGTTCGCTGGCCTTGGCTGCCGAAAGACCCGGAAGAGCGGACGGCATGTAGAGCAAATCCCCTTCATCAAGGTTCGGCATGAACTCGCCGCCCAGTCGGGTCAGCGGCCAGGCGGCCGTGGCAAAGACGAGAGCTGCGATCATCAGTACGGTCTTCGGCCGCTCCAGAGCCCAATCGATTGCCGGTCGATAGATGCCGGTGAGCCCACGATTGACGGGATTGGCGTGCTCGGGCGGAATTCTGCCCCGTATCAGCCAGCCCATCAAAATCGGCACCACGGTCACCGAAAGGATAGCCGCTGCGGCCATCGAATAGGTCTTCGTGAACGCCAGCGGAGCGAACAGCCGGCCTTCCTGCGCTTCGAGTGTGAAGACCGGAATGAAGGAAAAGGTAATGATCAGGAGGCTGAAGAAGAGGGCCGGTCCGACCTCGGCCGCAGCATCGGTAATAACGCTCCATCGCGCCTCACTCTGCAGACTCTCGCCGGGGTGATCCCGCTCCCAGCGCTCAATCGCCTTGTGTGCATTTTCGATCATGACGACGGCTGCATCCACCATCGCGCCGACCGCAATGGCAATCCCCCCAAGCGACATGATGTTGGCGTTGACGCCTTGTCCGTGCATGACGACGAGCGCTGCGAGCACGCCCAAGGGCAGTGTGATGATCGCGACCAGAGCCGATCGCACGTGCCATAGGAACAGTGCGCACACGAACGCGACAACGATGAATTCCTCGATCAATTTGTGAGTGAGGTTGTCGACCGCGCGATCGATGAGCTGAGAGCGATCATATGTGGGGACGATCTCGACACCCGGCGGAAGGCTCTTTTTGAGAACGGCAAGGCGATCCTTGACGGCTGCGATCACCTCGCGGGCGTTCTTGCCCGACCGCAGGATGACCACGCCGCCAGCGACCTCGCCCTGACCGTCGAGTTCGGCGACCCCGCGCCGCATTTCCGGGCCGATCTGCACGTGGCGACATCGCCGAGCGCAACCGGAACACCGCCCGTGCCCGTGCGGAGCGGAATGGCGCGAAAATCGTCGAGCGATTTCAGGTAGCCCGAAGCGCGTACCATGTACTCCGCTTCAGCCAGCTCCAGAACGGAGCCGCCCGCTTCCTGATTTGCCTTCTGGATGGCATCTACGGCCTGAGCATGCTTGAGGCCGTATGCCGCAAGTTTCAGCGGATCGAGCTGCACCTGGTATTGTTTGACCATGCCGCCGATGCTCGCCACTTCGGCGACGCCGGGGATTGTCTTCAGTTCGTAGCGCAGGAACCAGTCTTGCAAGCTGCGTACCTGGGCAATATCGTGGCGGCCCGTGCGATCCACCAGGGCATATTCATAGACCCATCCGACCCCGGTGGCATCGGGCCCCAGCCCACTTCGGGCGCCCGCCGGAAGGCGCCCTTGCACCTGGTTAAGATACTCGAGCACCCGACTTCGTGCCCAATAGAGGTCGGTACCGTCCTCGAAGATTACGTAGACGAAACTGTCGCCGAAGAAACTGTAGCCGCGCACCGTCTTGGCGCCTGGTACGGAAAGCATCGTGGTCGTCAGGGGGTAGGTGACCTGGTTCTCGACGATTTGCGGCGCCTGTCCGGGCCAGGTGGTGCGGATGATGACCTGCGTGTCGGAAAGGTCCGGGAGTGCGTCGATCGCAGTCGATCGGGCCGCCCAGGCGCCCGCCCCAGCCATGATCAATACCGCAAGGATGACGAAATACCGGTTCTTGACCGAACCGCGAATGATGGAGGCAATCATCGGCCGGCGACCTTAATCAGCTGACGCACGGCGGGCCCGGCCGGTGGCCGGTCGAAGCCGAAACGGATGTGGTCGCCAACGCTAAACCCGCGCGCGACCGCCGGGTTCGGCAATGCAAACGTCATGGTCATTGCCGGCCATCCAAGGGCGGGCACGGGATCATGGCTCAGGGTGATTGAAGCGCTTGTGATCTGCTCGATTTTGCCTGTGGTCTCGAAGAGCGACTTGCTTGGGGATAGCGTTGCCGGCGGGTGAGGCTCGCTCACCGGGCGGGCGGCAATTCCGGACAGATTCGCTTCGGAGTCGATCAGGAACTGACCCGAAGCGACAATCTTTTCACCTTCCGACAGGCCCGCCAGGATTTCCGTTACTCCGCCATTGTCTCTGCCAGGTTGCACCTCGGCAGGCCGGTAGCGTCCATTGGCAAGCGCCAGAACGACCAGCGTGCGCTTGCCGGTCCGGATCACCGCCTCACTTGGCACCAGTAAGCTCGGCGCGTTCTCGCCGTCGATCGTTACAGACGCGAACATTCCAGGCTTGAGCCGCCCGCTGGGATTGGACAGTTCGGCGCGGACCGTGAGCGTCCGGCTGTCGGTCTGAACATCGGGAAGAACCGCGGCAATTTTGCCAGAGAACGTCTCCCCGGGATAAGCTGGCAGCGTAGCGGAGAGGAGTTGGCCGGGACGCAAACGACCGGCAAGTGCTTCGGGAACTGCGGCATTCAACCAGACTGTGCCGAGGCCATTGATCTCCGCCAGCGTTTGCCCGGAGGCCAGCGTCATGCCAGCCCGTACGCCAAGCGTTTTGATCACTCCGGCGGTCGGAGTAGACACCGTGATAACCGTGCGCGGCTTGCCGTTCCGATCAATCGAAGCGATCAAACCGGAAGGCATTCCGAGGAGCATGAGCCGCTGGCGGGCGGCGAGGGTCAAGGCGGAGTTTCCTGTTCGTCGTACCGCCAGATACTCGGCCTGCGCACCGGCCCATTCGGGAATGAGGATATCGGCAATCGGCGCGTTCGCGCCAATTACATCGCCGGGAGCGCGGCCATAGACCCGCTGTACGAAGCCTCCGGATCGCGCTTGGACAATCGCCACGTCTCGCTGATTGAAATCGAGTGTGCCCGTCGCCGTGAACGCATTCGCGAGTTCGCCGCGCCGCACACTGACCGTGCGCAGCCCGAGATTTTGAGTGGCGGCAGGATCGATCCTAACCCCTTGCGCATCATCATCAGCCGCGTCGGCATATTTGGGGACGAGCAGCATATCCATGAAGGGCGACTTGCCCGGGTGGTCGAAGTGCTGGTCGGGAACCATGGGGTCAAACCAGTAGAGCGGCTTGCGCGGATCCCTCTTACCTTCCCCGGATGCGGCGATGCCGCTTGGTTCTGTGGTGAGGTGCGCGATTGCGTACCCGCTGGAACCGGCAACCAGTGCGATGGCGGCGGCAGCGAACCCTATGCGCGCCTTCGACGCTGCGAAGTCTTTCATTGTCCAACGCTCCGATAGGTAAGGGAAATTCGGGCGCCGTCACTGACGGCAAGCGCTTCCCGATCAAGGACCGTGAGTCTCGCGTCGGCGAGCGCGGTATAAGCGTCGGCGATGTCGACGAGACTGGCTCGCCCGGCGGCGTAGCTTGCCGTCTCCAGTTTCACGCGCTGTTCGGCGAGTGGCAGCAGTGTATCTTGGGCCCTCATCCACTGCTCATGATGCATGCGGTGATCGGCAAGATCGGCCTCAAGACCGCCAGCCAGTTCGCGTTCGACCGCTTCTCGCTGCGCCGCGATCTGAGCCGCATTGTTCTGGGCTTCGGCGATCTGGGCATTTTGGCGCCCGCGCGTGAAGAATGGCAGGCTGACGGAGACCCCAGCGGAAACATAGTCGCCAAATCGCGGATCGCGGCGCTGATAGGCCAGATTGACTCCAAAGTCCGATCGCCTACCGGCATCCGCGAGGCGCAGATCGGCGTCTGCCTGGCCGCTCTGAGCATTGACCAGTCGAAGCGCCGGCGTGTCGCCAAGCGCTTCATGGAGCATCTCGGCATCGATCGTGAATTCGGGAACGGAACCGTCGATCTCTGGAGAGGGCGTGCCCGTTAGTCTGGTAAGCATCACCTTGGCCCGGACTACGCTAGCTACCAGTTCGCTACGGCGATCCTGTAGGCCCACGATGGCCTGCTGCCCCGCAAGAGTTTGCGCCGGCCGCGCACTTCCCGAGGCGACAGCACCTCGCGTAGTCCCCACGACCCGTTCAAGATTTGAGAGTAGGTCTGCGAGGAGGTCGAGTTTGCGCTCAGCGTAGGCGAGGTTGATCCAGGCAAGCGCGGCATCGATCTCGACGGAGCGGGCCTCAAGTGCGGTAGCGGCTTTCGCCGCTTCAATGTCGCTGTCCGCGCGCGCTTGCTGTGCGTGCCGTTTGGCCAAGTTGGGGATATCCTGGCTTGCACCAATACGGACCATCGTGAAGTCGTCGTGCTGTGGCTCAAAAGCTAATGGCCCTGAAATCGGATAACTCTCGATGCTCACGCCGAGGACTGGATCGGGAAGTGAGCCGGCACCGCCGCGCGCGGAGCGCGCAGCATCCGTGCCATGCTCTTTTGCACGAACCGTGGGAGCCTCAGCTGCCGCCTGCCGCAGCGCCTCCTGAAATGTCATAGGGGTTGCGGACGCAGCCGCAGGAATTGCCGCGAACAGCGGCAGGGACAAAATCCATGGCATGGAAATCTCCTGATCGCAGGATCAGGCCGGCGTTGACCGAGGAGGCGAGCACATCGGTGGCGGCGGGCGGTCACGCCCTAATGCCACCGATGGCCTAGCCGTCTATGCGACCAAATGCGGCCTTAGCCTTGCTTAGCCCGCAGCTTGAGGGGACAGCCCAGCGCCGCGCATTTTGGCGCCGCAGTCGCTCATGCTCATTTTCATGGCGTGGCAGTCGCAATCAGAATTTCTGGAGGCATCGGACAGCCACACGCGTCGCAACGGGGCGAGAGAGCTACGCGAACCGAAACTCGCAGCCTGACGCCATTCGTAGTGGCCAGAAGAGGCATTGGTAGGGGCTGCCTGGGCATTGCCGGCAAGCAGGAGGGCAGCGGCGAATGCCACCGTCGAAGTCGTGAACTTCATGAAACTATCTCCAAATCTGAATGAAATGAGCAGCCGTGACGCGCGCGGGGAGGTCCCGTGCGGGGTGGCTGGCTCGAAGAAGTCAGATCAGGCGATAGGGGGCTGGATATCCGGGGGAGGCGAACGCCCAAACATTGGGTTTTCGAGCCCTGGGCGCTGTGTCGCTTGCCGATAGTACGCAAGCAATTCAGGTGTTGCGCTACTCGGGAGGGCAGCTGAAATCCCTGCGCACGCGATCATGTAGTTGAGGCAATCGGTCGGTGTGCAGTTCTTGTGCCTTTCCGGTTGACCGCCTTCGATCGCCGAAGCTTGATCCATCATCTGCATGCAGTCGGCCATAGCCATCTGCTCGCTCTGCATCGGCTCCGGTCCCCGCTGGGCAAAGGCTGCACTTTGCTCTGTCACTACGAACAGCGCCAGCGTGAGCAGCAGGGAAAGGACTCGGCGAACCATGATTGTTGATTGCAGCTCTAGCAATGGAAATGTCAACGAAGTTTAGTTCTTGTTCCGTGCCGATTCGGTTACGAAAGCCGCTTCGCGAACGAACCGAACCTTTTTCAACGAACGGCTGGTTTTGGGCACGGATGCATCTGGCTTGAATGCCGAGATGGGCTCACTGCCGCCCGCCAGCTCAAAAGAAAGGGGATGACGCGTTCCGGCAGGAATGGTCGTTTAGCTGCGTGCCGCGGAACGGTTTCAGGTAGTCGACACCTGCCGATAGGCTCGTTCTATCGTACCTCAATGATCGGCGCTGAGATAATCAGTCCGGCATTTAAGGTATGAAATATTCGCCATTTCTTAGTCCAGTGTTTGAGGAAAACCGACACGTTCTAATTGCCCCGGAATTGGCCAAATTTAACATAACTATTATTATCGGTCTAAATGTTTTAGTCTATGTAGGTCCGTGGCCAACCCGGGTGGCATTGCAATATGCTTTGCAAGCTCAGGAGCCCATTGGAGCATCATCGCTGCCATGAGCCGCCGTTCCGTCGCTGACGATCCAAGCATAGTAGCAACTTGGCGCTATGCCGTTTGCTTCGCCGGATCGCGGTAGGCGAGCAGCCGCAGCGCATTGAACACGACCAGCAGCGTCGAGCCTTCGTGCATCGCGACCGCCGGGCCGATGCCCAGCCCCAAGATCGTCGCAGGCACGAGGAACGCGACGACGCCGAGGCTGACGAACACATTCTGCCGGATGATGCCGCGGGTGTGGCGGCTTAGGCCAACCGCGAACGGCAGGTGTGCGAGATCGTCGGCCATCAGCGCGACGTCCGCCGTCTCCAGCGCCACGTCTGAGCCGGCGGCGCCCATCGCGATGCCGACCGTAGCGCTCGCCATCGCCGGCGCATCGTTGACGCCATCCCCGACCATCGCAACCTTGTCTTCGCCGGCGAGCTTCTTGATCGAGGCAACCTTATCCTCCGGCATCAGGTCTCCCCAAGCCTCGTCGAGGCCAACGTCCTTGGCGATGGCGTTGGCCACCTTCTGATGGTCGCCCGAGATCATGATCATCCGGGTGATGCCCATCTCGCGGAGCCGCTTGAGCGCAACCTTGGCCGCTTCGCGTGGCGTATCCATCAGCCCGATGGCGCCGATGTCCTTGTCGCCCTTGCGCACTACCATCGTCGTGCGCCCGCCCTCGCGCAGTGTTGCGATGGCGTCGGTCGCGGCCGCGTTCAGTGTAGGGATACCCTCCTTGCCGAACATCTCGGCCTTGCCGATCCACACCGTCTCGCCATCGACGGTCGCGGTAACGCCGCGTCCAGTCAGGCTCTTGAGATCGGTCGCGGTCGGCAGCTCGCGGTCACCCAAGCGCTCGCGTCCATCCTTCACGATCGCCTGCGCCAGCGGGTGATCGCTCAATCCCTCGACCGCGATAGCGAGCGCCAACAAATCCTCTTCGCTCGCGCCATCGACGGGCACGACATCGGTGATGCGGGGCCGCCCTTCGGTCAACGTCCCCGTCTTGTCGAACGCAATCGCCTTGAGCGAGCCGAGGTTTTCCAGTGGGGCACCACCCTTAACCAGCACGCCGGCGCGTGCCGCGCGCGCGACGCCGGACAGCACCGCGCTGGGGGTAGCGATCGCCAGCGCGCAGGGGCTGGCCGCAACCAGCACCGCCATCGCGCGATAGAAGCTGTCGCGAAACGGCTCGTCGACGACGACCCACGCGAACAGCAGGATGAACGACAGGGCCAGCACCGCCGGCACGAAGACACGCTCAAACCGATCGGTGAAGCGCTGCGTCGGCGACTTCTGCGTCTCCGCTTCGCTCACCATCTTCACGACCTTGGCGAGCGCGCTTTCGTTGGAACGTCGCGTCACCTCGATCTCGATCGCCGCGCCGCCATTGATCGTGCCGGCGAACACCCGCGACGTCGCCTCGACCGCATCGGGCTTCGCGCGCGCCGCCTCGACATCGGCGACCGGCTCCTTGTCGACCGGAATGCTCTCGCCGGTGACGGGGGCCTGGTTGATCGCGCTCGACCCCTTGATGACGAAGCCGTCGGCGGGCAGGCGTTCATTCGGGCGCACGACCACGATGTCGCCGACCACCAGCTCCTCGACGGGAATCTCCCTCGTCTGCCCGTCACGGCGCACCGTCGCCTTGTCGGGCGCGAGTTCGGCCAGCGCCTCGATCGCGCGCTTCGCGCGACCCATCGCATAATGCTCAAGCGCATGGCCGAGGCTGAACAGGAACAGCAGCAGCGCGCCTTCTGCCCAGGCACCGAGCGCCGCGGCGCCGGCGGCCGCGACGAGCATCAGCGTATCGATCTCGAATTTCTTGAGCTTTAGATTGTCGATCGCCTCGCGCAGCGTGAAGAAGCCGCCGAACATATAGGCGCCGACATAGAAGGCGGTCGGCAGCCAGTCGGCGGCGCCCGCAACCAGCTTCTCGATCGCGAAGCCGATCGCTAGCAGCGCGCCGCAGGCGAGCGCGAAGATCAGCTCGGTATTTGGGCCGAGGAAATTGGCGTGGGCGTGATCGTGGCCATCGCCCGGTCCGTGCTTTTCTGCGCCTTCGGCATGACCGCCAGGCCCGTGATCGTGCCCGGCATGGTCGCCCGCGCCGTGATCGTCTCCAGCATGATCGCCGGCATGATCGGAGCCAGTCCGCTTGCCCGGCTTGACCTTGAGCTTGCCCAGCGCCGCGACGATCGTCGCCTCGTCGACGCGCTCCTTGTCATATTCGACCCGCACGCTGCCCGAGGCGCTGGCGTCCGCCTGCAGCACGCCGGGCACCTGGCACAGAGTCTCGCCGACGGTGCGGGCGCGGCGCTCGTGCCCGATCCCCTCGACTTGCCATGTCGCATGGCCGTATCGCCCGCTGATATCGGCGCCCGCCGCCCGCACCATCTCGCGCACACGCGGCAGCGGAAGCGCCGTCCCGTCGAAATGAATGCAGAGCTTCGCCGGCGTCTCGCCATCGGCAGGCAGGACATGCGCGCGCTCGACGCCGGGCTTGGCGCTCAGCGTCGAGACGAGACGCCCGACACAAGCATCGGCCACATCGGGAACCTCCGGCAGCAGGACGGGGATATCGAGTTCGAGCTTTTCGGTCATCACGCCGTCTCCGCGTTGGTCTTGGTTTCTGCCTGCGCATCACGCAGGATTTCGATGCCGCCCTTGATCGCGATAAGAGCAGTAGCCAGGCCCACCAGCAGATCGGGCCAATTCGTCCCAAGCCAAAGCACCAGCGCGCCCGCGATCAGGATGCCGCCGTTGGAGATGAAGTCGTTGAAACTGAACGTGGTTGCGGCACGCAGGTTCACATCGGGCTGCTTGAGCTTCTGGAGCAGGCGCAGGCAAACATAGTTCACGACGCCGGCGATGGCCGACATCACCATCATCGTCGGGCCGATCGGATCGCTGCCCTGGACATAGCGGCGGCCGACGTCGATCAGGATGCCGACGGCGAAGATCAGCAGCATGACGCCCGACACGGTTGCGGCCCGCGTCTTCCACGTCGGCCCGTGGCTGAGCGCAATAAGGCTCAGCGCATAGACCGCGGTGTCCGACAGGTTGTCGACGCCGTTGGCGATGAGTGCGCTGGAATCGCCGATCAGGCCCGTCATGAAGAAGCCCGCGGCGATCGCCGCGTTGAGCAGCAGCACGATCCAGAGTGTGCGCCGCTCAGCTGAGACCTTTGCGTCTGGTGAAGCCGTCATGCCATGATTTCCTCGATCAGCAGGAGGATGAGGAAGCCGACGAAGAACATCGCGCTGATAAGCGGCGAGTCCGGCTTCTCGTGCGCCTCGACCAGCAGCTCTTCGGTAACGAGATAAAGCAGCGCCATCAGGCCGAAGCTCAGGAAGCCGGTGATCCATATCGGCGACAGCAGCGCTACCGGCTGCGCGACCAGAGCGCCGATCGGCACCAGCACTGCCAGCGCGCAGGTCAGTCCGATCGCCTTCGCCTTGCGATACCGGCCCGCCAGATCGTTGGTGAGGGTCAGGGCCAGGAACAGCACTTCGAGGGTCAGCGCGACGGCCAGCAGCGTGCCCGCCTTCTCGCCGGCAATGAAAGCGAGGCCGAGAACCAAGCCGTCTATCGCCAGATCGAGTCCGATTGCGGCGAGAAGTGCCACCGGCCCTTCCCATCGGCTTTCCGCCGCCTTGAGCCCGAGCATTACGGCGACGCCCAGCGCCCCACCGATCAGCGTCGCGGTCGGAGAACCGCCGTGCATCACCAGCGGCAGGATCTCCGTCGCAGCAGCGGCGAACACCACGCCGGCCGCGAGATGCTGCATCGCCGCCACCAGCTTCTCGCCGGGGGTGCGCCATCCGGCGATCAGCGCGCCGATCATGATCGCGATCATCGGGATCAGGGAAAATTTGAGCGCCGCCATCGTTAGCGCCCCTCTGTGCCGGGTGGATTGGTCACAAGCTCGTATCCTTCCTGCACAAGACGGGGGGCTTGTCCCCTTCCTCGATCTTGAGTTCGTTGCCCGAGAACATCGCGCTCATCGTGTCGCCGACATATTGAAGCCCGGCCGCAGGCGCGGTCAGGACAACCGGCGCAGCGTTCCCGTCGCGGCGCAGCTCGAGCGTCAGGCCCTCATTCTTGAAGTCGACGAGGAGCGGGCGATCGTCGTCGCACCGATAGGGGTGGCGACCAGGGATGCCGCTGGCATCCCCGCTGTCCCCGGCGTGGATTTCCTGTTCGGTGGGTTTCGCCTTGCGAGGCTGTTCCGAACAGCCCGACGACGCCAGCACGAGGGCTATGCCGGCGAACCCAAACCAAACCGGCGTCACAGCCGCTTCCGGGAAGAGCCTATTCATCCAAGCCATTGGGCAGCTCCGACGACACTGACGATCATGAGCATGACGCCGATCAGGATCAGTTTTTCAGGGCGCGGATCGGCGACGTTGCGGATGCGCGCCGCGACCTGCCAGGCAGGCCGCAGCGGGACGCGCCGGGACCCCGCCGCGATCCGGTCCAACTCGGCATCCGAAAGCTGGAAAAACGCTTTCACGTCGGCCCGAGAGCGTCCCGCAAGACCCGTCACGCGAAACACCGGATCGACCCAGGCCAGATCGACGGCACTTGGGCTCGCCGCCATCGGGGCGATGTCGTCGCCCGCTGCCCATGACGGACGCAGCAGCGCGATAAGCCGGTGCGGATCGCGTTCGAGCAGAGACGCCCACCGCTCCAAACGCGAACGACGGTCGTCGCTTGGGCGCGGCGACACCGGCCCGAATTGCCCGCCACTCTTGGGCACCCGCCGCGTCGCGCGCGTTTCGGAGGGACGATTGTGCCTCATTGTCGATCAGCCGGCTCGGCGCGATCCTGGGAGGCGCGCTTCAGTGGATGAGAGAAGTGCAGCGTCAGGAAGGTGGTCAGGCTGAGGATCACAGCGATGTCGTAAAGACCATAGCCGACCGCGGCGCCCAGTGCCCCCGTCGCCCAGAGGCTCGCAGCGGTCGCGGTTCCGGACGCTTTTCCGGCGTGCTTCAATATGGCGCCGCCGCCAATGAAGCCGACGCCGGTAATCAATCCTTCAAGCAGGCGAGCTTGGGCAGGAGACGTGCGTCCGAGAATGGCGATACCTACGAGTACGAACCTGCAACTGGCGATGGCGACCAGCGGAAAGGTCCGGATGCCGGCGCTGCGTTCATCCTTCTCCCGGTTCCAGCCAACCGGAAGCGCCAACGCATAGGCCAGCGCGAGACTGACGATATGGGAAAGCGACTCCTCCCATGACGAGATCGTCATCATGCGGCCGAACCTTCAGCCTGGCCGCTCGCTACCCCTTCCGGTGCATCCTGATAGGCCAGCACCCTGTTGCAGGCCAAGGCAGGCGCGCCGGGGCGCTTGAGCGTGATCCGGTCGCCGCCTGAGATCGACACATTGAGGTTCCGGCCGACATAGGTCCGCCCGCTTGCCGGCGATGTCACCCGTTCCGGAGCGGCGTTCGGTCGAGTCTTTATGTCTAGGGTCAGGCCATCGCCGAGGAAGTCGACATCGAGGCGCGACCCATCAGGACAGGCGTAGAAATGCTCGCCGATGAAGTTGGGCAGCTCGCGATCACGCGACGCTTCGGCCTCGCTCTTGTTGGTGGCTGGCGAGCAGCCGACCAGACCCGGCGCCAGAGCAAGCCCGGTCGCGAGGATGATCCCCCGAACTGGGCCGCTCCGAAGGCGCCGAGCCGCTATTTCCCCGTCTTTCCACGATCTATCGCCATGGGCGCTACAGGGGGCACGCCCATGGCGCGGGCCGTTCTCACACGGACACTCGAAGGACTCGTTGTGTGGCGGCCGATTCATAGCAGTCAGTCGAACAATTCGCTCAGAAAGCCCTTGCGGCGGCCCTTATGGCCCCGCTCGTAGCCGTGCTTTCCGCCATGATCGCCATGGCCGCGATCGTCGGATATTCCGAGACGAGCGCCGCTCAACGGCCGTACTCCTTCATCCCCGGCGCTGCGCTCGATGATCTTGTCGAGTTCGCCGCGATCGAGCCAGACGCCGCGACATTGCGGGCAATAGTCGATTTCAATGCCCTGCCGTTCGCTCATGACGAGATCGACGCGGCACGTCGGGCACAGCAGCCCTTGGGAGGGACGACTATCTACCATGATGGATACCTTTCTTCGGGATGTTGGCCGGTCAGTCGTTCGCAGCGCCGCGAGGAGGCGGTGGCTTGATAGGGCGCCGACTGTGGCGATTGGACCGCCCTGGCAGTCGCGATTGCCGCCGCAGAAGATTGAGAAACGCCGCGTCCTGTTGCCGCATGGTCCGGCGCAGACCTTTGCGCATCATGCGGCCGAACAGGCCGCCGATGACGCCGCGACACTCGACCGAATGGCGCACGCAGACGCCGTTCGCGATTGGCTCGATCTCGTAACGTTCGTCGAAGGTCAGAAACCCCCGCACGCCCATCTGCCATCCAATCAGTTCGGGCTTTATTAGCCTGTTGATGATCATCTGCGTCGTCATCTTGCGATCGCCTTTGAAGAGCAGCCAGGTAATGTCCATTTCGGCACCCCGCTCCGCCTCGCCCGCGATGCGATAGATCGGGTGCCAGCGCGCATAGCCTTTCAAATCGGACAGCAACGACCAGACCCGCAGCGCTGACATATTGAAATCGAATGTGGTTTCTTCCTTCATGGTAGCCTGTCCTGTCCGACCAAGGCGCGGCCAAGCCGGAGGCCGCGCAAAAGCGGCCTCCTTCCCGACCAAACGGGCGATTGAGGGGAGATGGCGAGCCTTCAGGGGATCGCACGCCGCCGACCCCCGCGCTTGCCGGACCGAAGTTCATCGGCTCGGGCTTTCCAGGGCCTGGCTTGCCTTGCCGCCGATGACCTCGACGGCTTCGAGCGTCATTAGACCAATGTCGGGCACGTCACTCAGACCGGCGACGAACGCGCGCAAAGCGTCCTCGAAATCGACGATTTCGATCACCACTGCCCGATCACTCTCAAGCACATGGCGTCGGTGAACGTGCGCCGATGCCCCGAAGCCTATCAGCGCCTCAAGCACCGTCAGGCCTGCCATCTTTTGATCGCGCGCCAACGAGGCCACATATTCGAAGACCTTGCGATCGCCGATATAGGCCGCTTCATCCGTATAGATGCGCAGCAGTTTCCGAACCGGTTCTCCCATCATGCTTCTCCTTTCAGCGGGGCGGGTTCCTCGCCATGCGGCGTGTTCGCCTCTTGCTCATTTTGACGATCGGTCCGCCCGAGGATCACTTTCGCGATCGCCGGCAGCACCAGCAGTGTCAGGATGGTGGCGGCGACGAGACCGCCGATCACGGTGACGGCGAGCGGCTTCTGCACCTCCGCGCCGGTGCCGTGGGCGAGCGCCATCGGCACGAAGCCGATCGCTGGAACGAACCCGGTCATGATGACCGCCCGCATCTTCTCAGCCATACCGTGGCGGATTGCCTCCGCTACCGGCAGCCCAGCTTCGATGCGTTCCCGGATCGCGGACATAACTACAAGACCGTTCAGCACCGCCACGCCGGCAAGGCAGATGAACCCGACCGCCGCCGACACCGAAAAGTTGATGCCGGTCAGCAGCAACGTGAACACACCGCCCGCCAGCCCCAGCGGCACCGCCAAAAACACTGACGCTGCTCTGCCGAACCCGCCGAGCGCCATGTATAGCAACCCGAATATGACCAGGAAGCACAGCGGCACGACGATCGACAGGCGCTTCGATGCCGCGGCCAAGTTCTCGAACTGACCGCCCCATTCGAGGTAGTAACCGGCAGGCAACTTGACCTGTGCGATCTTCGCTTGCGCTTCCTGGACGAATGAACCCGCATCGCGGCCACCGAGATTGACCTGGACGACCACACGACGCTTGCCGTTTTCCCGGCTGATCTGATTCAGGCCTTCCGTCAGCCGGATTTGCGCCACTTGCGCAAGCGGCACCTGGGCACGCGGCCGTCCTTCGACTTCTGGCAGCAGCACCGGCAGCGTCCGGATGTCGTCAAGGTTTGCGCGCGTCGCTTCAGGTACGCGCACGGTGACATCGAACCGCCGATCGCCCTCGTACACGAGCCCCGACTCACGGCCGCCGAGCCCTGCCGCAACCGTGTCCGCAACGTCGCGCACTGTAAGACCTAGCCGCGCTATGGCGGCGCGGTCGAGCCTTACATCCAGCGCTGGCGCACCACCAACCTGCTCGGCCTTGACGCTGGCCGCACCGGGTATGGTCTGAAGCACCCGCACCATTTCGTTGGCGGTCAGCGCCATCTTGTCGAGATCGTCACCGTAGAGCTTGATCGCGACATCGCCGCGGACACCGGCGATCAATTCGTTGAAGCGAAGCTGGATAGGCTGGCTGACCTCGTAAAGATTCCCGAGCAGCCCTCCGGTCGCTTTCTCAATCTTCGCGACCACGTCAGCTTTGCTTGTGCCGGCGGCCCACTCTTCCTTTTCCTTCAGAATCACAAAGCCGTCGGATACGTTCGGCGGCATTGGGTCGCTGGCCACTTCCGCTGTGCCGGTCTTGGAAAACATCAAGGCGACTTCCGGAACCTTTATCACCGCCTCCTCGACCTTGCGTTCCATCGCCAGCGACTGATCGAGGCTGACCGAGGGCACGCGCGTTGATGCGAAGGCGAGATTTTTCTCGTCGAGCTGGGGAATAAACTCGGAGCCCAGCAGGCCAAATGCGGGAATTGCCGCCAGGAAAAAGGCAAGCCCGCCGAGGATGAACGGCCACGGGCGCGCGATCGCTTTGTCCAGCAACGGCAGGTAGCGGTCCTTGGACTTCCGGATCAGCCAAACGTCCTTTTCCGCGACTTTGCCACGTATCATGATCGCCACCAGCGCCGGCACCAGCGTAATCGCCAGGACGAATGCCGCCACCAGAGCGAGCATGATCGTAATCGCCATCGGCGAGAACGTCTTGCCTTCGGTGCCGGTGAAGGTGAGCAGTGGCGCGAAGGCGAGCAGGATGATCGCCTGACCGAAGACGGTCGGCTTAATCATCTCCTGCGCGGCCCGCATCGTCTCCTCGAGCCGTTCGCGCAGGGAGAGCAGTCGGCCTTCATGTTCCTGTCGATGCGCCAATCTGGCGAGGCAGTTTTCGATGATGATGACCGCGCCGTCGACAATCAGACCGAAGTCGAGCGCGCCGAGGCTCATCAGGTTGCCAGGGACTTTGAAGGCGTTCATCCCCATCGCCATCATCAGAAACGAGAACGGAATCACTAGCGTCGCGATCACCGCCGCGCGCCAGTTGCCGAGCAGCAGAAACAACGATGCTGCAACGAGGATTGCGCCTTCCGTCAGGTTGCGCTGAACCGTCGCCACCGTGGCCCCGACCAACGCGGCGCGGTTCAGCACCACCTTCACCTCGATACCCGGTGGCAGCGTCTTTGCTACCTGGTCGAGCTTGGCAGTCGCCGATTCAGCCACGACGCGGCTGTTCTGGCCGATCAACATCAGCACAGTGCCGATGACCGCCTCCCGGCCGTTCATGCTTCCGGCACCCGTCCGCAAATCGCCACCAACGCGAACGTTCGCGATCTGGCCGATGGTAATTGGCGTTCCGCCTCGCGTCGCCGCGACAGCATTGCGGATTTCATCAACAGTCCGCACGCGTGAGTCGACGCGCACGAGATAGGCTTCGCCCCCGCGATTATAGTAATTCGCGCCGACCGCGAGATTGGCGTTTTCGAGAGCCTGGCCAAGCTCGCTGTACGAGACACCGAAACTGGCGAGCTTCGTCGGATCCGGCTCGACCACGAAGGTCTTGGCATAACCGCCAATCGAATCGACCCCGGCAATGCCTTTAACCGATCGAAGTTGAGGGCCGATAATCCAATCCTGAACGGTGCGCAGGTAGCTTGCTTTGGCCACTGCATCAGTTAGCCGCTCGCCCTCGGGTGTCAGATAGCTGCCATCAGGCTGCCAGCCGGGTTGGCCGGCGACTTTTTTTGCGCCCTTGCCGTCCGGGTTGGCATAGCCAACCGTGTACATGACAATCTCGCCAAGTCCGGTCGACACCGGTCCGACCTGCGGCTGCACGCCGTCCGGCAGGTTTTCTGTCGCCTGGCGCAGCCGTTCACCGACCTGCTGACGCGCGAAATAGAGGTCGGTATCGTCGGTGAAGATCGCACTCACCTGGCTGAAGCCGTTTCGCGAGATCGAGCGCGTCGTCTCGAGTCCGGGAATGCCGGCGAGCGCGATTTCAACCGGGTAGGTTACGAGTTTCTCGATCTCGACCGGCGAGAGCCGCGGGTCGACCGTGTTGATCTGAACCTGCTTCGTGGTGATGTCGGGCACCGCGTCAATCGGCAGCTTGGAGAGCTGCCACACGCCGAGCCCGGCGATGACGAGGAACAAGGCAAGGACCGTCCAGCGGGCGCGGACGGAGAGCGCCATAAGGTTGGCTATCATGGTCTATTCTTCCTCGCCCGCGCCCTTGCCGAGTTCGGCCTTGAGCAGAAATGCGTTCTTGGTCGCGACTTGGGCGCCGCCAACGAGGCCCTTCAAGATCTCGACGCGACCATTGCTGCGCTGACCGATCGTGACGGTCTGCGCGCGGAAGCCCTTCGCGGTCCGCACGAACACGATGTCGCGCCCTTCGAGCGTCTGCACCGCATCCTCCGGCACCACGATCGCGTTGGACGTGCTGCCACGGCTCGGCAGCAGCCTCACCCGCACCGCGAGGCCGGGCTGAAGACTGCCCGACACGTCGAGAACGGCGGTCGCCGAGCGCGTGTCGTTGGCGAGTCCCGGCGTGACGGCGCGTACTCGCGCCTCCGCCGTTCGCCCGTCGGGCAGCTCGATGATAGCCCGATCGCCTGGAGTGAGCCGCTGTGCGTCCGTAGGACCGACCGCCGCCTCGATCTGAATCTTCGACGCATCAGCGACGCGCATCAGCTCGGTTTCAGGCTGGACGAACGCGCCTAGACTGACATTCTCCGAGGTGACACGGCCTGAAATCGGGCTCGAGACCGCCACACCGCGACCATCCGAGGTCACGCGCGCCGCGCCTGCCGCGACACTCGCGCGGCGCGCTTCGGCCGCGGCCGAAGCGGCTTCCGCCTCCGCCTGTTCCAGCTCGACTCGTGCCGAGACCTTCTGGCGGTATAGGTACTGCTCTCGGGCGAGCGCCTTTTGCGCCAAGGTCGATTTGGCAGCGGCAGCAGTGCGATCGGCGGCAAACTGTGCCGCGTCCCGGCTCTCGACGATAGCCAACGTCTCACCGGCGCGCACCGGATCACCGAGGCGCTTCATCAGCCGCGTCACCGCGCCGGCTGCGCGGGCGGTCACGATCGCCTCGCCTTGCAGCGATGCGCTGACCATCGCCTGCGCGACGATTTCCGCGCCGAGCCCGCCGGGATTGATTGTCTCTGTGGCGATGCCGGCCTGCTGGACCGCCTGCTCGGTCATCGCCACCGTGTCGGGGGTCTTTTCCTCTTCTGCCGGGGCAGCGGCGTTGCTGCTTGCCGCTTCGGTCGCGGCAGGTTCGCTCGCGGTCCAGCGTGCGATCCCGAAGCCGCCAAGTGCGGCAACGATCGCGACAGCCGCCGCACCGCCCAGGAGGCGCTTATCGTTCATCATCGATCTTCTCCGGAAATCATGGGGGCCGGCGTCGTGAGCCGGTCAAGCCGAGCCTGCGCGTCGTGGTACGCGGCGAGCGCATCGACGTAGGTCTGGCGGGTCTGTGAGAGCGTGCGCTCGGCATCGAGGAGCGCGATCTGGTCGAACTTGCCCTGCGTCCAGCCGATCCGCGCGATGCGGGCGGCTTCCTGTGCCGCCGCCAGCCCCGGTCCACCTGCCGCCCGCGCGGTCGCAGCGGCGTTCGCCACTTCGGTTTGCGCGCTGGCGATTTGCTGGCGGGTATCGATCACAGCAAGGTTGCGCAGCGCGATCGCCTGCGTCTGCTCCGATCGCGACTGCGCCACGAACGCGCTGCCGTTGTTGAACACTGGGATCGGGAAAGAGATACCCACCATCGCGGCGGTGTCATTGCTCGCCTCCAATCGGCGGGCGAAGGTGCTGACGGTCAGGTCGGGCACGCGCAGCGACCTCGCGACGCGCACTTGAGCATCGGCGGTACGCACGTCGGCCTCCGCCGCCGCCAGGGCCAACGTCCCTTCGACCTCGATCGGCCGTGGCGGTCCGTAGCCATCGATCCTCTCGAACCACGCGCGATCGAGCGGCCCCGTCACCGGTGCCGACAACAATGTCTCAAGGTTGGCCCGCGCCGCCTGTGCCTGGCGGGCGGCGCTGTCGGCCGCGACCTGCGCATTGATGCGAAGCACGTCGGCACGCTGTTGTTCGATCGGGCCGACGTCGCCAGCCTTCACACGCTCGCTTGAGACCCGGAAAGCATTGTTGGCAATCCCGGCCTGTTCGCTCAGCACTTCGGCGCGGCGCTCCGCGGCGGCGGCCTCGATATAGAGCTGCGTAATCCGCAGCCGGAGATCCGCTCGCGCGATTTCAGCCTGAACTTGAGCACGGGTGAGCCGCGCCGTTGCGAGCGCGACACGCGCCGGCCGCTTGCCGCCCAACTCCAGCGGGAGCGCCACACCCACTGTCGTTTCGGAACTTCGCAGGCCTTTATAAACGCCAGTGCCGGCCACGTTCTCGACCTGAGCCTGAAACTCGGGGTTGGGGCGTAGCCCGGCAACGCGCCGGGCTGCGGTCGCGGCATCGACGCCGGCCGTAGCCGCCGCGACCGATGGCAGGGGCGCAGGACCGTTACCCCCCGCCCCCGATGCCAAACCGTTGCTGACGACGGCCGATGGGACTGATGGCATACCGCCCGCAGCCAGAGCGTTCTCGAGCGAGAACGCATCTGCCGCTTGTGATGAAGAGGGCGTCGCTGGAATGCCGAGCGACGGTGCTGTCTGCGCCCCGGCCGTACTGGCCAAGGTCGCCGCGACCATGAAGGCCGCGATTGTACGATACATAGATGGTGACTCCTGACGAACCGAGTTCGCCCCGCGCAGCAATGGCTGGCGGGGTCAGCGGATTGTCAGGCTTGGGGCGGCCTTAGCGCGGGATCGGCAGTTGAAAGCGGCCGCATGGAGGGGCTTGCGAAGATGGGCGCGAGCCGAAGGTCGTGCATGAGTGCGGCATTGGAGATCTTGATCGGCGCTGCAACGTGATCGCCGTGGCAGCCGCCATGATGGTGAGGATACCCTTTGTCACCGTCGGAGGGCACCTGATCGGCATCGCCGGGCGCATGGCCCATGGCAACTTCGCTCACGCCTATTTCTTGCGATGAAACGCTTATATCCGGCCGTTCCAGCACATGTGCCGTCGCCGTCGTCCCCAAGGAGAGGGCGATCGTCAAATATGCAAGGATGTTAAGTAGGCGTCGCACGGAGAACGAACTAACAGGAAAGACGACAACGGGATAGACCCGACATCACAAGATTGATCGCGAGAGCGATCCGCAGCACCCGGTGCCATCGCGGATCGGGCGCCGCCGGCGCATCCGACTGGCAGCTACTACAGACCATGATTATCCACGCGTGCAAGCATCATGAGAAGCCTTATGCACCCTCTAGCCACTAGAGGGTCAAGACGAATATCGGGTCCTGGTCCGATCTTCATCAGGTGGTTGCAACGACGGCACGGCGCCGGTTGAGAGCGAACCCGCCAGCCACCGCGACGAGCATTAGCAACTGGGCACCCATCGACTGCACGGTCGGGAAGATGCCGAGCACCGAGACCCGAATTCCGCCCGCGAGCGGCGCAATGTCGATTATGCCGGCTTCCTGCAGCGCCGACACACCCTTGCCGGCGAGTACGATCGTGAGAAGCGCCATCAGCCACGCGCTGTAGGCGAAGAACTTCGCGATCGGCAGGTCGCGACTGTAGCGCAGCATCCCCCAGGCAATGAAGCCGAGCAGCAGGACCGCCGAGCCAGCGCCAGCCAGCATGACCCCGCCATTACCCTGGGTCCAGAGCGCGGCATAAAACAGGATGGTCTCGAACACCTCGCGATAGACGACAATGAAGGCCAGGCCGAACAGGAACCAAGCCGATTGCCGTGACAGTGCGTGCGACATTTTTTCGCGGATGTAGCGCTGCCATTGGTCCGCCTGCGCCTTGCCGTGCATCCAGATACCCACGGAGAGCAGGACGATGCCCGCGAACAGCGATCCAAAGCCTTCGGTCAACTCCCGGCTCGCGCCACTGATCCCGATCGCATAGGTTGCTACCGCCCAGGTCAGGCCGCCCGCCGCCAGCGCGCCGATCCAACCGCCATGAACATAGGGCAGCACCTCGGGTCGCTCGGCCTTGCGAAGGAAGGCGATCATCGCAACGACGATCAGCAGAGCTTCGAGCCCCTCGCGCAGCAGGATGGTGAACGCGCCCAGAAAGGTCGAAGCGCTGCTCGCCGCGTCCGGGGACAAGGCTGCATCGGCGTCGTCGAACAAGCCATCGAGCACCTGAACACGGCTCGCTATCTCGTCGGCTGGTCGACCTTGCTGGAGCGAGGCCCGAAATTCGCCCATGGCGCTTTCGATATGCCCCATGAGCGTTGCGTCACGCGCGGTCAGCATCGGTTCGAGCGGTTCGAATCCGTCGAGATAGGCCGATAGAGCCAGCTCCTGCGCACTGTGGCGGTCGCCCGCGCGATAGGCCGCAAGGCTCTGTCCAAGCTTCGCGCGTGCCACATCAAGGGAGCCGGATGCCTGCTGAACGACCACTTCCGGGTGGCGGCGCAAATAAGCAATGACCGTATCGGCCTTGTCTGCTCCCACGTCTTTGGCGAGGATCGCCGGAGTCATCCCGGCCAACGCGGTCAGATCGGGAATCCGCTGGCGAAGGCTAGGATCGGCTTTCCAGAGCCGTTCGCCTTCCTTAGCGGCGGCATCGGAAAAGGCGAAATGTCCAGCATAGAAGGCAAGCGCCCAGCGATCATCGGATGGCAGCGATGAGAAGCTTTGCATCGCGGTGCCGTCGATGCCCTGGTCAATCACCTGATAGAGCGCGAAGGGGCTGCGCTGGCGGGCGCGAGCAACGTCGGTGAACGCGATTGGCGGGGTGGCGAGCTTGGCGGCGTTCGGGCCGCGACCGTCGCCGGCCGCACCGTGGCAGCTCGCGCAATTCTGGGCGAAGAGCGTCGCACCACGAGCGAAATCGGGCGCCTTGGCTGGAGCAAGCGGGACCGGATAGGCCTTGAGCAGATCGGCGGCGAGACCATGGGCAAGGTCGGCAACCTGGTTCGGTGAGCCCTTGGCGGCAACAACCGCCTGAAGCCGTACCGCACGATCGATGAGCCTGCTGCGCTCGGGTGTTGGCGGCAGCGTCGCGAGACGCGCGGAGACCGACGCTGCAAACTCGGTCATTTCGCTATATTCGGACGCGCTCTTGACCTTTCCGCCGGAGACCGCGCCACCGTAATCGACTGCCATGTAGTCGAGCAGCCGCCATGCGGTCTGGACGTCAACTGTTTCGGCTTGGGCGATGGCGCTTGCGCCCAATGCGCAGGACGCAGCAGCAAGCACCGTCAATACGCGGAACACCCATCGGTGGAGTGAGGGTGCTCGCCCGCAGATCGACAAAAGGCAGAGGCTGCTCGAGGACGTAAACATCCGCTTCTTTTAGACCCTCTAGCAGCTAGAGGGTCAAGCAGTTTTTTGCGACTTGTTTGCATTAACGCAGCTAACCGCAAAAGCAAATCTGAGCCTGCCGCCCCCTCCTAACCGCCCGCGGCAGAATCCGGCGCCAGGGTTTCAATGATGCGGCATTCCGAAATGGTGCCGTGCCCACACTGGACGATCACGCTGCTCAATTCCGAGCGTAGCGTATTCAGATCCCGAAGCTTTCGGTCGATCTCGGCAAGATGATCGCGGGCGATCGTGTCCACAGCCTTGCACGAGATGCCCTTCTGGTCAGCGAGCTTGAGAAGCTCCTGGACCTGGCCGATTGAGAAACCCAGCGCGCGGGCGCGGCGGATGAAGCTGAGCCGTGCGAGATGCTGCGCAGAGTAGGCCCGATAATTGCCCTTGGTCCGACCCGGCGGGGCAAGCAAGCCCACACTCTCATAGTAGCGAATTGTCTCTACCTTCGTTCCGGTCGCGGTGGCGAGCTTTCCGATGCTGAGTAGCTCGACGGACATATCGTTTGACCCTCTAGTGACTTCAGGCTTTATAGAGGATGTCATTTCGAAGAGTCGAGGTGACGATATGATCGAGCAAACCGACGCACGCGCTTTAGCGATGGACCGCTGGTGGCGCTTCAAGGTCCGCGGGCTCGACTGCCAGAATGAGGTTCGACTCATCAAGGAGGTTCTCGTACCCCTTATCGGAGACGAGCAGCGTCTGTCGTTCCAGCCAAAGCACGGTTTCCTTGATGTCGACGTCGACTCAGGCATCGGGGTGGAGGCAGTGATTGAGGCCGTATCAACCACCGGGATGATAGCCGAATTGATCACCGCGGATGCGTTCACCGAGGATAAAGCAGAGGCCGACAGTTGCAGCAGCTGCTCGGGCGAACCGGTGCCTGCCCAACAGACGCTTCCCGACCGTCCGGATAGTGTCATCTTCAAAATCCACGGCATGGACTGCGGTGACGAAGTCGCAGTTCTCAAGCGCGAAGTCGGGCCGGTCGTTGGGTTGGGAAACCTGTCGTTTGATCTTATCAATGGCCGCATGTCCGTCGTGGGTACTTCGGACGCTGTACATCATGCCGGAATATTGAAGGCGGTCGAGCGCGCCGGCATGCGCGCCGAACTCTGGAAAGACGGCAAGAACAGTGCCGGTGCGCAAGGCGAGCAGCGTCGGCGCCGCATCCAGGCCGCGCTGACGATCGGGAGCGGCGTGTTGGTCGCGACGGGCTTTGCGATCCATGTCCGCGCGAGCGGCCTCGCTGCGGTGCTCCACGAGAGTCTGGCGCGTGAGACCCATCCCCCGCTCCTCGCCATGCTCGCCTATTCGCTGGCGATCCTCTCGGCGGTTCGGTACGTCGCCCCAAAGGCGATCCTTGCCGCGCGACGGCTCCGGCCAGACATGAACCTGCTCATGATCGTCGCGGTGGCAGGCGCCTTGGGCATCGGGCAATGGTTCGAAGCGGCGACGGTCGCATTCTTCTTCGCCCTCGCTCTCGCTCTCGAAGCGTGGAGCCTCGGACGTGCCCGCCGCGCCGTCGCCGCACTCATGGACATCGCGCCCGACACCGCCCGGATACGGGATGCCGCAGGCGTCGAGAAGGATGTGCCGGTCGCTGACGTCGCGGTCGGTACGCAGGTGATCGTTCCGCCCGGCGGCAAGATTCCGCTCGACGGGCGTGTGGTTGCGGGAACGAGCGCGGTCGATCAGGCGCCGATTACGGGCGAGAGCGTCCCCGTCACCGTCACGCATGGCGCAACGGTCTTTGCCGGGACCATCAACGGCATGGGCGCGATCGAGATCGTAACGACGCGGCCGGCCTCGGACACAACGCTCGCCCGTATCGTGCGCATGGTCGGTGAAGCGCAGAGCAAGCGTGCGCCGACCGAACAGTGGGTGGAGCGCTTCGCGCGGATCTACACGCCGGTTGTGATGCTGCTCGCGCTGGCAGTATTCCTTGTGCCGCCGCTTCTGCTCGGGGGCAGTTGGGCTGCCTGGTTTTATCAGGCGCTGGTTCTGCTCGTCATAGCCTGCCCTTGCGCCTTGGTCATCTCGACCCCCGTCAGCATCGTCGCGGGACTGACCGGCGCGGCCAAGCAGGGCGTGCTGGTCAAGGGAGGCATCCATCTAGAAATGCCTGCCCGCATCACCGCGATCGCGATGGACAAGACGGGCACGCTCACGCTTGGACGTCCCAAGGTTGTCGAGCTGGTCCCGCTTGGCGGCCGGGACGAGCTAGAACTCTTGGCGATTGCCGCGGCCATCGAAGCGCGAAGCGAGCACCCTATTGCGCGTGCGATCCTCGACGCCGCAGCAGGACGCGGCGTTGACGTGGTCCCTGCAAAAGCCGTGACGGCGTTGCCCGGCAAAGGCGTCGTTGGCACGATCGGCGGTCGAGAGGCCTGGGTCGGATCGCCGGGCTATCTTGGAGAGCGTCTTGGGGGCGCTCGCGATGATGCGCTCACCCTCCAATTGCATCGGATAGCCGTAGCTGGACTGACCGGGATCATTGTCGGTGAAGCGGCGTCAGTCGTCGGATTGATTGCGGTCGGTGACGCCGTGCGTCCCGAGGCAAGGCAGGTCATCGCGCAGCTGCATGAACTTGGCATCGCGCAGATCGTCATGCTGACCGGAGACAGTCGCGCGCCTGCCCAGGCCATCGGGCGCGACACCGGCATTGATGAAGTTCACGCCGAGCTGCTTCCGGAACAAAAGGTCGAGGCGATAGAAAGGCTGGTAGCACAGCACGGCCTCGTCGCCATGGTCGGCGACGGCGTCAATGACGCTCCGGCGATGGCGCGCTCGGGCCTCGGTATCGCAATGGGCGCGATTGGCAGCGACGCGGCGATCGAAACAGCAGATATCGCGCTGATGCAGGACGATCTCTCTCGCCTGCCGTGGCTCATTCGGCATTCGAGGGCGACGCTCGCCGTCATCCGGCAGAACATCGGCTTCTCGCTGGCGATAAAGCTCGTTTTCGCAGGCCTGACGCTGCTTGGCATGGCGTCGCTCTGGGGCGCGATTGCAGCGGATGTGGGCGCATCCCTCCTGGTCGTGCTCAATGGCATGCGTCTTGTCGGTCGTGGCGAGCGGGTTCAATAATCCGGTTACCCCGGGCAGCGAAGCAACAATTTAGGCTCACCCACCACCCAATAGGACTGCACTGACATGACCGGACAATGTGCCGCGGGCGTCGACACGGGCTTCGTGACACTGGGGTATGCCAAGGTCGCCATATTGGGCGTTGTGCAAGGTATCACCGAACTTCTGCCGATTTCGTCGACCGCCCATATGCGCGTCGTGCCCGCCCTGTTGGGATGGCGAGATCCCGGCTCGGCTTTTTCGGCCACGATGCAGCTCGCCGCGCTCGCCGCCGTGATCAGCTATTTCTGGCAGGACGTTCGCCGCTTGGTGGTCGGTTCCGTGTCGGCCATCGGCCATCGACAGTTCGCCGATCCCGATCTCCGTCTGGCGATCGGGATCGCTCTTGCGACAGTCCCGATCGTGCTGGCGGGTGCTCTGCTGTCCAACAGCCTCAATACATGCAACTCCCCCTTTCGCGCCTTTCCCGTGATTGGCTGGGCCTGCATCGCGATGGCGGTGCTGATGGGTCTCACCGAGCTTCTGGCGCGCCACAGCCGCAGCGTTGAGAAGGCATCGCTAGTTGACACATTGCTCGTCGGGCTTGCGCAGGTCGGTGCCCTCATTCCAGGCGCATCGCGCTCTGGATCAACGCTCACTGCCGCGCTCGCGCTCGGATTCAAACGCGAGGAAGCAGCCCGTTTCTCGTTCCTGTTGGGCATTCCAGCGATCGCTCTCGCGGGATCAAAGGAAATATGGGAGCTGCATAAGACTCATCTCGATATGCATGGCTGGTCCGTTTTGGCGCTCGGTCTGGTTGTCGCGTCCGTTTCGGCATTCGCCGCGATCTGGGCGCTGATGCGCGTCCTTGAGCGGTTCTCCGCTTGGCCGTTCGTCATCTATCGTGGGACACTTGGCGTGCTTCTGCTCGTTGCGACCTCGAACGCGTGGCTGATTTGACTTTGGAGCGCCACATAAACGAGTGCGAGCGTCACGCACAACGGCGAGGCTAATCGCTGGGCGACTGGGCACCTAAACCTTTATGGCCCGACTAAAGTGAAAGACACCAAGATGATTTGGGAAGGTGTTCCGGTTACTCGGCGTCACATGATGAGGGGGCTCATTTACGCCGGCGCTTTCGTAGCTGAAGCTCATTTCAAGCTTACCCAGGCGCGCGAGGTGACCGCGCGCCAGGAATGGACGGGGTTTTCTACCTCCCCTCTATGGCAACCGTTCAGCCTTGTAACAGGCGATACGATAATTCTCTCGATCGACGTGGCGGGTCTTAGCGTTGGCGCGATTATTGACAGTGGTAGCGCAGCATCGATCATTAGTTCTTCGCTAGCGACAAAATTAGGGCTCTCACCTACTGAGAAGCGAACAGTTCGAGGTGTCAGCGGGCGAGCAAGTGCTCTGTTGGCACGCAATATCGAGATAAAGTTTGGAGGTGAACGGCGACGCTTGCCCTCTGTCTTCATAGCCGACCTGAAAGCCGTTTCGTCTGCGCTAGGCCGCCCCGTCGAGATGGTGCTTGGCGAAGACATGCTGGCGGAGCGTTGTGTCGCTTTCGACTTTGCCAACCGGCGCCTTTCAGTTGGCGCCACAGGCGGATTTGCGGGCGAAAAAGGCTGGGAGCGCGTTTCGCTTATACACGGGTCGAACCGCGAACTCCTTGTGGACGCCTCTGTGATGGACCTCGCAAATATGCCTATGGTCTTCGATTTGGGGAGTTCAACGGCGTTAATGCTGGCCCCGTCTTATGTAAGTGATCACCGACTCCTTCAAGGAGTTCGTCAGTCCACAGCTGCGATCGGAGGCATCGACGGCATAACGAGTGCCACCACGTTCATTACCGATCGAGTTAAATTAGGTAAAGTTCCGATCCGGGCCGCCCCGACGCTTTCCCCCACAACTTGGCTTTCCACCAGTGCCGTCGGAAGCATAGGACTACCTTTAATCGCACAGTTCGATGTGGTGCTTGACGTTTCAGCCGGCCAGCTTTGGCTCAGGCCGGCCCAGCGGGGCTTACCAATGCTAGAGGATCACAGCGGCTTTGGATTGGCGCTTACCAAAGACGAACTCCACGTTGTTCATGTAGCGAAAAACAGCCCCGCTGCCCAAAGCGGCTGGGGCGTTGGAGATGGCATTCTCGCAATCAATGGTCGCGATATCGATTCATCATATACTTTCGACCATCATTGGCGGTGGCGCTTCATGAAGCCCGGTACGATCGTGGCGTTGAAGGATCACTTAGGGCGGACGCGCGACCTTTGTCTGGCCGATTATTATTAAAACGACCACCAGAATGAGGTTGCCAAAGAACCAAACAACGACGTCGCGACCGATGCCGCGCCTGCTAAGCGCAATGCCGATGCCGATGATGAATGTCACCGGATATGAATCATGTTGAGTAGCAACCTATGCTCCGGAGGCCCATCCCACAGGATTTTTCGTCTGAGATCACTGTACATCGACCGTAGTTAGACGGCGATCGTTGTTAGATATCCAAATCAAGCTAAGATCGCGACGGGCTAGGTAATCGACGCGATTAATGTTGAGGCGCGCGCTGAAACGCCCCGTCGCACGAGGAACTTTACCAAGTTCGCCAAGTTAGAAGCTAACGAGACCAGATCCGTGCCCAATGCGAACAAAGCTCCGACCATCAAATTGTGGGCGAGCCAAAACGGTGCGCCTGCCAGGAAAATGCCTTTCATCCGCGTCGTTGAGGTCTGAAGTCTTGCGAGACTGCCCAACGAACTGCCGGCAAATGCCAAAGCCGACGGGATGCCGTGCCAAGTCACAACCGAGAGGAAGGCCAACAAAATGAGGGTCGCTCCATAAAGTCTCTTAACCACGTAGCGATCGCGCACTGACGCGGAGATGACGAGCTGCGAGCATGAAATGAGGCACGCTATCGCCGCAGTGGGTGAGCCGAGCATCAAAAAATAGAGCGCGAAGGCGGCAGCACCCGCGCTCTGGATTTTCACCGCGGTTCGATAGTCGTCGAAAAACGGCCAGCTAATGACGCACAAAAGCGCGACGCAGCCGAACGCGGTGGCAATCATGATTGCCGCCACCCGGTTGTTTCGCTCAAGACCTGCGTTTCGCGCCCAGCTCTATCTTTCTTCATAGTGCAAGCGTGAACGAACAAGGTTAATTACGATTTAAGAACGCCCGTAGTAGCGCGGATTTACGGCTGCTTTTGGATCGCCGTTACCTCGCCGGCGTTGCCCGTCAACATAAGGTCAAAATCGACCTTATCGCCAACCTTCACTGCATCTGTGATCGCCGGGGCAGCCTTGAACGCCATTGTCATTGCCGGCCATTTGGCTTCGGGGATGGCGCCATGATCGAGTGTGATCGTGCCCGCAGACTTGTCGATCGCGGTGACCGTGCCGTGTCCCTTCACCTTGATTGCAGTGGCAGCCGACGGCTCCATCGCCATATTTGCCATGTTGCCGCTCATAGCGGCGGCGGGTTCTGCCTTGTTGGTCTCGACCGCAACGGGCGGTTCGGCTTTTTTCCCGCAAGCGACGGTCAGTGCCGCGAGGCCGAGGGCAAAGGTCAGTCGTCCGTAGTTCATGGTCTTCTCCTTTATAATGAAACGTGTTGGTCATTGGGCTTCATCTTCGGCCGCCGAAGCAGCAGATAGGCGGCAGGCAGGACGAACATCGTCAACAGCGGCGCGGTCAGCATGCCGCCTATCATCGGCGCGGCGATCCGGCTCATGACTTCGGATCCGGCGCCCGATCCCAGCAGGATCGGCAAGAGGGCAGCGAGGATCACGGCGACCGTCATCGCCTTGGGCCGGACCCGCAAAAGCGCCCCTTCGCGCACGGCAGTTTTCACCTGATCGGCGTCGGGAGCCCCGCCCCGCTCCTCAAGCGCATTCTTAAGGTAGATCAGCATCACGACGCCGAATTCGGCGGAGACGCCCGCCAAGGCGATGAACCCGACGCCGGTCGCGACCGACTGGTTGAAACCTAGAAGATAGAGGATCCAGAAGCCGCCCGTCAGTGCGAACGGCAAAGTGCCCATGATCAAAGCTGCTTCATCGAACCGCCCGAAGATCATGTAGAGCAGCACGAAGATGATCAGCAGCGTCGCTGGCACGACGAGCTTCAATTTGGCAACGGCACGCTGGAGATATTCGAACTGTCCCGAATAGGCGACGCTAACCCCTGGCGAGAGCGTCACCTGTCTTGCGATCGCATGCTGCAGGTCACTCACGACCGACGCAAGGTCGCGTCCGCGCACGTCGACATAGACCCAGGTCGATGGGCGGGCGTTTTCGGTCTTGAGCATCGGGGGCCCCTCAGCGATCGAGACGCGCGCAATGGTGCCGAGCGTGATCTGCTGTCCGGACGGGGTCAGGACCGGCAGCATCCGTATTCCGTCAAGACTGTCGCGTAGCTCCCGCGGATAGCGGACGCTGATCGGATACCGTGCCAGCCCCTCGACCGTCTCGCCGATCGTCTCGCCGCCGATCGCGCCAGAGACGATCCGCTGCACGTCCGTAATATTGAGCCCAAATCGGGCGGCAGCGGCCCGATCGACATCGACATCGACATAGCGCCCGCCCGTCAAGCGCTCTGCGAGCGCCGAACTGACCCCAGGCACGGTTTTCGCAACTGTCTCGAGATCGTGCGCGATGCGGTCGAGCTCAGCGAGGTCAGCACCCGACACCTTGACCCCGATCGGGCTCTTGATGCCGGTCGCCAGCATGTCGATCCGGTTGCGAATGGGCGGCACCCACACATTGGCGAGGCCGGGCAGTTTTACCGTTCGATCAAGCTCCTCGACCAGCTTGTCCGGAGTCATGCCCGGTCGCCATTGGTCGCGAGGTTTGAACTGGATCGTCGTCTCGAACATCTCAAGCGGCGCAGGATCGGTGGCAGTCTCGGCGCGGCCGGCCTTGCCGAACACGCTCTCGACCTCGGGCACGGTCTTGATCAGGCGGTCGGTCTGCTGGAGCAGGTCCGACGCCTTCGCCGCCGAGAGACCCGGCAGCGCCGAGGGCATGTAGAGCAGATCACCCTCCTCCATCTTCGGCATGAACTCGCCGCCAAGCTGGGTGAGCGGCCAGGCGGTTGTTGCAAAAGCGAGCGCCGCGATCAGCAGTACGGTCCTTGGCCGCCGCATCGTCCAGTCGAGCGCGGGCCGGTAGATGTTCGTCAGCCAGCGATTGACCGGGTTGGACTGCTCGGGCGGAATCTTGCCCCGGATCAGCAAACCCATGAGCACCGGCACCAGGGTCACCGAAAGGATCGCCGCCGACGCCATCGCATAGGTCTTGGTGAAAGCGAGCGGTGCGAACAGCCGCCCTTCCTGTCCTTCCAGCGTGAACACCGGAATGAACGACAGGGTGATGATCAGAAGGCTGAAGAACAGCGCTGGCCCAACTTCGGCTGCCGCTTCGGTGATGACGGTCCATCGGGTATCCCCCTCGAGATGTTCGTCCGGGTGATCCTCCTCCCATCGCTCGATTTTCTTATGGGCATTCTCGATCATGACGACCGCGGCATCGACCATCGCGCCGATGGCGATCGCGATGCCGCCCAACGACATGATGTTGGCATTGACCCCCTGGAAACGCATGACGACGAAGGCTGCCAGCACACCAAGCGGAAGCGTGAGAATTGCAACGAGCGCCGAACGGACATGCCAAAGGAAGAGCCCGCAGACGATCGCAACGACTATGAATTCCTCGACCAGCTTGTGGGTCAGATTCTCAACGGCGCGGTCGATGAGCTGCGAGCGATCATAGACCGTAACCACATCGACGCCGGGTGGCAGGCCCTTCTTGAGCTCTGCGAGCTTGTCCTTGACCGCCGCGATTGTCTCGCGCGCATTCTTGCCCGAGCGCAGGATCACAACGCCGCCCGCGACCTCGCCCTCACCGTTCAGTTCGGCAATCCCGCGCCGCATCTCGGGGCCGGCCTGGATCGTGGCAACGTCGCCCAGTCGCACCGGCACACCGCCGGCTGCGGTCCTTAAGGGAATGGCGCGGAAATCGTCGAGCGTCTTCAGATAGCCGGAGACACGGACCATATATTCGGCCTCGGCCATCTCCAGTACCGAGCCGCCGCTCTCCTGATTGGCCTTCTGAATGGCATCGACCGTCTGGGCGTGGGTCACGCCGTAGGCGGCGAGCTTCACCGGATCGAGCAGCACCTGATATTGCTTCACCATGCCGCCAATGCTGGCGACCTCTGCGACCCCCGTTACCGTTTTCAGCTCGTAGCGCAGGAACCAGTCCTGAAGCCCGCGAAGCTGCGAGAGATCGTGGCGGCCAGTGCGATCGACCAGCGCATATTCATAGACCCAGCCCACCCCGGTCGCATCCGGCCCCAGCGCGCTGCGGGCGCTGGCCGGCAGCCGGCCTTGTACCTGGTTGAGATATTCGAGCACGCGGCTGCGCGCCCAATAGAGATCGGTGCCGTCCTCGAAGATCACATAGACAAAGCTGTCGCCGAAGAAGGAATAGCCGCGGACGGTCTTTGCGCCGGGCACAGAGAGCATTGTGGTGGTGAGCGGATAAGTGACTTGGTTCTCGACGATCTGCGGCGCCTGCCCGGGATAGGAGGTGCGGATGATCACCTGCGTGTCCGAGAGATCGGGCAACGCATCGATCGCGGTCGATCGCACCGCCCAGACGCCCACGCCGATCAGCGTCAGCACCCCAATCATGACGAAGAAGCGGTTTCTGACTGACCAGCGGATGAGATGGGCGATCACTGGCCCATTACCTTCGCCATGCGTCGCACGGTTGGTCCACTCGGTGGTTGATCGAACCCGAACCGGACCCGGTCGCCCGTCTTTAAGCCGCGCGCGACTTTCGGGTCTGTGAGCTGAAACGTCATCGTCATCGCTGGCCAGCCAATGGCTGGCACGGCTTGATGGCTCAGCGTCACCGACTGGGCGGTGATCTTTTCGATCGTACCGACGGTCTCATAGACTGCGCCGGTCGGCATAGGTTTGGCAGGACTCTTTGGCATGTCAGCACCGATCGGCCGTGCTTCCACGCCCGAGAGGCTTGCTTCGGAATCGATCAGGAACTGACCCGAAGCGACGATCTTTTCGCCTTCGCTCAGGCCCGCCAGAATCTCCGTATCATCGCCAGCTTCCCTCCCAGTTTGCACCTCGGCAGGGCGGTAGCGCCCCTTGTCGAGCGCGAGCATGACCAACGTGCGCTTGCCAGTGCGGATCAGGGCTTCGGACGGCACCAGCAACGCCGGCTGCGCGCTCCCGCCAAACGAGACGGTCGCAAACATGCCGGGACGCAGTCGCCCGCCGCGATTGGGCAGCTCGATCCGAACGGTGAGTGTGCGGCTGTCGGCCTGTGTCTCGGGGAGGATCGCCGAAACGCGCCCGGAGATGGTTTCGCCGGGGAAGGCTGCAAGCGCGGCTCGCACCGCTTGTCCAGGCTTCAAGGGACCGGCGACCGCTTCCGGCACGGCGGCATTCAACCAGACCGTGCCGAGCCCGTTGACCTCGGCAAGCGTCTGGCCTGCCATCAAGGTCATGCCGCCCCGCACGTTCAACGTCTTGATCACGCCGCCCGTGGGCGTGGAGATGGTGATCACATTATGCGGTCGTCCGGTTTGCTCGACCGATGCGATCGTGCCGGAGGGCATGCCGAGCAGCATGAGCCGTTGACGCGCGGCCTGGATCAGAGCGGCGTTGCCGGTGCGGCGGACCGCCAGAAACTCGGTCTGTGCGCCGCCCCATTCCGGCACCAGAACATCGGCAAGCGGCGCGCCTGCACCGATCACATCACCAGGTGCGCGGCCATAGACACGGGAAACGAAGCCGCCTGCACGCGCCTGAACGATCGCAACGTCGCGCTGGTTGAAGTCGATCGTGCCGGTGGCGGTGAGACTGCTCGCCAATTCGCCGCGCCGCACAGCCACCGTTCGCATCCCGAGCGCCTGGGAGGCGGACGGGTCGATCGATATTCCCGGCTGTGCCGCGCTTGCCCCCACCTCATCCGCATAGCGCGGGATTGTTTGCATTCCCATCGACGACAGGCCTGGACCGTCATGATGCTCAGCGGGGATCATCGGGTCATACCAATAGAGGATCTTGCGTGCCGGCGGTTTGGCGGCCGTAGCGTCGGGTGATCCTCCTCTCCATTCAGAGATGGTGAAACCGACCCCGCCAGCGGCGACCGCGAGCAGCGCCGCGGCACCGAAAAGGCCGCCCCGAGGGATTGTGAAATGGCTCATTGCGATTCGCTCCGATACGTAAGGTTCAGTCGAACACCGTCAGCAGCGACAAGGGCTTCACGGTCGAGAGTGTTGAGGGTGACGTCGGCAAGGGCCGCATAGGCATCCGCGATATCGACAAGATTGGCGCGACCTGCCCCGTAGCTTGCCGTCTCCAACGTCACCCGCTGCTCGGCGAGTGGCAGCAATGTGTCCCGCGCGCGCAGCCACTGTTCATGATGCATGATATGGTCCGCAAGATCGGTTTCGAGATCAGCGGCCAGCGCCCGCAGGGCCGCGTCGCGTTCGGCCAGGATGCGTCCGGCATTCTCCTGGGCCGCCGCAATGCCCGCATTCTGTCGACTGCGGGTAAAGAAGGGCAGACTGACCGTCACACCGGCTGACACATAATCTCCAAAACGAGGGTCGCGGCGTTGATAGGCAAGGTTCACCCCGAAGTCGGAACGGCGGTTGGCATCGGCCATACGCACATCGGCCATTGCCTGACCGGACTGGGCGTCGATCATTGCCATGGTGGGAAGGCGATCCAGGCCAGCGCGCAGTTCGGCCCCATCGACAGGGAAGTCGGGAATAGATCCGGCAATTTCAGGCGCCGGGTCACCCGTCCATCGCGTCAGAGCAGCCCGTGCCCGCGCTATGTTTGAGACCAGTTCGCTGCGACGATCTTCTAATGAGGCGATAGCCTGTCGGCCGGCAAGAGTCTGCGCAGGCCGGGCATTGCCCGACGCGACGGCACTGGGCGTTGTCCGCACCACGCGCTCCAGACGGGCTAGAAGATCATCAAGCGCGGTCAGCCGGCGCTCGGCATAGGCAAGGTTGATCCAGGCAAGCGCAGTGCCGACCTCAACCGAACGCGCCTCAAATGCGGTGTCGGCATCTGCAGCCTTGATATCGCTGTCAGCGCGGGCGCGTTGCGCACGGCGCTTGGCGAGGTTGGGAATATCCTGGGACACGCCCACCCGCGCCATCGTGAAATTGTCCTGCCCGGGAGCAAACGCCAATGGCCCCGAGATCGGGAAACTGTCGAGCCCAACGGCCAGAGTCGGATCAGGTAGCGATCCGGCGCCGCCACGAGCGGAACGAGCGGCCTCGGCGGCGAGCGCCTTGGCCTTGATCGACGGCGCTTCCTGCCGCGCGCGCTGGAGCGCAGCGTCGAAAGTGAGGGGACCAGCGAATGCAACGCCGGGGATTGCCGCGAGCAGCGGCAGACAAACAAACAATCGCATGGAAAACTCCTGATCGGAGGATCAGGCCGGCGTCGCGCACTCTGGCAGGCATGTCAGTGGCGGCGGGATGGGGGCAATCCCGCCGCCACTGCTGGCCTGGCCGTCTATGCGACCTTACACGGCCAGAGGCTGTGCCTAGCCGGCCGAGGGAGCCGACGAAGGCGATGCCATGCTATGCATCTCCTTCATGCAGTCCGCCGCGCTCATCTTCATCATGTCGCAGTTGCAGTTCGCCATCTGCGGAGCATCGGGCACCCAGACGCGACGGGGGCTCATAGATGGCGCACGCGGGCCATAGTTTGGCGATTGACGCCATTCATAATGGCCAGACTGCGAGTTTGTGTTGGGTTCGCCGGCGAAAGCGGCAACGGGAGCGGCAAGCGCAATGCCCAGCAGGGCATAGAAAACACGGTTCTTCATGACTGTAATCCTTGGGCAAAATATCGTGGTAGCCGCGGGTCAGACAGGATTTTCAGATGCGCGATAGACGCAAGAATCCTGTCAGCCTGGCAGCCGGTGTCGATCAGCCAAGGAGAGTCGGTGGTTCCGGTTCGGGAGTGAGGTCACTGCCGTGCAGGACAGTGATGGTTGCCCAGAAGGGCAGAGCTGGACTGGCTTCGCGTGCTTCCAGCATAGGCGCGTCATTACGAACGGCCAGCGGAACGACGCAGCCCATGGCCGCGATGCATTCCAGGGTTATGCCCTTGCAAGGCTTCTGAGCAGGTTGTTGCTGCTGTGCCATTATCTTCATGCAGTCTTCCGACATCCCAGCCACGGCCTGCACAGACGTGGCCATTGGGGCGGACATCGCAGGCGGAGCGGACGCAAAGGCCGCCGCTTGGCCAATCAAGCCAACCATGGCTCCCAGAAGGAGAAGAAGTTGCAAAACGCGTTTCACAGCCGTTATTTATTACGCCTCGTAGCATCAAAGATCAACGAGATGGTCACCCGCCGTGTCGGGCAAATACCGTCTGACCCGCCGATCCGAAGGCGATGACAGAGTAGGGTTGTGGTTTTTGGCCGGGGACTTCCATCCCCGGAGAACCCAGCGGCATGCCCGCTACGGCCAATCCCTTTACGCCCTTCGGGCGCTTCGCGATCGCGCGCTTCATGTCGGCAATGGGAACGTGGCCCTCGAAAACTATGCCATCGACAATTGCAGTATGGCATGATGCCAGCGCAGCGGGCACGCCTTGAGCGCGTTGAAAGCGGCCGCGTTGCTGGTCGTCGACGATATTGACGCTTTGTCCAAATTGTCTGCGCACCTGGGCCGCCCACTGTTCGCAGCAACCGCAACCAGGGTCACGATGCATGATGATCGGGGCAGCTTCGGCGCTGGCGACGGAGAAGGCTGCTATGAACGCAGCGAGGGCAAATTTGAGTGTCATACGATCCCTTATTGGTTCCCCCGCCCCTGGGCGGGGGAGGAAAGGTCTATTGGGCGCGCTTGTTGTGGGCTCTCAGCCAGCCTTGAAGCTCGCCCACTTCTCGCGTTTGCTCGGTGATTGACTTGTTCGCCATCATTCGGACCTGCGCGTCCTTGGTGTCGCGCAAAACGATGCGTGACATCGCAATCGCACCGCGATGATGCTCGATCATCTTGCGCACCCAGGTCTCCGTTGCATCGCTGCCCGTGGCGGACATCATCTTCTGATGCATCTCCATTTCTGCAGGCGGGTAAGGATTGGCTGGCGTGGGGTTCATGGTCTGGCGCATGTCCATCTTGCTATGGTCCATGCCCTGCATTTGGGCGATCGCCGGCGCGGCCACCAATCCAGCGATGATGATGGGGACTATTTTCTTCACAATTCTCTCCTCAGCGCCCCGCATTGATAATACGCATGGGCGCGCCATTTCCCTCGTGAGGCGGCACAAAATTTACGGGAACGGGAGCGCGAAGCCTACTTGCGGGCTAGAATAGCCTTCATTTCATCGATTTCGCGGCGCTGAGATTCCTCGATGCCGCTGCACAGACGAACGATTTCCGGATCCTTCAAGGAGGCCTCGCGGCACATCAGGATCGCGCCCGAATGATGCGGGATCATCGATCGGAGGAATGCTGTATCGCCGATCGTTGTTTGCGTGCGGATGAGGGCAAATGATCCGGCGAATATCGCAACTGACCCTAATATAAGGGCCGCGTTTGCCTTTTTCGACGGGAACATATGGCCCATCGCGAGGACCATCAGCACCACCATGGGCGCCACCATCATTAGCGTCATGTAGAGCATATTCAGGTTGTTGTAGAAGCTCCCCAAGCTGTCGATCATGACGAACATCACCAGATACATGATGACGCCGCCAACCAAGGTCTGCAGGGCGAGGCTCGCATAGGCATTTTTCATCATTGGTCGTCTCCTTTGGCCCCCGCCCCGATCCTGCTTGACTATTCAACCCGTGCGGCGTCGCTTTCGCGGCCACCGAAGATACAAAAGTGCCGAACCCGCGATCGCCAATGCGAGACCACCTGCGGCAAACGCCATCAACCACGGCGTGTTGAAATTTTCGTGGTTTTTCCAATCCATGATGTGGAGCGCCCAGAAGAAATCGTACAGGCGCCACGTTCCATTTCTCACAGCGACGATCCGACCACTATTCTGGGCAACATAGACGCGGGTCGCTTCGCGGTCAGGGAAGTCCACCCGCCAGGCCGGCAGGACGCCCTTGAATTCTGGGGTCGACGCCACAACCAGGCGCACGCTCGGCGGCTCCGACGTACCACGGTAGGCCTGTATCGCCACCGCGCGAGCCATCGCAGCGTTCACGGGACCAAGTCGACGACCTGTTTCTGCATCGTGGAGTGAGATCGTCCCATCGATAGACTCGACCTCCGCAATCTCGCGGCCGAGCAGCGCGCGATATCGGACTTCACGCACGGGTCTGGTCGCCGCGCGCAACACTAGGTCCAACGGCGCGCGCGATCTCGACTGTTCCAATATCGCCGGCGACGATCGCTCGACGAGATGTTCACCGCGGACTCGCTCGATCGGCAACAGGCTCATGACAAGACCGCTCGCAAACCAAAGCAGCAGCTGGACGCCGATAACCAGGGCTAACCAGCGATGAACGCGGCTAGCCCCGATGTGGAAGCGGAGTTTGGCGCTTCTCAGAACCAGGTCCGAACACCGATTACAAAGCTGGCCGCCTTCACGTCCCCTCCGTCTGAGCGTGCATAGTCCGCCGTCCGCCCGAACTTTCGGTCGTAAGAAACGCCGATGTAGGGGGCAAATTCGCGGCGCAGTTCGTAACGCAAACGCAGTCCCAATTCGGCGTTCGTGATGCCCGCTCCAATCCGCGTCTCCGGGACATTTTGTGCTGAAAGGTTCACTTCCAGGCGCGGCTGGAGAATGAGGCGTTGCGTGATACGCTGATCATAATAGCCCTCGATCCGCCCCAACACCTCGCCTTTGTTCGACAGAAACAGGGCAGCCTCGGTCTCAAACCAGTAAGGCGCCACCCCCTCAATACCGATCGTCGCATAAGTACGGGATGGGTTGGGTTTGAAATCGTAACGGACACCCGCCTGGAGGTTCCAATAAGGGTCGAGTGCACGACTGTAGAGCGCCTGAACTTCTGCGGTCTCCATGTAGGTGCCGCTTCTGCCAGCAAGAACGCCCTCACCCTCTGTCTTGACCACCAGCCGATCGAGATCCTTGCCGAACCATGCCTCCCCGTCCCACCGATAGCCGTCGCGGCCGTTACGGACCTGATATTCCGCCAGATTGAACAGGATCATCGAGCTGGATGAGCCGCCATGTTCCTTATGCAGCATGGTACGCGAAGCCGCCATCTCGCCGTTTTTGTAGACGCGGTCGGCATAGTTGTCGGTAGGAGGTTGGGGTGCAGGGGCGTTGCCGGGCATGAGACTGGTGCCACCAGCGCCATGGGCTGCCATCGGCCCATCCATCGCCATGCCGGGCATCGACGACATATCGTGCTGCATCGGCTGACCGCCGGGTGCCGCCTGCATGTCCATGCCGGGCATGTCGTGTTTCATCGTACCGCCCGCCCCATCGGGCATGGTCATGCCAGGCATGCCGGACATGTCGTGGCCGGCATGCGGGTCAGCCGTTGGAGGCGTCTTGTCACCGGGCATCTCCATGCCGGACATAGCCCCCATGCCCGACATGTCGTGCGGCGCCGACTTGGGTTTTGCTGCCGGTGCCCGGCGCTTCGGGGTGGCAGGCTTGCCCTTAGCCGTGGGCGCAGCGGCGCGCCTGGGCTGGCTTGCTGGCTTGGCCACCGGCTTTTTCTTCGCCGCTGGCTGAGCAGCAGGCATGTTCATGCCCGGCATATTCTGCATCGACTGCGCGCTGACTGGGGTCGCCAAGGCGAGCGGGGCCGCGCCGATCAGAAGGAGAAGCGACTTCATGCGGCATCTCCCCGGGGACGGACAGAGACGACGCGCATCATCCCGGCATGCATGTGATAGAGCATATGGCAGTGAAACGCCCAGTCGCCGACTGCGTCTGCGGTGACGTCGAAACTTACCTTGCCTCCTGGTGCGACATTGACGGTGTGTTTGCGCGGCGAATACTCGCCATGCCCGGTCACCAGCTCGAAGAAATGCCCATGAAGATGGATCGGGTGCGACATCATCGTGTCATTGACGAGCGTGACGCGGACCCTTTCGTTTTCGATAAAGGGAATGGGCTCGCGCTTGTCACTGAGCTTCACCCCATCGAACGACCACATATAGCGTTCCATATTCCCGGTCAGGTGGATTTCCATCGCGCGGTCTGGCGCGCGAACATCGGGGTTGCGCTCCACCGCCATGAGATCGCGATAGACAAGAACCCGGTGGCCAACGTCTTCGAGACCCTGTCCCGGTTCTCCCGTGCGATCCATCGGCATGGGCGAGATCGTCTGGACACCCGGTCCCATCTTAACCTGCGGCGCTTTGCTGGCGTCGCGCATGTTCATGCCGCCCATTCCGCCCATCGCCATGCCGCCCATTGTATCACCGGACCCGCTGCCCATTCCGGGCATGTTGGCCATGGAACTATCCGCCGGTTTTTGCATGCTTGGCATCGACGCGCCGGCCCCCATATCCATGCCTGCCATCCCGCCCGCGGCAGCTCCGCCGGCAGACATGTCATGCCCCATTGCTGCGTGGTCCATGCCGGACATGCCGCTCATATCCATGTCCCCCATGCCCATGTCCTTCATATCGGCAAGGGGCCGCTTGCGGAGCGGCGGAACTTCGGCCGTCATGCCTTCACGCGGAGCCAGTGTGGCGCGTGCCATGCCCGAACGATCAACGGATTCACCGACCAGCGTGTAGGCGCGATCATCGGTCGGAGTAACGATGACATCATAGGTCTCGGCAACCGCGATCTGAAACTCGTCGACCTCGACCGGCCTGACATTGAGCCCGTCGGCCTGAACAACCGTAAGTTTGAGACCGGGAATCCGGACATTGAACGTCGTCATCGCGGAGGCATTGACGAAACGCAGGCGAACGCGCTCACCTGGCTTGAAAAGCGCGGTCCAGTTGTCCCGTGGGCCATGCCCATTCACGAGATAGGTATAGGTCGAGCCCGTGACATCGGACACGTCGGTCGGATCCATCCGCATATTGCCCCAGTCAAGTCGGTCCTTGAGGGGTTGGTCTTCCTTGGCCAGCAAACCGGCCAGCGTTTGCCGCTGATAATTGAAATAGCCACCGCCGACCTGCTTGAGCTTCCGGAAAATTGCGTGCGGATGCATCTGGCTATGGTCGGAGAGCACGATGACATGCTCTCGATCCGACTGAATCGGATCCTCGCCTTCCGGGTCGATGACAATCGGTCCGTAATGACCTAACTGCTCCTGCAGCCCCGAATGGCTATGATACCAATAGGTGCCAGCCTGGACGATGGGGAACTCATAGACAAAGGTCGACTTGGGCTTGATGCCGGGGAAGCTGATGCCGGGCACGCCGTCGAACTGGAACGGCAAAAGCAGGCCGTGCCAGTGGATCGAGCTGTCTTCCTCGAGATCGTTGATCACCGACAGGCGGACGTTTTGGCCCTGACGCAGACGGATGAGGGGCGCAGGCACAGTGCCATTGATGCCGATGGCATGGCTCTGTCGGCCGTCGATCATCATCATCTGATGCGCGATCTTGAGCGTGATATCGTTCCCGCTGACCGTTGGCAGTGGCTTGGCAATCCCGGACGAAATGGGTTGAGCCCATGCCGGCAGCCATGCCGACAATGCGAGGCCACCGCCGGCCAGCGCAGCGCCGCGGAAAAGGTCGCGGCGGTTCAATCCGGGGGACATAATATCTCCTTGTTCAACGTGCAGCACTTTGGGTCTGAAAAGACGCTTAAGCGCGGTATCTCTTTATCCTTACGCGCGAGCAGCGCGCACCCCTCATTCCTCAGCGAGTATTTCTGCGAGGCGCGCGCGCGCGCGATACAGGCGCGTCTCCACAGCCTTGCTACTGACGGAAAGCGCTTTGGCGGCCTCTGATTGACTGAGCCCTTCGACGGTCCTGAGCATCAGGACTTCACGCAACGTGGCAGGCAATGCGCTGATCGCCGCCGACAGTCGCTCCACCTCTATTTTCGATTCAGCACTGGCATGTGCGGAGGGTGCGTCATCCGGCACTTGCTCAATCTCATCATCCGACGGCGCGGAGCCAAATGTGAAGAGCTGCCGCACCCTCTGGCGGCGGCGCCAATCGCGACATTTGTTAATCGCGATCCGGGATAGCCAGGCGCGCAACGGACGCGCACCATCATATTTCCGCAGATGGCTGAACGCGGATACAAAGCAGTCCTGCGTGAGATCAAGTGCTTCCTCGGCATTCCCGACCAGGCCGCGCACCAGTCGAAATATCGCTGTCTGGTGCCGACGCATAATCTCGGCGAAAGCCGACTGCCGACCGGCAAGCGTCAGTGCCGCTAGTTCACCGTCCGAACACGCCTGGAGATCCAGACTCACCGTGCATCGTCGGTGAGCGCATGAACCACCGCCTGATCGAAGGTCTTGGCCTGATCGGGGCGAAGGATTTGCCGCATGGCGAAGATGTGCCCGAGCGTTTCCTTTTGCAGTTCGCCCATTGCCTGATGCGACTGATCGACGGCCGCGGTCACACGCGGCCCTTCGCCATGTTCGACCTCGATCGCGGCTGCGAGACGCGCATTGTCCGATCGCAGTTCAAGCTCCAGCGCGCGCCGACGCACGGCGAAACCCTGCTCTAGCAGCTCGATCTTGGCCTTCTGACGATCATCCAGATCGAGCTTGCTGTGCAAGACATCGTGGAGCTCGACGCCGGCTGCCTTGGGCTGCGGGAAAAAGTAGCGGCCCAGGAACACGCCCGCAACCGCCGATGCAAAGGCGACGATGGCGACGAGGAGGAGCAATTTGGGCTTCATTGAGAACCTACCAGCAGCGTCGAAGGGGCAAGCGGATTTGATGGCCCGAAAGGCGATAGCGTGACCGACGCCTCGGCACGCGGCGTAAAGCCATTGCTGGCGATACCCAGCAGTACCGCTCCGAAAGCCGCGACCGCACCGAGGCGGAATTGAGACGCGGTCGAAACCTGCGGCAATGCCGCTATGCGTCGGAACACAGCATCCTCCAGACCAATCAGCCCCGGATGCGTCGGTTCGTTGCGTAAGCGGCTCAGCAGCCGGTCCAGGTCGGTATCCATCGAAAAGTCCAATCCTCAATCAATCCGGGGCAACGGCCCAGGACGTGTTCTTTACTTTCCCCTCTATCAGCCTGTCCGTCAAAGCATCGCACATAGCGGGCAGATCTGAGCAACAGCGACGGAGCAGCCGCAACGCTATGGCGCCGTCTTCGTCATGCCGGGCATATCCTTCATCATCGCGTCATGGTCTTCGGGCGCACTGGCTATTGCCGCCTGATATTGGGCGGGTGACATACGCGGAAGTTGCCTTACGAAAGCCACCATATCCCAGATCAGTTCGTCGCTATGGGTCTTACCCCAAGCTGGCATCGCGGTCAGCTTGACCCCATGCTTGATGATCCAGAATTGCTCCTTTGGCGATCTTTGCTCCTCGCGGGAAAGCTCCGGCGCCCTCGGATAGAGTCCCTGGCTGATTTCGGACTTTTCCAGTCCTGGCCCGAGATGGCAGCCGCTGCACATCTCGGTGTAGAGCCCCGCCCCGCTCTGCAGCCGCTTCACGTCCCCAAGGTTGGCCGGGACATTCACATCACGAGATCGCACGGCGATGGAACGATCTCGGAGCTGCTCGATCAGCCAATAGACCGGTTTGGTGTGCGGCGAATCCGCCCCGATGTCATAGGCACCCACATAGACGACGATCCCCGCTAGCGCGCCGCCGACCAGCGCTGTCGCAGCGATAAAACCTACACTTGGAAAGTGCCTGCGCAGCCAAGTCGTCCTAGCATTCTCCATAGCTTCCTCCCGAGCGGCAGCGTCCCTTGGATCCGGGTGGTTCTCACACCCATCCAATTGTCCATACGCACTGCAAGCTTCGATCCCTCATCTGTCGCGCAGATCTCATTCGCAAATCCCGCCGGGGTTCTGATTTGCAGAATTCTTGCGCGCCTGATGAGGGGTGGCGCCGCGTGGTGCGTAATTCGATGTGTCGGCAGTCTCGCCGCCCATGGAGAAATCGATGTTTCGTAAAACAATCTTTGCCGTCGCCATGGCGGCGTCTGTCCTCACCGCTACCGCTGCGCAGGCTCACCCTAAGCTCAATGCCGCCACCCCTGCCGCAAATGCCGTGGTCGCCGCCCCGACCAGAATTCAGCTCGTCTTTTCTGAAGCGCTCGTCGCACAATTTTCCGGGCTCGACCTGACGATGACCGAAATGCCAGGCATGAAGATGGCGCCGATGAAGATGAACGGCGTCAAGGCCACCGTGGGCGCCGATGGCAAGACGCTCGTCGCGACGCTTGCCAAGCCGTTGCCGGTTGGAACCTACAAGGTCGACTATCACGTCGTCTCTGCTGACACCCATCGCATCCAGGGCAGCTACACCTTCAAGGTCCAGTAAGACCGTGCCGGACATCATAGCGATCGCAGTGAGGCTGGGACTTTTCCTCGATCTCATGCTCCTCTTCGGGTTGCCGATGTTCGGCCTCTACACGTTGCGCGGGACTGAGCGGGCATCCGGCTCGGTCCTGCGTTTCCGGTCGGTGTTGGCGACAATCGCGCTGGCCGGTATCGTATTATCTATCCTGGGCATGATGGTCCTGGCGGCCTCGATGGGGGGCGTGCCACTCGATCAGGTAGACCGCGCCACGGTCAATCTTCTCATATCGGGCACTGCGATCGGGACGGTCTGGCAGGTACGGGTCGCGGCCCTCCTGCTCGTGCTCTATTTTTCCATCGTCGGTTGGCGGCGTCCCGCTTTCGCCCTGTGGTCGCTGTCAGCGACCGCCGCTGTCGCTCTGGCGACCTTGGCCTGGACGGGGCATGGCGCTGCCGACGAAGGCTTGCGGGGATGGGTCCATCTTGGTGCCGATATCATCCATCTCTGGGCAGCTGGCATCTGGGTAGGCGCGTTGTTCGCGCTTTGCCTCCTCGTTTTCCGCCCTGCCGCGCGCATGGCGGTGGATCACATTCACCTCTCGCACCGCGCGCTGGATGGATTTGCGAAGGTCGGATCGGTGGTCGTGGCGCTGCTTATCGTGTCGGGTTTGATCAATAGTTGGATACTGATCGGCCCCTCCAATCTGGGATCCATGTTTACCAGCCTCTATGGCCTGCTGCTGGTGGCAAAGCTGCTGCTGTTCGGCTTGATGCTGTTGCTGGCGGCGGCCAATCGCTACTTTCTGACGCCGTCGCTCGCGGCGGCGATCGAGACAGGCAACACCTCCTCGGCGATAGGGTCGCTCCGCCGCAGCCTCGCAATCGAGACCGGCTGCGCCGTTACCATTCTTATCTTAGTTGCCTGGTTGGGGCTGTTGGCGCCACCTGCCTCCGGGATGTAAAAGGCATCAAGGCAGCGCGCGCGATATCGCCTTGATCGCCTTTAGACCCGAGCCAAACCGGGAAATCGCCTCCTTGTGCCGTTCGAGCTCGCCATAGGGAAGATAGGCGATTTCGAGGTCCGCGATCCGGTTGAACGCGGGCCTTGCGATTTGCGCGCGGACTTCGCTTTCGCGAGCGTCAGGAGCGACAAGAAACAATCCGGCTGTCGCGTGAAGATCGCTGCCGCTCAGCGCAAGGTCCAGCATCCGGACGATACCCGAATAGATGGAGGTCGAATGTTCGACTTCGAAGGCTGCCGCGACCCGGTCGCCGCCTTGCTCCAGCCACAAAACATCGATGAGGCGGATCGCATCCGCTCCCGTCGATGTCGAAATGGAAGTTGGCAGGCTCTCGAGGCACCCCTCCCCCAAGCGCACCCCGTCATGCAGCCGTCCCCGGTCATTGGATGCGATCCAGATGTCATACCCCAGCGCTAGACCGATATCGCGCAGCCACGCCTGGATTTCCGAATGGGTGCGGTCACTCTCGCCCTGCTTTTGCAGCGCTTTGTTGAGGGTTTGAGCTTCGGCCCGGGCTTGCTCGAGGCGCGCGGCCCAGGATCTTAGAGTCTGGTCTTCCTCGTCGCGCGGGGGCGCGGGATAGCGGCCCGAGCCGATGTCGAACAGAAGGCCACCAATGGCGCCCAGATCGTTCGACAGCAGATCGCGAAAACGCTCGTTCAGGTCGAGCACGCCCGAGCGCATTGCGAGAAAATGCTGCCAGCTTCCGAGCTTCACCTTGCCGCCGGTCAGCTTGTTATAGCCGTTGACGATCGCCGTGTTGAACGGCGGCACGAGGGTTGGATGCAGGAAATAGAGGAGGTTGGCCACCGCTGGCCCCAGCCCTTTGATGTTCAGACGATCAATCGTGTGAATACCTGCGATGATCTCTTCCGCGGTGTCGCAACAGGCGCAATGGTCCAGCAATCGACCAAACGCGCGTTGGTTCGCCGGGTTTTCATAGATGTCGGGAATGCGCAATTTGGGCTTCCAGAGAAACGCATGGTCCGCGCCCTTGAAGATCTGCCTCTGCTCGGCGACTGAATGAACGACCGTCTCCAGAGAAGAACCGCGATAGGCCACGCCAAACCGACCGGCTTCGATCTCAGCAACCACCTGAGCCAGACCACGCCTGATCGAGCGAAAGTTCTTGATGCGCTCATCCCAAAGAAACCAGCTCTGGTACGTCGCGTTCGGGTCTTCCTTCCATCGCTGGATCAGTTGCCGCGCCAGCAATTCAAACTCCGCCAAACCCCGCTCCCCTTTCGCGCCGATCCTCTCCGACGCTAGCACTCCGTCCCGTATTCGACCAGTTTTTGCGTGGTCGCCCCGAATGAAAATCGGTCCTCATTATTTGATATCGTCCGGAATATGCGTCAGCAGGTCACGGGTATAGTCGATCAGGAGATCGCCAGCGGTTGCCCCGTAAAGCGCGGGGAACAAGATGAACGTCAGGAGCTTGGGGACGAAGCTCACGGTCTGTTCGTTGATCGATGTAGCAGCCTGGATCATTGAGATAATCAGCCCCACCACCAACATGATTATCAGCGGGGGGCCAGCGACGATCATGATCACCCAAAGCGCCTGGCCCATCGAGGCCGAGAAAGGGCTGTAGGTCTCCATTGCTCCCACCCGACTATGATGCTGACGCCCCTGCCCGTGATGCTGCAACCTTTGTTGCGGGGCGAGCGACACGGAGCGCGATCGGTTGATTCCAATCCGTCTTCCCCACATCCGCTCGCCCCGGCGCCACGCTGCGACCCGTGGGCACCTCGGCTGTCCATCCTGCCAGGCGATGGGCTTCATCTCAATTTACGCAGCGCTGGCGTTTACCCCTCACGACCCGATCTTTTTTTGGAAGAGCGTGTCTCTGTTCGAGGGAAGAGGCATCGTACCGCGTAATATCAGTGACGGCCGAGGTCAGCGAAAGGCTCGCATGTACGATTGCGTCATCATAGGCGGTGGCCCGGCAGGGCTGACAGCAGCCACCTATCTGGGCCGGTTTCTGCGTTCTACGCTGGTCATCGATGCCGGCGACGGCCGCGCGTCCTCCATTCCAGCCACGCACAACCTGATGGGTTTTCCAGACGGCATATCGGGCGACGATCTGCTGTCGCGGATGCGCCGGCATGCCCTGCGTTACGGCGCGAAGCTCTCCGATGGTTTAGCCAATGGGATTGTACAGACCCGGACGGGCTTCCTGGTCACTACAGGTGTCGAGGCCGTCAATACCCGCACGATATTGCTTGCCCAAGGCGTGAGAAATCATCGTCCGCGAATGGCGCTGGAAACGCATGATCGAGGCCTCGTGCAAGGTCTGATACGCTATTGCCCGATCTGTGACGGCTATGAGGTACGCGGCAAGCGGGTGGCCGTGCTGGGGTGCTCAGACCATGGCGCCGCCGAGTCTGTGTTCGTGCGGCACTATAGCGACACCGTCACCTTGCTCGCGCAGGACGGCTCGCAACTGTCGGAGGCCGAAGAGGCAGATCTGGCTCGAAGCGGTATCGCGGTCGAACGCGCCCCTGTCCGAGATTTGTCGATCGATGGAAAGGATCTGATCGCTCAATTGACCGATGGCCGATCGCTTCGCTTCGACACCCTTTATGTTGCCCTCGGAACCTCCCCTCGCTCGGAACTCGCGCACATGGCCGGTGCGAAACTGGACCAGGCAGGGTGCATTGTCGTCGACGAGCATCAACAAACGACGGTCAGCGGCCTGTTCGCTGCTGGCGACATGGTCGAAGGGCTGGATCAAATTGCTGTTGCGGCCGGTCAGGCCGCCAAGGCTGCAACGGCGATCCACAATCTGTTGCCCGGCTGAGACGCCAGCGCAGAATCAGCCATCAAAAATATATGCATGTCGGGCTTGACCCTGACACGATGTCAGACCCCAGATTGCATTTCGTCGATAAGGAGACGAGCCTGTGACTGATCCTGTTCCAGCTAGCAATTCGGGCGCCCATAGCTGCTGCGCCGGCAAGCACGGTGGCGGCACGGACGTGAAAACGGTCAAAGATCCGGTTTGCGGGATGATGGTTGATCCGACGGGAACGTCACATCATGCCTCGCATGACGGCGAGGACTATCATTTCTGCAGCGCGGGTTGCCGCACGAAGTTTGTCGCTGACCCGGAGCGCTACCTGTCCGAGGGTGAGAAGGAGGCGGCAACCGCTCAACCGGGCGCAATCTGGACCTGCCCCATGCACCCGGAGGTCCGCCAGGATCATCCCGGGCCATGCCCGATCTGCGGCATGGCCCTTGAGCCGGAACTTGTGACGGCAGACACTGGGCCGAGCGGTGAACTTCTGGATATGTCCCGGCGTTTCTGGATCGCCTTGCTGCTCACCATCCCGGTGTTTGTCCTGGAGATGGGCAGCCACCTCTTCCCGGCGCTGCACAATCTTGTACCGCCCCAACTATCTGGTTGGCTTCAGTTTGCGCTGGCTACCCCGGTCGTGCTCTGGGCGGGTTGGCCATTCTTTGAACGTGGGTGGGCGTCCGTGCGGACACGGAACCTCAATATGTTCACCCTGATCGCGATGGGCACGGGCGTGGCCTGGGCCTACAGCGTGGTGGCAACCATCGCCCCGTCGGTATTCCCGGCAGCGTTTCGGATGATGGACGGGACGGTCGCGATCTATTTCGAAGCCGCCGCCGTCATTACCGTGCTCGTGCTGCTGGGGCAGGTGCTCGAGCTGCGCGCCCGCGAGCGGACTTCGGGCGCAATTAAGGCGCTACTCAACCTCGCGCCCAAGACCGCGCGCCGCATTGGCGCCGACGGGGATGATGAGGAGGTCTCGCTCGAGCAGGTGGCCGTCGGTGATCGTCTCCGTGTGCGGCCCGGCGAAAAAGTACCCGTCGATGGCAAGGTCGAAGACGGCCGATCCTCGCTCGACGAGTCGATGGTGACGGGCGAGTCGATGCCGGTCACAAAGGCGCTGGGCGATGCGGTCATCGGCGGAACGATCAACCAAAGCGGCGCCCTCGTCATTCGCGCGGAGAAGGTCGGACGCGACACGATGTTGGCGCGTATTGTCCAGATGGTCGCTGACGCCCAGCGTTCGCGGGCACCCATCCAGCGCCTGGCCGATCAGGTCGCGGGATGGTTCGTGCCCGCGGTCCTGCTGATCGCGCTCATTGCCTTTGGCGTGTGGGGAATCTGGGGACCAGAGCCGCGTCTGGCCCATGGCCTGATCGCCGCTGTCGCTGTCCTCATCATCGCCTGCCCCTGCGCCTTGGGGCTGGCGACGCCGATGTCGATCATGGTCGGCATCGGCCGGGGTGCAGGGCTCGGCGTGCTGATCAAGAATGCCGAAGCGCTGGAGCGGATGGAGAAGATCGACACACTGGTCGTCGACAAGACCGGCACGCTGACCGAGGGCCGGCCGTCGGTTACCCGCATCGTTCCCGCGACAAGCTATGAGGAGACCGAGCTGCTGCGGCTTGCCGCCGGCGTGGAGCGGGCATCGGAACATCCGCTGGCGCTGGCCGTGGTCGCCGCCGCCAAGGATAGGGGGATTGCGCTCCCCGAGGTCACCGACTTTGATTCCCCAACCGGCAAGGGAGCGATCGGCACGGTCGATGGCAAGCGCATCACGCTGGGCAATGCCGGCTTCCTGTCAGAAAACGGGATCGAGGTTCGCGCCCTTGAGCCGCAGGCGGATGAGCTGCGCCAAGACGGCGCGACCGCCATCTTCATCGGGATCGACGGACAGGCCGCCGGCATCCTTGCCATTGCCGATGCAATCAAAGAAACGACGGCTGAGGCTATCGCGGCGCTTCGCAAGGAGGGCATCCGGGTTGTCATGCTGACGGGCGACAATCGCACAACAGCACAAGCGGTCGGGCGGAAACTTGGAATCGATGATGTCGAAGCCGAAGTGTTGCCGGATCAGAAAAGCGATGTGGTCTCGCGATTGAAAGCTGAGGGGCGCATCGTGGCCATGGCAGGCGACGGAGTTAATGACGCGCCCGCGCTCGCCGTCGCCGATGTCGGCATTGCGATGGGCTCGGGCACCGATGTCGCAATCGAAAGCGCCGGCGTCACCCTGCTGAAGGGCGACTTGAACGGCATCGTTCGTGCGCGCCGTTTGAGCGAAGCAACGATGTCCAACATCCGCCAGAACCTGTTCTTCGCTTTCATCTACAACGCTGCCGGGGTCCCGATCGCTGCGGGGCTGCTCTACCCGATCTTCGGCATCCTGCTCTCGCCGATCATCGCGGCGGCCGCGATGGCACTGTCCTCCGTCAGCGTCGTGACGAACGCATTGCGGCTCAACCGGGTGGAATTGTGAACATCGGCGCGGCATCGGACGCGAGCGGGGTCTCTCAGCGGATGATCCGCCATTACGAGAAAATCGGCCTGATCCCGTCGGCGGCGCGGCGGGATAGTGGGTATCGCGACTACTCGGATGCCGATGTGCATCGACTTCGGTTCATAGCCAATGCCCGCGACCTCGGCTTTCCAATCGAAGAAATCCGAAAGCTGCTTGATCTATGGTCCGATCGGGCCCGCGCCAGTGCCGAGGTCAAGGCACTGGCAGAGTCCCGCGCAGCCGACCTTGGCCGCAAGGCGGACGCGCTTAATGCGATGCGAGCAGCGCTGATGGATCTGGCGAGGAGCTGTCACGGTAACAATCGGCCGGAATGTCCGATCCTGACGCATCTGGAATCTTGAATCTAGTCTTCGCGCGGGGCCTTCGCGCTCATTTCTGCAACTCGCGACCCGCCAGTTTCGCGAGCCGGCGCGGAAGATCGGCAGCAATCTTGCGTTGCTGTTGAGGCTGCGCCTTCTTCCATGCCCGGCATTCGGGTTTGGACCTACCGCACCCTCGACACCACCCGGTCGTGCCATCGAAACGGCACAGGTCTATGCACGGCGACTTAACAGCAACCTCGTCAGTGGCATTCGACTGTTAGGTGCTTCAACTCATGGACCGGCACGAGCCGGTCGCGGATCACGCCTGCATTGATCCCCGCACTGCCGACCACTCCGACGATGGCGGCATGGGCCTCGGGACCGACACGCCAGACATGCAGATCGGCAATACGCACATCGCCTGGCCCTTCAACGAGATCCTGTATTTCCTCGGCAACATGGCTGTCGGTCGAGTCGAGGAGGACTGAGGCGGTATCTCGCATCAGGCTCCAGGACCAGCGGGCGATTACGACGGCTCCCACGATCCCCATGACGGGGTCCATCCACACCCAGCCAAGGTAGCGGCCTGCCAGAAGGGCCGCGATTGCCAATACCGATGTGAGAGCGTCGGCGAGGACATGCACATACGCCGAGCGGAGATTGTTGTCGCCGCCATGGGCATGATGGTCGTGGGCATGATCGTCATGCCCATGATGGTGGTGGTGGCTGCCCGACAGCAGGAAGGCGCTGAGGATATTCACGCCAAGCCCAACGACGGCAATCAGGGTCGCCTCGCCGAAGGCAACCTTTATGGGCTCGAACAGCCGAAGGATCGATTCAATCCCGATCCCCAGGGCGATCAGGCCCAGCACCAGCGCCGAGGCGAAGCCCGCCAAGTCGCCGACCTTGCCTGTTCCGAAGCTGAACCGCCGGTTCGATGCATGCTGCTTGGCATAGGCATAAGCAATCGCTGCGACACTCAACGCGCCAGCATGCGTTGCCATATGGAAGCCATCGGCCAGCAGCGCCATCGATCCGGTGACATAGCCGGCGAAAATCTCGCCGATCATCATCACAGCCGTCAGCACCACCACCCACAGCGTCCGACGAGCGTTGTCGTCGTGAGAGGCCCCCAGATACACATGGTCGTGCACAAAGGCGTCAATATCGCGGGACGTCGTCATGATCTCAGCCTTATTTCGCGTAGCGGCGTATGACCGCGATCAATTCGTCTGCTCCCGCGGCACGATCTTCGGCCGTGAGGTCGGGGTCCGCCACATGGGCTCGGACATGCTCTTCAATAATCTCGTCCATCAGCCCGTTCATGGCGCCGCGCGCCGCTGCAACGAGATGCAGAGTCGTCGTGCAATCGGCGTTGGCGGTCAGCGCTTTCTCGATCGCCGTGACCTGCCCGGCGATACGTCGCACGCGCTTCAGGAGCTCATCACTGCCTTCGGTCAAATGTCCCATAGCATACCCCCCTACCCTATCTCGTTGGTGATAGCCAGAGCAGTCTCAGGCCCCCGAGCCTGTTGATTGCCACTGAGATGTGACCCAGGGTTTCCATTGAGAATTGACCCGGGTGGGTATGGGTTATGTGCTGCCGTATCCTGGCAGGTTCAAGATGCTGGCTTCTCCTTTCTGGCTTTTGGCGCAGCGGTGCTGGCACGGAAGCGGAAGCTGTCGTTTCCGGTTTCCAGGATGTGGCAGTGGTGGGTTAGCCGATCGAGCAACGCGGTGGTCATCTTGGCATCGCCGAACACGCCAGCCCATTCGCTGAAGCTTAGGTTGGTGGTGATGACGACGCTGGTGCGCTCGTACAGCTTGCTGAGCAGATGGAAGAGCATGGCTCCGCCCGATGGGCTGAAGGGCAGATAACCCAGCTCGTCGAGGATGAGCAGGTCGAGACGTAGCAGGCGTTCTGCCAGCTGGCCGGATCGGTTCATGGTCTTTTCCTGCTCAAGCGCATTGACCAAATCGACCGTGGAGAAGAAGCGGACCTTCTTGCGGTGATGCTCGACGGCCTGGACGCCCAGCGCAGTTGCGATATGGCTCTTGCCGGTTCCGGGCCCGCCAATCAGCACGACATTGTCGGCGTTTTCCATGAAGTCGCCCTGATGAAGCTGGCGGACGAGGGCTTCGTTGATCTCGCTGGCAGCAAAGTCGAAGCCAGCCAGATCCTTATAGGCCGGGAAGCGGGCCGCCTTGATTTGATAGGCGATGGACCTGACCTCGCGTTCGGCCATCTCTGCCTTCAGGAGTCCAGCGAGCATCGGCACGGCAGCATCGAAGGCAGGCGCGCCCTGCTCGATCAGTTCGTCGGCGGCCTGAGCCATGCCGAACATCTTGAGGCTGCGCAGCATGACGACGACCGCGGCGCTGGCGGGGTCATGACGCATGGCGGATATCCCTCAGCCTGTCATAGCGAACGACATTGGCCTCGGGCTCCTGCGTCAGGCGCAGGGCTTGAGGCGCATCGATCGGCGAAGCTGGAGGCGCCTTGCCGTCGATGAGGCGATGTAACACGTTGAGAACGTGAGTCTTGGTGGCGACACCGGCCCCCAAAGCCAACTCGACCGCGCTCAACACAGCCTGTTCGTCGTGATGCAGAACGAGAGAAAGTATCTCGACCATCTCCCTGTCGCCACCAGGGCGCTTGAGCAGATGGCCCTGTAACTGCCGGAAGGCTTCGGGCATCTCGAGGAAGGGAGCGCCATTACGCAAGGCGCCGGGCTTGCGCTGGATTACCGCCAGATAATGCCGCCAGTCATAGATTGTGCGTCCCGGCTTGTGATGAGAGCGCTCGATGAGCCGGGCATGTTCGCACACGATCTGGCCTTCGGCCGCTATGACCAGACGATCAGGGTAGATCCGCAGGCTGACCGGTCGGTTCGCGAAGGAGGCAGGTACCGAGTAGCGGTTGCGGTCAAAGGCGATGAGGCAGGTCGGCGACACGCGCTTGATCTGCTCGACAAAGCCATCGAAGGGCCGGCCCAGCGGCATCAGGCAGGAAACTTCCTCGGCATGCGCATCGGCCACCGTGCCGGGCATGACGCCATGCTGGATATCGCTCCATTGGACGATGCATTGCTCTTCCAGCCAGGCGTTCAGCTCAGCCAGGCCAGGGAAACTGGGCATCGGTTGCCACAACCGGCGCCGAGCGTCCTGGACGTTCTTCTCGACCTGACCCTTCTCCCAACCAGAAGCCGGATTGCAGAAATCCGTCTCGAACAGATAGTGGCTGGCCATGGCGGCAAATCTTGCGTTGACCTGCCGCGCCTTCCCGGTCCCGATCTTGTCGACAGCGGTCCTCATATTATCGAAGATCCCACGCTGGGGCACGCCGCCCAGCACTCGGAACGCCTGCGTCAGCGCGTCGAACAGCATCTCATGGGTCTGGAGCAGATAGGCGCGGACGATGAAGGCGCGGCTATGCGCCAGTTTGGTATGAGCGACCTGCAGCTTCGTGGGCTTGCCATCCAGTACGGCATAGTCCTCGCTCCAGTCGAACTGGAACGCCTCGCCAGGCTGGAAAACCAGGGGCACGAATGTTCCACGCCCGCTGGTCTGCTGCTCATATTGCAGCTCGGTCCGCCATCGTCGGGCAAAAGCGGCAACCCGGTTATAAGAGCCATCGTATCCCAGCTCGACCAGATCAGCATGCAACTGCTTGGCAGTCCGCCTTTGTTTACGGGACTTCTTGGATTCCACTCGCAACCAGGCCGTCAGCTTCTCGGCGTAAGGGTCGAGCTTGCTCGGCCGGATCGGAACCTTGAAGCTCGGCTCAATCGCGTCAGAACGCAGATATTTGCGGATGGTATTGCGGGACAGGCCGGTCCGCCTCTTGATCTCCCGAATGGAGATCTTCTGCCGGAAATGCCACCGGCGGATCACACTGAGTAAGTCCATGTCGATCACTCCACGACCCTCCGACTGGCAGCCGGAGGCGAGGGAAACATGGGTCAATTCTCAATGGTAATTTATACGCCCCCCGGGTCACATCTCAGTGGCAATCAACACCATACGCTTACCTATGCCCTCAGATAAAGCGTATTGCACGGCAACGATATGGGGACCTTGAGGCAAGACGTGATGCGTGATTAACTCCTGTGGGCCGATGGCGCTTATATTTGCGACGCCAGCTAGCGCGCGGCACTGGCCGTGTTAGTCAGCACGCACCGTCGCCTATCATTCGCGACGACCTCACCAGTCATGGCGCCGATCTCAGGATCGATGAACATTACACCGGCTCTGGCGGGCGGCCGCTCTGCGCGCCCCGCAAGAGTTTGGCTTCTGCCCGTGCATGCAGGCCTTTCCGGACAGGCTGCTCGCACCGGTTAACGTCTATCCGTCCATCACACCGCTATTGGGCAAGTGTATACCAAGCGTCCAAATTCGCGGATTTTTAGGTCATTGACGATCTGCCAGAAACTCCGCGAGGACGGCGGCATGGTTCACCACAGGATCGCGTGCTGCGTAAAGCAGCGTGACATCCTGCTTTTTCGCGAGACCGAGCAGTAGCTCAACCACTTCGGTGTTATGGGACAACTCATCCCGGTATTTTTGCCGAAAGACGTCGAAACGTGCGGGATCGTGGCCGAACCATCCTCGCAGATCTGGACTGGGTGCGATGTCCTTGAGCCACAGATCGAGTGCTGCGGTCTGGCGGGAGACGCCTCTCGGCCACAGCCGATCGACAAGCACGCGGCAGCCATCGCCTGGTGCGAGAGGCGTATAGATCCGCTTGATCTGTATCTTACCCATCAACTGTCTTTGCCAGGTTTATGTCCAACCCAGGCCGGAGGATCGCTTGCCGGGAAAGATTCGATCGAAGCTTCATCGATCTCGTCGATGAGCTCGCCGCTTGCGACGAGCACACGCACTTGGCGCGCGATCTCCAGCTTGAGGCCGGCCAGAATCGGAGTGCTGCGACTTTCGTTCGCCGACGTTACGCAACCGCAGAAGCGTTCGAGCATGACCTCTTCGACAAGCTGCTCAAGAGGTCGATCTTCAGCACGGTGACGTTCGGCGATGTAACGAACGGCTTCTGCTACTCCCTCGGGATCGATCGGATCATCATATTCATGCGTCATCAATCCGCTCCGGTTCCGCCAAGAGAAGAGCCATATCGGCATCCACACGCATGTCGTCTTCAATTCCGAAGCTGTGTTTGCGTAGGCGACCGCATTGATCGATCAGGGCCGACGATGGCGTTCCTTGCATGGCGTAGGCTACCATGGTTTGTAGGACTGGACCATGGCGAGCCTATGGCTCGCTGGAACAACCCCGAACAAAGCATCTGGAAGGCGTACAACGAGATCACCCGGCCTTGGAGGTCGGGGAGCGCCGACCCTTAATCGGCATCAAACCATTGAGCGACATGCCAGTCGGGAGCGATTTGAGATTGAACCTTGCCCGTGGGGCACCTCCGCCTTCCTCTTCAGTCCCGGCTACGCCATATTGAATAGCGTCAGCATTCCGCCAATCGCGATGCCGAAAACCATCATCATGACCCCGGCGATCCGCAGAATATAGGTGAGCGGATCCTCATCCTCATTTCCCGCTCGCAGCGAGCTCGCCGGCGGTTTCGGGCGTCCGATAGCGCGTCTGAAACTGACCTGTCGAAACGCCATGTTGAAGCCGAGCAGCGCAAGAAGCAGCCCAAAGGCATCTACGGTCCATACATATCCAGGCACGTTTTCCTCCTGTAGGTGCCAGAACTCTTGCCCGCACTCATGCTGCGCATGCTGCCAATCCCTGTTCGAGCCCGACGATCAGATCCTGCTCTGCTTCGAGGCCGACCGAAAGCCGCAGCAGGCTGTCACTGATGCCCGCTCTTGCGCGCGCCTCCTCGCCCATGTCGGCATGGGTCATGGTCGCCGGATGTGCGACCAAGCTCTCAATCCCACCCAGCGATTCCGCGAGCGTAAAATAGCGGACCGCAGCGACAAACCGCCGAACTGCTTCCGTTCCCCCCGCGAGTTCAAAGCTCAGCATCGCGCCAAAACCGCGCTGCTGGCGTGAGGCGATCCGATGGCCTGGATGGGCAGCAAGACCTGGATAGTGGACTTGAGATACTGCCGGATGCCGTTCGAGATATTGCGCAACAATCATCGCATTGCGCTGTTGATGCTCCATCCGGGCAAACAGCGTACGAAGGCCGCGCAGGGTGAGCCAGGCATCGAACGGCGCGCCGGTGCTCCCAACGACATTTGCCCAATAGCGCAGTTCCTCAGCTTGCCCCGGATCGGCCGCGACCACCGCGCCGCCGATTACATCGGAATGGCCGTTGAGATATTTGGTCGTCGAATGGATGACATAGTCGGCGCCCAGCGCGATCGGCTGCTGGATGGCTGGCGAGAGGAAGGTATTGTCGACGGCAACTGTTGCCCCTGCCGCGCGCGATTTCGCGGCGAGCTCCGCGATATCGACAACCCGCATCAGGGGATTGCTCGGCGTCTCGATGAGAACCAGCGCCGGAACGTCCTCCAGCGCTGCGGCAAAGGCGCTCTCGTTACCCTGATCAACGAACCGGACAACGCAATGCCCCCGGTTCGCGCGCGCCTTCAACAGACGCATCGTACCGCCGTAGCAATCATGCGGCGCGAGGATGAGATCGCCTGGCCCCAATCGTCCGACAAGAAGGTCGAGAGCTGCCATACCGCTCGATGTCATGATCGCCCCGGCCCCGCCCTCCAACCTTGCAAGCGCCTCGGCAAGAAGGTCGCGGGTCGGATTGCCTGCCCGGCCGTAATCGTAGGAACGCGGTTGATCGTAGCCAGCAAACTCATAGGTGCTCGAAAGATAAAGCGGTGGGGCGACCGCTCCAAAGGCAGCATCGCTGGCAACGCCGTGCGCGGCGGCGATCGTCTGGGCGCAAGGCACCTGATCCTTGGATTCAGTCATTGAAGAGGTGTACCTCGGTTACTTCGCGCACGATGCGGGCTCGGCCAAATTGCCCGTTCTCGTGCCGAATAATTTAGTAAGTGACCGGCCTGACCGAACTTCGGAAAGACGCCGGCTGCGGTAGGGGGGCCGCGCGCCGGCGTCTAACCTGGTGAAGTAGCCGCTAGACCAAGACGCCTGCGCTGTCGTCAGCGATGCGGTCAGATCCTGAGCCGATCGCCATTGCTCCAGGGCCAGGGACTTCCCTGGATGCTCACTCCGCATCATACACTTGTCCTCGGCTGCCGTCTCCGTTCCCGCGCTCCGGCCTGCTTTCGCGGGATCCTCTCCGGGCGCTGTTGTCGTGAAGCGTCTTCACTCTGGAAATCGGACTGTGCCGGGTAAATTACCATAAGACAAATGAATGTTATTCATATTTTAGAACATGAAATTTGGATTAAATCGTGCTTGTTCGCCCCAGCTGTTCGAAGATGCCGGTGAAGACCGGCCGCAGGCGCTGGATTTCCTCACGATGGACGGCGGACAGGGAGTCGAGCAGGGCATAGGCCTTGGAGGTGAGGCGCAGCAGCGCCCGCCTGCGATCAGTGGCGGCCGCTTCACGCGTAATCAGCTCCAACGCCTCGAGGCGATTGATCAGACCCGTGGCGCTGTGCGGCTTTAATATCAGACGTTCCGCGACATGCCCGACGGTGGCTTCTTCCGGCGGACAGCCCCGGATCGCGAGCAGCGCCTGGTGCTGCTGCGGCGTCAATCCGACTTCAATGGCCCTTTCCTCGCTGAACGCCTGGAAGCGGCGAATGGCGTGGCGAAACGAGGCCAGCGCCGCATAGTCGGCATCTCCCAACAATTTATCCTTTTGCCTCAAATGATCCTCACTGGTTGAACTGTATCGCAATGCGATATAGTGGGCGCGTACTCATTTTTACAGGATAATGTCGATTCATGTCGCTGACACCTCCGCGCGCCGTCGAAGGCCATCAACTCGCCGACCATAGTGTCGACCGCCGCATGGTCATGCTGGCGATCATGGCCATCGTGGTCGGAACGGGCGGCGCCTTTGGCGCGTGGGTGCTGGTCCAACTCATTGCGATCGCCACCAATCTCTTCTGGTTCGGTCGTCTTTCTGCTGATCATTCGGTGATCACCGATGCATCGGTGGGCTGGCTGGTGGTGGTGATCCCCGTCGTCGGCAGCCTTGTCGTGGGTCTGATGGCGCGGTTCGGGTCGGACAAGATCCGCGGCCATGGCATTCCCGAGGCGATCGAGACGATCCTGTTCGGCGAGAGCCGACTGTCGCTCAAGGTCGCGCTGCTCAAACCCTTGTCCTCGGCGATCTCGATCGGCAGCGGCGGTCCATTCGGCGCGGAAGGGCCGATCATCATGACGGGCGGTGCCATTGGCTCCCTTTTCGCTCAATGCTTCCACCTCAGCGCAGCAGAACGCAAGACGCTGCTCGTGGCCGGCGCGGCGGCCGGCATGACCGCGATCTTCGGTACGCCGCTCGCCGCGATATTGCTGGCCGTCGAAGTGCTCCTGTTCGAATGGAAACCGCGCAGCTTCGTCCCCGTGCTCGTCGCGGCGCTCATTTCCTTTGCCTGGCGCCCCCTGCTGCTCGGATCAGGACCGATGTTCCCCATGACGGCGATCGCCCCGCAAGCAAGCTGGGCTCTGCTCGCTTCGGGTGGGATCGGTCTCATCGTCGGTCTAGAAGCCGCGCTGTTGTCGACATCCCTCTACCGCATCGAGGATCTCTTCCATCGCCTGCCATTTCATTGGATGTGGTGGCCGGCAATCGGCGCGGTCGTCGTCGGACTGGGCGGTCTCATCGATGCTCATGTGCTGGGTGCAGGATATGCGAGCATCGAGGCCCTCCTCAACGCCTCGCTATCGCTCCGGGTCGTTGCCGCGCTCCTCGTCGTGAAGGCCATCGTCTGGCTGGTCGCCTTGGGGTCGGGCACATCAGGCGGCGTGCTGGCGCCGCTCCTCATCCTGGGCGGCGCCGCCGGCTTTCTGCTTGGGCAGTTTCTACCCGGCGATCCCGGGTTCTGGGCCATGATCGGCATGGCGGGGATTATGAGCGGCGCGATGCGTGCGCCAATGACTGGCGCAATCTTCGCGGTCGAACTCACCGGACATTTCAGTGCCATCCCATGCACGATCGCGGCTGCGGGCGGCGCCTATACCGTCAGCGTGCTGCTGATGCGGCGATCGATCCTCACCGAAAAGATCGCGCGGCGCGGCCGGCATATCCTCCAGGAATATACGGTCGATCCCCTTGACCTCATCCAGGCGTCTCAGATCATGACGCGCGATCCGGCGACGCTACCGGGGACGATGACCGTGGAGGCGGCGGTATCCTTCTTCGCAACCGAAGCCGAGCATCGCAGCTATCCGGTGATCGATCCGCAAGGCAGGTTGCTGGGTCTCGTCTCCCGCACCGATGCCCTGCGCTGGCAGGGCGACCGCGACAACGATCAAACGCCGCTCGTCGATGCAATCTCAGATGCGGCGCAGCCCGTTGCCTATCCCGACACGCCGACCGGGGTAGTCGCCGATCTCATCGTCGAATCCGGGATCGGCCGCATTCCGATCATCGAGCCTGAAACCCGGCGCGTGCTCGGCATTCTCTCGCGCCAGGATCTGCTCAAAACCCGCAGCGCGAACCGTCATGCCGAACTCGGTCGTTCACGCCATGTTGGCACCAAGTCCCGGTCATACCCAGCCCAGAACCCAAGCTAGGATCAGCAGCGCGTCGAACCCGCTGCCGACGCCTTTGGGAACTAATCGCCAGCAATTTCGTTCGCATCACGACATAATTCCCTGCCGCAAGTGGGAACAGGGGTTAGCAGGGAGCGGCGATGTCGTGTCAGACGGCTCATTATTGCTGATGGTGGAGGACGAACCGCTGATCCTCTGGACAGTCCAGGAGATGCTGGAAATCGGCGGATATGCCGTCCTCCCCGCGTTTTCTGGATCAGAGGCGATTACCATTCTCGATGGCCGCCATCATGAAATTGCAGGGGTGATTACCGATGTGAGGCTCGGGTTGGGGCCCAATGGATGGGAGGTATCGTGGCGGGCCCGCGAACTGCAGCCAGATATTCCTGTGATCTATGTGTCGGGAGATAGTGCCGCAGAATGGCCACTCTATGGTGTTCCCAAAAGCATCATGATTCCCAAGCCTTACGAAACAGCACAAATGCTGACGACGGTTTCATCCGTTCTTGTATCCCCGATGCGCTGAGCATCTCGCGCTTGCTCTTACAACCATCCCGTGTTTTCAAGATCGAAGGCGCGGAGAAGCGCAGCTCGGCAACAACAAAATCCTTGATGGGAAACTTCAAGATTTTGCGGGTTTTCGCGGCTTAGAACTCGTTAGAAGGCTCAATATGTACAAGCCTTTCATCGCTCTCGCCGCCCTGCTTTCACTTCCCTGCACCCTTCAGGCGAAGGATAAGTCAGAGCGCCCATTTCAATTCAGCGTTCTCGAAGACGACTATCAGTGGGACAATGACATCGAGAAGACACGCACCACGCTTTCTAGAGAAATTCCGCTCGGCATGTCCTTCTGGAGCGCACTCGACATCCTCGAAAAGGCTGGCGCCCGTTGCGCGGGCGATCGGAAAGATCCTGCCATCGCCCGCTGTGTCTATTCCGACTGGATGACGGTGCATGACTTCAACCGAGCCGATCTCTATTGGACAGCGGTCGTCCGCCTCGATGATGGCAAGGTGGGGAGCCTCACGCTCGATCGCACCGTCGAGGAGAAATGAGCCATATCCAGGCTCAGCATCGGGAAATGTCCACCAGTGCGTTCGTTCGAGGCCTGTAAGGCTGCCCGCGCTCTGGCAGCGAACCTGGCAATCCAACTTCTGGCGGTGGAGAAAAACACATCGGGCATCAGTTGGACCACCCACCACCAAGTGCGAGGAACAGCATAATCTGATCGTCATTGATTGCCGCGCGCGCTTCGGCCACGGCCTGATCCGCCGCAATCTGGTCGCGTTCGGCCTCCAACGCGGGCAACGCCGCGATCTTGCCTCCACGCCGCAACTGCCCCATCCGCAGCGCTGCCCGCATGGCATCTGCGGATGCGCGATCGAGACCTTCCTGCTGCTCAAGCCCGGCCTGATAATTGGTCAGCGCCGTTTCCACCTCCCGCAATGCCTTGATCACCACGCCATCAAATGCGGCTAGGTCGCCGCGGCTTTGGGCTTCTGTTGCCGCAATGCGGGCGCGAACAGCGTGTCGGTTGAGCGTCCAGCTGATCAGCGGGCCGAGACCGAAACGGTTGGTGAGCGGCGACAGGAAATCAGCGGCAGCACCGGTGGAACCGACCGATGCTCCCAGACGGATGTCGGGATAGAGATCGGCGGTGGAGACCCCGATCCGCGCTGTCGTCGCGGCGAGACGGCGCTCAGCCATACGGATGTCGGGCCGGCGCTTGAGCAGCGCCGCACCATCGCCAACGGGGATCACGCGTCTCAGCGCTAGCGATGCGTGACAGGCTAACAGGCCAGTATCCGCTTCGCCCGGCGTGCGACCAGCCAGAGCCGTGACACGAAAAAGGGCGTTGCGCTGACGCGCCACCAACCGTGGCAGCCGTGCCTTGCTGGTTTCGAGCAAGGCTTGCCGCCGGTCCAGTTCATAGGGTGCCGCGCGCCCATGCGACACCATGATCCGGGTCAGACGAACGCTTTGCTCCAGAACGGCAATCGCACGACCCAGCACATCGCGCTGATAGCCCGCGTTGCAGATATCGGCATAGGCGCGCGCCGTTTCGGCCGCGACGGTCACGCGCACCAGATCGCGCGCTGCGACGGCCGCTTCGGCATCGGCGTTCGCCGCCTCGATCCCACGCCTTATTCCGCCAAACAGATCGAGATCATAGCTGGCGCCAATCCCCATATTGTAGATTTGCCGCGTCGGCGGCTTCACATGGTTCAACTCGGCTTCCGCCGAGCGCTGGGCCCAGCTTGTTTCGGCATTGACGCTGCCCTGGATCTCCCGGCCCACATTTCGCTCGTCAAGCAAGGCCAGGCTGCGTTCGAGATTGGCCTCGGCCACGCGCAGGTCCGTATTGGCGAGGAATGCCTGTTCGATCAGCCCGTCGAGGACCGGGTCCTCGTAGAGTCGCCACCAATGATCCGGCAGCGGTTCCTGTGTCGTAACGACGCTTCCTGATTGAAATGCGCCTTGCGCCATAGGCGACTTCACCATCGCGGCGTCGGGCACATGATAGTCGGGGCCGACCACCGTGCATCCACTCAGGGCGGCTGCGGCCGCCAGTACCAGCGAACGCCTTACCATGGCAGGCTCCGGTGCACACTGCGCCCGTCATCGCGCGGATGAACGACAACCGTGGCCGTCTGGCCCGGAATCATCCGCACATTGGGCGGAATCCTGTCGATCGTCACACGCACCGGAATGCGCTGCGCCAGACGCACCCAGGTGAAGGACGGATTCACATTGGCCAATTGTCCGTCGGCACCGGCCCGCTCGCGATCCTCAACACCGCCCGCGATGCTCTGGACATGCCCCTCGATCTCGTCGGCAACCCCCATCAGATAGATGCTCGCAGGGTCGCCGACCCGGATCGCCGGCAATTTGGTTTCCTCAAAATAGCCTTCGACACGGAGCGAGTGATCATAGACCAGCGCCAGCGCAGCCTTGCCGGCGGTCAGATAAACCCCGGGCTGGAGCGACATGTTGGATACGGTCCCGTCTACCGGCGCGCGCACGACTGTTCGTTCGAGATTGAAGCGGGCGAGGTCGCGCGCCGCGACGGCCTGCCCGATCGTCGCCCGCAGCCCTTCGACCCGCGCTGTGCCCTGCTCGATCACTTCGGCGGCGATCACCTCGGGCATGGCGCGGTTGCGCCGATCTTCCTTCACTGCCTGCGTCAGGGCTGTGCGCTGGCTTGCCACATTAGCCTCGGCCTGCTCCAGCGCGAGCCGGTAACGCGGGCGGTCGATGATGAAGAGCACGTCGCCTTTTCGAACCGTCTGGTTGTCGGCGACTTTCACCTCGGTGACGAGCCCGCTGACATCGGCGGCAACCGGTACCATGTCCGCACGCACCTTGCCATCGCGTGTGACCGGCTCGACCTGATAACGCAGCCACAGTGCATATATCCCCCCCAAAATCACGAAAATGACGAGGAGCGTGGCGAGCGATCGCAGGAGATTTTGTCGATGCAGCATGTCAGGAAGCGATCCATCGGTAGAGAAGGCTATCGGCGAGAGCGCTCAGGCCCCACCACAGCAGAATGAAGAGAGCGAGTTCGAGCAGGCTCGGATGCCAGAGTAGCCGATAAGCCGGCAGGCGCTGCAGGAGCCCCCGCGCAAGATAGACGAGGACCGCCGCCAGAACGCCCCAGACGAGCGCCGCAGGCATGTAGACGCCGAGCACATTGAGTTCCTCGATCATGCGCCCCCCCCTGCCCTTACCGTAGCGATGTCGGGTGCTCCGGCGGCCGGGAAGAGATTGCAACGCATCCCGACAAGCGCCCGCAAGGCAGGCCGGCGATGCGCGTCGAGTGGCTGGCTGAGGAGTGCCTCCAAGGCCCGATCGATCGGATCGAGCAGCCCAGGCGGCGGCGCATCCGCATGGCCATGCCGCCAGCGCTCGCCATAAAACACCGTCAGCCCGGCAAGTACCGCGCCCAGGCGGTGACGCACGTCATGCGGGACATGAGACAGCGCCCGGCGGATCGGGATGATGTTGCGGCCGATCCTGAGGTCCGCCAGACCATCGGCGGCGTGGAGCGCATCGCCGGCGGTGGCCACAGCCATGCGCGCAGCCACCTGCCCGAGCCGGTCGACCGCTCTGGCCGTCCAGCGGTCCGGGCGGAAGGGTCTGCGAATATCGGCAAGCAGGGCAAGCTCACTCCAGTTCGCGCGCAGGATGCGCCGCGCGGTCCACAGAACATTGGCCGATCGGAACATCCGCGTCACCGCAAGTGTGGTGACAATTCCACCGAGTTGCGCCAGCCCGGTGTTGATGAACAGCGCGAAATCCGCCTGGAATCGCGCAAGAAAGCCCATGGCGACAATGAAGCAGGAGAACATCGGCAAGGCCTGCGGCGAGCGCGCGGGATCGGCCTGGATATAACCCATCCACAGGAGGGCCGGAGCCAGGGTGATGATCAGCATCTCATAACCATCGACCCGGGGGAGGATCACGAAGAGGTAGAGGGCCGCCAATGGGAAAGTCTTGAGCGTCGCCACGAGATAGCGACCGATCACCGGCGCGGGATCGTCCTGCGCCGCAAAGGAACAGGTGATGAGCGCGGCAAAGGCAGCCGTCGCCGATCCGTTCGGCCAGGCAAGCAGGATCCAGACGGCACAATAGAGCGCGATCGCCGTGGCGGTCGCTAGTCCCGCCAGCGCGGCGACGCCATGATCGCGGGCAAGGGAAAAGGGTTCTGCGGCGAGAATTTTATCACTGGGTCGCTCCGGTGACCCGATCCTGCCCGCCAGTCTTCGGCACGCCGCCAAAGCGGTCAGGAACTCGGCGATGCGGATGCAGGCGCTCGCGGTCAGCAATCCGCTCCAGCCTCCGCGCGTCTCCCCGGATTCCGCCAGCGCCTCGCACCGCCGCACCAGCGGTCCCACCCGGTGCAGTTCACTTTGTTCATCGTCCAGCCAGTCGGTGATGTCGGCAAGCAAAGCCCCGAGCTCCGGCGGAAGATCGCCGCTTTCGCGCAGGCGATCGAGCCGGTTCGCCGCCGCCGAGGCAAGCGGCAGGATGGTGGCGAGTTGCTGTTGCAGTGCCGTAACTCGCCGCCGGGTCGCGGGCGCCCAGCGCTGATCGAACGGCAAATGGACCGCGATCATGCCAAGCTCGGTGACGTCTGCCGCCAACATGCGCCGATGCGCATCCTCGAGCCGTGTATGCTGACTGCCAAGCGCTTCGGCCGTCCAGCGGCGAGCATGGCCCAGAAAGGATTGGACGCGTGCGCGGATAGCCGGCGTCGCGCTCCAGGGTTGCAGCAGCGCATGGACCGCGGTCACGCACAGGATCGCGACCGTCATCTCCTGCACGCGCGCGGCTGTCGTCTCGAAAATATTGCCCGGATCATCGAGATAGGGAAAGCTGATCACCGCCGAACTGAATGCGGCCATCTGGAACAGAAAGGCGCGCGGCGTGCGATCAAGGACGGCAAGATAGATACAAAACCCTGTCCAGGCCGCGAGGCACAAGACCAGGAGCTCAGGCGAGTTCTGCAAATTGGGGACCAGCACGATCGTGACGGCGGCACCGGTTAGTATACCACCCAGACGGTAGAGAACTTTGGGCCGAAAAGCACCGGCCATGGGTTGAGCAGTGACGTAGACGGTCAGCAACGCCCACCAGGGGCGCGGCAGGCTGGCCGAAAAGGCGATGGCCAGCGTGGCGGCGGCCGCCAGCAAGCTGCTGAGCGAGAAGAGCAGCTTCTGGGGGTCAACCACAAAGGGAGAGGCTGACAGGCGTTTCCTGCCTGCAAACGCAACAAGCATCACTTACCACCATGACAAACGGGATTGTCACGATCGAAAGCGACCGTGGTCATTTCCTCCCATGGATATGAGAAGGCCCTTTAACCGAGCTGGTGCGTTAAACCGTAGGTCAAAATATTGATGGATAAACGCAAATATTTTGCACTTAATCTTTTCTTGTGGGGAAACCCGGATTCGCGCCACGGTCTGCCTTGTCCGAAGCATCAGACATGTCCTGCCCTTTCCCCGAAACGAAGAAAGCGGCGATCGGCACGGCCAGGAAAATGAGCAGCATGATCTGCTCTTCTCTCAGAAGGCGATATTCGCTGAGACAATAGAGGATGAAGGCGAGTCCAGCGAACCCAAGCGTCCATAGCGCCCGCTGCAACGTGAATATGGCCTGCGTAGAAGGGTCTCGCGACATAAGCCTCTTCATGCGGCATCCTCTCCCGTTGATGCTCGCTCTCGACCAGCTATCTTCACGGTCTGTTGAAGCAGGAGTGAATGATTGCCCGCGATGTCGCAAACGAATATTTTTGCAGGTTATCCGCAAAACTTCTGAGGTTTATTCGACAGCATCGCATATACCAAGCCGTAGGACAGGAATGCCTATTCCTTCGTGGTCAAGCCTGGGACTCCGCCCCCAAAGCCGCCTCGACCAGACGACGCACCTTCCCCCGGCATGCAGCTTCCGAACCGCTGGCAGCGGCTTCACGCCGAGCGCGCCTGACGAAATTGCGCATTTCAGCGAAGCTCGGCCTTCTGTTCTGGCCCAGCACCGCGATGAGAGCGGGATAGATCCAAGTTTGCGTCGCCATCACCGTCTTCCTCCAGGAATGGCGAAGCGGCCCGGCTTCGTGTCGCGCGACGGCCCTCCTCCCTGTTCTTCCCGACCTACAAAATAGAACAGGCCCGATCCAACCACAGCGAATATGGTGACCATTTTCACGAACTCACTGTGCCCTAACGCAGCCAGCCAAGCGCCACCGACTATGATGAGCAGAAGAGGCGCGCCCCAGCGCGGATGATGAACACTTGTGGCCACCCACCAGGCCAGACAGGAGAGCGATACCGCCACCAGAAAGCTGCCCAGCGTCAGGCCGATAGAAATGACCAGGATTTTCAACATCGGCATATTGGCCTCCATTGACGCCCCTCCGACTCCCACATTCTAATATATCGCATCACGATATATTTACAAGTGGCGCGTCCGGTGCGTTCGCAGGCGTTGGCTTCAAGGCGGTGTTCGCGGCCGCGCACTCGCAGCGCACACGCGTTTCAAAGCTACAGAAGTGCCCATCATCGTCTCAACCTCGCCTGCCAGGACGAACGCAAAGGCTCCCGAAACTTCAAACCAGAAGAAGAAATTGCGTCATCCGGTGGCGCATTGAGGATGCCGCAGTGCCCAGATCGGCACGCGCCCATCGGTCGTGGACTGATAGACGTCAGGATAGCGGCGCAGCGCCGCGTCGACGGCATCCGGATCGAAGGGCTCGTCGGGCTCGAAGCTGTCGAAGCCGCAGCGCCGCATGAAGAATAGGAGATCAACGAGCACGTCACCGATCGCGCGAATTTCGCCTGTGTAGCCCGCCTCGCGCAATATGCTCGCGCTGGAAAAGCCACGGCCGTCGCGAAACCGCGGAAAGGCAATCTCGACGAGCCGCACGCGGCCAAGCTCAGGCAGCAAGGCGCGAGCATCATCGCCCGCCTCGAGAAGCACCGAGGTCGCGTCCTTCTGATCGAGAAACGCATCCAGCGAGACCCCTGGCTCATCGGGCGCCGGATCGTCCCGGAAGCGCAGCGGATCACCCATAAATTGCCTCCTTGAACGGGTTCATGCCGACGCGGCGATAGCAATCGAGGAAGCGTTCGCCGGGCTCGCGGATCTCGCGGTAGCATTCGATGGTGCGTTCGACCGCATCGACAATTCCGACCTCGTCGAAGCCCGGGCCGGTAATCTTCGCCTGCGAGACATCCTCGGCACCGGACCCGCCAAGCAGCAACTGGTAGTTCTCCGTTCCCTTCCGGTCGACGCCAAGGATGCCGATATGGGCCGCGTGGTGATGACCGCAGGCGTTGATGCAGCCTGAAATCTTGATCTTGAGTTCGCCGAGATCGAGCTGACGATCGAGATCGGCAAAGCGTTCGGCGATCTGCTGCGCGACGGGTATCGAACGCGCATTGGCGAGACTGCAATAATCGAGGCCCGGACAGGCGATGATGTCGGTGACGAGGCCGAGATTGACACTTGCCAGTCCCGCCGCGTGGAGCGCCTGCCAGACCGCATGGAGATCCCGCTTGTGGACATGCGGAAGCACGAGGTTCTGGACATGCGTCGAGCGCAGGTCATCGAAACTATAGCGCTCGGCAAGGTCGGCCACGATCTCCATCTGCTCGGCTGAAATGTCGCCAGCTATGCCCCCGTCGGGCTTCAGGCTGATATTGACGATGGCATAGCCTGGCGCCATGTGCGCGGCGACCTGCCGATCGACCCATAGCGCGAAGTCGGGATCGGAGCGGTCGAGCTCCTCGGAAAGCCCGGTCTCGAACGGCGGCGGGCCAAAATGGGCGGCGATCCTCTCATACTCGGCCTGTGGGAAATCCCGACCCAGCGTCAGGATATGCGCGAACTCCAACTCGACCTGACGGCGGAACTCTTCCTCGCCCAGTTCATGGACAAGGATCTTCATCCGCTGCTTGTGGATGTTGTCCCGCCGCGCATGCCTGTTCCATACCCGCAGGATTGCCTGGATATAGGAGAAGATCTGGCTTGCCGGGCAAAATTCTCTGATCAGGAAAGCGATAATGGGCGTGCGCCCCATACCGCCGCCAGCATAAACCTCGAACCCCTGTTCGCCCATCCCGTTCTTGACGATGCGCAACGCGCAGTCATGCCAACGTAGCGCGGCACGGTCCTCCTGCGCGGCGATCACCGCGATCTTGAACTTTCGCGGTAGATAGCTGAATTCTGGATGGAACGTCGTGGCCTGGCGGATCAGTTCGGCCCAGGGCCGCGGATCGCATATCTCGTCGGGCGCAGCTCCAGCATAGTGATCGGCCGACAGGTTGCGGATGCTCTCGCCGCTCGTCTGGATGGCATGCATTTCCACCGTCGCGAGCTCAGCGAGGATGTCGGGTGCCTCCGCCAGTTTGATCCAGTTGTATTGGATGTTCTGCCGCGTCGTGAAATGACCGTAGCCTCGGTCATATTTGCGCGCGATATGCGCCAGCTTGCGCATTTGCCGCGAATTGAGCGTGCCGTAAGGCACCGCTACGCGCAGCATATAAGCGTGCAGTTGCAGGTAGAGCCCATTCTTGAGCCGCAGAGGCTTGAACTGGTCTTCGCTGAGATGGCCTTCGATCCGACGGCGCGTCTGGTCGCGAAACTCTTCGACCCGGGCATCGACCATGGCCTGATCATACTCGTCGTATTTGTACATATCAGCCTCTCACGCCCAAGGGGACATCAGGATGGCATCACGAGCACTCATGCACAAAATGACTTTTAATGCAGCGATCCATCAAAATAATTGCTCGATAAGGCCGGTCGCTGCAGGCCAACAACCATGGGCCGATCGTTGCAAGCCGGCTCGAGGGCGATCCCGGCCTTAACATGTCTGTGACATACAGGTATGCTGTTGCAGATTGGTTCTCGGGAGTTCTGCGTGCGGCTGACACGCTACACGGATTATTCACTGCGGGTCTTGATTCACCTGGCCCTTCACGAAGAGCGCCTGTGTTCGATCGGCGAAATCGCGCGGGCTTATGATGTCTCCCACAATCACCTGATGAAGGTCGTCAACGCCCTGGCGCACGACGGCTTCATCGAAACCGTTCGCGGTCGCGCCGGCGGCATGCGTCTCGCCCGACCAGCGGATGAGATCACCGTCGGCGAGGTCGTCCGCCGCACCGAGGAAGGCTTCCAACTCGCAGATTGTTCCGGGTGTGCGCTGTCTCCCGCATGTGGACTGACCGGCGTGCTGGCGCAAGGCATGCAGGCGATGATGGCGGTATTCGATACCTACCGGATTTCCGATCTCCTGTCCGATCGTGAGGCCATGAAGCGGCTGATTAACCGCCAATCACCGCTCGGCGTCGGCATGGACTAAATGATACAGCTGCGGATTTCCGCGCAGGTCAATGCTCCGCTTCAAGATGCGCTGCGGCGCGATCGATGTTGACCCGATGGCTCTCGAGCATCTCGCGAAGATCGGCATGCAATGCCTCGTAACGAACCCTAGGGGTCAGAGATTCCAGTTTGCGAACCGCCCAGGCTTGTCCGCGGTTGAGAAAGGCGAGCCTTTCAAGCGGATCAGGGATTGCCAACGCCTTCTTGTAAAAGGCGCCGGTCTTGCGTGAGGGCGCTGCGCCCAATCGCCTGATCTGCCTCGAGAGCATCGCGCACCAACGTGCTTCGTCGGCACGGACCGATCGCATCAGTTCGGCGTAGTCGGGATCGTTCGCCGACTTGGTGCTGGCGAGCGCGACGCGGGCGCCGGCCCGTTCGGCTTCCAGCAGTTCGTGGAGCGCCGCGAGGATCTCCTCGCGACCGGCAAAGCCCATGTAAATGTCATCGGCTTCGCTGGCGTAACAAACGGGCGAGGATGGTTCGTTCACGGTCATGCTGTAATCGCCGCGGCCGCCTTGAGGCCGGCACGAATGCGGTCCATCACGCCCGGGTCGGCCTTTGTGCTGTGGACGACATAGGCCGAGTACGAAAATTCAGGACTTCCGGGGACGAGAGCGAGGCGGCCTTCCTCGAGATAGGAGCGGATGAAGCCTTTGCGAAAATAGCCGCTACCCCCTGTCGCCAGGATATAATCGAGCGCGAGCGGACCATAGCTTATCGAAACGACGGCGTTAGGCTGATCCGGGAAAGCGGCGTGATAGCTCCCGGCAAACTCCTCACCCCAATCGATCTGAACATGATCTTCCGGTGCGAGAGGGCTGCTGGTTGGCGTGGTCCGCACCAGGACCAACTTTTCCTCGAACAAGAGTTCGGCGATGATCCCCGGACGGCTCGGCGCGGCATAGAGCACCGCCATATCGAGTGAGCCATCCTGGACCTGCTCCATCAGGCGTTCGGATGTGTCGATATGGGTGCTTACCGCGATTTCCGGACATTCCCGACGCATCCAGAGCAGCCAGTGCCGCAGCAAGGGACTCCACAGACTGAGCTCGGCGCCGACCGTTACCACGGTCTCCCGTCCCGGCGGGAGCGCGACGGCGCGGCGCGCCCGATCCCAGACCTGCACCATGGTGGTTGCAAAGCGCAGAAACTGCTCGCCCGCCGGTGTCAGCTTCGCACCTGCCTTGTTGCGGATGAATACTGGCCGATCGAGCAGGTCCTCAAGCACCCGGATGCGGGCACTGACTGCGGTCTGCGTGAGGTGAAGGTTCGACGCAGCGTTCACAAAACTGCCGGTTTTGACGACTTCCAAGAATGTGCGCGCAACATTGATATCCATAAGCCATCATCCTTGCGCTCAATGCGCAATAATATTCATTTGCTTGCTTCATGGTAGCGGGCCGATGATGGGATCACAAGGCAAGGCCCGTGTCATCGACCCTGGACAGGCACCAACAACCATAAGCGTCCAACGGTTTGGGCGAACTTTCAGATGAAACCTTCAGGCCGCTTCACGCCCGAACCGCCGCCGCCGCGGGCCGAAATCTGGAAAGTCAGCATAGCGCTGGCGTCGCTGGTTTTAGGGATAGGCATAGCACTTTTCAGTTTTCACGACGCTGGTGCGATCAGCGACGATGTCTTCGTTGCCGTCGTGGTCTTCGTGATCGCGGTTTGTATCGGTGTGATCCTCTCTCTCGATTGGGAACAAACGGCACATCGCCGAGTGCGTCAGCCCTGGCAGGAAGTGCCCCCTCCGTTTGACTTCATTGCGCTGTGGTCATCTGAAGACCGACAGCCGTCGGGTGAAGATGCCCCTAATCTTCAGGAAACCTGCCGCCGCAAACCGCCTCCCTCGTCACGGACAAAGCTGCCGTGAAGGCTGACAACGATGATGACCGACAAGCGCGTGGACCAGAGCGCCCGCCCTCCATGTCCGGGCTCTATCTGATTTTCGCCGCAAGCATCGCCTTCGTCTCGATCCGCCTTTTTGTCGATTTGCTCCGCCAAAACGGCTTCGTCGCCGAAGGGGACGGCAATAGGATAGTGCTGTTCGCCATGCCGATAGCCCTCCTCGTGATCGTGGGGCTCGGACCGGGAACCCGGCGCTAATTTATATCCAATATCTTTGCTGATAAATAATAATAACATTCGTTTGTATGATGCTTCGTCCATCTCCACATCAGATCTGCGATATGAAGGAGTTCCCATGGCCATTCAGCTCGGGCAGATCGCCCCCGATTTCGAGCAGGACAGCACGCACGGCCGCATCAGCTTCCACGATTGGCTCGGCGGAAGCTGGGGTGTCCTGTTCAGCCATCCCAAGAATTTTACGCCGGTCTGCACGACGGAACTGGGCGAGGTTGCAAAGCTCCGGTCCGAATGGGACAAACGCAACGTCAAACCCATTGGCCTCTCGGTGGATCCGGTCGAAGCCCATCACAAATGGGAGCTCGACATTCACGAAACCCAAGGGACGAAACTCGACTTCCCGATGATCGCGGATGCCAACACCAAGGTGTCGGCGCTCTACGACATGATCCACCCCGAGAGCGACCCGACGGTCACTGTCCGTTCCGTCTTCGTCATCGATCCGTCACGCAAGGTGCGGCTGATCCTGACCTACCCGCCTTCGACCGGTCGGAATTTTGCCGAGATTCTCCGTGCCATCGACAGCCTTCAACTTACAGATGCCCGTAGCATCGCAACGCCCGTCAACTGGGAACCTGGCGAGCCGGTCGTCATATCGCCGAAGCTGTCGGACGAGGAGGCATCCCGGCAGTTCCCACAAGGCTACAAGACACGGAAGCCCTACCTTCGGGTCGTCGATCTGCAGGCTCCCGGGCAATGAGGCAATTGGAGGAGAGTGGAAAAAGACAGACCGCCGCCGACGGAGCAGACGACGGCGGCCTCTCCGACCTGTTGGCCCGCAACCGCGTATGGGCTGACGCCAAAACCCTGATCGATCCCGGATTCTTTAAAACGGCTCGTAGGCCAGCAGCGGCCACGCTATTCCTGGATCGGCTGTTCGGACAGCCGGGTGCCGGCCACCGAAATCGTCGATCTCGATCCCGGCGAGATGTTTGTTCATCGCAACGTCGCCAATCTCGCCACGCCGAGCGATCCTAACTTCGCCGCCGCCTTGGAGTTCGCGGTCGATGTTTTGAAGGTCGAGCACATCATCGTCGTGGGCCATTACGGGTGCGGCGGGATTCAAGCGGCAATGGCACCGGACAGGGACGACGCGATCGGGCTTTGGCTCGCACCGGTGCGTGAGCTCTATCAAACAGTCTGCTGCACCCCGGATACCAATGCAGACCGTTTGTGCGAACATAATATCCGCGCCCAGGTGAAAGCACTCGCAGCCAACCCATTGGTTCTTCGGGCCTGGGCGCGGCACGCTGCGCTAACGCTTCACGGTTGGGTCTACGCCATTGGAGACGGCCTTCTCCAACCGGTCTGCTCACCCGTCAGCCGCCACCCCGATGAGGCAGTTCCCAAACTCCGGATTGCAGGCGCGTCATGATCGCCATGCGCGCCCTGTGCCGCGTGAGGGCGATTGGCCATGACGACAGCCTCGTCGACGCCATCTCCGCCTGCAAGGGCGCGAGTGAACCCGATCGCGACATTGATGCACGGATTGCGCTGGCCGTATTTCCGGCACTGCGCAGCTTGACCGTTATTGCTCCGGGAGTCTGGCTGCAGGACGACGGCAACCACGTTCGGGCACTGCTCTACACGGCGACTTGCCGCGCTGCCGCTATGTTGGTGCCATCCGGCTATTGGATCGAAGCCGGCCCCCAGGGGAACCACCGTGGTGGGCGAGCTTGGCCAATGGACAGCCCATCACCCGGTTGAGGCAATCGCCCTGTGCATGGCCGCGCTCGATGCGCGAAGGGCGGAGCTGTCCTATGCACATTGACCGTTCTCACCAAAGACCATTGCAGCGCCCTGTGCGGCTGCATCAGCAATGGTCCCGCAGCGCTCATCATCAGGGCCTTCCTACCGACTTATCTGCGCCGGATGGTGCCGCATCATCACGCCTCGGCCGAAACGATTTCCGGCGCTATTTCTGCTCAAGGAGACAAGCGATGGCTGATCAAAGCCGCAATGCTGTAATAGCTCAATCCGACCTTGAGAGGCTCGTCTTCGAATTGCCTCCCCTGCCCTGTGGGACCAAGGATCTCGAGCCTGTCCTCTCGGCGGAAACACTGGAGATCCACCACGGCAAACATCACGCACGCTACGTGGAAACGCTCAATCGGCTGCTGGCCGAGCAGAATTTCTCGGCCCACACGCTCGAGGAAATCATCCGCATCGCGCACGGCAGCGGCGCGAAGGGCGTCTTCAACAATGCAGCCCAGGCATGGAACCATAGCTTCTTTTGGGAGAGCATGGCGCCGAAAACGGTTAAACCTGCCGGGCTGCTCGCCAGCGCCATTTCGTCCGAATTCGGGAGTCTCGAAACGCTGAGACAGCGTTTTTCCGCTGAAGGAACGGGCCATTTCGGATCGGGTTGGGTCTGGCTCATCGCGAAGCGCGACAAGCTCGAGGTGATCTCTACCCACGACGCGGGTAGCCCAATCCTTGAGGAAGGGGTGACGCCGCTGCTTGCTTGCGATGTGTGGGAGCATGCCTACTACATCGATTACCGCCAGGATCGCGCGGGCTGGATCACGTCCTGGTGGAACAGGCTCGCAAATTGGAGCTTCGCCGAAACGCAGTTTGACGCGGCGATCGGCCAGGGCAAGCCGTGGCGCTATCCACCATCACAGACCGCCCGTTGAATAAGGAGGAGAAGTAAATGCTCGTTGACGTTTGGGCTGGCGATAGCAGTTCCCCAGCAGCCTGGGGCAGTTTTCACTTCGCGCGGTCACCCCAGGCAGGCGAAGAGATCGAGATCGACGGAACGGTCGTCGTCGTGACGCGGGCCTGGCATCGGCCCAGCATCTATTACAAGGGTGCCAAGTTCGCGATTCTCGTCGAGGAACCTGTCGCTGACGCCCAAGTGCGTCCAGAAGTCCGAGATCACGCCGACATGGCGGTTTGAGTAGACGCGGAGAAGGGCGATGTCGCCCTTCTCCGCGCTCAGTCAGGCGGCGAGCAATTCGTCCGCCGGACCGAAGAATTCGTAATGAATGCGGTCGGATGGGACGCCAGCCAGCGACAAGGTCGAGACGGCGTGCCGCAGAAACGGGCGTGGTCCGCAGATATAGTAATCGGCCTCACCTACAGGCGTGTTGGCGACCAGCCATTCATCGGTAATGATGCCGGCGACGTCATAATCCCGTCCTGCGACTTCATCTTCGAGCGGGGTCTGATGAAAATCGGTGACGGTGATTGACTTGCCCCGCCCAGCGACAGCGCGAACATGATCACGCATTGCGTGGGTATCGCGGTCATGAGTTCCGTGGACATAGTGCACGGGGACTCCCGCCTCGCCCTCAGCAAGCGTTTCGAGCATCGCCACCATCGGGGTCAGCCCCACGCCGCCCGACAGGAGGATCACCGGGCGTTCGACATGCGCTGCCAGGAAGAATTCGCCTGCAGGCGCGGCAACTTTGAGCACCGTGCCCGGCTTGGCTTCATCATGAAGCCAGCCTGACGCAAGACCAAGCGGCTCACGCTTGACCGAAATGCGATAGGTTTCGCCGTTGGGGGCTGCTGAAATCGAATAGTTGCGCTTGACTGGCGGATGTCCCGGAATTTCAAGCCAGAAGGTCAGATATTGCCCGGGCTTGTGCCGCATGACGGCCCCGCCATCAACGGGGCGCAGAACGAAGGAATTGATGACGCTGCTCTCACGCACGACGTCCTCGACGCGAAAATCGCGCCAGCCATTCCATCCGCCGGTCGCGTCCTTCTGTTCTGAGTAGACTCGCTGCTCGCGGGCGATCAGGATGTTGGCCAGGAACCAGTAGGCTTCGCCCCAGGCAGCGAGAATTTCATCGGTGGCCGCATCCCCCAGCACCGCCTTGATCGCCCCCAGGAGCGCCTCGGCAACGTGCGGATAATGTTCGGGCAGAATTTGCAGGCCAACATGCTTCTGCGCGATCCGCTCGACCGCCGGGGCAAGCGCACCGAGATTTTCGATGTTGCTCGCATAGGCGAGAATGGCGCCGGTCAGTGCCCGCGGCTGCGAACCGGCATCACCATGGTGCGATTGGTTGAAAAGGTCGCGAATGTTCGGGTTCTGGAACATCCGGGAATACATCTCGTTCACGATGTCGAGGCCATGTGCTTCGAGCGCGGGGACGGTCGCCTTGACGAGCGCGATGGTCTGATCGCTGAGGGGCTGCGTCATCAACTTCTCCTTTTTGAATGCGTTGAAAATCCCGGAATGTCAGAGCTTGGGAATGTGATCGTAAAAATCCACCTGCATCTTCATCGGCCCTGTCGGCGTTACGAAATGCGGTTGCTGAGGGAGAATCAAGCCAGGCTGGTCAGGCGTCAGGACGATCTCCGAAGGTGGCTCGAGGTAGGTTAGCCGGAGTTCGCCCTCGAAAACCCGGATCACGCCCCAAACACCAGCCTTCGTGTCATGTCGCGCGCGCAAGGCAGCCGGCAGAGTGTCCTGGTCGAACACCGGCGTGGAACGGTAAGGCAATATTTCACCCATGGGTTTGCCCTGGTCGCTCGATGGCATCCTTACGTTCCGCGTTGGCGACCGATGCAGCACTCCGTTCCTCCAGTTGGAAGAACATCGCCAGTTGCAGGCTCTCGGCGATGCGCCGCGCCTTCGCTTGTAGCGCCGCTGCCGCTTCGGGCGTCATCCTGTCATTGGTCGTTTGAACCCAGAGTGCGAGCCACCGCTCGAACAGCGCGGGCGTTATCCTGGCCTTATGCTTCAAATGGGCCGGCACCGGTTGCCCCTTGTATCGGCCACTGGTGAGCATGACGGAGGACCAGAACGCAGTCAGCTTCCCAAGATGCTCCGGCCAGTCATCGATCGCATCGTTGAAAATCCGCCCAAGCGCGGGGTCGGTGCGGACCCGCGCGTAAAATTCCTCCACCAAAGGAGTCAGCTCTTCTTCTCTGATTTTCGAGACACCGTCCACGACTCGCGCTCCAATCATGTATATATAATACATCTATCATGATTGCGCATAAACGCAAGGCTAGCGCATATTTCCAGGTCGTCGGTCGCGGCGATGTACACAGCCTGAGAAACTGCTCAGCCCCGCTAGTTTAGCCTTGAATCCGAAACACGAAGGCATAGCATCAGCCAGCGACCCGAAGGAGTCTCGGTAAGACGTAGACACCTTTCCTTGCCCGCCCGTCAAAAGACGGGCGGGTTTTCTTTTCCGATTCCGTCGGACATTCGCTGGAACGCTAATCCGCGTGATCTGGCGCACTCGGAATTTTCAAACACCGTCACAAATACCTAATTGTGCGCAGCTCAAGATCTACTCACCCGATTTTCGCGATCAAGCGGCCGGCGGCACCCTGCTCAGCCGCCAGATTGCGATTATAGGCGAGCGGCATCCGGGGACTCTTCCAGCGTAGCGCATCCATGATCCCCGCCAGATCCTCGCCGCTCGCAAACAGATCCTGGTTCAAGCCCACCCGCGTCGAATGCGCGCTCACGCCCTTGAGCAACTGCGCCAGATCATCGGCGGTGAGGTCGCTCAGCGCGCCCTTGTCGAAGGCGCGCCGGATCATTGCCCGCCAGATCGGCCCGATCGAACCCGGGTGCAACGCCCCCTCTCCCACATCATATTCGGTGCGCGCCGGCACCGCCGACTTCGGCAACGTCTTGCGCAGATCCCAGCTTTCGCGGCCAGAAATCGTCTCGATCCGCCGCCCCTTGACCGCGGCCCGCGCCTTGTAGCGGCGCACCTGCACCCGGCGAAACAGCGGTCCCTCCTCGATGTCGGCAGCCGCAGTCCAGGCGGCGATCGCCCGCACCGAGCGCGGGCTGAGGAACGCGGTCGCGCCCTTTCCCTCCTGATCGCCCTTGCTGCGCGAAATCGTCAGCAGCCGCGCCTCGGGATCGATGGCGTCCACAATGTGCTCGACCTCGACCGCGACCAGCTCGGAGGCGCGCAAGCCCGTGTCGTAGGCGACCGACAGCAAAGCCCGATCCCTGAGCCCCGGCAAATCATCCGCGCAGGCCTCAAGCAGCCCCCGCAAATCATCCGCGCAGGCCTCAAGCAGCCCCCGCACATTAAGGGGTCAGTTCCGGTAGGGGGCGAAATGACACCCTAAGCGATCAGTCAAGGCTTTTCGCTATCGTAGCCGTGCTGGCTCGGCAATTTCATCGGCCTCTCCAGGCGTCGCATAGACCTCCTCGCGGATGATCCGATTGGTGATCTCGAGGAGATGGGCGGAGAGGGCCTCGCTGAGTTCCTCGAACTCGGGCCACAAGACCTGGTTGATGAAACTGACGGGCGCATGGACGATCACGGTCTGGCGATGCATGCGTGAATAGCGGAACGGCTTGAGGCCATAGCGCCTGCAGAGGGCTGTGAAGAGCTGCCGTGACCACGGGTCTGGAATCGAGAACTTGAACTCTTCCGACGTTTCGCGGCGGCTCGTTTCAGTGAACTGGCGCCTGATACGTTCTGCGGCGGCACCGGCTGCGGCCTTTTCGCCTGCCGTGGCGGCGCCGGCGAACAGGGCTTCGATCTTACGCAGTTTTTCGCGGAGGCGCTGCTCCGCATCCGAATTCTGGTTCAATGCCGCGTTCCCAACGGCGTAGTGATACCGGGGAGGGTTTGGGCGCGCGCCCGCGTGCAGGATAGAACCGCGGCATGGATTTCGGTCTCCATGATCTCGGTCATCACCCGCAGATGCTTGATCGTCTCCTTGATCTGCCCGCGATCCTCAGGTTCGTCCCTGGTGCGTTCGATGAGGTCGGCGATGCCCGCCATCATCGCTCTGATTTCCCCGAGATGCGTGACCGCTTCATGCGCGCGTTCGGGTAGCCCGGCTTCCTCCTCGCCATTGAACAGGCCTTCCACAAAACCTTCGACTTCCTGCGCGCGGACCATGCCCAGATTTCCCAGATTGGCGCTGGTTGGCTCCAGGGGAACACGAGTGGCTCGGAATGGCTTCTTTGGGTCCTGATGGTCGGCCAGTTCGTTCCACAGGCCCATGACCAGGGCGCCAAGCAGCGCATTGGCGTCATCCACGCTGTCAAACTCGGGTAACGCTCCGCCCCATAGGCCGGCGATAACCGCCATGGGTTGCACAGCGGGATCGGGACAGGCGATGTTGCCCAGCAACCGCGTCCTCACTTCGTGGTAAGGAACCGGACAGGCATGCTTGTCGAGCAAGGCGCGGATCGCACGTTCGGTTGGCGGTTTATCCTTGGACTGGCCCATTGTACTTTCTTGCAGATACAGATCACGGCTTTACCGGACAATTTTATAACGGCTCGGCTCCCTTGGGCCAGCGGTATTCGCCGGTAAGCAGGATATGAGCCCATCCTAGCGGCGAGATGTGCGCGAGCAATTCAGGCGGAACGTCGAGACCATCCCGGCGGCGCTGGTCGACAGCCTTACCAAGGTGGAGCGTGTTCCAGTAGATGATAATGGCTGCGAGCAGATTGAGCCCCGCGATCCGATAATGCTGGCCTTCGCTGGTCCGATCCCGGATCTCGCCCTGACGGCCGATGCGCAGCGCATTCTTGAGTGCGTGATGCGCTTCGCCTTTGTTGAGGCCGATCTGGGCCCGCCGCTGCATGTCAGCGTCGAGAATCCAGTCGATCAGGAACAGCGTTCGCTCGACCCTGCCTACCTCGCGCAAAGCCAGGGCCAGATCGTTCTGCCGGGGATAGGACGCCAGTTTGCGGAGCAACTGGCTGGGGGTGATCCTGCCGCCGTTGACCGTGGCGACGCTGCGGAACAGATCGGGCCAGTTAGCGACGACGATATCCTTGCGTATTTTACCGGCGACGAGTTTTCGTAGTTCGGTCGGCGTCGCCCTCGGATCGAACACGTAGAAGCGCCGGGAGGGTAGATCGCGGATGCGCAGCACGAGCCGGCGATCGAGAAGCGCGCTCAGTCCAAAAACATGGTCGGTATAGCCCGCCGTATCGGCAAACTGTTCCGTCACCTGTCTGCCGGCCTCGTTCATCAACAGGCCATCCAGAATGTAGGGAGCCTCGCTCACCGTGGCCGGGATGGTCTGCGAGGCGAAGGGCGCGAATTGGTCGCTGACATGAGTATAGGCCTTGAGACCCGGCTCCGATCCATACTTGGCATTGATCGTATTCATCGCCTCGCCCTGCCGTGCGGTGGAGAAGAACTGGCCGTCGCTGGAAGCGCTGGCACCCATGCCCCAATGCGCTGCCATAGACAGTTTACCCTGGGCGGCGACCACCATGGCCAATGCCTGGTTCATGGCTTCGCTTTCCACGTACCAGCGGGCAAGCCGTGACAGTTTCCAATAATCATGAGTGTTCGAAGCCTCGGCCATCTTCCGCAAACCGAGATTCAGGCCTTCGGCGAGCAAGACGTTGAGCAGACCGATGTTGTCCTCGCACGGGGCGCCGGTTCGCAGGTGCGTGAAAGCCTCAGTGAAGCCGATCGCCGCATCGACCTCGAGAAGGATGTCCGTGATTCTGGCGGGAGGAAGACGGCGGTAGAGGTCAAGGATCAGTTCTTCCGCTTCATCCGGGACAGCGGCGGTAAGCCGATCAATCCGAAGTTCACCGTCCTCGATGCTTCCATGGGGGATCGTGCCGTCACGGGCGGCGGCCCCGAGCCGCTTCAGCCCCTCTTCCAGTCGCCGCGTTCGATCATCGAGCCAGGCATGAGGATCGCGCGGCAAGGTCAATCGACCCATTTGTTCCTGCGCCATCGCCAACGGGACCAATACCTGGGTGATGTCGCCGTAGCGCCGGGAATGCGTCAGCCACATGTCCCCGGACCGGAAGGCATCACGCAGATGGAAAAGAATGGCCACTTCCCGAAGTCGGCCGTACCCGGCCTCCTGCGCCTTGAGGTATCGGTGCCATTTGGAATTGGGGCGGAGGAAATCGACGCCCGATTGGACCGGTGACCGGGTATCGCCGATCGCCATCGCCGCCGTAAAGAGCGGCTTTGCTATGGGAGCACAACCAATTCTGAGGCAGCGGAGCATGCGCGGGGCATAGCGGCGAAACCGGTGGTATCCGTGCCCGACATGGGCAAGCGGTTCTTCCGCCATCGCCGAACTCAATTGCCCCGCGATCGCCACCCACTCGTCAAGCCTTTCCCATTCCGGCGATCGCGTCAGTGCCGTCTCTATCGGGACGCCGTCATTACGGGCCTCGATCATGGCCGATCCCAGTGCGGTAAATGCACGTAGTGTATCGGTGACGCTCGTGCGGGCAGCGCTGGTCCTGGTTTCATGCACCTGCTTTGCTTCGCGCCAGGTCTTGCCCACAATGCGGTCATGGGTTTCCACCACCGCATCGGCCATGGCCGCTTCCCATTCGATGACGCAGGCCGCGAGAATGGCCAACCGGCGGTTCGCGCCGGTATCGCGCACCTCATCGGTGAAGTAACGCTCCCCCTGCCGGCGTAGCCGTGCAATCCGGCGCATCGGAACACCGGCGAGGCTCTGTACCGACAAACCAAAGCCCTGAAGGAATTCAAGCCGATCCAAAAGACGGTTTGCTGCCGTCGAGTTATGGCCCACCTCGAATTTCCGAAGCCAGACGAACCGGCTGACATTGCCGGGCATGACCTCTGTCAACAGCGCGTTCAGACGTTTACGCATTTCGAGATCAAGTCGGCCGACGATACGGGCTTCAATGTGACCCTCGGCTGCAACCAATGCATCAGCGCATAATCGCTCGATTGTCGATATCGCCGGCAGGATGGTCATCGTGTCGCGACAGCGTGCAACGAAGCGGCGGGCCAGATCTTCATTCGAGTGAGCCTGTTCCGCTTCCTCGACGAGCCACTGCCGAAAGGCTCGAGAATAACGACCTTGTCCCGGAAACATGCGATAGCCGTAAATACGGCGCAGCGCTTCCATGTGCTGCTGCCGGGTCTGACGACGGACAGCGTAGCGTACGAGCGCCTCACCCGGGATACCGATTTGGGCGCCCAAAAAGGCCGAGATGGCCTGGGGGATCAGTTCGCCCGGGGCAAGAGCGCGCCCGGGATAGCGCAACGCACATAGCTGAAGCGCGAAGCCGATCCGATTCTCCGGCCTGCGTCGCCGGTCGATGTGGATCAGGTCGTCGTCAGCCAGAATATAATGGCGGAGCAGCGATGCCTCGTCGGTCGGCAGGTCGAGCAGTGCCGAGCGCTGACGCGCCGTCAGGATGTGGCGTCTTGGCACAGGCGCATCGTCCCAGTTGAACAGGAGTCTGTTTTGGACAACATTGACCCCACGCAGATCAAGGGTTTTCGAAGCCTAAATCCAGAGGGGTTCAATTGGGACAACGCGCTGCCATCTATGCCAGGGTCTCGACCGCCGACCAGTCGTGCGAGCGGCAATTGCGCGACCTTGCCGCCTTTGCCGAACGGGGCGGCTATGAAGTGGTGAAAGCGTTCCGGGAGACAGCCTCCGGCATGAAGGCGAACCGGGCGGCACGTAACCAGGTGATGAAGCTGGCGCAGGCACGCCAGATCGATGCGATCCTTGTGACCGAACTAAGCCGGTGGGGCCGCTCCACCCAGGACTTGCTCGACACACTGAACCGGTTGTCCGGGTGGCGCGTGTCCGTGGTGGCGATGAGCGGCATGACGTTCGAGGTCGACACACCGCATGGGCGGATGATGGCCACTTTGCTTGCCGGCATCGCGCAGTTCGAGCGCGACATGCTCAGCGAGCGTGTCCGTTCCGGGCTGGCTGCGGCCCGAGCGAGGGGGCGCAAGCTCGGACGGCAACCGGGAGAACGGCCCAAGTCGGATCGGCTTGGCCCCAAAGTACTCGCGCTGGTTGAAGAGGGGCGCAGCTATCGCTGGATCGCGCGGGATCTTGGCCTGAGCAAGAACACGGTCGCTGCAATCGTCGGTCGGGCAAGAGCAGATCGCTCTCCTGCCGAGGAAATAGCGGCATGACAAAAGCCCCGCCACGCCTGCCGCCCGATCCGCGGCGCAAGGTACGCTTCCGTGAGATCGCTCGCGGCATCGTCGCCAAAGACCGCCATGATCGCAAATATGGTTACACTGTGGACACCGCGGGCGCTATCGCACAGGCGCTGGAGCGCGCCTATCGTGAAGGTGTACGAGACGCTCCAACAATTACTACCACGGTGCATGAGCAGCCCGATACAACGGGCCCTCTCGAATGGGCGATGATCCCGCCTCGACCCAGGGATGCCTTCTGGAGCATCTGCCTGTTTTTTCTTGGCCGGGAAGCGGATGACACCCGGAATGGATACCTGGAGCCCGCGCTTACCGAACGCGGAACGCCGGGATGGGCAATGGTAGTCCCGGGGCGAAACCGGGAAAAAGTGATCGGTGATCGAACCATTGTCCCTCTCGTCCGGCTTGGGCTCCTTGTGCGTTCATCGGATAAACCTGTTCGTCTTCTTGTCACTGAGCGCGGACAGGACACATGGCGACTTTTCTGCCAGCGGGGCGGGCGTTACCCCGAGGATCTGACCGACATCTGATCTACGCTCAACAGAGTTTTATAATGGCAGCTAGCGCCCCGTTGCGGACATTAGCGGAAGATGCGAAGCCCAATAAATGCTGGACGAACTGCTCATCGGTTTCTTCGGAGGACTTATTGGGGAGCGCCTCTTTGGTAAGTGGGCGCGCCGCCATCCTCGTCTGACCTATCTAATCTGCATCCCGCCGCTGCTCGCTATCGTCGTCTTAGCTGTAAGACAAATGCTGCGAAGCTAACGTCGGCTTCCCACCCCTTTAAGCCATTGCGCTTAGGGTGTCATTTCGCCCCGTACCGGAACTGACCCCAGGTAGGTCCACTCGCCCTTGACCTTGATGTAGGTCTCATCGACGTGCCACTTTCCTGTCACAGGCCGCTTGCGGGCGTTGAAAGCGTCGAGCAACTGCAGCGAATATCGCACCACCCAGCGGTGTATCGTCGAATGGTCCACCGATATTCCCCGCTCGGCTATCATCTCCTCCAAGTCCCGAAAGCTCAGTCCGTAAGCGAGGTACCAGCGCACACATAGCAGGATAATTGTTGCGTCAAAATGCCGCCCCTTAAACATCAAACCTCGCCACAAAAGCCAATTCTTTCTATGACATAATCGGCATCACGGGAATTTGCGACAGAACCCCTGATCGATCCCCGGCTCGGCTGAACGCAGGGGACGCGTTCGGATCCGGCCGCGTAAGGACTAGCCCAGCTTTGCCATGAGCCGGCCTGCTGCGCCCTGCTCGGCGGCAAGATTGCGGTTGTAGGCGAGCGGCATGCGCGGGCTCTTCCAGCGCAGTACATCCATGATCCCGGCCAGATCTTCACCGGATGCGAACAAGTCCTGGTTGGGCCCCACCCGGGTCGAGTGCGCAGAAATCCCCTTGAGCACCCGCCCCATGTCGTCACGGGTAAGATCGGGCAGCGCACCAGCGTCGAAGGCGCGCA
>NZ_DAISLT010000006.1:0-22666 GCF_036820275.1 Novosphingobium sp.
GCCCGCCAGCTCGAACCGATGGAAGGCTCACTCACCTTCTCGCCCAAGATCCGCATCGGCTACTTCACCCAGTATCAGGTGGAGGAACTGCCCGCCGATTCGACCCCGCTCGAACTGATGACCCGCGCGATGGCCGACAAGCCGCCGGTCGCGGTACGCGGACAGCTCGGCCGCTTCGGCTTCTCCGGTCCCCGCGCGACGGCCGGGATCGGCACGCTTTCCGGCGGTGAGCGCGCGCGACTCGCTCTCGCGCTGGTGACCCGCGACGCGCCGCACATGCTGATCCTCGACGAACCGACCAACCACCTCGACGTCGACGCACGCGAGGCGCTGGTCCAGGCCTTGAACGACTTTGCCGGCGCGGTGATCCTCGTCAGCCACGATCGCCACATGGTCGAACTGGCGGCGGACCGCCTGGTGCTCGTCGACCAGGGCACTGCGGAGAACTACGACGGCTCGATGGAGGACTACATCGACTTCGTGCTCGGCCGTAACCAGCCCAAGGGCGACGGCAAGGCGCAGGGCGATGCCAAGCCCGCTCGCAAGAACGGCGCCGTCGCGCGCGAGGAACTCAAGGCCCTGCGCAAGAAAGTCTCCGAAACCGAGACGCGGATGAAGCGCATCCAGCAGCAGATCGAAGCGCTCGACACGGCGCTGGCCGATCCTTCTTCGGTCAAGGGCGATCTGGCCAAGCTGGGAATCGGTGAGATCGGCAAGCGCCGCACCCAGGCCGCCGAGGAACTGGAAGCGGCCGAACTCGGCTGGTTCGCGGCCAGCGAGGCCATGGACGAATACATGGGCGGCGGCGCGTGAGCGTCGCCTTCCGGCGCGACGGCGACGAGGAACATCTCGAACCCAAGTTCGAAGTGCCGATCCCGCCGGGTCCGAACCTCGTCACCAGCGCAGGCCGCGCCCTGATCGACACGCGCATCGCGGCGCTGGAGGCGGAAATTCAAACTCTCGCCGACGAAACCGCGCTCAATGCCGCCAAGCGCGACTTGCGCTACTGGCGCAAGCGTCTGGCGACGGCGGAAGTGCAGCCCGCGCCTTCCGGCGATGTGGCGATGTTCGGGCACCGCGTCCGCTTCGTCCTGAACGGCAAGGAGCGCGAAGTGCATATCGTCGGCCACGACGAAGCCGACCCGGCAAAGGGCGCCCTCGCCTTCACCGCCCCGCTCGCCCGAGCATTGCTGGGCGCCGAAGTCGGCGAGTTCGTCGATTTCAACGGGCAGGAAGAGGCTATCGAAGTGCTTGGCCTGAGCATCTGACGCTTTCGCATCGGACAGCACTCAAAGAAAAAGGCGGGGTGGAAACCCCGCCTTTTTCGTAACCTCACTGCCGATCAGGGCTTACCAGTTGCCCTTCTTCGGCTTCTTGTGGAACGGCTTGCCGCCGCCACTGCGTTCGGGACGAGCGCCGCCGGTCGGACGTGGCTGGTAGCGCTGGCTTTCGTAAGCACCGCGACCACCTTCTTCACGGCCGCCATGCGGCTTGCGGCCACGACCCTGCGGCCCTTCGCGGCGACGCTCGCGAGCGACTTCGCGCGGCGTGTCCTGCGCCTGCACGATGCGGATGGTGTTCTCCACGTCGCCGCTATCGTCATTCGCCGTGCGCTCGACGGCGCGGACGAACTGTTCGGCCTGCGCGCGCGGGATCTGGAAGTAGGTCTCGTTGGTCATGATGCGGATCTGACCAACCGCGTTGCGGGTCACGTGACCGCGGCGGCACAGCAGCGGCAGAATCCAGCGCGGATCGGCATTCTGCTGGCGGCCCACGTCCATGGTGAACCACACGACGTCGTCGAAGCCCGGACGCTGGCGTGCTTCACGCGCTTCGGGGCTGTTGCCGATCAGCTCTTCCGGCTGCGGCATGGCGGCGCGGTGGGCGCGGACCAGCGCAGCGGCGAGATCTTCGGCGCTTACCTTTTCGAGGATTTCACGGGCGATCTCGCGATCTTCCTCGTCCGCCTCGACCGGTGCCAGCAGCTTTTCCATCAGGCGGCCACGGTCGGCGGCGCGGATGACATCGGGGGTCGGCGCGGCGATCCACTCGGCCTCGATCCGCGCACCGCGCAGCATGCCCTCGACGCGGCGACGGCGCGGGAACGGCACGATGAGCACGGCAGTGCCCTTCTTGCCGGCGCGGCCGGTGCGGCCCGAACGGTGCTGGAGCGTCTCGGCATCGCGCGGAATTTCCACGTGGACGACGAGCGTGAGCGAGGGAAGATCGATGCCGCGCGCGGCCACGTCGGTGGCGACGCAGACGCGGGCGCGCTTGTCGCGCAGCGCCTGGAGCGCGTTGTTGCGCTCGTTCTGCGAATGCTCGCCCGACAGCGCCACGGCAGAGAAGCCGCGCTCGGTCAGGGTCGAGTGCAGGTGCTTCACGTTGTCGCGCGTGGCGCAGAACAGGATCGCGGTCTCGGCGTCATGAAGGCGCAGCAGGTTGACCACCGCATTCTCGACGTCGGCAGGAGCCACGGTGACGGCTTGATAGGTGATGTCGCCATGGCCGCGATTTTCGCTCACGGTCGAGATGCGCAGTGCGTCGGTCTGGTAACGGCGAGCCAGCGCCTCGATCGGGCGCGGCATGGTGGCCGAGAACAGCAGCGTGCGGCGGCCCTCGGGGCTGGCGTCGAGCAGTTCCTCAAGGTCTTCGCGGAAACCCATGTCGAGCATCTCGTCGGCTTCGTCGAGCACAACGACGCGCAGCGCCGAGAGGTCGAGCTTGCCGCGCTCCAGATGGTCGCGCAGGCGGCCCGGCGTGCCGACGACGATCGTCGCACCGCGTTCGAGGGCCTTGCGCTCACGCACGGGGTCCATGCCGCCGACGCAGGTGACGATGCGGGCGCCGGTCTTGCCGTAGAGCCATTCCAGCTCGCGGCTGACCTGCTGCGCCAGTTCGCGCGTGGGGGCGATGGCGAGGGCCAGCGGCGCCTCGGCGTAAGGGATGGAGCCGTCAGCCAGCAGTTCGTCGCTCATGGCGATGCCGAAGGCGACGGTCTTGCCGGAGCCGGTCTGTGCGGAAACCACCAGGTCGCGCCCACGCGCCTCGGCTTCGGCGACGGCGGCCTGAACCGGGGTCAGATTCTCGTAGCCCTGCGCGGTCAGCGCATCGGCGAGAGGTTGGGGGAGCTGGGTAAAAGTCATGCGTTCTGAATCTGTCCTGTGCCGCTGAAGCGGTCTGTAATGGCTGGGCCTGGTGCGGAGTGTGCGACCCATCGGGCCCTTCTTGCCGCGCTCCATAGACAAAAAACTCGGCTTTGGCGCGCACCAATTTCACAAAAGGCAACAATGGCCTTGCGCGGCATGCGAATTTTCGCTCGCATCGTCGCAATATGATGCCATTTTCCGGTCGTTTGGCCGCGAAAAAGCCGTGCCGTCATGCGGCTTTCATGGAGCGCACCTACCCGCATCGCGGTGTGCCCGGAGCCAGCCATGACCGAAGATACGCGCAGTAAACGCCTGCTTGCATCGATCCACGACGTCGGCCCCGGCTCGGAAAAAGCGGTCGTCCAACTTGCCGACCTGTTCGAACGCCGCCTGGGCGGTCCGCGCTTCGCAATGCTGGTCGTGCCCAACCACTGGGGGCGCCATCCGCTTTCGGAAGACCGAGCGTTCCAGCGGCGCCTGCGCCGGTGGGCCGAGTCCGGCATCGAAATGTTCGTGCATGGCTGGTATCACAAGGACGAAGCGCGGCACCAGGGTGCTGCCCGGTTCAAGGCCCGGCACATGACAGCCGGAGAAGGCGAATTTCTCGGCCTCGACGAAATGACCGCCTTCTCCCGCATGCAGGACGGCAAGGCGCTGATCGAGGACGTGATCGGCCTTCCCACGGCGGGCTTCATCGCACCCGCCTGGCTCTACGGCGACGGTGCCCGGGCAGCACTGCGCCGCGCCGGGATGCCGCTTGCCGAAGATCACTGGCGGGTCTGGACGGCGGGGAACGACCGGGTTCTGGCGCGCGGTCCGGTCATCACCTGGGCGAGCCGTTCGGCAGTGCGCACCGCATCGTCGCTGGCCTTCGCCGCGATTGCCCGGGCCGCCCTGCCCCTCTCCCGAACCGTGCGGATTGCCGCCCATCCCGGAGACGTCGGCAAAGCCTCGCTCCTCGCCAGCATCGATACCACGCTGACGCGCTTCGCCGCCACGCACAGGCCGTCGAAATATCGGGATCTGTACGATTTCATGGCGTGACCGTGACGCTTTCAAAGCACTTTCACGTCTCGTCCATGACCGCCTCCGCCGGAGTCACAAACGCGACATGTGCCCCCCATAGGAGCGCTTTCCGTATCGATATTCCCACCGGAGCCGCAGGGGTTCGCATGAAGGACAAGCTCAGGATCGCCATTCCGATCCACAGCCTCGATCCGGGCGGGGTCGAGCGCGTCGCGCTCAGCCTCGCCGCGCAGTGGCAGCAGGCCGGACACGAAGTGACGATCGTGCTCGGCCGTTCCGGCAGCCCCAATCTCGCGAGTGCACCGGCGCTGGACTACTGGCAGATCCCCTCCCGCGTGCCGACGGCCTCCTGGGAAACGCCATGGATGGTCTACTGCCTCTACAGCCATCTGATCGCGGAAGGGACCGATGTGCTGTTTCTTCCCGGAAACACATATGCCGTAGTGGGCGCAGCGATGAAGCTGCTGCTGGGCGACCATGCGCCGCCGATGGCGCTGAAGGTGAGCAATGCCCTGAACCGCCCCGACATGCCCGCGCTGCTGCGAAAGGGTTACGGGGTCTGGCTAAGCGTACAGGGACGTCTGTTCGAGCGCCTAATCGGCCTTTCCGAAGCCATGGCGCGCGAGATTCGCGAGACCACCGGCGCCGCGGCGGAGCAGGTCGACGTGATCGCCAATCCGATCCTGCCTCGCGCCCGGTTGCGGGCGCTGGCGAAACGCGAACGCCGACCGGCCTCGGTCTGGGGTACCCGCTACCTGACGGCGGGGCGTCTCGTCGCCCAGAAGAACCATGCGATGATGCTGCGCGCCTTCGCCCGCGCGGCGCGTCCCTCCGATACGCTGACGATCGCCGGAGACGGGCCCGAACGCGCCGCCATCGCGCGGCTCGCGGGTGAACTGGGGATCGCCGATCGCGTCCATCTCGCAGGGCACCTCGCCAGCATCGACCCGCTCATGGCCGAAGCCGACGCCTTCGTGCTGAGTTCCGACTACGAAGGCCTTCCCGGTGTCGTCGTCGAGGCGCTGGCGGCCGGGCTTCCCGTGCTCTCGACCGATTGCTGCGTCAGCATGGACTGCCTGGTGGAAGACGGTCGGACCGGCCTGCTCGTATCCCGAGGAGACGAGCGCGCCTTTGCCGAGGGCCTCGCCCGCATCCGCGACTTTGCGGGAGACCCCGAGCGCGCCCGCGCCATCGCCTCCCGCTACGAAGTGGAGGACGCGGCGCAGCGCTATCTCGAGATGATGACGCAAGTCCGCCGCGAGCGCGACAAGCGACGGCGGCGACGGCTGGGCCTGATTGCGTGGGCGAGGCACTCCCCCCGTCAGCGGTCGCTTTGACTTCGAATCCCCGCGCGGAGACCTTCGTGACAGAAACCGCTGCCGCCCTGGCACCCGACGCCTCGACCATCCGGCTTACCCCGCAGGACCGTGCTCCGCGCCTCGGGCGCAATGCCCTGTTTTCGATCGCTCTCTCCCTCGCGGTGATCGCCGCCGTGTTTCACGAGATGGGCGGGCTGGACATCCGATCGCTTTCCGCGATGGTTCCGGCAAACCCGGAGTTCTGGCTGACCTTCGCCGCGAGCTACCTCGTCACCCCCGCCAGCGAGTGGCTGATCTTCCGCCGTCTCTGGGGCATTCCCGGTTCGGGCATGCTCGCGCTGCTGCGCAAGAAAGTCTACAACGAGCTTCTGCTCGGCTATCTGGGCGAGGCCTATTTCTACACCTGGGCGCGCCGCCGCGTATCGCTCGATGCCGCTCCGTTCGGCGCGGTCAAGGACGTGGCGATCCTGTCGGCGATGACCGGAAACGCCGTCACCATCGCTCTGCTCGCCGTCATGGCGCCTTTCATGGGCGCCACGAGGCTCGGTCTGGACACGCGGATGGTCACGCTCTCGCTGGGCTTACTGGTCCTGCTTTCCGCCATCGCCATGGTTTTCCGCCGTCGGGTCTTCACTCTCCCCCGTTCCGACCTGTTGATGATAACCTGGGTCCACCTCGGTCGTATCGCGCTCACCACGCTGTTCAATGCCGTACTCTGGCATCTGGTCCTGCCCGAAGTGCCGCTGTCCTGGTGGCTGTTCCTGGCGACGCTGCGTCTGCTCGTGTCGCGGCTGCCGCTGATCCCGAACAAGGACCTGCTTTTCGCCGGGGTCGCGGTGCTGGCGCTCGGCCACGAAAGGGATATCGGCGCACTGATGACGCTGATGGCCGGGCTGATCCTGATGGCGCACCTGCTGCTCGGCGGTTTTCTGGCGATCAGGGACCTGACCGCGCCGGAGCCTTCCGCATGAAGATCGTCGACGTCTGCGCCTTCTACTCGCCGCAGGGCGGCGGCGTGCGGACTTACGTGGAGCAAAAGCTGCGCATCGGCCCGGCGCTCGGGCACGAGATCGTCATCCTCGCGCCCGGAGACGAGGACGCGGTGATCGAGCGCGGCCCCGGAGCCAGGATCGTCACGATCAGGAGCCCGCGCTTCCCGCTCGACCGCAAATATGGCTATTTCGCGGAGAGCCGGCAGCTTCACGCCGCGCTCGATGCCGAAGCGCCCGATTTCGTCGAAGCCACCTCCCCCTGGCGCAGCGCCGGTCTGGTGGCGGACTGGCCGGGCGCGGCGCCCCGCAGCCTGGTCATGCACGCCGATCCGCTGTCGGCCTATGCCTATCGCTGGCTGGGCAATATCTTTTCGCGCCAGACGATCGACCGGCAGTTCTCGGTTTTCTGGGAACACTTGCGGCGCCACAGCCGCAAGTTCGATCATGTCATTTGCGCGAACAGCGATCTCGCACGGCGGCTGGGCGACGGCGGCGTTTCGCATGTCACCACGATCCCGATGGGCGTGGAACAGGCTTGTTTCTCCCCCGCGCATCGCGATCCGGCATTGCGGGCAAGCCTGCTCGCGGATTGCGGCCTGCCTGAAAGCGCCGCCCTCCTACTGGCCGTAGGCCGCCTCGCACCGGAAAAGCGCTGGCCGCTGGTGATCGACGCGGTGAGCCTGGCCAGCCAGCAGACGCCGATCGGCCTCGTCATGCTGGGCGAAGGGCGGGAGCAACGCGCGATCCTGCGCCATATCGCCGGCAATCCGCACGTCCGCCTCTTCGCCCCCGAACGCAATCGCAGCGCCTTCGCGCGGATCATGGCAAGCGCCGATGCGCTGGTTCACGGCTGCGAGGCGGAGACCTTCTGCATGACCGCCGCCGAGGCGCGGGCGAGCGGCACCCCCGTCGTGGTCCCGGATGCGGGCGGCGCGGCCGACCATGCCGCCGACGGCGCCGGAAGGACCTATACGGCAGCCGACAGCAACGCAGCGGCCGAAGCGATCCTCGAAGTCGTGCGCGAACGCCCTCGCCCGCGCGCCAGTGCGCGTACGATGGACGAGCACTTCCGCGAACTCTTCTCCGCTTACGCCGCCTGCCTCGAACGACGGCGCCAAGCGGCCTGAAAAGCTTTCGCTGTCGTTACTTCCAATGACGACGCGGGGGACTACCGGCCCGGAAGGAGACGTGCTCCCTACTCCGCCTTCTGCCAACCGCCGCCGAGCGCCAGGAACACCGCGATCTGGTCGTCCACCAGCGCCGCCTGGGCCGCCGCATGATTGACTTGCGCGGTCGCCAGCGCGCCTTGCGCGCTCAGCAGGTTCAGGAAGTCGCTGCGGCCGAAGCGGAACAGCTTGCCCGCCTGCTGCGCCGACAGACCGGCACTGTCGCTCGCACTTCCGAGCGCTGCAGCGCGGTCGGTGTCGCGCGCATAAGTCTCCAAAGCGGTTTCGGTGCCGCGCAGGGCATCGAGCACGGTCTGGTCGAACTTGGCGATATCCGCCTCGACCTGAGCATTGGCGGCTTCGATCCGCGCCTTCACGATCGGGCGGTTGGGGAACGACCAGCTCAGCAGCGGCCCCAGGCTGAAGCCGAAGCTATGCGTCTTGCCGATGTTCTCCAGCTTGCCGTCGGTGATGATGCCGCCGCCGATGCTGACCGTCGGATAAAGATCCGCCGTGGCGACGCCGATGCGGGCGGTATCGCCGGCGATCGTGCGTTCAGCCTGACGGATATCCGGACGGCGCCGGATCAGCGCCGCGCCGTCACCCACCGGCATCGGTTGCGACAGGCGAGGCAGGGTCGCGCAGCTCTCGACGTCCCTGGGATATTCCGCCGGCGCCTTGCCGAGCAGAGTTGCGAGCAGATAGAGCGCCGTCTGCCGCTTGGCGTAGAAGGCCGGAAGGTTGGCCTTGCTGCTTTCGACGGCAGTGCGCGCCCGGCTCACGTCGAACGCCGTGCCGCGACCGCCGCGCTGCAAGCGGCCTGTCGCATCGAGCGTCTGCTGTTGCAGGGTGATGACCCGCTGCACCGTCGCGATCTGGAAGTTGGCCGCGCAGACATCGGCATAGGCCTTGGTCGTCGCCGCGGCGACGCTGATCCGCACCGCGTCCCGCGCCGCTTCCACCGCCTCGCGGTCTGCCAGGCTGCCCTCGATCGCGCGCCTGATCTTGCCGTTGAGATCGAGCGGATAGGACAGCGTCAGGCCGAGATTATAGGTCAGCACGCCGGGAATATCGGTTCCGGCTGACGGCGTGGAATAGTCCCGTTCGAGATTGCCTTTGGCACCAACGGCGGTGTTGAGCGCTCTTTGCCCGGTGGTCTCGCGCAGCACCGCATCGGCCTTGCGCAAGTTGGCATCGGCGACGCGGATATTGGCATTCGCGGTCAGGGCCTGTTCGACCAGGGTATCGAGCTGCGGATCGTCATAGAGCCGCCACCAGCGGTCAGGAAGTTCGGCCTGCGAGAATTCCGGTCCCTGCCCGGACACGAAAGCGCCGTTCGCGGCGGGCGTCGTCGCCACCGAATGCTCCGGCGGCGCATAGTCCGGCCCGGCAGTGGCGCAACCGGCCAGCAGCGCCAGCGCGATCAGGGAAGCTCCGTGGCGGATCACTGCGAAGCCTCCGCCGAAGGAGCCTGCACCGGCTGCGTTTGGACAGGCTTCGCGGCCTTGCGTCCCGCTTCGCCCGGCTGCTCGATGGTCACGGTCGCAGTACGGCCGGAGATCAGGCTGACGTCCTTGGGCACTTCGGTCAGGCGTACGCGCACCGGGATACGCTGGGCGAGGCGGACCCAGGTGAAGGTCGCGTCCACGCTCGGCAGCAGGTTGCGGGAGTCGCTGCGGGTGGTGTCGTTGATACCCGCCGCGATGCTTTCGACCACGCCCTTGAGCGGACGGTTCTCACCCATGAGCACGACGGTGACCGGCGAACCGACATGGATGTTGGCGAGCTTGGTTTCCTCGAAATAGCCCTCGACGCGAATGGAATCGCTGTCGATCAGCGCCATCGCCTGATTGCCCGGCGCCACGTAGTCGCCCGGATGCAGGTCGAGGTTGGTGACGGTGCCGTTGACCGAGGCGTGGACATTGGTGCGGGCAAGGTCGAGCTTGGCCTTGTCGAGCGCGCTCAGCGCCTGGTCGAGGGCCGCGCGGGCCGTGGCGACGGCGGCCACGTTCTGCTCGTGGGTTTCGGTCGCCACGAGGTCTCCCAGCGCCAGGTCGCGCTTGGCCTCGCGCTGGGCCTGTCCCAGCCGCGCCTGCGCGCTCGCCACGGCGGCCTGCGCCTGCTCCACCGCCAGCGAGTAGCGCGGACGATCGATCACGAAGAGCAGGTCCCCGGCCTTGACCACCTGGTTGTCCTTCACCTCGACCGAAGTGACGAGACCGCCGATGTCCGGCGTGACGCGCACGACGTCGGCGCGGACGCGGCCGTCACGGGTCCAGGGGCTGTCCTCGTAATGGCGCCAGAGCCAGATCGCGATGACGGCGGCGATGACGACGAGCACGGTGGTGGCAAGGCTCGGGGCGATGCGGGCAAGAAAGCGCTTCATTGGCGGAAACCGATCATGGGGGAGGCCCAGACGAGAAGCCCGAGCACGAGAATGTAGAGGCACAGATCCACCATCGCCCGATAGGCGAAGAGGCGGTAGAAACCGATGACATTGGCAATGCGCATCAGCACCAGGGTGATGACCGAGGCGATGATCGCAAGGACCAGCAGCGTGGGGAGGAAAACCCCGTCGAAGGATATCTCGCCCCTCATGCCGGCACCTCGATCACGTGCGCATCCCGTACAGGCGTGGAAGCGGGGAAGAGATTGCGGCGCAGGCTGACCAGCCCCAGCGCCCCCGCACGGCTGAGCTGCGGGTCTTCGTCGTTTAGGACGGCGGTCATGGCAATGTCGATATCCTCAAGCAGGATGGGGTCGGCGGGGGCGGGCCGGTCGGGATCGAGGCCCCGGTAATACTCGCCCACTTTCTGGAGAACTTCGGTCAGCGGCCCGCGCTTGGCGGGCGGCATGGCGAGGCGCAGTTCGCGCAGTTCGCCGATCGCCACGCCGGTGCGCAGATCGCGCAGCGCGTCGTAGAGCGGCGCACCGGGCGAGCGCCCCGCCATGGCCAGGCGCGGGGCCAACAGCGCGATGCGATCGAGCATGCGGTTGATCCAGGCGCGCACGTCGGGCGGGCTCATGAGGTTGGCGCGCTCGGCAATGTCGGCCCAGCCGGCCCGGACGGTGCGGCGGATCGCGGCGTGGGTGCCGGTCGAATTGAGCAGGCGGATGACGATGATCGCGAAGAGGATGCCGACCAGCTGGGCGAACGCCCCGTTCACGAAGCTGGCGAAACCGCCGACGTAGCGGTCCGATACAAGCACCGGCGAGCCAAGGCCCAGCAGCATCGGCAAGGCAATGCCGGCCCAGCGCGGGGACTGCATCAGCGCACCCAGCATCAGCAGCATCGGCGCCATGGCCGCGGCATATTCGCCGAAACCGTCGAGCCGGGGCATGAGCACGAAGCCGTAGAGCAGGCCGATAAGTGTCGCTATCAGCGTACCGGCAAAGAAGGCGCGCAAGGGTGCCAACGGATCCGGCGCTGCTGCAAAGAGCGCAGTAAAGACGCCCGCCAGCATGATGGCCGTGGCACCTTCGTGCCAGCCGGAACCGATCCACAAGGCGCAGCCGAGCGCGATGGTCAGGAACGCCCCGATCGCGCCGCGCGTGGCACCGCCGATATCGACGTGCAATTCGCGGCCGCGCCGACCTTCGACCAGTTCGGCAGCGCGCGGGCTGACCGGACGGGTGCTCGGGGTGCCGAGCTGCTCCGCCAGGATGCGGCAGTCGCGATGCGCGCCGATCAGGGAAGACAGGCGCGAAAGCAGGCTGAGCAGGATCAGTTCATTCCAGGAGGCATCCGGGCCGATCAGCGGTTCCAGCGCGCGGCTGCGCTGTTGCAAGGCGACGGCGGCTTCTTCGCGCTCCGCCAGCGACAAAGCGTTCAACCGGCCGAACCAGTCCCGCGTATCCGCAAGCAGTTCCCCAACCGCTTCGGGAATGGCATCGGCGGCATGAAGCTGGGCGATCCGGTCCGTCACGGCCGCGCCCAGCGGCATGATCAGCGAGAGCTGGTCCTGCAAGGCCCGCACTGTGCGGATACGCGGGGCGATCCGGGTGCTCTCGTAAGGAAGATGGATCGAGAGCTGGTGCAGTTCGGTCACGTCGAGCGCGAGACGCTGACGCTCCTTGTCGATCGCCGGATCGGTTTCCAGCCGCAGCGAATCGCTCGACCACCGCTCCGCATCGGCCAGAATGTTGGAGACCCGTTGCAGCATGAAGGCCGAGACCGATTGCGGCAGCACCAGCGCGTGGACGAAGCTGCCGCACAGAATACCGATGGTGATCTCCTGCACGCGCAGCGACGCGACGGTGAAGATCGTATCCGGCACGTCTACGCTGGGCAGCACGATGAGCACGGCGGTGTAGCCCGCCAGCACGAAGGCATAGGAACGCGGCGTCCGGTCCAGCAGCGAGATGAAGACGCAGAGCGCCAGCCAGGCACCGATACCGATGACCAGCAGTTCCGGCTTCTGCACGAGGTTCGGCACCAGGATGACCGCCATGCCCGCACCGACGAAAGTGCCGACCACGCGGAACATCGCCTTGGACACTACTGCACCCGCCAGCGGCTGCGCGACGATATAGGACGTGAGGAATGCCCAGTAGGGACGTTCCAGCCCGATCGACAGCGCAATATAGATGGCCAGCATCGAGGCCAGGTAGGCCTTCACGGAGAACAGCGCGGCGTCCAGTCCGAAACGCTTCGTCATTGCCGGGCGGCGCTTTCCGCAATGCGTGCGGCGATGCGATCAAGCACCCGCACGACAGTCTCGACATCTTCCGTTGGAATGCCATCGAGAAGGCTTGCACGCAACTCGATCAATCGCTTGTCGATGCGCTTTGCGGCAACCACTCCTTCGTCGGTCAGACGCAGGTGCTTGGCGCGGCGGTCGCTGTCGTCGGCGCGGCGCTCGACGAGGCCTGCATCTTCCAGCAGGTGGAGGGTCCGGACGAGCGAAGGCTCGGTCACGTTGATGACACGCGCGAGATCGCCCTGCCGCACCTCGTTGCCGAGGCGCAGCAAGTGCACCAGCGCCCAGCCCGAGGAGTTCGAGACCCCCAGCGAGGAAAGCGCCGAATCGGCGAGTTGCTGCCATGAACGCGAAACCGGCCCCAGCCTTGCAGCCAGAGCCTTCTCGCTCGATTGTCGATCTTGCATGCGACAGTAATTAGAGTGCTAACTAATCCACGCAAGATGGTTTGGCTTGGATATTACGGCAGAGTGATTGAGTTTATTGCAACGCGGTGAAACGCGCTTCCTTCTGCGCCGCAAGGAAAAAGGGAGGCAACCCAGCCGGGTGCCTCCCTCATTCGATTGCAGGTTTCCGAAGCGGCCTAGAAGTCGGCGGTCACCGTGAAGACCATCGTGCGCGGCGCCCCCAGGAAACCGTAGCCGCCGGAGATGCCACCGATATAGCGCTTGTCGGTGAGGTTGGTGACGTTGAGCGTGAAGTCCAGCGCCTTCAGCCAGTCGCTCAGGGCATCGCCCTTCACGCCTACCGTCAGGTCGGTCAGGAAATAGTTCTCGGCCTGCCAGGCGTTCGAGGCGTTGACGTAGCGGTCGCCAGTGTACTTGCCGGTCACGCCCAGCCGAACGGGGCCGTACTGGTAGTTCGCGGCGAGCACCCACATGTTTTTGGGGATACCCGTAACCCGGTTTCCGGCGCGAATGCCCTGCTCCGCGTCGAGGTCGGCATTGCCGGTGCCACGATAGGTCGCATCGATGTAAGTATAGGCGCCGTAGAGGTGCAGGCCCTCCACCGGGGTCAGGCTGGCAAGCAGTTCGAAGCCCTGCGAGTCGATGCCACCAGCGTTGAAGAACTTGCCGTCGCCCTCGCCCAGATAGTCGTTACCGGCCTGGGTCGAGTTCGGCACGAAGATCACCTGATTGGAGAACTTGCTCTTGAACCAGGTGGCCGAAGCCTGGATCAGCGGGGTGCTGTAGCGCAGGCCCGCTTCCCAGTTTTCGGCGGTCTCGGGCTTGATGCTGCTGAAGTCGGCATCGTTGTATTCCAGCAGCGTGTCGGAAAGCGCCTTGAAGTTCTCCGAATAGCCGCCGAACACGTTCAGACCCGCCATCGGCTCGATCTGGACACCACCCGATAGCAGCACCTTGGACTTCGACGAGATCCGGGCATTGTCGGTCTGGCCGAACAGATCGACGCGATCGATGTGGTTGATGAACTGCTTCACCCCGAAGTTGGCCGTGACCGGGCCGAACTCGACCTGGTCCTGGACGTACCACTTGAAGGTGTCCTGCGGATACTTGCGGTCGTACTGGGTCCAGTAGGGCGTGGCGTCATAGGCCGGGCCGACGGCGGTGTCGGTGACATTGTGCCAATCGCGCCATTCGCGGCGATGGGTGTCCTCGTACCAGAGACCACCGCGCAGGGTATTGTCGAAGGCGCCGAAGTCCATCTTCCACGCCGCGTTGGCCGTGCCGCCGAGGCGGTCCTTGCGGTAATGGGTGTGGCGATAGGATTGTACCGCGATCGCGCCCGCAGCATAGCACGATGGATCGTAGTTGGGGTCGGTGGTGCCGCCATAGGGATAAGTGATCGAACCCGTGCATCCCGCGCGGGGGCTCAGCGCCACACCGTTTGCATTCACGAAGTAGATCGAACCCAGCGGCGAACCGCCACGCACGGTTCCGGTGCCCGAGATTTCGCTCTGCGGATTGCCCGCGCCGTCGTTGGTCACGTCGACGACGTACTGCGGCGCCCAGTCACCGCGCCCCGCCATGTCGTGATAGTAGACCGTGGCGTCGAGATCGACGGCATTCGCGATCTTCGTCTCGGCCTTGAGGTAGGCGAAGAAGTTCTCGCGGTGGGTCGCCCAGACCTGGCGATAGGCCTGGTCCTGATAGGGAACGCCGGTCCAGACCCCGACGAGGCCGTCGCTGTTCGGATTGGCCGCGAACTGGGCCGCCGAGTAGATCTGGTCGTAGTTGTTCTCGTGCGCCTTGTCCCAGTCTACATAGCCGGTGATCTTGACCGGGGTATCGACGATGAACTTGGCTGCCACGTTATCGCGCCAGTTGTCCGCCGAACCCTCGATCCAGTCGGTGGCCTGCTGGTGGGAATAGGAGATCCAGGCGCGGGTCGTGCCGTTCAGCATCGTGCCGGTATCGAAGCGGCCGTAATAGCGGCTCGCGTCGAAATCGCCGACCGAGCCGGACAAACGCAGGCGCCGTTCCGCCAGCGGGTCGGACGTGACGAAGTTGATCGTCCCGCCCAGCGCCTCGTTGGAAAGCGAGCCGATGTCGGCGGTGCCCTGGAACACCTCTACGGTGCCGATATTCATGGTGTCGACGAAGCGGTTCGCCTTGGCGCCGCCGCCATAGCCCGAGCCGCCGTTCGGCAGACCGTCGATGGTCAGGCCGACCTGCTGCGTGTCGAGGTTGGTCTGGTAGCCGCGCACCGAAACGGTGGAGGACCAGTCGTCGAAACCGAAGGCGTCACCCTCGTTCACCTGCACGCCCGGAAGCGTGTCCACCAGATCGAGCGCCGAGACCAGCGGCGGCTGCTGGGTGATGAGATCCTCGGTCAGCGCCGCGTTGTTGTACGTCGTGCGCTGGCCGGTGACGACGATGGCTTCTCCGTCGAAGTCTCCCGCCGCGCTATCCGCCGGAGCCTCTTCGGCAAAGGCCGGCGCCGCCAGCGCCAGCGCCGCCAGGCTGGTGCCGACGAGATAGATGTTACGAATGGTCGATGCTCGCATCCTGGTTCCCCTGAAGACCTTGTTGCGGCGCAGCATGTGACTGATAATTCTGACTTCCCGTGGACAGTTCCGGGGCGTTTCCATGTCGTTATGACGACCGTCGGACGACGATCGGCACTTGGACACAAGACGAACACGAACGGGGTGGCGCGCCCCGGTCGACGACGCTAAGCCCCTGCAAATGCCTATCGTCTCCCGGAGAACGGCCTTGCGCCGACCGATCCTCGCCCTCGGCCTGTCCGTATCTGTGCTGGCTGCCACTCTCGCTTCGGTCCAGCCGGGGGCCGCGCAAACGACTGCGCTTGCGGAACGGACGGCCGTTGCGAACCGGCCGCGCGTCGAGCAGTCGGCAAACTCCCGTCACGCCATGGTCGCGGCGGCAAATCCGCTGGCGGTGAAAGCCGGTGTGGACGTGCTCAAGGCAGGCGGCTCGGCCGTCGATGCCGCCGTGGCGATCCAGGCGGTTCTCGGCCTTGTCGAGCCGCAGAGTTCCGGCCTCGGCGGCGGCGCCTTCATGGTCTATTACGAAGCGAAGACGGGGAAAACGACGGCCTACGACGGGCGTGAGACGGCCCCGGCCGGGGCCACGAACCGTCTGTTCCTCGATGAAAACGGCAAGCGCCTGCCTTTCGTGGAGGCAGTGCTGGGCGGCATCTCCACCGGCGTTCCCGGCGCGATCGCGATGCTCGACATGGCCCACCGCGATCACGGCAAACTGCCTTGGGCAAAGCTCTTCGGCGAGGCGCACCTGCTGGCGGAAGACGGCTTCATCGTCAGCCCGCGCCTGGCGGGCATGATCGCGAGCAAGGCGCCGCAGGCTTCCGCGCCGGATGCGAAGCGTTACTTCACCAAGGCCGACGGCACGGCCTATGTCGCCGGGGACCGCCTGAAAAACGCGGACTATGCCCGCTCGCTCGAACGGATCGCGCAGTACGGTGCCTCCGGCCTGCTGACCGGCCCCCTCGCCCAGCAGATCGTCGATCGGGTGCACGAAGGGCCGCGCCCGAGCACGTTATCGTTGGCCGATCTGGCCAACTATCGTCCGCATTCGGGGCCTGCGCTCTGCCAGCCCTATCGCCTCTACCTCGTCTGCACCCCGCAGGCGCCATCGGGCGGTCCCGGCTTGCAAATCGCACTCGGCGTGCTCGAACATACCGACATCGACAAGCGCAATGCCTCCGACGAGAAGGCCTGGTTCGAGTTTGCGCAGGCCAGCCGCCTCGCCTATGCCGATCGCGACCGCTACGTCGGCGATCCGGCCTTCGTGCAAGTGCCGCTGGCGGGCCTGCTCGATCCCGAATATCTGAAAGGCCGCGCGGCCGAGATCGGTGAAACGGCGGGGCCGGTGACTTTCGGCATGCCCAGGGGCGCCCCCGAGGTGGGACCCGATGCGACCGACGAACCGGGCGGCACCAGCCACATCGTGATCGTCGATGCCGAGGGCAATGCCCTGTCGATGACCACCACGGTCGAGAACATCTTCGGGTCCGGCCGCATGGTCGGCGGATTCTTCCTCAACAACCAGCTTACCGACTTCTCGTTCAATCCCACCGACGAGGACGGCGCAAAAGCCGCCAATGCCCCCGCACCCGGCAAGCGCCCCCGTTCGACGATGGCACCCACGATCGTGCTGACGCCCGGGCACAAGTTCGTGGCGGCGGCGGGATCGCCCGGCGGCTCGGCGATCCAGGCCTACAATCTCAAAGTGCTGGTCGCCTTGCTCGACTGGAAGATGACGCCGCAGGAGGCGGTCTCGCTGCCCAACCTCGTGGCCAAGGGCGACAGCTACAGTGCCGACAGGTTCCCGCAGCCGATCATGGACGGCCTTGCCGCGCGGAACATGCCGCTTTCGACCGCGAAGGGCGAAGAATCCGGTCTTCAGGCGATCCTCGCCACGCCGAAGGGCTATGTCGGCGGCGCCGATCCCCGGCGCGAGGGCGTCGCGCGCGGGTTCTGAACGCGGCCCCGCCTTCCGCAACCTTCCCTCACATTGAAAATGGCATAGAGTTCCCTTAGGGGCCGCAGCCTTTCAACCAGGGAAACGACATGCCGGGCGATCACGACGTACAAACCGAGGCTCCCGGCATCCGCTCCTCCACGGGAAGCCTGGGCCTCATGGCGGCGATCGCGCTGGTCATGGGCAACATGATCGGCTCGGGCGTGTTCCTGCTGCCCGCCAGCCTCGCCCCGTTCGGCTGGAACGGGGTGATCGGCTGGTTCGCCACGATCACCGGCGCACTGGTCCTCGCCTATGTCCTGAGCCGCCTGACCCGCGCGCGCCCTGCTGCCGGAGGACCGGCCGGTTTCGTAACCGAAGCTTTCGGGCAAAGGACCGGGTTCTTCATCAGCTGGATCTATCTGGTCTCGCTCTGGACTTCGGTGGTGACCATCGCCGTGGCCACCGTCTCCTATCTTTCCAGCATGATGCCGTTCCTCGGGCGCGGGGAGCATGTCCCCGCCCTCGCCGCCATCGCGCTGCTCTGGCTGATGACGCTGGTCAATTTGCGCGGTACCCGCGCGGCGGGGCAGTTCCAGATCGTCACGCTGGCGCTCAAGGTGATCCCGCTGCTGGTGGTTATCGTGCTGGCGATCTACGTCCTGTCGAGCGGCAAGGCCCAGCTCCCCGTCTTCGACGCCTCGCTCGTCCATACCGGCGCCATCAACGGTGCCGCGACCATGACGCTCTGGGCGCTGCTCGGCTTCGAGTCCGCCAGCGTAGCCGCCGCGCGGGTGCGCAATCCCGAGATCAACGTCGCGCGCGCCACGCTTTGGGGCACGGCGCTGACCGGCTTGCTCTATCTCATGGTCTGCTCGGCCATCGCCCTGCTGCTGCCGAGCGATCTCGCCGCGCACTCGGCCGCGCCTTTCGCCACGTTCGTTGCCCGCTTCCTCGACGGAGACGTCGCCACGCTCGTCGCAGTCTTCGCGGTCATCAGCTGCATCGGCGCGCTCAACGGCTGGACCCTGCTCCAGGCCGAGATGATGCGCGACATGGCGGCCCGCCGCCTGCTGCCGCAGTGGTTCGCCGAAATCAATGCGCAGGGCACCGCCCGCCGCGCCCTGCTGACTTCCGCCACGGTCGCCAGCTTCTTCGCGGCGATGAACGCCAGCCGGACGATGCAGGCCCTGTTCGAATACTTGCTGCTGCTCTCCACTTCCGCGACGCTCTGGCTCTATCTTGCCTGCGCGCTGGCGGCGCTGAAGCTGGGTGTCGCCCGCATTCCCGCACTGATCGGCGCCGTCTATGCGCTCTGGACGCTGTGGGGAGCCGGGATCGGCGCCAGCGGACTGAGCTTCGTGCTGATGGTGCTGGGCCTGCCGATCTGGCTCTGGCTGAAGCGCAACGAAGTCGATTGATCGCTTGGAGACCGACATGACGAAGCCCTACGATGCCGTCATCATCGGCGGTGGCCACAACGGCCTCGTCTGCGCGTTCTACCTTGCCCGCGCCGGATTGAGGGTCCGCATTCTGGAGCGGCGGGACGTGGTCGGCGGCGCGGCTGTGACGGAGGAGTTCCACCCCGGCTTCCGCAACTCGGTGGCGAGCTATACCGTCAGCCTGCTCCAGCCCAAGGTGATCGCCGACATGCGGCTGACCGAGCATGGCTATCGCGTGATCGAGCGGCCGATCTCCAATCTGCTGCCGCAGGAAGATGGTGGCTACCTGAAGCTCGGCGGCGGACTGGAGCGCACGCAGGCGGAGTTCCGCCGCTTCTCCAGGCACGATGCCGAAGTGCTGCCCGCCTATTACGACACGCTGGAAACCGTCGCCGAAGTGCTGCGCGACCTGGCGCTGAAGTCGCCGCCCAATGCGGGTGACGGCTGGCGCGGACTGATCGACGCCGCGCTTCAGGGGCGCAAGCTGGCCGGTCTCTCCATCGAGGCACAGCGCGATGTGCTCGATCTCTTCACCAAGTCCGCCCGATCGCTGCTGGACGGCTGGTTCGAGAGCGAGGCGGTGAAGGCCGCCTTCGGCTTCGACGCGGTGGTCGGCAACTATGCCTCACCCGATACGCCGGGCAGCGCCTATGTGCTGCTGCATCACGTCTTCGGTGAAGTGAACGGCAAAAAGGGCGCATGGGGCCACTCGGTTGGCGGCATGGGCAATATCACCCGCATCATGGGCGAAGTCTGCCGCAAGCTGGGCGTGGAGATCAGCCTGGAAAGCCCGGTGGAACAAGTGCTGGTCGATGGCGGCAAGGTCGCCGGCGTGCGGCTCGAAAGCGGTGAGGAAATCGCCGCCACCCGCGTGATCGCCAATGTCGGGCCGAAGCTGCTTTACGGAAAGATGATTGCCCGAAGCGACCTGACCCCCGATTTCCAGCGCCGCATGAAGGGCTTCAAGACGGGCAGCGGCACCTTCCGCATGAACGTGGCGCTCTCCGAATTGCCGAAGTTCACCTGCCTGCCGGAGCGTTATCCGGGTGAGGTGGGCGAGCATCACCAGTCCGGCATCATCATCGCGCCGACGCTCGACTACATGGACCGCGCCTTCCTCGACGCGAAGACCCATGGCTGGTCGAAGAAGCCGATCGTGGAGATGCTGATCCCCTCGACCGTGGACGACAGCCTCGCGCCCGAAGGCCAGCATGTCGCCAGCCTGTTCTGCCAGCAATTCGCACCCGAACTTCCTGACGGCCGCGACTGGGATGCCGAGGAAGACAAGGCAGCGGACACCGTGATCGACACGGTGGAGGAATACGCACCGGGCTTCCGCGCCTCGATCCTCGGCCGACAGGTCCTCAGCCCCAAGGGTCTGGAGCGCAAGTTCGGCCTTGTCGGCGGAGATATCATGCACGGCAACCTCACGCTCGACCAGATGTGGTCGGCGCGGCCGGTACTAGGCCACGGCGCCTATCGCGGGCCGATCAAGGGGCTCTACATGTGCGGTTCCGGCTCACACCCCGGCGGCGGCGTGACCGGTGCGCCCGGCCACAACTGCGCGCACGAGGTGCTTTCGGACAACAGGCGCATCGGCAACCGCTACGGTCGGTTCATTTCATAGGCATCTCAAACGTACCGCTTCGTCCCTTTCGCGGGTCGTTCTGCCGAATAGAGACAGACCTCTTTCCGTCCTGTTGGTTTGACGTAACGAGACGAACCGCCCTCGTATCCGGCCTTCAAGCCGAAAAACACAGGCAGTTCGGTGGGTTGCGACAAAATGGGAAGACGGTTTGCCTGAAACTCTCACTATCGACGCGCGGCGGCGGTCCGATGCCATTTCGGTCGCGCGTGTGATCTGTATCCTCGGCGTCGTCTATGTGCACGCCTGGACCGGGCTGACCGGCTACGATCTCCAACTGGCCCACGGCACCCCGCAGGAGAACTTGCGCTGGGTGCTGATGGACGTTTTCGGACGCAGCGCCGTTCCTCTGCTGGGCCTGATCTCGGGCTGGCTGGTCGCGGGTTCGAGCCGGACCTTCGACTGGGGCAGCCACGTTGGGCGCAAGGCCAAAACGATCCTGCTGCCGATGGTGCTCTGGAACGCTCTGGCGATCCTGCTGGTCTCGGGCGCGGCGGTTGCAACGCGGCTTGCCGCGCCGACCCCCCAATCGCTCGACTGGGTCTTCCAGGAAATCTTCATCGCCAGCCGCAATCCGGACATCAACGTGCAGATGCCGTTCCTGCGCGACCTGTTCCTCTGCATGCTGCTGGCGCCGCTGCTGGTACGCTGCGGCAAGCGCACCCTGCTGGCGGTGGCGCTGGTTGCGGGCATCTGCCAGATCGCGGGCTTCGGGCCGCCGGTGTTCATGCGGGCCTCGATCCCGTTCTTCTTCACCCTCGGCATCATCGCCCGGCGCGAAAACCTGTCGGACCGGATCGCCCAATGGCCGCTGGCAGCCGCGCTCGCGCCTTTTGCGGTGCTGACCGCGGTGCAGCTCTACTTCACGCTCGTGGTGGACTGGTCGCCGATCAGCCTTCCCGCAGCGACGCTCGATCTTGCCGTGCGGATCTCGGCAGCGCTGGCCTACTGGCGCATTTCCTGGGGCCTGGCCGGAACGATGGTGCGGCGCCCGCTGCTGAAGATCGAGCCTTTCGCGTTCTTCCTGTTCTGCTCGCACCTCATCCTGATCTGGCTGGGTGGTCCGCTGCTGGGCAGGCTGTTCGGCACGCTCGGCTCGCCGCTCTATCCGGTCTATCTGGTTGCCCAGCCGCTGATCGTGCTGCTGGCGGTGGTCCTGCTGGGCACCCTGCTCAGCCGCGCCGCGCCCGGACCCGCACGCATCCTCAGCGGAGGACGGCTCAGCGGAAAGCGACTGGCGGCCGCCTGAGCCGCCAGCCCGTTTCAGGACCTCACTTCGCCGCGAGGTCCTTGTAGAGACTGATGTAGTAAGTGATCCCCGGCCTTACATTGAGCAGCGGCAGCCGCTCGTTGAGGCCGTGGGCGAACTCATCGGAGTCCTTCATCATCGAGGCGCTGGCGCTGTAGCTCGGCACGCCGAGCGCACGATACCACATCGAATCCGACGCGCCGGAAGCCTGCGAGGGGATGATCGGGATCGGTCCCCAGGCCGCCGTCACCGCCTTGCGCGTCGCCGCCACGAAGTCCGGCCGCATCGGCGAGGCGGGCGACATCGTCGAGGCATCGCCGGTCACGTCGGAGAACTTCGCGGCGGCCATCTGCGCGACCTTCTCCAGTTCCGCCATGATCTCCTCACGGGTGTGACCCGGGAAGACGCGGCAGTTGATGTTGGCCGTGGCGCGCTGCGGCAGGGCGTTCTGGGCGTGACCGCCCGAGATCATGGTCGGAACGCAAGTCGTGCCGGTGCGACCGACCATCGAGGGATTGGCGCGCAGTATCTTGAGCGCCGCCTCGTCATTCGGATTGGCGGCAAAAGCCCGCATCGCGCCGGCCAGCGTCGCATCGGGTTCCAGCTTCGCGGCCTCGACCCAGTAGGCGCGGGTGATGTCGTTCAGCTCGGGCTTGAAGTGGTAGTGGCCGATCCGCTCCAGCACTTCCGAAAGCTGGACGATCGCGTTCTCGGTACGCGGGGCGGAGCTGTGGCCGCCGGGGTTGGTCACTTCGATCTGGTAGTCGACATAAGTCTTCTCGGCCCCGCCCCAGGACCAGAACGCCGGCTTGCCGGTCTTTTCCGAAAGGGTGCCGGACGCCCCGTCGACATTGAGCACGAGTTCGGCATTCTTCAGCCGCTCGGCGATCAGCTTGGAGGTCGCCATCGAGGTTTCCTCGTCACCGGAATAGGCAATGACGAGCGTGCGTTTGGGCTTGAATCCCTGCTTGCGCAGCTCGATCATCGATTCCATCGCGAGCACCGCTTCGAACTTGGTATCGCTGGCGCCGCGGCCATAAAGGTAGCCGTTCTCGACGACCGGGGTGAACGGAT
>NZ_DAISLT010000006.1:22676-154725 GCF_036820275.1 Novosphingobium sp.
GAACGGATCGCGCTCCCAGTCGGCGGCCTTGGCCTCCACCACGTCCATATGCGCCGAGACCACCAGCGGCTTCAGTGAGGGATCGCTGCCGGGCCAGGTGGCGATCAGGTAGGCAGTGTCCTTGTGCGGAACGATATCGATGTCCCGGGCGTCCCAGCCGTTTGCGAGCAGTTCTTTCCGGAAGAGTTCCGCGACCTGCTGCGTCTGGTTGCCCTCACCTTCGACCGAGCGCAGCGCGATGGCCTGCTTCGAAATTTCGAGAACCTGCTTCTCGGCCTCGGGATAGGCCTTGGGCGCAGCATGGGCTCCGGTGGACATCGCGAGAATGGTGCCGAGCGTGAAGACGGTGGATGCGATTATCCGCATGAATGTTCTGCCCCCTGAAATTTGAAGAATTAGTGCGATCCGAAATTTATGTCTGGCCGGAACCGATGGAGAATCGGTTCCGGCCAGACACATTGTCGCAATCGGGGGACAGACGCACCTGTTTAAGCGTGGCTCAGGCCAGATCGAGCGCTCCCGTGAGGTCGCCCGGCGCCACGCCGCCCGCTGCGACCATCGCGTCCTCGCGCATCTTCAGGCCCTCCAGCTTTTCCAGCCCGAAACGGCGGGTGAGGAAGCGGGCGATCGAGCCGGTATCGTAGATCGTGTGGTCGACTGCGCCCTTCTTCGCATGGGGCGAAACGATGACCGCCGGAATACGCGTGCCCGGTCCCCAGCGGTCGCCCTTCGGCGGCGATACGTGATCCCACCAGCCGCCGTTCTCGTCGAAGGTGATGACGACCAGCATCTTCTCCCACTGCGGGCTGGCCCGCAGGCCGTCGATGACGGCGGCGATATGGCGGTCTCCCGCATCGATGTCCGAGTAGCCGGCATGCATGTTGAGATTGCCCTGCGGCTTGTAATAGCTAACCGCCGGAAGCTTGCCCGCCTCGGCATCGGCCAGGAACTTGTTGGTGCGCGCGGTGCTGCCCTCGCCGCCGTCGCGCAGGAACTTCGCGCGGTCGGCGGTGCCGGGGGCGAAGCGGTCGTAATAGTTGAACGGCTGGTGATGCGGCTGGAAGTTCGGGCGCGAGGGGAACGAAGCGTCGTTCATGTTTCCTGCCAGCGCCGCGTCCCAGCCGCCCGCGTACCAGGCCCAGTCCACGCCCTTGGCCGAGAGCATGTCGCCGATGGTCTTGTGCTGCTGCGGCACCAGCGTATGAGCGCTGTCCGCATTGGCATAGCCGGGCTTCGTCGCATCGAGTTCGTAAGTCGGCGCATAGGGCGGCAGCATCGTGTTGACAGCCCAGAAGTCCGGCGAGAGCGTGTTGGGGCCGAACACCGCCGGACCGTCGAGCGCGCTGGCGGGCGTCTTGGGGTCCAGCTTGAGACGCGTGCCCTTGGGGTCGCTGCCTTCAAGCTTGGCGATGCGCTTGGCGGCCGGGCTCTTGTCCGCATCCGGATAGAACGGCGGCTGCGCGGCAATCAGGTACTGGTGGTTGAGGAACGAACCACCGAACGCGCCCATGAAGAAGTTGTCGCAGAGCGTGAACTCGCGCGCGATCTGCCACGTGCGAAGCTGCGCGCGCATGTCGCCATAGTGGCCCATGACCAGGCCGCCGCTGTCGCCCCAGGCCACGAACTGGTCGTTGGCGCCGCCGTTGATCTGCATCTGGTTGTGGTAGAACGCATGGACGAGATCGCGAGTGACGAGGCCATGCGGCAGCGGATCGCCCTCGGGCGTCTTGAGCGCAAAAGGCGCGTTCGGCAGCGGCGCGATGTCGTCCGGGCCGATCAGGTATTCGGTGTGCTCGACCACCTGCTTGCTGGGGACCAGACCTTCCCAGATCTTCGGCAGGCGCTCCATGACCTTGCCGTCGCGGTCGCGCTGGCGGGTACGCTCGGCGGGGACTTCGGCCAGCGGCTGCTGGAGACCGGGGAAATCGGCGAAGAGATTGTTGAAGCTGCGGTTTTCCGCGAAGATCACGACGACCGTGTCGATCGCCTCGCGCAGCCTGGCATCGCTGACCGGGCGCGAAGACGAACCCCTGGCAGGGCGCGCCTCGGCACTTTCCGTTGCACCACCGGCAACGGCAGCGGCACCGATCGCGGCGGCGAGACCGCCGAGGAAGTCGCGGCGGTCCGGGCGCACGGCCGCGTTTTCGGCCTGCGGTTCGGGGAGATCGGAGTCGGTCATGGGAGTTCCTTGGGAGATATATTTCCGGCTGTTTGCTGTCCCGGCGGAGGCGCGTCAACCGTTTAGGATATTTTGTATCATCGCAAGCAAGCGCCATGCACGCTCCGAACGCGAAATGGGCGCCCCGAGAACTCGGGACGCCCACCCATGATGTCCGAAAGGTTCAGGCTTTGGCGAAGCGGCGCTCGTTCCAGTTCACCGACAGGCCTTCGCTTGTCGTTCCCGCCGTGGTGCGCTGCGCGATCGTGCCCACGAAGTGCCACTCGCCGCGGACCTGCTCCGGCGTCATTTGCAGGGATACATAGCCGCGGCGGCTGGTATCCGCATAAGCGAGCCCCGGATTGGCGCCGCGCAGTGCCTTGGCGAGATCGGCAGGCGGCACCGAGGGAAGATAGGCCTCGTAGCCGGGCGACGTGACCGAGTGTCCCGCGTATTCGACACCCGCCGCCGTGCCATCGACCGAAAGCTCGCTGCCCCAGGCATTGTGGCTGTCACCGGCGAGGACCACGAGGTTGCAATCGGCCTGACGGGCCGCGCGCAACAGGCGTTCGCGTGCGGCAGGATAGCCGTCCCACGAGTCCATGTTGAACGGCAAGCCCACTTGCGAAGCACCCGCGATGGCCATGAGCGCCTGACGCACTTTGGGATCGCCGCTTGCCGGAACGAGATCCGCCATCTGCGGCGGCGCCTTGAGCGAACCCATGACGACCTGCTGTGCCAGAACCTGCCAGCGCGTGCCGGACTTCACGGAATCCGCCAGCCCCTTGGAGAGCCAGGCTTCCTGCTTTGCGCCCATCAGCGTGCGGTCGGAGGACATCCACGGCCCGTCGCGGAACTGCACCAGAGCCTTGGCGATTTCCGCCTGCCCGCCTTTTGCCGCGCCAGCTATCACCGCGCCGAAATCGAGCTGCTCCATGCGCTCGCTCACGCGGGTCTCGGGGCGGAACAGCGTGGCCAGCGAACCGATCTGGAAGCTGTCGTAGAGGGCGTCCGATACCGGCATCCACTCGCGATAGGCCTTTTCGGCCGCCGCCCGGCGCACCGACCATTCGCCTTCCTTGTCGGGCTGGTGGTTCTCCGCGCCGCCCTTCCAGGTGTCGTTGGCGAATTCGTGGTCGTCCCACTGCGCGATCATCGGGAAGCGCTGGTGAATGCGGCGCAGGTCCGGATCGAGGCGATAGCTGGCGAAGCGCAGGCGGTAGTCGGCAAGCGACACCGTTTCGTTCTGCGGTTCGATCGGACGGCCCGCCATCGGATTGTCGGGATAGTGCCCGTATTCGTACTCGTAGAAGTAGTCACCGACATGGACGATCAGGTCGAGATCGTCGCGCGCGGCGGCATGGGCATAGGCGTTGAACCAGCCGAACGGCATGTTCGAGCAGGAGAACAGACCGATGCCGAAGCGGTCGACCTCGCCCACCGGCAGCGTGCGGGTGCGGCCCACTTCGCTCCTGGTGCCGTCCGGCGCGATGAAGCGGTAGAAGTACCACTGGCCGGGAGTGAGGCCGGAGACCACCAGCTTGGCGCAGCTGTCATGCGCGGGCGAGGCGACGACCTCGCCGCCGCCCGCCACCTTGCGGAAGCTCTCGTCTGCCGAGACCTCGCAGCGCAGCTTCGTATCGCCGCTGCCGACATAGCGGGTCCAGAGCAGCACCGAGTTGGCCGCCGGCTCGCCGCTCGCCACGCCGTGCGTGAAGCCGCGCGCGGTGAGGATCTGGGCGACGCCCGGCGTCGAGAGCGCGGCGAGACCGAAGGCGCCCGCCTGGAGCAGCAGGCGGCGGTCGAGTTGAAGAGTCATGGATTTTCCTTGGGTCTGATCGGGTCAGTAGCGCGCGGTGATCTCGATGCCGTAAGTGCGCGGCTCGGCCGGGATGAAGGTCGGGTAGCCGAACGAACCGCCGGTGTTGCCCGCGTCGAGCAGGTACTTCTTGTCGGTCAGGTTGCGGGCATAGCCGGCGACCTGGAACTTGCCGTCCATCAGCGAGACGCCGCCGCGAAGGTTGACCTGCGTAACCGGGCTCTGGCTGATCGCCTCGCTGTTGGGGATCTCGAAGTAGATCTTGCTGCGGTAGGTCACGCTGGGGGTCAGGAACACGCTGGTGTTCTGAGTGACGGGGAGATTGAGGTTGAACCCGGCGGCCCACTGCCACTTGGGCTGAAGGCGGAACTGGTTGCCCGCGAAGACGCCGTTCGATGCCTTGTCGTCGATACCGCCGCTGATGAAGCCGACGTTTCCGAAGGCGCTCAGCCAGTCGGTGAAGCGCGCTTCCAGTTCCGCCTCGACGCCGAGGTTGGACGCCGTACCGGCACTGCGGGTAACGGCCCGGCCGTTTTCGATCACCGAGACCTGGAAGTTGTCGTACTTGTCGTAATAGACCCCCAGCGAGCCGGAGAACATGCCGACCGAGCCCTTGATGCCCGCCTCGTAGTTCCACACCGTTTCCGAAGCGATCTCGTCCGCGAAGGCCACGGTATTGAGCGCGTTGGGAAGCTGCACGACCGGGGAACGCCGTCCCTTGGAGATCGTGGCGTAGAGATTGAGGTTCGGCGTCAGGCGATAGAGCGCGTTGAGGCGGGGCAGCACCGCCGCATAGGAACGACGCGCTTGGACGATCTCGCCCGCAGTGTCGGGAAACGGCAGCAGGATCGCGCCGTAGATCGGCGCAACCGGCTGGTTGGACGCATATCCCGACCGGCGCTTCTCGATCAGCACGCGCGCGCCGGCGGTCACTTCCAGAGCCGGAACGGGGGTCCAGCTGACATCGCCGAACATCGACCAGGTCTGGTTGCGGCCGTAGTTCTTCGTCCAGCTCGAATAGGGCAGCGACGTCAGCAAACCGCCGCTGACCAGCCCAGCAGTCGCCGAAGCGGGCACGCTGTTGTTCGGCGCGACGCAGCCGAGACCGGGAATGACATTGGCATAGCACTGAAGGAACGTGCCGAGTTCGGTCGAGAACGGAACGTACTGCGAGGAATCCTCGATGAAGTAGTTCCACCCGAACGAGGCGCGCCACTTCGGGTCGCTATAGGTGAAGCGGCCCTCATGACTGGCCTGCCAGCCCTTGGCATGTTCCGCGAATTCGAGGAACCAGGCAGCGGAACCATCTGCATCGAAGACTTCCAGAGCGTCGAAATGGCGATAGCCGTTGACGGTGGTGAAGTTCCAGCCGTCCGCGAAATCCCAACCCAGCGTCAGGTTGGCATCGTAGACGTCGCGGTCGAGACCCAGCTTGTCGGAGCCCAGAAGCTGCCCGGACAGCGGCGAGCCGCCGAGGTAGGCCGCGTCATAAAGTCCCTCCACCGAGGTCGAACCGAGGTTCTTCGACAGGAACGGCGTGCCGGAATTACGCTGGCGATCGTAAGTGAAGACGAGGTCCGCCGTGAAATCGCTGCTCGGCGTGTAGCGCAGCGACCCGCGCAGACCGAGCTGGTCCTGCGCGTAGAGATCGTCCTGCCCCGGCGCGAGGTTCTCGATATAGCCGTCGCGCTTCTTCCACTGCCCGGCGATGCGCGCGGCGATCACGTCGTTGCCCGCGTTCACGAAGCCTTCGATGCGGGTGGCGTCGAGGTTGCCGTAGGCACCGGTCAGCGAGGCCGAAGTGCCTGCCTCGGGCTTGGCCGAAACGAAGCTGATCGCGCCGATCGTGGCCGCCGTGCCGAAGAGGGTTGCCTGCGGTCCCTTCACCACTTCCACGCGGTCGAGATCGTAGATGCCCTGATAGGCGCCGCGCGAGCGCGAAATGTCGATGCCGTTATAGTAGAGCGTGACGCGCGGCCCCTGCTGGGCAGAACCGCTGTCCGAGGTGATGCCGCGAATGACGAAGCCGGGGTTGTTGGCGCTCTGCACCTGGACATTGAGGCCCGGAACGTAGTTCGACAGTTCGCCGATATCGGTCACGCCCAGTTCGCGCATGCGCTCGCCGGTCTGGACCGAGAGCGTGATGGGCACATCCACCGCCCGTTGCTCGATCTTCTGCGAGGTGACGATGATGGCGTTCGGATCGGTGCTTTCGGCGCTTTCCGCCTCGGCTGCGTGGACTGCCGCGGGAAGCCCTGCGAGGGCCGAACCTGCGAGTAGAGTTGCGACGCAAGTACCGAATTTCATTGCCGTTTCCCCTGAGCCAATGCGCTTACGGCTCGGCGGGGTACGCCCGGCAGATGAAGGTTGGATGGCGTTACCGTGACGGTTTTATGCCGCTGACTTCGTGAGGCGCCATGCCGCCGCAGCCCCGTAGACCAGGCCTAGCACGACAAGTCCCGCGAGTTGCGGTGCGACTTCTCCAAGGCTGGCGCCCATCTCGTTGAGGCGCACGAAGGCCTGCGCACCGAATGTCGCGGGCGAGAGGTGGGCCAGGCCCGCTACCCAACCGGGCATGGAGGACAGGGGCCAGGCCGCACCGGCCAGGAAGAACAGGACGATCGAGGTCGGGATCAGCACCTGCAAGGCACGCTCGGCGCTGTCGAACAGGCTCCCGAGCAACAGGCCCAGCGCCGAAACGGCGGCGGCGAAGAGCGGGACGGCAAGGAACAGTGCCGCCACATTCCCGGCACGGGGCACGTCCTGATACCAGAATATCCAGCCGAAATAGAACATGGCCGCCAGGCAGCCGATCAGTCCCAGCGCGCTCCATACGCCGAGAAAGCCCGGCGGCGAGAGCGGCGCTGCCTTGCCTTCACGGACCCTCGCCGTCTGCGCCGCCGCCAGCATGGCCGTGCCGAACAGCAGCGTCTGCTGCAGGATGATCGCCGCAACGGCCGGGAAGACATAGTCGGCATAGCCTTCCCGTGTGTTGAACAGCGGCCGTTCGACCACAGCGATGGGCGCGCGCAGATGCAGCCCCTGGGCCAATGGTCCCAGCCGCTCGGCGGCTACGGCCAGCGCTGCGTTCTGAACGGCCCCGCCGATGTCCCTGGCCCGGATCAGATAGGTGCCGTTGACCCAGATGCCGATCCCGCCGCCCGGCGCGCCGGTGAGCAGGCTGCGGGTCAAGCCCCTCGGCAGCAGAAGGACGCCGTCTGCCTCGCGGCTCCGGACCTGCTGCTCGGCAGTGCGGATCGAATCCGCCTCCGACACTATGCGCACTTCCCGCAAGTCCGACAGCCTGCGCACCAGAGCGCGGGTCAGATCGCTGCGTTCCTCGTCCACCACCACGACCGGAAGCTGGCGCGCGGTCTGCTGCGCATAGGGCGCCGGGTAATAGAAGCCGTAGAGCACCACGGCCAGGACGACGATCGAGGCCACGGCGAAAGTGGAAAGCACGGCCCTGAAGACCGAAGCGAAGCCTTGCGCGAACGTCATTCCACCGGCTCCGCCCGGCGCAGCAGGAGCAGGCAGAGACCCAGCGGCACCACCAGATAGAGCGACAGCACGGCCAGTTGCGGCAGCGCGACGGAGACCGGCGCGCCAAGGAACTGATCCATCTGCAGGCGGAGGTAATGGGTAAACGGCAAAGCCTCGCTCCAGCCGCGTGCAAAACCGGATCCGCCGTTCAGCGGCAGGGTTCCTCCGGAATAGGCAAGTGCCGAACCCGCATAGAGCGCGGTGGCGGAGAAGGCGAAGCTCGGCTTGCGCACCGCGATCACCAGCAGCGCGGAGATCGCCGAGGTTCCGGCAAAGAGCAGGCTCTGCGCCGCCAGGGTCAGGAGCAGGCTGCCGTTCATCGTCCAGCCGCGAATCCCGACGAGCCAGATCATCCAGACCATGCCCCAGATCGAGATCGCCGCGACGTAAGGCGCGAGCTTTCCGGCAAGCGCGGCAAGGCCTCCTCCGGTCGCGGCTTTCCAGCCCGCAAGCGAGCGCCCCTGCAACTCGCGTCCCATGGCCATCACGGCAACGCAACCGGTCAGCAGGTGCAGCACGGCAGGCTGGATCAGCGCCTGCAAATACCATTCGAAGCTGGCCTGGGGATTGAACAGGACGGTAGCCTGAACCACGGGCGGGCGGATGCGGATGGCCGGAAGCCCCCTCGCCCGCGCCGCGTCCAGTCCGCGTTCGATCAGCACCGCGTCCACTGCCGAGCGGATACCCGATTCCGCACTGCCGCCGATCGTCAGGAACGAGGCATTGTAGAAGATCTGGATCGCCGGGGTGGTCGCGCGCTCCGGCCCATCGCCCACGCCGCGCGGGATACGCAGGATCGCCCAGACCTGCCCGGCGCGCGCCAGTCGCTCGGCCTCCACCATCGTTTCCGGTCGTTCGGTAATCGAGACCGCCGGACTGGCATCCACCCCGCGGACGATCGCGCGGCTGAGGGTGCCGTTTTCTTCGTCCACCACCGCGATCGGCAAGGCGCGCGGGACACCGGCGATCAACATGGCCGCCACGATCAGGATCGCCAGCCCCGGAAACAGCGTGAGCATCGCCAGGTCCCAGCGATCCCTTTGCAGATGGCCGATTTCGCGGCGCAGGGCTTTACCGAAACCGAAGTGGGCGGGCGTCATTGCGGCCAGTCGAACAGCACGCTCATGCCGGGGCGCAGCCCCGTCACCGCCTCGGCGGGATGGAGCCTCACCTCGAAACTGCGCACGTCGAACCCCGAGGATTGCCGCGTCGCCCGCCATGTCGCGAAGTCGCCTTGCGGGCTGATATAGGTCACGCGGAACCGGACCTTGCGGTTCCCCAGCGCCGGGACGGTTCCAGCAAGCTCCTGACCTTTCCGCAGCGAATTGAACTGGTCTTCGCGGATGTTCAGCGAAACCCAGGGATGCGCCGTGTCGACGATCTGGAACACCGGAACCGCCGGTGCGACGATCTCGCCCGGCTCGGCCAGCCGCCGAACCACTTCGCCGCCGATCGGCGCTACCAGCGTCTTTTCGGCACCGAGCGCATCGGCAATGGAAAGCCCGCCCTTCGCCACCTGGACCTGGGCCTGTGCGGCCGCCTTCTCCTCCGCACGCGCGCCGGACCGGGCCTTCAGATATTGCAGCTTCGCGGCCTCCGCCTGACGAGCGCTCGCTTCGCGCGCGGCACGCGCCTCGTCGCGGCGCTGGGCGGCGATCACGCCTTCCGCGTAGAGATTGTCCGCCCGCCGCGCAGTGACGGCGGCTAGGTCGGCGCCCGCCTGTGCGGCCTGCCAGACCGCGCGGAGCGACTCCACATCCTCCTTGCGGGCGCCGCTATCGGCAAGATTGCGCATGGCCTCGGCGCCCGCGAGCACGCCCTGCGCCTGCTGACGTCCTCCGTCGACCTCGGGACTGGTGAGCACCGCCAGCACGGTTCCCGCCGTCACCGTGGCGCCTTCCTCCGCCAGCAAGCGCTCGACGCGCGCCAGCACCTTGGTGGCCACGTTGACCTCGTCCGCATCGACCATGCCCTGCAACTGGTCCGGTGCGGGCCGCGCCGCGATCCACAATCCTGCAAGCAGAAGAACCGCCAGCAGCACCAGTCCCGCCACCAGCAGGCGAAACCTGCCGCGCGCTTCAGCCACCGGCGGCACGACCGGAGGCGGCTGCTCGACTTCGCTCATGGTGCGGTGATCCTGTCGGGACGGAGGAGATAGTCGCGAAAGCTGTCGCCCCGGTTGCTGGCGGCCAGCAAGGCCGATAGCGCGACGACATATTCGTAGGCGGACGCGATCCGCTGTGTCTGGGCGAGCGAAAGCACATTGCGCGCATCGATCAGCTGGCTGGCCGTATCCTCGCCCTCGCGAAACCCGATTTCGTGAACGCGCAGGTTCTCCTCGGCAGCCTTCATGTTGCTGTCCAGCAGCAGGAAGGAGCGGCGTGCAGTCTCGACCAGATTGTAAGCGCGGCTCGTCTCGATCTCGATGGTCTTCTGCGTATCCCGCGCAGCATTTTCCGCTGCGCTCTGCCGCGAGCGCGCCGCATCGAGCGTGTCGCGCCGGTCGATGTTGGACAAAAGAGTAAAGCGCAGGCCGAGGCCGACGATCCAGTCCGGATCGACCGGGATCGCATCGCTGCGGTTGAAATTGTACGATCCGAACGCAAAGGCCTGCGGCCTCATGCGCGACTTGGCCAGATCGACGCCGGAACCGGCAAGATGGCGCGTCGCTTCCGCCGCGCGCATCTGCGGCTGCCCCGGCGAGGTCGCGCTGGCCAGGAAATCGTCCAAAGGTTCAAGGCCGTTGCCGTTCACGAAAAGCGGCGTCGTCGGCGTGACTCCGCCACTCGCATCAAGCAGGCGGGCCAGCGAATCCGAGGCATTGCGCTCTTCCATGCGTGCGCGTTCAAGCGCGCGCTGCGCAGCATCGCGCGCCACCTGCACTTCCAGAACGCGTGAACGGGGGATCACGCCCTCCCGGAACAGGGCCTGGGCATTGGCGAGATGTCTGTCGAAAGCATCGCGCGTGCCGGTGGCGGAAACGAGCAGCGCCGCTGCCAGTTGCTGGCCGAAATAGCTCTGCACCAGCCGCACTTGCGACAGGTCCTGCGCGCCCGCCTGTTTGGCGCGCGCCAGCTCCGCTCCCGCCTCGGCCCCGTGCTGGATCGCCGGGATCGCACCGCCCGAGTAAAGCGGCATGACGGCCGTGACATTGGGCCGGATCACCGTCTGCCGCGCGCGGAAATCGAGTTCGTCCGGGTTCTGCGAGAGCAGTCCGGGAAGCGCCTCGCCGACGCGCCCGGTCACTTGCTGAACGATCCCCGAGAACTCCGCCGGAAACTCTCCGGGCAGACCTTCGAGGAACTGGCCGGCGGCATTGCTGAAGCTGTCCTTTTGCCCCGTCAGGTCGACAGAAAGCGACTTCTGATAGGAGATCACCGAGACCGAAGTGGACACGACCGGGCGGTTCAGCGCCTTGAACGCATGGGCGGTGGATTCCGCCGCGCTCAACTCGTCCGAAGCGGCACCCAACGCGGAAGATACGCGGTCCAACCGCTGGCGGGCTGCATCGAAAGACAGCGCAGCGGGGATACTCTCGTCCTGAACAGGTTCTCTACCAAGCTCCTGTGCAAAAGCAGAGATCGGACAGCAAGCCAGAATCGCGAAGATACCGGCCCAGCCGATTACAGTTCGATTTCGAAAATCGCTGCCAGCGCTCATGGTTCACCAGAAGTGGGACCTGCAACGGATTACATATTTCCCTTTGAACGAAAAGCAATTTCGATCGATTTTCCAGTCCATGGCCGGGCAAATCGGATCGCGAATTTCCGCGATAGGAGCAGGACCCGTTTCATCCCCACTTCCATGAACAACCTGATGCTTTCCAATGCCGGCGAACGGACTCACGGACTGCTCGGCCGCCTCGGCGATCCCGGTGGGCGCGATGACCAAGGTGGACGACTTCATCTGACTACTGCAAGACACCGCCGATTTCATCGGCGGCCGGATCCGCGCCGGTTGAGGCCGGGGAACCCGCGCAGCAGATGCTGCACCATCCGGCGCGAATTGAGGGAACGGCAAGACGATGCACTGGCGGGAAATGCGCGAAGACGACGTGGCTCATGTGGCGAACGTGGCGGACATCGTCCACCTCGACTACCCCGAGAACGCGGAGGTCTTCGCCGCCTGCTTCCGGCATTACCCGTCCGGCTGCCACGTACTGGAAGGGGATGACGGCAAGGTCGCCGGTTACCTCGTCTCGCACCCCGGTCGGCAGGACCGCCCGCCGGTGATAGACCAGCCGATGACTGGCCTTGCCGAACCGTTCGACTGCTACTTCCTGCACGACCTCGCCCTTGGCGCTTCCACGCGCGGACGGGGTTTTGCAGGCGAGGCCGTGCGGATCGCGCTGGACGAGGCCAAGGCGCGTGGGCTTTCCCGCGTGGTGCTGATCGCCGTGGGGGACGCCCATGGCTTCTGGGAAAAGCAGGGCTTCGACCTGCTCGGCGACGGGCTGCTCGATCCGGCCAAGGGCTACGGCCCCGAAGCAAGGATGCTCGTGCGCCCGCTCTGAAGGGGGTTATGCATGATCCGATTGCTCAACCACGCTTAACGACAAGCTGCCGCCCCAACGACCCGAATAAGTAAAAATACTCAGATCGAAGTTCACCATCCATACCGGGAATATTTCACAGGCCGTCCACAAGTAGGACAATAAAAATATAATTTCAACGAAGCGATGAAAATTCTGTAACATCCATCGATGAATCCGATATTGATCGAAATTGGATCATTCACGGAACAAACCACCTCTATTCATTGCCGAAGGTCGGATTTGTTGCGTTATGGCCGATCATACCCAGGCGAGATCCTTATTCGCCTGCCGGAGAACGATAAAGTGGATAGGGACGCAAGCATGACTCAACTGATCGGCGAACTCGACACGAAATTGGAAGAACTTGAGGAAATGGGTGCCTACGTCGCCGCGGCCCACCTTCAGGCCGCCATCGAGTCCCTGCGCTCTCATTGCACAATCGAGCAAACTCGCTCCAAACCGGACTAACCTGCGCGAGACGGCACCGCCCTAGTGTGGGTATCCATACCCTGTTCACGAACTTTTACAGCTTTCGAAAATCATCGCTTCATCGGCAATGTTTCCGAACCAGGTTTATGAACAAGGGGAGTAACACCTGCGAACAAAATCGTGCCGCGTCCCATTATGATGCCGCGATCTACTTTTCAGGTAAGCATTGGCGGCACTGTTTATGGAGAAAAGCGATCAGTCCACGTGCAATCGGGCGAAGGCCATTCGCCTGATCGGTATCGCCAACGAACTTCTTGCGATGGCCCGCGAACTCGAAATCGGATCAAGCGTCGCCACGCACCTGGCGGATATCGGCATTCCGGTGGAAGCACGCGAAAGCGGCAGGGCGCCCGCCGGTCAGGATCACCCGATCTGGGTGGAACTGGCCCGCCAGACTTACGAGGACCGCCGCCGCCGCACCAAGATCTTCCAGTCGGAAGACCTCTTCGGCGAACCGGCCTGGGACATCCTGCTGGACTTGTTCATCGCCGCAAAGGAACGGCGGCGCGTCTCCGTGACGAGCGCCTGCATCGGCTCCGCCGTGCCGTCCACCACCGCCCTGCGCTGGATCACCATCCTCGAAAAGCAGAGCCTTCTCGTCCGCGAGGCCGACCCCGGCGATGCCCGGCGCGTCTACGTCAAGCTGAGCGCGCGGGGCTACGCGGCGATGCTCGAACACTTCGCCTCCGCATCCCGTTCCGTGGTGCTGCTCGACGCCCCCCGCCCCGGGGTCCTGGCAGCGCGATAAGGGGGGTAATCGGGCAAGCGGGAATGCGACGACGACCGGCTGCCCGACTTCTCTTCCGGACGAAAAAAGACCCGGCCTCCGTAAGGAGACCGGGTCTTTTCTTGCCGTTACCGGCTACTTTCTCAGCGCGAGAGGCGACCGAAAGCCGAAGCACCGGCGTAACGCGCGGCCTTGCCCAGTTCTTCCTCGATGCGGATGAGCTGGTTGTACTTGGCAAGCCGGTCCGAACGCGCGAGCGAGCCGGTCTTGATCTGGCCGCAGTTGGTGGCGACGGCGAGGTCGGCGATCGTCGCGTCCTCGGTCTCGCCCGAACGGTGCGACATCACGGCGGTGTAGCCGCTGCGCTGGGCGATCGAGACGGCTTCCAGCGTTTCGGTCAGGGTGCCGATCTGGTTGACCTTCACCAGCAGCGAGTTGGCCAGGCCCTTCTCGATGCCCATGGTCAGGCGCTTCGGGTTGGTTACGAAGAGATCGTCGCCGACGAGCTGGACCTTGTGGCCGATCTTGTCGGTCAGCGCCTTCCAGCCCTCGAAATCGTCTTCGCCCATGCCGTCTTCGATCGACACGATCGGATAGGCTTCGGTGAGGTCGGCCAGGTAGTCGGCAAAGGCCACCGGATCGAGGCTCAGGCCCTCACCGCTGATCTCGTACTTGCCGTTCTTGAAGAACTCGGTCGAAGCGCAGTCGAGCGCAAGCTGGATTTCCGAACCCGCCTTGAAACCGGCCTTTTCGATCGAGGCCATGATAAAGTCCAGCGCGTCGCGGGTGCTGGCAAGGTTCGGTGCGAAGCCGCCCTCGTCACCCACGGCGGTAGCCAGGCCCTTTTCGTGCAGGCCCTTCTTCAGCGTGTGGAAGATTTCCGAACCCCAGCGCACCGCTTCGGCGATCGAATCGGCGCCGACCGGCATGATCATGAATTCCTGGAAATCGATCGGGTTGTCGGCATGCTCGCCGCCGTTGATGATGTTCATCATCGGCACCGGCAGGACATGCGCCGAAACACCGCCGACGTAGGAATAGAGCGGCAGACCGCGCGCATTGGCAGCCGCCTTCGCCGCCGCCATGCTGACGCCGAGGATGGCGTTGGCGCCCAGGCGGCCCTTGTTCTCGGTGCCGTCGAGTTCGATCATCGCGAGGTCGAGATCGCGCTGATCTTCGGCGTCCATGCCCACGAGGGCTTCGGCAATATCGCCGTTGACGGAATCGACGGCCTTGAGCACGCCCTTGCCAAGATAGCGCGAATTGTCGCCGTCACGCAGTTCCACGGCTTCATGCGCGCCGGTCGAGGCGCCCGAGGGAACCGCTGCGCGTCCGAAGCTGCCGTCTTCGAGAAGAACATCGACTTCGACGGTGGGATTGCCTCGGCTGTCGAGAATTTCGCGGCCGTGGATATCGATAATCGCGGTCATAAAGGGATAATCCTCCTGCAAGCTGAGCCATCGGGCGAGCCCCGAGACGCATGAAGCGTCTTCTCGTTCGGCGTCTTAGCAGGGGAACTACGCCTGACAAGTTGCGTTGCCATTTCGACGACAAGTTGTGTTACTCTTGGCGCTAATCGCCTAGACACAAGTCAATATGGCGCGGCGAATGTGGCGCAGCGGCAAGCAAGGAAGGAATCTGCAATGTCCGAGACGACTAGCACCGGAAACGGCACCGACAACGCGAAGAGCCACTTCAGCAAGGCGGTGGACGAGGCCAAGGCCGGCGTTCTCGCCATGGCCGACAGCTGCCACGAAAAGCTCAGCCAGACCAAGGGCGAATGGTCGGACGAGGCGAAAGTCCGTTCGGACGATGCCAAGGCCAAGGCCAGCGCCTTTGCCGACGACGCCAAGGTCAAGGCCGCCGATCTTGCCAATCAGGGCAAGGCCAAGGCCAGCCAGGCGATCGTCGGGCTTTCGAAGCTGATCGACGACAATGCCGGCCTGATCGACGAAAAAGCCGGTGAGAAGTACGGCGATTACGCCCGCACGGCATCGAAGTCGCTTGCCGACACCGCCACCAAGCTCGACGAGAAATCGCTCGACGAACTGGGCGAGGAAGCGAAGGAGTTCGTGCGTCGCAGCCCTGTGGCCGCAGTCGGCATGGCGGCGGCGGCGGGCTTCCTGATCGCCCGCCTGTTCAAGAAGAGCAGCTGATCGCCTATCGTTCGCATCACGATGCTCGACACCCAAGCCGCCCTGCCCCCTCCCCCCGCGGAGGGGGAGGACCTTTCGCTCATGGAAGACGTGCGCCTGCTCATGGGCGAGGCGCGCACATTCGCACAGGCTGAACTGGCCTATCAGAAGACCCGCGCCGCCTTCGTGGGGGCAGAGACCCGTTCGATCGCAGTGCTGGGCATCGGCGCCGTGGTTCTCGTTCTGCTGGCGGTCGTGGCGCTGGTGCTGGGCCTCGTCATCGCGCTCGGTACGCTAATCGGACCATGGCTGGCGATGATCGTCGTTCCCGCCGGAGTGCTGGTCGTCGCAGCCATCATGGCGGTTTCGGCGCGCTCGCGCGTGAAACGGATGCTGGCCCTGCTTTCCAATAGGGAGGATGCGTAAATGAGCGCCCTCGCCCGGCAACTCGCCGCGGATCGCGCGGCCCGCGATGTCGCGAAGGCGGTGTTCGACGCCCGCTACGGCGCGCTCAAGGCAGATTTCGAGGTGCGCGGCCTGACGGGCCGCATTCTCGACGAAGCCGTGGAGCAGGCGGCCGACATGCTCGACGAAGCAGTCGCCGTCGTGGAGGAACATCCCGTCGCGGTCGGCGGAACCTTCACCGCGCTGGTGCTTTGGCTTCTGCGTAACCCGATCATCGCCGGGATCGAACGCCTGTTCGGTTCCGGCCGACATCCGAAGGAGTCCGACGGTGAGCAAGACTGAACCGACCACCCACAAGATCCCCGAAACCTCCGCCAGCGGTGCGAACACCGGGCAAGTGGTGGCTCTCAATGCGGCGAAGGCAGAGCCGCGCCCTTCGGAAAAGGTCGTCGCCTTCGTGAAGAGCCACCCCGTGCTGGTCGTAGCCGGCGGTGTCGCCGCGGGCGTGCTCGTCAGCGCCCTGCTGCCCCGCCGCCTCACCCGCGGCGTGCTATCGCGCGGTCTCTCGAAGGGCGCCCATCTCGCAGAGGCTGCCGGGGCGGCAACCGCCCTCTTCGGCAAGGAAGCGGCCGAAAAGGTCCACGACCTCAGCCATGGTGCGCGCAAGCAGGCCGGCACGATCGCCGACCGCGCCGAGAAAAGCGGCGAACTGGCCGCAGAGCGACTTGAAAAATACGGCATGGCGGCGCTGGCTGCTGCAAGTGCCCTGGGTCGCGCCTCGGCCAAGCGTGTGAGCGAGGCGGGTGAAATCGCTGCTCACCAGGCCCAGAAGATCGGCAAGAATGCCAGTGAAACCGCCAGTTCCGGCTCCCATCGCATCGCCGGGATCGTCAGCGGGCTAGCTCAACGCCTGCCGCACTGAATTCGGCTTATCGCAACTGAGAATCAATATCAGAAATGAGAGCGGATCGCCTGCGCGATCCGCTCTTGCCCTGCAACCTGTCAAAACGTATGGGACCGGCATCTTTCTTCCCACTCACGAAAGCGGTCCCATGCAGAAGCTTCACCTTGTGATGGGCGGCCGGGTCAAAGACCCCCGCAGCCTTGAATTCGCCGATCTCAACGAACTCGATCTCGTCGGCGTCTACCCCGATTACGCTTCGGCCGAAGATGCATGGCGCTCGTCCGCTCAGCGCACCGTCGACGATGCCGAGATGAAGTACGTGATCGTGCACCTGCACCGCCTGCTTCAGCCCGACCAGTCGGAAGCCTGAGCTTCTTTCGCCGGAAAACGGCGGAAACGAAAAAGGCCGGCAGAAATGCCGGCCTTTTCTTTTGCCTGAAACCCGAAAAATCGGCTCAGATGAACTCGATCTTCTCGATCAGGTAGAACTTGTCGCCCGCCGGAACGGTGACTTCCACTTCTTCCTCGACCTTGCGGCCGATCAGCGCCTTGCCGAGCGGCGAGTTGTAGCTGATCCGGCCGATACGGGCATCCGCCTCGTAAGGACCGACGATCTGGTACTTCACCGGCTTGTCGTCCTCGTCGAGCAGCGTCACCGTCGCCCCGAAGATGATCTTGTCGCTCGTCAGCGTGGCCGGATCGACGATCTGGGCGCGCGTGATCTTGTCTTCCAGGTCGGCGATCGACGCCTCGACCTGGCCCTGGCGTTCCTTTGCCGCGTGATACTCGGCATTTTCAGAGAGATCGCCATGCGCACGCGCTTCCTCGATCGCATCGACGATCCGGGGGCGCTCTTCGCGCAGCGCCTTGATCTCGGCGGTCAGCTTCTCATACCCCTCGGCGAGCATGGGGAGCTTTTCGATACTGGCCATCAATTACTTCCTTCCTGCTGCCTCCCCGCACGCGAAACCAGTCGGAGGAGACTAGTTTCCTGTCCCGTCCCTCGGGGTATTCCCTGGGACGGGGCCGATCCGCAGCGATGTGGGGAGGCTAGATCGATTTTAGCTATAGTAATCCTGCAACGAACGCACTTCAAGTTGGGTCCCGCGCAAGGCGGAAATTGCCTGTGCAGCAGCGACGCTTGCGGTTGCAGTCGTGAAGTAGGGAATCTTGCCGGTCAGCGCCGATGCGCGGATCGACTGCGAGTCCTTGAGGCTCTGCCAGCCTTCTGTGGTGTTGAAGATCAGCGCGATTTCGCCGTCGACGATCTTGTCGACGATGTGCGGACGGCCTTCCGCCACCTTGTTCACCAGTTCCACCGGAACGCCGGCTTCGGTCAGGTACTTGTGGGTGCCCGCCGTTGCGACGATCCTGAAGCCTTCCTTCACCAGCGTCTGGACGCCGGGCAGGATCACGGCCTTGTCGCTGTCCTTCACCGACACGAACACCGTGCCGCTGTCGGGCAGGCGCATGCTGGCGCCGAGCTGGGCCTTGAGGAAGGCGCGCGGGAAGTCGGCATCGAGGCCCATGACTTCGCCGGTCGACTTCATTTCGGGGCTCAGCACCGGATCGACACCGGGGAAGCGCGCGAACGGGAATACCGCTTCCTTGACCGCCATGTACGGCAGGTCGCGCTTGAACGGCGGGAAGTCGGAGAGCTTTTCGCCCGCCATCACGCGGCTGGCGATCTTGGCGACCGGCTGACCGAGCGCCTTGGCGACGAACGGCACGGTACGCGAAGCGCGCGGGTTGACCTCGATAAGGTAGACCTCGCCGTCCTTCACCGCGAACTGGATGTTCATCAGGCCGCGCACGCTGAGACCGAAGGCCAGCGCTTCCGCCTGGCGTTCCATCTCGGCGATGATCTCGGCCGGGAGGCTGTAAGGCGGCAGGGTGCAGGCGCTGTCGCCGGAGTGGATGCCCGCTTCCTCGATGTGCTGCATGACACCGGCCACGACGACCTGCTCGCCGTCGCAAAGCGCATCGACGTCGCACTCGACGGCATCGCGCAGATACTGGTCGATCAGCACGGGGCTGTCGCCGGAAACCTGCACGGCAGTGGTGATGTAGTCGTCAAGCTGCTGCTCGCTGTCGACGATTTCCATCGCACGACCGCCGAGCACGTAGCTGGGACGCATGAGAACCGGATAGCCGATGCGGTTGGCGACGGCGACGGCTTCGTCACGGCTGCGGGCAATGCCGTTGGCCGGCTGCTTGAGGCCCAGCTTCTCGACAAGAGCCGAGAAACGCTCGCGGTCTTCGGCAAGGTCGATCGCGTCGGGCGAAGTGCCGAGGATCGGAATACCGGCATCTTCCAGCGTCTGCGCCAGCTTCAGCGGGGTCTGGCCGCCGAACTGGACGATCACGCCGACGAGTTCGCCCTTCGACTGTTCGACGCGCAGGATTTCCAGCACGTCCTCGCCGGTGAGCGGCTCGAAGTAGAGGCGGTCCGAGGTGTCGTAGTCGGTCGAGACGGTCTCGGGGTTGCAGTTGACCATGATGGTCTCGTAGCCGGCCTCGGACAGCGCGAAGCAGGCGTGGACGCAGCAATAGTCGAACTCGATGCCCTGGCCGATGCGGTTGGGACCGCCGCCGAGGATCACGACCTTCTTGCGCTCGGACGGATTCGCCTCGTTCTCGGGCTCACCGAAGATCGGAGCTTCGTAGGTCGAGTACATGTAAGGCGTCACCGCCTCGAACTCGGCCGCGCAGGAGTCGATGCGCTTGAACACCGGGTGGACGCCCAGCTTGGTGCGCAGCTTGCGCACTTCGTCCTCGCTGGTGGCACCGGCCATGGCGAGCAGCGCGTCGTGCAGCAGGCCCGAGCGCTTGGCCTGGGTCTCGCCCATGCCGCCCGCGACGCCGACCGAGCGCACGGCGAGCGTGGCAAGGCGCTTGTCCGAGAAGCCCATGGCCTTCAGGCGGCGCAGACCCTGCGCATCGACCGGCAGGCCATGCTTCATGACATTCGCTTCTTCAGCGATGATCTCTTCGATGTGGCGCAGGAACCACTTGTCGTAGTGCGCGATCGCGTGGATCTCGTCGACCGTGAAGCCTTCGCGGAAGGCCTGCGCGACATGCAGCAGTCGTTCCGGCGTCGCCTTCGACAGCGCAGCGGTGATCACATCGCGGCCCGCGCCTTCCAGCTCGACCACGCGGTTGAAACCGTCGAGACCGGTTTCGAGGCCGCGCAGGGCCTTCTGCATCGATTCCTTGATGTTGCGGCCGATCGCCATGACTTCGCCGACCGACTTCATCGCGGTGGTGAGGTCGTTCTTGGCGCCCTTGAACTTCTCGAAGGCGAAGCGCGGGATCTTGGTGACGACGTAGTCGATGGTCGGCTCGAACGCGGCCGGCGTGGCGCCGGTGATCTCGTTCATGATCTCGTCGAGCGTGTAGCCGACGGCCAGCTTCGCCGCGACGCGCGCGATCGGGAAGCCGGTGGCCTTCGATGCGAGGGCCGAGGAACGCGAGACGCGCGGGTTCATCTCGATGACGATCAGGCGGCCGTCCTTCGGATTGACCGCGAACTGCACGTTCGAACCGCCGGTCTCGACGCCGATCTCGCGCAGCACCTCGATCGAGGCGTTGCGCATGATCTGGTATTCCTTGTCGGTCAGCGTCAGCGCCGGGGCGACGGTGATCGAGTCGCCCGTGTGGACGCCCATCGGATCGACGTTCTCGATCGAGCAGATGATGATGCAGTTGTCGTGCTTGTCGCGCACGACCTCCATCTCATACTCCTTCCAGCCGAGCAGCGATTCCTCGATCAGCACTTCGGTGGTGGGAGAGGCATCGAGGCCCGAGCGGACGATCGTCTCGAACTCGGCCTTGTTGTAGGCGATGCCGCCGCCGGTGCCGCCCATGGTGAAGCTCGGGCGGATGATCGAGGGCAGGCCGGTGCGCTCCAGCACCGCGAAGGCTTCGTCCATGGTGTGGGCCACGCCCGAGCGGGCCGAATTGAGGCCGATCTTGTCCATCGCGTCGCGGAAACGCTGGCGATCCTCGGCCTTGTCGATGGCATCGGCGTCGGCGCCGATCATCTGCACGCCGAACTTCTCCAGCGTGCCGTCGTTGAACAGCGCCAGCGCGCAGTTCAGCGCGGTCTGGCCGCCCATCGTCGGGAGCACCGCATCCGGGCGCTCCTTCTCGATGATCTTGGCGACCACTTCCGGGGTGATCGGCTCGACATAGGTGGCGTCGGCCATGTCCGGATCGGTCATGATCGTGGCCGGGTTCGAGTTCACCAGGATGACCCGGTAGCCCTCTTCCTTGAGCGCCTTGATCGCCTGCGTCCCCGAATAGTCGAATTCGCAGGCCTGGCCGATGATGATCGGGCCGGCGCCGATGACGAGGATCGAGGAGATGTCTGTGCGCTTGGGCATGGGCTGTCCTGGGGTGTCCTGTGTGTCTTGTATGTCGGACTGGCGGCCTAGGCCACCAGCTCGCCAAACGCCTTGTCCCAGTAATCCGGGCCTTCGGCTTTGGCTTGGAGAATGATCGGGTTGCTGTCCTGTTCCTCGCGGATCACCGCCTTGAACCGGTCAGCCTGAAACTGGTGCATCGAACCGCCGTACTCGCCCTCCGTCGTCGACCAGGCGCCCGTTTCGAGCATCCGGTCGATGAAGGCCTTGCCGGCTTCCTTTGCGTGCTTGCGCACCTTGGGGCCGAACTTGCGAACGGCTACCGAGATCTTGTCCTCGAAGATGAGCTGCAGTTCACCGTAAGGGTAGAACCGCGGCGCAACCGTGAGTTCGGCAGCCTGTCCGGCAATATAGTAAGCGAGCATGTGGTCGATAAGAGCGGTCATTGCATGGCACCTTGCTTTGCACGGGTTTCCGGCGCGAAGGCCGGGAACCCCAGTGCATAGGCAAAGCGACATGCCGGGTCGAAATCTCGCTGGTCCGCACCGGCAATGATCGCCGATGCGGGGTGCGACGCCAGCGCCGCAGCAAGAAACCGACCCGTGACGCCCATCAGGCCAGCATCCCCACGAACTTTTCGAAGAGGTAGAAGCTGTCCTGCGGTCCGGGGCTGGCTTCGGGGTGATACTGCACGCCGAAGGCCTTCTTGCCCTTGATCGCGATACCGCAGTTCGAACCGTCGAACAGCGAGACGTGCGTTTCCTCGACGTTCTCCGGCAGGGTCTGGTTGTCGACCGCGAAACCGTGGTTCATCGAGGTGATCTCGACGACGCCGTCGGTCAGGCGCTTCACCGGGTGGTTGGCGCCGCGGTGACCCTGGTGCATCTTCGAAGTCTGGGCACCGGCCGCAAGGCCGAGCATCTGATGGCCGAGGCAGATGCCGAAGACCGGCACGTCGCGGTCCAGCAGCGACTTGATGACGGGCACGGCATAGGTGCCGGTCGCGGCCGGATCGCCCGGACCGTTCGAGAGGAACACGCCCGCCGGCTCCAGCGCAAGGATGGCATCGAGCGAGGTTTCGGCGGGAACCACCGTCACGCGCGCGCCGGCCTTCACCAGATTGCGGAAGATGTTGTCCTTGGCGCCGTAGTCGATGGCGACGACGTGCGGGAGCGTTTCACCCTCGGCGGCACCGAAGCCCTGGCCGAGTTCCCAGGTCGAGCCTTCCCAGCCCTCCTGGATTTCACGGCTGACGATCTTGGCAAGGTCCATGCCTTCCAGGCCCGGCCATTCCTGCGCCTTCTTGATCAGCGCCGGAATGTCGAACTCACCCGCCGGGTTATGGGCGATCACCGCGTTGGGTGCGCCCTGCAGGCGGATGCGGCGGGTCAGCGCGCGGGTATCGACCCCGGCGAGACCGACCTTGCCCTTGGCGGCAAGCCAGTCGCCGAACTCACCGGCGGAGCGGAAGTTCGAAGGCAGCGTCACGTCCTCGCGGACGACGCAGCCGACGGCGCCGTCGACCTTGGATTCGAGATCCTCGTCGTTGACACCGACGTTGCCGATGTGGGGGAACGTGAAAGTGACGATCTGGCCCGCGTAGGACGGATCGGTCATCACTTCCTGATATCCGGTCATCGCGGTGTTGAAGCAGACTTCGCCGACTGCTTCGGCGACGGCTCCAAAGCCGCGGCCCCAGACCACGTGTCCATCGCTCAGGACGAGAACGCCTGTCGCCCCTTCAGGTTTGGGCGCAAGCGTATATGCGGCGTCGGCCATGGTGGGTCGCTCCGTTTACGGCGTTTCTGACAATGTGTGCTAAGGCCCGCCCGCTAGACAGGGTTGTGCACCGCGTCAAGGCGCGACAGGTGCAATTTGGCGCGCAGCTTGCTAGTTTTGCGGCACGACACTTTCCCAAACCTATCAGAACAGCAGGAAAACAATGCTTCGTGATTCGATCAAGGCCGCCCAGATCACTGCGATGAAGGCAGGCGACAAGCCGCGCCTCGCCGCAGTTCGCCTCATCCTTGCCAAGATCAAGGACCGCGACATCGAACTGCGCACTGCCGATTCTCTTCCGGACGACGATGCCATGGTGATCGACGTGCTCCAGAAGATGGTGAAGCAGCGCCGCGAATCGATCCAGCTCTTCGAAGAAGGTGGTCGCCCCGAGAAGGCCGCCGAAGAGAAGGCCGAGCTGGACGTGATCGAGACCTTCCTGCCCGCCCAGCTCTCCGAGGAAGAGACCAAGGCGATCATCGAGGCCATCAAGGCCGAAGTCGGCGCCGAGAGCATGAAGGACATGGGCAAGGTCGTCGCCGCGCTGAAGGCGCGCCACGGGGCCGAACTCGACATGGGCAAGGCTTCGGGCTGGGTGAAGGCGGCGCTGGCCTGACCTGACACGCGATCGGGCGGCAGGACCGTGCTTACCCCTCAATGGCTCGACCAGCTTCGCACGCGGATAACCCTGTCCGCGCTGATCGGTCGCTCGACCCGCCTGCAAAAGGCGGGGCGCGAGTTCAAGGCCTGCTGCCCGTTCCACAACGAGAAGTCTCCCAGCTTCACCGTCAACGACGAAAAGGGCTTCTATCACTGCTTCGGCTGCGGCGCACATGGAGATGCGATCCGCTGGATGACGGACCATCAGGGCCTGTCCTTCATGGACGCGGTCAAGGAACTGGCGGCCGAGGCGGGGATGGACGTCCCTGCCCCCGATCCGCGCGCGGCCAAGGCGGCGGAGAAGCGCGATACGCTTCATGACGTGATGGCCGCCGCACAGGGCTGGTTCGTGCAGAACCTCTCCTCGCCCGGCGGCGATTCGGCACGCGCCTATCTGGCGACGCGCGGGTTCGACGCCCACACCCTTCAGCGCTTCGGCTTCGGCTATGCGCCGGAAGGGCGGCAGGCGATGAAGGAGGCGCTGGGCTCGTTCCCCGAGGCCATGCTGGTCGAGGCGGGCCTCAGGATCGAAGTCGAGAACCGCGATCCCTACGACCGCTTCCGCGGTCGCCTCATGCTGCCGATCGAGGATGCGCGCGGCCGGGTGATCGCGTTCGGCGGACGCATCCTCACCAAGGAGAAAACAGACGCCCCCAAGTATCTGAATTCTCCGGATACTCCCCTCTTCGACAAGGGCCGCACCCTCTACAACCTGCACCGCGCCGCACCCGCTGCGCGCCAGTCGGGCCGGATGGTGGTGGTCGAAGGCTACATGGACGTGGTCGCGATGGCGGCGGCGGGCATCGGCGAATGCGTCGCCCCGCTCGGCACCGCACTGACCGAGCAGCAGATCGAGATGCTGTGGCGCCACGTCGAAATGCCGATCCTCTGCTTCGACGGCGACGCCGCCGGGCAGCGCGCGGCGATGCGCGCCGTGACCCGCGCCCTGCCCCTGCTGCGCCCTGCCCATTCCCTGCGAATCGTTCGCCTGCCCGAAGGCCTCGACCCCGACGACCTGATCAAGGCCAAGGGCGCACGGGCCATGGAAGAGGTTCTGAACGCGGCCCAGAGCCTGATCGAAGTGCTCTGGGAAGTCGAACGCGATGCCCAGCCGCTCACCACGCCCGAGGACAAGGCCGGTCTCAAGGCCCGCCTGATGGCGCATGTCGATGCCATCCAGCACCCGGATATCGCCAGCCTCTATCGCCGCGAGTTGCAGGACCGCTATTCCGAGTTCGCCTTCCCCAAGCGCGAAAGCCGCTGGCAGCAGGGCGGCGGGCAAAGCGGCCCGTTCCGTTCCGGCCAGCAGCGCGGCGGCCGAGGCAACTTCCAGAACGGGCGGTGGCAACCTCAGCCCGAATCGACGCCGGAATCGCTCGAACGCCTGCGTCGCGCCACCGGCGGGGGCGCGCGCGACGCCCTTTCCGCCGCCGTTCTCGCCGGGCTGATCCGCTTTCCCGGCCTGATCCGGCGCCATGCCGAGGCGCTCGCCCGCACCCCGGATCTCGACCCGCGCTTCGGATTGCTGCTCGATTTCTCCCAGGCAAGCGAACCGCTTGAAAGCGCTCGTCTTGCCACCATATTGATCGACAACGGCCTGGAGATCCCCGGCACCGCAGAATACTCAGGATTGCGCTTCGGGTTCCTGAACACCGAGACAGGCGCTGACCAGGCGGCAGAGGATTTGGCCCAGGCAGTCGATCTCTTGGTTGAGCGTCCGGTTCTGGACGCGGCCTTGGCACGCGCGACGGCACGGTTCGAAAGCGAATTGTCGGACGATGCTTTTGCCGAGCAACAACGCCTCCTCAAGAGAAAGCTGGAATTTGACAGTCGTCTCAGGCAAATGGCGACAAGACAGGCGGCGTCGTCCTGATGGTATAATCAGGTCGAATGCACGGGGATAACGGCGAAGAATGAGCAAGAACGACAACTCCGGCGACCAGAACGACGACGCGCCGCTGATCGATCTCAACGAAGCTTCCATCAAGAAGCTGATCGCCCGCGCCAAACGCCGCGGCGTGATTACTTACGATGAACTGAACGAAGCGCTCCCGCAGGACATGTCGTCCGACCAGATCGAGGACATCACCTCGGCTCTCAACGAGATGGGCGTCAACATCGTCGAGAGCGATGACGATGCCGATGCCGAAGGTCAGGAAGACGGCGATTCGGACCGCGATGCCGATACCGACGAAGCGGACGGCGAAGATTCCGGTCCGCGCATGGCCGTCGAGACCAAGAAGAAGGAAACGGTCGAGCGTACCGACGACCCCGTGCGCATGTACCTGCGCGAGATGGGCGCCGTCGAACTGCTGAGCCGCGAAGGCGAAATCGCCATCGCCAAGCGGATCGAAGCCGGCCGCGACATGATGATCCTGGGCCTCTGCGAGAGCCCGATCACTTTCCACGCCATCATCCAGTGGTCCGAGGCGCTCAACAACGGCGAGATGCAGCTGCGCGAGATCCTCGATCTCGACGCCATGCTGACCAAGGAGCCTGCGCCCGAAAGCCTCAATGAGGACGGCGAGAGCGACGACAACGGCGAGATCAGCGAAAAGACCGCCGGTCCCTCGTTCAAGGACGACGATGATTCGGACGAGGACAACTCCGAGGAAGTCGACGAGGACGGCAACCCGATCCCCAAGCGTCAGGCCGAGGAAGAGGAAGAGGACAACACCCTCAGCCTCGCCCAGATGGAAGCGGCCCTCAAACCTGAAGCGCTTGAGAAGTTCCTGCTCATCACCGAGCTGTTCCAGACTTTCGAACGCCTCCAGTCGGAGCGCCTCGAAGCGCTGGCGCTCGGCATCGATTTCCCCGCCGCCAAGGAAGACCAGTACCATTCGCTGCGCGAGGAACTGACCGCGCAAGTCGAATCGGTGAAGTTCCACGCGACGAAGATCGAATACCTCGTCGACAACCTCTACGCCTTCAACCGCCGCCTCACCACGCTGGGCGGCCAGATGCTGCGCCTGGCGGAGCGTCACAAGGTCAAGCGCGCCGACTTCCTGGAAACCTACGTCGGTCGTGAACTGGACGACACCTGGCTTGCCGAAATGTCCGGGAAGGACAAGAAGTGGGCCGCCTTCGCGGACGCCGAAGCCGATCCGGTCGAGCGCATCCGCGCGGAAGTCGCGGACATCGCCGCCGCCACCGGCATGGCGCTTCCCGAGTTCCGCCGCATCGTCAACATGGTCCAGAAGGGTGAGCGCGAGGCGCGCATCGCCAAGAAGGAAATGGTCGAGGCGAACCTGCGTCTGGTGATCTCGCTCGCCAAGAAGTACCTGAACCGCGGCCTGCAGTTCCTGGATCTCATCCAGGAAGGCAACATCGGCCTGATGAAGGCGGTCGACAAGTTCGAGTACCGCCGCGGCTACAAGTTCTCGACGTATGCCACCTGGTGGATCCGTCAGGCGATCACCCGCTCGATCGCCGATCAGGCCCGCACGATCCGCATCCCGGTCCACATGATCGAGACGATCAACAAGCTGGTCCGCACCAGCCGCCAGTTCCTCCACGAGCAGGGCCGCGAGCCGACGCCCGAGGAAATGGCCGAGCGTCTGTCGATGCCGCTCGAAAAGGTGCGCAAGGTGATGAAGATCGCCAAGGAGCCGATCTCGCTCGAAACGCCGATCGGCGACGAGGAAGATTCGCACCTCGGCGACTTCATCCAGGATACGAACGCGATCATTCCGGTGGATGCGGCGATCCAGGCAAACCTCAAGGAAACGGTCACCCGCGTCCTTGCCTCGCTGACCCCGCGCGAGGAACGCGTGCTGCGCATGCGCTTCGGGATCGGCATGAACACCGACCATACGCTCGAGGAAGTCGGCCAGCAGTTCTCGGTGACGCGCGAACGCATTCGTCAGATCGAAGCGAAGGCGCTGCGCAAGCTCAAGCACCCGAGCCGCAGCCGCAAGATGCGTTCCTTCCTCGATCAGTAAGGAACCGCGATCATTGAGAGAAAAGCCCCGCCGAGACGGGGCTTTTTTTCGCCTACCGTCCGCAGGGCCGCTGGTCGACCACCGCGTACCCCTTCGCGCGCGCCATGCAGGCATTGCTGAACGTCTGGCGCTTACCCCGCTTCACGGCGCAGACCGGCGCATACTCGCGGGTACACATGGCGGGTTTTTCCGGGCGCGGTCGGTGCGGACGATCCGGTCCCGGCATCGTTTCCATGCATCCCGCCAGTACCAGAACACCTGCAATGCCCAACGACGACAGCAAGATACGCTTCATGGCCGATCTCCCGTTTGCCGGTCTGCGCCGGCCAAGCGAGACTGACCCAGCGCTGCGATTTTCGCAAGCCTATGCGGCGTTTCCCGTCCTGAAAGGAACCTAGCCCTTCTCGCCGAGGCTCCGGACTTGCTCGTAAGTCGCAATACTCGCGGCGGGCGCGTCCCATCGCACCCATAGCGCTAGGCCGAAAGCCGCAATCAGCAGCAGTCCTGCGGTGCCGCGCACAACGCCGACCGGCATCGGCGCCCGCAGCGGCACGAGAACCGGCACGGCCATCAGCAGCGAAAGCACGCAGACCATCGGCAGCGCCGGTCCCACCGCCTGAAGCAGCGAATAGCCGAGCAGCAGCGCATATCCCGTTATCAGCGCTGCAACGATCACGAGCAGCACGCGCGGCTCGCGCCGAGGCACAAGCCCGCGCACCAAGGCCGCCGCACCGCCAAGCAGCAGCGGCAGGGTCAGCACATAGGCCGCCGATGGCGCGAAAGCCTGGAACGCGGCGGCGGCCAGCCAGACCGGCAGGACCAGCCCCACTTCGCCGGAAACCGAGGCCGGTCGTCGCCCCAGCAGGAACACCGTCATCGCCATCGAAACGCAGAGAGCAATGCCCTGAAGCCGGGGTATCGCCGCCAGACGATCGTAATAGTTCACCGGCCCGTCCGCACCGGAGACCATGTTCAGCGCCCAGAGCAGCGCTCCGGTAAGAACGACCAGCGCCAGCATCCTCCCCGCGCCGCGCAGCATTTCGGCGGGGTCCGGCCGCCGCGAGGCGAGCAGGCCATAGCCGACAAGCGCCACCGCCAGCATCGCCCAGCCCCACGACGGCGCATAATGGACAGCGAAAAGGCCGAAGACATCGAAGAACACCAGATCCGGGGCGCGGCTGGGCAGATCCGTCGCCTGCGTCAGGGCCTGAGCCAGCCCGAGCGTCTGCTCGCCCATCTGTTGCAAGGAACCGCGATCGAGGTTGGCCGCCGTCGCCAACGGCGAATGATAGAGGCCCGGCCTGCCGATGAAGGCGAAGTTCCAGGCCGAATAGCCGTGCGGAAGGGCAACCGTCAGATCGGTATCGTTCGGCAGGACGCTGTAGATGAAGGTTGCCAGCGACGTCCCCGCCGGATGCGGCGCGGTCTGCGCCCAGAGGCGGGCTACCTCGCCATTGCGGGCCGAGGTCTGGAACAGGTTGGCCTTGCCCCCTCCCCCGCGCGTTTCGAGATTGACGATCGCTCCGATCCGCCGTGCCTCCGCGGCCTGCGCGAAGAACATCCGGGCGCCGAGCAGCCCCGATTCCTCGCCGTCCGTCAGGATCACCAGCACGTCGCGCTTGCGTTGCCGGTCGAGCGAGAGCGCGCGCAAGGTTTCCAGGATGGAAGCCACCCCCGCCCCGTCGTCGGCGGCGGCAGGCGAACCGGGCACGCTGTCGTAATGCGCCATCAGTGCCAGGGCGGGCAGGTTCGGATCGGTCCCCCGCAGCAGGCCCAGTACATTGGTCAGAGGAACGCGCGCCGCTGCCTTGCCTCCCCGCCGGTCCAGTTCCGCGCGGGCTTCGGCAGGAAACTGCCCTTCCTGCGTGCGCACGGTCAGACCCAGTTCGCCGAGGCGCTGCATCAGGTATCCGCGCAAGGCTGCGTGCTCGGCCGAACCGCTGGGATGCGGCGCACGCGCGATGCGTTCGATGTCCGCCATGGCCCGCCCTGCGGAGAATTCTTCAGGGGGCGCATCAGCGGGCGCCGGGCGCGGCGGAGTCGTTCCGAGAACCGCCAGAACCAGTGCCAGAGCCAGCGCAACGATCAGGTGCCTCGAAGATTTCACCGCCAACCCCTTGATAGACGGCAGAAACATCCGCCTTGAAGCAGATAGTGTCAATTCCCCGCGGCCTTTCCCCTGAATGGTTGAAAATGCGGCGTCAACTGGACCAGCCCCTGCCGCATTCCCCGCATTCCTGCGAAAAACGCTTCGAATTTGACCACTTCCGGCAATCGTAGCCGCCGATTGCCAACAATGGTGGCAATAAGACGAACTCGCGACTAAGGGGAGGCGCAACGAATCTCCGCATCAGGACAGGCAGCCCGATCCCATGCGCATTGCGATTGCTTCAGACCACGCCGCCGTCGACCTCAAGGCGACACTGCGTGAATATCTCATCGAACTCGGCCACGAAGTCGCCGATCTCGGCCCCGAAACCGCCGACCGTGTCGATTACCCCGACTACGGCTACAAGCTGGCCTCGGTCGTCGCCGACGGCACCGCCCAGTTCGGCGTCGCGCTCTGCGGCTCCGGCATCGGCATCTCGATTGCCGTGAACCGCGATCCCGCCTGCCGCTGCGCGCTCGTTTCGGAGCCGCTCTCGGCCGCGCTCGCGCGGGAGCACAACGACGCCAATGTCATCGCCATGGGCGCGCGCCTGACCGGCGAAGACATGGCCAAGGCCTGCCTCGATGCCTTCCTCTCGGCCGAGTTCGGTGGCGGACGCCACGCGGGCCGCGTCGAAAAGCTTTCCAACCCCGTCTTCTGAAACGGAGAAACCCGAACATGACTGTAGATACCGCCATCCGTTCCGCCGGTTTCTTCACTGACGGCGTTGCCCAGAGCGATCCCGCCGTCGCCAAGGCGATCGGCCACGAACTCGGCCGCGAGCGCAAGCAGATCGAGCTGATCGCCTCGGAGAACATCGTCTCCAAGGCCGTGCTCGAAGCGCAGGGCTCGGTGCTGACCAACAAGTACGCCGAAGGCTACCCCGGCAAGCGCTACTACCAGGGCTGCGAACCTTCGGACGAAGTCGAAACGCTCGCCATCGAACGCGCCAAGCAGCTGTTCGATTGCCAGTTCGCCAACGTGCAGCCCCACTCGGGCGCGCAGGCCAACGGTGCGGTTCTCCTCGCCACCGTGAAGCCCGGCGACACCATCATGGGCATGAGCCTCGATGCCGGCGGCCACCTTACGCACGGTGCCCGCGCCGCGCTTTCGGGCAAGTGGTTCAAGGCCGTACAGTACGGCGTGACCAAGGACACCCACCTGATCGACTACGATGAGGTCGAAGCCCTCGCCAAGGAACACCAGCCCAAGCTGATCATCGCCGGTGGTTCGGCCTATCCGCGCGTGATCGATTTCAAGCGCATGCGCGAAATCGCCGACGCCGTGGGCGCGCTGTTCCAGGTCGACATGGCGCACTTCGCCGGCCTCGTGGCCGCCGGTCTGCACCCCTCGCCCTTCCCGCACGCGCACATCGCCACCACCACCACGCACAAGACGCTGCGCGGCCCCCGTGGCGGCATGATCCTCACCAATGACGAGGCGCTGGCCAAGAAGATCAACTCGGCGGTGTTCCCCGGCCTTCAGGGCGGCCCGCTGATGCACGTCGTCGCCGCCAAGGCCGTTGCCTTCGGTGAAGCGCTGCGTCCCGAGTTCAAGGACTACGCCGCGCGCGTGATCGAGAACGCGCAGGTCCTCGCCGCAACCCTCAAGGAGCGCGGCGCCGCGATCGTTTCGGGCGGCACCGACACCCACCTCGCCCTGATCGACCTCTCGCCGCTCGGCGTGACCGGCAAGGACGCGGACGAAGCGCTGGAACGTGCGGGCATCACCTGCAACAAGAACGGCATCCCCTTCGATCCGCTGCCGCCGATGAAGACCAGCGGCATCCGCGTGGGCTCGCCCGCCGGCACCACCCGCGGCTTCGGCCCGGAAGAGTTCCGCGAAATCGGCAACATGGTCGCCGACGTGCTCGACGGCCTTGCCAAGTGCGGCGAAGCGGGCGACGCTCAGGTGGAGCAGAACGTGCGCGCGCGCGTTGAGGCTCTGTGCGATCGATTCCCGATCTACGAGGACTGATTTCAGGAGCCTTGGTGCCATGACCGACCCGAACCGCCCCAACGACAACGGTGATTTCATCTCGGACGCTCGCCACGAGCTTGCCGGAATGCTTCAGGATGGTCTCGACCATCCGTCGACCAAGCCGGTGCTCGCCTGGGGCGCGGCCGGGGCGGTCGCCGGCCTCGTGCTGCCGTTCGTGTCTATCCCGCTCGGCCTTGCGGTCGGTGCGGGATACCAGTTCTACAAGCGCGTGCGCCCCTGAAGACTGTTGTGAAGACTTGAGAGTAACCGACTGAATGCGCTGTCCTTTTTGCGCCCACGATGATTCCCAGGTCAAAGACAGCCGCCCGACCGAGGACAACACGGCGATCCGCCGCCGCCGCCAGTGTTCCAGCTGCGGCGCGCGGTTCACCACGTTCGAACGCGTGCAGCTTCGCGAGATCACCGTCGTCAAGAGCGACGACACCCGCGAGCCGTTCGATCGTGCCAAGATCGAGAAGTCGGCCACGCTCGCCTGCCGCAAGCGCGGGATCGAGCGGGAAAAGATCGACCAGCTGGTCTCCGGCGTGCAGCGGCAGGTCGAGACCCTCGGCGAATCCGAAGTCTCCTCGCGCGAGATCGGCGAGATGGTGATGGAAGGTCTGCGCCAGCTCGATTCGGTAGCCTATATTCGTTTTGCCTCGGTCTACCGCGCCTTCAACGAAGCGCGCGATTTCGAGGAATTTGCCGGGACGGTGCGCGATGTCGCAGGTCCGGGCGCCATGGAAGGTCGCAGCGATGACTGACGTACAGAAGCCGGTCATCGTGCTGGTCCGCCCGCAGCTGGGCGAGAATATCGGCAAGGCGGCGCGCGCCATGCTCAACTTCGGCCTGGCCGAAATGCGCCTCGTCGCCCCGCGCGACGGCTGGCCCAACCCCTCGGCCGGTCCGGCCGCTGCCGGTGCCGACGTGGTGCTGGAACATGCCGAAGTCTTCGAGACGCTGGCCGAAGCCGTGGCCGACTGCGCCAACGTCTACGCCACCACCGTCCGCAAGCGCGGCGTCACCAAGCCGGTGGTCACCCCCGAGCAGGCCGCGCGCGAAGTGCATGAAGCAGCCCGCACATCCGGGGGCCGCTCGGCCTACGTGTTTGGCCCCGAGCGTTCGGGCCTGGAAACCGAAGACGTTGCGCTGGCCCGCGCGATCCTGACGGTGCCGATCAATCCCGAGTTCGCCTCGCTCAACCTGGCGCAGGCGGTGATCCTCTGCGCCTACGAATGGTCGAAGGGCGCCGTCGGCTCGGGCGAACTCGCGCAGCCCACGCAGGAGGAACTGCTTCCCCCTGCCCCGCAAGACGAATTGGAAGGCCTTATCGGCCACTTCGAGCAACTGCTCGAACCCAAAAACTATTTCTGGCCCGAAACGCGTGCGGCAGCCAATCGGCTGACCTTGCGCAACCTGCTGACGAAGCCGGGCTGGAATCACCTCGAAGTGCGCACCCTTCGCGGTGTGCTCTCTGCCCTCGGAAACGAGCGTCGCCCGCGGAGTTGATTTTTGGCCCGGCTGATGCCGGGTTGCGGTACCGGCCCACGCCCCCACCCGACCTCCCACTCAAGTATACTGCCGATGGGAGGTCGGGTGGGGGCGTGGGCCGGTGCCGCAAGAATTCGCTAGCAGCGAATTCTTCAAAAACACATCTCGCTTGACTTTCACACCCGAGCCCGTATGGGGCACCCCTTCACATGGCGCCTGCCTTCTTGACAGGTCCGTCCATTCGGCCCCGCACCCCGGTGAAGCGGCGGCCGCATTCCGCGAAATAGGTGGAATGGTGCGCCCCGGGAAAACATGGACCGCCTCCACAGTGGAAGCGGCAGCAGAAAAGGAGACGACTTATGTCGAAGCGTAAAAGCGCCAAGTATAAACTCGACCGCCGCATGGGCGAGAACATCTGGGGTCGCCCGAAGAGCTCGGTCAACCGCCGCAGCTACGGCCCCGGCCAGCACGGCCAGCGCCGCAAGGGCAAGCTGTCGGACTACGGTCTGCAGCTGCGCGCCAAGCAGAAGCTCAAGGGCTACTACGGCGACGTGACCGAGAAGCAGTTCAAGGCTACCTACCAGGAAGCCTCGCGCATGAAGGGCGACACCGGCCAGAACCTGATCGGCCTGCTCGAACAGCGCCTGGACATGGTCGTGTACCGTTCGAAGTTCGCTCCGACCATCTTCGCGGCTCGCCAGATCGTTTCGCACGGCCACATCCGCGTGAACGGCGTGAAGTGCAACATCGCTTCGCGTCGCATCCGCGTCGGCGACGTCATCAGCCTGGGCAACAAAGCCAAGGAAATGGCGCTGATCATCGAAGCCCAGAACCTGCCCGAGCGTGAAGTCCCCGACTACGTCGCTCAGGACGGCACCGACAAGGTGACCTTCGTCCGCGTCCCGACGCTCGACGAAGTGCCCTACCCGGTGAAGATGGAACCGAACCTGGTCGTCGAGTTCTACTCGCGCTAAGTTTCGGGCCTATCGGCCAGAAATAGAAAGGGCGGCTCCCTCGCGGAGCCGCCCTTTTTCTTTATGCGCCAAACCGCCGGAAAATGAGCCGAATCGAGCGTGCTGTCAGGGAACGGACATGGAACTTGTGCATTGGGTTTTCACCATGTCCCGATATCGATTCATTACCCCAAACCGCACCGGCAAATGGTATCCCGACCTCGAAACCGCGAAGCAGTTCGCGGCGGAGATCGGTGCAGGTTTCCTGGATTCCCGAACCGGCCGCTTCGTTGCCTATGTAGGCACCAAACTCGAAATCGGCGCCCTCCACGACGATCTGCAAGAGGGCCTGGAGCCAGCCTGATCCCGTTAGATACGAATACACCCGAGAAGCATCGCTGCTTCCCGGGTGTCTGATCGCATTTCCAGTGCTGGCTTGTGGCTGAAAGCTATCCGCCACGCCCCCGGAAATAATCGCGCCGGAAGTCGGCGGCGAACTGCGCGAACACCCCTCCAGCGATGGCATCGCGCATGCCCTGCATGAGTTGCTGGTAGAACGAGATATTGTGCTCGGTCATCAGCATCGATCCGAGAATTTCGCCTGAGCGCACGAGATGATGCAGGTAAGCCCGGCTGTAGGTGCCGCAAGTCGGGCACTTGCAGCGCTCGTCGAGCGGGTTGTTGTCCTCGGCATGGCGGGCGTTGCGCAAGTTGAGCGGGCCGTTCCAGGTGAACGCCTGGCCGTTGCGGCCCGAGCGGCTCGGCAGCACGCAGTCGAACATGTCGACGCCGCGCTCCACCGCGCCGACGAGATCGTCGGGCTTGCCCACGCCCATGAGATAGCGCGGACGATCGGCCGGAAGCTGGCCGGGTGCGAATTCGAGGGTCGAGAACATCGCCTCCTGCCCCTCGCCAACGGCAAGGCCGCCGATCGCATAGCCGTCGAAGCCGATATCGATCAGCGCGTCGGCCGAGGCCTTGCGCAGGCCCTCGTCGAGGGCACCCTGCTGAATGCCGAAGAGTGCGGAATTGGCGGCATGTTCGCCGCCCGCGTCGAAGGCGTCGCGGCTACGCTTCGCCCAGCGCATCGACATTTCCATCGAGCGCGCAATGACGTCGCGGGGCTGGTCGATCTTCGGGCACTCGTCGAAGCACATGACGATGTCGGAGCCGAGCAGGCGCTGGATTTCCATCGAGCGCTCGGGCGTCAGGAGGTGGCGCGATCCGTCGAGGTGGCTGGCGAAGGTCACGCCGTTCTCGGTGATCTTGCGTAGGTCCGACAGGCTCATCACCTGATAGCCGCCGCTGTCCGTCAGGATCGGGCGGTCCCAGTTCATGAACTTGTGCAGCCCGCCCAGCCGCGCGACGCGCTCGGCGCCGGGACGCAGCATCAGGTGATAGGTGTTGCCCAGGATGATGTCGGCGCCGGTGGCGCGCACGTCCTGCGGCTTCATCGCCTTCACGGTGGCGGCCGTGCCGACCGGCATGAAGGCCGGCGTGCGGATTTCGCCGCGACGCATCTTGATCGTGCCGGTGCGGGCCTTGCCGTCGGTGGCGTGGATGGAGAATTCGAAACGGGGGTTCATGCCCCGCCCGTTACAGACTTCAGAAGCCGTAGACCAGCGAGAAGCGCGAGATCGTGTCGGTCCGCAGCGATCCGTCCGGCGGCGAGGTTTCGTGCTCGATCGAATAGGACATGCGCGCCTTCAACCCCTTGGCCATGCCGGCTTCGAGGCCGGTCGCCGAAGTGAAGGTGCTGTTGCCGGTCTCGACATAGGACGAGGCATCCTGCGTCAACTTGATCGTTGGGCTCATCTGCCAGTCGAAATCGATCGAAGTGAGCGCCGACCAGGTCGTCTCCTTGGGCACGGTGACATAGCGCGTGCGGCGAAGCGCCGGGCCGACTTCCATCGACAGCGTCACATTGTCGCGTTTCAGGACGCGATAACCGAGACCGCCCGACAGCGAGTAACGGTCGAGGAAGCCCTGGATGCGGTCCTTCTCGTATTGCATGCGGCCGTAGGTGAAGAGACCGTCGTTCAGGGTGTAGCGCGGCTGGTAGCTGGCGCCATACTGCTCGCGCGAGACGACGCCGCGATCCTTCTGATAGTCCGCGTTGAGCTGGACCGTATGCTGCCAGTTGAGGCCCTTGCGGTCGAGCTTGACCGCGCCGGTATAGCCGAAATTGCTGGTGTTCCCGGTTGCCCGGAAGGCGCCCAGCTCCACCTTACCGGTCCAGAGTTCCAGCAAGGCGGCGCGACGGATACGCTCGCGCTCGGCATTGGCCTTGTCCGCGATTTCCTGCGCATTCGCATCGAGGAAGACCTGGTGGATCGCGCGGATCTCATCCTTGTCGTAAGGCTGGGTCGCGAGCGCCGCCTTCACCACGGCGCCGACGACCGCGGAATCCTTGGTCTTTACCGCCGCCTGGATCATCGTCCTGACAGTGTCGGGAAGACGCGGCGCCGGCGCGGCGATGAAGGGCGGCGGCGCGACGTAGTCGGGCAGCACGAGGCGCACCGGCAGTTCCTCCACGGGATCCACCGGAACGACTTCAAGACCTGGAAAGACGTGAAACTGGAATGCGTCGAACGGGTTCGAAGGGAGATCCTGAGCCTGTGCGGGGAGCGCCGCAACCAGAGAAGAGGCACCCAAGGAAACAGCGAAACGCATTGTCATGAAACGATATTACCTACTCAGGCGCGCAGGCGCCAGCCCGTGCGGAAGATCCAGGCGATGACCGCCACGCAGAGCACGAGGAAGCCCAGCGTCATGCCCAGCGACAGGCCGATGGGGAAATCGGAACTGCCGTAGAAGCACCAGCGCAGACCGTTCACCAGATAGACCACCGGGTTCACCATCGCGACCGAGCGCCAAGGCTCGGGCAGAAGGTCGATCGAGTAGAACGTGCCGCCGAGGAATGTAAGCGGGATGATGAACAGCACCGGAACGATGCCCAGTTTTTCGAAGCTGTCGGCCCAGATCCCCAGAATAAAGCCAAGAAGGGAAAAACTGGCTGAAACCAAGAGGATAAAACCGAGAGCGTAGAACGGGTGGGCGATCGTGTAATCGACGAAGAATGTCGCGGTTACGAGGATGATTGCAGCTAGAATCAGAGACTTGGTAGCGGCTGCTCCGACGAATCCGATCAACGTTTCGGCCACGCCGACCGGCGCCGAGAGCAGTTCGTAGATCGCGCCGGTGAAGCGGGGCATGTAGATGCCGAAGCTGCCGTTCGAGGTGCTCTCGCTGAGCAGCGTCAGCAGCAGCAGACCCGGCACGATGAAGGCGCCGTAGTTCACCCCGGTCATCCCGGAATCCATCTTGGACCCGATCGCCGCGCCGAACACGACGAAATAGAGCGTCGTCGTCAGGACCGGCGCCAGGATCGACTGCATGGCAGTCCGCAGGGCACGCATGACTTCGCGCTTGTAGATGGTCCAGGCGCTGCGCGCGTTGAAGGCGATCATGCCGCCGCTCCTTCCAGAAGATCGACGAAGATGTCTTCGAGGCTCGATTCACGAATGTCGATCGAGGTGTAATCGATGCCGTTGGCCACGAGGTCCTTGGTAAGCTGCGCCACCGCCGCCTTGCCGCCGCCCACGCCGTCGCCGCCGCGGTAGAGCAGTTCCTGCCCGCCGTCCGCGAGCGTGAGATTGTAGTCAGCCAGCACGTCCGGCACCGCGGCCAAAGGCGTGGCCAGGCCGATATGGGCCTCGGTACGACCCAGGCGCTTCATCAGCGAGCGGGTTTCCTCGACCATGCGAATGCTGCCCGCCTGGATGATGCCGACCCGGTCGGCCATTTCCTCGGCTTCCTCGATATAGTGCGTGGTGAGGATGATCGTCGTGCCCTGGTCGCGCAGCTTGGCGATCTGCGCCCACATGTCGCGGCGAAGTTCGACGTCGACACCGGCGGTCGGCTCGTCGAGGAACAGCAGATCGGGTTCGTGGGCCAGCGCCTTGGCGATCAGCACGCGGCGCTTCATGCCGCCCGAGAGCGCGCGGATCTGCGCCTTGCGCTTGTCCCAGAGGCTGAGCGCGCGCAGGATTTCCTCGATCCGCTCAGGGTTCGGCGCAAGGCCATAGAGGCCGCGGGAGTAGTTCACGGAATGGAGAACCGTCTCGAACATGTCGGTCGCCAGTTCCTGCGGAACCAGACCGATCCGCGCGCGCAGGCTTCGCCAGTTGCGGCTCATGTCCTCGCCGAAGGCCCGCATGGTGCCGCTGCTGGGCCGCACCAGCCCGCAAACCGCGCCGATCAGCGTAGTCTTGCCGGCGCCGTTCGGCCCCAGCAGCGCGAAGATCTCTCCCTTGTTGATCGTGAGGTCCACGCCCTGGAGTGCCGTGAAGCCCCCGGCGTAAGTCTTGGTCAGACCGCTGATTTCGAGAATGGGTTCCATGCCCCGCGTGATGCGCGAAACCGGTGACAGTTCCAAGTCCCCTCAGGGCAAAAGAAGGCTGGAATCTCCGTAGGAATAGAAGCGGTAACCCTCGCCGATGGCATGGCCGTAGACTTCCTGCATCCGCTCCAGCCCCATGAGCGCCGAGACCAGCATGAAGAGCGTGGACTTGGGCAGGTGGAAGTTGGTCATCAGTCCGTCGATCGCCCTGAAGCGGTAGCCGGGGGTGATGAAGATCGAGGTGTCGCCTTCGAACGGCCGAATCACATCATCTTCGCCGGTCGCGCTTTCGAGCAGGCGCAGGCTGGTGGTGCCGACCGCAACGACCCGGCCGCCCGCCGCGCGCGCGGCGTTGAGGCGGTCCGCCGTCTCGGCATCGATGCGGCCCCATTCGGCATGCATCTTGTGGTCCTGCGTCTCGTCCGCCTTGACCGGCAGGAAAGTGCCCGCCCCGACATGGAGGGTCAGCGTCTCGCGCTTGATACCCGCCGCATCCAGCCGCTCGATCAGTTCGGGCGTGAAGTGCAGCGCGGCAGTCGGTGCGGCGACGGCACCCTTCTCGCGCGCGAACATCGTCTGGTAGTCGCTGGCGTCCTGCTCGTCGGTATCGCGCTTGCCCGCGATGTAGGGCGGCAGCGGCATGCGCCCTGCCCGTTCCAGCAGGACTTCGACCGGCTCGCCGCCCTCGAACAGCAGCGTCCAGCTGCCGTCCTCGTGACGCTCTTCGGCGAGTGCGGTGACGTCGGCGGGAAATTCGATGCGGTCGCCGGCCTTGAGGCGCTTGGCATTGCGGACGAAAGCCTGCCAGCGGCGCAAATCGATCCGCTTGTGGAGCGTCGCGCCGATCTTCGCCTCGCCGCGGCGCCCTTCGAGCTGGGCGGGAATGACGCGGGTGTCGTTGAAGACCAGAACGTCCCCGGCGCGCAGTTCGCCGGGAAGATCGTGCACCTTGCGCTCGTCCAGCGCACCCTGGTCACGGCCCTGCACCACCAGCATCCGCGCCGAATCGCGCGGACGCGCGGGGCGAAGGGCAATGTTCTCGGGCGGAAGTTCGAAGTCGAAAAGGTCAACGCGCATGGGGCGCCCCTCTAGAGGCGCGCTCCCTGCGCGTCACGCCTTTTCGCGAAAGTCAGTTCGACTTCGAGTTTGTCAGCTGGTCGGCCGTGATCTTGGCCGGAACCGGGGCGACCGGAGCGGGCGGCGGCGGCGCCTTGTTTTCCGAAGCCAGCGACGCCTGCACGATCTTGGTCGGGTTCTGCGGCGGCTCGCCGCGCTGGATCGCGTCGACGTACTGCATGCCCGAGATCACGCGGCCGAAGTTGGTGTACTTCCGGTCGAGCGAAAAGCGCGGGTAGAACACGATGAAGAACTGGCTGTTCGCGCTGTTCGGCTCGTTGGTGCGCGCCATCGAGACGGTGCCGCGGACGTGCGGCATCGCGTTGAATTCGGCGGTGAGGTCGGGAAGCTGCGAACCGCCCTGCCCGGTGCCCGTCGGGTCGCCGGTCTGCGCCATGAAGCCGTCGATCACGCGGTGGAAGATCTGGCCGTTGTAGAAGCCCTGCGCGGCCAGCGTCTTGATCCGCTCGACATGATGCGGCGCCCATTCCGGCATGAGGCGGATGGCGACGCGGCCGCCGTCCGAAAGATCGAGCAGCAGCACGTTCTCGGGTTGGTGAGTCACGTCCGGATCGACGAAAGTCGGCAGCGCCGCCACCGGCGGAGTCGGGGTCGGGTCTTCCTTCTTCTTGGCCAGAGCGGGCGTTGCTGCCAGCGCCAGGCCGATCATCGTCGCGGTAAAGGTCAGGCGGAACTTCATCGAATACTCACAGGAAGGAAGCCGTTCAGGTCAGGGGCGATAGTGCCCCGGTGCTGACGTGACAATGAATGAATTTGTCGCAAGTGGCTTTCGAGGGGCTCAGTAGTCGCCCAGGAACCCGTTCCGGGCGATCCGCGCCATCACGTCCTCGCGCACGGTCGGGCTTACGAACTTGGCGATTTCGCCGCCGAACATGGCGATTTCCTTGACCAGCTTGGAGGCGATCGGCTGAAGGCTGACGTCGGCCATCAGGAACACCGTCTCGATGCTCGGGTTGAGCTGCTGGTTCATGCCGGCCATCTGGTACTCGTACTCGAAATCGGCGACGGCGCGCAGCCCCCTCACGATGACGCTGGCGCCCTGCTTCTGCGCGAACTTCATGAGCAGCGCGTTGAAACCGACGACAGTGACGTTGTCGATCCCCATGGCCGCAACCTCGCGCTCGACCATGGCCATGCGCTCGTCCGGCGTGAAGAGCGGATCCTTGGAGGGGTTCGTCGTCACCCCGATGATAAGCCGGTCGACCAGCTTGGCCCCGCGCCGGATGATATCGGCGTGACCCAGCGTAATCGGATCGAAAGTGCCGGGATAGACCCCGATGCGTTCCCCAAGACCCATCAGTGATCCCTCTCGATGATGTAACGCGCCACGGCCCGCAGCAGGTCGGCTTCCTTGCCATGCTGCGCGAGGTGGCCGATCGCCTGTTCGACCAGCATGCGCGCCTGTTCGCGGGCACGGTCGGGGCCGAGCAGCGAAACGAACGTTTCCTTGCCCGCCTCGGCATCCTTGCCCACGGCTTTTCCGGCCACCGACGCATCGCCTTCGTGATCGATGAGGTCGTCGGCGATCTGGAAGGCGAGGCCGATGTCGCGGGCATAGCCGCGCAGATGCGCGCGTCCTTCCGGCGGCAGGCGGCCGAGGATCGCGCCCATCTCCACCGCCGCCCCGAGCAACGCGCCGGTCTTGAGCTGCTGGAGACGGGTGACGGTCTGGAGATCGAACTCGCTGGTTTCAGCCACGAGGTCCATCATCTGCCCGCCCGCCATGCCCTGCGCACCGCTGGCATGGCCGAGCGCCTGCACCAGTTCGATGCGGGTGAAGGGATCTGCGCTGGTCGCCGGATCGCTGAGCACCTCGAAGGCGAAGGCATGGAGCGAATCGCCCGCCAAAACTGCAGTCGCCTCGTCGAAGGCGAGATGGACGGTGGGCTTGCCGTGACGCACCGCGTCATCGTCCATGCACGGCAGGTCGTCGTGGATCAGCGAATAGACGTGGATCGATTCGATGGCGATCGCCGCGCGGATCGCCGCCTCGCGCACGACGCCGTACATTTCCGCGACAGCCGTCAGCAGCAGCGGCCGCAGCCGCTTGCCGCCGCCGATCGACGCGTAGCGCATCGCCTCAACCAGCCGCGCCCGGGCGTCGTCGGGGACCGGCAGCAGCGCGTCGAAAGCGCCGTCGATCTCCTCGGCGATGCGCGAGAGGCCTTCGGAGAGGATCGGATCGGTCACGATGACCTCACCCACGAATCAGCGATCCGCCGCATCGAACGGCTGGGTTCCGGTCGGAACCCCGTCCGGTCCGGCGACGATGCGCTCGATCCGTGCCTGCGCGGCGTCGAGCCGCTTCTGGCAATGCTGGCGCAGCGCCTCGCCGCGTTCGTAGAGCGTGATCGAATCGTCGAGCGGCACATCGCCGCTTTCGAGACGGCGCACCACGTCTTCCAGAGCGCGCAGCGCATCCTCGAAACTCATCCCAGCGATTTCGCCGATTTCGGCACTCTTCTCAGTCATGAACCATGCAATGAAGCCCCCGCGTTCGCCGGTCAAGGCGGGATGCGGGGCGCCGCATCGAAGACCCCGGACGATCACCTCGATATCGCCTCGCTTTTCCGTCTAGCGAAGCGCCCAACTCGGCGCTAAGGCGCGTCGCATGTCCGAAATCACCCCCGATGTCGTCGAGGCCCACGGCCTCAATTCCGAGGAATACGAGCGGGTCCTGAACGCGCTCGGCCGAGAGCCCAACCTGGTTGAGCTTGGCATCTTCTCGGTCATGTGGTCCGAGCACTGCTCGTACAAGTCGAGCCGCTTCCACTTGAAGAAGCTGCCCACGAAGGCCCCCTGGGTCATCTGCGGCCCCGGCGAGAACGCCGGCGTGATCGACATCGGCGATGGACAGGCCGCCATCTTCAAGATGGAAAGCCACAACCACCCCAGCTACATCGAGCCTTTCCAGGGCGCGGCCACCGGCGTCGGCGGCATCCTGCGCGACGTCTTCACCATGGGCGCCCGCCCGGTCGCAAACATGAATGCGCTGCGCTTCGGCCGTCCCGACCATCCGAAGATGAAGCACCTCGTCCAGGGCGTGGTCGAGGGCATCGGCTCCTACGGCAACTGCGTGGGCGTGCCCACCGTCGGCGGCGAGACGAACTTCCACAAGGCCTACGACGGCAACATCCTCGTCAACGCCATGACCGTGGGCGTCGCCGAGACGGACAAGATCTTCTACTCGGCCGCCACCGGCCTGGGTAACCCGATCGTCTACGTCGGCTCCAAGACCGGCCGCGACGGCATCCACGGCGCCACCATGGCTTCGGCCGATTTCGACGAGCATTCGGACGAAAAGCGCCCGACCGTGCAGGTGGGCGACCCCTTCACCGAAAAGCTGCTGATCGAGGCCTGCCTCGAACTCATGGCCACCGACGCGATCGTCGCGATCCAGGACATGGGCGCAGCGGGCCTCACCTCCTCGTCGGTCGAAATGGCCAGCAAGGGCGGCGCCGGCATTCGCCTGAACATGAACAAGGTGCCTTGCCGCGAAGAGGCGATGACGCCTTACGAAATGATGCTCTCGGAAAGCCAGGAGCGCATGCTCATGGTGCTCCAGCCCGGCAAGGAGCCGATGGCCGAGGCGATCTTCAAGAAGTGGGAACTCGATTTCGCCGTGATCGGCGAAGTGACCGATACCGGCCACATGGTTCTCGAATTCGACGGCGAAGTGGTCTGCGACATTCCGCTCGGCCCGCTGGCCGACGACGCGCCGGAATACGAGCGCCCCTACGTTTCGCCTGAGGAATACAAGGCCTGGGCCAAGGTTCCGGCCATGGGCGACGTGGCGGAAAGCGCCGACATCGGCGCCGACCTGCTCAAGCTGATGGGCACGGTCGACCTCGCCTCGCGCAAGTGGATCTGGGAGCAGTACGACAGCCAGGTCGGCGGCGACACGATGCAGAAGTCCGGCGGCGACGCCGCCGTGGTGCGCATCCACAACACGCCCAAGGCCCTGGCGATCAGCACCGACTGCTCGCCGCGCTATTGCTACGCCGATCCCTACGAGGGCGGCAAGCAGGCCGTGGCCGAGACCTATCGCAACATCAGCGCGGTCGGCGGCCTGCCGCTCGCCATCACCAACTGCCTGAACTTCGCGAACCCGCAGCGCCCCGAGATCATGGCGCAGATCGTTGGATGCCTGAACGGCATGGGCGATGCCTGCCGCGCGCTCGACTATCCGATCGTCTCGGGCAACGTCTCGCTCTACAACGAATCGAAGGCCACCGGCGGCGGCTCGGCGATCCTGCCGACCCCGGCGATCGGCGGCGTCGGCCTGCTGGCCGACCACGAGAAGATGGCGACCGTCGCCTTCAAGAACGCCGGTGACGAAATCTTCGTGCTCGGCGGAGTCGAAGGCAAGCTGGGCACGCACCTCGGCCAGTCGCTCTGGCTGCGCGAGATTGCCGGTCAGGAAGCCGGTGAGGCCCCCAAGGTCGATCTCAAGGCCGAGGGCGAGAACGGCGCCTCGATCCGCGACTGGATCGCCGCCGGCAAGGTTACCGCGGTTCATGACGTCAGCGACGGCGGCCTGGTCGTCGCGCTCGCGGAAATGGCGCTCGCCAGCGGCCTCGGCTGCAACCTCGAAGTGGAACTGACCACGGCAGAGGCCTTCGGCGAAGACCAGAGCCGCTATGTCGTCACCGCACCTGCAGGCACGGAACTTCCGGGCGCCGTCCGCATCGGCACGGTCGCGGGCACCAAGGTTCTGGGCAACGAAGTCACCGCACTTCGTGAAGCCAACGAGGCCTTCTTCAAGGACTGGATGGAAGCCTGATCCCTTCCTCCACCGGATAGGAAATCAAAAGGGCGCCTCCAGGGGCGCCCTTTTTTTGGCCATCTTCCCTCTCGTCATTATGTCGTGACGGTCATGTTCCGAGATAGGGTGCCAGCTTGACGCCCGCTCAGCCTCCACCCGTGGAAGAGGCCAGCACGTTGACCGTCAGCGCCAGAATGCCGAGATTGAAGGCGAAGGCGAACAGCCCCTGGAAGGTCGAGACCCTCCGCAGATCGGAATCGGTGATCTCGATATCCGCCGTCTGGCAGGTCATGCCGATCACGAAGGCGAAGTTCACGAAGTCCGCGAAGTCCGGCACGCAACCACCTGGAAAATCGAGACCTTGATGATCACCGCCGTCTTTCGCGGAGTAGTAAAGCCGCGCATAGTGGAAGGCATAAATGAGGTTGGCGAAGGTCCAGCAGGCCAGCAGCGTCACCACCAGCAGCGCGATCTCGCCGGGCACGAGGCTCTTGTTGTCGAGCACCAGAGTGCCGAGCGCAGCCAGGATCACCGACGAGATCACGCCCGTCAGCAGGAGCAGCAGGACCTGCCCGGCATCGTCGCGCTTCGCCTGTCGGCGCATGACCTCGGGACTGCCGTTCCGCCACAAGGGAACGCAGGACAGGACAAATGCGATGACCGCGAGATCGAAGGCGGTAACCACCGCCTCGACCCCGCCGATAACCGCGAACAGCGGCCAGACGGAGATCGCCAGGACGGCAAGGAACAGAAGATAGCGGGGGTGCGACAGCCGGTTCAGGATCGAGGTTTCCTTGTCGGCCATCGCATGTCGCTCCTTCAGCCGCGAACCCATTCCTGCTCGTCGATACCGAGCAGGCGCAGGACGCTGGTAAGGTCGCCCCGGTCGACCCAGCCGTTGGCCGCCGCGCGGGCCTTTGGCTTGGCATGATAGGCAATGCCGTAAGTCGCCGCTTCCAGCATCGGGATATCATTCGCGCCGTCGCCGGTGGCAAGGCTGGTGACATGACCGCCCAGCGCCTCGACTTCGGCCAGCAGGGTCGCCTTCTTGACCGAACTGTCGACGATCGGCCCGGCAAGGCCGCCGGTCAGCTTGCCGTCCGCGACTTCCAGCCGGTTGCCGACGACATATTCGAAGCCGAGCCGCTCTGCGACGGGGTCTGCGAAGTGGTGGAAACCACCCGTCACCAGTACCGTGCGGCAACCGAACTTCTTGAGCGTCTCCACCAGCGTGCGCGCGCCCGGCATCGGCTTGATGCGGCTGGCCAGGCATTCCTCGATGGCGTCGATCGACAGCCCCTTGAGCAGGCCGACTCGCTCGCGCAGCGCCTGCTCGAAATCGAGTTCGCCCTGCATCGCCCGCTCGGTGATCTCGGCGATGCGCTCCTTGAGACCGGCGAAATCGCCAAGCTCATCGATGCATTCCTGGCCGATCATGGTCGAATCCATGTCGGAGATGAACAGGCCGGGAATCGTCGGCTCATGATCGCAGACCAGGCCATCGGTCGGCGCGAAGTGATCGTCCAGAGCCTTGCGCAGCGCCGCCGCATCCTCGTCCGGAGAGGCGATCTGCATCGTCGTTTCGCAGAAGTCGAGCATCGCCGCAGAAGCGAGCCGCACGCCGCTTTCCTGCATTTCGGCACGGGCCGCATCGATTCTTGCCGAGAGGTGGTCCGGTTCTGCTATCAGCCGCGCAATGAGCACTGCGAATTCCCTTGAAGCTGCGTATGAAAATTCCACCGGCGGCGCGTCCGCGGGACACAAGCCACCGCTCGCGCTCATCGCAGGGCCGACCGCCAGCGGCAAGAGCGATTGTGCCGTGGCCCTCGCTCAGGAACTGGAACGGCGCGGACGCCGGGCCGTGGTCGTCAATGCCGACAGCTCGCAGGTCTATGCCGACCTGACCGTCCTCAGCGCCCGCCCCACGCCCGAGGAGATGGGCGGTATCGAGCACCGGCTGTTCGGCGCCTGGGACGGAGCCGAGACCTGTTCCGCCGCCGAATGGGCCCGCGCCGCGCGCGAGACCATCGCCGCGATCCATGCCGAACAGGCCGTGCCCGTCCTCGTCGGCGGCACCGGCCTCTATATACGCACCCTGTTGGACGGTATCGCCCCCGTCCCGCCCATCGATCCCGAGGTGCGCGAAGCCGTGCGCGCCCTGCCCGTCGCCGAAGCCTATGCCGCACTACAGGCCGAAGACCCCGAGCGCGCCGCCCGCCTTGCCCCGGCAGACACCGCGCGCATCGCCCGTGCCCTCGAAGTCGTGCGCTCGACAGGGCTTCCGATCGCCCACTGGCAGGCGCAGACCAGCGGCGGCATCGGCGACCAGATCTCGGTCCATGCCGCCATCCTGCTTCCCGAGCGACAGGCGCTCTATCGCCGCTGCGACTTGCGGTTCGCGCGCATGATCGAACGCGGCGCGCTTTCGGAAGTGGAAAGCCTGCTCGCCCGCGATCTCGATCCCGACCTTCCCGTCATGCGCGCCATCGGCGTTCCCGAGCTGGCCGAGGTGCTGCGCGGCGAAACCGATCTGGAGACCGCCATCGCACGCGGATCGCAGGCCACGCGCAACTACGCCAAGCGTCAGTTCACCTGGCTGCGCCATCAACCGCCGCAAGATTGGGCAAGGATCGAGTTCGAATATTTCGACGAAAAATCTCTCAGAGATAGATTATTTCAGGTTATGGGGTTGACGTAATATTTTCGTCCCCTTAGAGCGCCCTCACCCGCTGATGAAAGTATGCGGGTAGGAGAGGGAGGACCCGGCATGGCACCCGCTGTGCCGGGTCGGTTTTCATTATAGTTCGCCCAAAGGCGAATTGTGGTTTTTTGGTAATGCGCACTGCAAACAGTGCGCAATATTCGAAGGGCAGCCCATCCCTCGGGAAACGCCCACGAGTCGGAAAAGGAAAGTGTTGTGACTGAAGAGCGCAGCGGCGCGAACATCCTGGTCGAAAGCCTGGTCAAGCAGGGAGTCGAATTCGTATTCGGTTATCCCGGCGGTGCCGTGCTACCGATCTACGATGCTCTATTCGGCGACGAGCGACTTCGGCACATCCTGGTCCGTCACGAGGCCGGTGCGGCCCACGCCGCCGAAGGTTACGCCCGCTCGACCGGCAAGCCCGGTGTCGTTCTGGTCACCTCCGGTCCCGGTGCAACCAATGCCATCACCGGCATTGCCGACGCATTCATGGATTCTATTCCGCTGGTCATCATCACCGGCCAGGTCCCGACCGCTCTGATCGGCTCGGACGCGTTCCAGGAAGCGGACACCGTCGGCATCTCGCGCCACTGCACCAAGCATAACTACCTGGTGAAGGACCCGGCCGACCTCGCCGCAACGATCGACGAGGCGTTCCAGATCGCCACCTCGGGCCGTCCGGGACCGGTGCTGATCGACATCCCCAAGGACGTCCAGATCGCCAGCGCCGTCTGGAACGACACGCCGACGCAGCGCCGCCAGCGCTATGCCCCGCGCACCGAAGGTACGGCGGACGAGATCGCACAGGCCGTCGAACTGATCGCCAAGGCCAAGGCCCCGGTGCTCTATACCGGCGGCGGTGTCATCAACTCCGGCCCGCGTGCCACCGAGCTGCTGCGTGAACTCCAGGCCAAGACCGGCGCGCCCGTCACCTCGACGCTGATGGGCCTCGGCGCCTTCCCGGCCGACCATGCCGACTGGCTGGGCATGCTCGGCATGCACGGCACTTATGAGGCCAACCTGGCGATGAACCAGGCCGACCTGATCGTCTGCATCGGCGCCCGCTTCGACGACCGCGTGACCGGCCGCCTCGACGCTTTCGCGCCGAATTCGATCAAGATCCACATCGACATCGACCGCGCCTCGATCAACAAGACGGTCCGTGTCGACCTGCCGATCATCGGCGACTGCGCCACCGTGCTCGACCAGATCCTGACGCTCTGGGGCGACCGCAAGGGCCAGGACCTCGCGCCGTGGAAAGCGCGTGTCGAGGAATGGCGCGGCAAGAACAGCCTCTACTTCCCGCTCTCGAACAAGGCGATCATGCCGCAGCTTGCGGTCCAGCGCCTGTTCGAGCTGACGAAGGACAAGGACCCGGTCATCTCGACCGAAGTCGGCCAGCACCAGATGTGGGCAGCGCAGTACTTCCACTTCTTCGGTCCGAACAAGTGGCTGACCTCGGGCGGCCTCGGCACGATGGGCTACGGGTTGCCCGCCGCGATCGGCGCGCAGCTCGGAAATCCGGACAGCCTGGTCATCGACATCGCGGGCGACGCCTCGATCCAGATGAACATCCAGGAACTGGGCACGGCCACGCAGTACCGCCTGCCGGTGAAGATCTTCATCCTCAACAACGAGTGGATGGGCATGGTTCGCCAGTGGCAGGAACTGACGTACGAGAGCCGCTTCTCGCAGTCCTATTCGGAAAGCTTGCCGGACTTCGTGAAGCTGGCCGAGGCCTATGGCTGGAAGGGCATCCGCATCGAGGACGAAAGCCAGCTCGACGCCGGCATCCAGGAGATGATCGACTACGACGGCCCCGTCATCGTCGATTGCCTCGTCGCCAAGGAATCGAACTGCTTCCCGATGATCCCCTCGGGTGCGGCCCATACGGACATGATCCTCTACGGCGATACCGTCGCCGGCACGATGGACGACGAAGCCAAGGCTTTGGTCTGAGAACGCGCGCGCAGGACCCGAAAGACATATCATGATGCACATCAAGCAAGAGGCCGAGGAACGCCACGTCCTCACCATCACCGTCGATAACGAGGCGGGCATTCTCGCCAAGATCGCCGGCCTGTTCACCGCACGCGGCTACAACATCGACAGCCTGACCGTGGCCGACATCACCGAGAACCATGCGGTGAGCCGGATCACCATCGTCACCCACGGTCCGCCGAGCCAGATCGACCAGATCCACGCCCAGCTCGAACGCCTGGTGCCGGTGCACAAGGTGGTCGACCTCACCGAGGTAGGCCCCCACGTCGCGCGCGAACTGGCGCTCATCAAGGTGGCGGGTCTCGGTGAAAAGCGCGTCGAGGCGCTGCGTCTGGCCGATATCTTCCGCGCCAAGGCCGTGGATACGACGACCGGGAGCTTCATCTTCGAACTCACCGGCGCGCCGGACAAGATCGATACTTTCGTACAGCTGATGCGCGACCTCGGCCTTGTCGAAGTCGGCCGCACCGGCATCGTCGCGATGATCCGCGGGCCGCACGAAGCTTAATTCTCCGGCCAGAAACCGGAACCAACCGACCACGCGCCGAACGGCGCATATCAATCAGGCCCCGCCTCACGGGAACGGGCCGTCGAAAGGGTACTACAATGAAGGTCTATTACGACGCCGATTGCGACATCAACCTGATCGCCGACAAGAAGGTCGCGATCCTGGGTTACGGCAGCCAGGGCCACGCCCACGCACAGAACCTGCGCGATTCGGGCGTCAAGAACGTCGCCATCGCGCTTCGCGAAGGCTCGGCTTCGGCCAAGAAGGCGGAAAGCGCCGGTTTCAAGGTGATGCCGAACGCCGAAGCCGCCGCCTGGGCCGACGTTCTCATGATCCTCGCACCCGACGAGCATCAGGCCGCGATCTACGCCGCCGACATCCACGAGAACCTGAAGCCCGGCGCGGCGCTGGCCTTCGCCCACGGCCTCAACGTTCACTTCGGCCTGATCGAGCCCCGCGCCGACATCGACGTGTTCCTGATCGCGCCGAAGGGCCCGGGCCACACCGTCCGCGGCGAATACGTGAAGGGCGGCGGCGTGCCCTGCCTGATCGCGATCCACCAGGACGTGACCGGTAACGCGCAGGACGTGGCTCTGGCCTACGCTTCGGGCGTTGGCGGCGGCCGTTCGGGCATCATCGAAACCAACTTCCGCGAGGAATGCGAAACCGACCTGTTCGGCGAGCAGGCCGTGCTCTGCGGCGGCACCACCGCGCTGGTCCAGGCCGGTTTCGAAACGCTGGTGGAAGCCGGCTACGCGCCGGAAATGGCCTACTTCGAATGCCTTCACGAGCTGAAGCTGATCGTCGACCTGATGTATGAAGGCGGCATCGCCAACATGCGCTACTCGATCTCGAACACCGCCGAATACGGCGACATCAAGACCGGTCCGCGCATCATCACCGAAGAGACCAAGAAGGAAATGAAGCGCGTTCTGGAAGACATCCAGTCGGGCCGTTTCGTGAAGGACTTCGTGCTCGACAACCGCGCCGGCCAGCCGGAACTGAAGGCTTCGCGCATCGCCGCCAAGCGTCACCCGATCGAGGAAACCGGCGCCAAGCTGCGCGCCATGATGCCCTGGATCGGCGCCAACGCGCTGGTGGACAAGGCGAAGAACTAAGTTCGTCGCGGATCGAATTTTAATCCGATCCTCCAAATACCCGTTTGACGGGAAATCGAAGGCGGCGCAGAAATGCGCCGCCTTTTCCTTTGTGCCGTCAGGAGTAGATCATGCGCCCTTCCTGCATTTCTCTTGCCCTTGCAGCCGCAGCCGCACTCGCCGCTCCCGTCATCGCCCAGCCGGGCGCGGGCGGCCCCGGAGGGCGCATGGAAATGCTCCACGGGTCGGGCACCCCCGCCGACGTCAAGGCCGGGACTTACGCCGTCGAGCCTGCCCATACGCAAGTCACCTTCAGCGTCTCCCACATGGGCATCTCGCCTTTCGCCGGGACTTTCTCGGGCGCCAGCGGCTCGATGACCCTCGATCCGAACAAGCTTTCGGCGACCAAGCTCAGCGTCACCATCCCGGTCACGTCGATCCAGACCACCAGCGACAAGCTGACCGAGGAACTGCGCAGCGCCGACTGGCTCGACGCCGCCAAGTTCCCCACCGCCACCTTCGTCGCCACCTCGGTCACGCCGCGCGGACCGGACGCCGCCGCGATCGACGGCACGCTCACGCTCCACGGCGTCAGCAAGCCGATCACGATCATGGCCCGCTTCTTCGGCGCCGCGCAGAACCCGATGAGCAAGAAGGACTCGATCGGCTTCCTCGGCCGCGCGCTGATCAAGCGTTCGGATTTCGGTGTCTCGAAGTATGTGCCCGTCGTCTCCGACGAGACCGTGCTCGTCATCAACGCCGCCTTCGAGAAGCAGTAAATATCTGCGCAATCTACCATTCACGGCACCTGCGCGATAAGCGCGGACCAAAGACGCCCGAAAGGAGATCGCCATGAAGACCAGAATCACTGCGACTGTCACCCTGGCCACGGCCCTCTTCGCCCTTTCGGCCTGCGCCAGCACCGGGAATGACAAAGTGGCCGATGCAACCCCGCCCCCATCCATGGAGCCGAGCTGCGGCGCCGAACAGTTCGCGTCCTATATCGGCCAGACCGCCAGCGACGACGTCATCGCCGCCATCACCGCCGCGCGCGGCGACAAGCCGATGCGGGTCATCAAGCCGGGCATGGCCGTGACCATGGACTACCGACCGGATCGTCTGAACGTCCAGGTCGGCGAAGACGGCAAGATCAGCAAGTTCACCTGCACCTGATCCCTGCCGCCTAACATCTTGATCCGGGCGCTCCGCTCCGCCAAGCGCCATTGCTGGAATGTAACGGAGCCCCGGATGAACCAAGCAGACGATATCACACGCGAGGACAGCCTTACCCGCGTGGAGGCGTTCTCGGACGGCGTCCTCGCCATCATCATCACCATCATGGTGCTGGAACTGAAGACCCCGGTCACCGAGGGGCTGAGCGCGCTCTGGACGCTCTGGCCGATCTTCATCGCCTATGTGTTGAGCTATGCCTACGTCGCGATCTACTGGGTCAACCACCATCGCCTGCTCGGCCATGCGCGGGTGGTGACGAGCGGGCTGCTGTGGTCGAACATGCTGCTGCTCTTCACGCTCTCGCTGATCCCGTTCTCGACCGCCTATCTCGGCGAGCACCATTTCAGCCGCGAGGCGACTCTGCTCTATCTGGTCACGATGCTGACTCCCGCCCTCGCCTATGTCCTGCTGCAGGCACGGGTCGCGGCGACCGGGGCGCAGACCGTCGCCACCCGGCGCTATCACAAGGCTTCGCACCGCAAGGGCCTGGCGGCTGCCGCCGTCTATGCCCTCGGCATTCCGCTGACGTACCTGTCGCCCTGGCTGGGCGTGGCCTGCGCCGCCGTGGTCGCGATGTTCTGGATGCTGCCCTGGAGCGTCCTCGACCGCCTGTTCCTCGACCGCGTACCGCCCGCCGATAGCTGATTGAATTAGGCAAGTTTGTTGCGCACGCGCCCACGCGTAGCGCAAGAAGCCGCGCCTTTTCGCTTTACATCGGCGCTCCGAATGCCCATAGGCACGGCAATGAACCTTCTTCTAGGCCTTACCCTGCGACTTACCCGCCCTTGGGCGTGAGGTGACGCGTCGGTCCTACGGCGCGCTCGGCGCTCAAGGGGACCCGGAAAAGACCGGCCGAACGGACCGGCAAGCCATGAACTGAAGAAGTTTTTCCGAGCGAGAATACCCATGACCATGCTGCAAGACCCCTCGGTCAAGTACCGCCCCTTCCCGCAGATCGACCTGCCGAACCGCCAGTGGCCCTCGCAGGTCATCACCAAGGCGCCGCGCTGGCTCTCCACCGACCTGCGCGACGGCAACCAGGCGCTGATCGACCCGATGGGCGCGGAAAAGAAGAACCGCTTCTTCGACCTGCTGGTCAAGGTCGGGCTCAAGGAAATCGAAGTCGGCTTCCCCAGCGCGGGCGCGACCGAGTTCGATTTCATCAACGGCCTGGTCAAGAACGACCGCATTCCCGAAGACGTGCTGGTCCAGGTGCTGACCCAGTCGCGCGAAGACCTGATCACCCGTTCGTTCGAGAGCCTGGAAGGCGTTCACGGCGCGATCGTCCACCTCTACAACGCGGTCTCGCCGCTGTGGCGCAATGTCGTGTTCGGCATGGAAAAGCACGAGATCAAGGCCATCGCGACGAGCGGCGTCAAGATCCTGCGCGACCAGGCGGCGAAGTATCCCGGCACCAAGTGGCAGTTCGAATATTCGCCCGAGACCTTCTCGACCGCCGAACTCGATTTCTCGATCGAGGTCTGCGAGGCGGTGATGGAAATTCTCCAGCCGACCCCGGAAAATCCGATCATCCTGAACCTGCCCGCGACGGTCGAGGCGGCGACGCCCAACATCTATGCCGACCAGATCGAGTATTTCTGCCGCAACCTGCCGAACCGCGAATCGGCGGTGATCTCGCTGCACACCCATAACGACCGCGGCACCGGCGTCGCCGCCGCCGAGCTGGGCCTGATGGCCGGCGCCGACCGCGTCGAGGGCTGCCTGTTCGGCAACGGCGAGCGCACCGGCAACTGCTGCCTCGTCACCGTGGCGATGAACATGTACACGCAGGGCGTGAACCCGGAACTGGACTTCTCGGACATCGACGATGTGATCCAGACGGTGGAATACTGCAACCAGCTCAAGGTCGCGGAACGCCATCCCTACGGCGGCGAGCTGGTCTTCACCGCCTTCTCGGGCAGCCACCAGGATGCCATCAAGAAGGGCTTCGCCGCGCAGGAAAAGCGCAACGACCAGATCTGGGCCGTGCCCTATCTGCCGATCGACCCCGCCGATCTCGGCCGCGACTACGAGGCGGTGATCCGCGTCAACTCGCAGTCGGGCAAGGGCGGCTTCGCCTGGGTGATCGAGCAGGACCAGGGCCTGAAGCTGCCCAAGCGCATGCAGGCCAACTTCTCCAAGCACGTCCAGGAACTGGCCGACGAACTGGGCCGCGAGCTCCAGGCCGCCGACATCTGGGACGTGTTCCGCACGACCTACCGCATCGACGACCCGCAGCACTTCCAGCTGATCGACTGGGAAGAAGCCAAGGCCGCCGACGGCACCCGCGTCTTCGCCGGGAAGATCGGCGTGGACGGCAAGGAACAGTCGGTATCGGGACGCGGTAACGGCCTGATTTCCTCGGTTGCCGCGACGCTGGCGGAGAGCTTCGGCGTTTCGCTCGACGTGCGCGACTATGCCGAGCACTCGATGGGCCAGCATACCGATGCCCGCGCCGCCGCCTATGTCGAATGCGTGACGCCGGACGGCCGCGTGGTCTGGGGCGTCGGCATCGACGAGGACGTGGCCACGGCCAGTGTCCGCGCCGTGCTCAGCGCCGCCAACACGGTGCGCGCCGGCTAACATCGGAAGCAAATTTAAATCGATTGAGGCGGGGGTTTCCGGACCCTCGCCTTTTTCGTTATGTTCACTGCGCACACAGTGACACGGCCGAGCATGACCGGCGCACGGCTCATCTTGCGTACGCAAATTAACGAGGTTTCTTTAGGAACCGTTTACGGACACGACCAATTTTTCCCGGCAAATCCAATAGGAACCGGGATGCCTATGCAGTTCTATCTTGCGACGTCCTTCATCTTTCCGCGTTCGCTGCGACTGAGGTTGTTCGCCCTCTGCTTTGTCGCCACGCACCTTCCCTTGCTCGGCTACTGCGCCTGGGGGCTGTCCACGGGACGAATAGCCCTTTTCGAATTCGTCCTGCTGACTTTGGCGACGGTGATCGGCACCGCGCTGGCCCTGTTCGGGATAGGTGCCCTCCTGGACCCGATCCACGCCCTGGCCGATGCGCTCAACCGCAGCGAGGAAGACGGCACCGCGCTTCCCGAGGTGGGCGACGTCATCCAGACGCTCTATGCCGGTGTCCACCGCGCCGCCACGGCTACCCGTGCGCAGATGGAGGACCTCACCATCGCCGCACTGGAAGATCCCCTCACCGGGGTCGCCAACCGCCGCGGCTTCCTGGAGAAGCTGGACGCCCTGCCCGCCGAGCAGCGCCGCGGCTGCGTCGCCATCGTCGACATCGACTTCTTCAAGCAGGTCAACGACAAACTGGGCCACGACGAAGGCGACCGGGTGCTCTGCGCCTTCGCCGACCGCCTCTCCTCGCAGATCCGCCGCGCCGACATGGTGGCGCGCTGGGGCGGCGAGGAATTCGCGATCCTGTTCCATGAATGCATCGAGGACGAGGCCGACTGGACCCTCTCCCGCATCGCCGCCCGCATGCGCGAGGAGCCGATCGGCACGGTGGACGGGCGCCCGATCACCTTCTCCGCCGGGCTTTGCTGCTGGAGCGGCGAGGATATCGAGGCGGCCCTGCACCTCGCGGACGAAGCGCTCTACGAAGCCAAGCGATCCGGGCGCGACCGCATCTGCCGCGCGCTTCCCGCCAGCGATCCGCAGGCGGCAGGATAGGCTTTCCTCCTCCGGGAACGAAAAAGGGCGGCCCGAAGGCCGCCCTTTCCTGTGTCTGCAAGACCGAAGCGATCAGTCGCCGGTCAGGATGCGATCGACCAGTTCCTTCACCGTCGGGGTGAAGCCGTTCGAGTAGAACGGGTCCTGCTTGAACTTGTAGGCGGCATGGCCCGCGAACATCAGGTTCTCGTCGATCGGACCGCCATGGGCGATATCCTGGAGCGTCTTCTGGATGCAGAAGCTGCGCGGATCGGCGAGACGGCCGGTGGTGTAGTCGTCGTGGTCCTTCCACGAGGAGAAGCCGCAGTGCGACAGGCAGCCCATGCAGTCGGCCTGGTCCTTGCGGATCTCGTCGCGCTCGGCCGGGTTCACGAAGATGATCGTGTCGTCGGGCGTGCGCAGGCCGTCGGTGAAGCCCTGCGCCGACCATGCACGCGCACGGTCGAGGTCCTTGGGCGCCACCCAGAAGTTCTTGCCCTTTACGCCGACGTCGAGGCGCACGGTATGCTCGCCTGCTTCAACCTTGGAGTAGGGAATCTGGCGCTCCGAACGCGCTTCGAGGTTGCGCAGGAACGGGTTGCGCACGGCCGAGGAGTAGAAGCCCGTCGGCGAGAAGCGGTGCAGCAGCACGTCGCCCGGTTCGAGCGTGCGGAGGTGGTCCTTCCACGCCTGCGGGATCGGGCTTTCGTGCGTCAGCAGCGGGCGGGTGCCGTACTGGAATGCGATCGAACCCAGTTCCGGGTTGTCGATCCAGTTTTCCCAGTCGCGCAGGAACCACACGCCGCCGGCCATGACGATCGGCACGGTGTCGGCAATGCCTTCTGCGCGCATGGTATCGCGCAGCGCCTTGACGCGGGGATAGGGATCTTCCGGCTTGAGCGGATCTTCGGCGTTCGAGAGGCCGTTATGACCGCCCGCCAGCCACGGATCCTCATAGACCACCGCGCCCAACAGATCGGGCACCTTGTGATAGGCACGCTTCCACAGCGCGCGGAAAGCGCGGCCCGAGCTGACGATCGGCAGGTAGTTCACATTGAAGCGCGCCGCGATCTCGGACAGCTTGTAGGGCATGCCCGCGCCGCAGGTAACGCCCGTGACCATGCCGCGGGTCTGCTCCAGAACGCCTTCGAGAATGGTCTGGGCGCCGCCCATTTCCCACAGGACGTTGATGTTGATCGCGCCGTTGCCGTTCGAAATCTCGTAGGCACGGCGGACCTGTTCGACCGCGCCGTCGATGGCGTAGTCGATCAGTTCCTGATGACGCTCCTTGCGCGTCAGGGCATTGTAGACCTGCGGGACGATCTTGCCTTCGGCGTCATAGCTGTCGGCATTGACGGCGCTGACCGTACCGATGCCGCCCGCCGCCGCCCAGGCGCCCGAACTCATGTGGTTGGTCGCGGCAACGCCCTTGCCGCCCTCGACGAGCGGCCAGACTTCGCGTCCACCATAGACAATCGGCTTGAGACCCTTGAAACCCATCTTCTCTTTCGTCTTTCCCCCGGCGCGTGGCACGCCGGTTCAGCGGCCCTGTATACGCCCTGTGCTACTGACGCACTACTTTTGCGTCATGGTGTTGCCGGATATCCGGCAAGGTACGATGTTTTCCGGTTCCGGCCTTGGACCGGCAACCTCGAACTGTGCGTAGTAGCCCTGGAGCTCCGGCTTACGGACAAATTCCGTCAGACGGAACCCCATGGACGCAAATTCGCAGAAAAGCAGTTGCGGCGGAATGCCGTGGCTGTCGCTGGCCCGATCGACGTCGACCACGACGACACGGCCGCCCTCGCGCAGCGACGGGCGCAAGTGCCACAGGAAGGCATAAGGCTCGGTCACTTCATGGTACATGTGGACCAGGAACACCCGGTCGAAGCTGCCTTCCGGCAGCTTGGGATCGTCCGGCGTGCCGAGCTTGATGGAGACGTTCTCCAGCTCCTCACGCATGACGCGGTTGCCCAGTCGCTCGTTCGCCTCGCGGTCGATATCCTCGGCCAGCACGCGGCCCTTGGCGCCGACGCGCTGGGCCAGGCGCACCGTGTAGTAGCCCTCGCCCGCGCCGAGATCGGCCACGCTCATGCCCGGCTCGATCTTCGCGAGATCCATGACCACTTGCGCTTCGTTCAGGCTGTCGCGCTGGACTTCGGTGCCGACGGCGCCGTCCGGCGTCTTGGAGACTGGACGGTCCGCCACCGGGAAGGCCCGCACGCTTTCAGGGCGCGATTCGTCCACCCGCTCGCGGTGGCAGGCCCCAAGGGTCAGCCCGAAAGCGAGCGTCGAAGCCATTACGGCAGCTCGACAGGAAAGGCGGAAGGACAAGCGCATGCGGCCCTTTAGCGGTTCGGCCCGCACTTGGCAAAGTCATGCCGGTGCGGGCCGTTCACGGGTTCAGTCGACGTCTTCCACTTCGACCTTCTCGCCCGTCACGCGCTGCGAGAGCGCGGCGGCCATGAAGGGATCGAGGGCGCCGTCGAGCACGTCGCCCGGCGCGGTGGAGACCACGCCGGTGCGCAGGTCCTTCACCTGCTGATAGGGCTGAAGGACGTAGGAACGGATCTGGTGGCCCCAGCCGATGTCGCTCTTGCTGGCGTGTTCGGCGCTGGCGGCTTCCTCACGCTTGCGCATCTCTTCCTCGAACAGGCGCGCCTTCAGCATGCCCATCGCGATTTCACGGTTCTTGTGCTGCGAACGGTCGATCTGGCTGGCCACGACGATGCCCGAAGGCGCGTGGGTGATACGCACCGCCGAGTCCGTGGTGTTGACGTGCTGGCCGCCCGCACCCGAAGCGCGATAGGTATCGATCTTCAGGTCCGAGGGGTTGATGTCGATCTCGAAGCTGTCGTCGATCACCGGGTAGACCCAGACCGACGAGAAGCTGGTGTGGCGGCGCGCCGAGCTGTCATAAGGACTGATGCGGACCAGGCGGTGGACGCCACTCTCGGTCTTGGCATAGCCGTAGGCGTTCTCGCCCTTGATCAGCAGGGTGCAGCTCTTGATGCCCGCGGCTTCACCGGCGTGGTAGTCGACCAGCTCGACCTTGTAGCCGTGACGCTCGGCCCAGCGCGTGTACATGCGCTGGAGCATCTCGGCCCAGTCCTGGCTCTCCGTACCGCCGGCACCGGCGTGGACTTCGAGGTAGGTATCGTTGGAATCGGCCTCGCCCGAAAGGAGCGCGGTCACCTTGTCGTGGTCGGCACGCTCGGCCAGCGCGGCAAGCGCGGCGATACCTTCGTTGATGGTATCCTCGTCGCCTTCCATCTCGCCCAGTTCGACGAACTCGACGGCGTCCTGCATCTCGCGGCTGATCTCGTTCACGGCGCCGATGGACGCTTCCAAACGGCGACGTTCCTTCATCACCGCTTCGGCTTCCTTGGGCTTGTCCCAAAGCGTGGGATCTTCGACGCGCGCGTTCAGCTCGTCGAACCGGCGCAGGGCGCGGTCCCAGTCGAGGAACTTGCGGACCAGCGCGAGGGCCTTCTCGATACGCGCAATGTGGGCCTGCCCTTCGGCACGCATGACTTGAAACTCCCAAGAAGCGACAGCGCGCGCATAGCGCAGCGACGGCATATGTAAAGCACGCGCGGAGCACCGCGCGGGGAAAGGGCGCTCTTACGCGCCAATGGGGGGCTTGTTCAAGGCAGGAAGTGAACGTGCCCGCTCCGCCCTGCCGCCAGCCTCAATGCTTGAGCTTCTTCACCGCTTCCAGCGTCAGCTTGACATGATCGCGGTAATCGAGATCGGAATGGACCATTGTGATCCGCCCGTCCTGCGCGATCACATAGCTGGTGCGATCGGTCATGCCCGCCGGAGCGCCTTCGCGCTTCAGGGCGACATCGTAGGCCTTGATCACCGCCGGCGTGGCGACGGCAACGGCGAACTTGTCGCGGCAGGCTTCGGTCGAGAACTTCTGGAGCGTCGGCAGGTCGTCGTTCGACATGCCCACGACCGTCGCCCCGAACTTGCCGAAATCATCGGTCGCATCGGCAAAGGCGTGGGCTTCCAGCGTGCACCCCTGCGTAAAGGCCTTGGGGTAGAAATAGAGCACCACCGGCCCCTTCTTCAAGGCCGACTTGAGATCGAAGGACATCACCTTGCCGCCCTTGGCACCCTGCGTCGAGAAGGCCGGAGCCTTGGCGCCCACCGGCAAGGCCGCCTGAGCGGCACCGGCGGAAAGAGCGAGGGCGAGTGCCGCTACGGCGGCAGGCAGGATCTTGCGCATGCCGGTAATCTGGACCTGGGAAAAGGGACTGTCCAGCCCCTTCCCGCCCCGATTTCCCGACCTTGCTCTACCGCCTAGTCGATATAACCGAGCACCGTGCCCACTTCGTAAGTCTCGCCAACGGAAGCGACGATCCGCAGGGTTCCGGAAGCAGGCGCCTCGACTTCGTTGGTGGACTTGTCGGCTTCGAGCGAGAACAGCGGCTCGCCTTCAGTGACGGTCCCACCATCCGACACCAGCCATTCGGCCACCTGGCCCTCTTGCATCGAGAAGCCGATCTTGGGGAGCAGAACTTCAACTGTCATGGTGCTTTCAGTCCTCCGGAATATCGGCTTGGCGAGTTCTTCCTCGCTGCCGTGATCGCCATTCTGACTACCGAAAGGCGCAGGACAGGCAAGCAGCACGCCCCGCTATCCGCGCAGGCGATATGACAGGCTTCGTCGAGACCATCCCCGCGCACGACATTGGCCGCCTTGTCGATCGAATTCCGGAAAAAATCCTCGAACCCGCTGCCTGACGGGAAAACCGTCCCGCGCCGCTTCTATTCGTGAAGCGGTCGCGGGACGGCATGCGACCCGTAAGGGCTGTCGCAGCGTGGGCCGTGAAAACGGCCCGCACGATCGATCGTGGAGGAGGTACGATCGATAACGACAGCGCGCTGCTACAAGATTTCTCAAACGTTTGCACTACCCAACAGCGCTGTAGCAAGCCGTAACGCAATTTATTTGCCGAATAGCTGGCGCCGTTCCCGCGGCCTTGACCTGCCGTTTCCTCTCCGCAATGCCTCACGCAACCGAGAGGAACCCCCGACCATGACCGCCTCCGAGCACGACAACCGCCCGCGCCGCAGCGCGCTTTACCTTCCCGCCTCCAACGCGAAAGCCATTGCCAAGGCGCGCACCCTGCCTTGCGACATGGTCGTGCTGGACCTCGAAGACGCGGTAGCCCCCGAAGCCAAGGAAGAGGCCCGCGCCGCCGCCATCGCCGCCGTTGCCGAAGGCGGCTTCGGCCACCGTCAGGTCGCCATCCGCGCCAACGGCCTCGATACCGAATGGGGCGCGGCCGATCTCGTCGCCATCGCCGCCTCGCGGGCCGATGCCGTGCTCGTGCCCAAGGTCGGCACGCCGGAGGATATCGCGCGCTATCACGCCGCCCTCTCCGGCGCGCACGAAAACATGCAGCTCTGGACGATGATCGAGACCTGCGAGAGCGTCGGCAACCTGCCCCGGCTCGCCGCCATGGCCCGCACCACGCGGCTGTCGCTTTGGATCCTCGGCACCAACGACCTCGCCAAGGAAATGCGCGCCCAGCTCACACCCTGCCGCACGCCGTTCCTGCCCTTCCTTGCCATGGCGGTCGCCGCCGCGCGCACCCATGGCCTCACCATCCTCGACGGCGTCTGCAACGAGTTCCGCGACCTCGCCGTTTTCGAGGCCGAAGCCCGCCAGGGGCTGATGTTCGGCTTCGACGGCAAGAGCCTGATCCACCCCGCGCAGATCGAACCCTGCAACACCGTCTTCTCGCCGAGCGAGGCCGACCTCGCCTGGGCGCATGGCGTGATCGAGGCGTTCACGCTGCCCGAGAACCAGGGCAAGGGCGCGATCCGCGTCGACGGCAAGATGACCGAACTGCTGCATCTGGAGCAGGCGCGGCGGCTGGTCGAAATCCACGGCCTGATTCAGGGGATGAAGTAAGAGGGAAGTCCTGGGGGATGATCCCCCAGACCCTCGGAATGTCTACCTTGCGCGCTACCTATCCGGTGCGCGCTCCCTGCGGCGCAGCCATGAGCGCACGACGGATAGCGCAGGTCACGACCTCGACAGTCTTGGGGGTGCAGGGGGCGATGGCCCCCTGCTCTTTCTCTTAACCTTCGCCCTTCGATCCGGGCACCCGCGCGATCTCGCCGGGTTCGTTGGCGATGACCTTCAGCACCGCCGTCCAGGCATCGACATTCTGCTGGAGCGCGGCCGGATCGACCTTGTCGAGCGTGTCGTCCGGCGTGTGGTGCAGGTCGAAGTAGTGCATGCCGTCCTGCCCGAGGTCGACCACCGCCAGTTCCTGCTTGGCGATGATGCCCGAGACATCCGCGCCGCCGGTAGCCGCGCCGTCGTGATGGACGATGCCCATCGGCCAGAGCGCCGCCTTGATCTTCTCGCCCACGGCCTTGTTGCTGTCGGCCAGCGTCAGGCGGAACTGCCAGACCTTGTCGGCGCCGAAGTCGCTCTCCATCGCCACGGCGTGGGGTTCGTTGCCGTGCATCTCGGCATAGGCCTTGCTGCCGCCGCCGGTGACGCCCATTTCCTCGTTGCCCGCCCAGAGCACGCGGATCGTGCGCAGGGTCTTGCCGTCCTTCTGCGCGGCCAGTGCTGCGGCGGTGACGATGCCGCAGCCCGAAGCGTCGTCGATCGCGCCGGTCGCCAGATCCCAGGAGTCGAGATGGCAGGCGAGCACGATCTTCGGCAGCGAGGGATCGCGGCCCGGCAGGTCGGCGATCACATTGCCCGAGGGCGCATCCGGGAACGGCTTGCCGAGCAGGGTGAGGTCGATCTTCATCGGCTTGCCGCGCTTGGCGATGCGGGCGATCAGGTCGGCATCCGGATTGGAGACCGCCCCGGCCGGGATCGCGGCGACATCCTTGGCGAAGACGGTGACGCCGGTATGCGGATTGCGGTGGTTGTCCGTACCCGCCGAGCGGATGACGATGGCCGAAGCGCCCTTCTGCGAGGCGATCGAGGGACCGCGGCGGCGCACGTCGCCGTAAGGGCCGTATCCCGAACCGTCCTGCGCCGCGCGCATGGCGTGGTCCACGAAGGCGACCTTGCCCTTGAGCGACCCTTCCGGTGCAGCCTTGAGGGCATCGAGCGTCGGGAAATAGACCATCTCGGCCTGGATGCCCTTGGCGGGTGTCGGCGCCGAGAGGCCGAGCGCGGCGATCGCCAGCGCCTGCGTGTAAGGCGCGGTCAGCTTCGCCCGTTCTTCGCCGCGCTTCCAGGCGAGCGTCTTGAACGGCTCGATCTTCACATTCTGGAAGCCCAGTGCATTGAGCTTGGCCTCGGCCCAGAGGCGGGCCTGGCCTTCTTCGGGCGATCCGGCAAGGCGCGCACCGATCTCGGTGGTCAGGCCTTCGACGATCTCCCAGGCGACGCCCGAACCTTCGGTCGGCGTGGCCTGTGCGGGAGCCGCCAGAAGCGGGACGGCGGCGAGGAGCGGAGAGGCGGCGAGAAGCGCCGCGCGGGAGAATCTGCGTTGCATGACAGGTGCCTAACGCGCCCCGTCGCTCCTGCCAACCGGCCTGTCCCCCTTCCGCGTGATTGAACGGCCCTGGTTGGTCGGCCGCGCGAGATCAGGACACAAGGTCCAGCCGCATGAACTGATTGTGCGGGCTGGGCCGATAGTCGGCAAAGGCCTCGCACGAGACGAAACCGGCGCTCCGGTAGAGCGAAATCGCCGGAACATGCAGCGCCGCCGTGCCGGTCTCGAGGTTCAGGCACGCATAGCCCCTCGCCCGTGCTTCCGCGACGATATGCGCGAGCATGGCCCGTCCCACGCCGGTCCCGCGCGCGGAGGGCGCCGCCCGCATGGACTTCACTTCACCCCGCGACGCATCCAGTTCCTTGAGCGCTCCGAAACCGGCGAGCGTATCGCCGTTCCACGCCGTCCAGAAGCTGACACTCGGATCCGACAGTCCGCTGGCATCGAGAGCGAAGGCATGGTTCCCCATGACCTCCTGCAACTCGCGGAGGTGATACTCCAGAAGGTGAGCAACGTGCGACGCCGCGGGATCGTCGAGCCTGATGGAGATGTCGCTCATGGTCTTGTCGTTCCTCAAATCCAGCTACAGCCACAAGATTTTGCCACACCGAGACTGGGTAGCTGGGCGACTGGGCGCTGACGCAGCAGCGATCAACCCTTTTTGTGAAGAGCGTCCCAGCCCGGCGGTTTCCTACACCGCCCGGTTCTGAGAGGATCGAGATCGTGTGACCCCGAAATTCAGATGGCCCTGAAATGGAGCAAGCCGGTGCCCTGTTCGAACAGCTCACATTTCCGCCTTGCCGAAGTTCACACGTCCCGGTCCCTGTCGGCATGGAAGTCTTCCCCGGTTCCCGCCCGCTTTCGATCGCCTGAAGACCCGGCAAGCGGACACATTTCGGACCTTTCGTGTCAACCGGCGCGTCACACTCTCGGAGCGTCCGGCCCTACCCTTGGCAACCGGGCCTCGCACCTGTAGAGCGAGCGGCAACTTTTCCGATCCAGATCCTATTTCCAGAGGAAACCGATGGCTGCCCAATACGCCTTCGTCATGAAGGGCATGACCAAGACCTTCACCGGCGCCCCGAAGCCGGTGCTGAACGACATCAACCTGCAGTTCTACCAGGGTGCCAAGATCGGCATCGTCGGCCCGAACGGCGTCGGCAAGTCGACCCTGATCAAGATCATGGCCGGCATCGACACCGATTACACCGGCGAAGCCTGGGCGGGTGAGAACATCACCGTCGGCTACCTCGAGCAGGAACCGGAACTCGATCCGACCAAGACCGTGCTCGAAAACGTCAAGGACGGCGCCCGCGCGACCGCCGACATGGTCGATCGCTTCAACCAGATCGGCATGGAAATGGGCGAGGAAGACGCCGATTTCGAAGCGCTCGGCGCCGAGATGAGCGAGCTACAGGACAAGATCGACGCGGTCGACGGCTGGACGCTCGACAACCAGCTCGAAATCGCGATGGAAGCACTGCGCTGCCCGCCGGGCGACTGGCCCGTCGAAAGCCTGTCCGGCGGTGAAAAGCGCCGCGTGGCGCTCACCCGCCTGCTGATCCAGAAGCCGTCGATCCTGCTGCTCGACGAACCGACCAACCACCTCGACGCCGAATCCGTCGAATGGCTGGAAAACCACCTGAAGGAATACGCGGGCGCGGTGCTGATGATCACCCACGACCGCTACTTCCTCGACCACGTGGTGGACTGGATCCTCGAACTCGACCGCGGAAAGTACTTCCCCTACGAAGGCAACTACTCCACCTACCTGGAGAAGAAGGCCAAGCGCATGGAGCAGGAGGACCGCGAGGAATCCGGCCGCCAGAAGGCGCTCAAGGACGAGCTGGAGTGGATGCGGCAGACCCCCGCCGCCCGCCAGACCAAGTCGAAGGCGCGTATCCGCAAGTTCGAACAGCTTCAGGAAGCCCAGGCCGGCCGCAAGCCCGGCAAGGCCCAGATCGTCATCCAGGTGCCTGAGCGTCTGGGCGGCAAGGTCATCGAGGTGAAGAACATCTCGAAGGCCTTCGGCGACAAGCTGCTGTTCGAGGACCTGTCCTTCATCCTGCCGCCGGGCGGCATCGTCGGCGTGATCGGCCCGAACGGCGCCGGCAAGTCCACGCTGTTCAAGATGCTCACCGGCAAGGAAACCCCGGACGAGGGTTCGATCGACATCGGTTCGACCGTGCACCTGGGCTTCGTGGACCAGAGCCGCGATCACCTCGACCCCAAGAAGAACGTCTGGGAGGAAATCTCCGACGGGCTCGACTACATGAAGGTCAACGGCCACGACATGTCGACCCGCGCCTATGTCGGCGCGTTCAACTTCAAGGGCGCCGACCAGCAGAAGAACGTCGGCAAGCTGTCGGGCGGTGAACGCAACCGCGTCCACATGGCCAAGATGCTGAAGGAGGGTGGCAACGTCCTCCTGCTCGACGAACCGACCAACGACCTTGACGTCGAAACGCTGGGCGCGCTGGAAGAAGCCATCGAGAACTTCGCAGGCTGCGCCGTGGTCATCAGCCACGACCGCTTCTTCCTCGACCGTCTGGCGACTCACATCCTGGCGTTCGAAGGCAACAGCCACGTCGAATGGTTCGAAGGCAACTTCGAGGCTTACGAAGAAGACAAGCGCCGCCGCCTTGGCGATGCGGCCGACCGTCCGACCCGTCTGGCCTACAAAAAGCTGACGCGCTGACGCGCTGGGCAAGAAGCTGACCCGCTGATCCTTCCGATCAGATGAGCCAAGCGAAGCCGCCGTCCGGGCCACTGGACGGCGGCTTTGTTCATTCAGGGCAAACCAAATCTGAACAATCGGCGTTGTCTCGGTTCACCATTCCGACAGCGCGCTTCGTCTAGAAACAAACCCAGGATGAACCGTCATCGCCGGGCGGGAAATCCGGTTTGGAGACCGGAAAATGACAAAGGAACATACACTGAAGGCGAAGAAGCTGCTTTCCGCCGCCGCGCTCGGCGCAATGGCCATTGCCGCCGCGGGACTTGCCGTTCCCACCGCCGCCATGGCCGAGCCCCGTCAGGAGCGCGCCTGGGGTCAGGGGCGCGATCGCGGCGAAGGCCGAGGCGGGAATGGCGGCGCCAACCGCCCTGCTCCGCAGCCGCGAACCGAAGTCGCCCGCCCCGAAGTCCAGCGCCCACAGGCGCCCGAGCGAGCGCAGCGCCCCTCTGCCTGGCGCGGCGGCGGTGATCGCCCCCAGCCGCAATCGCGACCACAACCGGGGCCACAACCTCAGGCGCAACCGCAGCAGGGCCGTCCCGCCCCCACCCAGCAAGGCGGCCGCGCGTGGGGCAATGACCGCCCCGACCGTAGCCCTGCTCAGGGGCAGCCGAGCTGGAAGTCCGGCAATCGCTGGCAGAATAACGGCTCGCAGAGCGGCTGGCAGGGCTCTCGCGGCAATGACGATCGTCGCTGGAGCGCCGGCAATCGCCCAGACCGTCCGGATCGCCCCGACGTCCGCCCCGGTGACAATCGTCCGGATGGGCGCCCCGGCTGGAACAACAACAACGACAATCGCCCTGATCGGAACGCCTGGGGCAAAGTCCGCCCCAATGACGATCGGCGCGGTGACGACCGTCGCTGGAACAACAACGACAACCGCCCCGACCGCAATGCCTGGGGCCGGGATCGCCGCAATGACGATCGCCGTTGGGCCGGTAACGACAACCGCCGTTGGGACCGCAGCGACTGGCGCCGCGACAATCGCTACGACTGGCAGCACTATCGCGACCGCAACCGTTCGGTCTACCGCATGGGCGGCTATTACGCGCCGTACCGGGGTTATTCCTACCGCCGCCTGAGCATCGGCTTCTCGCTGGGTTCGCTGTTCTATGGCAGCAACTACTGGATCAACGATCCCTGGGAATATCGCCTGCCGCCCGTCTACGGCCCCTATCGCTGGGTCCGCTATTACGACGACGTGCTGCTGGTGGACGTCTACTCCGGCGAAGTGGTGGACGTGATCTACGACTTCTTCTGGTAATTGCGCAAACGAAGCCCCCCGGATCCCGCGATCCGGGGGGCTTTTCGCGTCGGCTTCCGAAGATCACCCGAAAGATCAACCACAGTTTCGTAGCCCACAGTTTCGTAGCCTGGTCCGATTGATCCCCGCTCAAGCGCGGTTAGTCTCGGCCGCATGAAACCCGCCCATCCCGATTGCGACGCTCTGGCAAGGACGGGCAACCGCGTTCGCGAGCGCCTGGCGGAGAACTCCGCGCTTGCCCGCCTCGCGGTCGATGGCGCTGAAATCTACAGCTCCCCTGCATTTCTCAGCGACGCGCATTGCCGGCACATCATCGGCCTGATCGACGATGTCGCCTGCCCCTCCCGCCTTGTGGAGGAGAAGGACTGGGAAGGATACCGGACCAGCTTCTCCGGCGACGTCGATCCGCATGACGGCGTGATCCACGCGCTCGACGAGCGGCTCGCCGCGTTGACCGGCATCGCTCCCGGTCACGGCGAATCCGTGCAGGGCCAGCGCTACAACCGGGGCGAGTACTATCACGAACACTGGGACTGGTTCGACACCCAGGCCCCCTACTGGCGCCGCGAAAGCCGCAACGGCGGGCAGCGCAGCTGGACGGCGATGATCTATCTCAATGCCGTGGAGGAAGGCGGCACCACCGATTTCGTCCATCTCAACCTCAAGGTCGTGCCTGCCGCCGGATCGCTGCTGATCTGGAACAACGCCCTGCCGGACGGCTCACCGAACCCGCTGACGATGCATGCGGCCCGGCCGGTGCTGCGCGGGGTCAAGTATGTGGCGACGAAGTGGTTCCGAGCGAGACCCTGGAAATAAGCTCTCAGACTTCCTCGCCGTCTTCCGCAGAGCGCCGCGTTTCCAGATATTCCATGAGATGATCGAACCGGCGGTGCAGGCGGATGATTTCCAGCTGGGTCCGCAGGTTCACCTCGTAGTCGTGCCGCGCGGTGATGCGATCCTTTTCGGCCTGCCGGTTCTGGCTCATCATGATGACCGGCGCCTGGATCGCCGCCAGCATGGAGAGCATCAGATTCAGGAAGATATAGGGATAGCCGTCGAAGGGCTTGACCCCCAGGGCTTCCAGAACGCTGCTGTTGAGCAGCATCCAGCCAAACAGCACCAGTGCGAATGCGATTATGAAACCCCAGCTTCCCCCAACCGCCGCTACCCGGTCGGCCAGCCGGTCCCCGCGCGTGGCGTGAAGCGCCGCCAGTTCATCGGCATTGGGACCGACGACGGTTCCGGTCGCGATGCGGCGAAGAACCTCCCGGTCCTCCTTGTCGAGATCGCCGAACCGACGCCCGAGCAGCTCTTCGGCGAGTTCCTCGGGCGTCCTGGGGTTCTTGTGCATTTGCGGCCTCAGTTCGCCGGGGACAGAGCCTCAGCGATCAGCTTGCGCGTTTCGGGCACGCCGTAAAGCGCGATGAAGCTTCCCATGCGCGGCCCCTGCGGGCTGCCGAGCAACGTCTCGTAGAGCGCCTTGAACCAATCGCGCAGGCTCTCGAACTGATAGGCCTCGTTCTTGCCGATTTCATAGACCACGTTCTGGAGTTCCTCGGCCGTCGCCTCGGGACCGGCCTTCTCCAGTTCGGCGTCGAGCACCTTCAGGGCCTCGGCCTCGTTGGCGCTGGGGGCGCGGCGCTGAAGGGTCGGCGCGATGAAGTCACGGTTGGTGGCCAGCGCCGCCCGGACCATTTCGCCGAGTTCGGGATGCGCCTCGGGATTGGCGTCGGCCACGTAGTTGCCGAGGTAGGACCAGACCTGATCCGCCGTCGCATCGGCGCCGAGCACGCCCACGAGATTGAGCAGCAGCGAGAACGTCACCGGCACGGTATCGCCCGCGCCCTCACCATCGCCACTCGCGCGCAGCAGATGCCACACGGGATTGCCGAGCTGCTTGTCCAGCGCCTGCCCGGCAAGGTTGCCGCGGAACTGCCAGTATTCGTCGACCGCCTTGGGGATCACGCCGACGTGGAGTTGCTTGGCGCTCTTCGGCTCGCGGAACAGGTAGAAGCCCAGCGACTCCTCCGTGCCGTAAGTCAGCCACTGCTCGATGGTCAGGCCGTTGCCCTTGGACTTGGAAATCTTCTCGCCGTTCTCGTCGAGGAACAGTTCGTAGATCAGGCCTTCCGGCTTCCGGCCGCCCAGCACCTGCACGATCTTGCCGGACTGGGTGACCGAGTCGGTCAGGTCCTTGCCGCACATCTCGTAGTCGACACCGAGCGCATACCAGCGCATGGCCCAGTCGACCTTCCACTGGAGCTTGGCCTTGCCGCCGAACGCCGACTGCTCGACGACGCTGCCGTCCTCGTCGGTGAAACGGATCATGCCGGTGGCAGGGTCCAGCACTTCGACCGGCACCTGGAGCACCACGCCCGTGGTCGGCGAGACCGGCAGAACCGGCGAATAGGTCTTGCGACGCTCCTCGCGCAGGGTCGGCAGCATGATGTCGAGAATGCCCTGGTTGCATTCCAGCACGCGGGTCAGCGCCGCGTCGAATTCGCCTGAGTTATAGCGGTCGCTGGCCGAAACGAACTCGTAGTCGAAACCGAAACGGTCGAGGAAGTCGCGCAGCATCGCATTGTTGTGATGTGCGAAGCTTTCATGCGTGCCGAAAGGATCGGGAATGCGGCTGAGCGGCTTGCCGAGATTGGCGGCTAGCACTTCCGAATTCGGGATATTTTCGGGGACCTTGCGCAGCCCGTCCATGTCGTCCGAGAAGGCGACAAGGCGCGTCGGCGCGCCGCCGGTCAGCGCTTCATAGGCGCGGCGGACGAGCGTGGTGCGCAGAACTTCCTGGAACGTGCCGATATGCGGCAGGCCCGAGGGACCGTAGCCGGTCTCGAAGAGCACCGGCGCGCCACCAGGTTTGCCCTGCGGATAACGCTTGAGCAGCTTCTGGGCCTCCTGGAAGGGCCAGGCCTTGGACACACGTGCGGCTTCGATCAGGGCTTGTTCAGTCATGGCAGCGCTCTTTGGCCAAAAGCGCGCATTTCGCAAGGGCCAAGGCAAGCGCTCCCCGCGAAATGCCCAAAGCGCCAAGGCGCTTTCACGCTTCCTGCCACTGCCAGTCGTAGGCGAGCGGCGCCTCGCGGAAGGCGAAACGGTCGATGTGGCGCGCGACCACGTCGGTCAGGCCCTCCACATCTTCGCGCTTCTCGCCGGTGATCGCGATGGTGATGCCCTCGCCGTCCGCCGCCATGGTGGCGACGGCGTTCGGGAAGGTCACCGTACCGGTATCGCCGTCCACTTCGGTCTGGAGCTTGTGGCTCCAGTGCTTGCAGAGCTGGCGGACATACTTGCCGCCGCTCTCCGTAGCCACGCGGGCCGTGATCGTGCTCATCCTTCGATCCTTTCGATCTTGCGGGTCGCCTCGTCTAGCGCATCGGCGATCTGGAGGATCACCTCCCGGTTGGCGCCGTCCTTCGACAGCCGGTCGAACATCGCGATCTTCAGCGCGTGCATGGCACGGCGCACCGGCGCAGGGTCGACCTTCTCGCGCGCCTCGGCAAGAGCGGAAAGACGGGCCTTGAGTGCTTCGGCCTTGTCGGCATCGGCTGCAGCCTGTGCCCGGCCCTCCTCAGTCGTCTCGTAGGACTTGCGCGAGCCGGCGTCGGCCGCCGGAGCGATCAGACCTGACTCCTCCATGTACGTGAGCGCGGGATAGACCACGCCGGGGCTCGGCGCATAGTCGCCGCCGGACAGGTTTTCGATCTCGCGGATCAGGTCATAGCCATGGCGCGGGGTCTCGGCGATCAGCGCAAGCAGCAGGATCTGAAGCTCGGCCTGATCGAACAGGCGCTTGCGACGCCCGCCGCCCATGCGCCCGTCGCCGGGTCCACCGCCGAAGCCGCCGCGAAAACCTTCACCGCGTCCACCGCGACCACGTCCCCGGCCTCCCGGAAATCCGCCGCCGAAGCCGTCATCGTCGCGGCCGAACGGACCGCGCACCATACCGAAGCCACCGCGTCCGCGCATGCCATGCGGCGCATGATCCTCGCGGCACCCACCGCGATGACGATCACCGGGATAATCGTGGTGGCGGCCCGTGCGGCACTCGCCGCGTTCTGCGCGGTCCATGCCGCGCCTGTGAGAATGATGATCTCTCATGTCGTTTTCGTTCCTCTTCATGATGGACTCAAAATATATCTTAAAGCGCGATCTACAAGACCCTAAAATGTATCTTGATGTATTTTTTATCGTGAGAGCTTGGTTATCGACGAAAGCGGCGACTGCGAGGTTTCCCTTTTGTCCGCGCCATGCCTAAGACGGAGGCCATGGCCGCCCTGCCCATTCCTGCCCTTCATGCCAGCCATGGCGGTTCCTGGCTCCGCGACGGATCGGGCCATACGCGCCCGGTCTCGAAGGGCGAATCGGTTACTGCGGCGGCCGACACCCCGCTGCTGATCCTTAACGCTCCGCTGGTGGCGACGCGTCTCGGCTACCCGGACCTGTCCGGACTCGACCTGCTCGAACTCTATGCCTTCGTGCATCCGGCCCGCTTCGTCGTGCCGACGCCGAAGGGCCTCGCCCAGGCGCTCGACCTCGATGTGCCGCAGGACGATGCCGACGTGCCCCGCCTGCTCCAGGAAGCGGCGGGCGCCTTGCTCGACCTATGCGAAAGCCCGACCTGGTCGGAGCGCGAAGGCGCCTGGACCTCGCTGCAATCGCTCGTGCGCATGCGCTGGCCCTGGGCCAGCCTGCTCGGCCCGCGCATTGCCAAGCCCGAACGGGCCGAGCGCTGGCTGTTCACCAAACTGCCGGAATGGGAGGAAAGCCCCGAACTGCCGCAGCCCCGGCAGATCGTGCTCGACAAGGACGAGGTTCTCGGACGTCTCGCGCAACTGACCGGCAGCAGCGCCGAGCAGCGCCCCTCGCAGCAGGCCTATGCCGCCGAGGCTGCCGCCGCCTTCGCGCCCCGCCAGTCCTCGGGACGCCCCCATGTCGTGCTGGCCCAGGCCGGGACCGGAATCGGCAAGACGCTGGGCTACCTGGCGCCCGCCTCGCTCTGGAGCGGCCTCTCGGGCGGCACGACTTGGGTATCCACGTATACCAAGGCGCTGCAACGCCAGCTCCGCAAGGAGAGCCGCCGCGCCTGGCCCGAACGGCGCGCGGACGGCACCCCGCCGGTGGTCGTGCGCAAGGGACGCGAGAACTACCTCTGCCTGCTCAATCTGGAAGACGCCCTGCAAGGCGGCTTCACCGGGCGCCCGGCGATCATGGCGCAGCTCGTCGCGCGCTGGGCGGCCTATACGCAGGACGGCGACATGATCGGCGGCGATCTGCCCGGCTGGCTCGGCACCCTGTTCCGCCAGCGCGGCATCACCGCCCTCACCGACCGGCGCGGCGAATGCGTCTATGCCGGTTGCCCGCATTACCGAAAGTGCTTCATCGAACGCGCCGCCCGCGCCAGCGCCGGGGCGGACCTCGTGATCGGCAACCACGCGCTGGTAATGATCAACGCCGCCCGGGGCCGCGACCATGCCGCCCGGCCCACGCGTATCGTTTTCGACGAAGGCCATCACGTCTTCGACGCTGCCGATTCGACTTTCGCCGCTGCGCTCACCGGCGCGGAAGCGATCGAACTGCGCCGCTGGGTGATCGGCCCTGAAAAGGCCTCGCGCGGGCGAAGGCGCGGTCTTTCGGCCCGCCTCGCCGATGTCGCCAGCTATGACGAAGCCGGGGCCAAGGCCATCAACGCCGCCCGCGCCGCCGCCGAAGCGCTTCCCGGTGACGGCTGGATGCAGCGCCTGACCGAAGGCGAGCCTTCCGGCCCGATCGAGGACCTGCTCGCAGCCGTGCGCGCCACCGTCTACGCGCGCGACGAAAGCGGCGGGCAGGAAGCGGGCTATGGCCTGGAAACCGAAGCGGCCGGGCTGGACGGCTCCTTCGTCGAAGTGGCCGAAGCCGCCCGCGAGGCGCTGGGCGAACTGCGCCAGCCTCTCGTTCGCCTCGGCCTGCGGCTCGAAGCCCTTCTGGAAGACGGACCGGACTGGCTCGACGGCCCGGGCCGCGCCCGCATCGAAGGCGCGCGCCAGTCGTTGGGCTGGCGCGTCGATATCCTCCTGGCCTGGGAAGCGATGCTGGGCCGTCTCGGCGGCCCCGCCGATCCGGAATTCGTCGACTGGCTGGCGCTCGACCGTTCGGAAGCGCGCGAGTACGACGTCGGCATCCACCGCCACTGGCTCGATCCGATGAAGCCTTTCGCCAGCACGGTCCTCGAACCCGCCCACGGCGTGGTCATGACTTCGGCGACCCTGCGCGACGGCGAAAGCTGGGACAAGGCCATCGCCCGCTCCGGCGTGAACCATATCGACGTCGCGCCGAAACTGTCCGAACATCTCAGCCCCTTCGACTATGCCACACAGGCCGAAGTGCTGATCGTCACCGATGTTCCGCGCGGCGACATCCCGGCGCTCGCGGGCGCCTATGGGCGGCTGATCGAGGCCGCCGGCGGCGGTGTGCTCGGACTGTTCACGGCCATCCGCCGCCTGCGCGCGGTCTATGGCCGCATTGCCGATCGCCTCGCGCGCGGCGGCCTGCCGCTCTACGCCCAGCACGTCGACCCGATCGACACCGGCACCCTGGTCGATATCTTCCGCGACGATCCCGCCGCTTCGCTGCTCGGCACCGATGCCCTGCGCGACGGCGTGGACGTTCCCGGCGAATCGCTGCGCCTCGTCGTCATGGAGCAGGTTCCCTGGCCGCGTCCGACCATTCTCCATCGCGCACGGCGCGTGGCGGGCGGCGGCTCGATCTATGACGACGGCCTGATCCGCGCCAAGCTCGCCCAGGCCTTCGGCCGCCTGATCCGCAGCAAGGGCGACCGCGGCCATTTCGTGGTGCTGTCCTCGGCATTCCCGTCGCGCCTGCTCAGCGCCTTCCCCGCCGGAACCCCGGTTCTCCGCATTTCGCTGGAGGAGGCCTTGCGCCGCGTGGCCCATAATGGTTCAGGAGAAGGCGAAAGACAGGAGAGCGCGGCACGGTCATCCGTTTCGCCGTTCGCCCCGGACGCCTGAAGATCGCCATTTAAGGGCTCGCATGAAAACGCTTGGAATCTTCCGCCACGCCAAGTCCGACTGGCACGATGCCCGCCTGCGGGACTTCGACCGCCCGCTGAACAAGCGCGGCCGCAAGGGCGCGGCCCTGATGGGGCTGCATATCCGCGATCATGCGGTAGGCTGGAAGCGCTTACTCGCCTCGCCCGCCGTCCGCGTCACCCAGACGCTCGAACTCGCCGCTGAGGCGGCCGGAGAAATGCCGCCCATTACCTGGGACCGGCGAATCTATCTCGCGAGTTCTGCCACCCTGCTCGATCTCCTGCGCGAACAGGCCGGCGATCCGCGTTCGATCATGCTGGTCGGCCACAATCCCGGCCTCGAAGACCTGATCTTCGATCTGGTTCCCGACGACGGCAGCAGCCCCATGCGCGACATGGTGGAAGAGAAGTTCCCGACCGCCGCCTATGCGGTGATCGAACTCAACATCGAATCCTGGGACCAGATCAGCGAAAACGGTGGCCGTCTGGTCCACCTGAAGCGCCCGCGCGACCTCGACCCCGATCTGGGCCCCACCCCGCTGGACTGAGTTCAGGCTGGACCGGAATCAAGCCGCCGCGAGGGCGTCGGTCAGACGGGCGCGAATCCGCAGCAAGTGCTGTTCCACGAAATCCGGCAGAGCCGCAGGTGCCGGTTCAGCGACCCGGGCGACAACGATCTCGGTAGGTTCGTTGCCTTCCAGCGCCATCCGGGCACCGCGCAGGGTATAGCCCTCGCGATTGACCAGCCTGTCGATGCCGGCGATCAGCGCGACATCTTCAGGCCGGTAATAGCGACGGTTGCCACTGCGCTTGATCGGCTGAAGCGCAGGAAACTGCTCTTCCCAGTAACGCAGGACATGCTGGCGAATGCCGAGCGCCTTCGTCACTTCACCGATCGTGCGAAGCGCGTCCGGCGCCTTCCCATCGTTGAAGATGGAATCCGTCATTCCTGAATTCTCCGTATCACCGACTTGATGCCGTATCCGGATCAGCCGGTAATGCGATCCTTCAGCATCTGGCTGGCCCGAAACGTCATGACCCTGCGCGGAGTGATCGGCACTTCCACGCCGGTTTTCGGATTGCGTCCGATCCTTTCGCCCTTGTCGCGCAAAAGGAAAGTTCCGAAGCCCGAAATCTTGACGTTCTCCCCCTCAGCGAGGGCGTCAGACATATGCTGCAATATAGTTTCCACCATCGCAAGCGACTCGGATCTGGACAGACCGAGCTTCCTGTGGATGGCTTCAGCGATTTCCGCCCTGGTCAATGTGTCCGTGGAGCGCATAAGTCCCGCATCCCCTCCTGCGACAACCCCCCTTCCAACAATATTATGAAAATATGTGGGAAAAGCAATGGTTCCCGGCAAGTGTTTCGCCGATGTTCCGCAATGGGGCGAAAATCAGATGCGGATAACGCTGGCACCCCAGGTAAAGCCGCCGCCCATCGCTTCCAGCACCACGAGATCGCCTTCGCGAATGCGTCCGTCGCGGACCGCATGATCGAGCGCCAGGGGCACCGAAGCAGCCGAGGTATTGGCGTGCTGACCGACGGTCATGACGACCTTTTCGACAGGAAGATTGAGCTTGCGCGCCGTTGCATCGAGGATGCGGGCATTGGCCTGATGCGGCACCAGCCAATCGATATCCTCGGGAGAATGTCCCGTTTCCTCAAGCACTTCCTTGAGAACTTCAGCCAGGTTGACGACAGCGTGGCGGAACACCTCGCGGCCCTTCATGCGCAGCTTGCCGACCGTGCCGGTGGTCGAGGGACCGCCGTCTACGTAGAGCAACTGGTTATGCGCGCCGTCGGCATGGAGGCGCGTGGCGAGAACCCCGCGCGCCGATTCGCCATCCTGTTCCTGCGCTTCCAGAACGATCGCACCGGCACCATCGCCGAACAGGACGCAAGTGGTCCGATCTTCCCAGTCGAGGATACGGCTGAAGGTTTCCGAACCGATCACCAACGCGCGCTTAGCCATGCCCGAACGCAGCATCGAATCGGCAACGCCGACCGCATAGAGGAAGCCCGAGCAGACCGCAGCGACGTCGAAGGCGATTCCGCCCCGGCAGCCGAGGTTGTTCTGGACAATCGTGGCCGTGGCCGGGAAAGTCTGGTCGGGCGTTGCCGTGGCCAGAACGATCAGGTCGATCGACGAAGCCTCGAAACCGGCAGCCTCGATCGCCTTGCGCGCCGCATCGGTGGCGAGGCTGGAGGTCGTCTCGTCAGGCGCGGCGATATGACGGTTGGAGATGCCGGTCCGCTCGACGATCCATTCGTCGCTCGTATCGACTCGCTCTGCGAGTTCCGCATTGCTGACCGAACGACGCGGCAGGGCCGAGCCGGTGCCGACAAGAACCGAACGAAGCATCAGGCGCTCTCTTGCTGGACGCGGGGCTTGCGCAAAGACGTCCCGCCCAGGCGGGCGAGGTCGGCAGAGATCCGCTCGGTCACGTTTTCCTCCAGGAGGCGTGCGGTGACCGCGACGGCATTGGCGACGCCGGCGGCATTCGCACCGCCATGGCTCTTCACCACGATACCGTTGAGACCCAGGAAAACCGCGCCGTTATGATTGTTGGGATCGAGATGGTACTTGAGCAGCTCGGTCGCCGGTTTCGAGATCAGGAATCCGATCTTCGAACGCAGCGAACTGCTGAAACCACGCCGGAGCAGGTCGGCCACGAATCGCGCCGTGCCTTCTACGGCCTTGAGCGCAACGTTGCCGGAAAAACCGTCGGTAACGACGACATCCATGTCGCCGCGGCCGAGCTTGTCGGCTTCCGTGAAGCCGTCGAAGGAAATCGACAGATCACCGGCCGATGCCTTGAGCATCGCCGCTGCGTCACGCAGATCCTCGGTGCCCTTGGTTTCCTCGGTGCCGATATTGAGCAGGCGCACCCGCGGCTGCTCCCGTCCCGTCACGATGCGGGCATAGGCGGCGCCCATGACGGCAAACTGCACGAGATTGCGCGCATCGCACTCGGCATTGGCGCCAAGGTCGAGCATGACGAGGTCATGATCTTCCAGCGTCGGCAGCAGAGCGGCCAGCGCCGGGCGATCGATGCCGGGCATCGTGCGCAGCGCAAGCTTGGAAATCGCCATCAGCGCGCCGGTATTGCCGGCACTGACGGCGGCTCCGGCGTCACCCGCCTTCACCGCCTCGATAGCGCGTCCCATCGAGGTGCCCTTGGCCCGGCGCAAGGCCTGACTGGGCTTATCCTCGCCACTGATGACGCCTTCAGTGTGCAGGATTTCGGAACTTGCCCTGAGGTTCGGATGATTTTCGAGCGCGGCCTTGATCCGCGGCTCATCACCGACCAACAGGAACTTGAAGCGATCGTGACGACGGCGCGCGAGAGCAGCGCCTTCAATCATGACGCGCACGCCCTCGTCGCCGCCCATCGCATCGACAGCGATACGCGGCAGACTCATGGGCAACCTCCGAAAATCGTCTTGGTCTTAGACTTCGACCGCGACGATCTCACGACCGTTGTAGTGGCCGCAAGCGTTGCAGAGGTTGTGGGGGCGCTTCAGTTCGCCGCAGTTCGGGCACTCGTGGAAAGCCTCGACCTTCAGCGCGTCGTGGCTACGACGCATGCCACGGCGGGAGGGGGTGGTCTTTCTTTTAGGGACAGCCATTTCGGCACCTGTTCCTGGAATTGAATGTCAAAAAGGCCGCCGGAAACCGTATTCGCGGACCGGCGGCTTGCGAAGGCGCGCCTATAACCGATTTCGCACGAGTTGCAACCCGTTCCTCTGCGCAGCATGACAGCGAAATTCACCCAGAGGGAAATCGATCCATGATTCTACAGACAACTTTGTGCCTCGCGGCGGCCGCGGGCGTGATCACCTTCTGGCATATAGTGCGTATCGCCCGGTTACGCATGCGAGAAAAGGTGCTGTTCGGCGACGGCGGACACGACCTGCTGTCGCGCCGCATGCGCGCCCAGCTCAATTTCGTGGAGAGCACGCCTTTCGTGCTGATCCTCGCCGCAGCCATCGAAATGAGCGGAAAAGGCGGCAACTGGCTGGCGATTGCCGGCTCGCTGTTCATGCTGGGCCGCGTCGCCCACGCCTTCGGCATGGACATCGACAGGCCCAATCCGCTGCGGATCGTCGGCGTCCTCCTCACCGTCCTCACCCTGCTCGGCTTTGCCGTCGTAGCCGTGCTGATCGCGCTTGGACGGTTCTGAGAATCAAAAAGGGCGGCGCCGACGGCACCGCCCTTTACCAATATAATATTGCAGCGCAGCGACTCAGCTGCTCGGCAATTCACGCAGGAAGCCCGCGCTCCAGTGCCGCATCGCCGACATAGGGATTCGTCCGCCGCTCATCCCCGAACGTACTGATCGGCCCGTGCCCCGGAACGAAAGTCACATCGTCACCCAGCGGCCAGAGCTTGCCCGTGATCGAATCGACAAGATCTTCCAGGTTGCCGCGCGGGAAATCCCAGCGACCGATTCCACCCTGGAACAGCACGTCTCCCACCATCGCGAACTTGCTGGGCGCGTGGTGGAATACGATATGGCCCGGCGTGTGGCCGGGGCAATGGACCACATCCAGTTCCAGTTCGCCCACCGTGACCTTATCGCCATCTTCCAGCCAGCGGTTCGGCTCGAAAGTATGGGCCTCCATGTTCCAGCGAGGTCCATCGTCGTTGAGCTGCGCGATCCAGAAGCGGTCTTCTTCCTGCGGCCCCTCGATGGGAACCCCCATCTCCTTCGCGAAGACTCCGGCCATGCCGCAGTGATCGAGATGCCCGTGGGTGACGAGAATCTTCTCCAGCGTCACGCTGGTCTTCTCCAGCGCCTGGCGCAGCTTGGCCAGGTCCCCGCCCGGATCGACGAAAGCGCCGCGCATGGTCTTGGTGCACCATATCAGCGAGCAGTTCTGCTGAAGCGGCGTAACGGGGATGATGCCGACGCGCATCGGCTGCTGCTCTTGGGTCTCGCTCATGCCTGCGGAAATGACGGCTCGCCGGCAGGAATGCAACCTCGCGCCGCCCCCTCAGATTCGCCCGCCCTTCCAGACGACACGGCCGATCACCTCGATTTCCTCCAGAGCGCATTCGATCGGACGGTAGGCCGGATTGTCGCTGAGCAACGCAAGACGCCCTGCCCGGCCGGATTCCAGACGCTTGACCAGAACCGTATCGTCAAGCCGGACGACATGGATGCCGTCGCGCAACGGACGCCAGTCCCGGTCGACCAGGATCTCGTCGCCGTCGCGCAGCACCGGCTCCATCGAATCGCCGCTGACGACGATGGCCGAGAGCATCTCCGGCCGCAGCCCCATGGAACGGAGCCAGCGAGGCGAAAACCGGATGGTCCCGAACACCTCTTCGCCGTCCAGCAAGGCACCCGGCCCGGCTGAGGCGCCGACAGCCAGACGCGGAACATCCACCCAATCCTCTGCGTAGGAATTTCTGCCAAGATCGTAGGATTTTTCCTTCGACCTGCCTGATCCCGAAATCTTGCCGAACTCCGATTCGTCGATCCCGAAAAAGCGCGCCAGCATCCCGCGATCACCCTCCTCCAGTTTCCGAGGACTTCCTTTTCTAATGAATTGCTGGAGATATGTCGTATTTTTCCCAATCATTCGAGACAGGGAGGAAAGGCTTACGCTGCGCTCTTCAGCCAGCTCCAGCAAGCGACGGCGGATTTCGGCATTGTCCATCTTGTAATCCTACACGTAGGAAATTTCCTAGACAAGGCTCACCTGATGGGAACATAATGGGAACACAAATCGCGATTCCCTCACTGTCGGAGCCACGCGTCCCATGCTTCTACGCCAGATAGAGCGCTTCCTGCGCCTGACCCGGATGCCCTGGACGAAGTTCGGCCGCCTGGCCGCACAGGATCCGCGATTTGTCGGCGACTTGCGCAACGGACGCCGCCCCCGCGCGCCGACCGCCGATCGCATCCGACTTTTCATGACGACTTACCTGGAGAGCCCACATGCACGTTAATTTTGCCCGCGACCGCTCGATGCTCCAGTCGGCTCGAAAGGCCATGGGCGACTCTGGAGAGGGGATGTTCCTACGGGGGCCCTGGCTGCTCCTGCTGGCCGAAATTCTCAAGCTTGCCGGTCCGCGCGCCGAGTTCCTGCGCCACGCCGAACGCCCTTGGAACAGCGCGACATTTTCCGGGTCGCGCCACAGTGTGGCCCTCGCCTTCACCGACAAGGACGCCATTGCCGATGGCGAACGCCTGATCGAGGCCCTGCCAGAGCACGAGTTCGCGATTCCCCGCCAACTGGTCGCGGATGCGACCGTGGCCGAGGCCGATCACCGCGCCGGACCGCCGCCGTGTCTCAGGCTGGAACTCGAACTGCTCCTGCTCGAGGAGTGCTGATCGGCGGGAAAACAGGAAGGCAGGGCGGAAGTCCTGCCTTCCCCTTATTCAATACCCCTGGGTGAGATCGACGTCGTGCTCCAGCGGCTCTTGGCGCACGAAATGCTCGAGATTGGCAAGAAAGCGCGCCGCCCCCCGCTCGAACAAGGTGTCCTGCGCACGGCCCGCCAGGTGCATCGAGATATGGACATTCTCGCGCAACCATAGCGGATGGTCGGCAGGCAGCGGCTCCGGTTCGGTCACGTCGAGGAAAGCGCCACCGAGATGTCCCGAATCGATGGCCGCCAGCAGCGCATCCTGCTCGATCACCGTCCCCCGTGCGAAATTGAGGAAAACCGCGCCCGGCTTCATCGCCGCGAACTCCGCCTTGCCGAACATGCGCTGCGTCTCGGGGGTGGAAGGCACGATCGCGATCACCCAGTCGAAGCGGCCGAGTTCGCCGCGCCAGTCGTCCGAACCGAGGTCGTCCGGCCCCGGGCGGCGGCGCACGCCGGTCACTTCGGCGCCGAACACCCGCAGGATCTCCGCGATCCGGCCGCCGATCTCACCGGCACCGACGACCAGCACTTTCGAGCCGAGAAGTTCGCGCTTGCCGGGAGGCTGTGCCAGCCACTCGTGCCGGTCCTGCGCCCGCACGACCTCGCGCCAACCCTTCGCGACCGTCAGCATTCCCATCACCGCATATTCCGCCACCGACTGGGCATGAATCCCCGAGCCGTTGGTCAATTTAATGCCGCGCTCCGCGATCAGCGACAGAGGGAGCCAATCGACGCCCGACGAGAGCGCCGTATACCAGGCCAACTTGTCCGCCGCCGCGATGAACTCCGCCGCCAAAGCCGGAGAGACGGGGTCCAGCCAGGCGATCTCGGCCCGCGGCGCCAGTTCGAGAAGCTGCTCGCCACCCTCGTACCAGAGCGGTTCGATGCCTTCGGGCAGGCGCCCTTCCAGCAAGGCACGCGACTTGGCGTTGATCACGGCGATGGTCATTGACAGACTCCGAAATTGCGCAAAATCCAGGACTTGAGAGATCGGCAAGGCGAACGGCAATCGCAAGTGCGAGCCTCGCGCCTATCCATTGCGCATTTGGACGCAGCGATAGCGCCTGCTGCAAGAGAGGCACCCGATCGCAAGTTCTTGCCCCCCACTGCCCCATGTCAGGCTCGCGGTTTGACAGCGCCAAATAGGAACAATAAGAGAACGAGATTACTAGACCTCCGCTCCCGATAGCGAGAGAGTCGGAACGGAGATATGCATGAAAGCTCTCGCCACGTTCTCGGTCGAAAACTTCCGACCGGCCGACATCGGCGCAGGTTCATCCATCGAGACGGCTCTGCCCGTCTCCGTGTCGACGATGCTGAAGCGCTACGCGGGCGAGATGACGGGCACGTCCGAGACGGTCTTTACCGCAGCGTTCGACCGCGCCGCAGGAAAAGGCACGTATGTGGCAATGGAGAGCTTCGACGGAACCGTGAACGAAAAATCCGGCTCGTTCAATTTCCTCCATTCCGCATCAACGGAAAGCGGAAGCCGCGAAAACGAAGTGTTCCGGATCGTGGATGGCAGCGGAACGCGCGATCTGGTTGGAATTTCCGGCTCCGGCGGCATTGCCATAGACGCAGACGGCACGCACCGGATCTGGCTGGAGTACCAGCTCTGATACCGGGGAGGAATCAATTCGGCTGATTACTCCCCGGCGGAAATCAGCCGAGCTTCCATTCCCAACCGAGCGCATCACCGTCCATCGCCTCGACACCCTTGGCGGCGAGTTCATCGCGCAGAGCGTCCGAGGTCGCGAAGTCTTTTTCCGCACGCGCGGCCTTGCGGCGAACCAGCACATCCTCGATCTCCGCTTCGGTGATCTCAGCGGCCTTGGGGCGGAGGCGCAAATCGGCGCGGCTCGTGCCGAACAAATCGAGGCCCAGTACGGCATCCATCCGTTCGACGACGGCGCGCTTGGCGGCGGGATCGACCTTCTTGGCCGCCAACACCTCTTCCAGCGCCGTCAGCGCGACGGCCGTGTTGAGATCGTCGCCAATCGCCTTCTCGAAAGTTTCGAGCATGGGCGCGAGCTTGGGGTGGTTCGGGTCGCCCGCCTCAACGTCGCCGAGGCGTTCGACCACGATGATCATGCGCTTGAGCCGCACCAGCGCGGCCGCGAGGCCTTCCCACGAGAATTCCAGTTCCGACCGATAGTGCGCCTGAAGGCACATCATGCGGTAGCCAAGCGGATGATAGCCCTTGTCGATCAGCAATTGCAGACGCAGGAACTCACCCGAGGACTTGCTCATCTTGCCGGACCGCTCGACAAGAAAATTGTTGTGCATCCATATTTTGGCGCCGGAATTTGAGGCCAAGTCGAGACCATTCGTGCAGCAGAATGCCTGATTCTGGGCAATCTCGTTGGGGTGATGGATCTCGCGGTGGTCGATGCCGCCGGTATGGATGTCGAACGGGAAGCCGAGCAGGTCGCCCGACATCACCGAGCATTCGAGATGCCAGCCCGGCGCGCCCCGGCCCCAAGGCGAATCCCATTCCATCTGCCGCTTCTCGCCCTCAGGCGTCTTGCGCCAGATCGCGAAGTCGGCGGCATTGCGCTTGCCTTCGACGGCTTCGATACGGCCCTCCCCCTCATCGGTCACGGCGCGTGCGAGGCGACCGTAATCGGCGACCGTGGTGACGTCGAAGTAAAGACCACTGTCCAATTCATAGCAGTGGTTTGGCGCGATCTTCTCGGCAAATTCTATCATTTGCGGCACATAGTCGGTGGCGATCGACCACTTGGCCGGCTGGCGGATGTTGAGCGCCTTGATGTCTGCCCAGTAGGCCTGGGTATAGTGCGCGGCGATGTCCCAGATGGACTGGGACTGGGCCCGCGCCATCTTCTCCATCTTGTCCTCGCCCGCATCGGCGTCATCGGTCAGATGGCCAACGTCGGTGATGTTGATGACGTGAGTGAGCTTATAGCCCTTGTGGCTCAGCGTTCGGCCGAGAATGTCCGCGAAGACATAGGCGCGCATGTTGCCGATGTGGGGGTAGTTGTAGACCGTCGGCCCGCAGCTGTAGACCCGCGCCTCACCGGCGTGAACGGGCTGGAACGGCTCCAGCTGGCGGGTCAGGCTGTTGAACAGCGTCAGGCTTTGCGTCTCGGTCATGACGCAGGGCAATTAGGCACGAGCCGGGCGCAGTCAAGCCATGAGCGACGCGCCCGGCGGTTCACCAGCCCTTGAAAGCGATCACTCTTCCTCGAAAAGCCCCGCAAGCTGCTCGATCATCGTGCCGCCGAGTTGCTCGGCGTCCATGATCGTCACGGCGCGGCGGTAGTAGCGGGTCACGTCATGACCGATGCCGATCGCCACGAGCTGGATCGGCGACTTCGCCTCGATCCATTCGATCACCCGGCGCAAGTGCGCTTCCAGATAACCGGCCGAGTTCACCGAGAGCGTCGAATCGTCCACCGGCGCGCCGTCGGAGATCACCATCATGATCCGCCGATCCTCGGGCCGCGCGAGCATGCGGTTGTGCGCCCAGAGCAGCGCCTCGCCGTCGATGTTCTCCTTCAGCAGGCCTTCGCGCATCATCAGGCCGAGATTCTTGCGCGCCCGGCGCCAGGGCTCATCAGCCTTCTTGTAAATAATGTGACGTAAGTCATTGAGACGGCCGGGATGTTGCGGACGCCCGCCCGCCAGCCAGGACTCGCGGCTCTGCCCGCCCTTCCAGGCGCGGGTGGTGAAGCCGAGAATCTCGACCTTCACGCCGCAGCGCTCCAGCGTGCGGGCCAGCACGTCGGCACTGATTGCCGCAATTGAGATCGGGCGGCCGCGCATCGAGCCGGAATTGTCGAGCAGCAGCGTGACGACGGTGTCCTTGAACTCCACGTCGCGCTCGACCTTGTAGGACAGCGACTGGCCGGGCGAAACGACCACGCGGGCCAGCCGCGCGGCATCGAGCAGCCCTTCTTCCTGGTCGAAGTCCCACGAGCGGTTCTGCTGCGCCATGAGGCGGCGCTGGAGCCGGTTGGCAAGGCGGGTGACGACGCCCTGAAGCCCCTTGAGCTGCGCATCCAGATAGGCGCGCAGGCGGGTCAGTTCTTCGTCGTCGCAAAGCTCTGACGCGACCACGGTCTCGTCATAGGCCTCGGTGAAGACCTTGTAGTCGAAACTGTCGGGAATGTCGGTCCAGGGGCGGTTCGGGCGGACAGGCATCATGCCCTCTTCGCCTTCCTGGCCCTCTTCGCCGTCTTCCATCTCGTCCGAGTTCTCGCCCTCGGCCTCGCTTTCGCCTTCGTCCTGACCGCTGGAGGGTTCCGCGGCCATTTCGGTGGATTGTTCCTCCTTGCCGCTCTCGTCGCCGGTCTCGTCTTCCTCGGTCTCGTCGTCGCCGTCCATGTCCTCGGACTCTTCGGGCGGCTGCTCGATCTGCTCGGCCTGGGTCATTTCCAGGTGCATGAGCATGTCGAGCGACAGCTTCTGGAACGCCTTCTGGTCTTCGAGGGAACCGGCGAGCGCCTCGAAATCGTCGCCAGCCTTCGATTCGATCCAGCGGCGCACCATGTCGACACCGAACTGCGCGGTTTCGGGCACGGGCTGGCCGGTCAGGCGCTCGCGCAGCAGCAGCGCCAGCGCAGTCGGGATCGGCACGCCGTCAGGGCTGTCCGCGCGGGTGATCGGATCGCTGGCGATGCGCGCCTCGAGCGAGGCGTCGAGGTTCGCGCGCATGCCTTCGTAGTGATTGGCCCCCAGCGCTTCGTAGCGCACCGTCTCGACCGCGTCGTAGCAGGCCCGCGCCGAAGGATCGGCCGGAGCGTTACGCATGTGCAGCTTGTCGTTATGGTGCTTCAGGCGGAGCGCGAAACTGTCGGCATAGCCGCGCGCCTGCATGACCGCCGCTTGCGGAATCGAGCGGCCGGGCATCGGCACGCGGAAGGTCTGGCCGGTGGAGCTGGGGGCGTCGGCGGTCCAGTTGACCTCGACTTCGGCATCCTGCGCAATGGCGCGAGAGGCGCCGGTCAGGGCCAGCTTGAAGCGATCGACGGGAGTTTCTTCGGACATGGCACGCTCAATGGCGGCTTAGCCCGCCCGGTGCAAGCCGGGATAAACGGGCACCGCTTCCAGGTTCTCCCGGAGCGGTGCCCTCTATCATCAGAGCGACTGGCCGGTCTTGGCCCAGTCGGCCATGAAGCCTTCGATGCCCTTGTCGGTCAGGACATGCTTCACGAGGTTCTTGATGACCGCCGGCGGCATCGTCGCGACGTCGGCGCCGATGCGGGCGCATTCCAGAACGTGGACGGGGTGGCGGATCGAGGCCGCGAGGATCTCGGTCTCGAAGGCGTAGTTGTCGTAGATCAGGCGGATGTCGCGGATCAGATCCATGCCGTCGAAGCCGTTGTCGTCATGGCGGCCGACGAAGGGCGAGACGAAGCTGGCGCCGGCCTTGGCGGCCAGCAGGGCCTGGTTGGCCGAGAAGCAGAGCGTGACGTTGACGAGCGTGCCGTCCGAAGTCAGCTTCTTGCAGGTCTTGAGACCGTCGATCGTCAGCGGCACCTTGATGCAGACGTTGTCGGCGATCTTGCGGAGGATTTCGGCCTCGCGCATCATGCCTTCATGGTCAAGCGCAACGACTTCGGCGCTGACCGGACCATCGACGAGACCGCAGATTTCCTTGGTGACTTCCAGGAAGTCGCGGCCGGACTTGGCGATCAGCGAGGGGTTGGTGGTAACGCCGTCGAGCAGGCCGGTGGCGGCGAGATCGGCGATGTCGTTGGTGTCGGCGGTGTCGACGAAGAACTTCATGGCGCGGTTCCTGTGGTGCGGGGGTGCCGACGGGCATTCGGTGCCCGTCGATTCTGGCGCTCCCTATAGGGAAGCGCGCCCGTCCCCGCTACCCTTCCCTCGGCCTGCCGAATCAGCCCTTCTTCAGCGCACCGATCAGCACCGCATCGCCCGTTTCCGCCGGGTCCTGACGGATCGCCGCCTCGGCCGCGCCGATCTCGTACCAGATGCCGTTGTCGGCATCGAGCGCAAGGGCATGGGCGGTGTCCTGCACCGTCACGCCCTTCAGCGCGGCGATCGCCTGGTTCAGCGTGGAGTCCTGAGCCTCGTTGATGGCGCGCTCGATCTCGGGGATCATGGCGTTGACGAGCGCCGGACCCATGGCCCGTCGCAGCAGCGTGGTCGCGGCGGTATTGCCGCCGGTCAGGACTTCGCCGGGGTTGGGGATCGCCACGCTCTGCACGGTCTTGAGTACCAGCGGCCCCGCCGCGCGCGCGCCGGGCGTGGCGAAGAGGTTGAGCTGGTACTGGAGCTTGTCGCGGAAAGCCTTCGACTTGAGCACGCCGGTGGTGGTCCGGCCCGGACGGCCGAACAGCACCGGCATCGGGATGCGCGCCACCGGGCTGGTCCAGAAACCTTCGGGCTGCCCCAGCCATGCAAAGGCACGCTCCGAGGATGTGCGCATGAGGCGGCGGACCGGATCGGCGCTGGCCGAACTGCCCGAACCGGCGAGGGTGGAACATCCCGGAAGCATCAACACACCCGTAGCGAGCAGGCCCATGAGAACCCCGCGACGGCTCCAGTCAGCACCGGTTTCTGCACCGTCATTCTCAGCCGCCACTGCCGAATTATCCCCTGTTCCCCAGTTCACCATTATCAACTCCTTCACGCCCCCAGGCAGCAGTGCCTATATGCAACCCACATGAAACGCGTCCGAATCCTTGTCTTCAACGCCGCACTTGGCGTCCTCGACTACCGCGTCCCCGAGGGCATGGCGATAGAATTCGGCTCCGTTGTGATTGCGCCGCTCGGCCCCCGGCAAGTGCTGGGCATCGTCTGGGAACCCGATCGCCTGAGCGCGCAGGACGTGCCGGAATCCAAGCTGCGCCCGCTGCTGGAAGCACTGCCGGTCCCGCCATTGCCCGAGCGCCTGCGCCGCCTGATCGAATGGACCGCCGACTACTACTGCGCCTCGCTGTCCTCGGTGGCGCGCATGGCGCTGGGCAGCATGGCAGCGCTGCGCGGCGGCGGCACGACCACCGAATACCGCCTGACCGGACAGGAACCCGCGCGCCTCACCCCGCAGCGCGCGGCCGCGCTCGATGCGCTCCAGGGCGAGCAGGCCTCGATCAAGGAACTCGCCGAACTAGCCTCGGTCTCGGAAGGCGTGCTGCGCGGCATGGTCGGCGCCGGACTGCTGGAGCCGGTCGTGGTCGATCTCGACCGCCGCTATCCCCCTGCCCGGCCCGAACACGCCCAGCCTACGCTTTCCGAAGGCCAGCAAGCGGCGGCCGACATCTTCGTCGAGGCCGTGAAAGCCCACAAGTTCGCGCCTTTCCTTCTCGACGGCGTGACCGGCTCGGGCAAAACCGAGACCTACTTCGAGGCCGTGGCGGAGGCCCTGCGGCTGGGGCGGCAGGTCCTCGTGCTGCTGCCCGAGATCGCCCTCACCGAGAACTTCCTGCGCCGTTTCGAGCATCGCTTCGGCGTGCCGCCGATCCTCTGGCACTCCTCGCTCAAGTCCAGCGAGCGCCGCCGCGCCTGGCGCGCGATCGGGGCGGGCGAGGCGCAAGTGGTGGTCGGCGCCCGCTCGGCGCTGTTCCTGCCTTACGCGAACCTCGGCCTGATCGTCGTCGACGAGGCCCACGAAATCTCGTTCAAGCAGGACGACGGCGTGCGCTACAATGCCCGCGACGTGGCGGTGATGCGCGCCAAGTTCGAGGCGATCCCGGTCGTGCTGGCCAGTGCCACCCCGGCGCTGGAATCGATGCAGCTGGCCGAGGCCGGGGTCTATCGCAAGATCGACCTGCCCTCTCGCTTCGGCGGCGCGCAATTGCCGGACATCAAGATCCTCGACTTGCGTCAGGAAGCGCCGGAGCGCGGCAAGTGGCTCGCCCCGCGCCTCGTCGAGGAGATGAAGGCACGGCTGGCGCGCGGCGAACAGTCGCTGCTGTTCCTCAACCGCCGTGGCTATGCGCCGCTGACGCTCTGCCGCCACTGCGGCTACCGCTTCCAGTGCCCGAACTGCACGGCCTGGCTGGTGGAGCACCGCTTCTCTCAGCGGCTGGCCTGCCACCATTGCGGCCATGAAGTCCCGGTGCCGGATGCTTGCCCGGAGTGCGGCACCGGCGATTGCCTCGTCGCCTGCGGTCCCGGCGTCGAGCGCATTGCCGACGAAGTGGCGGAAATCCTGCCCGAAGCCCGCGTCGCCCTCGTCACCTCAGACACCATGAACACCGCAGAGGCGGTCGGCGAGTTCGTCGCCAAGGCCGAGGGCAAGGCGATCGACGTGATCGTCGGCACCCAGCTCGTCACCAAGGGCTATCACTTCCCGGACCTCACGCTCGTGGGCGTGGTCGATGCCGACCTCGGCCTCGAAGGCGGCGACTTGCGGGCGGCGGAGCGGACCTATCAGCAAGTCGCGCAGGTCGCCGGACGTGCCGGTCGCGGCGAGAAACCCGGCGAGGTGCTGATCCAGACGCGTCATCCGGAAGCCTCAGTGATCTCGGCGCTGGCCGCCGGAGACCGTGACGCCTTCTACGCCGCCGAAATCGAGGCCCGGCGCGATGCCAACGCCCCGCCTTTCGGACGCTGGGCAGCGATCATCGTCTCCTCGGAGGATCAGGCGGAAGCCAAGGCCGCCGCTCGCGCCATCGGCGGCACCGCGCCCAACCATCCCGACATGCTGGTGCTCGGCCCGGCTCCCGCCCCGCTCTCCCTGCTACGCGGGCGCCACCGCTTCCGCCTGCTCATCAATGCACGTCGCTCGGCGGAATTGCAGAAGACCCTGCGGGAGTGGCTGAAGCCGCTTCAGTTCCCGCGCGGGGTGCGGGTGAATATCGACATCGACCCCTATTCGTTCGTTTGAATGAATTGGGATCGATGTCGCCCTGCGCTTACTCCCGCTCGCGCTTCAGCAATTCCCGCTTGATCGCCTCGCCATAGGCATAACCGCCGATCGTGCCGTCGGAACGGACCACCCGGTGGCAGGGGATCAGCACTGCGACATTGTTCGCGCCGTTGGCCGACCCCGCCGCGCGCACCGCGCCCGGCTTGCCGACCGCCGCCGCGATCTGGGCATAGCTGCGGGTCTCGCCGGGAGGAATGCGCTGCAACTCGCGCCAGACCGCTTCCTGGAAGGCGGTACCCTGCACATCGAGCGGGATCGCACGCGACTGCCCCGGCTGCTCGACCGCCGCCACGACGCTTTCGAGCAGGCTCTCGAACGCCTCGCCGCCCTCGATCAGTTCCGCTTGCGGGAACCGCGCAGCCAGTTCTTCGCGCCCCTCATCGAACGAGAGGCGACAGACGCCCTTCTCCGTCGCCGCAACGAGCATCCGGCCGAGACTGGTCGGCACGACCGCCCAGTGGATCGCCACCCCCCGTCCGCCATTGCGCCAGGCGGAGGGCGCCATACCCAGCCTGCCTTCGCTGGCCTCATAGAACCGCGAACTCGCGCCGAACCCGGCCTCGTAGATCGCCTCGGTCACGCTGGCGCCGCCGCTCATCGCATCTCCGGCCCGCTCGACGCGCTTCGCGCGCAGATACTCTGAGGGCGAAAGACCCACCGAACGCTTGAACACCCGCTGGAAATGGGTGGGACTATACCCCACCGCCTCGGCCAGTTCGGCCAGGCCCGGCGCCTTCTCCTCGCCCGCATCCAACATCCGCAGTGCGGCGGCGACGGCCTCCTCGTCCCGCGAAACGTCGTTCGGGCGGCAGCGCAGGCAGGCGCGCAGGCCGAACTGCTCTGCTGCGCCTGCGTCGGTGAAGAAGCGCACGTTCTCACGCCGGGGATGCCGCGCCGAGCAGGACGGGCGGCAATAGATGCCCGTGGTCAGCACGCCGGTGACGAAGCGCCCGTCGAACGTGCGGTCGCGCGCCTCAACCGCCTGCCAGGCCCGTTCATCGCTCACGCCGGTCTCGATCCCGTTCACAATCCCTCTCCGCTGCACCTCTTCCGGCACGGTTCCGATCGCCTTCCCACCATATATCGCATTGGCGGTATGAAGCGGCTGGAAGACATCGCTGATTCGACAGGTCATGGCAAACTCCGTTCAATCCTTTGTCATGACCTTGCAACAGCCGCTTGGGCGATACTTCCCGCCCCTTGCTTTTAAAGCGCTTTCCCGAGCATTGTCCCCAAGCCGTCTCCCGCAGCTTGCATCATGACACTATCGTCGCTATGCGCGCCCCGTCTGCGGGCCGGGGGGCACGTCATTGTCGTGCGCCCCAAAGTGTCCCAGCCCACCCGATGTAAGGATAGGACACGCGTGGAGAATTCCGGCGGCATCAAGGCCAGCTTGCAAGGACGCTACGCTTCGGCGCTGTTTGATCTTGCCAGCGAGAACGGCATCGTAACGACGGTCGAATCCGACCTCGACAAGATCGCCCTCGCCATCAGCGAAAGCGCCGATCTGGCCGAGCTGATTCGCAACCCCGAAGTCAGCCGCAAGGCTGCCGGTGCGGCTATCGACGCCGTTGCCGATGTCCTCGGCCTCGCGCCGCTGACCAAGAACTTCCTGGGCGTTCTGGCCGGCAACCGCCGCCTGGCCGCCCTGCCCGAGATCATTCGCGCCTTCGCTTCGATCGCGGCCGCCCAGCGCGGCGAATCGACCGCCGAAGTCACGTCCGCTCACGCGCTGACCGACCAGCAGGTCGAGGAACTGCGCCAGAAGTTGGAACTGCGCGAGGGCCGCAAGGTCAAGGTCAGGACCAGCGTCGACCCCGACCTGCTCGGCGGCCTCGTCGTCACCATCGGGTCCAAGCGTATCGACAGCTCGATCCGCACTCGTCTCAATTCGCTCGCCCAGGCCATGAAGGGCTAAGAAAGGCAGAACAATGGATATCCGCGCAGCAGAAATCTCGAAGGTCATCAAGGACCAGATCGCCAGCTTCGGCACCGAAGCCCAGGTTTCCGAAGTCGGCTCGGTTCTGTCGGTCGGTGACGGCATCGCCCGCATCCACGGCCTCGACAAGGTTCAGGCCGGCGAAATGGTCGAATTCGCCAACGGCGTTCAGGGCATGGCCCTCAACCTCGAAGCTGACAACGTCGGCGTCGTGATCTTCGGCTCGGACGCCGAAATCCGCGAAGGCGACAGCGTCAAGCGCACCAACACCATCGTCGACGTTCCCGTCGGCAAGGGCCTGCTCGGCCGCGTGGTGGACGCCCTCGGCAACCCGATCGACGGCAAGGGCCCGATCGTCGCCGAAAAGCGCGCCCGCGTCGAAGCCAAGGCTCCCGGCATCATCCCGCGCAAGTCGGTGCACGAACCCGTGCAGACCGGCCTGAAGGCGATCGACGCCCTGGTTCCCGTGGGCCGCGGCCAGCGCGAGCTGATCATCGGTGACCGCCAGACCGGCAAGACCGCCGTCGCGATCGACACCTTCATCAACCAGAAGGAAGCGAACGCGGGCGACGACGAAGGCAAGAAGCTCTACTGCATCTACGTCGCTGTCGGCCAGAAGCGCTCGACCGTCGCGCAGATCGTGCGCCAGCTCGAAGAGAACGGCGCGATGGAATACTCCATCGTCATCGCCGCCACCGCTTCGGAACCGGCTCCGCTGCAGTACCTCGCGCCCTACACCGGCGCTGCCATGGGCGAGTTCTTCCGCGACAACGGCATGCACGCCGTGATCGTGTATGACGACCTTTCCAAGCAGGCCGTCGCCTACCGCCAGATGTCGCTGCTGCTGCGTCGTCCTCCGGGCCGCGAAGCCTATCCGGGCGACGTGTTCTATCTCCACAGCCGCCTGCTGGAGCGCGCCGCGAAGATGAACGACGAGAACGGCAACGGCTCGCTCACCGCGCTTCCGATCATCGAAACGCAGGCCGGCGACGTTTCTGCCTACATTCCGACCAACGTGATCTCGATCACCGACGGCCAGATCTTCCTTGAAACCGGCCTGTTCTACCAGGGCATCCGTCCGGCCATCAACGTGGGTCTGTCGGTGTCGCGCGTCGGCGGTTCGGCCCAGACCAAGGCGATGAAGAAGGTTGCCGGCTCGATCAAGCTGGAGCTGGCTCAGTACCGTGAAATGGCTGCCTTCGCGCAGTTCGGTTCGGACCTCGACGCCTCGACCCAGAAGCTTCTCAACCGCGGTGCGCGCCTGACCGAACTGCTCAAGCAGAAGCAGTTCTCGCCGCTGAAGTTCGAAGAGCAGACCGTGTCGATCTTCGCCGGCACCAACGGCTACCTCGACGCCCTGCCGGTTTCGAAGGTCACCGAGTACGAAGCCGAAATGCTCGACTTCATGCACGAACAGCATGCCGACGTCCTCGAACTGATCCGCACGACCAAGGACTTCGGGAACGACGCCAAGGCGAAGACCAAGGCTGCGCTCGACGCCTTCGCCAAGCAGTTCGCCTGATCTGGGCCGCCCCGGCGCAAGCCGGGGTCGCTCTCGGCCAGGCTTCGCTTGGTTGCCAACGGTCCCAGCTTTCGCTGGGATGACGAATGGAGAAAATTGAGTGGCTTCGCTCAAGGAACTCAAAGGCCGCATCAACTCGGTCAAGTCGACCCAGAAGATCACCAAGGCCAAGCAGATGGTCGCTGCGGCCAAGCTGCGCAAGGCGCAGGCCGCCGCAGAGTCCGCGCGTCCCTACGCTGCCCGCCTCGCCGAAGTGATGGGCTCGCTCGCGAGCAAGATCACGGTCAGCGAGAACAGCCCCAAGCTGCTCGCCGGCACGGGTAGCGACAAGGTGCACCTGCTCGTCGTCGCGAACTCGGACAAGGGTCTGTGCGGCGCGTTCAACTCGAACATCGTCAAGGCCGCGCGTGTCAAGGCGAAGGAACTGGAAGCACAGGGCAAGACCGTTCTGTTCTACCTCGTGGGTCGCAAGGGCCGCGCGCCGCTGCGCCGCGAGTTCCCGAAGCAGATCGCGCACATGTTCGACACCACCGACGTGCGTGACCCCGGCTTCAACGAAGCGGAACGCGTCGCCAACGAACTCGTCGCCCTCTACGAGGCCGGCAAGTTCGACGTGGCACACCTGTTCTACTCGAAGTTCCGTTCGGCCCTGCTGCAGGAACCGACCGACCAGCAGATCATCCCCGTTCCCGCGCCGAAGGCCGTTGCCGCTACGGCTGCCGCCGATGCGGTGACCGAATACGAGCCGGAAGAGGAAGAAATCCTCGCCGCGCTGCTGCCGCGCTACCTGCGCACGCAGCTCTTCGGTGCCCTCCTGGAAAACGCCGCCTCCGAACAGGGTGCGTCGATGACCGCGATGGACAACGCGACGCGCAATGCGGGCGACCTGATCAAGAAGCTGACCATCCAGTACAACCGCAGCCGTCAGGCCGCGATTACGACTGAACTCGTTGAAATCATTGCTGGCGCGGAAGCGCTGTAAGTAACCGCAGGCAAGGAAACCAAAATGGCCACCGCACCCGTGCTAAACCTGACCGCCACTGGCAAGATCAGCCAGATCATCGGCGCCGTCGTCGACGTCACCTTCGAAGGCGAACTGCCGGCGATCCTCACCGCGCTCGAGACCGAGAACAACGGCCAGAAGCTGGTTCTCGAAGTCGCGCAGCACCTCGGTGAGAACACCGTCCGCACCATCGCCATGGACGGCACCGATGGCCTGACCCGCGGTCAGCCCGTCGCCAACACCGGCAAGCAGATCTCGGTCCCCGTCGGCCCGAAGACCCTCGGCCGCATCATGAACGTCGTCGGCGACCCGATCGACGAGCGTGGTCCCGTCGGTTCGGACATGTTCGCCCCGATCCACGCCGAAGCCCCGGCCTTCATCGACCAGTCGACCGAAGCCTCGATCCTGGTCACCGGCATCAAGGTCATCGACCTTCTCGCGCCTTACGCCAAGGGCGGCAAGATCGGCCTGTTCGGCGGCGCCGGCGTGGGCAAGACGGTTCTCATCCAGGAACTGATCAACAACATCGCCAAGGGCCACGGCGGCGTCTCGGTCTTCGCGGGCGTCGGTGAACGTACCCGTGAAGGCAACGACCTCTACCACGAGTTCCTCGACGCCGGCGTTATCGCCAAGGACGCCGAAGGCAACGCCACCTCGGACGGTTCGAAGGTTGCTCTCGTGTTCGGCCAGATGAACGAACCGCCGGGCGCCCGCGCTCGCGTCGCTCTCTCGGGCCTGACCATGGCCGAGTACTTCCGCGACCAGGAAGGCCAGGACGTTCTGTTCTTCGTCGACAACATCTTCCGCTTCACCCAGGCGGGCGCGGAAGTGTCGGCTCTGCTCGGCCGTATTCCTTCGGCCGTGGGCTATCAGCCGACCCTCGCCACCGACATGGGCCAGCTGCAGGAACGCATCACCTCGACCACCAAGGGTTCAATCACCTCGGTTCAGGCGATCTACGTTCCCGCGGACGACCTTACCGACCCGGCACCGGCCGCTTCGTTCGCCCACTTGGACGCAACGACCACGCTGAACCGCGCCATCTCGGAACTGGGCATCTACCCGGCCGTCGACCCGCTCGACTCGACCTCGCGCGTCCTTGAGCCCCGCGTCGTCGGCGCCGAGCACTACGAGACCGCTCGCAAGGTTCAGGAAACCCTGCAGAAGTACAAGTCGCTTCAGGACATCATCGCGATCCTGGGCATGGACGAGCTTTCGGAAGAAGATAAGCTCACCGTCGCCCGCGCCCGCAAGATCCAGAAGTTCCTGTCGCAGCCGTTCCACGTCGCGGAAGTCTTCACCGGCATTTCGGGCAAGTTCGTCCAGCTCGAAGACACCGTGAAGTCGTTCAAGGCCGTCGTCGAAGGCGAGTACGACCACCTTCCGGAAGCAGCCTTCTACATGGTCGGCGGCATCGATGAAGCGGTCGAAAAGGCCAAGAAGCTGGCCGAAGAGGCGTAATCGATCATGGCTCTGCACTTCGAACTCGTCACGCCGGCCAAGCTCGTCCGCTCGGAAGACGTCCACATGGTGGTCGTCCCCGGCACCGAAGGCGAGTTCGGCGTGCTGGAGGGCCACGCGCCCTTCATGTCGACGATCGCCGACGGCGCGCTCAAGGTCTACAAGACCGACGGCGCGGCCCCGGAAGAGATCCGCATCACCGGCGGTTTCGCCGAAGTGGGCGACAAGGGCCTGACCGTGCTCGCGGAGCACGTGGGCTGACGCACACTGATCCTCGCGGATCGCATTCGAAAGGGCGTCGCCGGCAAGTCCGGCGGCGCCCTTTTCGTTTAGGCTGCTCGCATTCGTCGGCCAAGCTCACTTCCGTCGCGCAGTCGGCGCATGGAAATCCGGTGGCTTGCTTCCCACCCACTGCACGAAGCGCCGGATTTCTTCTTTTTCCAGCAGCACTTCCGCAGCCGCAGGCATTCGCGCCAGTTCGGCATTGGTGAAAGTCGCATGGATGGTGCGGTGGCAGATCGGATGAAGCGGCACGACCGTGCGACCGCCACGGCTTTTCGGCACGGGGTGGTGCCATTCCACCTTCCGTCCAAGCGGCCTTGCGCAAAGCCAACAGGTTCTCGTCTCATCAGGCGTTTCGCCGGTCTTCACCTGTCTTCGCTCTCCGCTCCAGACTTCTCGCCATTAGCCCCCCATTAGGAAGTTATCAAAGTTTCAACCTTAATCCTGCGCGCATCACGGGTGCTCCGCCACGGCTGAAAGCCGGGCGTTGAAAGGGTTGACGAAGAGATGACTGCATTCGGGCGACGCGGCGGCATGGGCGGTCTGGGTCAGGGCGCCCGGCCCGCGTTCGGCGTGGCCAAGCCGCTCAAGGTGGGCGCGGAAGCGACTGCTCCTCTTGCGGCCGATCCCTTCCCTCTTCCCGCCGAGCGCACCGGCCCGAAGAATTCGCGCGAGGACGCCATGTCGCGCCTCGCCGACCGTGCCAATGCCGTGCAGGAGGACCAGTCCGAGCAGAGCGGCTTCGAAGCCTCGATCCACAAGATCAAGGAGCAGGTTCTTCCGCGCCTGCTGGAACGCGTCGATCCCGAAGCCGCCGCGACGCTGACCAAGGACGAGTTGTCCGAGGAATTCCGTCCGATCATCATGGAAGTCCTCGCCGAGCTCAAGATCACCTTCAACCGCCGCGAACAGTTCGCGCTGGAAAAAGTGCTGATCGACGAACTGCTCGGCTTCGGCCCGCTGGAAGAGCTGCTGAACGATCCCGACGTGTCGGACATCATGGTCAACGGTCCGAACCAGACCTACATCGAAAAGAAGGGCAAACTCCAGCTCGCCCCCACCAAGTTCCGCGACGAGCAGCACTTGTTCCAGATCGCCCAGCGCATCGTCAACCAGGTCGGCCGCCGCGTCGACCAGACCACTCCGCTGGCCGACGCCCGCCTCAAGGATGGCAGCCGCGTCAACGTGATCGTGCCGCCGCTCTCGCTGCGCGGCACTGCCATTTCGATCCGTAAATTCTCCGAGAAGCCGATCACCATCGACATGCTCAAGGACTTCGGTTCGATGAGCGACAAGATGGCCACCGCGCTCAAGATCGCCGGCGCCTGCCGGATGAACATCGTCATCTCGGGCGGCACCGGCTCGGGCAAGACGACGATGCTCAATGCCCTATCCAAGATGATCGACCCGGGCGAGCGCGTGCTGACGATCGAGGACGCCGCCGAACTGCGCCTCCAGCAGCCGCACTGGCTGCCGCTGGAAACCCGTCCGCCGAACCTCGAAGGGCAAGGCGCGATCACCATCGGCGACCTCGTGAAGAACGCCCTGCGCATGCGGCCCGACCGCATCATCCTCGGCGAAATTCGCGGCGCCGAATGTTTCGATCTGCTCGCCGCCATGAACACCGGCCACGACGGCTCGATGTGTACGCTCCACGCCAACAGCCCGCGCGAGTGCCTTGGCCGTATGGAGAACATGATCCTGATGGGCGACATCAAGATCCCCAAGGAAGCCATCAGCCGCCAGATCGCCGAGTCGGTCGACATCATCGTGCAGGTGAAGCGCCTTCGCGACGGTTCGCGTCGCACCACCAACATCACCGAAGTCATCGGCATGGAGGGCGACGTGATCGTCACCCAGGAACTCTTCAAGTTCGAGTATCTGGACGAGACCGACGACGGCAAGATCATCGGCGAATTCCGTAGCTCCGGCCTGCGCCCCTACACGCTGGAAAAGGCGCGCCAGTTCGGCTTCGACCAGGCCTATCTCGAAGCCTGCCTCTGAACAGGCAGAACTAGCCCCTGAACAGGTCCTTGCCGACCACGCCCAGCAGCAACACCGCCGCCATCAGTGCGAAGAAGAACACGGACGTCCACGGCATGAAGCCCACGCGGTCAAGGTCGCGGCGCTTCATCCGGCGCCGGTCGCCGATCCAGGCAACAGCTGCCACGAGCGCCGCCAGGGCACCCACGGCGCCCATGATCTTGTCCGAATCGTTCATGCAGCGCCCTTGCCTCCTTCTGCGGCGAAGTTAAAGCCCAGTCGGTGAGCACCGTCCCATCCCGCCAAGACCGCCCCCTGCTCGCCATCGCCTTGCGGCTGATGGCGATGATGATGCTCTCGACGATGTTCATGCTCATCAAGCTGGCGGGCGAACGCGGCGTCTCGGCCCCGGAAATGGTGTTCTGGCGCCAGGCCATGGCCGTGCCGCTCATTGCCGGATGGCTTCTGGCGACGGGCAGGATCGGCGCGCTCAAGACGCGTCGCCTCTCCTCGCATGCCTTCCGCGCCACTTCGGGCACGCTGGGCCTCGTCTGCAATGTGACGGCGGCGATGTTGCTGCCGCTCTCGGTGGGTACGACACTGGGCTTCACTGCGCCGCTCTTCGCGGTGCTGATAACCGCTGTGGTCCTGCGCGACCGCGTGGGACCATGGCGCTGGCTGGCGGTCTTGCTGGGCTTCGTGGGCGTGCTCATCATCACCCAGCCCGCGACCCTGATCGGCGGAAAAGCCGGAGCCCTGCCCCTCGCGGGTCTTGCCGCAGGACTTGGCGCGGGCGTGATCGTCGCCATGGTCAGCTTCCAGATCCGCGACCTCGCCCGGACCGAAGCCCCGATCGCCTGCGTGTTCTGGTTCGCCTTTTTCGGCTCGCTGTTCGCATCCGTCCTCCTACCGTTCTACGGCCAGCGGCACCCGCCCCAGATCTGGCTGCTGCTCGTCGCCGTAGGGCTGGCGGGAACGCTCGCGCAATTGCTCATAACCGCCGCGCTGCGCCATGGCGCGGTCGCCACCGTGGTGGTCATGGACTACACCGCGCTGATCTGGGCTACGGCCTACGGATACGCGATCTTCGACCACCTGCCACCTGCCGCAACCTGGCTGGGCGCCCCGCTCATCATCGCCGCCGGGCTCATCATCACCTGGCGCGAGCATCACTTGTCCCGGCGGATTTCGCCCACATCGGCGCTCGACGAAAGCGCCGCGGAGGAAACCGTTCCCGCCACGCCCGACATCCGGGAACCGCGCGCCTGACTGCGAGTTGCTCCTTTCGCTCCCGCATGAAATGCCGGGAACCCGCATGAATAAGGAGTCCGACAATGGTCAAGAAACTGGTTCTCGCCCTCGTGGTTGGCAGCATCGTCGTTTCGGCATCGGCCTGCAATACCGTGAAGGGCGCCGGAAAGGACGTCCAGTCGGTCGGCCAGGCTGGCGAAGACGCCATCAAGTAACCTGAAGCGAATGCCTGCCGGTGCGACATAACGCCGCATCGGCATGGCAGGCCGCGAACACAGGCCCCTTCCCCTCGATTTCCGAATGGATTAGCGACGGATGGAGGCGCTCACCGCGAGCGCCGCCTTTGGAAGGGTAAAGCCATCATGATCAGGAAAGCGGTTCTGGCGCTCGCAGTCTCGGGCCTCGTGCTCGGAGCGGCGGCCTGCAATACCGTTCGCGGCGTTGGCCAGGACATCGAATCGGCGGCAAACGCAGTCGATCGCGCGACCTGACACGACGTCAGCGACCCGCTCGAACACAAATGCGGCGCGAAACGGAAAACCCCGTTTCGCGCCGCATTTTTTTCGAAGGAAGGTCGCGGAGGAAGTCTCAGCTGTCGGTTATATGCGCGGCGACCATCGCCCGCGCCCGCTGCCAGAGGATGAGGCGGCTCACCACCACCATCCCCAGCACGAAGCCCAGCATGGCGTCGGTCATGATCAGCGCGTTCGCCGCGGGATGGGACGCGCCCATGGCCATGCCGCCGGGCAGGATCATGCGCCGCGCCGCAAAGACCACGAGCAGCAACAGCAACGCCAGCGGCGACTGGCGCATCATCACCCGCGCCTCGTTTCCCTCGCCCTCGACATGGAGCCGCATGAGGCGCGATCGCTGCATGCCGATCCCGCCGCCGATGGCGAAGCCTGCCGCGAGCGCCGTCCAGCCCAACAGACTGGGCGGCATGCCGTAGAGCGCCACGCTTACCGCCGCCGCGACGATCACCGGCGCGATCCAGAGCAGGGGGAGACGGAGCGGCCGGGCCTTTTCAAGGCTGCGAAAGCGCCAGGCCATGATCCCGGCGAATATCAGCAACGGCAGCCAGGCCGCGTATCCGTTTCCCCCCATAAGCTCAGCTACCCCCGAATTCGCTCAGCGAGGGCGTCGCCGGCTCACCCGGCGTGCCCTGCCACACGAGCACAGGCTTGCGCGCCGCGAGCGTTTCGTCAAGACGGCGACGCGGTGCGAAGTGCGGTGCGCTGTGCAGGCTCTGATCGCCGTCCTTGGCGCGCTGGGCCAGGCTGCGCAGCGAACCGATGAAGCGATCGAGGCCGGCCTTGCTCTCCGTCTCGGTCGGCTCGACCAGCATCGCGCCCTTCACCACCAGCGGGAAGTAGACCGTCATCGGGTGGAAGCCCTCGTCGATCAGGCCCTTGGCGATATCCAGCGTGGAAAAGCCCTCGGCCAGACCGGCATCGCTGAACAGCGCTTCGTGCATGCACGGGCCGCTCTTGGCGAAGGGTGCCGGCAGCAGGTCCTCGCACGAACGTAGGACGTAGTTGGCGTTGAGCACCGCGTCCTCGGCCACCTGACGCAGACCGTCCGCGCCGTGGCTGAGGATGTAGGTCAGCGCGCGGGTGAACATGCCCATCTGGCCGTGGAAGGCGACCATGCGGCCGAATGCCTGCGCATGGCCCTCGCCCGCGTTTTCCTCTTCGACGAGGTGGACGCGGCCGTCTTCACCGCGGCTGACGAAGGGCAGCGGCGCGAAAGGCGCCAGCGCTTCGGACAGCACGACCGGACCGGCACCCGGGCCGCCACCGCCGTGCGGGGTGGAGAAGGTCTTGTGCAGATTGATGTGCATGGCGTCGACGCCGAGGTCGCCCGGGCGCACCTTGCCGACGATGGCGTTGAAGTTCGCGCCGTCGCAGTAGACGTAGCCGCCGGCTGCGTGGACAGCATCGCCGATCGCCTTCATATCGGGCTCGAACAAGCCGCAAGTGTTCGGGTTGGTGATCATCACGCCCGCGACGTTGGGCCCGAGCTTCGCCTTCAGCGCCTCTACATCGACGCGGCCTTCCGGGGTCGCCGGGATCGACTGGACCTTGAAGCCCGCGAAAGCGGCGGTCGCCGGGTTGGTGCCGTGGGCGCTTTCAGGCACCAACACCACATCGCGCTTCTCACCGCGCGCATCGAGTGCGGCGCGGATGCAGAGCAGACCGCAAAGTTCGCCATGCGCACCGGCCTTCGGGCTCATCGCCACCGAGGCCATGCCGGTCAGCGTGATCAGCCAGTCGGCCAGCTGCTCGATCACTTCCAGCGCGCCCTCGACCGTCTTCTGCGGCTGGAGCGGGTGAACGTCGGCAAAGCCCGGCAGGCGGGCCATCTTCTCGTTCAGGCGCGGATTGTGCTTCATCGTGCACGAACCGAGCGGGAACGGCCCGAGGTCGATCGCGTAGTTCTGGCGCGACAGGCGGGTGTAGTGGCGCACGGTTTCCGGCTCGGTCAGGCCCGGCAGCGCCGGGGTCGATTTGCGCAGGAACTTCGACAGGCCCGCAGCCGCCGGACGGCTGGGCTTGTCGAGATCGACGCCGCACTTCTCGGACGAGCCGAGTTCGAAGCTCAGCGCCTCTTCCAGCATCAGGCCATAGTCGCCCGAAGCGGTCTTGAAGGTCGTGCCTTCACCGGCTTCACCCATGCTCGGGCGCCAGCCGCTTGCGTTTACCGCGTTCATGCCAGCACTCCTTCAAGCTCACGGGCAAAGGTTTCGATATCCTCGTCGGTCACGGTCTCGGTCGCCGTTACCAGCAGGCCCTTGTGCAGATCGCTGTTCTCCGGGAACAGGCGGCCGAGCGAAACGCCGCCCAGCACCTTGCGGTCGGCGAGGTCACGGACGACTTCGCGGGCGTCGCGCGGCAGCACCACGGTTGCCTCGTTGAAGTAGGCGTCGTTCAGGACCTTCACGCCCGGCACCTTGGCCAGACGCTCGATCAGGGTCTGCGCCTTGTCGTGGTTCACGGCAGCAAGCTGCGCCAGGCCCTCACCGCCCAGAAGGGTCAGGTGAATACTGAAAGCCAGCGCGCAAAGCCCTGAATTGGTGCAGATATTACTGGTCGCCTTCTCGCGGCGGATGTGCTGTTCGCGCGTGGAGAGCGTCAGCACGAAGCCGCGCTTGCCTTCGGCGTCCACGGTCTGGCCGCAGAGACGGCCTGGCATCTGGCGCACGAACTTCTCGCGGCAGCCGAACAGGCCGAGGTACGGACCGCCGAACTGCAGGCCAACGCCGATCGACTGGCCTTCGCCTACGACGATATCGGCACCCAGCGCGCCCGGCGCCTCGATCATGCCCAGCGCCACCGGCTCGGTGACGACCGCCACCAGCAGCGCGCCCTTGGCGTGCGCGGCATCGGCAATCGCTGCCAGATCGGGGATGCGGCCCATCACGTCCGGATACTGGACGACGACGCAGGAGGTCTTGTCGTCGATCGCGGCGATCACGGCGGCGTCATCGGCTTCGGCCACCAGTTCAGGCTTCAGCGAGACGATGTCGTCTTCGGTGAACTTAGCCATCGTGCGCACCACTTCGGCGTAGTGCGGGTGCAGGCCGCTGGACAGCACGGCGCGCGTCTTGCGGGTGATGCGGCTGGCCATCAGGATGGCTTCCCAGCACGCGGTCGAACCGTCGTACATCGATGCGTTGGCGATGTCGGTGCCGAACAGGCGCGCAACCTGCGTCTGGAACTCGAACAGCACCTGCAGCGTGCCTTGCGCGATTTCCGGCTGATAGGGCGTGTAGGCGGTCAGGAACTCGCCGCGTTGGATCAGGTGATCGACCGAGGCCGGAACGTGATGGCGATAGGCGCCCGCGCCGATGAAGAACGGTGCGGTGCCGGCCGAGAGGTTCTTGGCCGCAAGCGCGGACATGTGCCGCTCGACAGCCATTTCGCTGGCGTGAGCAGGCAGGCCTTCGATCGGGCCGGACAGGCGGGCTTCGGCGGGCACGTCGACGAAGAGATCGTCAACGCTGGCGGCGCCGATGACGCCGAGCATCTCGGCACGGTCGGCCGGAGTCAGGGGAAGATAGCGCATGGGGTTTCCTGCATGATTGTCCTCCCCCGTGGGGGAGGTGGCAGCCTGAGAAGGCTGACGGAGGGGATTCTCGGCCTGGCGCGACTGTCGCGCCTGGCGGCAAGTCCCCTCCACCGTCCTGCGGACGGTCCCCCTCCCCGTTCCGGGGAGGACTGGACGTCAGAGGCTTTCGACATATTCCTTGTAGGCCGCCTCATCCATCAGCGCTTCCAGTTCCGAAGCGTCCGACAGGGTGATGCGGAACAGCCAGCCGCCGACTTCGGCGTCGGTGTTCACCAGTTCCGGCTGGTCGGCCAGAACTTCGTTGGTTTCGGCGATGGTGCCCGAAACCGGGGTGTAGACGTCCGAAGCGGCCTTCACCGAATCGACGACGGCAACCGAATCGCCCTTTTCAAAGGTCGCGCCTTCGGCGGGCAGGTCGACGAAGGTGATGTCGCCAAGCTGGCCCTGTGCGTAATCGGTGATGCCCACGGTGCCGAGGTCGCCCTCGATTTCGATCCACTCGTGTTCCTGCGAGAAATAACGGGTCATGGGAGAATTTCCTCAGCGGTGATAGCGGTTGGGGACGAAGGGCATGGCTGCGACTGTGGCGTCGAGCTTCTTGCCCCGGATTTCGATGGAAAGGGCCGTGCCGTCCGCCGCGAAGGCAGCGTCGACATAGGCCATGGCGATGGGATGCTGGAGCGAGGGCGAGAAACCGCCCGAAGTCACCACGCCAACCTCTTGTTCACCATGGAAAACCTTGGCGCCTTCACGCGCGGCCTGACGGCCTTCGAGCTTCAGCCCGATGCGCTTCTGCGCGGTGCCCTCAGCGAAGTCGCGCTGGACGCGCTCGGCGCCGGGGAAGCCGCCTTCCAGGCGGCGGCGCTTGTTGACACCGAACGCAAGGCCGGACTCAACCGGGCCGCGCTCGGGATCCATGTCATGACCATAGAGCGGCAGGCCAGCTTCGAGACGCAGCGAATCCCGCGCGCCAAGGCCGATCGGCTTCACTTCGGGCTGGGCAAGCAGCAAGTCGGCCACGTCGGCGGCAGCTTCGCCGGGGATCGAAATTTCGAAGCCGTCCTCACCGGTGTAGCCCGAGCGGCTGATCCAGGCATCGACGCCGCCCAGCGTGAAACGGCCGCCCTTCATGAAGGTGAGTGCGGCAACGCCCGGCGCAACGCGTTCGAGCGCATCAACCGCTTTAGGACCTTGCAGCGCCAGCAGCGCGCGATCGTCCAGGTGGTTGAGCGTGATGTCGTCGGGCAGATATTCGCGCAGCGTACCGATATCGTCCCACTTGGTGGCGCCGTTGACGACCAGGTAGAAACCGCCCGGCCAGCGCGAGACCATCAGGTCGTCGAGAATGCCGCCGTTCTCGTCCAGCAGCAGCGAATAGCGCACCGCGCCCAGCTTCAGCGTCGAAAGGTCGATCGGCAGCGCGGCTTCCAGCGCCGGTTCCACGTCGGTCTGCGCGTCTTCCTCGCCGGTGACCAGCAGCTGGCCCATGTGGCTGACGTCGAACAGGCCAGCGCTCTCACGCGTCCAGAGGTGCTCGGCCATGATGCCTTCGTACTGAACGGGCATCATGTAACCGGCGAATTCGACCATGCGGCCGCCGTGATCGCGGTGCCAGCCGTCCAGCGGCAGCAGCATCGGGGCCAGTTCTTCGGGTTCCTGATCGGAATCGGAAATCGGGTATTCGCTCAAGACATGACTCCGCACAGTTCGGCACACCATTCCAGGTGCCCCCTCTGTCACGGAAACCTGAGAGCTTCCCTCGACACGCCCATGACAGGCAGGCCAAAGTTACACCGTCGGCGGCCTCAATCCCGATGGGAATGAGACACTTTCCAGAGTCTCGCTATCGACTTGGCGCGGTCCTTTTGCCTGAGAGATTCCGGGGCGGTTGCTCCTTCGGCGCCCACCTTTTCGCAGATGCGAATCAGCAGGTCTCTCCCGCGCTGTCAGCGATATTTCGTCAATTGCTGGAGCGCTGCGTGCAAGTCAACGCAATCACGCTGCACTGCATCACAATTTCCACCACCGGTAGATCTATTACCTCAGAATCTTGCGCCGCGCAGGATTTCCACCATGGAATCGTGTTCATGGACGAACCGGCCCGGCACTGTTTCACCGGAAAGCGTCAGGATCACTTGCGCCAGACGGACTGCGGCAATCGAGCGGAACCGGCGCAGTCTTGCATGAAACACCAGTATGTCCGCCAAGGGTGCAACCACCTGCCCCGCCCATTCGAGCGGCCGGTCTTCCTCGCGTTTTCCACGAAGCAGACCGGGCCGAAGAATGTCGAGACGGGCAAAACCGAGTTCGCCGAGCGCGTTTTCCACTTCGCCCTTGGTACGCAAGTAGAGATTGCCGCTCTCGGGATCGGCACCCACCGAGGAAACCAGGATCATGCGGTCGATCCCGGCCAGACGCGCCGCCTTGGCGGTCTCCAGCACGAGATCATGATCGACCACGCGAAAGGCATCGTCGCTGCCCGCCGCCTTGCGGGTCGTGCCGAGGGCACAGACGAACACGTCGGCATGGGCGGCCTCGATCAGGACCGGCCATTGCGCCGTATCGCCGAGGAGGATTTCCAGCCGCGCACCTTTCGGCAAGGACACTTCACGCCGCGCCACGCCGATGATGCGCAGGTCCGTGCGGCCAATGCTTTCCTCGATCACCGCCGAACCGACGAGACCGCTGGCACCGACGAGGCAGATCCGTCGCCCCGCCGCAATCGTATCAGACATTGCGCAGCCCTTCAGGGGTGCTGCCGTAGATCTGGGCATGGCAGGAGATGGCGTAGCGATCGGTCATGCCCGCGATGTAGTCGGCGATATGGCGGCTGCGCGCCGGTTCATGGCGCGGCAGTCCGTCGATCCAGCTCTCCTCCATCAACACCGGCTCCTGCGAGTAGGCCGAGTAGAGTTCCGCCAGAAGCGCACGAGCGCGGCGGGCAGTCTCAAGCTGTTCCGGGTGGTAATAGAGCTTTTCGTACATGAAGCGCTTGAACTGGCGCTCGCCTTCCTCGACTTCGGGCGAGAAGGCCACGAGTTGGCGGCCAGCGCTGCGCACCTGATCGACGCTCTCGATGCCGATCAGACGCTTCTTCGTTTCGTCCAGCAAGTCATTGACCATGAAGCCGATCTGGCTGCGGATCAGCTCCGCGAGCTGGCGGTCACGAGGCACGCCGGGATAGCGGCGCTCGACTTCGGCCCAGCGCGGCACGATGAACGGATGCGCGAGCAGTTCGTCGAGATCGAGGAAGCCCGCGCGCAGGCCGTCGTCGATGTCATGGTTGTCGTAGGCGATGTCGTCGGACAGCGCCGCCACTTGCGCTTCGAGCGAGGCGTAAGTGCCCAATTCCAGGCCATAGGCCGCGTCGAGTTCGGCCAGCGCCCAGTTCGGCTCACTGACCGGGCCGTTGTGCTTGGCGAGACCTTCCAGCGTCTCCCAGGTCAGGTTCAGCCCGTCGTGCTCGCAATAGGGACTCTCGATCCGCATCAGCGTGCGCAGGCAATTGGCGTTGTGATCGAACCCACCCGCCTTGTGCAGCGCGGCATCCAACGCGTCCTCACCGGCATGGCCGAACGGCGGATGGCCGATATCGTGCGCAAGAGCGAGCGCTTCGGTCAGGTCCTCGTCCAGACGGAGGATGCGGGCGATCACGCGGGCGACTTGCGCTACTTCCAGGCTGTGCGTCAGGCGCACGCGGTAGTGGTCGCCATCCGGCGCGATGAAGACCTGGGTCTTGTAGCGCAGGCGGCGGAAGGCGATCGAATGGACGATCCGGTCGCGGTCGCGCTGGTAGGGGCTGCGCTGGCCGCGCGGCAGGCTCGCGTCCACGGAGAACTCGCGGCCGCGCGAACGGGCCGGATCGGAAGCGTAAGGTGCAAGGGTAGGTTCAGGGGTCAAGCTGGTGTCTTTCCCGAAAGCTGGCTTGCTCTCGGCGCCCTACTAGCGAGCAAGTCCCGTCCTGCACAAGGCCGCCGACGAGGTGGTCACGAGAATGACCTCGCTGTCGTCGACCTGCTTCACGGCCCTAACCCAGGCGCCGAGTGTCGGCTTGTCGCCTTCGAGATTCCGCAGCTTCATCAGTTGCGGCAGGCTGAGCCGCTTGACCATGCGCTTCGACATGCAAGTGGCGACCCGGTCCGATAGGCCCGCCTCCACCAGCGCCGTGCGCAGCCGCCACCCGGCATAGAGATGGGCGCCCAGAACGAGCACGACGACAAGACCGACGAGCAGCAGGATTCGCTTGAAGATGCGCAACATGCGGCGGCCCTATAAGGCCGCCGCATCAGTCTGCCAGCGCTTTCACGATATCCTCGACCATCTTCTTCGCATCGGCGAGGAGCATCATGGTCTGGTCCATGTAGAACACGTCGTTGTCGACCCCCGCATAGCCCTGCCCGCCCATCGAACGCTTGATGAAGAAGATGGTCTTGGCCTTCTCCACGTCGAAGACCGGCATTCCGTAGATCGGAGAACTCTTGTCGGTCTTGGCGGCGGGGTTCACCACGTCGTTGGCGCCGATGATGAAGGCGACGTCGCACTGGGCGAACTCGCCGTTGATGTCTTCCAGTTCGAAGACTTCGTCATACGGCACGTTCGCTTCGGCCAGCAGCACGTTCATGTGCCCCGGCATACGGCCCGCGACCGGGTGGATCGCGTATTTCACGCCGACGCCGTGCGCCTTGAGCTGGTCGCCCATCTCGCGCAGGACGTGCTGGGCCTGGGCCACAGCCATGCCGTAGCCGGGGATGATGATGACGTTCTCCGCCTCTTTCATCAGGAACGCGGCGTCCTCGGCCGAACCGCGTTTCCACGGTCGGTCCGTCGCGGCGGCCGCGCCGCCCGCTCCGGCCTCGGCACCGAAACCACCGGCGATCACGGAAAGGAAGCTGCGGTTCATCGCCCGGCACATGATGTAGCTGAGGATCGCGCCCGAGGAACCGACCAGCGCCCCGGTGATGATCATCGCCGTGTTGTGCAGCGTGAAGCCCATGGCGGCCGCCGCCCAGCCCGAATAGGAATTGAGCATCGAGACGACGACCGGCATGTCCGCCCCGCCGATCGGGATGATCAGCAGGAAACCGATCGCGAAGCTGAGCAGCACGATCGCCCAGAACAGCGTCGGCGTGTTCCAGTGGAACAGGCCGACGAGCACCACGATCGCCAGCAGCGTGCCGAGATTGATGACATGACGGGCGGGAAGCAGGATCGGCGCGCCGCTCATGTTGCCATTGAGCTTGGCAAAGGCAATCACCGAACCGGAGAACGTCACGGCGCCGATGGCGACGCCCAGCCCCATCTCGATCCGGCTGCCCTTGAGGATATCCAGTCCGCTCGCATCGAGAATGCCGAACGCCGACGGGTTGTAGTAGGCAGCAATCCCGACCAGCACTGCCGCGAGACCGACCAGTGAGTGGAACGCGGCGACGAGCTGCGGCATCGCCGTCATCTGGATGCGCCGGGCGATCACGAAGCCGAAGCCGCCGCCGATCGCGATGGCGACGAGGATCTCGGGCAGGCTGGCGATCTCGTGAGTCACGAGCGTCGTCGCGACCGCTATGGCCATCCCGACCATGCCGTAGCGATTGCCTCTTCGGCTCGTGGCCGGTGATGACAGTCCGCGCAAGGCGAGGATGAAGCAGACCCCAGCCACCAGATAGGCTCCGGCGACCCATGGGTTCACGGCATGAACCTCCATCAGCGCGTGCCTCCGTTATCGGTGGTTTTGGGCGCCGGCTTGTCCTTTTTCTTGTACATCGCCAGCATCCGCTCGGTGACGGCGAAGCCGCCGAAGATATTGACACTGGCGAGCACCACCGCGCCCAGCCCCAGCCACTTGGCCAGCGGCGAGCCCTGCGCCGCACTGGCGACCAGTGCACCGACGACGATGACCGAGGAAATCGCATTGGTGACCGCCATGAGCGGCGTGTGCAGCGCCGGCGTCACCGACCAGACGACGTAATAGCCCACGAAACAGGCCAGTACGAAGATCGACAGGATCGAGATGAAGTCCATGAGCCCCCTTCCCTTCTAAGCGCTCTTCAGGCGAGCAGCCGCTCGTGAACCACTTTCCCGCCCTGGGTCAGGCGGATGGCGTTGCCGATTTCCTCGTCGAGGACCGGTTTGCCCTGTTCCTTGTCCCAGAATGCCGAGAGGAAATTGAACAGGTTGCGCGCGAACAGGGCTGAGGCATCGGCGGGCAAGTGCGCGGGCGTGTTGGAATAGCCGACGATCCTGACACCGTGACGCTCCACCACCTCGTCGGCCACGCAGCCCTCGACATTGCCGCCCTGCGGTGCGGCGAGATCGAAGATCACGCTGCCCGGTTTCATCGTCGCGATCTGCGCGTCGGAGATCAGGCGCGGTGCGGCGCGGCCGGGGATCAGGGCGGTCGTGACGACGATATCCTGCTTAGCGAGATGGCTGGAGACCAGTTCCGCCTGCGCGCGCCGGTATTCCTCGCTCATTTCGGTGGCATAGCCGCCCGATCCTTCGCCTTCGATTCCGGCGACGTTCTCGACGAAGATCGGCTTGGCTCCGAGCGAGAGGATCTGCTCCTTCGTCGCCGAGCGCACGTCCGTGGCCGACACTTGCGCGCCGAGGCGGCGGGCGGTCGCGATCGCCTGCAATCCGGCGACCCCCACGCCCATGATGAAAGCCTTGGCCGCACTGACCGTACCGGCGGCGGTCATCATCATCGGAAAGGCGCGGCCATAGATGTTGGCGGCGACGAGCACCGCCTTGTAACCGGCCAGATTCGACTGCGAGGACAGGATATCCATCGATTGCGCGCGGGTGATGCGCGGCATGAATTCCATCGCCAGCGCTTCCAACCCCGACGCCGCGTAAGCCTCCACGCGGCCGTGCTGGCCGAAAGGATCGAGACCGGCGACGATCCAGGCGCCCGGCCGAACCGGCCCAAGCAGCGAAGGGTCGGGTCCCTGGATACCGAAGACGATATCGGCCCCGGCGAGCACCTGCTCCGCCGTACCGATTTCAGCCCCCGCCGCCAGATAATCCGCATCGGCGATACTGGCGCTCGATCCGGCCCCGCTTTCGACTGCGAGCTGCGCGCCGAGGCCGATCAGTTTGCGGACGGTTTCGGGCGTTGCCGAAACCCGCGTCTCACCGGATGCCCGCTCGCGAAGAACGGCGATCCGCGTGCCTGCCGCCACGGCCTAGCGGGCGATCAGGCTGACGACAAAGGCGACGATGACGATGATGACCCCGGTGCTCCAGGCCGTGACCTTGACGAAGCCGTTGTAGGTCTCGGTAGCGGTCTTGATATCGTTGCCTGAAGCCATGAAACGGTATCCCCTAATGATTATCGCTATTGTGGAGGATACTTAACCGCAGGAATGCTCACGCATCAAGAGCCAAGCACCTGTGACATGATCCAGGTCGGATGCAAAAACCCAAAGGGCACTCCGGAATTTGCCTACCGCGAATTTCCGAATAGACTTCCGATATTTGCAATGAACCGATCGGAGCCTTAATCCGCTCTTTACCGGTTTCTTCTACATGCGCTAGGCAACACCAAGGAGGCGACACGGGCGGGCGAATTATGGCGGACCAGGAACAGCGCCTCCTCATGCTCATCGATGACGAGCCGGCCCAGAGCCGCCTGGTCTCCGCGCTGGCGGCGCGGGAAGGCTGGCGCACGGTCATCGCGCGCGATTCCGAGACCGCGATCGCCACGCTCGGCACGCGGCAGGGCATGCAGCTTTCCGCGATCATCCTCGACCAATGGGTTCCCGGAGACGACGCCTGCGCGCTGATCGCCGAGCTGAAATCCCGCCGCCCGGCCCTGCCGATCCTCATGCTCACCGCCAGCACTTCGCCGCTCCTCGCGGTGGAGGCCATGCGTGCAGGCGCGACCGACTATCTGGTGAAACCGGTCGCTCCGGACCGGCTGATGCACGCCCTGCGCTCCGCCACCACACGCGAAGCCCCGCGCGACGAACTGGCGCCGCTCACCGAGAAGATGCCTTCCAACCCCGATTTCGAATCGATGATCGGGGCCGCACCGAACTTCCGCAAGGCGCTGGCCGTCGCCGCCAAGGCCGCGCGCGGGCATGGTCCCGTGCTGATCGAAGGCGACACCGGCTCAGGCAAGGAGATGCTGATCCGGGCGATGCACGCGGCCAGCCCGCGCGCGAAATCGCCGCTGCGGATCGTCAATGTCGGTGGACTACCGGCCAATTCCATCGAATCCACGCTGTTCGGCCACGAAAAAGGCGCCTTCCCCGGTGCTTTCGACCGGCAGATCGGCGCGCTCCAACATTGCGACGGCGCCACGCTCGCGCTCGACGAGATCGACCGCCTGCCGCTTTCCGTGCAAGAACGCCTGCTGGAATCGATCCGCAAGAGCGACGTGCGCCCGATCGGTGCGCGCCATTCGTTCCGCATCGATGCCCGCCTGATAGCTGCCAGCAACCTGCCTTTGCAGGACCTCGTCAGCGAAGGCCATTTCCTGCCCGAACTGCTGGAAGCCCTGTCGCCGACCAAAGTCAGCCTGCCGCCGCTGCGCGAACGCATCGGCGATATTCCCGCCCTCGCCCGCTTTTTCCTCGCCCGCATCGGCGAGCAGCCGGGCCTGCGCGAGTTGGGCATCACCGATGGCGCGCTCTCCCTGCTTGCCGCTTATGACTGGCCGGGCAATGTCCGTCAGCTCCAGGCGGTACTATTCCGCGCAGCGGTGTTCTGCGACGGCGACGCCCTGACTTCGGAAGATTTCCCGCAGCTCCTCAACATCCTTGGCTCGGGCCTCGTGCCGGCTACCGGGAACCCGATGCAGGAAAGCGCGGGCGTCATGCTTTACACGCCGGACGGCAACTTGCGCCCACTCGACGAGATCGAAGCCGACGTGATCCGGCTCGCCATCGGACTCTATCGCGGCCGCATGACCGAAGTGGCGCGGCGGCTCGGGATCGGCCGCTCGACACTCTATCGCAAACTCAGCGAACTCGGCATCGACAACGCGGCCTAAGCGCCGCGCGGGCACGAAAAATGCCGACAAGCCTGACCTGTCGGCATTCCTCCGCTGACCGGCGTTACAGGTTCTCGAAGTAGACCTGCGGCACGCGGTAGCCACGCTTGCTCATATAGCTGACATACTTGCCGCGTTCCTTGTGCAACTCGCCGGCATATTCCTCCCAGGCATCGCGGCGATCCTCGATGTCCGAGGCATGACGCAGGTCGCTCGACAGTTCCTTCTGGCTTTCGTTCACGTTGGCCCGATAATTGTACCACTTGCTGTTCTGGACGCCGCCGATCGGGTTCTGGATGACCAGCGCTTCCTCGTTACGGGCGACCTTCTCCTCGTACATGATCGGCTGCACGGCCATGGCTACGGCCGGAAGCGCCAGGGCCGGAACGGCTACGAGCGCAACGAGGGCGGTGCGGGGCTTGTTGGTCTGCTTCACGGGACATCTCCCTTTCGCTTGAACAACGCGGGCCCGATTGCCTGCGTTCGTTAGCGAAACGAGCGCGTTCGCGATTTTCCTCCCGCCACCGGGACGAACCGCGCCGGTTACGCGACGTTCCGGCCGGTGCGTTCACAGGGCGACACACCAGGGGGAAGTCGTTCATATCCCCGCAATCCCCAGTTCATCGCCGAGCCACTTTTGTCGCGAAATCGTCCTCCGGCAGAGTGCCGATCCGCGCGCAGCGCCTTGCAAAGAAAGCATCGAAGTCTCCCGGACCTCCCTGCTAGCCTGAGAGTTGAGGCCTCATCAGGAGATGAAGATCATGGATTTCAAGGACAAGGCAGGCATCGTCACGGGCGCGGCCTCGGGAATCGGCGCGGCGGTAGCACGCGAACTCGTGAACCTCGGCGGGCGCGTCGTGATAGCCGATTTCGACGAGGAAGCCGCCCGTGCCCTGTCGCAGGAACTTGGCGCCGAGCGCACGGCGGTGTTCCGTCTCGATGTCGCCGATCCGGCCGCGAACGAGGCGCTGGTTGCCTTCACGCTCGGCATGTTCGACCGGCTGGACTTCGCCGTGAACAACGCCGGGATCGGCGCGCCTTCGATGAAGCTGGCGGACATCCCGCTCGATTCCTGGTCGCGCGTGCTCGATGTCGATCTCAACAGCGTGTTCTATGCGATGAAATACCAGATCCCCGCCATGGTCGAGCGCCGCGGCGGCGCTATCGTCAACATGGCCTCGATCCTCGGCGCCGTGGGATGGTCCGGTTCCGCCGCTTACGTCACGGCAAAGCATGCCCTGGTCGGCATGACCAAGGTGGCCGCGCTCGACTATGCGGATGCAGGTGTGCGCGTGAATGCCGTCGGCCCCGGCTTCGTTTCCACGCCCGCGCTGGAAAAGACCATGACGGCCGAGGAGCGGGCCGGACTTGCCGCCAAGCACGCGCTGAACCGGCTGGCCAGCCCCGAGGAAATCGCCTCGGTCACGGCCTTCCTGCTCTCCGAGCGCGCGTCCTTCGTGACCGGCTCGTACTATCCGGTCGACGGCGGCTACCTTGCGGTCTGACCGAACTTTCAGGGAAGCTGCGCGAAGTCGGTGAGCGCCGCATCGCGCAGCCCCCGCCAGACGCGGGCGGCCTGAACCGTTTCCACCACGTCGTGGACACGGATGATGTGCGAACCCGCGTCCATCGCCTTGAGCGCCAGCGTGACCGAACCGCCGAGCCGCTGGTGGGCCGGTGCCTCGTTCGACAGGGCACCGATCATGCGCTTGCGGCTCGCACCCACGAAAAGCGGCTGGCCAAGCGCATGGAACAGCGCCAGCCCGTTCATTAGCTGGAGGTTCTCGGTCAGCGTCTTGCCGAAGCCGACGCCGGGATCGAGCAGGATGTTCTCCGGGGCGATCCCCGCCGCCACGGCGGTGTCACGACATGCGCGCAGCCAGTCGAACACGTCGAGCACGACATCGTCGTAGTCGCCGTTCGAGTGGAGATCATCGCCGTCGCCCGGCGCATGCATCAGCACCACCGGCGCGCCCGAGGCCGCCGCGAATTCCAGACTGCGCGGATCGTGGCGCAAGGCGGAAACGTCGTTGATGATATGCGCGCCCGCCTTCAGCGTGGCCTCCATCACCGCCGGACGGCGCGTGTCGACGCTGATGGCCGCGCCCATCGCCGCCAGTCGCTCGACCATCGGCACCACGCGGGTCAGTTCGTCGCCTTCCCATACCGCCGCTGCGCCGGGCCGGGTGGACTCGCCGCCGATGTCGATCATCGCCGCACCCGCCTCCAGCATCGCGGCGGCATGGTCCGAGGCGATCTGCGCGTCGTCGAGGAACTTGCCGCCGTCGGAGAAACTGTCGGGCGTGATGTTGAGGATGCCGGCGATCTGCGGCTGCTCCAGCCGAATCGTGCGCGCGCCGCAGACGAGCGGCGCATGGACCTTGCGCAAGTTGGACCACTGGAGTTCCGCCTCGGCGCCAAGATCGGCAGGAAGCGTCGCCAGGGCCTCCGCGGCCTCTCCGGCCCCGAACCGGCGGCGGGAGAGAACCTTGCCGTTCTCCCGCACGATCAGCGCGAACCGACTGGCCCAGACCATCGAACCGCCCAGGCGGATTGCTTCGCCCTCCTCGCTCTGGGGGCTGTCGGCAAAGGCGGTCGGGCGGATGTAAACGGTGCGGGTCATGACAGGCCCCATAGCGCGGGCGCTGACCATGAAGAACAGGTTTTGCGAGGCGCGCGATTACCTCTGGCTAATCGCGTGCCTCGCAAACCGGCACACCTTTCAAACTCAGGCCTGCGTTCAATCCCCGGATATCCGCGAAGAGGCAAAACCAACGAAGAAACCCCAGAGCGACAAAAGCCGCTCCGGGGTTTCTTCGTTACGCTCACAAGGGCGCGAGAAGGCTAAGCGCCAACCTCACGGCTCCGTGGCGAGGATGTAGAGCTGGCGGATGGCGTCGATCGGCTTGACCTTGCCTTCGTGCTCCAGGTGCCAGAAGGTCCAGCCGTTGCACGAGGGCGCTTCCTGCAATTCCTTGCCGAGGCCGTGGATCGAACCGTTGGCATTGCCGCAAGCCAGCGAACCGTCGGCGCGGACGATGGCCTCGAAGCGGCCCTTCTTGTCGGTCAGTTTCGTGCCGGGCTTGATCCAGCCGGTCTCGATCAGGGTGCCGAAGGCGACCTTGGGGGCGCTGCGCTTCGACTGCATGGTCTTCAGCGCGCGCTCGTCGAGCGGCAGCGCCATCTCGATGCGTTCCAGCGCGGCTTCGCGGTAGTCACCCTCACGCTCGCAGCCGATCCACTCGCGGCCGAGGCGCTTGGCGACGGCGCCGGTGGTGCCGGTGCCGAAGAACGGGTCGAGCACGACGTCGCCCGCATTGGTGGTGGCCAGCATAACGCGATAGAGCAGCGCTTCCGGCTTCTGCGTCGGGTGGACCTTGCGACCGCCCTTCTTCAGGCGCTCGGAACCGTTGCAGATCGGCAGGACCCAGTCCGAACGCATCTGAAGCTCGTCGTTGAGCGTCTTCATCGCGCGATAGTTGAAGGTGTACTTCGACTTCTCGCCCATCGAGGCCCAGATCAGCGTCTCATGCGCATTGGTGAAGCGGGTGCCCTTGAAGTTCGGCATCGGGTTGGCCTTGCGCCAGATGATGTCGTTGAGGATCCAGAACCCCATGTCCTGCATGATCGCGCCGAGGCGGAAGACATTGTGGTACGAACCGATCACCCACAGCGAACCCTCGGGCTTGAGCACGCGGCGCGCTTCGGTCAGCCAGTCGCGGGTGAACTGGTCGTAGGCGGCGAAGCTGGAGAACTTGTCCCAGTCGTTGGTGACGGCATCGACGTGGCTGCCGTCCGGACGGGCAAGATCGCCGCCGAGCTGGAGGTTGTAGGGCGGATCGGCGAAGACCATGTCGACGCTGGCATCGGGGATCGAACGCATCGCTTCGATGCAGTCGCCCGGAATGATCTGGCCAAGCGGCAGAAGTTCCTTCGGCGTAGGCGCCGGCGCGGCTGCGCGGATCTTCTGCTTGACGAGTATCTGGCCCATGTTTGCTCCGGGAAATTGAACTGTGGATTGACGCCCTAGTGAGTCTTTCCGGACTCAGCGTCAACCCGCGACTCGTGGGATTCCCTAGTGATTCACTTGTTCAGCAAACGGAACAAAACGAATCCGGCACAAGATGTCGAGTCAGGATCGACTCGTAGGACTCAAGATATGGGGGTTGTGACTCCTCGGACTCACCGAGAAAAATTTCCCGAAGGGCGGCATTTCAGGCTCTTGCCGGCATACTCGGGACGACCTGCTTTTCGGTGACTGAATCTTCTTCGTGAAACGCTGTGCCGGAAAGATTCAAAGCGCCCTTCCCGAACCCTTCAGAGACCGGCCAGGCCGCAATCGATGCCCGTCATCTGCACGCTGACTTCCCAAAGCCGGCGCGCCGCCTCCGCATCGCGGGCGGTGGCTTTGCGCTTCGCGATGCCGGAAGGGCCGGACATTCCGAGGAACCGCTGCGGGCCATAATACTCGCCCGGTGCCGCACCGGGATCGGCCGCAGCCTGGAGCGTGGGCCAGGCACCGTCCTCGGCGCTGTTGAGCACCACCCCCGCCAACGGGAACAGCAGCCGGAACCCCAGCGAATTGCGCCCCAGTTCGGTCGCTGCGATACCGGGATGACAGGCCATCGCGCTGACCGGCGAACCGGCAGCACGCAGGCGGCGGTCCAGTTCCAGCAAGTGAAGCAGGTTCGCCAGCTTGCTGTCGCCATAACGCTGACGCGCCCGGTAGCTGCGGCGCGCATCGAGATCGTCCCAGGCGATCCGCCCCCGCACATGCGCAAGGCTGGCGGTGATCACCACCCGTGCGCCGGGCGTCTCGGAAAGCTTTGGCAGCAACAGCCCGGTGATCGCAAAGGGCGCGAGATGGTTCACCCCGAACTGCAACTCGTGCCCCTGCACGGTGCGTTCGAGCGGCGGCACCATGACCCCGGCATTGTTGACCAGTACGTCGAGCCGTGGCTCGTCCCGCGCGACCTGCTCGGCACATTCGCGCACGCTGAACAGGTCGGCCTGGTCAAGCGGCACGAAGGCAAGATTGGCGCCGGGCACCTCCATGCGGATGTGCTCCATGGCAAGCCGCGCCTTCTCCTCGCTACGGCAGGCCATGAGCACGCGCGCGCCGCGTGCCGCCAGCACGCGGGTCGCCTCGTAGCCGATCCCGGTATTGGCGCCGGTGACGAGGAAGCACTTGCCCGCCTGCCCGGCGACCGAGGCGGCGGTGAAGCCCTTCAAAGCGCCATCTCCAGCTGCGCGACCGGAGAGAAACTGCGGCGATGGTGCGGCGTGGGACCGTGCAGGCGCAGCGCCGCCAGATGCTGCGCGGTGCCGTAACCGGCATTGCGCTCCCACCCGTAATGCGGATGCGCTTCGGCCAGTTCGCGCATCAGGCGATCGCGGTGCTCCTTGGCGATGATCGAGGCCGCCGAAATGCAGGGCTCCAACGCGTCGCCGCCGACGATGGCACGGGCCTGCCAGCGCCACTCGGCCGTGCGGTTCATCGGCGTCATGTTGCCGTCGATCAGCACCTCGTGCGGGTCCTGACCGAGCTGATCGCAAAGCGCGGCGACGGCGCGGGTCATCGCCAGCATCGTCGCTCCGAAGATGTTGATGCGGTCGATCTCCTCCACGTCCACGACGCCCACGGCCCAGCGGCAGCGGCGCTTGATCGTGGCTTCCAGTTCGGCCCGGCGCTTGCCCGAGAGCTTCTTGGAATCGTCCAGCCCGGAAGGCCGGGGCTTGCACAGCACCACCGCACCCGCCACAACCGGCCCTGCCAGAGGCCCTCTCCCCGCTTCGTCGACACCGATGACGAGGCGGTTCGTTAGAGGGAGGCCAAATTCATTCAGGGGTGCGACCGACATGACCAAGCCGATTATCTCCAGATCGTTCCTTGCGGCGGTATCGCCCGTCGCCCTCGTGCTGGCAAGCTGCGGCGCCGCAGCCACCGGGGACAAGGCTTCCGCCGCATCCTCCGACGAAGCGCCGTTCAAGGTGGAACAGGTCGCGAGTTTCGACGAACCCTGGGCCATGGCGATCGACAAGGCGACCGGCGCGATGATCGTCACCGAAAAGAAGGGCACGATCAAGTTGCGCCTCGCGGACGGCACCCCCGGCACCGTCTCGGGCGCGCCCAAGGTCGATTACGGCGGCCAAGGCGGCCTCGGCGACGTGATCTTTGCGCCGGACCAGAAGGGCGCCACGCTCGACGGCCGGGTCATCTACCTCAGCTGGGCCGAGGCCGGTCAGGGCGACACGCGCGGCGCGGCAGTCGGCAAGGGCACCCTCTCCTGCCCGCAGCCGACGGCCTGCGCGATCCAGGGCCTTTCGGTGATCTGGCGCCAGGTGCCCAAGGTAACGGGACAGGGCCATTACTCGCACCGCCTCGCCTTCTCGCCGGACGGCAAATATCTCTTCGTCAGTTCGGGCGAGCGGCAGAAGTTTACCCCGGCGCAGGACCTTGGCACCAATCTCGGCAAGATCGTCCGCCTCCTGCCGGACGGCACGCCCGCGCCCGGTAATCCCTGGGCCGACAAGCCCGCGCCGACCAACCAGATCTGGTCCTACGGCCATCGCAACGTGCTCGGCCTCGCCTTCGACGACAAGGGGCGGCTCTGGGACCTCGAACACGGCCCGGCAGGCGGTGACGAGCTGAATCTCGTGAAGCCGGGGCAGAACTACGGCTGGCCGCTGGTCTCCGACGGCGACCATTACGACGGCAAGCCGATCCCACGCCATTCCACGCGCCCGGATCTTGCCGCACCGGCGATCAGCTGGAACCCGGTGATCGCGCCGGGTGACTTCATCTTCTATTCCGGCCCGCTGTTCCCGCAGTGGCAAGGGCAGGTGCTGATCGCCTCGTTCACCGTGCCCGGCGTGGTCCGCGTCCGGATCGACGGCGAGAAGGCCGTGGAAGAAGCCCGCTACCCGCTCGAAAACCGCATCCGCGAGATCGAGCAAGGCGCCGACGGCACGATCTGGCTGCTGGAAGACGGCCCGGCGGACGCCTCGGGACACCTGCTCAAGCTGACGCCGAAAACGTAACCGTCGAGGCACACCGCCTCGTCTAGAACACTCGTCATGCTGAACTTGTTTCAGCATCCATCGTGCCGCTCGGGCTTCGGTCTGTTCGGCAAAATGGATGCTGAAACAAGTTCAGCATGACGTGGAAACAGGCCGCTTACCCGGATGACACCGCCGGGAGCCATTGCGAATTGAATCGACAAATGCGCGCGCCGCACCTAGTGGCGCGCGCCATGTCCGAAGCTGCCACTCTCATTCCGCTCGACAATGTCGATCCCGTTCTCGTCGAGGCCCTCCTCGACAGCGCGTTCGAACCCGAGCGACACAAGCGCACCGCCTATAAGGTGCGCGAGGGCGTGGACTGGCTGCCCGGCCTCAGCTTCGCCGCGCTGGACACCGAAGAAATGCTGGTCGGCACGATCCAGTGCTGGCCGGTGGCGCTCAACGATCCCGAAGGCCGCGCCCATCCGATGATCATGGTCGGCCCGGTCGCGGTCATGCCCGGCCATCAGGGCCAGGGCTACGGCCAGGCACTGATGTCGGCGGCGATGTCCGGCATCGACTCGCGCGCACCGCTGCCGCAGGTCATGGTCGGCGATCCCGAGTACTACGGCCGCTTCTGGGGCTACAGTAACGAGTGGACGCAAGGCTGGAGCCTCCCCGGCCCGTTCGAGCGTCACCGCCTGCTCGTCCGCTGCGAGAACCCCGCCGTGCTCCCGCGCGAGGGCATGCTCGGTCCCTGGTTGCGCTGATCCGACACAGCTTCCGGGGCACTGGACCTTGGCGCGCGGCGCCCGATCTGGCATCGGAAAGCCATGCCGTATGAACCGCCGCCCGAACTGAACGCCCTTTCGCTCGCCCAGGTCGCCGAACTGGTCGCGGCGCGCAAGCTGCCGCCGGTGGCGCAGTGGTCGCCGCAGCACCTCGGCGACAGCGAGATGACGATCCGCGCCGACGGTCGCTGGTTCCATCAGGGCGGCGAGATACGCCGTCCCGCCATGGTCCGCGCCTTCGCCTCGCTGCTGCTCCGGGACGACGAGGGGCAGCATTGGCTGGTCACGCCGGTCGAGAAGCTGTCGATCGAGGTCGAGGACGTGCCCTTCATCGCCATCGATGTCCGGCAGGAAGGCAATGCGCTGATATTCCGGCTCAACACCGACGATCTCGTCATCGCCGGACCGGACCATCCGATCCGCAGCGAAGGCGATCCCGAGACTCCCGCGATCTATCTCGGCGTCCGTAACGGCACCGAGGCACGGCTTAACCGCAGCACTTACGCGCAGCTCGTGGAGATCGCCCTTGAGCGCGGCGAGGATCTCACGGTTTCCAGCCAGGGCACGACCTTCGGGCTCATCCCCGCATGAGCACCCTGTTCGACGACGTCTCCCGCCGTTTCGCCATCGGTCAGGAGGCTGCTCCCAGCGAGCTCTGGATAGATCCGCGCATCCACGCGATCGAGACCTTCAAGCCCGCCGCCGTGCTCATCACCCTGACCGAGCGCCCGCGTCCGGGCATGCTGCTGCTGCACCGCCCCTCGACGATGCGCGCCCATCCCGGCCAGATCGCCTTTCCCGGCGGCCGCCTCGACCCCGGCGAAACCGCTGTGGAGGGCGCTCTGCGGGAAGCGCACGAGGAGCTGGGAATACACCCGAAAGACGTGCAGGTGATCGGCACCAGCGACCTCTACCGCACCGGCAGCGGCTATGAGATCACCCCGGTGATCGGAGTGATCCCGCCCGACCTGCCGATCGTCCCGAACCCCGCCGAAGTGGCGCAATGGTTCGAAGCCCCGGCCGAATTCGTCCTCGACCCGGCCAACCAGAAGACGAAATGGATCGAGGCCGAAGGCGCCCGCCATGCCTTCGTCGAGATCACCTGGTACGATCACCGCATCTGGGGCGTCACCGGCGCCATCCTTCACAATCTTGCCCGCAGGCTGAACTGGAATGACTGAGAAACTCACCGCCGACTGGATGGCCCGCGACGACCTTGCCGCGCTCGTGGCCGCGCTGGGCCGAGCCAATGCCCGCTACGTCGGCGGCGCGGTGCGCGATACCCTGCTGGGCCAGCCGGTCAAGGATATCGACATGGCGACCTCGCTGCTGCCCGAACAGGTCATGCAGCGGCTCTGGGAGGCGAAGATCCGCCACGTTCCCACCGGGATCGAGCACGGCACCGTCACCGCCGTGCTGCCCGGCGGTCCGGTCGAGATCACCACCCTGCGCCACGACGTCTCCACCGACGGCCGCCGCGCCACCGTGGCCTTCGCCACCGACTGGCGCGAGGATGCCGCGAGGCGCGACTTCACGATCAATGCCCTCTACGCCGATCCGGTCACGGGCGAGATCTTCGACTGGTTCGGCGGTCTTGAAGACCTTTCCGCGCGGCATGTGCGTTTCATCGGCGACGCGCACCAGCGCATCCGCGAGGATCACTTGCGTATCCTGCGCTACTTCCGCTTCCAGGCCCGCTTTGGCACCCTGCCCGCCGACGCGGAGGCCGAAGCGGCCTGTTCCGAACTCGCACCGACGCTCAAGGGCCTGTCGCGCGAGCGGGTTGGCATGGAGATGATGAACCTGCTGGGCCTGCCCGACCCGGCGCCGACCGTGACCCGCATGGCCGAACTGGGTGTGTTGGCGGTGATCCTGCCGGAAGCCCGTCCCGAGGCCCTTGCCGCCCTCACTGCCGTAGAGCGGGCCCAGGGCGCGCGCCCCGAGGCAATCCGCCGCCTCGCCGCGCTGCTGCCCGCGCAAGTATCGCTGGCCGAACAGGTCGCCTCCCGCTTCCGCCTTTCCGGCGCCCAGAAGAAGCGCCTCGCCGCGGCCGCCGCCCGCACCGACGAAGCCGCAGAGCCTCGTGCCCTTGCCTATCGCCTCGGCATCGAGGGTGCGCTCGACCGCGTACTGATCGCCGGAGCCGATGCCTCGCCCCTCTCCGGCTGGGAGGTTCCGTCCTTCCCGCTCAAGGGCGGGCAGATCGTGGCGCGCGGCGTCGGTGCCGGGCCGGAAGTCGCCCGCCTGCTGCGCCGGGTCGAGGACCGCTGGATCGCCGAAGGATTCCCGGACGAGGCCCGCGTCTCCGCGCTCCTCGACGCCGAACTGGCAGGCCAGAACTCATGAACCTCGGCGAACTGGGCAGCCTTCTCTATGAAAAGCCGCTGCTCGCGCTGACCATCCTGGCCATTCTCGTCGCGGTGGCGGCTGGCATGCTGGCCCAGCGCCGCCCGCGCCTCGGCCAGACCCTGCGGAACCTGTCGAACCTCGGCCTCGTCGCCGCGCTGCTCCTGACGGTGACGCAGATCGCGCTCCACAACACCCGCTCGGAAGCCGCGCTCTGGCTGGACGAAACACGCCCCCCTTCGGTCGAAGGCGGTGAGACAGTGATCCCCCTGCGCGCGGACGGACACTACTGGGTGCAGGCCAGGCTCAACGGCGAGTCGGTGGACTTTCTCGTCGACACCGGCGCGACCTACACGGGCGTTTCGAAATCCGTCGCCGCCCGCGCCGGTCTCCAGCCCGATCCCGACGATCAGGGCGTCATGCTCGACACCGCAAACGGCACGATCGTCGCCCGCATGAGCACGGCGAGCACGCTCGAGTTCGGCTCGATCCAGGCCCACGGCCTGCCGATGGCGATCGGTCCCGACGGCGAGGTGGAAACCAACGTCATCGGCATGAACCTGCTTTCCCAGCTCGCAAGCTGGCGCGTCGAGAACAACCGCCTGATCCTCGTTCCGCGCGCCGCGCCGAAGCCGTGATCCTGTCAGCCTTCAGACAGGATGTTCCTGTTATGGGCTGCTGATGGATTTTCCCGAACTCCTGTCCTTCCTCGCAAGCCAGCCGCTGCTGGCGCTTGCACTCGCGGCGATCTTCATCACCGTGCTGGGCGGCCTGCTGCGCGGCCCCTTGCCGCTGTTCGGCGGCTTCATTCGCGGAATCGGCAATCTCGGCCTCCTCGCCGCGCTGCTGCTGACGGTAGCGCAGGCCACCCGTCTCACCAGCGGCATGGACTTCGCCCTGCCCGGCCTCGAACTTCCGGAACTGGGCCTCTCGCGCCAGAGCGTGAGCGGCGGCGAAACCCGCGTGCCGATGAAGCCGGACGGCCACTTCTGGGTCCACGCCACGATCAACGGCGTGGAGGGCGACTTCCTCGTCGACACCGGCGCGACGCTGACCGCGATCTCGCCCCGGCTTGCCAATGAGGCAGAAGTCCGCGCGCAGCCGCTGCGCCAGAACATCGCCATGCGCACGGCCAACGGCACGGTCGCGGCGCAGCTTGGCACGGTGGACGAACTGCGCTTCGGCAGCGTCGTCGCGCGTCAGCTCGATGTGGTCGTGGCACCGGGGCTGGAGGACCAGAACGTCATCGGCATGAACCTCCTCTCGCGGCTGGCGAGCTGGCGGGTGGAGGGCCGCACGCTGATCCTCGTGCCGCATCACCCGCAACCGGCGACGTAATCCTGACGATTACGTCGTCCCGGACTTGCCTGCCCTCGCAAAGGCTGGGGCAGGAACTGATACTCTAGCCGCGCCGAAATCTCGGCAGACGGCTGATTTACAAGCTCGCGCCTAAAGAGTTGCCAGCGGTCCCGGATCAAGTCCGGGACTGCGGGTAACTCTTCGAGTTACCCTTGAAACTTGTTGTCCCGCGGGAATCCGACCGGCGGCAGGCGACCCGCCGCGCCGCGCGCGACCTTCCACATGACCATGTCCTTCTCGGTCCGCGTGCGGCCGGTATCGCCGCCCATCGTCCACGAGAGGCCATCCTCCAGCTTGAGCGTGATGATATCCGACAGCCCGCCGTCACGATAGCGCTGGAGCGTGACGCCCTGGCCCTTGGCCATGACCGGTAGTTCCTCCAGGCTGAAGATCACCAGCTTGCGATTGTCGCCGACCACAGCGACGTGATCGTGCTCCGCCGGAATCTCGCGAACGAAGGACAGCTGCACGCCCTGCTTGGTGGACATGACCGCACGGCCCTTGCGGGTTTCGGCCAGAAGCTCGTCCGCCTCGGCCGCAAAGCCGCGACCGATGTTCGAGGCGAGCAGCAGCTGCGCCTTGGCCTTGTAGGGCAGCGCCGCAACGATGTGGGCATCGGCGTCGATATCGATCATGGTGCGGATCGGCTCGCCGAAACCGCGCGCACCCGGCAGCTTGTCGGCGCCGAGAGTGTAGAACCGCCCGTTGTCCACCGCGATCAGGATCTTGTCGGTGGTCTGCGCATGGAACGCGAAGGCCGGGCCGTCGCCTTCCTTGTACTTGAAGTCGCCATCCAACCCGACGTGGCCCTTCGCCGCACGAATCCAGCCGCGCTGCGAGAGGATCACCGTCACCGGCTCCTTCTCGATCATCGCGTCCATCGAGAATTCGACCGTCGGCGTCGCCTGCGCAATCGTGGTGCGGCGGCGGCCGATTTCGGTATCTTCGGCATAGTCCTTGCGCAGATTGGTAAGATCGCGCTTGAGGCGGGTACGCTGGCGCGCCGGGCTTTCGAGCAGCTTGTTCAGCTCGTCCTGCTCCTTGAGCAGTTCCTCGTGCTCCTTGCGAAGCTCCATCTCTTCCAGCTTGCGCAAGGAACGCAGGCGCATGTTGAGAATGGCCTCGGCCTGACGATCGGTCAGTCCGAACTCCGCCATCATCACCGGCTTGGGCTCGTCCTCGGTGCGGATGATCTCGATGATCCGGTCGAGGTTGAGATAGGCGATGATGTAGCCGGCGACGAGTTCCAGCCGCGAGGCAATCTTGTCGAGCCGGTGCCGGGTGCGGCGCAGCAGGATGTCGATCTGGCTGTAGACCCATTCGGACAGCAGCAGCTTGAGCCCCAGGACCCCCGGCGTGCGGTGCGAATCCAGCACGTTGAGGTTGAGCGAGAAGCGGCTTTCCAGATCCGTCAGCTTGTAGAGGCTCTCCTTGAGCATCTCGGGATCGACATTGCGGCTCTTGGGCACGAAGACGATGCGGATCTGCTCGTCACTCTCGTCGCGGATGTCTTCGAGGATCGGCAGCTTGCGGTCGGCGATAAGCGCGGCGACCTGCTCGATCAGCTTGCCCTTGGGCAGCATGTAGGGAATTTCGGAAATGACGAGCTGCCACTGGCCGCTGCCCAGCTTCTCGACGCCGGTCTCTTCCCAGTTGCCGGCCTTGTCTTTCCCGGTCGAAAACCGCCCGCGTACCCGGAAGGCGCCCTTGCCGGTGGCATAGGCATGGCTGATCGCTTCGGGACTGTCGACCACCAGGCCGCCGGTCGCGAAGTCCGGGCCGTGGAAGACCTGCATGAGCTGGTCGTGCTCGGCATGGGGATTGTCGATCAGCATCAAGGTCGCGTCGATGATCTCGGCGACGTTGTGGCTGGGGATCGAGGTCGCCATGCCCACGGCGATGCCGGTGGAGCCGTTCGCCAGCAGGTTCGGGAAGATGCCGGGGAAGATTTCCGGCTCGCTCTCTTCACCATTATAGGTAGGCACGAAATCGACGGTGCCTTCGTCCAGCCCCGCCATGAGGTGGATCGCCGTGCGCGTCAGGCGCGCTTCGGTGTAGCGATAGGCCGCCGCATTATCGCCGTCGATATTGCCGAAGTTGCCCTGCCCCTGCACCAGCGGATAGCGCAGCGAGAAGTCCTGCGCGAGGCGCACCATCGCATCGTAGACCGAGGCGTCGCCATGCGGGTGGTACTTACCGATGACGTCGCCGACGACGCGGGCCGACTTCTTGTAGGCGCTGGCGGGATCGAGCTTCAGCTGCCGCATCGCCCAGAGCAGGCGGCGGTGCACCGGCTTCATCCCGTCGCGCAAGTCCGGCAGCGAGCGGGCCGTGATCGTCGACAGGGCGTAGACGAGATAACGCTCGGACAGCGCGGCATCGAAAGGCGCGTCGACGATGGCGTCGAACGGATCTGAATCTTCGTCTGTCGTGGTCACCATGCGGGCGACCCTAGCAGCGCGCATCCTTGTGCCAAAGCCGCTTTTCAGCGTTTTCCATAGCTTGCCGCTCGGATAGCGTCCGCTTTCGAATCAGTGTGCCATCCAAGGGGGAAACGATGCGCAAATCACTCATCGCAATCGCATTGCTGGCGCTTGCCGGTTGTGGGAGCGAGTCTCCTCGTGGGCTTCAAAAAGTCACGACAACCGATGCCAAGGAAGAAGTCGCAGCCGGGAATAGCGATCCTATCGCCGTGAGCGCACCGAATGCGCCGAAGATCGCCTATGTCTACGAGTACGGCTATCGGCTGGCCGCTGCCGCGATCCCGCAGGTTCAGCGCAAACAGGCCGATCTCTGCGAGAAGCAAGGCCCGCAAGTCTGCCAGATCCTCGACATGAAGCAGAGCGGCGCCGAGGGCGACTACGCCTCGGGCAGCCTCTCGCTGGCGGTCGCAGCACCTCGCGCCCGCGCATTCGGAACCGAACTCGGAAAAATCGCCGGCGCTGCGGAAGGCGAAGAGGTTTCGAGCGGGATTTCGGGTGAAGACCTCTCGAAACAGATCGTGGACACCGAAGCCCGTTTGCGCGCGCGCAGCGTGCTGCGTGACCGGCTGATGGAAGTGCTGGCCAGCCGCAAGGGCACCGTCGCCGAACTGGTCGAAGCCGAACGCGGCGTCGCCAAGGTCAATGAAGAGATCGACGAAGCGAAAAGCTGGCTCGCGGAAATGCAGGGCCGCGTCGATTACAGTCGGATAAACATATCCTACGAAGCCGGGACGCCGTCGAGCGGTGGCTTCATGGGACCGATCCGGGGTGCTCTCGGGAATGTGGGCACCATACTGGGTGTGGTCATCGGCCTCCTCATCCAGGCCGCAGCCATCATCGTGCCGCTGGGGCTGGTCGGACTGGGCATTCACCAGGCGATGAAACTCTATCGCCGCCGCAAGAAACCGGGCGAGGAAGTCTGAACAGGCCGAAGTTCGTCATCCCGGGCTAGTCCGGGGTGACGCTCAGCCGATCTGCATATCCCGCGAAACGCCGGGTATCCGCACTTCCAGCCCGTCCAGTGCTTCCGTCAGCTCGATCTGGCACGACAGGCGGCTGGTCCGCGCCACTCCGGCGGCGAGGTCGAGCATGTCTTCCTCGTCCATCGAGGCGGGTTCCAGACGGTCGAACCAGTCGGGCGAGACGATCACATGGCAGGTCGAGCAGGCCATCTGGCCTTCGCACGTCCCTTCCAGCGGCATGCCGGCGCCTTGCGCCACGCGCAGAAGCACGTCTCCCGTCTCGGCCTCGGCCAGGACGAGTTTTCCTTCCGCGGTCAAAAACCTCACGTTCAGCAACTCAGACTCCCTGCGCCGCCGCTGCGGCTTCTATACGTTCGCAGGCATCCTTCAGCTCCCCAAGGTCACTATATCGCCCGAATCCCAGACGGATAGAGGCTTTGGCATCGGAATCGGAAAGTCCGATCGCCTTGAGGACGTGGCTGGGGCGTCCCGACCCGCTGGCGCAGGCGGAACCGGCGGAAAAGGCCAGATTCCTGAGGTCCGACATGAGTCGCGCCACGTCGAGACCGGGGAGGCGCACGTTGAGATTTCCGCGCCAGCGATGCTCCGGAGAGCCGTTCAGCGTCCAACGCGAGAACCCTTCGCGCGCCGCATGCCACAGCGTTTCGACGTGGGCAGCATCCTCATTCATCCGCGAGGCTGCCAGTTTCGCCGCTGCGCCGAACCCGGCACATAGCGCAGGACTGAGCGTGCCGGACCGCAGCCCCTTCTCCTGCCCGCCACCATGAATCATCGGCGCGAGGTCCAGCCCGTCACGTATCCAGAGCGCGCCGATACCCTTGGGTCCGTAGAGCTTGTGCGCGGAAACCGCGATCAAGTCTGCCCCGGCGGGCGCCGCCAGCTTTCCCGCCCCCTGAACAGCATCGCAGAGGAACAGCGCTCCCGCCGCATGGGCACGTTCGGCCAGCGCCGCGACCGGCTGGACGGTGCCGATCTCGTTGTTGACCTGCATCACCGCAACAAGCCCCGTCCCCGCCGGGATCGGCACTGCGGGATCGACGAGGCCGGTCCCGTCCACCGGCAGAATGACGGTCGCCGGCTCGATCGCCCGCGCCGTATCCAGCACCGCAGCGTGTTCGATGGCGGAAACGGCAAGCCCCTTCGCCCCACTCCCCACCAGCGCAAGATTGATCGCCTCGGTCGCACCCGAGGTGAAGATCACCCGCCCGCCGGGAGGCAGCAACGCGGCGACCTGCTCGCGCGCGACTTCGACGATGGCGGCGGCGGCCCGGCCCGGCCTATGCGGGCTGTGCGGATTGGCGAAACCCATGGCTTCCGGGCCGCCCAGCCACGGCAGCATCGCCTCGCGCGCTTCCGGGGCGAGCGGTGTCGTGGCCTGATAGTCGAGATAGATCACGCGTTCACTTTCGCCCAGGCCTCGGCAAAGGCATCGAGATGCTCCGGCGTGGTATTCCAGCCCACGCTGACGCGCACGGTCCGGCGAGCAAGGTCCTCGTCGATCCCGAAGCCCTTGAGCACCCTGCTCTGTTTGAGCGTACCGGACGAACAGGCGCTCCCCGCCGAGATCGCGAACCCCATGGCATCCATGCGGATCAGCATCGCCGTGGCGGCCAGTCGCGGCGCGGCGACGGCGAAGATATGCGAGCATTGCACGCCGGGCTGGAGCACTTCGCCATGCCGCAGCAGCGCGTTCCGGAAGTCGAAGCGCTGCTCCGCCGTCGTCGCCCAGCTTTCCACGCCCCCCGCTTCCAGCGCCGCCGCGAAGCCGAGCGCCCCCGGCAGGTTTTCCGTTCCGGCCCGATAGCCGCGCTCCTGCCCGCCGCTCGGTTCCAGCATGGCGAAGTCCTTGACCAGCAGCGCGCCGATGCCGATCGGACCGCCGAGCTTGTGCGCGGAAAGAACCACCATGTCCGCATCGGGCAGCGGCATCTTGCCAGCGCTTTGCGAGCAGTCCGCCAGCACCAGACCGCCCGCCTCGCGCACCCGGTCGACGAGAGGATTGACCGCATAAGGCAGCAGCACCGTGCCGGTCTCCGAATTGACCGACTGCACCGCCACGACCGCCCTCCCGGGCAATCCCTGCACTTGGGCCAGGGCATCGAGATCCACCTCGCCCTCGCGCATCGGCAGTTCCTGCGCATCGGGCGCGGCGCGGTAGACGGCATCGTGCTCCACCGCCGAGACCAGCCGCCGCTCGGCCTTGGCACGGCCAAGACCTATGGCCAGAGCCTCGCTGGCGCCGGAGGTGAAGAGGACTTCGCCCTGCCAGCCGAGCGCCTTCTTCACCCGCTCGCGCGCATCTTCCAGCGCGGCGCGGGCGGCACGTCCCTGCTTATGCGGGCTGGACGGATTGGCCCAGAGCGCGGCCCCTTCCAGCCACGCCTCGCGCGCCTGAGGCAGGAGCGGCGTGGTCGCCGCGTGGTCGAGATAGATCTGTGAGGCTGACATCGCTTGAAAAGTTGTTTTCGGAGCGAAGGTTTCTATATAGCGATCTTCCCTTTTTCCACTCCCGCGATGGCCGGCGAGCAAATCGCTGCCGTTTTCGCGGGAGTTTCAACAGGTCAGGTTCGCGAAACTTATGCCCGCAGTCATCTTCCCCGGACCCGAAGGTCGCCTCGAAGGCCGCTTCCAGCCCGCGCCGCGCCCGCGCGCGCCCGTGGCGATGATCCTTCACCCGCATCCGCAGGCGGGCGGGACGATGAACGATCGCATCACCCAGCACCTCTACAAGACCTTCGTGGCGCGCGGCTTCGCGACCCTGCGCTTCAACTTCCGCGGCGTCGGCCGCAGCCAGGGCAGCTTCGACAACGGCGTGGGCGAACTGTCCGACGCGGCAGCGGCGCTCGACTGGGTGCAGTCGATCCATCCCGAAGCCTCGACCACCTGGATCGCCGGATACTCGTTCGGCGCGCTGATCGGCATGCAGCTGCTGATGCGCCGCCCCGAGATTCGCGGCTTCATCTCGGTCGCCCCGCCGGCGAACATGTACGACTTCTCGTTCCTCGCCCCCTGCCCCGCTTCGGGCATCCTGATCCAGGGCGCGGGCGACACAGTCGCCACCCCGGTCGCCACGCAGAAGCTGGTCGACAAGCTGCGCACGCAAAAGCACATCACCATCCACCACGACGAAATCCCGCGCGCGAACCATTTCTTCGAGAACGAGATGGACGAACTGATGCGCTCGGTGGACAACTACCTCGACATGCGCCTCGCGCCGGATTGTCCGATCAAGTAATCGAAACGTCCCGTCGAAACGAAAAGGCGCCGGAGCTTACTCCGGCGCCTTTTTCGTATCCGCAGCCTTCACCAGAGACTCGCCCTCCGAATTCGGCAGGGTCCAGATCGCGACATTCGCGATCAGCACGCCCGCCAGCACCAGCATGAGCCCGGCCTGCTTGCGACTGCCGCCCCGCCGAAAGAGCGCAATCGCGCCCAGCACGAGCGCCACGATAGTCAGGGTCATCAGCGAAAGGGCAATATCTATGGCTTATCCCTAGCCCACTCGTTCACACCGCGCGAGCGGGTTTGACACGGGCAGGCGGCCCGGCCAGATTTCGCCGCCATGAAGAACCCTGACATGACGGCCGCCCCTCTCTCGCGGCGCACCACCCTCCAGCTCCTCGCCGCCGGCACCGCCAGCGTCGCGCTTCCGGGCGTGGCCCGCGCCGCCATGGCTTCGAACCAGCAGGACGCCGCCGCCCTGCTCGATTCGATCGCCTGGAACCTGCTGGGCCACAATCCCGAGAACGCCACCGGTCTCGGCGTCGATATCGGCGCCCATGCCGCGCTGCGAGCCAAGGCCGAGGACCGCTCCTTCGCCGGCAAGGCCGCGCTCGCCCGGACCTTGCGCGAGGACCTCGCCCGCGTCGAGGCATTCCCGGCGACCGGCCTCGATCATGCGACGCAGACCAGCCTCGCGGTCGTGCGCAGCGCCTACAAGACCTCGCTCGACGGGTTCGCCCAGCCCTATGGCGACGTTGCCGTGGGCAGCTGGCGCAACACCCCCTATGTCGTCATCCAGAACGTCGGCGCCTATCTCGACACGCCCAAGTTCCTCGACGCCGACCATCCGGTGAAGACCGCCGAGGACGCCGAAGCCTACGTCTCGCGTCTCTCGCAGTTCGACAAGCAGCTCGACGGCGAACTCGAGCGCATTCGCAAGGCCACCGACGAGGGGCTCGTCCCGCCCGACTTCCTGCTCGACCGCGCCATCGCGCAGATGACCAGCACGATCGAGGACGCCCGCAACAACGGCGGCGGCCTCGTCTCCTCGCTGGTCGGCCGCACCAAGACGATCCCCGGCGACTGGGAAAACCGCACCAAGGCCATCGTGTCGGGCGAAGTCGTGCCTGCACTCGAACGCCAGTTGGCCGAACTCAAGCGCCAGCGCGGCCTTGCCAAGAGCGATCCGGGCATGCGCGAGCGTCCGCACGGCGCCGAGTTCTACGCCTGGGCCTTGCGCGCCAGCACCACCACCCCGGTCCCCGCCGAGGAAATCCACAGCCGCGGACTTGAGGAACTGGCCGCGCTCCACGCCCGCATGGCCCCGATCCTCAAGAAGCTCGGCTACACCACCGGCACCGTCGGCGAACGCATGACCGCGCTCGGCACCGACAAGCGCTTCATGTTCCCCGAAGGCGATCCCGGTCGCACCGAGATCATGGCCTTCATCCGCCACCGCATCGACTGGATCCGCGCCCAGATGCCGCGCGCCTTCCGCGATCCGGTGAAGGGCAATGTCGAAGTGCGCCGCCTGCCGCTGGCCGAGGAACCCGGCGCGCCGACCGCCTATGGCGGCGCCGGCTCGATCGACGGCTCGGTTCCGGGCAAGATGTGGATCAACTTGCGCACCACCGACCTGCACCGCAAGTACGACCTGCCCACGCTGGTCCATCACGAGGCGATCCCCGGCCACGTCTGGCAGGGCGAATATGCCAACCGCCTGCCGCTGATCCGCTCGATCCTGGCCTTCAACGCCTATTCGGAAGGCTGGGCGCTCTACGGCGAGCAGCTGGCCGACGAACTCGGCGCCTATGCGGACGATCCGGTCGGACAGCTCGGCTATCTCCAGTCGATCGCCTTCCGCGCCTGCCGCATGGTCGTCGATACCGGCCTGCACTCCAAGGGCTGGAGCCGCGAACAGGCCGTCCGCTTCTTCATGGAGCAGAACGGCAACAAGCGCGAGGAAGTGGTCAACGAAGTGGACCGCTACTGCTCCTGGCCGGGCCAGGCCTGCGGCTACAAGATGGGTCACTCCGAGATCAACCGCCAGCGCAGCCGCGCCCAGGCGGCCCTCGGCGCGCGCTACGACTTG
>NZ_DAISLT010000006.1:154735-216484 GCF_036820275.1 Novosphingobium sp.
CGACTTGCGCGATTTCGACCAGGCCGTGGTCGACGGCGGCAACGTGCCGCTCGACGTGCTGGCGAAGAACATCGACAGCTACATCGCCACCGGCAAGGCCGGCTGAGCGGAATGAAAAGCGCCGTCCCGGATCACATTCGGGGCGGCGCTTTTCCGCTTACTTCTTGCCGAAGAAGCCCTTGGCCATATCGGTAAGGTCGTCGATGACGCTGCCGTCGCCATCCTTGTCGAGGAAGGCAGTGAACTTCGAAGGATCGCTGCCTACGAGGCTGGCGAACTGGCCGAGCGAGCCTTCACCGCCGATCGCCGAAATGATCTGCTGGATCGTGCCGACGCCCAGGCCGGTCTTCTCTGCCGCTAGTTGGGCAGTATCACCCTCTTCCTGATGCGCGAGGCCCAGCGCGGCAATCGCCTTTTCCGCCTGCGCCGGTTCGATGCCGAGCTTCGAGGCGAGGTTCGCTACATCGGCATGTTCGCTGACTTGTCCAAGGATACCGTCGAAAAGTCCCATGGTCTTTCTCCTGGAGAGAGGGAAACAGGAAGATGCACGGTCTGGATGACAAAACAAGGGCCTCGAAACCGAAGTTCCGAGGCCCCGTTGTTATTGCGCGCTGTTCAGCGAGAGATCACGCCGCGACCGGCGCCGCCTTGCGGACGCCTTCGTCGACATGCGCTTCGAACTGCGTGAAGTTGTCGATGAACTGCTTCACCAGCGTCTGCGCGGTCTTGTCATACTCGGCGCCGTCGGCCCAGGCACCGCGCGGATCGAGCAGCTTGCTGTCCACGCCCGGAACCGCAACCGGCACTTCGAAGCCGAAGTTCGGGTCTTCCTTGAAGGCGGCGTGGTTGAGGCTGCCGTCGAGCGCGGCATTGAGCAGCGCGCGGGTCGCCTTGATCGGCATGCGCTTGATCCCTTCCATCGTCGCCATGCCGCCCGACCAGCCGGTGTTGACCAGCCAGCATTTCACGCCGCCCTTGGCGATCCGCTCCTTGAGCAGGTTGCCGTAGACCGAGGGGTGACGCGGCATGAACGGTGCGCCGAAGCAGGTGCTGAACGTCGCTTCCGGTTCGGTCACCCCGATCTCGGTGCCGGCGACGCGCGCGGTATAGCCCGAGAGGAAGTGATACATCGCCTGGTCGGGCGTGAGGCGCGCGATCGGCGGCAGCACGCCGTAAGCGTCGGCGGTGAGGAAGATGATGTTCTTCGGAACCGGACCGAGGTTCTTCTCCGAACAGTTCGGAATGAAGTCGATCGGGTAGGAACCGCGGCTGTTCTCGGCCAGCGAGTTATCGTCGAGGTCGATCTGGCGCGTCTCCGGATCGATCACGACGTTTTCGAGCACGGTGCCGAAGCGCTTGGTCGTCGCGAAGATTTCCGGCTCGGCTTCGGGCGAGAGACGGATCATCTTGGCATAGCAGCCGCCCTCGAAATTGAAGACGGCGGTGTCCGACCAGCCATGTTCGTCGTCACCGATCAGCGTGCGCGAAGCGTCCGCCGAAAGCGTGGTCTTGCCGGTGCCCGACAGGCCGAAGAACACGGCGGTGTCACCCTCGGGGCCGATATTGGCGGAGCAATGCATCGGCATCACGCCCTTGGTCGGCAGCAGGTAGTTGAGGATGCCGAAGACCGACTTCTTCATCTCGCCCGCATAGGCCGTGCCGCCGATCAGGATCAGCTTCTCGGTGAAGTTGACCGCGATCACCGTTTCCGTGCGCGAGCCGTGGCGCTCCGGATCGGCACGGAAGCTCGGCAGGTCGATGATGGTATATTCCGGCACGAAGCTGTCCAGTTCGGCTTCGCTCGGACGGACCAGCAGGGTGCGGATGAACAGGTTGTGCCAGGCGAACTCGTTGATCACCCGTACCTTGACGCGGTGTTCCGGTTGCGAGCCGCCGAACAGGTCGGCCACGTAGAGCTGGTCCTTGCCGCCCAGCGCCGCCAGGAAATCCTCCTTCAGCGCGGCGAAATGCTCTGGCGTCATCGGCACGTTGGTCTTGCCCCACCAGACCGTATCCGCGGTCTCGGCGTCCTTGACGATGAACTTGTCCTTGGCGGAACGCCCGGTGTGCTTGCCGGTCGCCACGACGAACGGACCGTCCGCGGCCAGGACGCCCTCGCCGTTCCGGATGGCCTGCTCGACCAGCGGCGCAGTGCCCAGGTTGGCCAGGATCTTCGCCCCGGTTTCTATGCCTTGACTGGCGAGCGGATAGTTAAGGGTAGCGGCCAATGTCATCTCCTCCATTTAAGGCGGGTCCGGCGGGAACCGGGCTCGCCCCGACATTTTTGCCCGAGAATCGGTCGGCGATTGTTCGCCCGCCGCCGTTGTCCGTCAAATTTTCGCAAAAATAAATGGAGCGAGCGAGGTAGGACGAATGCTCATCGACCATTCCGGGGCAATTTCAGGACGAGCCGCAAAGGCGTGGACGCTCGTCCCGGCAAAGGCTAGTCACGGTCGCCCGGTTGCATCGGCCCGGTTGCATCGGAAGGAACGCAGCGCATCCCATGGCAGACCCCACGGCATCTTCCACACCCGCTCCTGCCTCTCCCGAAGAGATCGCCCCTGCACCTGTCTCGGCCCCGGACCCTGTACCTGCCCGCCAGCAGTCGATCGCGCTGGTCGACGACGACCGCAACATCCTCACCACCGTCTCCATCGGCCTCCAGGCCGAAGGCTTCGCGACGCGCCTCTACACCGATGGCGAGACCGCGCTGAAAGCCCTGCTGGAGAACCCGCCGGACCTTGCCATCTTCGACATCAAGATGCCGCGCATGGACGGGCTGCACCTGCTGCAATCCCTGCGCGAACAGTCGAGCCTGCCGGTGATCTTCCTGACCTCGAAGGACGAGGAGCCGGACGAGGCACTCGGCCTGGCCATGGGCGCGGACGACTACATCACCAAACCCTTCAGCCAGCGCCTGCTCGTCGCCCGCATCCGCGCGATCCTGCGCCGCAGCGAACTGGCGAAGGCGAGCACTGAGGAGAGCGTGCCGGAAAACCTGCCGGACCCGGTGGTGCGCGGCCGCCTCAGCCTCGACCCCGCACGCCATCAGGTGACCTGGGACGGCGAGCCGGTCTCGCTGACCGTCACCGAATTCCTGATCCTCGAAGCGCTCGCGCTGCGGCCCGGCGTGGTGAAGAGCCGCAACCAGCTGATGGATGCCGCCTATAGCGAGGACGTCTACGTCGACGACCGCACCATCGACAGCCACATCAAGCGCCTGCGCCGCAAGTTCCGCGCCGCCGATCCCGAGTTTTCCGCGATCGATACGCTTTATGGCGCCGGTTATTCCTTCACCGATGGATAACCAGAAGCTGGGCACGCAGAAACGCAAGCGCCGCAAGGCCTCGCTGCTCGTCCGGCTCGGCCTGTCGTGGCGCGTGTCGCTGACGGCGCGCATCCTCGCGGTGAACGTGATCGCGCTGGCCCTGCTGGCAGGAAGCCTGTTCTACATCGACTCCTACCGGCGCGAACTGCTCGACGAACGCTTCCGTCTCGCCCGCTCGGAAGCCGAAGTCGTCGGCATCACCCTGGCCGAAGAGAATGCCGAGGACCGCCGCGACCTGATCGCGCGGATCGGCTCCGGCCAGGCCTTGCGCCTGCGGCTCTTCGACCGCGGCGGCAAGCTCGTCGCCGACAGTTTCGCGCTGGCGAAGCCCTCCTACCGGCTCATCGATCCCGCCAGCGAACCCTGGCTCCAGGATGCCGCCCGCGCGCTCGACAAGGGCATGGACTGGGTGCTCGGCTCGCCGCCGGTCGCCGACTATCACGACGCGCCGGGCGCCGGTGCCTCGGCCTGGCCGGAAGTGGCCGCCGCGCTGGCCAGTGGCCGGACCGAAGTCAGCCACAAGGCCGCGCCGGACCGCACCCCGGTCATCATCGCCGCGACCCCGGTCGGCAAGCGCGGCGAAGCCCTGCTCGTCACCCGCAACGCCCGCGACATCACCGAGAACGTGCGCATGGCGCGCCAGACCCTCGCCATCATCGTTGGCGCCGCGCTCACCGTCTCGATCCTGCTGTCGTTGTTTCTCGCCCGCACCATCGTCGAGCCGCTGCGCAAGCTCGTCCGCTCCGCCGTGCGCGTGCGCCTGGGCCGCGACCGCAGCGTGGTGGTGCCGCGCCTGCCCGACCGCCGCGACGAAATCGGCCTGCTCGCCCGCGCCCTCTCCGACATGAGCGGCGCCCTGCGCCAGCGCATCGACGCGGTCGAAAGCTTCGCCGCCGATGTCGCCCACGAGTTGAAGAACCCCCTCACCAGCCTGCGCAGCGCCCTCGAAAACCTCGACCGCGTCGACGACCCCGCCTTGCGCCGGCAACTTCTCGGCATCGCCAAGGACGACGTGCGGCGGATCGACTTCCTCGTCACCGAGATCGCCGATGCCAGCCGGATCGACGCCGAACTCAGCCGCACGACCTTCGAGCCGGTCGACATGCTGCGCCTCGTGCGCGCACTCGTCACCGAACGCGAGCAGCGCGGCGTCAACGGCGCCTGTCCCATACGCGTGATCCGCGAGGCCGACGGCGACCTCTTCGTCCCCGGCGACGCATCGCGGCTGGAGCGCGTGCTCCAGAACCTGCTCGACAACGCGATTTCCTTTTCTCCCGAAGGTACGCCCATCGAAGTCGCCGTGGGGCGCAGCGAAGGGCGGATCACCCTTTCCGTGTCCGATCATGGCCCCGGAATTCCCGAAGCCGCGCGCGAGAAGATCTTCGAGCGCTTCCACTCGCTGCGCCCCGCCAGCGAGGAATTCGGCAAGCACTCCGGACTCGGTCTCGCAATCGCCCGCACCATCGTCGAGGCACACTACGGCAAGCTGCGCGCGACCGACCGTACCGACGGTGCCCCGGGCGCGCGGCTGCTGATCTCGCTCCCCGCCTGGCAGGGCGAATGACGGTGACCGAACCTTTCGCCCGGCAATCGACCTGCGTCGCCATCGGCACTCGCGCGGTGCTGATCGAGGGACCATCGGGCACGGGCAAGTCCGGCCTGGCACTCGAACTGATCGATCGCGGGGCCAAGCTGGTCGGGGACGACGGCGTGCTCCTTCGCGAATCCGCGGGGCGGCTCCTCGCGCAGCCCCATCCGAACACGCGGGGGCTGATCGAAGTCCGCAATCTCGGCATCCTGCCTTTCCCTTGCCGGGAGGAAGCACCGGTTGCCCTGATCGTCATGCTGGACAACGAAGCGCCGCGCTTCATCGAGGCGGCGGACAGCGTGGCGATCGGCGGCGTGACGCTTCCCGCCTTGCGTCTCCGGCCCCATGCCGGACCTCTTGCGCTGAAGGTCGAGCTGGCGTTGTTGCATTATGGCCTCACCGGGTGACAAACCTGTAAGAACGCCTCTTTTCTTTCCCTGCCACCCGGCGCAAACAGCCCCGGATGCAGGACGATCTCCCCCCTGAAGCCGCTCGTCGAGCCTCCTCTCCGGCCAATCGGCAGAAAGTGCTGCTGGTGACCGGCATGCTCGGTGCCGGCAAGACCACGGTGCTGCGGGTTCTGGAGGATCTTGGCTGGGAAATCATCGACAATTTCCCGGTCCGCCTGCTGGAACGCATGATCGAGGGCCAGCCCTCCGACGATCCCTCGCCGCTCGCGATCGGCTTCGACTGCCGCACGCGCGGATTCAATCCCGAGCGGGTGATCGCGCAGGTCAAGGCACTCGGCGAGCGCGAGGATCTCGAAGTCACCACCCTGTTCCTCGACTGTTCGAGCAAGGAACTGGAACGCCGCTTCAACGAGACCCGCCGCCGCCACGTTCTCGCCGCCGACGCCCCGGTGGACAGCGGCATTCGCGCCGAACGCGAATTGCTGGCGCCGCTGCGCCGCTGGGCCGACATTCTCGTCGAAACCACCGAATTCACGTCTAACGACCTGCAACGCGCGATTCGCGAACGGTTCGCTGCGGACGAGCCGGAAGACCTGACGATCACGGTCTCCAGCTTCGGCTTCTCGCGCGGGATGCCCCCGCTGGCCGACTTCGTGTTCGACATGCGTTTCGTGGACAACCCGCACTGGGATTCCGAGCTGCGTCCGATGACCGGGCAGGATGCCCCGGTGGGCGACTATATCCGCAAGGATCCCGCCTTCGATGACGCATTTGCGCGGATTCGCGACCTTCTTCTGCTGCTGCTTCCGCGTTATCGCGCCCAAGGCAAGGCCTATGTTCACATCGCTTTCGGGTGTACCGGAGGGCGACACCGCTCCGTTTTTACCGCCGAGCAGATGGCTGCGGCCTTGCGCGAAGCGGGATTTTCGCCCACATTGTTGCATCGCAACCTGGGCTCGCGGGCTGCTGATCTTCTCGAGGGGGGAAATTCTCGAAGGGGTCCGGTAGCGTGAAAGAAGATTATATAACCCGGTCGCATTCGCAGGAAATTCGGAGCCAAACCCCAGCATGATCGGCATGATCCTGGTCACTCACGGCAATCTCGCCGAGGAATTCGTACACGCGATGGAACACGTCGTCGGAGACCAGTCGGCGGTGGCAACCGTCTGCATCGGTCCCAACGATGACATGGAACGTCGCCGCAGCGAGATCGCCGAAGCGATCACCGCCGTCGACAGCGGCGAAGGCGTCATCATCCTCACCGACCTGTTCGGCGGTACGCCCTCCAACCTCGCGATCTCGCTGATGGAAGCGGGCCGCGTGGAAGTGATCGCCGGCATCAACCTGCCGATGCTGATTCGCCTCGCCAAGGCGCGGGCCTGCATGTCGGTGCGCGAAGCCGCCGCTGCCGCGCGCGATGCCGGGCGCAACTACATCACGATCGCCAGCGAATATCTGGGACAGGACGCGGCATGAGCGATTTCCGCGAAACCGTTATCATCGTGAACAAGCGCGGCCTCCATGCCCGCGCCAGCGCCAAGTTCGTCAATCATGTCGCCGAACTGCCGGAATCCGTGCTCGTCACGGTCGGCAAGGACGGCACCGAAGCGGCGGGCAATTCCATCCTGGGCCTGATGATGCTCGGCGCCGCCAAGGGCGACAGCATCGAGATCGCCTGCAAGGGCGAAGGCGCGCAGGACGCGCTTTCGGTCCTGGCAACGCTCGTGCGTGACGGTTTCGGCGAAGAATGACGCCTGCCGATCGCGCGGCTTACCGCCGCACCATTACCGGGTTTTCGAACCCGCTGGTCAAGTTCCTCCGCTCCTTGCGCGAGAAGAAGCACCGCAAGCTGGAGAAGCGCTTCCTCGCCGAAGGCCTGCGCCTGCTGACCGATGCCCGCGAATGCGGCATCGTGCCGGAAATGCTGGTCATGGCCATCGGCCGCGATCCGCACCCGCTGCTCGACGCGCTGGAAGAAGCCGTTGCCGCGGCCGGCGGCGAGATCGTCGAGATGGACGAGGAAATCCTCGCCAAAGTCACGGGCAAGGATAATCCGCAGGCCGTCGCCGGTGTCTTCGCCGAGTTCGACACGCGGATCGCCAATCTCGACCGTTCGGCCGCACCGATCTGGCTGGTGGCCCAGGCGCTGCGCGATCCCGGCAACCTCGGCACGATGCTGCGGACCGGCGATGCGGTCGGCGCGGGTGGACTGATCCTGCTCGACGATTGCGCCGATCCCTTCTCGGTCGAAGCCGTGCGCGCCAGCATGGGCGCAATCTTCACGCAGAAGATTGCCATCGCTCGCTGGGACGAATTCCAGGACTGGCTGCGCGCCGGAAATGGCCAGTTGGTGGCCGCATCGCTGCGCGATCCCACCGACTATCGCCGCGCACCTTACGCCGCGCCGTGCTTCCTGATGGTGGGCAACGAATCGCAAGGCCTGCCCAAGGCATACGAGGAAGCGTGCGACTTGCGCGTCACCATCCCGATGCGCGGCCGGGCAGACAGCCTGAATGCCGCCGTCGCGGGTGCGGTACTCGCCTATGAGGCCCTTGCGCATCTTGAGGGCGATACCTGAGGAAGGCGTTCATCCGGGCATCATCCGCGACGTGTAGAGTGCCCGAACCATGCGTTTTGCCTTACTTGCCTTCTGCCTTTTGCCGTCCCTCGCCGCCTGCTCCGTTCAGGGTGAGGATTCGCCTCTCGCCCGAACGACCTGGCGATTCGCCCTGATCGACGGCCAAAGGCCGGATTCTGCCGATGCCCGCCTGACGTTCGAAGGCAGCAAGGTCGGCGTTCAGGTCGGCTGCAACCGCATGGATGGTCCCTGGCGGATAGATGCCGAGCGCCTGATCGCAGGCCCTCTCGCTCTCACCGAAATGACCTGCACGGTTCCCGCCTGGGATCAGGAAAAGGCAGTGAACGCCCTGCTCGTCGCCACACCCCGCTTCGCCATCGACGGCAACCACATGATCCTGCAATCGAGCGGCCATACCGCCGAACTCGTCCGCGAGGGCGGCCCCATGGAGCGCCCGACACGCACCGCCGACGGTAGCTGAAGCCTACTCTGCCGCTTCCGGCAGCGCTCCGGCCTCCGGCAAAGCGGTCGCGCCCGGCTCGGCACCAAAGCGCGGGACCGATTCGACTTGCGCCACTTCGTCGGAAATCTCGCGCTTGCCGATCTTGATGTGTTTTTCGGTAAGGCGGCGGGCGCGGCTCATCACGTTGCCCTCGTAAGTGCGGGCAAAGTCGTTGAAACTGTTGACCGCACGGCCGAGATGCACACCAACCTTGCTGAGATCGTCCTGCGTCTTGGCAAGGCTGTCATAGAGGTCGCTGCCGAGCTTGCCGATCTCGCGGGCTTCCTTGGCGAGGCCTTCCTGCTGCCAGACTTGCGCTATGGTGCGGCAGATGGCGACGAGGTTGGTCGGGCTGGCCAGCAGCACCCGGCGCTCGAAGGCATAGTCCCACAGGCTGGAATCGTGGTCGAGCGCGGCGGCAATGAAGTGCTCGCCCGGCACGAACATCAGCACATAGTCCGGCGCGTTCTCGAACTGGCTCTGGTAGGACTTGTTGCCCAGTGTCTGGATGTGATTGCGCATCGAGGCCGCATGCTGATCGAGAAAGGCGTTACGCACAGTCTCGTCATCGGCTTCGAAGGCATCCTGATAGGCATTGAGCGACACCTTGGCGTCGATCACCAGCTGCTTGTTGCCGGGAATACGCACGATCGCGTCGGGACGCAGGCGCCCATCCTCCGTCTCGATCGACTGTTCCGTCTCGAAGTCGGTATGTTCGGTAAGGCCGCACTGTTCGAGCACGTTCTTGAGTTGCTGCTCGCCCCAGCGCCCGCGCGCCTTGGGGGCATTGCGCAGCGAATTGCTGAGCCGCGCCGCTTCGGTGCGCACGCGTTCCTGCCCCGCGCTCAGCTCGACGAGCTGGCCAGTCAAGGTCGCGAAGGCATCGGTACGCTGCTTTTCTAGCGTTGCAACCTGCTCCTCATAGCTCTTGAGCCTTTCCCCGACAGGCGCGAGAAGCGTGCGAATCCGCTCGGCATTGGCTTTTTCGCTTTCCTCGAAACGCGCACCGGCGCGATTGAGGAAGGCCTCTTGTGCACCGGCCAGAACCTTGGCCCCAGCGTTCTCGAATTCCTTGCGCAGAGCTTCCTGCGCTTCGATCAGCAAGCGCTTCTGTTCGTCGAAGTTGGCAGACTTCTCCCGCAAGGTCGCCAGTTCCGACGCGAGTTCGCGCTGCTCGCGGCGCAGGGCATCGACCAGCGTAGCGTGCTCGGCACGCGCATTTTCGAGCGTCTGGGTAAGATCGCCGCGGGTACGTTCCAGCACCGCGCCATATTCGCCGCGCAGGCGTTCGGCCGCTTCGCCGTGACTTCGCCGTGCCAGATCCATGGACTGGTTATGCTCGGCCCGCGTACGTTCGAGCGCATCAGCAAGTTCGTCAGCCCGGCTGGCGCGTTCACTGGCAGAGGCAAGATCGCGAATCGCGGCGCGGAACTTCTCGTCGAGTTCGCGCGCCTCACGATCGCGGGTTTCGTGGCGGTTTCGCCAGTCGGCGGCCGGTCTGGAACCGAAGAACCAGCCGGCCCCAAGACCGACAACGAGCGCGAGAATAGCGACGACAGCGATTTCCATTCCGGCAGCATAGCCAGAACATTCAGGGAACGCCAGCCCTCAGGCCGGCTTTTCCCCATTGTGCGAAATCAGGCCGCCTTGCGCAGCTTGTCGAGCTTCTTGAGCGCCATCTGGCGCTTCAGGCGCGAGAGGTGGTCGATGAAGAGAATGCCTTCGAGATGGTCCATCTCGTGCTGAAGACAGGTGGCCATCAGGCCGTCCATGTTCTCTTCATGCACGGTGCCGTCGAGGTCCTGCCAGCGCGCACGGATGCGCGAAGGGCGTTCGACGTCGGCGTAGATCTCGGGAACCGAGAGGCAACCTTCCTGATAGACCGTGTGGTCTTCGGAAGGATCGAGGATTTCCGGATTGATGAAGATCCGGGGTTCCCGCTTCGTCGGCTGGTGCGTGTGGTGATGTCCGCCGTGGGCAGAGCACACTTCCGGTTCCGCATCTTCATCGTCGGGCTGGAGATCGATCACCAACACACGCAGCGGCACGCCGACCTGAATCGCGGCAAGGCCGATGCCCGGCGCGTCGTACATGGTTTCGAACATGTCTTCGACGAGCGTCTTCAGCTCGTCGTCGAACTTTTCGACGGGGACCGAAACCTGCTTGAGACGCAGATCGGGAACTTCGAGGATTTCACGGATAGCCATGCCCCGCAAATAAGCGCGATGGCCGATTCTCGCAAGATGGACGCTTCGATGACAGTGATCGAGAGCCTGTTTGGAAAATGCCCGTGGGGCATTTTCAGAGCGGCACCGGCCCGCTCCCCCACCCGACCTCCCATCAGGATACACTCGTGGGAGGTCGGGTGGGGGAGCGGGCCGGTGCCGCGAAATTCGCATTCCGCGAATTTCCAAACAGCATCCTAGACCACGGGCCGCCTCGCGCGGATCGCCTGGGCGAGTGTTCCCTCGTCCAGATAGTCGAGTTCGCCGCCCACCGGGAGACCGTGGGCGAGCTGGGTAATACGTACCGGAAGTCCTTCGAGACGCTCGGCAATATAGTGCGCCGTGGTCTGGCCTTCGAGCGTGGCATTCATGGCCAGCACCACCTCGTCGATGCCGCCCTCCTCCACGCGGCGCAGCAGGCGGTCGATCGTCAGGTCTTCCGGCCGCACGCCGTCGAGCGCGGAAAGACGCCCTCCGAGAACATGGTAGCGACCGTTGAACAGCCGCGCGCGGTCGAGCGCCCAGAGGTCCGCCACTTCCTCCACCACGCAGAGCGCACGCGCATCGCGGCGCGGATCGGCGCAAATGCCGCAAGGGTTGGTGGTGTCGATATTGCCGCAGGTCCCGCACTCGACCAGCGCTTCACGCACCGCTGCCAGGGCATCGACCAGTTGCACCAGCGAGGTCTCCCGCCGCTTGATGAGCCAGAGCACCGCCCGGCGCGCGGAACGGGGGCCGAGGCCGGGAAGGCGCGACAGCGCGGCGGTAAGCGTCTCGATCTCTTGCGATGCCATGGCGGCGGAGATAGGGCCTCCGGAGCTTTTGAGAAAGACCTTCGGAGAATTCCCCACACCATGCGCATCGTCTTCATGGGTACGCCCGATTTCGCGGTGCCCGCCCTCGTCGCGCTGGTCGAGGCCGGGCACGAGGTCGTCGCCGCCTACAGCCAGCCGCCGCGTCCCGGCGGGCGCCGCGGCAAGGAACTGACCCCCTCGCCCGTCCACAAGGAAGCGGAAGCGCGCGGAATCGAAGTGCGCCATCCGGTTTCGCTCAAGAGCGCGGAAGAACAGGCAAAGTTCGCCGCGCTGGAAGCCGATATCGCCGTGGTGGCCGCTTACGGCCTGCTGCTGCCACAGGCGGTGCTCGACGCGCCGCGCCTGGGCTGCCTCAACATCCATGCCTCGATCCTGCCGCGCTGGCGCGGGGCGGCGCCGATCCAGCGAGCGATCCTCGCAGGCGATCCGACGACAGGCGTGACGATCATGCAGATGGAAGCCGGCCTCGACACCGGGCCGATGCTGGCGACCCTGCGCACCACCATCGAGCGCAAGACCGCCGGTGAACTGACCGCCGAACTCGCAGAAAGGGGCGCGCAACTGATGGTCGGCACCTTGCGCGACCTTGCCGTTCATCGCGCTGTCACGCAGCCGGAAGACGGCGTGACTTACGCGAAGAAGATCGACAAGGCCGAGGCCCGGCTCGACTTCACGCTTCCCGCCGAGCAGGTCGAGCGGCAAGTGCGTGCCTTCATGCCCGCGCCGGGCGCCTTTTTCGAACTGGACGACGAGCGATACAAGGTTCTTGCCGCCGATGTCGTGGAGGGCACCGGCGAGCCGCGGGTCACGCTCGACGATTCGCTCACCGTCGCCTGCGGAGAAGGTGCGCTGCGCGTCACGCGCATCCAGCGCGCGGGCAAGCCTGCCATGGACACCGCCGACCTGCTGCGCGGCCGTGCCGTTCCCGCTGGAACGAGGCTCGCTTGACCCGTTTCGCGATCACTCTCGAATTCGACGGCGCGCCCTACATGGGTCTCCAGCGCCAGGCGCACGGCCCTTCGGTGCAGCAGAGCGTCGAGGAAGCTGTCTTCGCGCTTACCGGCGAGACCACGGGGATGCATGCCGCCGGGCGCACCGATGCGGGCGTCCACGCGCTCGGCATGAAAGCGCACATCGACATCGCCAAGCCGTTCACGCCGTTCCAGTTCACCGAAGGGTTGAACGCGCGGCTGCGCCCCCATCCGATCGCGGTGGTCGGCTGCGAGGTGGTGCCGGACGACTGGCATGCGCGCTTCTCGTGCATCGGCCGCTCGTACATCTACCGTATCGCCAACCGCCGCGCGCCGCTGACGCTGGAGCGCGGCAAGGCGTGGCAAGTGCCCAAGCCGCTCGACGAGGCGGCCATGCACCGCGCCGCGCAGATTCTGGTGGGTCTGCACGACTTCACGACATTCCGCTCGGCCCATTGCCAGTCGCAAAGCGCGCTCAAGACGCTCGATCGCCTCGACGTGCGACGCGAGGGCGAGATGGTGCTGATCGAGGCCGAAGCGCGCAGTTTCCTGCACCATCAGGTCCGCTCGATGGTCGGCTGCCTTGCGCTCGTCGGCATGGGACGCTGGGAGGAGCAACAGGTCGCCGAGGCACTGGAAGCGCGCAACCGTCAGGCGCTGGGTCTCAACTCCCCGCCGGACGGGCTTTACTTCGTGAAGGCGATCTATCCGGAGGATTGATCGTCCGCTTGCCGGACAAAGCAACCCCGTCATCCCAGCGAAAGCTGGGACCGCTTTCGTATGTGCTCTAAGCCATCGTCAGGACATTGCGGTTTAAGCGCCCTTAACGAAAAGCCGCATTAGGGTCACAGCGGTCCCAGCTTTCGCTGGGATGACGGGCGCTTATTACCGATTTCGCGCTGGCACAAAAAAGGGAGGCCGCAGCCTCCCTTTTTCATTCCCTATCTCGGCAGACCTCAGGCCTTGCCGACGACGCTTTCCGGCAGGTCGTTGCCGAACACGCGCTGGTAGTATTCAGCCACCATCACGCGCTCCGTCTCGTCGCACTTGTTCAGGAACGAGAGGCGGAAAGCGAAGCCCACGTCCTTGAAGATCGCCGCGTTCTGCGCCCAGGTGATGACGGTACGCGGGCTCATCACGGTCGAGATATCGCCGTTCATGAAGCCCTGGCGGGTGAAGTCCGCAACCTTGACCATGTTGGCGATCGTCGCGGCATCGATCTGCGGCACCTTCTTCGAAACGATGTCGGTCTCGACCGGCTCGGGCAGATAGTTGAGGCCAACCACCAGATTCCAGCGGTCCATCTGGCCCTGGTTGATCTGCTGGGTGCCGTGATAGAGACCCGAGGTGTCGCCGAGGCCGACCGTGTTGGCGGTGGCGAAGAGGCGGAAATTGCGGTCCGGACGGATCACGCGGTTCTGGTCGAGCAGGGTCAGCTTGCCCTCGGTTTCGAGGATGCGCTGGATCACGAACATCACGTCCGGGCGCCCGGCGTCGTATTCGTCGAACACCAGCGCGACCGGGTGCTGGAGCGCCCAGGGCAGCAGACCTTCGCGGAATTCGGTAACCTGGAGACCATCGCGCAGAACGATGGCATCGCGGCCGATCAGGTCGATACGGCTGATATGCGCATCAAGGTTGATGCGGATGCACGGCCACTTGAGGCGCGCCGCCACCTGTTCGATGTGGGTCGACTTGCCGGTGCCGTGATAGCCCTGCACCATAACGCGGCGATTGTAGGCAAAGCCCGCCAGGATCGCGAGCGTGGTGTCCGGATCGAAGACATACGTCTCGTCGAGGTCGGGAACGCGTTCGTCGGCGACGGAGAAGGCGGGCACCTTCCAGTCGATATCGATTCCGAAGGTCTCGCGCACGTCGAGTTCGATGTCGGGAGCAGCCAGCACGGTGGCGTCACGATTCTCGGCTTTCATGGTCTCGGTCTCAGTCATCGTTGCACCCGCGTAGACAAGCGGGCGCTGCACCGCAACAGGCTTTGCGGTTTATCGGGAATGCGGCGGGAGGAAAGCTACCCCGTGTGCTTGGCATCACTCCTCAACCAAGCTTCCTCGGCAAGGCGAACAGATCGATAAACCTCGCAGCGAGCGCCTCGTTTCCTGCAACGGTAAGCCTACCGCCTGCCTCCTCCACCGAACGTTTGCCGTAGAACACCGGCAGATAATCGGTGGCCGTCTCCGCCGAAAAGCGCAGGTCCGGTGGAGGCACGTCTTCACCGGCTGGCTCGATCCGCAGCTCCCCCTCCCCTAGCGTGCCCACGAACAGCGCCTGCCCCACTTCGAACAGCACGCGCAGCGCCAGATCGCCGATCCGCTCCGGCACGAGCATCGTCCGCAGCGAGAGCATGAAGGCCACCGGAGTCAGCGGCAGCATCGGATCGTGGCCCGGCGAGCGCACCGCCCAGCGGCCAAGCTCCTGCATCACCGGCTCCAGCGCCAGCCCCCATTCGGTCAAGGCATAGGCCTGCACCGAGGCGGGCGGCGGCAGGGTCACGCGGCGGACGATGCCGCTGGCTTCGAGGCTCCCCAACCGCTCGGTGAGCACTTTGGCGCTGAGGCCGGGCAAGGCAGCGCGAAGGCCGTTGAAGCGACGCGGCCCGAGCATCATCTCGCGCACGATCGGCAAGGTCCAGCGCTCGCCCACCAGTTCCATGGCGAAAGCCGCACCACAGGCGTCGCGATACCAGCGGCCATGAGCGGCTCCGTCCGGTCCGGTATTCACCGCAGGCGCATTCATCGCAGATGGCGTCCGCTTCGCCACGATGCAGTTTCTCTTTTAAACTTCATGGTTGCTTTTTGTAACCCGAATGCGCACCCTCCGGCAATAACGAATCGCCTCGAAGCGAACCTGAACCCCGGAGAGTGCCGATGCCCCGCAGCGAAACCGCGCGAACGGTCTTCACGGCCTATGCCGATGTCCCCCCGCCCGTTCGCGGCCAGGTCCGCGATCTGCGCCTGCGTTGGGCGCATGAAGAGATCGAGCGCGACTACCGGGTGGAGGAACTCGACGTCTATCACCCGCGTCCGGATGCCTACCTGGAATGGCAGCCTTTCGGGCAAGTCCCCGCCTTCGACGACGGCGAGCAGCGCCTGTTCGAGAGCGGCGCCATCCTGCTCTATCTCGGCGAGCAGGACGCCCGGCTGCTGCCGCAGGAGCCCAAGGCGCGCTGGCAGGCAATCACCTGGCTCTTCGCGGCACTCAACAGCGTGGAGCCTTTCGTCGCCCAAATCGGCGCGCTCGATTTCTTCCATTCGGGCAAGCCCTGGGCCGCGCAGGCCCGGCCGAGCGCCCTGCGACTGCTGGAATCGCGCCTTGCCAGTACCGAGGCCGCCTTGGGCGAGAAGGACTGGCTCGCCGGACAGTTCTCGATCGCGGACATCGTGATGGTCACGGTGCTGCGCATCCTCGACCACACCCGAATCCTCGACAGCTATCCGAGGCTCGCCGCCTACAAGGCGCGCGGCGAAAGCCGCCCGGCGTTCCGCCACGCCCTTACCGAACAACTCGAAAGCTACGCCTCTCCCGCCAACTAGGAGAAAAGCCATGCCCTATGTCGATGGTTTCGTGCTTGCCGTGCCGCTCGCCAACAAGGACAAGTTCATCGCCCATGCCCGGGAGTTGGACGAATACTTCCTCGAATATGGTGCCACCCGCGTCGTCGAATGCTGGGGCGACGACCTCCAGCACGGCAAGCAGACCGACTTCTTCCGCTCGGTAGAGGCCAAGGAGGACGAGACGGTCTGCTTCAGCTGGATCGAATGGCCGGACAAGGAAACCCGCGACCGGCAGATGGGCCTGCTCATGGAACTCATGAAGAACGACCCGCGCTTCGATCCTGCCACCAACCCGCCGCCCTTCGACGGCAAGCGCATGATCTTCGGCGGGTTCGATTCCGTCGTCGAACTGCCCAACCGTCAAGAAGGAGCGTGACCATGGCCAACCCCGTCGGAAGCTTCATCTGGTACGAACTGCTCACCAGCGACATCGCGGGAGCCGCGGCCTTCTACCGCGAGGTCGTCGGCTGGACGATCGCCACCCATGCCGATCCCGACGCAGGCGGAATGGACTACCGCATGATCGTCCGCGACGACGGCGGCATGGCAGGCGGCACCATGCAGATCACCGAGGATATGGCCGAGAACGGCGCAAGACCGATCTGGCTGCCCTATCTCTACGTCGAGGACGTGGACGCCGAAATCGCGGCGATCACGGTGGAAGGCGGCAAAGTGCAGATGCCCGCGACGGACCTCCCCGTCGGCCGCATCGCCATGGTCGCGGACCCACAAGGCGTGCCGTTCTACCTGATGAAGCCGATCCCCCCCGCCGACCAGCCCGATGCCTTCAGCGACGTCTTCTCCGTCACCGAGAACCAGCGGGTGCGCTGGAACGAGTTGGCCAGTCCCGACCAGGCAGGCTCCATGGCCTTCTACGGCAAGCACTTCGGCTTCACCTTCGACGAGAAGATGTCGATGGGCGAGATGGGCGACTACTGCTTCATCGGCCACCACGGACGAACGCTCGGCGCCATCATGCAGCGCCAGGAAGAAAGCCAGCCCTCGGTCTGGATGTTCTATTTCGGCGTACCCTCCATCGCCGCGGCGAAGGCCGCCATCGAAGCGAATGGCGGCAGGGTCCTGATGGGGCCGCACGAAGTCCCCGGCGGGGACTGGATCGTCGTCGCGGTGGACCCGCAAGGTGCCGGTTTCGGGCTTGTCGGCCCCAAAGGCGACTGAGACGCGACAGGAGCGGAAAGGCCATTGACGGCGGGACAACGTTCTATGATTGTTCCGCCAACAGACAAGTCGACGGAGTAGGAAGCATGGCCGATTACACCTTCTACACCAACCCGATGTCGCGCGGGCAGATCGCGCGCTGGGCGCTGCACGAGGCCGGGGCCGACTACCGGCAGGTGTTGATCGACTGGAAAGACAAACCCTCCACCTTCCTCGCCGTGAACCCGATGGGCAAAGTACCCACGATCGTCCACCATGCCGAAGGCGGCGACCGCACCGTCACCGAGGCTGCGGCGATCTGCCTCTATCTTGCGGAGATGCACCCCGAGGCGGGCCTGCTGCCGAGCGACGATGAGATGGCCGACTACTACCGCTGGACGTTCTTCGCCTCCGGTCCGGTCGAGCAGGCGATCACCTCGCGCCATTTCAAATGCGAACCTCTGCCCGAGCAGGAGATGATGGCCGGCTGGGGCAACTTCGAGCGTACGATGAACACCTTGGAGAGCCATTTCGATCGGTCGAAATACGTCTGCGGCGATCGCTTCACCATGGCCGACGTCTATGTCGGCAGCGCGGTGGACTGGGGCCTGACCTTCGGCACGATGCCTCCGCGCCCGGCCTTCGTCGCCTATGCAGAGCGCCTCCAGGAGCGCGACGCGTACAAAGCCGCCAAGGCGGTGGACAACGCCCTGATCGGGGAGATGAAGAAATGAGCGCGAAAAACCGCGTCTGCCTCTGGTACGACGGCACTGCCGAAGAGGCCGCGAACTTCTACGCCTCCGTTTTTCCCGATACCCACGTCACCCGCGTGGTCCAGTCGCCCACCGACTATCCTGACGGCAAGGCCGGAGATGTCATCACCGTGGAATTCACGGTCATGGGAATCGATTGTATCGGCCTCAACGGCGGCCCGGCCTTCCCGCAGACCGAAGCCTTCTCCTTCCAGGTCGAGACGCTGACCCAGGAAGAGACCGACCGCTACTGGAACGCGATCGTCGGCAACGGCGGCGCGGAAAGCATGTGCGGCTGGTGCAAGGATAAGTGGGGCCTCTCCTGGCAGATCACGCCCAAGGCGCTCAGCGACTCTCTCACCAATCCCGACCGCGCCGCAGCGAAGCGCGGGATGGAAGCGATGATGACGATGCGCAAGATCGACATCGCCGCGATCGAAGCCGCGGTTGCCGGACCTTCCGCATGAACCCGCAGCCGAGCCTCGAACTCTTCGGCCATCCGTTCTCGTCCTACACCTGGAAGGCGCTGATCCCGCTCTACGCCTATGAAGTGCCCTTCGCGTTCCGGATACTGGACCAGGAGCACCCGGACCATGCGGAAGTGGTGCAGATGGCCGGACCGCTCGGCAAGTTCCCGGTCCTGCGTGACGGCGAGAACCTGCTGTTCGAGGCGACGACGATCATCGAATACCTGGACCGGCACCATGTCTCGCCGGGCATGCTGATCCCCGAAGACCCGGACGCGGCGACGGCCGTCCGCATGCTCGACCGTGTCTTCGACAACTATGTCATGAACGTCATGCAGATCGTCGTGAACGAATATATCCGCGACGCCGCCAACCCCGACCAGGTGCGCTGCGCCGAAGCGCGGGCGCAACTGGACCGGGTCTATGCCTGGCTGGAAGGCTGGCTGCAGTTCTATCCGCAGATGGACCAGATCTCGCTGATCGAATGCGCGGCGGCACCTTCGCTGTTCTATGCCGACTGGGTCCACCCGATCCCCGAAGACCGGCCGCGCCTGCGCGAATGGCGGGCCCACCTGCTTGCCCTGCCGCCGGTGGCGCGCTGCGTGGAGGATGCCCGCCCCTTCCGTTCCTACTTCCCGCTTGGCGCACCGGAGAGAGACTGAACATTTCCGGGACTGAGGAGTGACTGCATGAGCGATACGGACAACGAACTCTCGATCACCCGCACCATCAACGCCCCGGTCGCGCAAGTCTGGGACGTCATGGTCAACCGGCAGGAAGAATGGTGGTGCCCCCGCCCCTGGCGCGTCGAAGTGGAAGAGCAGGACCGCCGCCCCGGCGGAGTCTGCCGGATGACGATGTACGGGCCCGACGGCGAAACCGCGCCGCAGAACGGCATCTACCTCGCCTACGACGAGGGCCGCCGCTTCGTGACCACGGACGCGGTCACCGGCGACTTCCAGCCCGCCGGCCCCTTCATGATCGGCATCTGGGAGATCGCTCCCGAAGGCGACGGGACCCGCTACACCGCCAGCGCCCGCCACTGGCGCGAGGAAGACCGCAAGATGCACGAAGACATGGGCTTCGTGGACGGCTGGGGCACCTGCGCCGACCAGCTCGCGGAAATCTGCGAGCGGGAAAAGACCTGATATACTCTCAGGCCAGAGCGGGCGATTTGCGCAGCAACTGATAGGCCTCGACCACGCCCTGCAATCGCGAGGCGCGGCTGTGATCGCCGCCGTTGTGGTCTGGGTGGTATTGGCGCAGCAACCGGGTGTAGCGCAAACGCAGGGTCTTGCTGTCTATATCCCCTTCGAGCCCCAGCACACCGAGGGCGCGTCGTTCGTCCGGGTTGAAGCGGGCGTTCTCGGGCTTCATGTGGGCCTGTCGCTGGCGCATGTGCGCCTTGGCCCGGCCGCTGATCGCTTCCAGCGGATCGGCGAAATCGGCCCAGCGCGGCGTGCCGTCCACGCCGGCATCGGGACGGAACGCGCGGCTCTGCGCCTCCCAGCCGTGCAGCGGGGACTGCGCGCGAAAGATTTCCTCCGCGCTCATGCCGTCGAAATAGTCGTAGCCCGCATTGAACTCGCGAATGTGGTCGAGGCAGAACCAGCGGTAGTCGCCCGGACCGTCGAAACCGGGCAGGCGCCCGCCCGGCGCACGGAACTCGCCCGCCTCCTCACACCCCGGCCAGTTGCACATGCGACCACCGGATTCGACCCTGCCATGAAATCTAGAATGTCTCACCGGCTTCCAGATGGGGGATCGAGCGCCTAAATGGAAGCCATGACCGGACCGATCGCACAGGAAATGCGGCAGCTTCTCGAAGCCGCCTTCGCCCCCACCCGCCTTGATGTCATCAACGATTCCGCCAGCCACGCGGGCCATATGGGCGATGACGGCACCGGCGAATCGCATTTCACCATCGAGATCGAAAGCGCCGCATTTACCGGCGTTTCCCGCCTCCAGCGCCAGCGCCTCGTCAATGCCGCGCTCGGCGACATTCCCGGCCAGCGGGTCCACGCCATCGCCATCAAAGCCCGCGCGCCCGGAGAGTGATCGAGACCGGGATTCTTATCCCGGTTGCCCTTTCAGCAATGCCAGCCTAATGCGCGCACCATGCCGACAACCCTGACATTCGCCGTGCCCAAGGGCCGAATCCTCGACGAAGCACTGCCGCTGATGGCGCATGCCGGCGTGGTGCCCGAGGCGGAGTTCCACGACAAGAAGTCCCGCGCACTCTCTTTTGCGTGCGAGAACAGCGACATGCGTCTTATCCGCGTGCGCGCTTTCGACGTGGCGACCTTCGTGGCGCATGGCGCGGCGCAAGTCGGCATCGTCGGTTCGGACGTGGTGGAAGAGTTCGCTTACCCGGACCTCTACGCGCCGGTTGACCTCAATATCGGCCACTGCCGTCTTTCGGTGGCCGAGCGCGAAGGCGAAGTCGGCGGTGCATTGCCGTCGCACTTGCGGGTCGCCAGCAAGTATCCGAACCTGACCCGCAAGCACTACGAGAAGCTGGGTGTGCAGGCCGAAGTCGTGAAGCTCAACGGCGCGATGGAACTGGCGCCTTCGCTCGGCCTTTCGAGCCGTATCGTCGATCTCGTCTCGACCGGCCGCACCCTCAAGGAAAACGGCCTTGTCGAAACGAGCCGCATTCTCGACATTTCCGCGCGCCTGATCGTCAACCGCGCCGCACTGAAGACCGACGAGCGCGTCGCCGCGCTGGTCGACGCCTTCCGCGCGCTGGTCGCCGAGCAGAAGGCCGCCGCCTGATGCAGCGGCTTTCCAGCAAGGACGCCGGGTTCGCCGAGGCCTTCCAGCGTGTCGTCGCCGACCGCCGTGAAAGCGCGACGGACGTGGCGCGCGACGTGGCCGATATCCTCGCCGCCGTGCGCAAGCATGGCGACGCGGCGCTGGCCGACTACACCGCCCGCTTCGATGGCCACGACCTCGACCAGACCGGCTGGCGCATCGACGCCGAGACCTGCCGCGCCGCCTTCGAGGCCCTGTCGCCGACCTTGCGCGAAGCCCTCGAACTCGCCGCGGAGCGCATCCGCGCCTATCACGCCGCCCAGCTTCCCGAAAACCGCGACTACACCGATGCCGCCGGTGTGCGCCTCGGCGCGGTGTGGCGCGCGGTCGATGCCGCCGGGCTCTACGTGCCGGGTGGCCGGGCCGCCTATCCCTCCTCCATGCTGATGAACGCGATCCCCGCCAAGGTCGCGGGCGTCGAGCGTCTCGTCGTCGTCACGCCGACGCCGAAGGGCGAAGTCAACGCGCTCGTCCTCGCCGCCGCGCACCTTGCCGGTGTCGATGAAGTCTGGCGCGTGGGCGGCGCCCATGCCGTGGGCGCGCTCGCCTACGGCACCGAGCGGATCGCGCCTGTCGACGTCATTACCGGCCCCGGCAATGCCTGGGTGGCCGAAGCCAAGCGCCAGCTCTACGGCGTCGTCGGCATCGACATGGTGGCAGGCCCCAGCGAAATCCTCGTGATCGCGGACGCCAGGAACGAACCGCGCCGGATCGCCGCCGACCTCCTCAGCCAGGCCGAGCACGACCCGACCTCGCAGTCGATCCTCATCACCGACGATGCCGCCTATGCGGACGCCGTTGCCGAGGCGGTGGAGATCGAACTCTCCGCCCTCGCCACCGAGGCGACCGCGCGCCAGTCGTGGAACGACTACGGCGTGATCGTCGTCGTCGAAAGCTTCGACGAGGCCCCGGCGCTGGCCGATGCCCTCGCGGCCGAACATGTCGAGATCGCCACCGACGATCCCGAAAGCCTGTTCCGCCGGATCCGCCACGCCGGATCGGTATTCCTGGGCCGCATGACCCCCGAAGCGGTGGGCGATTACGTCGCCGGCCCCAACCACGTGCTGCCCACCGGGCGCCGCGCACGGTTCGCCTCGGGCCTGTCGGTCCTCGATTTCATGAAGCGCACCAGCTTCATCCAGCTCGACCAGGCGGCGCTTGAGGCCATCGGCCCCGCCGCCGTTGCCCTTGCCGATGCCGAAGGGCTTCCCGCGCACGCGCGCTCCATTTCCGTGAGACTTTCCCAATGAGCAATCCCAAGCCCAATTCCAAGCAGGCCCGCTCCGCCGCCCGCCTCGCCGCCGTCCAGGCCCTCTATCAGTTCGAGATGGAAGGCACCCAGCAGGCCATCCTGCTCGACGAGTTCCACCGCCACCGTCTCGGCGCGGAAATCGACGAGGACCAGTACGCCAACGCCGAAGTCGCCTTCTTCGATGACGTGGTGAAGGGCGTGATCGCCCGCCGCGACGAGATCGACGAACTGCTGTCGGGCAAGCTGGCCGACGGCTGGTCGCTCGCCCGTCTCGACAAGACGATGCTGCAGATCCTGCGCGCCGGTGCCTATGAGCTGCTCGCCCGCGCCGACGTGCCGACCGGCGCGGCGATCGGCGAATATCTCGACGTCGCCCACGCCTTCTTCGACGCGCGCGAGGCGAAGTTCGTCAACGGCGTGCTCGATGCCGTGGCCAAGGTCGTTCGCTGAATTGCTGCACCTCACTTGTGCGCGGCATGACCGTGCGCGCGTGATCTCGACAATGGGCCCTGCGGGGCCCATTGTTCCGTCATGAGCCGCGAATTCGCCTTCATCGACGCCTTGCGCGCCATTGCCGTGAGCCCCGCCGCGCGGGGCCTCGCGGATGATGCCGCCGTGCTCGAAATCGGCGGTGAGAAGCTGGTCCTGACGATGGATACGCTTGTCGAAGGCGTCCACTTCCTGCCGGACGATCCGCCGGAGGACGTCGCGTGGAAGCTCGTCGCGGTCAATGTCTCCGACCTCGCGGCCAAGGGCGCCGAACCGCTCGGCTGCCTCAAGTCGCACGCGCTGGGCGACGAGGAATGGGACCGCGCGTTTCTGAGCGGGCTCGACCTCGCCTGCCGCCATTTTCACTTGCCCCTGCTCGGCGGTGACACCGTTCGCATGCCGCAGGGTTCGGCGCGCAGCTTTTCGCTGACCGCGCTGGGACGCGGCCCGGAAGATTGCGCAGTGCCCTCGCGCAGCGGCGCCCAGCCCGGCGATCTCGTCTGGGTCAGCGGCGTCATCGGCGATTCCGGCCTCGGCCTCGAACTCCTGACCTCGGGACGCCGAGTGCAGACCCCGGAAGCCGCGCTGCTCGCCGACCGCTACCGCCGCCCGATGCCGGAACCCGCGCTCGGCGTCGCGCTCGCCCCGCTGGCGACGGCGATGATGGACATTTCGGACGGCCTGCTGGTGGATGCCCGCCGCATGGCAGTGGCCAGCGGCGTTTCGATCACGATCGCCGCCGAAGATGTGCCGCTGTCCCGCGCCCTGGTCGCAACCGTGGGCCAGGAACTGGAGCAAAGGATCGCAGCCATGACGGCGGGCGACGATTATGTGCTGCTCTTCACCGCGCCCGTCGTGAACAGCGCCTATGTCCGCGCCGCCGCGGCGGCCGCCGGTTCGCACGTTCACCTGATCGGCACCGTGGACGCGGGCGACGGCATTGCCCTGGAATGGCACGGCATGCCGACGCCCCTGCCCGAGAGACTCGGCTACCAGCACTGATACGCCGGCCCCGATACCCCGGCCGCCCCATCCGCGCCCGTTCGGGCGAAATGGGTACTATTCCTCATCCTATCAACGTGCTTGCCACCAGTACCGCTTCCCTATAGCCATAGTCGTCTCGAACGGGAAAACCCGTCGTTACATCGTTGGGAAAAGGGGGCGTTTTGTGAATCCAGTCACGATCGCAATTGTCCTGGGGCTTCTGGCCATCCTTTATGGCTTCGTCACCAGCCGCCAAGTGCTCGGCTCGCCAGCCGGCAACGAAAAGATGCAGGAAATCGCCGCAGCCATCCAGGAAGGCGCCCAAGCCTACCTGAAGCGCCAATATTCGACGATCGCGATCGTCGGCATCGTCGTGGCACTGATCATCGTCGTCACGCTCGGGACCATTTCGGCCGTGGGCTTCGTGATCGGCGCGATCCTGTCCGGGTTCGCCGGGTTCATCGGCATGAACATCTCGGTCCGCTCCAATGTGCGCACCGCCGCCGCCGCGCAGACCGGGCTGCAACCCGGCCTGACCCTGGCCTTCCGCGCGGGCGCCATCACCGGCATGCTGGTGGCGGGCCTGGCACTGCTCGCCATCGCGGTGTTCTACTGGTACCTGACCGGTCCCGGCGGTCACACCGTGGGCGGAGAGGACCGCACCGTGGTCCAGGGCCTCACCGCCCTCGCCTTCGGCGCTTCGCTGATCTCGATCTTCGCCCGCCTCGGCGGCGGCATCTTCACCAAGGCGGCCGACGTCGGGGCCGATCTCGTCGGCAAGGTCGAGGCAGGCATTCCCGAGGACGACCCACGCAATCCCGCCGTCATCGCCGACAACGTGGGCGACAACGTGGGCGACTGCGCCGGCATGGCCGCCGACCTGTTCGAGACTTACGTCGTCACCGTCGGCGCCACGATGGTGCTCACCGCCCTGCTGATGAAGGGCATCGACAACTTCTCCGGCCTGATGGCACTGCCGCTGCTGATCGGCGGCGTCTGCATCGTCACCTCGATCATCGGCACCTATTTCGTGCGCCTCGGCAGTTCGCAAAACATCATGGGGGCCATGTACAAGGGCTTCCTCGTTACCGCCGTGCTCTCGATCCCGGCGATCTGGTGGGCGATCGACTTCTCGCTCGGCGGCATCAACACGGCCATCGGCGAGACCGGCTTCACCGGCCGCACGCTGTTCTACTGCTCGCTGGTCGGCCTCGTCATCACCGGCCTCATCATCTGGATCACGGAATATTACACCGGCACCGGCTACCGCCCGGTCCGTTCCATCGCCAAGGCCTCGGAAACGGGCCACGGCACCAATGTGATTCAGGGCCTCGCGATCAGTCTTGAGGCGACTGCACTGCCGACGCTGGTGATCGTCACCGGCATCATCGTCGCCTACCAGCTCGCCGGACTGCTCGGCATCGCCTATGCAGCCACAGCCATGCTCGCGCTGGCAGGCATGGTCGTCGCTCTCGACGCCTATGGCCCGGTCACCGACAACGCCGGCGGTATCGCCGAAATGGCAGGCCTGGACGATTCCGTGCGCGAGAAGACCGACGCGCTCGATGCCGTGGGCAACACCACCAAGGCCGTGACCAAGGGCTATGCGATCGGCTCGGCGGGTCTCGCCGCACTGGTGCTCTTCGCCGCCTATACGACCGATCTTCGGGAGTTCTTCCCCGGACTCTCGGTCGATTTCAGCCTGGAGAACCCTTACGTCATCGTCGGCCTGCTGCTCGGCGCGCTGTTGCCCTATTTGTTCGGCGCGATGGGCATGACCGCCGTTGGCCGCGCGGCGGGCGACGTGGTCAAGGACGTGCGCGAGCAGTTCAAGTCTAACCCCGGCATCATGACTTACGAGTCCAAGCCCGACTACGCGCGGACCGTCGATCTCGTGACCAAGGCGGCGATCAAGGAGATGATCGTCCCCTCGCTGCTGCCGGTGCTGGCGCCGATCGTCGTCTACTTCGTGATCTCCGCCGTCGCGGGCACGGAAAACGGCTTCGCGGCGCTCGGCGCGTTGCTGCTGGGCGTGATCGTCGGCGGTCTGTTCGTCGCCCTCTCGATGACCTCGGGCGGCGGCGCCTGGGACAATGCCAAGAAGTACATCGAGGACGGCCATCACGGCGGCAAGGGCTCCGAAGCCCACAAGGCGGCGGTGACCGGCGACACCGTGGGCGATCCCTACAAGGATACCGCAGGGCCTGCGGTCAATCCGATGATCAAGATCACCAATATCGTCGCTCTGCTGCTGCTGGCGGCGCTGGCGGCGGGTTGAACCGGCTCGATCGACAGGAAGCCCCGGCGGAGCACTCCGCCGGGGCTTCTTCATGCCCGCGTTAGCACTTCCTTGAGAGCCATGCGCTAGAACGCCCCCTAGGATACGCAGGCGAGACCATGTTCGACCCAGAGGCCCATTCGGTTCGCGAAGAAACCGCCTCGGCGGCCGGTTCGCTACGCTGCGTGCCCTGGCGAGCGCTGGAAAACGAGATTCCCGCCTGGAACCGCCTCGCTTTGGAAGCCGGCGAACCCAATCCCTTCTTCGAGAGCTGGTATCTCCTCCCTTCGCTGCGCCATCTCCCTCGCACCGCGGACGTCATGATCCTGCGGTTCGAAATGGCCGGGCAACTCGCGGGCCTTCTGCCGGTCCTTCGATCTCCCCGCTATTACCGCTGGCCGGTGCCCAACCTTGCAAGCTGGCTCCACGACAACTGCTTTTGCGGCACTCCGCTGGTAAGGCGCGGCGCGGAAACCGCTTTCTGGCACGCGTTGCTCGGCTGGGCGGACAGTGCGCCGGGCCAGGCCCTGTTCCTGCACTTGCGCGGCATCCCCCTCGAAGGCCCGCTCCATCGCGCGCTTTCCCAAATCCTGACCGAACAGCGACGCCATTGCGAAGTCGTCCTGCTCGAGGACCGCGCCCTGCTCGCCTCGAATCTCGCGCCCGATGCCTATCTGGAAACCTCGCTCTCGGGCAAGAAGCGCAAGGAATTGCGCCGTCAGGCCAGCCGCCTTGCCGAACTTGGCGCAGTCACGGTCGAGCGGCACACCGACACGGACGGCCTCGCCGAATGGTGTGACGCCTTTCTCGCGCTCGAAGCTTCGGGCTGGAAGGGCAAGGCCGGTTCCGCGCTGGCGAACCATGCCTCCACCGCCCATCTCTTCCGCGACAGCCTGCAAGGCGCTGCCGAACGCGGCCGTCTCGAACGCCTCGCCCTCACGCTGGACGGACGCCCGATCGCCATGCTCGCCAGCTTCCTCACCCCGCCGGGCGCCTATTCCTTCAAGACCGCCTTCGACGAGAGCTATTCCCGCTTCTCCCCCGGCGTCCTGCTCCAAACCGAGAACCTGCGCATTCTCGAACGCTCCGACATCGACTGGACCGACAGCTGCGCCGCCGCCGACCATCCGATGATCGATCACCTCTGGCGCGAACGCCGGACGATGGCGCGCCTCTCCATCGCCATCGGCGGCACGGTCCGCCGCCGCCTGTTCCGTCAATTCGTCCGCGCCGAAACCGCGCGCAGCCCCGCAGGAGGAAGCCCGTGAACGTGTTTTCCAAAGCCGGAAACGCCGCCGTCTTCCCCGAGGAAACGCGCAGCCGCTTTGCCGCAAACTATCCGGAAGTCCCGCACAAGCTGACCCACGGCCTGGGGGATCATCCGCTGATGGCGCTCGAAGCGCTCGCCGCGCTTGCAGAATCGCTGCCTGCCCTTTCGGTCGAATACAATTTCGGCAACCAGCCGCTCGGCGTGGACGGCAAGCCCGCCGCCACCGGCATCCCCATCGGCCGCACGATCCGGGAAATCGAGACGACCAACTCCTGGGCCGTCATCAAGAACATCGAACAGGACCCCACCTACGCGCGCCTGCTGGAAGACCTGCTCACCGAACTGCGCCCCGCCATCGAACCGCGAACCGGCCGGATGATGAAGCTCCAGGCCTTCGCCTTCGTCACATCCGCAGGCGGCGTCACACCCTACCACTTCGACCCCGAACACAATATCCTGCTGCAAGTGCGCGGCACCAAGGTCATGACCCAGTTCCCCGCCGGCGACTCTCGCTACGCGCCGGACGAAGTCCACGAGACCTATCACACCGGCGGCGGCCGCGAACTCAAGTGGCGCGACGACCTGCTCCCCGGCGGCACCGAGTTCGCGCTCTCGCCGGGGGAAGCGGTCTACGTGCCGGTCATGGCGCCGCACTTCGTGCGCAATGGCACCGCGCCCTCGGTTTCGCTGTCGATCACCTGGCGCTCGGAATGGAGCTTCGCCGAAGCCGACGCGCGGGCGTTCAACGGGTGGCTGCGGGGGCTTGGGCTATCGCCGCGCCGGACGAAGCGTTGGCCTGCACGGAACCGGGGCAAGGCTTTGGCTTGGCGGGTGCTTCGCAGGTTCAGGAAGTAAGGGAGAAGCAGGGGCCATCGCCCCTGCACCCCGTTAATGTCCGCGTCGTGCCCTGCACTCTCCGTTAGCGCGCCCATGGTCGCGTCGGGAGACATAAAGGCTGCGCCGCAGGGAGCGCAAAACGCATAGCGGCGCACAAGGTCGTCATTCCGAGGGTCCGGGGGATCATCCCCCGGAATCTTCCCTCCTTTACTTGGCCTTCTTCACCCAGGCCGCAACCTCGACCCGCTGCCGCGGACGATTGGCCAGACGCTCCTTCAGCCCGGTCAGCGCCTGCACCACCGGCTTCGCTTCGTCAGCCGGAAGCGTCGCAGCGTAGGCCTCGATCTTGCCGACCATCTCCGGGTTCGTGCTCGACGCGACGATGCGCGCGAAGAAGCGGGCGCGGCCGGAGTGTTCGATCAGCCCGTCGATCGCCGCCTGATGTTCGCGAACGAAATCGAAGGTCATCTCCGGGTGCGCGCGGCCGACCGTGGCGATAATCTGCGATGCGCTGGTCGCATCCGGCGTGCCGGAAATCGCGAGGGCAAGGGCGTCCTTGGCGATTGTCTCGTCCCGCGCCATGCCGAGGTCGGTGTAGTAGAGTTGGCGTTCGACGAAGCTGCCAGCCTTGGCGGCCTGCTGGCGCAGCAGGTCCCAATCGGCGCGGGTCGCGTTGGTGGCGGCGACGCCGAGCCAGGTCGCCTTGAGCGGACCGTCGAGCGACTTGGGATCGGCGGCGAGCCCTTGGAGGCGGCGGCGCGCTTCGGCGACCACGCGCTTGTCGCCGATGGAGCCAAGCGTATCGATCAGCTGCGCGCGCAGCTTGGTGTCGGTCAGCGGTTCACCCGCCACCGGATCGAAGCCGAGCTTGTCGAGGCGCGGCGCCCAGGTCTTGGAGATGCGCGCGGCGATCTTGTCCTTCGCCCGGGCATCGTCGAGCAGGCCGTAGATCCCCTCCCACTGGCCGACGACTTTGCCCGCGAGCGTGGCGTCGGTCGTGCCGGGAACCGAGGAGAGCAGGCGCAGGCCCGCCGACATGTCCTGATAACCGGCCAGCGACAGCGAGAGGTTGTCGCGCAGCAGGCCATACTGGTCGATCGGCGCGAGCGAGCCGAAAGTGGAGACCAGCGCGTCGAGCGCCTTGGCATCGTAGAGCGTGCGGTAATAGCCGAGCTGGCCCGCATTCACGAGCACGGCATCGCAGCTGTTCACGGTCACGCTGTCGCTCTTGCCGGTCATCAGGTGACGCGTGGGCTCGCCGTTTCCGGCCCGGATCAGCAGCGGCATCGGCCAGGTCGGCTTTTCGCCTCCACGCGCCGAGGGGTCGAGCGAGAAGGCGTCCTGCGTCAGGTCGAGGCGGGTCTTGCCGTCGGCGCAGGCCGAGACGTTCACGCGCAGCAACGGCACGCCCGGCGTATGGGTAAAGGCCTCGGCGATGAGGTCCACGTCCTTGCCGCCGGCCGATTCCATTGCCGCCCAGAGATCGCGGCTGCTGGTGTTCGAATAGGCGTGGTTACGCATGTAGGTCTGCATGCCCGCACGCCAGGTATCGGCGCTGACATAGTCCTCCAGCATCGAGATGACCGCCTGCCCCTTCTGGTAGGTGATCGAATCGAAGGCCTGCTCCATCTCGGAAACGGTGCGGACCTTCTGCACCACCGGGTGGGTCGTCGGCAGCGCGTCGAGCGCCATGGCGCCTTCGCGGCCGTCGATGCCGTTCAGCTTCCAGTTCCAGTCCGGGTTGAAGTGGTCGGTGACCTTGTCGGCCATCCAGCTGGCGAAGCCTTCGTTCAGCCAGATGTCATCCCACCACGCCATCGTCACGAGATCGCCGAACCACTGGTGCGCGGTTTCGTGCGCCTGGACGCTGTAGATGCTCTGCTTGCCGGACGGGCTGGTCACGGCGGGATCGAGCAGCAGAATGCGCTCGAAGGTCATGATCGCGCCCCAGTTCTCCATCGCGCCGAAGAACTGCGAGGAGCCGGGCGCGGCGATGTTGTCGAGCTTGGGCAGCGGGAACTTCACGCCGAAGTAGTCGTCGAACCAGGGCAGGATCTGGGCGAGGCCGTCGCGGGCATAGTCCGCCTTCGCGCCGCTGCCGGTGGGCGAGACGATGCCCACTTCCACGCCGTCCGCGGCTTTCATCGCGCTACGCTCGAAATCGCCCATGCCGAAGAACAGCAGGTAGGAACTCATCTTCGGCGTCGTCGCGAACGTCACGCGCTTGAGGCCGCCGGGGAGCACTTCCTGGCCCTTCACCGGCATGTTGCTCACCGCCATGCGATCGGCCGGAACGACGGCGGAGAGGTCGAAGGTCGCCTTGTAGCTGGGTTCGTCGAAGCTGGGCACGAAGCGGCGGGCGTCAGGCGCCTCGAACTGGGTGAAGATGCCGCGCACATCCTTGCCGGTGCGCCTGTCGGGATAGTCGAGCGCGAAGAGGCCGGAGGGCTGCGTGCCGATCTTGCCCGCATAGGTCACGTCGAGGCGATACTTGCCCGGAGCGATGGCCTTTCCGGCGGCGAAGCGCAGGGTCTGCGCCTTTTCGTCGGCCGTGGTCTGGAGAGCGATGGACGTGCCGTTCTCGGCGACCAGCTTCGCGACGGAAACGGTCAGGCCGTTGCCGTGGAGCGTCAGGGCATCGCTGGCGGTGAACATGGTGAGGTCGATAGAGACCGTGCCCGAGAACGTCAGCTTCTGCGCATCGGGGGTGACTTCGATGCGGTAGTGCGTGGGCCGGGCGGTACGCGGCAGGTCGCTCGGCACGGTCTCGGCCAGCGGCACCGGCGCGCCGGAAGCGGCGGGCGGAACGCTGGCGGCAATGGCCTGGGAGGAGAAGGCCGCGGAAACGGCAAAAGCGATCACGGCCCCAGCCGTGGCAAGGTTACGCAAGGAAGAACGCATGAGAGGCACAAGCTCCGGGAAATCGGCTTTGTTGCTGATGCGCGGGATTTTCGCGGTTTGGCCGCGCGCGCAAGCGGATGCGCAAGTCCTAGCGCCAAGGGTCACGCAGTGTCACGCATCGCACATGTCGTTCGTCGATGGGAGTCAGCCGTTCGTATGACAAGTATCTGACCAGAATGGCTGTGGGATCGACGGATCGAGTCCTTGCAAATTCAACCGCCCCCTTCGTCATTGCGAGCGTAGCGAAGCAATCCAGAGTCGCGTGAACCGCCCTGGATTGCTTCGCTACGCTCGCAATGACGAAAAATGGCGCGTGAACGCGACCCGACGGTCCCGTCTACCCGTTTGGATGGTAGAAGTCGTAGATCGTCTGCGCCACCGCCGCGCTGACGCCGGGCGCGCGCTGGAGGTCGGCGAGGCTTGCCGCGCGGACTTTTCCGGCCGTGCCGAAGTGCAGCAGCAGCGCGCGCTTGCGCGCCGGGCCGATGCCGGGAATTTCGTCGAGCGGGCTGGCGGTGATTGCCCGGCTCCGCTTGGCGCGATGCGCACCGATGACGAAGCGGTGGACTTCGTCCCGCAGCCGCTGGAGGTGGAACAGCAGCGGCGAATTGACCGGCAGCATCTTCTCGCGCCCATCGGGGAAATGGAACACCTCACGCCCCTCGCGGCCGTGGTTCGGCCCCTTGGCGATGGCGATGAGGTTCACGTCCTCGATGCCGAGTTCCTCCAGCGCGTCCTTCACCGCGCTCATCTGGCCCTTGCCGCCATCGATCAGCACGAGATCGGGCCAGGTGCCGCTCTCGCGCTCCGGGTCTTCCTCCTGCACACGCCCGAAGCGGCGGGTCATGACTTCGCGCATCATCGCGAAGTCGTCGTTCGACTGCGCCTCACGGATGTTGAACTTCCGGTACTGGCTGGTGAGGAAGCCCTCCGGCCCCGCCACCACCATCGCGCCGACCGCCTTGCTGCCCTGGATATGCGAGTTGTCGTAGACTTCCACCCGCTGCGGCAGGTCCGGCAGTTCGAGGAACTCCGTCATCTCGCGCCAGATCTTCGCCTGCGAACCGCGCTCGGCCATGCGGCGATCGAGCGCCTCGACGGCATTGCGCACGGCCTGATCCATCAGGCGGCGGCGACTGCCGCGCTGGGGCACGGATATCTCGACTTTGCCGCCGGCCAGCTCGCGGAAGGCCTCGGCCATGAGTTCGGCCTCGGGCAGTTCGCGATCGACCAGGATCGTGCGCGAAGGCGGCACTTCCTCGTAGAACTGGGCGAGGAAGCTCTGGAACACCTCCTCTTCCGACAGACCTTCCGTATGGGTCGGGAAGAAGGCACGGTGCCCCCAGTTCTGGCCGCCGCGAATGAAGAAGGCCTGCACGCCGATCTGGCCGTTCTTGCAGGCCATCGCGAAGATGTCGGCGCTGTCCATGCCCTCGGCGTTGATCGCCTGGCTGCCCTGGATGAAGGTCGCCGCGCGCAAGCGGTCGCGCAGCATGGCGGCGCGCTCGAAATCCAGCGCCTCGGCGGCTTCGGCCATCTGGCTCTCGATCTTCTTCTGCACCGCGCTCGACTTGCCGCCGAGGAAGTCCTTGGCCTCTTTCACGAGTTCCCCGTAGCCCGCCTCGTCGATCCGCCCGACGCAAGGCGCGGAGCAGCGCTTGATCTGGTAGAGCAGGCAGGGCCGGTCGCGCCGGGCGAAGAAGCTGTCGGTGCAGGAGCGCAGCAGGAACAGCTTCTGGAGCGCGTTGATCGTGGTGTTCACCGAACCGGCGCTGGCGAAGGGGCCGTAATAGTTGCCCTTCATCTTGCGCGCGCCGCGATGCTTCATGATGCGCGGGAACTCGTGCTCGGCGCGCAGCAGGATGAAGGGGAACGATTTATCGTCCCGCAGCAGCACGTTATAGGCCGGGCGGAAGCGCTTGATGAGCTGCGCCTCCAGCAGCAGCGCCTCGGCCTCGGAATTGGTGGTGACGATGGTCATCGAGCGCGTCTGGCTGACCATGCGTTGCAGGCGGCCCGGCAGGCGCTCCCACTGGGTATAGTTGGCGACCCGGTTCCGCAGCACCCGCGCCTTGCCGACGTAGAGCACGTCGCCGCGCGCATCCTGCATGCGGTAGACGCCGGGCTTGGCGGGCAGCGTGCGCACGACCTCGCGGATCGCCTCGACCCCGGCCTGGAGGTCGGGCTGTTCGGAGCCGCGCACGGTAAACGTCGCCCGCTCCTCGTTGAAACGTTCGGTGCCCTGGGGGTGTTCGGGAGTTCCGGCAGGTGTTCGCGCCATGAGCGCCAGATAGGGCATCGAGGCCGGATCGGGTAGACCCGGCCCCATCATATCATCAGAACATCTTGCGCAGATCGATACCGAGCACCCTGCCCTGCGGCTCGCGATAGGCGGCCTGATAGGCGATCGGCACCACGCCGTTGCCGTCGGTGACCTTCTGCCGCGAATCGAGCAGGTTGTCCGCCTTCAACGCCAGTCGCGTGCCCTTGAGGAACGGCATCTTCGCCACGAGGCTCTCGTTCTTGCCAAGATCGGCGAAGAGACGCAGGTTCACGTCGAAGGTGCTGCCGAAGCGCAAGTCGGAACTCGTCGGCGCACCGCTGCCGTTGACATGGGTGGGCGCCTCCCATTCGGCCTTGAGCCGCAAGCCGTAGCCGTTGCGGAACAGGCCGCCCTCGGCCTCGAAGGCATGGCGCGGCACGCCTCCCGCCGTGAGGGCCTCGCCGTTCAGCTGGTCGAGCGTCTCCACGCCATCGGCAATGGTCACGCGGTCGGTGAAGCGCCAGGTGTGGTAGATCGAGAAGTTCCAGCGCCCGCCCTTGCCGCCGGGTCCCATCATCGGCGGCCCGGCCGGACGGGGAGCGGCATTCTGACCGGGCTTGCCTGCGCCGGGACCGCCTGGAGGCGGGCCGCCCGGTGCCTGATCGCTGCCGAGCTTGCCCTGGAAATTGAGGCCCCAGCGGATGCGCGAACTCACTTCCTCATCGAAGGTCACGGCGCGCCTGTCGATATACGTCAGGTTGCCTTCGGCATCGCGCACGACACGGCCCTGGAAAGCCGCCTCCACCGCAGGCGTCAGCATCGGGAATGCTTCGCTGACGTTCGAGGAACGGTTGCGGAAATATTCCACCAGGAGGTTCGAGCGCTCCATGAACGGCAGTTCCCAGGTCGCCGACAGCTTGATGTCGCGCTGGGTCTCCTTGACGAGATCCTGGTTGCCGCCCGTCAGCACCGTCACCAACGCCGTGCGGTTGTTGGTGAAGTCGTAGACCGAGACATTGTAGGTCAGCACGTTCGGGGCGCCGAGCAGCGCCAGACTGGGCGCGGCTTCCTCGAACAGATAGCTGGCCTGGATCGTCAGCTTTCCGGTGGGCGACCAGGTCAGACCCCCGCTCCAGTCGGTCAGCGTGCCGAAGTCGGAGAGATGGTTGAGCCCGGCACTCAGGTTGAGCGCGAGATCGCCGATCCCGCCCAGGAAATCGCCGCGACTGGTCAGCGGAAGAGCGAGGTTGACCCCGCCCGAAAGATCGCCGCGATTGAGCCGGACATCGGGGCCGGTCGATGCCGTATCCGTGCTGCGGACCCGGCTGAAATCGTAGCCGCCCTTGACGGTGAGGTTCGCGTCCCCCGCAGGCATCCGGAACGGCATGCCGGACAGCGTCGCCAGCGAGGACAACGCCGCGGTACGGCTGCGCGCGAAGTCGCGCCCTGCCCCCGGCACCAGCGGCAGGGGACCGTCGATAGGCAGGGTCCCGGCCCGGGCATCCGCCTGCAATCCGGAGAGGTCGCGGCGCTTGTCCGTATGCGTCTCGGCATCGGTATAGCTGCCGTCGCCCGTCACGTTGAACATCCACGAACCGATCATCGTGTTGTAGCCGAGACCGGCTTCGAAGATGTCCGTCACCACCTGCGAGCGCAGCGCCCCCGGCAGAGCGCGTAGCGCCGTGCTCCCGGACGGCGATTCCAGTGAAACGGTATCCAGTCCCGAAAGCGTGGTCATCTTCGAATGGGTATAGGACCCGTTCGCGGTGATCGCGCCGCCAAGGCCGCTGTCGCCGAGATTCTGCGTCATCGTGCCGTTCAGCACCAGTTCGGCGTCGGCAGCGGCGAGACTGCGATAGCGCGCCGGGTTCGGGTCGCCCGCCACCGTCGGCACCGAGCCGTCCGCCTGCCGCACGTTCCGCTCATCCTCGGTGAGCATCGACGTATCGGTATACTTGGCGTTGAAGTTGTAGCGGCGCGCACCGGCGATCTTCACCAGCCCGCTTTCGAGTTCGTAATTGTCGTAGCCGCCGCGCGTCGGGCGGTTGTATTCGCCGGCAAGCGTCGTGGCCGAGAACTTGTCCTTGAGGATCAGGTTCACCACCCGCTGGTTGGCGGGATAGCCGAAGCGCAGCGCCACTTCCTCGGGAAGGACTTCCATCTTGCGGATCGCCTCGGGCGGGATGTTGCGCATCTCGCGGAAGCTGGTGATCCGCTGGCCGTTGACGAGGATCACCGGCATGCCCGAGCCGCGCCCGCGCCCGCTGCCGGTCTGGGGCGAGATCGCGTCGATCAGGTCGCCGATCGAATCCGCGCCATAGGCGGCGATGTCGCCCTCGTCGAACGTCGCGATCGGCGCGCTGGGGACTTCGAGCTGCCCGCGTATCCGCGGCGCGACGACGACGATGTCGCCGCTCATCACTTCCAACGGATCGTCCTGCTTGTCCTCATCTTCGGGAGGCATGGCTTCCGCCGGATCCGCAGGTGCCGCCACGCCGCCAAGCGCCGCACCCGCCACGGAAACGGGAACCTGCCGGGAGAGGCCCTCAGCCTGAGCCAGGGCCGGCAGGCAAACACCCGCGACCAGCGGCCCCAGCAGAGGGGCCAAATGTGCGCACCGCAAATCAACACTCCGCCAATAAAAGAATTCACGCCATCCCGGCGAGGCTGATGCCGCACCTGCGAAGACCCCGCAAGGTGCTGCGCGGTAACATTTTGTCGCGCCTGCCGGGCGAATTGTAGAAGGCAATTGTCATACTGGTGCCGATGGGTGCTACGAAGACTGTCGATGCGGCATTTTTGAAACGGCGCGGGAGAAAAACACCCTGCTCCCGTCGCTCCGGGAAGAGTTCGGCAGGCAAGGCTTCCATTTTCGGTGAGTCGTGGCTATGGCGCGCCGCAATCATCAGCAAGCTTACGGGTATTGATCGCCGATGGCGAAAGAAGAACTCCTCGAAATGCGCGGCCGGGTCGTCGAACTCCTGCCCAACGCGATGTTCCGTGTAGAGCTGGAAAACGGCCACGAGATCTTGGGTCACACTGCGGGCAAGATGCGCAAGAACCGCATCCGCGTGCTGGTCGGCGACGAAGTTCTCGTCGAACTGACCCCCTACGACCTTACCAAGGGTCGCATCACCTACCGCTTCATGCCTGGTCGCGGTGGCCCCGGTCAGTACTGATCTCGCGTCTCCCGTGGGAGACCTCACCGCCCCGCAGCCGGAGCTGCGGCTGATCCTTGCCTCGGCCAGCCCGCGCCGACGCGAGTTGATCGGCCGACTGGGCATTGCGCCCCATGCCGTCACCGCTGCCGATATCGACGAGACGCCCGCGGCCGCGGAAGTTCCCCGCGCCTATGCCCGCCGCATGGCGCGCGAAAAGGCGCTGGCCGCTGCGGATGACGCCGCACACGTCCTTGCCGGAGATACCGTCGTCGCCTGCGGCCGTCGTATCCTGCCCAAGGCCGAGGACGAAGCCACCGCGCGCGCCTGCCTTGCGCTGCTGTCCGGCCGCCGCCACCGCGTCCTTTCCGCGATTGCCCTGAGATCTCCTGACGGCACGCTGCGCGAACGCCTTTCCGAGACGATCGTGCGTTTCAAGTCGCTCTCGCCCGAAGAGATAGAGGCCTACATCGTCGGCGGCGAGTGGGACGGCAAGGCAGGCGGCTATGCCATCCAGGGCAGCGCCGAAGGCCTGATCACGGAAATCTCCGGAAGCCATTCGGGTGTCGTCGGCCTTCCCCTGTTCGAGACCCGGGCCCTGCTCAAAGCGGCAGGATTCGCGATTGCCTGAATGGCTCGTCGAAGACGGGATCGGCGAAACGCGCGCGGTCCTCGTCGATAACGGGGAAGTTCTGGCCGCCCGGCTGCAATGGGACGGCCGCCTCACGCCGGGTGAAGTGGCCGATGCCGTGCTCCTGTCGCGCGCCAAGGGGGCAAGGCGGGGAACCCTGCGCTTCCCCTCGGGCGAGGAAGCGCTCGTCGACGGCCTGCCGCCCGAGGCCAGCGAGGGCGCTCCGCTCCGCGCCCAGATCACCCGCGCCGCCATGGCCGAAACCGGCCGCCTGAAACGCGCCCAGGCGAGGCCAACGAATCGCGCGCCGCGTGCCGCTCCGTCGCTGGCCGAATTGCTGCAAGAGAGCGGCTATCCGGTCCGCAAGCTCCGCGCCTTTCCCGAAGACCCCTGGCCGGAACTGTTTTCCGAGGCCCTCGGCGGCGAACTCGCCTTCGAAGGCGGGGCTATCCTCGTGATCCCGACCCCGGCCATGACCCTGATCGACATCGACGGCACCCTGCCTGCACGCGCGCTTGCCCTCGCAGCGATTCCGGCAATCGCGCGGGCCATAGGGCAGTTCGACCTCGGCGGCTCGATCGGCATCGACTTTCCCTCGCTGGAGCGCAAGGAGGACCGCCGCGCGGTGGACGAAGCGCTCGCCGAGGCGCTCGACCACTGGCCGCACCAGCACACCGCGATGAACGGCTTCGGATTCGTCCATCTCGTCGCCCGGCTGGAGCGCCCCTCGATTCTCCACCGCCTGCGCCACGATCCCGCCGGAGCCTGCGCCCGCCTGCTGATGCGACAGGCCGAGCGGGTTCAGGAACCCGGCACACTCCTGCTCACCACCCACCCGCGCGTGCGGGCTCAGGTGCGCCCCGAATGGGAAGCCGAACTCGCCCGCCGCACCGGGCGCGTGCTGGCATGGCGGGAGGATCCCGGCCTTGCGCTGGGCGGCGGATTCGCGCAGGCGATCACGTCATGAGCGACAGCACCACTCCAAGGGCCAATGCCAAGTGCCCGATCTGCGGCAAGCCGCGCACCGCGCAGCATGCCCCCTTCTGCTCCAAGGCCTGCCGCGACCGCGATCTGCTGCAATGGCTTGGCGACGGCTATGCCATTCCCGGACCTGCGGCACCGCAAAATCCGGACCTGGATATTTATCCACAAGACGATTGAAACGAGATCGTCATTTTAGGGTTGCCAAGCCGGTCCAGGTTCTTCATAGGCCCGCCACCAGCAGCGAACGGCCGCTTCGGCAGTCGGAAAATTCGCTGAAAAGCTTGGTTTTGCCCGGGTAGCTCAGTTGGTAGAGCATATGACTGAAAATCATAGTGTCGGCGGTTCGATCCCGTCCCCGGGCACCACTCTCCTCGGAGAGTGGTGCCTTTTTCTTTGCCTGCCCTTCTTCTTGCCGAATCGGTCCAGGCGTTAGTCCGAAAAGCTAATCCGAAACCGATCATGCCGCGCCGTTCCTATAAGGGTACATGTGGCCACATGGCTCTGATCGTGAGCCAAACCGGCAGTATTTTGCAGGACGAGTTGTGAAAGAAGCTGCGAAAGCAGGGTTTTTCGGACCTCGATTTCACCTATAAAGATGATGTTAACCATTAGTTGCCAGTTCTGATCGGGCAACAACGGGGATTGTCATGCGCATTGATGCCAGAAACCTTCTGGACCGCCTGGGCCGCAATGAATTTGCCTACAAGGAATTCGAAGACCGGTTTTCCGACCTGGAACTCTGGCCGATCCTGGAGGCACTCTTGCGCGATCCGCGCCTTCAGACGCTCGACCAGACCGTTTCGGACGGCACCGTGCCGGAGACCGAAACGATCGATCCGGAACTGGCTGCGGAGCCGCTGAAGAACCTGTTCAGCCGCTACGAGCAACAATCTGTTTCGCCATCGATTGCAAAACCTGTTGTTGAAGAACCCGTCCGCGATGTACGAGCCATGTTGCGCCATCTGTCGGACCTTGGCGCCCGGGGGGAAATCTGATGCCGATGATCGTCTGTCACGGTCCCAAGGGGGGTACCGGAAACACTTTCGTGGCCGCTCACCTCGCCATGGGCCTTTCCGCCCAGGGCGCGGACGTGACCGTGGTGAGCATTGCCGCCCGCGACACCCTGCCGCTGCACTTCGGCCTCACCCCGGCGATCTCGTTGCCCGCCCTCACCGCGCCTGCTGACGAAGCGGTGCTGGTCGGCGGCATCAACTTGCGCAGCTGGCGCCGCGCGCCGGAGGATCTCGACTTCGTGCCGATGCTCAGCGACCTCGGCTACTTCCAGCCCGGCAAGGACCGCGTGCTGGTGGTCGACGTGCCTTCGAGCGAAACCCGCCTCGCCCGCCGCCTGATCGACCATGCCTGCGCCCACGTCTGCACGATCAACGCCCAGCCCGACACGCTTGCCCTGCTCCCGCAGGTCTTCGGCGAGGCCGGTATCGAAGGCCTTGCCCGCACCGCCTTCGTCATCAATGCGCTGGACGAAACGCGCCGCCTCGGCCGCCACGGCGCCGCCTTCATCCGCGAACTTGCCGGGCAGCGCCTGATCGGCCGCATCCGCATGGACGAGGCAGTTCCCGAATCCATCGCCTCGCTCAAGATGCTCAGCCGCTACGCCCCCGCCAGCGTCGCCCTGTCCGACATCCAGCAGATCGCGGAAGCCATTCTGCCGACGCTGGATTCGACGACCCAGGCGTGGATCGCTCCGGTGAGCCTCGCCGCATGATCCGAAAGCTCGTTTCGCACCGCGCCGTCCGACTGCTGGCGATCGTTCCGATCGCGCTGATCGCGGCCATGGTGATCGGGGTTCCCCTCGACATCAATGCCCAGTGGATGTTCGCGGGCGTGACGATCTTCGGCACGCTCATCATGAAGCGCTGGCCGGGCCGCAAGGGCTCGCTGGCGCTGGGCCTGCTCGCCGTGCTGATGTCCACGCGCTACATGTTCTGGCGCACGACGCAGACGCTGGCTTTCGGCACCCTGCCCGAATTCCTGTTCGGCACCGGCCTCTATCTGGCCGAAGCCTATGCCTGGCTCATCCTGATCCTGGGCTTCATCCAGACGAGCTGGCCGCTCGACCGCCCGGTGATCGAGCCCAAGGGCGATCCCGAGACCTGGCCGACGGTCGACATCTACATCCCGACCTACAACGAGAGCCTGGAGATCGTGCGCAACACGGTCTTCGCGGCCATGGATCTCGACTATCCGGTCGACCGCTACCGCGTCTTCATCCTCGACGACGGCAAGCGTCCCGAATTCCGTGCTTTCGCCAAGGAAGCCGGCTGCGGCTACCTGACCCGCGACAACAACCTGCACGCGAAGGCGGGCAATCTCAACGCGGCCATGAAGAAGACCGACGGCGAACTGATCGCGATCTTCGACTGCGACCACGTTCCCACCCGCGCCTTCCTGCAATTGACCGTGGGCTGGTTCCAGACCGACCCGCGCCTGGCCCTGCTCCAGACCCCGCACCACATGTATTCGCCCGACCCGGTGCAGCGTAACCTCGCCTCGACGATGGGCGAGATGCCGGGCGAAGGCGACTTGTTCTACGGCCCGGTCCAGGGCGGCAACGACCTCTGGAACGCCACGTTCTTCTGCGGTTCCTGCGCGATCATCCGCCGCGAGGCGCTGATGGAGACCAACGGCTTCGCGGGCGAAACCGTGACCGAGGACGCCCACACCGCGCTCAAGCTCCAGCGCACCGGCTGGAACACCGCCTATATCAGCGCCCGTCTTTCCGCCGGTCTCGCCACCGAGCGCCTGGTGCTCCACGTCGGCCAGCGCATCCGCTGGGCACGCGGCATGACGCAGATCCTGCGCATCGACTGCCCGCTGTTCGGCAAGGGCCTGACCTGGCAGCAGCGCCTCTGTTACCTGAACGCGATGCTGCACTTCCAGTATCCGCTGCCGCGCATCGCCTTCCTGACCAGCCCGCTCGCCTATCTGATCTTCGGCCAGAACATCATCCAGGCTTCGGCCTCGCTGATCTTCGCCTACGCGCTGCCGCACCTGTTCTGCTCCTCGGTCGCCAACGAGCGGACCCAGGGCGGCGACCGCCGCCCGTTCTGGGGCGAAGTCTACGAGACGATCCTGGCCTTCCACCTCGTCAAGCCGACGGTCATGACTTGGCTCCAGCCCCGCAAGGGCAAGTTCAACGTGACCGACAAGGGCTCGCTGCTGGACAAGACCTACTTCGACTGGGACGTGGTGAAGCCGCACCTGATCTGCATCGCCCTGCTGGTCGGCGGAATTCTGCTGGCGGTCGGGAAATGGGCGTTCTTCCCCTACATGTTCAACATCCAGACCGATACGCTGGTGCTGAACTGTGCCTGGGCAACCTTCAGCCTGATCATCCTGCTCGCCGCCGTCTCCGTCGCCCGCGAAACACGTCAGGCCCGTCAGGACATCCGCATTCCGGTGCCGCTGCCGGTCACCGCCTATCTGTCCTCCGGCCACACCCTCAATGCGACCACGATCGACATCTCGATGGGCGGCGCCGCGCTGGCCCTGCCGACCGAACTGCCGGTGCGCGACGTCGAAGTGACGCACATGACGATGGCCATGGGCGACGAAGTGCTCTCGATCCCGGTGCGCACGATGCGCACCAGCGGCAACAAGGCCTTCGTCCGCTTCGAAGAACTGGACATGCTGGCCAACCGCCACCTCGTGCGTGCCGTCATGGGCCGTGCCGACGCCTGGCAGCCCACCGGTTCCAATCCGCAAGTCAGCGGCCTCCGCTCGCTGGCCCACATCATCCTTGTCGACATGGTGACGATCAAACGCATGTTGCGTCTCAACTTCAACGAACGCCGGGCCATGGCCGCCATGGCCTCCCGCACGCCCGCGATCGCCGCCGACCCTGCCGAGAAGGAAACCAAGAAGAAGGCCGGCAAGAGCCGCCTGCTGCCGCTGGCCAAGGCCGCCGGCGTCGCCGCCGCGCTCGCGCTGGGCGTCGCGACCGTCGTGCTCGGCAGCCGCGAAGTCCATGCCGCCCCGGTTCCCGCGCCTTCCTCCGCCACTGCAGCGGCGCCCGCCAGCGGCACCCAGACCGACGCCGCCGATGCGCCGCGCGGCGGCCTCAGCGAACGCCTGACGCTCAAGGACATGCGCGTCGCCAGCCCGATCCGCCTCCAGGGCACGGCGGGCGAGATCGGCGTTCCCTTCGGCATGCGGCAGGACCGCGTCGTCACTTCCGCCGTGCTGACCCTGCAACTCTCGTGGTCGGCACAGATGCTGGACGACATCAGCCAGCTCGTCGTCATCGTGAACGGCGAAGTGGTCCAGGCCGTGCCGCTCACCCGCGCCGATGCGGGCAGCCACGCCCTGCGCATTCCGATCAACGCCGCCCTGCTGCTGCCCGGCGACAACCAGCTCAACATCCGCTTCCTCGGCCACTACGCGCGCGATTGCGAGGACCCGTTCCACAGCTCGCTCTGGACGAACATCAGCAACACGCGGTCGTTCCTCGACCTTGAGTATCAGGCACTGACGTTCCAGCCCGATCTCTCGCGCATGCCGCTGCCGTTCTTCGACAAGGGCCAGAACGTGCCGCTGCGTATGCCCTTCGTCTTCGCCGGACAGCCGCACAAGGGCGAACTGGAAGCCGCCGCCGCGACCGCCTCGTGGCTGGGCTCGCTCGCTTCCTATCGCGGCTTCTCGTTCAAGCCGGTCTTCGGCGCGCTGCCCAAGGGCAATGCCGTGGTGTTCCTGAAGGCCGGTCAGTCGATCCCCGGTCTCGACCTCGCGCCCGCCACCGGCCCGAGCGCCGCCGCCGTGCGCAATCCGGCCGATCCCACCGGCACCCTGCTGGTGCTGATGGGCCGCAACGACGCCGACCTGCGCGTGGCCGCAGGCGCCGTCGCGCTGGGCCGCGGCGTGTTCGGCGGCCAGCGCATGGCCTTCGACGGCGTGCGCATTCCCGCTTGGCCGCGCTACGGCGCGCTGCGCTGGATCTCCACCGACAAGCCGGTGCAGCTCGGCAAGATCATGTCCGCCTATGCGCTCCAGGGCATGGGCCTGCGCCCCGGCCCGCTGACCGCCAGCTTCCGCGTTGCGCCGGACCTGTTCTTCTGGCCCCGCGAAGGTGGCCACCTGAACCTGACCTACCGCTATCCGGTGGCCGACTGGCTCGACCAGCGCGGCTCGCGTCTCGACGTCTCGCTCAACGGTCAGTACCTCAAGACGCTGCCGCTCAGCTCGACCTGGTGGAGCAACCTGTTCGGCGGCTCCGGCGCGCGCGGGCACGATTCCTCGGCGAAGGTGGTGCTGCCGCGCTACAACCTGTTCGGCCAGAACGAAATCGCGCTCGATTACAACCTGATCATCGCCGACAAGAAGAAGTGCACCGGTACCCTGCCGGAAAACGTGCGCACTTCGATCGATCCCGGCAGCACGATCGACCTCACCTCGGCCTATCACGCCATCATGATGCCGGACCTTGCAACGTTCGCAGGCGCAGGCTTCCCCTTCACCGTGGCGCCCGACCTTGCCGAGACCACCGTGGTCATGGCCGCCAATCCCTCACCCGCCTCGGTCGAAGCCTTCCTCAACCTGATGGGCCGCTTCGGCGACTCCACCGGCGTTCCCGTCACCGGCATCACCGTGACTTCGTCGGTCTCGGCCGCCGAGCTTCAGGACCAGGACGTGCTGGTCGTGGGCGGCGTGGAACTGGCCTCGGCAGGCTCGCTGTTCGACAAGGCACCCGTCCGCTACGTGAACGGCCACCTTGAAGTCAGCGAACGCTCGCCGCTGCAGTATGCCACCTCGTTCTTCGGCGGCACCGAGCGCAACGACCCGATGGTCGCCGCGCCGCTGGTCTACAATGCGCGCGGGTTCTCGGGCATCGTCAGCTTCCGTTCGCCGTTCTCCTCGGATCGCACCGTGGTCGCGCTGCTCGCCGACAACGGCGCGGCCCTGCCCGCGCTCGTCGACGGCATGGCCGACAAGAAGATCAACGCCGCGATCCAGGGCGATCTCGCCGTCACCAAGGGCGACGGCATGACCAGCTTCGCCATCGGCGACCGCTACTGGGTGGGCTCGCTGCCGATCTGGATGAAGCTCGCCTACTGGTTCAGCCAGCGCCCGATGTTGATGGGCCTGTTCTCGCTGCTGCTTGCCGCGATCCTTACCGGACCGACCTACCTCTACTTCCGTCGCCAGGCCCAGCGCCGCCTCGGCCAGCAGGACGATAACGCATGAATGCCGCGATGACCCGCCTGCGCCTCGTCGGCCTGGCGCTTCTGCTCTCCACCGCGACATCCGGAATCACCCAGGCCGGAACCGCCCAAGCCCAGGCGGCGGGCGTCGATGCGCTGCTGCAACAGGCCAAGTATTGGCGTTCCAAGGGGCGCGAGGATCTCGCCCAGCAGGCGCTTCGCCGCGCCAAGGCGCTCGATCCGGGTAATGCCTCGGTCAATCAGGCGCTGAACGCCAGGCCAGCGGCGCCCAAGCCCGCGCCGCAGCCGCCCGCCAAGCCTGCGGCCAAGCCCGCACCGGCCGCCGCCCGTCCGGTACCGACGCGCACGCCTGCAGCGCCGCCCGCTCAGCGCCCCACACAGGCCGCCGCGCCCACGCGCAGCACACCGGCACCGACCACGTCTGCCAATCGCGCCGGACAAGCCCGCGTCGCGGGCTTCGACGCGCTGGAGGACGGCAACCTCGCCTCCGCCGCCAACCAGTTCCAGCGCGCCCTCTCGGTCAATTCGCGCGATCCCGATGCCCTCGGCGGCCTCGGCCTCGTGCGCCTGCGCGAAAGCAACTTCGCGGAAGCGGCGAATTACCTCGAACAGGCCTCGCGCTACGGCAAGGCGAGCCAGTGGGCAGAAGGTCTCGGCGCCGCCCGCTTCTTCGCCGGTCTCGCGGACGCGCGCAATTTCGTGGCACAGGGCCGCCTCGCCGATGCCCAGTCGGTGACGGAAGGCCTGATCCGTTCCGGTTACAAGGAACCCGGCCCCGCGCTCGAAATCCTCGCGGATATCTACGAGAAGCAGGGCCGCTACGCCGACGCCGCCGACCTCTACCGCCAGGCAAGCCAAGGCGCCGGTGCAAGCGGAAGTGCGGACGACAAGCGCCTGCAAATGCGCGCCGCGCGTGGCCGGGCGCTCGCCGCTGCGGCCAACAACGACGACATGGGTGCGATGCGTGAGTTCCAGAACGGCCTGGTGCTCGACCCCACCGACCCGTGGATCCGCTACGAATTCGCCGAATTCCAGATCCGGCGCGGCCGCGTGCCCGAGGCGGAATCGCTGCTGCGCTCGCTGACCGCGATGGGCCAGCCCGACGCGCTCTATGCCGCCGCGCTGCTCAACAACGACCTCGGCCGAGCCACCGAGGCCTCGCGCCTGATCGACATGATCCCCGAGGCGCAGCGCACCGCGCCGATGCGCAGCTTCGCGATCGGCGTGAAGACCGACGCAGCGATCGCCCGCGCCAAGTCGATGGCCGCGCAGGGCCAGCAGGCCCAGGCCCTCGCCTCGCTGCGCCAGCTCGGTGCGATGTCGGCGATCCCGGTCGGCAAGCAGGCCGCCGTCGCCAATGCCCTCTACGAACTGGGCGACGCGCAGGGCGCCGCCAGCGTGGCCGAGAACGCTGCGCAGGCACCGGTTTCCAGCGTGGCCGACTATGAAGGACTGATCGGCGTGCTCGCTCGCGTCGGCCGTGACGACCTTGCCCAGCAGGCGCTGCAACGCGCCGGGGCCATGGCGGGCAGTTCCGCCGAGGGCCAACAGGCCTATGCACGGATGAACGCGGCGCTGCTGGTCAGCCAGGCCGACCGCTCGCGGCAGGCTGGACGCTTCGCGGAATCCTTCGACATTCTCCAGAGCGCATGGGGCGCCGCGCCCGAGAACATGGACATTCTCGCCGGACTTGCGCGGCTCTACCAAAGCGGCCAGATGCCGGCCCGCGCCGCGCAGAGCTGGCAGCTCGTGCTCGCCCGCAAGCCGGGCGACAAGGACGCCCTGCTGGGTCTCGCCGAAACGGCGCAGGCGGCCGGCGACAACGACCTGTCGCGCCGGGCCCAGAACGACGTGCTCCGCGCCTTCCCGCAGGACTACCAGGTGCGTCTTTCGCTCGCCAACGTCGAACGCGCGCGCGGTAACGACCGCGCGGCGATGGCCATGCTCAAGGAGGCCCGCAACCTCTATGCACGCGGCCAGGGCGGCACTTCGATCGACGGTCTCGCGGGCGGCAATCCGTTTGCCGCGATGACCCCGGCGGGCGGCTCCAACCCCTTCCGCGACCGCCCGGTGGCGGCGCCGCAGCAGATCAACCCCTTCGCGCTCGGCGGCGGCACCCGCATTCCCAGTGGCCCAGCGGCCGGGTATGGCAATGCTTCGACGCCTGCTTCCTATGCCGCAGCGCCCGCCTACAGTGCCCCCTCCGGCTACGGCGCGACGCCGGGCTATGGAAGCCAGAGCTACGGCGGAGCTGCAAGCTATTCCGCTCCCGCGATGACCGCTGCGCCCTATCCGGCGACGGGAGGTAGCTACGGCAGCTACGGCGACACTGGAATGGACGCCGCTTCGACCTCGGCCTACTCCGCCGACCCGGTCATCGCCCAGATCCAGTCGCAAATCGCCGAGATTTCCCACGACAGCGGCCCGCGCGTCGATATCGACACCGGCTATCGCCGCCGCTCCGGCGAGGCGGGCCTCAGCCAGCTCGACGAGATCAAGGGTTCGGCCCGCTTCTCCACCGATGCCCCGGGCGGCCGCGTCTACGCCAAGGCGGAAGCCTCGGTCATCGACGCCGGGCGCGCCAACCAGTCGGGCCAGGCCCGCTTCGGCACCAACGGCCTGATCGAGGCGGCGGCCATCGTCGCGCAGGAGCCTTCGGTGTTCCCCTCGGCGCAGACCCAGAATGCCTCGGGCGTCGCCTTCTCGGCCGGTTACGAAAGCGATACCGTCCAGCTCGAAGCGGGCACCACCCCGGTCGGCATGGGCAAGACCGAGGCGACGTTCCGGGCGGCAGCCTCGCCCAAGCTCTCCCCCACGGTTCGCGGCAAAGTCTTCGCCGAGCGCCAGCCCGTGACCGACAGCGTGCTTTCCTACGCGGGAACGCGCGATCCCGTCACCGGCATGCGTTGGGGCCAGGTCATGCGCACGGCGGGCGGCGCCGGACTTTCCTATGACGAGGACGGCAGCGGCGTCTATGCCGAGGGCCGCTACTACCGCTTCCGCGGCACCAATGTCGCCCGCAACAGCGGGTTCGAGGCCAATGTCGGCGGTTATCTGCGTGCCTATCACGGCACCCGCTCGAACCTGACCGTGGGCCTCAACGTCAACTATCAGGGCTACGACAAGAGCCAGAACTACTTCACCTGGGGCAACGGCGGCTATTTCAGCCCGCAGCACTTCATCAGCGTCGGCCTGCCGGTGAACTACACGATGGAAGACGAACTCTTCGACATCCGCGCCTCGTTCACGCCCGGTTTCCAAAGCTACAAGCAGGATCAGACCAACCTCTATCCGATCAATGCGCCGCTCCAGACGGTGCTCGACGCGCTGAAGGCGGAAAACAACGACGTGCGTTCCTATTACGACAGCATCAGCAAGACCGGCTTTGCGGTATCGAGCGATCTGTCTATCTATTACAAGCTGAGCCCGACGACCCGTATCGGCGGCGAGGCCAGTTACAATACCTTCGGATCTTATGACGAGTTCCGGAGTATGTTTGGCGTGAGACAGAATTTCGGGAGCACCGGCCGATGAAACTGCACGCATTCCCCTCGCCTCGTTCGGAAGGCGACCAGACAGGCGCCGGAGGGCTGGCGCTCTTCGCGATGATGGCCGCCGCCGAAGTCTGCGAAGGCGCGCCCATCAGCCAGGCGCAAGGCTTCTTCGCCGCAATCGGACGGCGCATGGCCACGCTGGAACCGCTGGACGGCGTCAGCGACGCAGCCGTGCTCGCCGCGCGGATCAACGGCTTCTGGCAGGATCTCGGCTGGGGCGAAATCCAGCTGGCCGTCGGCGACGACGCGATCGTCGTCCACCATCGCGGCCTGCCCAAGGCGCTCACCGCCGACCAGCAGCACAACTGGAACACCATGCTGCTCGGCCTGCTCCAGGGTGCCTACGACGCCTGGTTCCGCGTGCTCGGCAGCGGCCCTGCCCTTCACACGGTCGCGCAGTGGCACGGCGACGTGGTCGAACTGCGCCACGGTCGCTGAGCCCCTTTACGTCGATCAACGAGAAAGCATCGGCATGAATTTCCCATTCGATACCGGTATAACCCGCCGCAACTTCACCTTGGGGGCGATGCTGGCCATGACCGCTGCCTGCAACACCGACGCACAAAGCCGCGCCCCGGTGCGCGACGCCTTCTGGCGTACCTGGCGCGACTTGTACCTCCAGCCCGACGGCCGCGTGGTCGATACCGGCAACAACGGCGTCAGCCATAGCGAGGGCCAGAGCTACGGCCTGCTCTTCGCCTACAAGGCCGGCGATGCCGAGGCATTCGAGAAGATCGCGGGCTGGACCCAGAGCCGCCTCTCGCGTCCCGACATGGCACTCCACGCCTGGCGCTACGACCCTGCCGCGCCGAACCCGGTGGCGGACCAGAACAATGCGACCGACGGCGATCTCGTGATCGCCTGGGCGCTGGCCATGGCCGGACAGCGCTGGAACCGCGCCGACTATACCGCGCGCGCCGCGCAGATCCGCTCGGCGGTGCGCAGCCATTGCGTCATCGAGCGGCACGGTCGGCAATTGCTGCTTCCCGGCATCCAGGGCTTCGTCAACGGCGACGAAGTGACGCTGAACCCCTCCTACTTCGCCTGGCCCGCGCTCGATGCCTTCGCCAAGGCCGACGGCCAGCAGGTCTGGGGCCGGGTCATCAGCGACAGCGAGGCGATCACCCGCCTCTCCCGCTTCGGCGCCCATCGCCTGCCGACCGACTGGGTCGTCATCAACGCGCCGAACCAGGTCGCCCCGGCGCGCGACAAGCCGCCGCGCTTCGGTTACGACGCGATCCGCGTGCCGCTCTATGCTGTCCTGGGCGGTCGCCAGTCGCTGGTGACGGACGTCGCCGCCTATTGGCGCGCATGCCTCTCTGCCAACAAGCCGATCCCGGCCTGGGCCGACGTCGTGACCGGTGAGGAAGCGAACTACGCGCTTTCGGCAGGCGGCGCGGCGGTCGTGGGACGGTTGCTGGGAAGCGCCCAGCCTTCGGTGCTCACCAACGACTATTACGCCGCCTCGCTCCAAATGCTGGCACGTTATCAGTAGGCCTCGAAACACAATGCCCCACTGCTTCGCAGCTGGGGCATTTTGACGTATAGGTAAGCCCAGAAGTTCCCAGAACCTTCGTTTTTGGTCGCAAATTGTCGCACTTGCGAAAACCCCGCTTGCGGGCAGCAACAATTGCCTGAATAGCAACGCCGACAAGACTTTTGACGGTGTGCGACTTGAAAATCACGTCTTCTTCGACTTCGGCAGCATCGCTGCGCCCCTTTGCTCGCCAGGCCGGATTTGCCTTCCTTTCGGTCGCCCTCCTCGCTGCCTGTTCGGGCGGCGAAAAGAAGGACGACAAGCGTCCCGCCCCGCAAGTCGGCTATATCGTGGTGCAGCCTTCCGCCGTGCCGGTCGCAGTCACGCTCAGCGGCCGCACCGTCGCCTTCGAGACCAGCGAAGTCCGCCCGCAGGTGACGGGCGTGATCGTCAAGCGCCTCTTCACCGAGGGCAGCCTGGTGCGCGCCGGACAGCCGCTCTACCAGATCGACCCCAGCCTTTATCGCGCCGCCGTCAATCAGGCGTCGGCCGACCTCGCCAGCGCCCGCGCCACGGCCGAGGCCGCCAGTGCCAAGGCCCAGCGCTACAAGCCGCTGGCTGACATGGAAGCGGTCGCCAAGCAGGATTACATCGACGCGCTCGCCACGGCACGCTCGGCCAAGGCCTCGATCGCCCAGAACGCCGCGACGCTCGACACCGCGAAGATCAACTTGCGCTTCACCACCGTGCCCGCCCCGATCAGCGGCCGCATCGGCCGCTCGCTCTCGACGGTCGGCGCCCTCGCCAGCGCCAGCCAGACCGATCCGCTGGCGGTGATCCAGCGCATGGACCCGATCTTCGTCGACATGCAGCAGTCCGCCGCAGACCTGACAGCGCTGCGCCGCAAGCTGGCCGCCGGCGGCGTCGCTCCTGGCAATACCCAGGTCCATCTCCGTTTCGACGACGGCTCGCAGTATCCCCTGCCCGGCTCCGTGGAGTTCTCGGAAGTCACCGTGGCGCAGGACACCGGCACGGTCACCCTGCGTGCCAAGTTCCCCAATCCGGACGGGGCGCTGCTGCCCGGCATGTTCGTTTCCTCGATCTTCGACCAGGCGACCGATCCGGGCGCCTACCTGGTCCCGCAGAATGCGGTCCAGCGCGACTTCGACGGCTCGGCCTATGTCATGGTCGTCGGCGCCGACAACAAGGCGGCGCGCCGCAAGGTCACCGCCGACCGTACCCAGGGCACCAACACGGTCGTCACCTCGGGCCTCCAGAAGGGCGACAAGGTCATCGTCCAGGGCCTGAACGGTCTCAAGCAAGGCGCCGATATCAAGCCGGTACCGGCCTCGACCGCGCAGACTGTCGCGCCGCCCAGCGGCAAGGCCGGCGACGCTTCTTCCGCCGCGGGTCGCTGAGCCTCCCATGTCGCGCATCTTCATCGACCGGCCGATCTTCGCCTGGGTCCTCGCCATCATCGTCATGCTGGCGGGCCTCGGCGCGCTGGCTTTCCTGCCGAACGAGCAATATCCGGACATCGCGCCGACGCAGGTGAACATCCGCGCCACCTACAACGGCGCTTCGGCCGAAACGATCGAGAACAGCGTCACCCAGGTGATCGAGCAGCAGCTTACCGGCATCGACGGGCTGCTCTACTTCAACTCGCAGTCCTCGAACCGCGGCCAGGCGACGATCAGCGCGGTCTTCGCGAAGGGCACCGACCCCGACATCGCCCAGGTCCAGGTCCAGAACAAGGTCCAGTCGGCGCTCTCGCGCCTGCCGCAGGCGGTGCAGAACCAGGGCGTCACCGTCACCAAGTCCAACCCCGACCAGTTGCTGCTGGTCGCCGTTTACGACGCGACCGACAGCCGCTCGAACCAGGACGTATCGGACTATCTCGCCTCGAACATCCAGGACCCGCTCTCGCGCCTCGAAGGCGTGGGCGACGTCAACGTGTTCGGCGCTCCCCACGCGATGCGCATCTGGCTCGACCCGACCAAGCTGGCCGCCGTGTCGCTGATGCCCAGCGACGTGACCTCGGCGATCACCGCCCAGAACACCGAAATCGCCGCCGGCGAGATCGGCGGCCTGCCGGCGCCCAGCGATCAGGCGATCAACGCGATCGTCACCGCCGGTTCGCGCCTGCAGACGGCCGACCAGTTCCGCAATATCGTTCTCAAGACCAACACCGACGGTTCGGTCGTCACCATCGCCGATGTCGCCCGCGTCGAGATCGGTGCGGAGAACTACGCCACCATCAGCCGCATCAACGGTCATCCGGGCGCGGGCATTTCGATCTCGCTCTCGCCCGGCGCCGACGCGCTGGCGACCGCCGAACTGGTCAAGGCCGAGATGGGCGAACTCGCCAAGGGCATGCCCGACGGCCTCGATTATACCTACGGCAACGATTCCACGGCCTTCATCAAGCTCTCCGTCGCGGAAGTGGAAAAGGCCCTGTTCGAGGCGATCGTGCTGGTCGTCATCGTCATGTTCGTGTTCCTGCAAAGCTGGCGCGCCACGCTGATCCCGGCGATCGCCGTCCCGGTCGTGCTGCTGGGCACGTTCGCGGTGTTCTACGTCGCCGGTTTCTCGATCAACACGCTGACCCTGTTCGGCCTCGTCCTCGCGATCGGCCTGCTGGTCGACGATGCCATCGTCGTCGTCGAGAACGTGGAGCGCCTGCTCGAAGAGAATCCGGGCATGAGCGCCCGCGAAGCCACGATCAAGTCGATGGAGGAAATCCAGGTCGCCCTGATCGCCATCGCGCTGGTGCTCTCGGCGGTGTTCCTGCCGATGGCCTTCTTCGGCGGCTCGACCGGCGTGATCTACCGCCAGTTCTCGTTGACGATCGTGGTCGCCATGGTGCTCTCGGTGCTGGTCGCGCTGATCCTCAGCCCGGCGCTCACCGCCACGCTGCTCAAGGCCAAGGCGAAGGACGGCGAGGAAGTTCCCGGTTTCATCCAGCGCCATATGCCCTGGATCCTGCGCCCGTGGGAACGCTTCCACACCTGGTTCAACCGCAGCTTCGAGAACATGACCGAAGCCTATGGCCGCCGCGTGGAGCGGGTGATCGAGCACAAGTGGCGCTGGCTGCTGCTCTTCGCGATCGCCTGCGTCGCCACCTACGGCCTGTTCCAGCGCCTGCCCACCGGCTTCCTGCCGAACGAGGACCAGGGCACGATCATGGTCCAGTGGCGCCTGCCCGCCGGGTCCCCGCGCACCCGCACCGAGGCGGTGCAGCGCCAGGTCGAGGACTACTTCGCGAAGTACGAGAAGGACAACGTCGCCAGCATGTTCACGCTTTCCGGCGGCGGACAGGGTGCGGCCGGTCAGAACACGGGCCAGGCCTTCGTCACGCTGGTCGACTGGGAGCAGCGCCCCGGTAGCAAGAACAACGCCGACGCCATCGTCCAGCGCGCCAACGCCGCCTTCCGCGGCATCCGCGATGCACAAGTCTTTACGCTGGTTCCGGGCGCGATCCGCGGCCTCGGCTCTTCCTCCGGCTTCACCATGGAACTCCAGAACAGCAACGGCATGCCCCGTGCGGACTTCCAGAAGGCGCGCGACGAACTCCTGGCCAAGGCAGGTGCCGACCAGCGCCTCACCAACGTGCGCCTGAGCGACCTTCCAGAAGTCTCGACGCTGAAGATCAATTCGAACACCCGCGCGCTGACCACCTACGGCGTTACGGCCGCCAGCGCCAACTCGACCCTGCAAACCGCGTGGGGCGGCACTTACGTCAACGACTTCATCGACAAGGGCCGCGTCAAGCGCGTCTTCGTGCAGGGCGATTCGCAGTTCCGCTCGCGCCCCGAAGACCTCGCCCAGTGGTTCGTGCGCGGCACGAGCGGGCAGATGGTGCCGTTCTCCGCCTTCTCGACGATCAGCTGGTCGACCGCGCCCAGTTCGTCCTCGCGCTTCAACGGCCTGCAGGCTTACGAATTCTCGGGCAGCCCGGCCCCCGGCGTCAGCTCGGGTACGGCGATGGACGTGATGGCGGAACTGGCGAGCCAGGTCCCCGGCACTGCCGTAGCCTGGGCCGGTTCGTCCTATCAGGAGCGCCTCTCCTCGGGCCAGGCACCGCTGCTCTACGCGCTCTCGCTGCTGGTGGTGTTCCTCTGCCTCGCCGCGCTCTACGAAAGCTGGTCGATCCCGATCGCGGTCATCCTCGTCATTCCGCTCGGCCTGCTCGGCGCGATCATGGCGGTGACCCTGCGCGGCCTCGAAAACGACGTCTATCTCCAGATCGGCCTGCTCACCACCATGGGTCTCGCCGCCAAGAACGCGATCCTGATGATCGAGTTCGCCGAACAGGCCGAACGGCAAGGCAAGCGCGTGATCGAAGCCGCGCTGGAAGCCGCGCGCATCCGCCTGCGTCCGATCCTGATGACCAGCTTCGCGTTCATCTTCGGCGTGATCCCGCTCGCGATCGCCAGCGGCGCGGGCGCCAACAGCCGCATCGCCATCGGTACTGCCGTGGTCGGCGGCATGTTGACCGCCACGCTGCTTGCGATCTTCTTCATTCCGCTGTTCTTCGTGCTCGTGCGGCGCGGCGTGCGCGACGGTCTCGCCGCAGTCCGCCGCCATATCCAGGAACGCCGCCAGTCCAAGGGAGACGCCGCATGATCCGTTTTCGTATCGCCGCGCTCACCCTGCCCGCTCTGGCGCTGAGCGCCTGTTCGATGGCCCCCAAATACGTCGCGCCGCCCCCGCCGGTCGCCGTTTCCTGGCCGGTCGGCGACGCCTATCTCGCCCAAAGCGAAGCCGCGCTGCCGCTGGTGTCCTATACCGAGATCTTCCGCGATCGGCGGCTCCAGTCGCTGGTCGAGCAGGCGCTCGCCAACAATCGCGACTTGCGCGTCGCCGCCGCCAACCTCGCCGCCGCGCGGGCGCAAGTGCGGGTGGTGCGCGCCAATCAGTTCCCGGCCATCGGCGTGAACGGCTCGGCCAGCCGGACCGAGACGAACGGCGGCAGTACCGGGAGCAGCACGAGCGGCGACCGCTCGTCCTATTCCCTGCAAGGCGGCATTTCGAGCTTCGAACTCGACTTCTTCGGCAAGTACGCCAGCGCCACCGCGGCGCAGCGCAACAGCGCGCTCTCCACCGAGGCCGCGGCCCGCACCGTCAGGCTCGGCCTCGTCGCCGACCTCGCGCAGGCCTGGGCCACTTATGCAGCGGACAAGGATCTGCTGCGGATCGCCGAGGCGACGGCCGCCAATGCCGAGCGCAGCGTGACCCTCACCGGCGCCCGTCTCAAGGGCGGAGTCGCCCCGCGCACGGATCTGAGGCAGGCCGAGCAGGTCCTCGAAACCGCACGCGGCGACGTCGCCTCGCAGACGACCGCGCTGGCGCAGGACGTCAACGCGATCCGCCTGCTCGTCGGCGTCGACTTCGACGAGAGCCTGCTTCCCGGCGGCGTGGACGAAGTGAACCAATCGCTGGCCGTGCTACCCGCAGGCACCAGTTCGCAAGTCCTGCTGCGCCGCCCGGACGTGGTGGAAGCCGAATATTCGCTGCGCGCCGCCAATGCCGATATCGGCACCGCGCGAGCCGAGCTGTTCCCCTCGATCTCGCTGACCGGCCTGCTCGGCTTCGCCAGCAACGCGCTTTCCGCACTGTTCGACAAGGGTGCCTTCGCCGCCACCGGCACGGCCGCGGCAAGCTGGTCGATCTTCAACGCCGGTGGCAGAAGCGCCAATGTCGAAGTGGCCAAGGCCCAGCGCGACGCGGCTGTCGCCACTTACGAAAAGGCTATCCAGACCGCTTTCCGCGAAGTCTCCGACGCGCTCGCCGATCAGGGTACGTTGTCGGAACGCCTGCGCGCGGCCTCCAGCTACACCGAAGCCGCCGCCGATACCGCCCGCCTGACCGAGGCCAGCTACCGCCAGGGGATCACCAGTTCGCTGGAGAACCTCGATGCGCAGCGCAGCCTCTACAGCGCCCGGCAACAGGAGATCGCGGTGCGCCTTGCCGTGGCCGCCAACCGCATCACGCTCTACCGCGTGCTGGGCGGCGATCAGGCTACCCCGGTGCAGTAAGGCTCGCGGCGACGGGAACGGCGATAGTCCCGTACTTGCTAGTTGCCTTTTGCCAGCGTGCGTTCGCGCATGTCGCGGATCGCCAGGACCATCAGCCGCGCGTTGACTTCGAGCAGGCTTTCCTCGCGGCGGCCGGGTAAAGTACCCAGTATGCGTCGCAGCCTGCGGTCGGTTGCCAGGGTGATCGAGCGTTCGATGCCGGTCATCAGCGTCGTCGCCATCAGCACCGCGGTATCGCCGAGGACGCCGCGCGGGTCCATCTGCGCCACGAACAGCCCGATCAGCGGCCGCGTGGAATTGACGCGCTGGTGCATGATGCGGACGTCGAACTGGTCGGCCATCGAGTTGCGCAAGTGGAGCAGCCCGGTGTGGCGTGCCCAGAACTCGTGGTAGGCGCGCACGAACGCCATCGCGCGATCCGACAGTTCCTCGTCCGGCCAATAGGCGCGGACTTGCGCGACATACTCGTCCTGCGCGGTGCCCATGACCGGCTCCAGAACCGCCAGCAGCAATTCGGTGAAGTCGGTGAAGTAGTTGTAGAGCGAAGTCATGCCGAGACCGACCGCGCGCGCGACGGCACCCAGCGTTACCGGCTCGTCCGTCTTCTCCACCAGATCTATCGCGGCGGCGAGAATGCGCTCGCGGGTGATCCGCCCCTTGCGACCGAGTTTCTGGCCGTGAAGATTGTGGCTGACCCCTGCGCTCGCATCGGTCACCGCCGCCGCCAATTGCGGCGGCAGCGCGGACAGGCCGCCGTCCGGTGCCTGACCGGTCTCTCCCTCGCCCTCCCCCGAAGGTGCCCCCACCGAAACCGACCGCTCGTCGTCAGGCCGCCTGGGCCTGGCCGACCGGCCAGGCGAGGATCTTGACGTCGGTGAACTCTTCAATGCCTTCAACACCCCATTCGCGTCCCATGCCGCTGGCCTTGTAGCCACCGAAGGGAATATCGCCGGCAATGCACATGCCGTTGTTGACGCTCATAGAGCCGGTGCGCACGCGCTTGGCGATCGTGATGGCCCGGTTCAAATCACCCGAGCTGACACCACCGGATAGGCCATAGGAACTCTGGTTGGCAATGCGGATGGCGTCCTCGTCGTTCTCATAAGGAATGACGACCAGCACGGGACCGAAGATTTCCTCCTGAGCGATACGCATGTCGTTGGTAACGTCAACGAAGCAGGTCGGCTCGACGAAATAGCCACCGCCCTTGTCGGGACGGATCTGGCCGCCGGCAAGCAGCGTGGCGCCCTCTTCCTGCCCCAGGTCGATGTAGCTCTTCACGCGCTCCATCTGGCGCTTCGAGATCACCGGACCCATGATGTGCGCCGGATTCTCGATATCGCCCCAGTTGTCGCCAAAGTTGCCGTAGGCGCCCTTGAGGATGGCCTTGGCCTCCTCGTAACGGCTGCGGGGCACCAGCAGGCGCGACTGCACGGCGCAGCCCTGCCCCGCATGGAACACCAGCATTGCCATGCCCACTTCCATCGCGAAGTTTGGCGCATCGTCGAGCACGATCTTGGCCGACTTGCCGCCGAGTTCGAGGAACACGCGCTTCAGCGTGGCGGCACCCTGCTCCATTATGCGCTTGCCGACGCCGGTGGAGCCGGTGAACGAGATCAGGTCGACGCGCGGATCGGTGACGAGCATCTCGCCCGCCAGCGCCGGATCGGCACCGAATACCACGTTGATAACGCCGTCGGGGAAGCCGGCTTCCTTCGCCAGTTCGCCGAAGATCGCGCCCATGCCCGGAGTATCCGGCGCAGGCTTCAGGATCACGGTGCAGCCCGCAAGCAGCGCGGCGACGATCTTGCCGATGTTGACATAGAGCGGCACGTTCCACGGCGTGATCGCGCCGACCACGCCGATCGGCTCGCGCACGCCGACGCGCTTGTGGATCATGCCGAAGGCCGGCTTCTCGCCGTAGTCCTTTTCCCACTCCAGCTTGTCGAAGACGGCCATGTAGTCGTCCCAGCCGTCAAGCGCCATGCCGACATGGGCACGGCTCACCGCGCCCTGCGCGGCCCCGGCCTCGTTGATGGCCAGTGCGCCAAGGCGCGGACGGGCGGCTTCGAACAGTTCGCGGTACTTCTTCACCAGCGCCAAGCGCTTTTCGGTGTTGGTGGACCAGTCGGTCTCGTCGAAAGCGCGGCGGGCAGCGGCAATGGCGGCGTTCACGTCCTCGGCAGTGGCATCGGCGGCCTTGCCGACCGGCTCACCCGTCCACGGGCTGATCACGTCGAAGGTGCCGCCGTTGCCGGCGCCGCGCAGCTGGCCATCGATATAGAGCTTGGCTTCGGGAAGAGTGGTCATCGTCTGATCCTTGGCGGGAATGGGGTCTTGCAGGACTTGGGCGTCGCTCATGGGTGGCGCGCTCCTACCGAGACGTGGAGAACGCGCACGTCAGAGGGCAGATCGATGACCGAGCGGAACACGCCGGTCACATTCTCGGTGTTCGAGATCGGACGAGAGCGCAGATCGATGCCATTGGCGGCGCAGCCCTGGTGGAAGCGCATCGCGGCATCGGGGTTCCAGCCCGGAGCGGTCTTGCCCGCTTCGTACATCGGCCCGGCACGCACAGTGGTCACGCGGATGCCGGCAGGCTCCAGTTCCTCGACGAGAGCCTCGGTGAACCGTTCGAGCGCCGCCTTGGTGCACTGATAGAGCGAGAGCATCACGAAAGGCACCACGATGGATTCGCTGCCCACGTTGATGATCTGGCCGCCCTTCGCCATCATCGGGATCGCCGCGCGGCAACAGTAGATGGGGCCGTTGAGGTTGGTGGCGATGATTCCGTCGATCTGCGCGTCGCTTGCCTCAGCCACCGTGAACGGCTCGTAGATCGCGGCGTTGTTGATCAGCACATCGATCTTCGGATGCGTTTCGGCAATGGTCGCAAAGGCCTTCCGCACGGAATCGGCGGAGGCTACGTCGCACTCCACCGCCATGGCCGTGCCGCCGATCTCATCGGCCAGTTCCTGTACCTTGGACCGCGTGCGCCCCAGCAGGATCACGGTTTCTCCTTCACCGGCGAACCGCCTTGCAAGCGCGCGGCCGAGGCCCGCACCGGCGCCAGTGATCACGATCGTCTTACCCACGCATCCTCCCGCTATTACGGCTTTCGAGTGCCGGTCTCGCCAGCACGATTTCCCAAACTCTACCCCCTAAGCAAGGTACTGCCTATCGCGGTCACGATGGTTCGGCGGAAGCGCCCCGGCGAAGCCTTGCGGAGCCCGTTTCAGCCCGGAGCAGCTTCCGCTTCCAGCCGTTCGGCAGCCAGCTTGCGGAGGTCCGCCGTCTTGATCTTGGCGCTGCCGGTGGTCTTGAGATCGCTCTCGGCCACGAACAGAACGCGGCGCGGAACTTTGTAGCTGGCGAGCTTTTCCTTGGCGAAATCGCGGATCGCCCCGGCATCGGGCCGTGCACCGTCCACCGCGACGACACAAGAGACCACCAGTTCGCCCAGAAGATCGTCGGGCACGCCCACCGTCTGCACCATTTTCACGTCGGGGTGGGCGCGGATAATTTCGTCGATTTCGATCGGAGAGACATTGGCGCCGCCGGTCTTGATGATGTCGTTCAGGCGGCCTTCCCAGAACAGGCGGCCCTGTTCGTCGATATAGCCCCCGTCCGCCGTGCGCAGGAAGCCTTCGCCATCCAGCGATTCGTCCAGCGGAATGCCGAGGTAGCCCAACATTAGCGTCGGCCCCTTTACGGCGATCTCGCCGCGTTCGCCCAGCGGCATCGTCGCGCCGGTCATCGGATCGACGATCTTGATCGTGGAACCGGCGGTCGGCACGCCGTGCGACTTGCCGGCGACTTCCTCCGCCGTGCCCGACGCGAAGACCGAGATCAGCGTGAACGTCTCGGTATTGCCGAAGGCCTGCGCCGGCTCGCGCCACTTGGTGTCAATCGTGGGATGCTGTGCGCAAGGCGTCGTCGCGTCGATATAGTGCATCGGCGAAAGGTCGACGCTGTCGTAGTTCGGCGCCGCCATGAGCTGCGCCCACTGGTGCGGCCAGGCGAGCATCATCGTCGCTTTTTCGGCGTCCATCAGCGCAAGCGCTTCCTCCGCATCGAACCAGCGCTGAAGCACCAGCGAGCCGCCGGAGCCGAGCGTGCCGCCCAGCGCCATCGAGAAATTGCCCGACCAGAAGAAGCCGTTGGCCGACCATGTCCGCGGCGGCACCTTCACGTCATACCACTGCGGCCAGCGCCAGAGTTGCAAGCAGACGCCGCGATGGGCGGAAAGGATACCCTTGGCCTTGCCGGTAGAGCCGGAGGAGAAGAACAGCACGCCGGGATCGCTCGGCTGGACGGAGGCGGCAGCGGCATCGACCAGCGCCGGATCGACACTGTTTCCACGCGCCAGGAACGTGCCCCAGCCCTCGATCGCGCCAAGGCCTTCATCGCTGTCGATCACGGCGAGGTGGCGCAGGAACGGAAACTTGGTGGAAGCGACCTCACCCGGCCTGGCCGTGCCGATCTGCGGTTCGAGTTCGATGAGGGTCTGCGCGAAGTCCTTCTTGAGCACGCGGCGTTCGAGCAGCAACACCGAGCAGCCGCCCATCTGCAGCACGGTTTCGAGTTCGGCGGGGGTGAAGAAGGTACTTACCGTCATGGCGACGCCGCCCGCCAGCGCGGTGCCGAAGACACCGGAAAGGAATTCCAGCCGGTTGGTCGCCAATACGCCGACGCGGGTGCCCTTGCCGACACCGCAAGCCACCAACGCGCGGGCGACTTCCATGGACCGCGCCCAGAGGTCGTCGTACGTCCAGCGCTCCACCCTGTCTTCAAGGTGGATCACCGCCGCTTCGGAGGGGCCGTAGCGGCGCAATACCTCGCGAACGAAGCCGCCCAACGTCAGCGGGCCGATGCCCTGCTCTTCCGCCAGCGGAATGCCGCGCGCGATCGACAAGCCTTCGGTTACCTCGACCATGCGTTCCTCATCGTCCATGCGGGATTTTCCGCCCGCTCTTCCCATCGTGATACAGGTGCGGCGGGCGGCTCCCTCAAACCGCCCGCCGCACCGGCTGCATCAGGCGTTCACGTCAACGATGTAACGGCCGGTGACCTCACCGGACATGAACTTGCGAGCAGCCTCGATCGCGCCCTCCAGGCCAATGGTCTGGCCGATGGTTTCCAGCGCCGCCGGATCGAGATCCTTGGCAAGGCGGTCCCAGGCCTTCAGGCGCTTGGCCTTGGGAGCCATGACGCTGTCGATCCCCAGCAGCGAGACGCCGCGCAGGATGAAGGGCATGACCGTCGAAGGCAGGTCGAAGCCCTGCGCCAGACCGCAAGCGGCAACCGCGCCGCCATACTTGGTCTGGGCGATGGCATTGGCCAGCGTGTGGCTGCCGGCGGTGTCGACCACACCGGCCCAACGCTCCTTCTGAAGCGGCTTGCCCTTTTCGGAGAGTTCGGCGCGGTCAATGATCGTTTCTGCGCCCAGCGACTTCAAATAGTCCGCCTCACCCGGCTTACCGGTGAGCGCGGCGACCGAATAGCCCAGCTTCTTGAGGATCGCGATGGCGACCGAGCCGACGCCGCCGGTGGCGCCGGTCACGAGAATTTCGCCCTGATCCGGGGTCACGCCCCAGTCCACCAGCGCATCGACGCAGAGCGCGGCGGTATAGCCCGCAGTGCCGATCGCCATGGCCTGCTTGGGCGTGAACGCCGAGGGCAGCGGCACCAGCCAGTCACCCTTCAGCTTCGCCTTCTGCGACAGGCCGCCCCAGTGCCCCTCGCCCACGCCCCAGCCGTTGAGCACGACGGTATCGCCGGCCTTCCAGTCGGCATGGCTGCTTTCGGTGACGGTGCCGACAAGGTCGATCCCCGGCACCATCGGGAACTTGCGCACGACCGGCGAAGCGCCGGTGACGGCCAGGCCGTCCTTGAAGTTGAGCGTCGAGTAAGCGACGTCCACAGCAACGTCACCCTCGGGCAGCGCGCTCGCGTCAAGCTGCTGGAGAGTGACCGTCTGGCCCTCGTCGGTCTTGTCGATCACGATAGCGGAAAACATGGCATACTCCCTCAAGGACCCGTGCGGCCCGACGATGCAGGCCTCGGTTGAAAGGGAATATGCGCTGCCCCGTCAATGCCGCCACCCCACGCCATCGCCGAGGCGAAGCGGCATCACGGGCAGGGTATCAGTTGCATTTGCGAAGTCGGTCACGGCCTCACTTCCCCTTCTCGTCATTGCGAGCGTAGCGAAGCAATCCAGAGCGGCGTAAACCGCCCCTGGATTGCTTCGCTACGCTCGCAATGACGAGGGTTGGTG
>NZ_DAISLT010000007.1:0-187445 GCF_036820275.1 Novosphingobium sp.
GTGCGGTATAGTGCGCTCGATGATGGTGGAGCCGAAGCCGCGCCGGGTCGGGGTCTTGACCGGCGGGCCGTCGGATTCGCGCCAGTCGATCTCCAGCGCGCCGTCGTCGCCGCGATTGAGCGTGATCGTCACCGTTCCGCGCGAATCCGACAGGGCGCCGTACTTGCAGGAATTGGTCATCAGCTCGTGGAACACCAGCGCCAGCGTGGTGAAGGCGCTGGGCGCGACGAGCGCGTCGGGACCGTCGATCACCACCCGGTCGGCGCCGTCGCTGACATAGGCGGCGGTCTCGGTGCGGATCAGGTCGTAAAGTGAGGAGGGCGTCCAGTCCTTCTGCGTCACCTGGTCGTGCGCGCGGGCGAGGGCGTGGATGCGGCTGCCGACGATCTCGGCGAATTCGTCGATCGTGCTGGCGCCTTCCTTGCTCTGGGCAACGAGGCCGCGGATCAGGTTGAGGATATTGCGCACGCGGTGATTGAGTTCCGCGATCAGCATGTCCTGCTGGCGGGTCGCCTGCTCGCGCTCGACATGGGCGGCATCGGCGAGGCGCAGCACGACTTCGAGCAGGGTCACCCGCAAGGCATCGGCGGCGAGCGTCTCTTCCTCGGTCCAGGGGCGGGACTGGCCGCGCCGTTCTTCCTTCCAGATCTCGAAGCTCTTGCGCGGGGTCAGGCGCGGGCCGTTGGGGCCGAGTTCGATGGCCTTTTCCGGATTGCCCGCCCAGCTCACCTCGCGCAGCTGTTCGCGGCGGAACAGCACGATGTAGTCGCGCGGGGTGCGGCTGACGGGCAGGGCGAGCAGGCCCGCCGCCCGGTCGGCCCACTCGCTGGCGGGGGCATAGACCGCGCCGATCGTGTCGGTGGACCAGACGGTGCTGGCGCCCGCGGTGTTGAGGAAGCGGGCGAGCTGCGAGAACTGCGCCTCGCTGGGAGTCGAGCCGTGGCTGACGAAGCGCCCGTCCACCCAGCCGATGATCCCGTCGAAGGGAATGACGCGGGCGATCGAATCGGAGAAGTCCTCGAAGGCTTCCAGCAGCGAGCCGCCGGCGGCGACGCGCGACATCATCTCGTCGTGGAGCCGCATCGAGGCGGAGCGCTGCTCCAGCGCGAAGTCGGTTTCCTTCTGCTCCAGCAGATAGGCGAAGAACTCGCCGAACAGCTCGCTGGCGGTGCGGACCGAGTAGGAGAGCGTCAGCGGCGAGTAGTGATGGCAGGCCATCAGGCCCCAGAGCTTGCCGCGCCGCATGATCGAGACCGACATCGACGCCTTCACGCCCATGTTGCGCAAGTATTCGACATGGATCGGCGAGACCGCGCGCAGGCCCGACATCGACAGGTCCAGCGGATCGCCGTTGGGGTCGGTGGCCGGGTGGATCGGCACCGTCGGGTCGTTCACGTCGCTGATGATGCGCAGCATGTTGCGGGTGTAGAGGCGCCGGGCCTGGGCGGGAATGTCGGAGGCGGGGAAGTGCAGGCCCTTGAAGCTGTCCACCATGCCGTTCAGGCTCTCGGCCACGACCTCCCCGGCGCCGTCGCCTTCGAAGCGGTAGACCATGACCCGGTCGAACCCGGTCAGCCCGCGCAAGTGGCGGGCGGCGCTGGCGCAGAGCTGCTCGATCGAGGTGGACTGGCGCAGCCGGTCGATCATCGGCCGGACGTAGCTGACGAAATCGCGGCGGCGGCCGCCTTCGTGCGGCTCGATCTCCAGCACGTAGGAGCGACCGGAGACGTGGATCGCCATGTCGAACAGGCGGCCGTCGCCGCGCAGGTCCACCTCGAACACACGCTCCACCGTGCTGGCGCCGCCGAGCACCTGAAGGCGGGTGCGCACGTCGTGCATGGCGTCGGGCGAGAGGAACTGCATGGCGGGCAGCCCCACCATGTCGCGCGCGGACGCGCCGAACAGCTCCTCGCAGTTGAGCGAGACGTGGTTGATGATCCAGTCGCTGGAGAACGAGAGCAGCCAGCCGAAACTCTGGATGCGGCCGATGATGTGGATCGGCTCGAGATCGCAAGTGCTGAGGTCTACCTGATGCACGCCGTCAGCCACGCAGGGCGCTTTCCATCCGAACAGCGGCCGGGCCGGCTTGCAGGGCAGTCAGATCCACGGTCCGCATCAATCGTTTCGCCTAAAAAAATTGGGAATATCTACAGGCGGTTGGACGCACTCGCCGTAACGCGCAAGCCCCCCGCTCAAGGGGCCACAACTCCGGCGCCAGAGAAATGTTCCTGAGGAACGCTTTAGCAACCTCGCGCCCTTGCGTCTGTTCACTTCTGTACGCTCGGGCCGGGAACCGCAAGCGGCCTGCCGCATTGTTCGCCTTGGGACGTCGCTTCGGCGCAGGAGAATGGCGCCGCCCCGGCGCGGGAGAATTCGGTGCGGAATATCAGGGAGCCGGTGAAAATGGCGTCACAGACCAGCCAGGAGCAAAGCGATCTGCTCGCGGCGCTGCGTCCGGGCGAATTCGCCCTGCTCGAACCCTATCTGAGCGAAGTGCAATTGCGTTCCGGCGAGGTGATCTACCATCCCGGCGATCAGGTGGATTATTGCTACCTGCCGCGCGGTGCCTCGATCTGCTCGTTCTTCGTCGAACTCGACAGCGGCATTTCGGTGGAAACGATCCTGGTCGGGCGCGAGGGCGCGCTGGGCGGGGTGGTCAGCCAGGGCAGCCTGCCCGCCTATGCCCGCGCCAACGTGCTGCACGGCGGCCTGTTCTGGCGCATCCCCACCCGGCAGCTGGAAGATGTGAAGGAGCGGGTGCCGACGATCGCCGGGCTGTTTTCACGCTATGCCGACTGCATGATGGCCCAGGTGTTCCAGTCGATCGCCTGCAATGCCGTCCACACGATCGAGGAGCGCGCGGCCAAGTGGCTGATCGCGGCGGTCGACCGGATCGGACGCAGCGACGTGACGATGACGCAGGAGCAACTCGCCTCGATGATGGGGATCGGCCGCAGCTACGCCAGCCGCGTGCTCCAGCGCTTCAAGCGCGACGGACTGGTGCGCACCCGGCGCGGCGGCATCGCCGTGGTCGACCGCGCCAGCCTCAAGGCGAAGGCCTGTTCGTGCAACGATCACGTCGCCGCGCATTTCGAGAAAGTGCTGGCCGGGGTCTACCCCGAGGCGTGATCCGCAAGCGTCCCGCGCTTCCCGAATTTTCCGCGACACCGCTGTCGTGAAATCGCCATCGAACTGACGCGGAAATTGCGCTCAATTGCCATGAAGCGCCCCTAGCAAGCCCCTGCGAATGTCGAAAGAACAGGGGCATCATCCATGACTGAAGGGCTTCCCGCCAACGGCTATACCGATGGCGACGTCGATACCAATTCCACCACCGAACGCTCGCTGGAAAGCATGGCGGCGGAGCGCTATTCGCGCCGTCAGGCCCTGTTCCGCGGCGCCGGTGCCACGACCATGGCCTTCATGGGCACGGCCCTGCTGGCAGCCTGCGGCGACGATGACGACCAGGAAGGCGTGTCCGTCAGCGCCGGTGCCAATGCCGCGACGAGCGCGGGCCGCGTCGTCACGCTGACCGGCAGCCCGGAAAACGGCTACGGCGGCTACCGGACCGGCTGGGCACAGACCTCCGGCACTACGGTCGAACTGATCGGCTCCGGCTCCACCGTCACGTTCATCGCGCCTGGCGTCGCCGCGGCGACCGATCTGGTCTTCACGTTCACCGCCACCAGCAGCCTCGGGAAAGTGCGCACCGCCACGACCACCGTGCGCGTCTCGCCGGGCGTGCTCGGCTTCACCGCCGTTGCCCATAGCCTGGCGGACGTGGTGAAAGTGCCCACCGGCTATTCGGTGACGGTGATGACCCGCCTCGGCGATCCGCTCGCCACCGGGGTTTCGACTTACGCCAACGACGGCAGCGACGGCAACTTCGCCCAGCGCATCGGCGATCACGGCGACGGGCTGCACTTCTTCGGTCTCGCAGCAGCAGGCGGGCGCGACGACAACAGCTCGACGCGCGGCCTCATGGTGCAGAACCACGAGAACCTGAACGTCCAGTACCTCCACCCGAACGGTCCGACCAACGTCTCCACCGGCCCGCGCCCGGCGGCCGAGGCGATCAAGGAGATCGAGGCCCACGGCGTTTCGGTGTCGGAATACGTGGATGCGGGCAGCCGCAAGTGGTCCTACGTGCCCACCAGCAGCTACAACCGCCGCATCACCCCGAACACGCCGATGAGCTTCCACGGCCCGGCTGCGGGATCGGCGATGCTCGTCACCGCCTATTCCACGAACGGCACCGCCGGTCGCGGCACGATCAACAACTGCGCCAACGGCATGACCCCCTGGGCCACCAACCTCACTTGCGAGGAAAACTGGGCCGGATACTTCCGCCGCGATGCCGCCGACGACGCCAAGCGCAGCGCCCGCGAGATGACTGCTTTTGCCCGTTTCGGTGTGACCAGCCGCACCGGCAACTACGCCTGGTCCTTCGCCGACTCCACCGACTCCATCTACACCAAGTGGAACGCGTCGATCATCGGCGCCACGGCGGCGGAAGACTATCGCAACGAGCCGAACCAGTACGGCTGGGTGGTCGAGATCGATCCCTACGATCCCGCCTCGACCCCGCGCAAGCGCACCGCGCTCGGCCGCTGCGGCCATGAGGGCGCCTTCGTGCGCGCCGTCAACGGGCAGAAGCTGGGCGTCTACATGGGCGACGACTCGCGCCGCGAATATCTCTACAAGTTCGTCTCCTCGGCGACTTATGCCGCTGCCGACGCGGCGACGACCAGCCGCCTCGCCATGGGCGACAAGTACCTCGATACGGGCACGCTCTACGTCGCCAAGTTCAATGCCGACGGCACGGGCCAGTGGCTGCCGATGGTCTTCGGCTCGGTGCCGAACCGCGCGGCCGTGGGCACGACGCCGGAATATGTCTTCGCCGACCAGGCCGACATCCTCGTCAACACCCGCCTCGCCGCCGACGCCCTGGGCGCGACGCCGATGGACCGCCCGGAATGGACCGCGGGCAACCCGGTGACCGGCGAGATCTATCTCACCCTCACCAACAACAACGCCGCCGGTCGTCCGATCAACGGCACCGATGCCGCCAATCCGCGCCACTACAACGACCCCAAGGGCGCTTCGAACACGGCGCAGTACGGCAACCCGAACGGGCACATCGTCCGCCTGCGCGAGGACGGCGACACCACCGCCGCCACGAGCTTCACGTGGGACATCTACCTGTTCGGCGCCGATGCCGCCGATGCCGGTGCCAACGTGAACATTTCGGGCCTGACCGCCGACAACGACTTCTCCAGCCCGGACGGCGCCTACTTCTCGCGCGCCACCAACCCGGCGGGGCAGTTCAATCCGGTGCTCTGGATCGAGACCGACGACGGCGCCCTGACCGATCGCACCAACTGCATGCTGCTGGCGGCGATCCCCGGCCATGTCGGGGACGGCGGCGCGAAGACCATCACCAACACCGCCTCGACCGGCGCCACCGCCACCCAGGCGACGGTGGTCGGCGCTCCGGCGACGGCGGCGAACCTGCGGCGCTTCCTGGTCGGCCCGGTCCAGTGCGAGATCACCGGCATCGATTCGACCCCGGACGGCCGCACGCTCTTCGTGGGCATCCAGCATCCCGGCGAGGACGGCACCCCGGCGGCCCCATCGAGCCACTGGCCCGACAGCCAGACCGGCACGCCTGCGGCGACCGTGCGCCCGCGTTCCGCGGTCATCGCGATCACCAAGGACGATGGCGGCGTGATCGCGCTCTGATCGTCGAACCGGATCGAAGGAAAGGGCGCGTCTCCGGGCGCGCCCTTTTCGATGTGTATCGCAGGGGCGTTGTGCCGATCCCGTACTGCAGCTGGAAACGGCGTTCCCGATGGCTTAATGAACAGTCCTGTTGATAACAGGAGAGGCCACGTGAACGAGACGGGCACCAAGATTACGCTGACCGCACAGGACATGGACGAGGAACGCCTCGCCACCTATCCCACTACTGCATTCCTCTCGCAGGATTATCTTGCCGCGGAGAAGAGGCTGCTCTGGCCCAAGGTCTGGCAGATGGTGGAGCGCGAGAGCGACCTGCCCAATCCCGGCGACTGGATGACCTACGATGTCGCCGACGAATCGATCATCGTCCTGCGCCGGGACGACGGCTCGCTGAAGGCCTTCCACAACGTCTGCCCGCATCGCGGCCGCCAGCTCGTCTCGGTGCCCGACATGCTGCCGGGTAAAGTCCATGACGTGCGCGGCAACAATCGGCGCAATTTCATCTGCGGCTTCCACGGCTGGACTTTCGACCTCGAGGGCCGGAACACCTACATCCTCGACCCGCAGGACTGGCATCACAAGCTGACGCCGGAGATGACCTGCCTGTCGGACGTGCAGGTCGATACCTGGGGCGGCTACATCTACATTTCGATGGACCCGGACGCGGTGCCGCTGAAGGAATGGATGGGCCGCGCGGGCGAGATTCTCGACCATTTCGACCTTGCCGGCATGCACTACAAGTGGCGCCAGTGGGCGATCTACGACTGCAACTGGAAGACCGCGATCGAGGCGTTCCTGGAACCCTACCACGTCGCCGGCACCCACACGCAGCTGCTCGCTTATGGCGACTACTATGCGCTGTCGAAGCAGTACGGCCTCCACTCGGTGTCCAGCTACGACACCCGCGACAGCAAGTTCCAGATGAGCGAAAGCGCCGGCACCACCCGCGCCGGCAAGGGGGACGATGCGCGCGTCTCCACCTATGAACTCATCCGCGAGAACTACGAGACGGTGAACTACTCCGCCTCCACCGAAACGCTGGTCAACGCCGCCAGCCGCCTGGTGGACGAACTGCCCGAAACCGCCACGCCGGGCGAGATCATCGCGCACTGGCTCAAGTCCGCCCGCGCCGACGACGCCGCGCGCGGGGTGGTCTGGCCCGAAGTTCCGCCGGAGATCAAGAAGGAGGGCGGCCTTGCCTGGGGCCTGTTCCCCAACCAGAACATCCTCCACGGCGAGACGTTCGCGCTCTGCTACCGCGTGCGCCCCTATGGCGACGATCCGGACAAGTGCATTTTCGAAAGCTATGCCCTCGAACGCTTCCCCGAGGGCGCGGTGCCGCAGACCGAGTGGGTCTATGCCGATCCCATCGGTGAGAACTGGGGGTCGGTGCTGGCGCAGGACTTCTCGAACATGCAGTTCGTGCAGAAGGGCATGAAGTCCTCCGGCTTCCGCGGGCCGCTGCCCAATCCGCACCAGGAGCAGAAGGTCATCAACCTCCACCGCAACCTGGCGAATTTCATGGACGGCATGGGCGCGCCGACCCGGCTGGAAGTGGAGTGAAGAAGCGTCACGCCGCCGTTCGCGTGGCGTTCTTCCAGCGCGAGAGATCCAGCCCGCAGATCGCTTCCAGCGTTTCCACGTCGCGTGCGTAGAAATCCTGGATCTGCTCGCGCAGGCCCGGCGCGAGCGGCGGATAGGCGATCTCGCGGGCGAGCAGCGAGCGGACGTTCTCGAACATCGCCGTGCCGCGCAGCGGGCGTACCGTGTCCTTGAGCGGGGCCAGCGCCTTGCGCAGTGGCAGCGGCAGGATGGCGGAGCGGCTGCTGTTTTCCGCCGTGGCGGCATTTTCCGGGCGGAAGACCGGGGTGATGCCGATATGCCGGGACACCGCCTCGACGATGCGCTGCGGCTGCTCGGCGACGTCCTCGTAAAGATAGATCAGGATCTGCTCGCGCGGGAACAGGTCGTACCAGCGGGCGAGATGGCGTGCGTAGAGACCGTATTCCAGGAAGCGCGGATAGGGATTGTCGAGCGAGCGCAGATATTCCTCCGGTGGCCCTTTCACGGTGCCGCGCCGGTAGAGCATCTTGTAGTCGGAATAGGCCCGTTCCACCGGGTTGCGCAGCTGCAGCACGAGGCGGGTCTGCGGCAGGGCGCGGGCGATGCGCTGGGCGGCGAGGGGGTGGGCGAGATAGTCGGCCGACTTCTCGCCGATCAGCTGCACGCCCTCCGGACGATCCGCGAAGAAGCCGCGATACCAGTCCTCGCCGCGATCGAATTCCGAGCTGAAGTAATGCGGCTCCGGATCGGGCATGTAGATCGCCGGATTGTCCCGTAGCCGCGCCTGAATCCAGGTCGTGGCGGCCTTGATCGCGCCGATGACGATGAAGCGGGGTTGCCAGTCGGGAGCCATCATTGCGAACTCGTCTCCATCATCGTCTGCTTCAGGGCTTCGGCCATGCGCAGCATGTCCTGTTCGTCCAGTGTGTGGTCGACCGGGAACAGCAGCGTCCGGCGGCCGAGGTCCACGGCCTGGGGCAGCGCACCGTCGCGGCGGATCGGCAGGCCGGACAGCGCGTGCTCGCGGCTCATGTCCGGGCAGGAGCCGCTGCCCGCCGGAATGCCGCGCGCGATCAGGCCCGCCAGCACCGCGCGGCGGCGTTCCTCCACCCGGTCTGCGGGGCCTTCGAGGCGCAAGGTGAACTTGTACCAGGCATGGCCGACTTCGGCGGGAGGCTGCGGCAGCAGCAGGCCGGGCACGTCGGCCAGGGCTTTGCACAGTGCCTCGGCATTGCGGCGCCGCGCATCCAGCCAGCGGGGAAGCTTGCCGAGCTGGCAGCGACCGAGCGCGGCCTGCATCTCGGTCATGCGGTAGTTCGAGCCGGGGGTATCGTGGATGTAGCGGAAGGCTCCGGGGGTGCCCGCGCCGTCGGTGACTTTGCTGTAGCTCTTGCCGTGGTCCTTGAACGACCAGCCGCGCAGCCAGGCCTCGTGGTCGCGCAGCAGCAGCAACCCGCCTTCGCCGCCGGTGGACATGATCTTGTCGGTGCAGAACGAGAAGGACGAGGCTGCGCCGAAAGAGCCGACCTGCCGCCCGCGCCAGCTGGCGCCGTGGGCCTGCGCGCAGTCCTCGATCAGGTGGAGATCGTGGGCATCGCAGATTCGGCCGAGCGCATCCATGTCGCAGGGCCAGCCGCCGAGGTGGACGCAGATCACCGCGCGGGTGGCGGGCGTCACCATGCGCGCGACGGAGGCGGGATCGATGTTCTGGCTGACCGGATCGACATCGGCGAAGACCGGCAGCGCGCCGACCGCGAGCACGCAGCTGGCCGTCGCGAAGAAGCTGCGGGCGGGGACGATTACCTCATGCCCCGGTCCGACGCCGAGCGCGCGCAGCGCCACTTCCAGCGTCAGCGTACCATTGGCGAGACACATGCCCTTGGGACGGGGGCCCTCCGGCATGCCGACGAAGCGCGCGAAGTCCGCCGCAAACGCCCGGTTCTGCTCGCCGTGGACCAAGGCGTTGACCTTGCCCGAGCGCAGGACATGGGCGACCGCCTCGATCTCGTCCGGTTCGTGCCGGGGCCAGAGCGAGCGCACGGCGCGGGGAGCAGGTTCGCTGCGGAAGGTTTCCAGAGCCGGGGACGAATCCTCGATTCCGGGGAGGCTTGCCAGATTCACGGATGGTTTCTCCCTCAGACCTTGACAGGTTCGCCGGTGCCCTGCGGACGGCTCAGGCCGGGGTTCTCGACCACCTCGAACCCGGCGCTGCCGCTCGGCACCTTGACCAGGGTATGGGTGATCCGCCGCGCCTCGATATGGTCGCCAAGTTCCACCGCGCGGGCGAGCCGGTCGATGCTGCGCGAGATGAAGGGCAGGGGGATCGGCTTGGACTGGGCCTCGAAGATGCCCTTGATGCCGGAGGGCAGCTGCTCCTCGCAGATGTCGAACAGCTCTTCGTAGAGCTTCTCGCCGGGGCGCAGGCCGACGAATTCCACCGGCACGTCGATCTCCGGCTGGAGGCCGTAGAGCCGGATCATCCGGTAGGCGAGGTCGACGATCCGCACCGCCTTGCCCATGTCGAGCACGAAGATCGTGCCGCGCTGGGAATTCTGGCTGAGCGCCGCCGAGCTGCTCTGGAGGATCAGCTGCACCGCCTCGCGCACGGTCATGAAGAAGCGTTCGATGTCCGGGTGGGTGACGGTCAGCGCGCGGCCTTCGCGCAGCTGGCGGTGGAACAGGGGGACGATCGAGCCGCTCGATCCCAGCACGTTGCCGAAGCGCACGGTCATGAAGCGCGGGGCCTCGGGATCGTCCACCCCGCACATGTCGAGCGCCTGGCTGTAGAGTTCGCCCACGCGCTTGGTGGCGCCCATCATGCCCACCGGGTTCACCGCCTTGTCGGTGGAGACCTGGACCATGGCCTTGGCCGAGAATTCGCAGACGGCGTCGGCGACGATGCGGGTGCCGAGGATATTGGTATGGACCCCGGCGCAGGGGTTGGCCTCGACGATCGGCACATGCTTGAGCGCGGCGGCGTGGTAGACGATCACCGGGCGGTGCTTCTCGAACACCCGGCGCACGTCGTCGCGCTCGCGGATGTTGCAAAGCTCGGGCTGGACGTCGAGATCGGGATACTGCTCGCGCAGCTTCATCTCGATGGCGTAGAGGTGGTATTCGCTGTGCTCCACCAGCACCAGGCGTGAGGGGCGGAAGCTGGCGAGCTGCCAGCACAGTTCGCCGCCGATCGTGCCGCCGGCGCCGGTTACGAGCACGCACTTGCCGGTGATCTGGCTGGTGATCTGCTCGCCTTCCAGCGTGAACTCGCTGCGGCCGAGCAGGTCCTTCACCGAAAGCTCGTCCGGCGAGGCGCCGTGGTTGCGCTGGAGGATATGGCTCCAGCCGTCGCGGATGCGCGAGAGTTCGAGGCCCAGGTTGCGGGTGCGCGAAGTGAGCCGCGCCATTTCGCGGTTGGACAGGTCGGTGCCGTCGTCGCAGGCGATCACCAGCGAGGGGCGGCGGCCTTGCAGCTCCAGGGTCTCCACCGCATGGGCAAGGTCGTCGTGGCTGCCGAGCACGGGCACGCTGGCGATCTGTTGCAGGGTGTCGTTGTCGGCGGGCAGCAGGATGCCGGTGACGAAGAAGCTGGGCGTGGTCTCGCGCTTGAGCATCTCGATGATCGAGAGCACCCAGTCGGGCGAGCCGACCAGCAGGGCGCCGCGCAGGTTCTTGCTGTCGACATGGGCGGGCAGGACCTTGGCGGTATGGGTCAGCTTCTCGCGCAGGGCGCGGCGGGCGCCGCGCACGAAGAACAGCGCGGTCATCGCGAAGAGCCACTGGGCCAGCGCGATATCGATGAGCTGGCCGCGCTCGGCCCGTACGCCCGGTACTATCATGATCGCCACCCAGGCGAGCGCAAAAGCCGGAACCGTCAGCATCGCCAGCTGGATCGCGTGGGAGAAGCTGAAGAAGCGCCAGGAGCGACGATAGATCCCGGCGGTGTAGAACACCCCGATCACCACCAGCGCAAAGGACAGGATCGCGCCGAGATGGCCGTCCGACTTGGGAAAGCCGGTCTTGCCGATCTGCTCGAACGCCAGCGCCAGGGTCAGCGAGAGCACCACGAAGTCGATCGTCATCAGCACGGTATTGCGGAAGGTGCGGCGCAGGCTGAATTGCGCGGATCCGCCCCGAGAGCGCCCGCTCGCCGATCCGAGCTTGCGCACCCGCAGGAACCGGCTCCCGGACCCTGCGGCAACCGTCGCGGCACTGCTTGGCGTAGCGGCATGACTCATTGCGTCGACCTTCTCGGCTTTGTCTGGTCAGGTCCCGGATCGCGCTTCGCCGCCATGCTCTCGTTCCTTCCGGTTTTTCGGACCGACCCTTGCGGGACTTGGTCGTCGGGGCCGGGAAACAAGCACGGGGCCGCACCCGGCCTCATGGATTCATGATCTATTGACCATTTTTAGGCCGCGCACTTGTGCATGAAGCCATCAGCCGTAATTGCCGCCCCCCTTGCGAAGGAGGCGCGATTTCGACTGTCGGACATGGGCCTGATCCAAAGGGAGCGGGCGGGGCGGCGGATATCCCGCCCTTAATCGCCGCAGGTCATCTCGAAGGGCTATCAGCCGATTAGTCGGCTTGCGGTCGGCGGTCCGAGGGCCATCATTCAGGGCGAAGGGATGGGGGCACACACGCGGGGGCGTGGTGACAGCCTCACGGCACACCATCCGCCAGTCAGGCCGCAAGTCTGGCTATCAGCCTGGGGCTCGATCACGCATGAAAATACTCGTCCTTTCCAGCCTGGCCTATTCGCTCACCAATTTCCGGGGCGCCCTGCTGCGGGAACTGAAAGCGAACGGGCACGAGGTCGTCGCCGTCGCGCCCGACCGGAATGCCGCGGTGGAGCAGGACCTCGCCGCCTGGGGAATCGCCTTCCGCCTCGTGCCGATGGCGCGCACCGGCACCAATCCGGTGAAGGACGCAGGCCTGCTCTCCGCCTATGTGAAGCTGATGATGGCCGAGAAGCCGGACCTCGTGCTGGCCTATACGCAGAAGCCGATCATCTACGGCGGGATCGCCGCGCGCATGCTCTGCGTGCCGCGCTTCTTCGCGCTGATGTCGGGTCTCGGCTATGTCTTCAGCGAGGACAGCAAGGCCCGCAAGGGGCTGCGCTGGGCGGTGACGCGGCTCTACCGCGAGGCGGTGCGACGGGCGCGCGGGGTCTTCGTGTTCAATGCCGACGACCGGCAGGACATGATCGACCTCGGCATCGTCACCCCGCGCCAGAACGTGATCCAGGTGCCCGGCTCGGGCATCGACCTCGAACGCTTCCGGCTCGAACCGCTGCCGCGCGGCCGCCTGCGGTTCCTGCTGGTCGGCCGCCTGATGCGCGATAAGGGCATCTACGAATTCGTCGAGGCGGCAAGGCAGCTCAAGCTGGATCATCCGGAAGTCGAGTTCTGCGTGCTCGGCCATTACGAGCGCGCCAACCCCACCGGGATCGACGAAGTGGAATGCGCGCGGCTGGCGCGTCAGTTCCCGGTGCAGTTCATTCCCGGCACCAGCGATGTGCGCCCCTATCTGGCCAGCAGCTCGGTCTTCGTGCTGCCGTCCTACTACCGTGAGGGCCTGCCGCGCACGATCCTGGAAGCCATGGCGACCGGCCGCCCGATCATCACCACCGACATGCCCGGCTGCCGCGAACCGGTGATCGAGGGCGAGAACGGCTTCCTGGTGGCGCCGCGCGACGTGGGTGCACTCAAGGCGGCGATGCAGCGTTTCATCGAGGCGCCGTCGCTGGTGACGAGCATGGCCGCCCGTTCGCGCGACCTTGCCGAGAAGATCTACGACGTGCGCAAGGTGAACCACCAGTTGCTCGACGAGATGGACCTCCTGCGCGAACCCTGGAACGAACCGGCGACGATCCGCACGCAGCCTTCGCCCTCTGACGACCTTCCGCCCGAAACCGCCCCCGTGCACAGCGCCGGGCCTTCGCGGGCGGTGGCGGGCTGAGATCGGGAGGGGGCAAATGCGGGCTGTCGTGATCGGGGCCGTGGGAAGTACCCAGGTCCTCGTGGAAGAACTCGCCGCCGCGGCGGACTGGGACCTGACCATGGTCGGAACCCTGCCGCCCGAACTCCACGGGCGCCATTCCGACCTCGTGGACATGGCGCCGTTCGCCGAGCGGGCCGGGGCGCGGCTGTTCCCGATCGCGCGCACCAACGATCCCGAGGTTCTCGAACAGGTCCGCGCCGAGCGGCCGGACTATGTCTTCGTGGTCGGCTGGTCGCAGATCGTCGGGCCGGAGTTCCTGTCGATCGCTGCGAAAGGCGCGATCGGCTATCATCCGGCACCGCTGCCGCGCCTGCGCGGGCGGGCGGCGATTCCCTGGACGATCCTGCTGGACGAGCCGATTTCCGCCTCCAGCCTGTTCTGGATCGCGGAAGGCACCGACGATGGCGACATCCTCGACCAGCATTACTTCCACCTCGCCCGAGACGAAACCGCGCAAAGCCTCTACGACAAGCACATGGACGCCCTGCGCGCGATGCTGCGCAAGGCGTTGCCCCGGCTGGCGGCAGGCGAGCAGCCGCGCGAGGTACAGGACGAGCGCTACGCTACCTGGGCGACCAAGCGCACCCCCGCCGACGGCCTGATCGATTGGCGCGATCCGGCTGCGACCATCGACCGTCTCGTCCGCGCGGTGGGGCGGCCCTATCCGGGCGCCTTCACCCATGTTTCCGGGCGCAAGCTGACGGTCTGGGCGACCCGCCCGGTCGGCGGCGGCGAGCGACACCACGCCATTCCGGGTCAGGTCATGGCCAGCCGCGACGGCGTCCTGACCGTGCAGACCGGCGATGGCCTTCTCGAACTGACCGACTGGGAGCTTGCCGAGGGCAAGCCTCCGGCCCTCCATGCCGTGCTGAAAGGATAACCGGTGCCTCTCGATCACTATGGAAAGGTGCTGGTCGTCGCGCCGCATCCCGATGACGAGATCCTCGGCTGCGGCGGCACGATGGCGCGCATGGCGGCGGCGGGGATGGACGTGCAGGTCGTGGTCGTCACCAGCGGACGGCCCCCGGCCTTCTCGGAAGAGGGCGTGGCAAAGGTCCAGGCGGAGATGCGCCGGGCGCACAAACATATCGGCGTCGGCGAAGTGCACATGCTGGATTTCCCGGCCGCCTCGCTCGACATCGTGCCTGCGGCCGAACTCAATGCCGCGCTTGGCCGGGTGGTGCGCGCGGTGCAGCCGGACACGCTCTTCATACCGTTCCTGGGGGACATCCATCAGGATCATCAGCTGGCGTTTCTCGCCGCGATGGTTGCCGCCCGCCCGCGCGACCGCACGGTGCCGACGCGGATTCTGGCCTACGAGACGCTTTCCGAGACCAATTGGTATGCGGCGCCGATGACGCCGCCTTTCGTGCCGAATGTCCACATCGACATTGCTGCCACGCTGCAACGCAAACTCGATGCCTTCGCGATGTTCGAAAGCCAGCTCCGCGACTTTCCCGACGAGCGCTCGCTCATCACCATCGAGGCGCTGGCGCGTCTGCGCGGATCGACGGTCTTTGCCGAAGCCGCCGAAGGTTTCGTGCTGGTCCGCGCCATCGAACGCTGAGAACGTGTTGGGAAATGCCCCGATGGACATCGCAAACGGACGTTGAAGCCGGGCTGCCTGCGCGGTGCCGTGGCGCCCCAAGGCGTGGTCCGGTGAAATAACGCCGGGCTGTTACCGGCCTTCCGGCAAGCAGATATCCGGATTATTCGGAAGATGTTTTCATGTATAGTACGTGAATACTTTTCCGGACCGGTCCTGCGCATCTCGCGAACGGTCGCATCCATGGGCCTGATCCGGATCGCGACACGCGCCCGAGTGGCTGCATGTGGAAGTTTGGTTAGTTTACCGAATAAGCATGTCGTTCAGGGCGTATGGCCGATGCGGCAGTGCCGCATAACCCAGACGAAGGGTCCCGACAGCTTTCGTGAATCGGCTTCGATCGAGGGCGTGCGTGACGCAAATTTCAATGCGCGGCACCGCGTGTCGTGGGAAGCGCAGTCGATTGCAAAAGTCAGAGCGAGTCGCACCGCGGAAATGCTGGCTTTAGGGGGATTCGGCCGATGCCGGCGAGCCGGAAAAGTTGAAACCGATTCACCTTGCCGATCGGCGCTTCTGAAGGGGGTAGCTAACTTTCGTAAGCTAACCGGTTGAAAACGGTGAACTTAATCCAGTAACTACCTCTTTTGAGGTAGATTGTACCAGAATTATACATTCGACTCCCGCAGGACGAGAATGAAAATTTGGAAAGCCTGGTTATCTCTCTGATCATAGGGGGAATTCGAAAAGCTCGTAATGACTGTTAGGGGGCTCAATTGCACCACAGCGCCCCCTCGACTTGAACGCGAGGATATGTTCTAAGATGATCTACCTAAGGAGTGGGTGGAAATAGGGGGCATACAAAGGGGGCTCGCCATTTCTGGCACGGTCATCCGGCGATTGTCGTTGATTTTCTGATATGGGATTTCCTTAGGTGAAATCCTTGGCCGATCCGTCTTGCGCATCCGCTTGATGGATTGTGCCCCAAAAAAATGAAAAAAAGAAAATGGGTCGTCCGTATTTCCGTTATTCAGGAGAGAAAGACGATGTCGACTTTTGATGAAGTGTCCGTGAGCATTGTCGGTTTCAACTCCCTCGTCAGGGAGGGGATCTGCAAGATCCTCGACAAGTGCGAATTCAAGTGCACCCGGTTCTTCAAGGACTGCGATGCGGTGCTGAGCGACAGTGACATGCCGCCGGTCGGCCTCACGGTTTTCGACATGGGAACCTGCGGAGACCTGCTGGAATGCCTTCCGGCCATGAAGGAGCGCCATCCCCATATGCGGGCTGTGCTGCTGACCGACGAATTCGATTTCGGCCAGATGGTGGAAGCCTTCCAACTCGGCGCCCATGCCTTCCTGCTGAAGGAAATCGGCTCCGAACCGCTGATCGAGTCCCTGCGATTGGTTAACCAGGGTGAAAAGGTATTGCCGAGCGCGCTGCTGCAGCACCTGCCGCAGAAGCAGATCATCGCCGAGGGCAAGGCCGAAGTGCAGGTCCAGCTCAGCGAATTGCTCTCCGAACGCGAGATCGACACGCTGCGCTGCCTGGTCATGGGCTATCCCAACAAGGTGATCGCCTACCGCCTCGATATCAGCGAGGCGACCGTGAAGGTCCACGTCAAGGCGATCCTGCGCAAGCTGATGGTGCAGAACCGCACGCAGGCGGCGATCTGGGCGGTCAACCAGGGCCTCATCACCCATGGCGGCGATTACCGCGAGACCGGCGACTACGTGCCGGTAGAGGAAACCGTCCGCGCACCGGTGGCGCTGGCCATCGCCCGCTGAGGCGGGCACACGGACTATCGCCCGCTGAGGCGGAACGGGGCAATGAACAGGGGGCCGACCGGGAGTTCCGGTCGGCCACTCGAACAGGGTTCTACTTTTCCCGGACGACGCAGCGGAAGCCGATATGCGTCGTCGCCGTGTCGATCATCTCGGGGTGGCGCGCGGCGGGGCGATAGCGCTGGCAATAGTTGGCCGCGCAGAGGTGCGAACCGCCCTTGATGACCTTGCGGCCGATCTTCACCAGCGGCTGCGCGGGATCGAAACTTTCCTTCAGCTTCGCGCCCTTCGGATTGCTGATCGCACAGCATGATCCGCCCGGCTTCTTGCCGCCTTCAGGACGCTCCGACCACCAGTCCCGCGTCCATTCCCAGGTGTTCCCGATCATGTCGTAGAGGCCATAGCCGTTGGCCGGGAAGCTGCGCACCGGCGAAGTCCGTTCCCAGCCGTCCAGGCACTGGTTGGCGAAGGGGAACAGGCCCTGCCAGTAGTTCGCCATCATCCGCCCCTCGGGCGCGAGTTCGTCACCCCAGGCATAGTCGGCGCCCTCCAGCCCGCCCTTGGCGGCGAATTCGAACTCGGCTTCGGTCGGCAGATCCTTGCCAGCCCATTTCGCATAGGCCTCGGCATCGGCGTAGGCGACGTGGACCACCGGGTGGTCCCATAAGTCCAGTGCGTCGATATCGCTGCCTGCACCCAGCGGATGGCGCCAGCTGGCGCCGAATTCGAAGTTCCACCAATGGGCGGGGTTTGCGGTATCCACGGGCGTCGCCGTCTTGCGGAACACCAGCGAGCCTGCATGCGCCATCTCCGGCGACATGCCGGGATAGTCCCTGGGATCGGGGGCGATCTCGGCCACGGTGACATGGCCGGTCGCCTCGACGAAGCGCGCGAAATCGCGGTTGGTCACCGGCGCTTCATCGATCCAGAAGGCATCGACGGAGACGTGCCGCAGCGGCGCTTCCTCGGGGTAGAACCGCTCCGAACCCATCGTGAACGGGCCGCCCGGCACGCGGATCATGCCGCGCAGCAGCGTACTGCCTTCGGCCAAACGCGGGGGCAGGGTCTCGGTCATTCAAGGTCCTCTCGGTCGATCTCCGCCCTGTCTAGAGCCGCTTTGATTCTGCGCCAAATGCGTAATTCCAAAGCGAGGAGATCGACCGGAACCTCAGCCGAGTTCCTTTTCCTTCTCGGCGTAGAGGCGTTCCAGTTCGGCGCGGCTCTTCTTCTCGGCGGCGGTCTTGAGCTGGCCGCAGGCCGCGTCGATGTCGCGCCCGCGCGGAGTGCGCACCGGGGCGGAGATGCCGCCCTTGAACACGATCTCGGAGAACGCCTTGATCCGCTCCGGCGTCGAGCACTCGTACTGCGCGCCGGGCCAAGGGTTGAACGGGATCAGGTTGACCTTGGCGGGCAGGTCGTACTTCCTGAGCAGGCGGACGAGTTCGTGCGCGTCCGCGTCGCTGTCGTTCTTGTCCTTCAGCATCACATATTCGAACGTGATGCGGCGCGCGTTCGAGGCGCCTGGATAGTCGGCGCAGGCCTGGAGCAGGTCCTCGATGCCGTACTTCTTGTTGACCGGCACGATCTCGTCGCGAACTTCCTTGGTCACCGCGTGGAGCGAGACGGCCAGGTTCACGCCGATTTCCTCGCCGCAGCGCGCCATTTGCGGGATCACGCCCGAGGTCGAAAGCGTGATGCGGCGCTTGGAAAGCGCCAGACCGTCGCCGTCCATCACCAGCTTGAGGGCATCGCGCACATTGTCGAAGTTGTAGAGCGGCTCGCCCATGCCCATCATCACGATGTTGGTGAGCAGGCGGCCGTCGGAGGTGTAGCTGCCTTCCTCTTCGTCGTCGGCCCCATCCGCGCCCCTGATTTCTGCGCCGTCCACGCCGTCGGCGAAAGCGAAGTCCATGCGGCCCTTGGGCCATTCGCCCAGCGTGTCGCGCGCCAGCATGACCTGGCCGACGATCTCGCCGACCGTCAGGTTGCGCACGAGGCGCATGGTGCCGGTGTGGCAGAAGCGGCAGTTGAGCGTGCAGCCGACCTGCGAGGACACGCAGAGCGTGCCGCGATCAGCGTCGGGGATGAACACCATCTCGAAGTCGTGCGCATCGGCGGTGCGCAGCAGCCACTTGCGGGTGCCGTCGCTGGAGTGCTGGGCTTCGACGATTTCCGGGCGTCCGATCACGAAGCGCTCGGCGAGCCAGGGGCGCATGGTCTTGGCGATGTCGGTCATCGCCTCGAACTCGGTGACGCCCCGGTGGTAGAGCCAGTGATAGACCTGCTTGGCGCGCAGCTTGGCGGCCTTGGCGTCGAGACCGGCGCTTTCGAACAGTTCCGCGATCCGCTTCTTCGGCAGGCCGATCAGGTCCAGGCGGCCGTCCTCGCGCGGGGTCACACCCTCCACGAGGTTCGGGCGGGGCACCGGCACGGGGTCGATATGGCCCGGGATCGGCATCGGGGCAGCACCGATGGTGCCGGAAAGGGTCTGGGTCGCGTCTGTCATGATTGGGCGGCCATATAGTGCATCCGCGGCCAAAACGGAAGATGCGCGCGCAGAGGTGCCCGCGCGAACCTCGCAATAGCCCTTGGAGTTCCCGCCGCCGGGCGCTCGCGAAAGGCGCTCCATCGATCAAGTGTGACCGAAAAACATCAGCATTTTCGTTGTGTTAGGTTCAGGAAACCGGCCCTCTATGACGAGCATTTGACCAGTCCGGACGGGCCGGTCGCCGAAACGGATGCCCGCCGAAAAGAACAACGAATGGAGCATCGCATGAAGAAGATTCTCGTTTGCCTCGCCGCCGGTTCGGCATTCGCCTCGGTTCCCGCCATGGCGCAGGATACCGGGCCGGCGCAGCCCTTCTCGGGCTTTCACGTCGAGGCGCTGGCTGGTTACGATGTGACCAAGGCCGGCAGCAGCGTCGATGACGATGTCAATGTCGACAACGACCAGTCGATCGACGGCTTCGCCTATGGCGTCGGCGCGGGCTACGACTTCCGCTCGGGCAACCTGGTCTTCGGCCCCGAGGCGGAAGTGACCTGGTCCACCGCCAAGACCAAGTTCAATGACGGCGATTTCGAGGGCTTCGGCATCGGCAACGTCAAGACCAACCGCGACCTCTACGTCGGTGCGCGCCTCGGTTATGTCGTCACGCCGACGACGATGGTCTACGCCAAGGGTGGCTACACCAATGCCAAGTTCGACGTGCGCAGCACGTTCGGCACGGTCGAGACCAACCGCGACATCGATGCCGACGGCTGGCGCATCGGCGCGGGCGTGGAGCAGGCCGTCACCAACAATGCCTTCGTGAAGTTCGAATACCGCTACTCGAACTACAGCAAGGGCGAGATCGACTATACCGGAGACGTGCCGGACGGCACCCGCTTCAATCTCGACACCGACCGGCATCAGGTCATGGTCGGCGCCGGCGTCCGCTTCTGAGCGGGCATCGGATCGGAGAAGAGGGCGGGGGACGAAAGTTCCCGCCCTTTTTCGTGGGCGGGCAAGGGCGGCTGCCAGGCCAATCACTGTCCCAACCTCCAAACCCCCAGACGCCCACCTCCCAACCCGCTCAGGCTGAGCTTATCGAAGCCCCCTGCGGCGTGGCGCTGTGGCTCCCATCCTTCGACAAGCTCAGGATGAGCGGAGTGGGAGGCCGAGAGCGGGCAAATCGCGGAACGGCAACCCCGACCGCGCGCTATTGCAGCTTGGCGCAGCCGATCAGCGCGGCGTCCATCGCCGAGGCGGCTCCCGACAGTGCCCAAGCATTGACGAAGCGCTTCCCCTGCCGGTCCCGTGCAGTGACGGTCATGCGCGGGGCGGACCGCATGGCAGCGACGATCGCGGCATTGTCCTTCTCGTCCCGCCCCCAGGCATCGCCTTCACCCGCCGCGAGGACGAAGCGCTGTCCTCCAAGCGAGAGGGTGACCTGTGCACCTTGGGCAAGCCGCCGCGAGAGCCGGAAATGGACTTGCCCGCGCGCGCCGCGCCGCGGCCAGGTGCCGATCGCCGCGAAAGGCTGGTACTCGCGCGCCGCCGCGTTCGGCTCGGCCATGGCGATGGCGTAGCAGCGCGGGATCACCGGATCGCGAAATGCGCCCCAGCCTGCGTAGATACCCAGACTCTCGCGGGCGAGCACGGGCCCGTTGAGGCAGGCGACCACCACGGCAAGCCCGATCGCGCACAGGCGCCCGGTCACGAGGCCGGGTACTCGATCTCCATGACTTCCCACTCCTTCTCGCCCGACGGCAGGCGCACCAGCTTGAGGTCGCCCACGGCGGCGCCGCGCAGGGCGCGGGCGAGGGGGGCGCTCCAGCCGATCAGGCCCTTGGCGGCGTCCTGCTCGTCGTCGCCGACGATGGTGAGGGTCTTGTGGTTGTCGTCCTCGTCGGCGATCGTCACCGTGGCGCCGAAGAAGACCTTGCCGCGCTCGGTCTGGTCGGCCGGGTTCACCACCCGCAGCGCCTTCATGCGGCGAGCGAGGTAGCCGAGTTCGCGGTCGATCTCGCGCATGCGCTTGCGGCCGTAGAGATAGTCGCCGTTCTCCGAGCGGTCGCCGTTGCCCGCCGCCCAGGACACGATCTCGACGATCTCCGGGCGCTCCTTGCCGAGCAGATGGTCGTAGCGGGCGCGCAGCGCGGCCATGCCTGAAGGCGAGATCGGAGGACCGGCGGGTTTCATGGCGCAATCCATATAAAGCATTGCCCGCGTCGCCAAGGCCCGGCCAAGACCCTCGCTTGCTTCTCCACGGCCTTGCGTCGCCTCTATTAGTCCGACAAAAGAGCGATCTACGAATTTGGGAGCAAGGACAGATCATGGAATTTTCACGCCGCACCGCGCTGCTTGCCGCCGCTTCCGCGCCGCTGGTGGGACTTGCAGGAAAAGCTGCTTCTCAGGCCGGTGCCCCGACAATTGCGCCTTCTGTTGCCCTCGAACCCGCCCCCGGCGCTGCTCTCGCGCCGCGCCCGCCGATGGGCTGGAACAGCTGGAACAGCTTCGCCGGGACGATCACCGAGGCACAGGCCCTCGAAACCGCCGCGATCATGCGCGAAAAGCTGCTGCCCTTCGGTTACGACGTCTTCACCGTCGATATCCAGTGGTACGAGCCGGAGGCGAGCAGCTACACCTACAACGCCAACCCGGTCCCGGCGCTCGACGCCCATGGCCGGGTAATCCCCGCCCCGAACCGCTTCCCTTCGTCCAAGGGCGGCAAGGGCTTCGCGCCGCTCGCCGCCAAAGTCCACGCCATGGGCATGAAGTTCGGCATCCACGTCATGCGCGGTATCCCGCGCCACGCCGTGAAGCTCAACCTGCCGGTGCTCGGCACCAAGCTGCGCGCGCAGGACATCGCCGATACCTCCAGCGTGTGCTCGTGGAATCCCGACATGTACGGCGTCGACATGAGCAAGCCCGGCGCCCAGGAATACTACGACAGCGTGTTCAAACTCTACGCCTCGTGGGGCGTCGATTTCGTCAAGATGGACGACATGAGCCGCCCCTACGACGCCCACGCGCCGGAGATCGAGGCCGCCGCCAAGGCCATCGCCCGCTGCGGCCGCCCCATGGTGCTGAGCCTCTCCCCCGGCGAAACCCCCGTCCTGCGCGGTGCCCACGTTCGCCAGCACGCGCAGATGTGGCGCATCTCCGACGACTTCTGGGACGAGTGGGCGCAACTCTACGCCCAGTTCACGCGCCTGGAAAACTGGACCCCGTTCCGCGGCCCCGGCTCCTGGCCCGACGCCGACATGCTCCCCCTTGGCCGCCTCGCTCTCGGCGACCGCGACACCCGCTTCACGCCGGACGAGCAGCGCACGCTGATGACGCTCTGGTCGATCGCTCGCTCGCCGCTGATCATGGGCGGCGACCTGCGCCACCTCGACGCGCCGACGCTGGCGCTGCTGACCAAACGCGAGGTGCTGGCAGTGAACCAGTCGAGCACCGACAACGCGCCGCTGTTCCTCGACGACGGCACCAAGGTCTGGACCGCGCGCGCGGAAGGCGGCGATCGCTACGTGGCGCTGTTCAACGTGTCGGACAAGGAGCGCGAGGTGAGCGTGGCGCTCTCGCTGCTTGGTCTCGGGGGGAGAGCTTCGGTGCGCGATTTGTGGGAGGGCAAAGAGCTTGGCCAGGTCGAAGGGCGCGTTTCGGCGCGGCTTGCTTCGCATGGGGCGGGGTTGTTCAGGGTGAAGGGCATTTAAGAGCAAGTCCTGGGGGATGATCCCCCAGACCCTCAAAATGTCAGCGTCGCGCGTGACCTATTCGGTGTGCGCTCCTTGCGGCGCAGCCATTAAGTCTCCCGACGCCGCCATGAGCGCACAACGGATAGGCTGGGCATGACCTGGACGGTATTGGGGGTGCAGGGGGGCTATGCTCCCCTGCTTCTTCCCTTAAACCTTCACCCCGGCGCCCGCTTCCCGATCAACTGCGTAAGCGGCGTATTCCCGCGATAGCCCGACTGGGTCGGATACATCGACTCATAGACCACGGCGTTCTCCAGCACGCGCTGGATGTAGTTCTTGGTCTCGTAGATCGGGATCTGCTCCAGCCAGTCGATCCAGTCTACTGCGCCGGTGCGGGGGTCGCCGTTGGCAGCGAGCCACTTGTTCACATTGCCCGCGCCCGCGTTGTAGGCGCCGACCGCCAGCGGCAGCGAGCCGCCGAAGTAGTTGCGCATGCGGGTGAAGTAGGCGTCGCCGAGGCGGATGTTGTAGGTGGCGTCGCTGACCAGTTGGTTCTGGTCGTAGGCGAGGCCGAGCTTGCCCGCCTGTTCGCGCGCGGTGGCGGGCATGAGCTGCATCAGGCCGCGTGCTCCGGCGTGGCTGAGCGCGTTCTGGGCGAACTGGCTCTCCTGCCGGGTGAGGGCGTGAACCATGGCAAAGTCGGCGCCCGGCGGCACCGGGATCAGCGGATAGGCGATCTGGCCGAAGTCCTGGTAGCCGTCGCCGTGCGCGCTCTGGCCGAGGATCACGGCAAGGTCGCGGCGGCCGATCTCGCGAGCGAGTTCGGCGACGAGAACGTGGTCGCTCTCGCTCTGCGCCTGGTCGGAGATTTCGCGGAAGAACTGGACGGTGGTGCGCCAGTCGCCGTCGCGGGCGACGTCGCGCACGGCATTGGTCAGCGGCTTGGCGAAGAAGGCGCTGCGTTCGGCCTGTGTCGGCACGCCGCGCGGGCGGGTGTCGAGGTCGGGCAGGGGGCGGCCCAGCCGTTCGAGGGCGAGCTGGCCGTAGAAGTAGTGCGGATAGGCGGCGGCCATCTGGAAGTAGCGGTTGGCGCCGGCCGTGTCCCCGGCCTTGGCGAGCGCGCGGCCTGCCCAGTAGAAGCCCTTGGAGCGCGTGCCCGGCGTCTGCGCGGCGGCGCCGTAGCGGTAGAACAGCGGCGCGGCGCGGCGGGCGTCGCCCAGCTGCCAGAGCGCCTTGGTGCCGCCCAGCCAGACCAGCGTCGTGTAGTCGTCTCGCAGGCGGAACGAGAGCTGGCTGATGTCGGTGCCGGGGGCGAAGGCGTCGTCGATGCCGCCGGCGATGCGCACCGCCGAATCGGCGCCCGCGCCCTTGGCGGCGGTGAGCAGTTCGCGCACCCACTTTTCCGGTTCGGGCACCGGTGTCGTCAGGGTGGGGCGGTTGGCGAGCAGGGCGATCTCGGCGGGGAGATTGCCGGTCTTGCGGGCCTGGACGGCGCGGGCGTAGATATAGCCGCCGTCGGCGTTCATCTGCGGCGTCAGCGTCAGGCCCAGCGTGCCGGGGGGCGAGCCTTGCAGCATCGTCAGCCGCTCCATGAACAGCGCGCGGCGTTCGGTGGAGACGAAGGAGATCTGTCGCTCGGCCTGCGATGTCTCGCCCTGCCAGAGCAGGCGGTCCATGCGGGCGTCGTGGTCTGCCGGGGTGAGGGCGCCGCGCCAGGTCGAGAGGATCAGCGCCTCGTCGCTTGGCGCCAGGGTGCCGCCGCGCCAGGCGGCGAGTGCGCGCTGCTGGGCCTCAGGGCGGCGCAAGGTGGTCAGCGCCGTGGCATAGCGCCCGGCGGCCTGATTCGAGAGCGGCGGATAGCGGGTGAAGAACGCGACCACGGAATTGGCGTCCGGCGACTGATTGACCAGCGCACGCTCCGCCGAGCCGCGAATCTTGTCGGCCTGCGGATAGCCGGGATAAGTCAGCAGGAAGCTGGAATAGCTGCCGAAATCGAATCCGTCCGAAGCCACGAGCTGGCGCCAGCGATCGATCGACTGGTGGACGGCCATGTCGTGCGACTGCATGGAACGCGCCTTCGCCAGGTCCCATTCGCGGCCGTCCTGTGCGGCTGCGGGGGTCCCGATAGCGATGCCGAAGAGGGCGGTCGAAGCAAGCAAGACGAGGGGGGCGACACGCTGCATGCTGGACATTTTGGGAAAAGGCTCCTTATCAGGCGCTGAACATCGGGTCCGTCGGATCCGATCATTGAACATCAGGTGAGGTAAAGTCCATGTTCTCGGGTTCCATTCCTGCGCTTGTTACACCGTTTCGCGATGGAGCGTTCGATGAACAGGCCTTTCGGCGACTCGTGGACTGGCAGATCGAATCGGGGTCCTCGGCGCTCGTTCCCTGCGGCACGACCGGCGAGAATTCGACGCTTTCGAACGCCGAGCACCACCGCGTCATCGAACTCTGCGTGGAGCAGGCGGCGGGCCGGGTGCCGGTGATCGCCGGCTGCGGCAGCAACGATACGATGAACGCGCTGCTGCACATGAACTTTTCCAAGAAGTGCGGCGCCTCGGCGGCGCTGCTGGTGGCGCCGTACTACAACCGGCCGAGCCAGGAAGGGTTGCTGGCGCATTTCACTTATCTGGCGGAAAACAACGACCTGCCGATCGTGCTCTACAACGTGCCCGGCCGCACCGTCACCGACCTGCTGCCGGAAACGGTCTGCGAACTGGCACGCCGCTTCCCGGATCGCTTCATTGCCATCAAGGACGCCAGCGGCGATCTCAGCCGCGTGACCGACCACCGCATGGGCATCGGCAAGCATTTCGTGCAGCTTTGCGGCGACGACGAACTGGCACTGCCGTTCAACGCGGCGGGCGGCGTCGGCTGCATCTCGGTGACGGCGAACGTCGCGCCGAAGCTCTGTGCCGAGTTCCAGGCAGCCTGCGCGGCCAATGACCTTGAGGAAGCGCGCCGCCTGAACGACCTGCTCTACCCGCTGCACTACGCGATGTTCGAGGACAGCTCGCCGGGACCGTGCAAGTACGCGCTGGCCCAGGTGCACGACTGGATCGAGAACGAACTGCGCCTGCCGCTTGTCCCGTGCAGCGACAAGGCCCGCACCGCCGTGGACGAAGCATTGGTCCACGCCGGACTGGTCTGAAAGTGAATATGTCGTCGTCCCGGACCTGATCCGGGACGACGTTTATAGGTCGGCCCTCAATCCGCCGGATTGTTCTTCTCTACGAAGCGCACGGCCTCGGACAGCATGCGCTTGCGCGTTTCCTCGCGCGACAGCCAGTGGTCTTCGCCTGCCAGCGTGACGAATTCGTAGGGCTTGCGGGCGTCCTTCAGCGCATCGGCCATGACCTGGCTCTGCTTGTAGCCGACGACCGTATCGTCCTTGCCGTGGATCAGCAGCACGGGCGCATCGGCACGCCCGGCGAAGCGGCGGGGTGACACTTCGTCGTAGAGCTTGGGGTCGCCAAGCTGTTCGCGCAGCGACTTGGTGAGCATCTTCGAATCGCCGCTTTCGCGGATGTCGGTGGAATACATCAGCTTGAGATCGGCGACGCCCGCCACCGAGACCGCGCAGCGGTAAAGCCCCTGTTGCAGGGTGACCCCGGCCAGCGCCGCATAGCCGCCATAGCTTGCGCCGACGATGCAGGCGCGCTTCGGGTCGACGATGCCCTGTTTGGCCAGTTCGGCGAGGCCGTCCGAGATGTCGGTCTGCATCTTGCGGCCCCACTGGCCGTCCCCGGCATGGCGGAAGGCATCGGTGCGTCCGGTCGAACCGCGGAAATTCGGCTGGAACACCGCATAGCCGCGCGAGGCGAAGGCCTGCGCCCACCAGTCGAACTCTGCCTTGTCATGCGCGGCGGGGCCGCCGTGCGGCAGCAGGATCACCGGCAGGTTCTTCGCCTCGCGGCCGGGCGGCAGCGTCAGGATGCCGTCCATGTCGAGGCCGTCCTGCGCCTTGTAGCCGACGACGGAGATCGCCCCGACCTGCTCCGGCGAGATGGCCGCGCGCTCGTAGCCGATCGGATCCGCCCGCTTGGCGCGCACGTCTACGAGATACCAGGTGCCGCTGTCCTTGTTGCCGGTGGTGCGCACCAGCACTTTCGCGAAGTCCGGCGTCCAGTCGATCAGGTGCGCCTCGCGGCCGGAAAAGGCCTTGAAGATGCGGGTGATGGCGCTTTGATGGGCCGGGTCGTCCATGACCGTCTGCGGCGTTTCGCCCTGTGTGCGATAGCCGATCATGTCGCCGCTGCTGCGGTCGACGAAGAGACGCTCGATGCCGGTGTCGTAGAGGATTTCCTTGGCTTCCCCGCCGGCCAGCGGCACTTCGAACCAGCGGGAGGCGCCGTCCTCATCCTCGATCGCGTAGACTGCGGTGGCGCCGCCCTTGCCGAACGCGATCAGGCTGACGTTGCCGGTCGGATCGACCCCGCGCGCCAGCTCCGCCCCGCGCGGGACATTGATCTTCCAGGTGCCGCTCGTCTCCGAGATGTCGAGGATGACCGCAACGTTGCCGCTGCGGTCGATCAGCCAGTCCCGGTAATGGTCTTCCGAAGGGGGCTGGGCGAGGACGCGGGCGCGGTTGGTCTTGAGGTCCACGGCATAGAGCGTGGAGCGGCCATGGCGCCAGCGGGGCTGGCTGCCTTCGACATCGAGGGCGATGCCGCCGAAGTAGCCGACCGTCCGTCCGTCGATCGTGCGGATGCCGTAGCGGCCGCGCGTGGTCTTGGCGATCCCCTGGTTCTTCCCGAAGACCAACCCCGATTCGCCGCCCGGCTTCAACGGCAGGATGATCGTGCCGTTCATCTCGTACTTGGCGGCGGTGAAGCCGAACAGCGGCACCGTGGCGCTGTTGGTGAGCAGCACGGTGTCGTTGTCCGCCCATTCGATCGCGCGAACCTTCGTGGTTCCGGGCGAGCCGTTCAGCACGACCTCGTTGTTCTTGAGTATGATGACGCGCCGTTCGCCGCCCGTGTGGGTGACGCTGGCGATCGAGGTGCCGTCCGGCGAGATCGCGGCATCCTCCACCTGCGGCAGCTCGCCATAGGCGTCCAGCGGTGGTGGCTGGACCGCGCCCGGTGCGGCGACGGCTGCGGACACCATGGATTCGGCAATGAGAAAGGCGGCCGGAAGAGCCGACCGAAGTATCAGACGCACGTTGAATTACCCCCGTTTGTTCCAGATTATTCAAATCGGCGGGCTGCTTTGGCAAGGACAATCTTGGGCGCCGTTGCGGTTAAAATGCCTTCATCGCCTCGGTCGGAGCACGTACCGTCTCCGGCATGACGAAATCGCGCAAACGGGGCGTTTCCTTTTTGCGCGCGAATCCCTACATGCCGGGACATCATGGCACGTCCGCAGCACAAGACATTCGACAAGCACAAGAGCGTCGCGGAAAACCGCAGAGCCCGCTTCGAGTACCACATCGAGGAAACCTTCGAGGCCGGCATCGCGCTGACCGGCACCGAGGTGAAATCGTTGCGGTTCGGCGAAGGCTCGATCGCGGAGGCTTACGCCGAGGTCAAGAACGGCGAATGCTGGCTGGTGAACTCCAACGTACCGGAATTCAGCCACGGCAACCGCTACAACCACGTGCCCAAGCGCCCGCGCAAGCTGCTGCTGCATGAGCGGGAGATTTCCCGCCTCCAGGGCTCGGTGGAGCGCAAGGGCATGACCCTGGTGCCGCTGTCGATCTACTTCAACGGCCGGGGCCGCGCGAAAGTCGAACTGGCGCTGGCCAAGGGCAAGAACGCGGCGGACAAGCGCAACACGATCAAGGAACGCGACTGGAAGCGGGAGCAGGGCCGCATCCTGCGCGAGCACAAGTGAGCGCGCTGCTGCACCGCCTGGGCGCCTGGCTGCACGGCCAGATGCCCACGCATGCGCAGCTTGAGGCGAATCGCTTCACCGCGCCGTTCACGCGCCGCCCCGAACTGTTCCGCTTCACCCGCCGCTCGGTGCCGCGCGGCGTGGCCGTGGGCATGTTCATCGGCATCTTCGCGCTGATTCCCGGCGTCCAGATCGTCGGCGCGGCGCTCATGTGCGTGCCGTTTCGCGGGAATATCCCGCTCGCCGCCGCGATCACCTTCATTTCCAACCCGGTGACGACGCTGCTGATCATCCTGCCGGTGGCGGTCGCGATCGGCAACAGCTTCGGCTACCACGCCGACATCGCCACCGTGGAGGCCATGGTGCGCGAAGGCGCGGGCCTTGCGCAGTGGCGAAACTGGCTGCTGTCGGACACCGCGCCTGCCGTCGTCATCGGCCTGTTCATCCAGTCGGTCGTCGCCGCTTTCGTCAGCTATTTCCTGACGATCTGGTTCTGGCGCTACTGGATCGGGCGCAAGCACCGCGCCCGCCGCCACCGCGCGGCTGCGGCGAAGCCCGCCGATACGGAAGGAATTGCATGAAGGCAGGCCAGCGGGAGCGGGAAACGGGCGAAGTCATGACGACTGGTAAAATCGGCGGTCTTTCCGACACCGCCGTCGTCGGCATCGCATTGGTGCTCAGCGCCGCGCTGGTCTGGCTGGTGAGCGGTGACGGACTGCTTACCGCGATCCTCACCGGCACCTTGCTGGTCTTCGCGGGTCTCGCCTGGATGGTCGCCAATCGCCGGACCGAAGCCGCCGACGTGGAGTTCGCGCAGCCCGACTGGTCGGTTACCGTCGCGGCGATCGACCGCGCCGACAGTGCCATTGCCGTCACCGACCGCGCCGGGCGCCTCGCCTGCGCCAACGGCAGTTTCGAGCAGTGGTTCGGCACCGCCAATCCGCCGCCGCGCCTGCCGGTGGGCGATGCCGCGATGGAGCGCCTGACCGAAGCCGTCCGTGCCGCTTGGCGTGACGGGCATGCCCGTGCCGAAGTGCGTACCGAAGGCGATGCCGCCGCCGACTGGCGCGTGGAAATCCAGCGCTCGGGCCGGGGTGACGACTTTCTCGTCTGGCGCTTCCAGCCCGTCAACTCGGTCGATCTAGTAGGCGAGATGGTCCGCCAGATAGATGGAAAACTCGGAAAAGGCCTCGCGCGGGCAGGTATCTCGGCGGCGGTCGTCGATCCCGACGGCATGATCCGCGCGGCCAGCGCCGGTTTTTCCCAGCGCGCCACCGGCGACGCCTTGGCCGACATGACCGGCCTCGATTTCGTCTCGCTGATCAGCCAGGAGGAAGGCGAGCGCATCGGCTGGGCGCGCGATTCCGGGCGCGGCGGGCCGCTCGTGCTCTACCACGTCCCGATCGCCGATCCCGATGCGCCGGGCGAACCCGATCCCCATGTCACGCCGTCGCTGATGCTGGTGGTCGAGGCCGGGCAGGGCATCGGCGCGGGTGGCGGCGGCGGCACGGCTGCACCGCATCTGGAAGCGCTGATCAGCCAGTTGCCGCTCGGCCTGGCCATGGCCGACCGTGACGGGCGACTGCTGTTCGCCAATCCCGCTTTCATGCGTGCTGCCGGGCAGGAGGGCCAGCACCCGCCGAGCTATCCGACCGACCTCGTCGTTCGCGACGACAAGCGCGCGCTGTCCGAAGCGATCCGCCGCTTCGCCCAAGGCCCCGCCGCAGCAGGCGACATCGCCGTGCGGCTGACGACCCAGCCCGACGATCCGGTCTCGCTCAGCCTTGCGGGCGTGCGCGGTCTCGGCGAGGCGGCCGTGCTGCTCGGCCTCACCGATACTTCGGAGGAAACCCGGCTCAAGCGGCAGGTGGCGCAGGCCACCAAGATGCAGGCGGTGGGCCAGCTCGCGGGCGGCGTTGCGCACGATTTCAACAATGTGCTGACCGCGATCCTCGGCACCTGCGACCTCATGCTGATGCGCCACACGCCGGGCGATTCGGACTATGACGACATCCAGCAGATCCGCGCCAACTCCAACCGCGCCGCCTCGCTGACCCGCCAGCTCCTGGCTTTCTCGCGCCAGCAGACCCTGCGCCCCGAAGTGCTTCAGCTGCCCGACGTGGTAGCGGACGTTTCGCAGATGCTGCGCCGCCTGATCGGCGAGAAGATCCAGCTCGTCGTCACCCACGATCGCGACCTCGGCCCGGTCCGCGCCGATCCGACCCAGCTTGAGCAGGTGATCGTCAACCTCGCGGTGAACGCGCGCGACGCGATGCAGATGAAGGGCGACGGCGCCGGTACGCTCACGCTGGCCACCTGCCGCATCAGCAATACCGACGTGCGGGCGATGCGCAGCGAGATCATTCCGGCGGGCGACTATACCGCGCTGATCGTCGAGGATACCGGCGGCGGCATTCCGCCCGAACACCTCGGCAAGATCTTCGAGCCGTTCTTCACCACCAAGGAGCAGGGCAAGGGCACCGGCCTCGGCCTCTCGACCGTCTACGGTATCGTCAAGCAATCGGGCGGCTTCATCTTCGCGGAGAGCGAGGCGGGCCGGGGGACGCGCTTTGTCGTCTACCTGCCGGTTCACCACATCGCGCCCGGCACCGCGCCCGAACCCGCGCCGGTCGAGGAACCCGAGGTCGAGCCCAGCCAGTGGGCGGGCGGCGGCGCGATCCTGCTGGTCGAGGACGAGGACCCGGTGCGCATCGTCGCCGAACGCGCGCTCACCCGGCAGGGCTATCGGGTGACATGCGCGCGCGACGGCGAGGAAGGGCTGGAACTCGTGGAGGAGGGCGGCCGGTTCGACCTGGTGATCTCCGACGTGGTCATGCCCACGCTCGACGGCCCCGGCATGGCGCGTGAGATCCGCCGCATCGCCCCGGACCTGCCGGTGCTGTTCATGTCGGGCTATGCCGAGGAGCAGCTGCGCAAGGAAATCGGCATCGCCAACGCCTGGTTCATGCCCAAACCGTTCTCCGTGCAGCAGCTCTCGGAAAAAGTCGGGGATGTTCTGGCCCGTACCGCAGGCGGCGTTAAAAATAGGAAATAAGCCGCTGTTCCCCTCTTGTTCCATGAGAACAAAGAAGATACATAGCTTCCCACGACGTTGACCTTTCCGGTCAGGCCGGTAGCAAAGGGGAAGTGACATGGCTGCTCAGCTCAAGCTGATCCAGGAAGGCAAGGAAAAGGACAACATGGACCGTCAGAAGGCGCTCGAAGCCGCGCTTGCGCAGATCGACAAGGCGTTCGGCAAGGGCTCCGCGATGAAGCTGGGTTCGAAGGAAGCGATGCAGGTCGAGGCGATCTCCACCGGTTCGCTCGGGCTCGACATCGCGCTGGGGGTCGGTGGCCTGCCGCGCGGCCGCGTGATCGAAGTCTACGGACCGGAAAGCTCGGGCAAGACCACGCTCGCCCTCCACGTCATCGCCGAGGCGCAGAAGTCGGGCGGCACCGCCGCCTTCATCGACGCCGAGCACGCGCTCGACCCGGTCTATGCGAAGAAGCTGGGCGTCAATATCGACGAACTGATCGTCTCGCAGCCGGATACCGGTGAGCAGGCGCTGGAAATTACCGATACGCTGGTCCGTTCGAACGCGATCGACGTGCTGGTGGTGGACTCGGTCGCCGCGCTGGTTCCCCGCGCCGAAATCGAAGGCGAGATGGGCGACAGCCATGTCGGCCTCCAGGCCCGCTTGATGAGCCAGTCGCTCCGCAAGCTGACCGGCTCGATCAGCCGCTCGCGCTGCATGGTGATCTTCATCAACCAGCTGCGCATGAAGATCGGCGTCATGTACGGCAACCCCGAGACGACCACGGGCGGCAACGCGCTCAAGTTCTACGCCTCGGTCCGCCTCGACATTCGCCGCACCGGCCAGATCAAGGACCGCGACGATATCGTCGGCAACGCCACCCGCGTGAAGGTCGTGAAGAACAAGGTCGCGCCGCCGTTCAAGCAGGTCGAATTCGACATCATGTACGGCGAGGGCATTTCCAAGATCGGCGAGATCCTCGACCTCGGCGTCAAGGCCGGCATCGTCGAGAAGTCGGGCGCCTGGTTCAGCTACGATTCGATCCGCATTGGCCAGGGCCGTGAAAACGCGAAGACCTATCTGAAGACCAACCCCGAAATCTGCGACCGCCTCGAAAAGGCGATCCGCGCGCAGACCGCCGGGCTGGCTGAGGAAATGATGGTCGGCCCTTCCGCGGAAGACGACGTCGAATAAGTCCTGCGCATCCCCGCAGAACCAAGAAAACCCCGGCCCTGGTGCCGGGGTTTTTGTTTCGGGTTGCCGCAGAGTCCAAATTCGTGGCGCGCGTGCAACACTGCCGAAGCGGTAGCCGCTTATCGCGGGAACCGAACAGTCTGACCGCAGCAACCCGCTTGCCGCCGCCGCGTCGCTGGATTATCGGCGCCATCTATGCACACGACCAACGAAATCCGCCGGTCCTTCCTCGACTATTTCGCCAGCAATGGTCACGAGGCCGTTCAGTCTGCGCCGCTCGTTCCTTACAACGACCCGACGCTGATGTTCGTGAACGCCGGCATGGTGCCGTTCAAGAACGTGTTCACGGGTCTTGAAACGCCGTTCGCGCCGCGCGCCACGTCCTCGCAGAAGTGCGTCCGCGCCGGCGGCAAGCACAACGATCTCGACAACGTCGGCTATACCGCGCGCCACCACACCTTCTTCGAGATGCTGGGCAATTTCTCGTTCGGCGACTATTTCAAGGAACAGGCGATCACCCACGCCTGGACCCTGCTGACCAAGGAATGGGGCCTTCCGGTCGAGAAGCTGCTCGTCACCGTCTACCACACGGACGACGAGGCTTTCGACCTCTGGAAGAAGATCGCAGGTCTCCCGGAATCGAAGATCATCCGCATCCCCACGAAGGACAACTTCTGGGCGATGGGCGACGAAGGCCCGTGCGGTCCGTGTTCGGAAATCTTCTTCGACCACGGCGACCACATCTGGGGCGGCCCTCCGGGATCGCCGGAGGAAGACGGCGACCGCTTCATCGAAATCTGGAACCTCGTGTTCATGCAGTTCGAGCAGTCGGCGGGCGAGATCGTCGGCAATCTGCCGAAGCCCTCGATCGATACCGGCATGGGCCTCGAGCGCATCTCGGCCGTCATGCAGGGCGTGCATGACAACTACGACATCGACACCTTCAAGGCGCTGATCGCGGCGTCCGAAAGCCTGACCGGCGTTGCCGCCCAGGGCGAGCAGCGCGCCAGCCACCGCGTCATTGCCGATCACTTGCGCTCGACCAGCTTCCTGCTGGCCGACGGCGTGCTGCCGTCGAACGAGGGCCGCGGCTATGTTCTGCGCCGCATCATGCGCCGCGCCATGCGCCACGCCCACCTGCTCGGTGCGAAGGACCCGTTGATGCACCGTCTGGTGCCCGCGCTCGTCGCCGAGATGGGCCAGGCCTATCCGGAACTCGGCCGCGCCCAGCCGCTGATCGAGGAAACCCTGGAGCGCGAAGAAGTCCAGTTCCGCCGCACGCTCGCCAACGGCCTCAAGCTGCTGGACGAAGCCACCGGCGCCATGGGCGAGGGCGGTGAACTCCCCGGCGAGACCGCGTTCAAGCTCTACGATACTTACGGCTTCCCTTACGACCTTACCGAAGACGCGCTGCGTTCGCGCGGCATCGCCGTGGACCGTGCGGGCTTCGACGCCGCCATGGCCCAGCAGAAGGCCGCCGCCCGCGCCGCGTGGAAGGGCTCGGGCCAGGCTGCCGACAGCGAAGTCTGGTTCGACATCGCCGAGCGCGAAGGCGCCAGCGAGTTCACCGGCTATGCCTCGACCACCGGCGAAGGCCAGGTCGTGGCGCTGGTGAAGGACGGCAAGGAAGCCCAGTCCGCCGCCGCAGGTGAAGAGGTCGTGGTGCTGACCAACCAGACGCCGTTCTACGGCGAATCGGGTGGCCAGGAAGGCGATCGCGGCACGATCCTCGGCGCGAACGGCCTGAAGATCGTCGTTTCCGACACCGCCAAGCCGCTCGGCCGTCTCCACGCGATGAGCGGCACGGTCGAGGCGGGCACGATCAAGGTGGGCGATGCCGTCAACCTCACGGTCGATGTCGCGCGCCGCGACGCGGTGCGTGCCAACCACTCGGCCACGCACTTGCTGCACGCCGCGCTGCGGAACCGTCTGGGCGATCACGTCACCCAGAAGGGTTCGCTGGTCGCCGCCGAACGCCTGCGTTTCGACTTCTCGCACCCCAAGGCGCTCGAAGCAGAGGACATCGCGGCGATCGAAGCCGAAGTGAACGCGGAAATCCGCGCCAACGACCCGGTGCTTACCCGCCTGATGACGCCCGACGACGCGATCGAAGCCGGCGCCATGGCGCTGTTCGGCGAGAAGTACGGCGATGAAGTGCGCGTGCTCTCGATGGGGCGCAGCGCGAAGACGGAAAGCGGCGAGCGTAACTACTCGGTCGAGCTGTGCGGCGGCACCCACGTGCGCGCCACCGGTGACATCGGTGTGTTCCGCATCGTCTCCGAAAGCGCGGTCTCCTCGGGCGTTCGCCGCATCGAGGCGCTGACCGGCGAAGGCGCGCGTCAGTGGCTGGTGGCCCGCGAGGAAGCGCTCAAGGGTGCGGCCAGCGCGCTGCGCACCACGCCGGAAGACGTCGAGGCCCGCGTCACCGCGCTGCTCGACGAGCGCCGCAAGCTCGAACGCGAACTGGCCGAAGCCAAGAAGGCGCTTGCACTTTCGGGGGCCCTCGGCGGCGGCGGAGCCAAGGCCGAGAGCGCCGACGAGGACGTGAACGGCGTGAAGTTCTCAGGGCAAGTGCTTGAGGGTCTCGATCCCAAGGAACTGCGCGGGCTGCTCGACCAGGCCAAGCAGCGCATGGGTTCGGGCGTCGCGGCGATCGTCGCGGTGAACGAGGGCAAGGCGAGCATCGCCGCAGCCGTCACCGAAGACCTCACCGGCACGATCAGCGCCGTCGATCTCGTCCGCAAGGGCGTGGAGACGCTAGGCGGCAAGGGCGGCGGCGGCCGCGCCGACATGGCGCAGGGCGGCGGCCCCGACGGCGACAAGGCGGCGGACGCCATCGCTGCGGTCAAGGCCGTGCTCGCAGGGTGATCCCGGTCAGGCCGTGACCTCGCCGATGGGCTCTATCGCCGAGATCGTCACGGCCATCGCCGAGGAAATGCGCGAAGTCGGCAGCCGGGGAACGGTTGCCGACTACATCCCGCCGCTGGCAGCGGTGCCGCTCGACAAGTTCGGCATGGCAGTGGTCATGGCGGACGGCACCGTGCACACGGCGGGCGACGCGGAAGAACCGTTCTCGATCCAGTCGATCTCCAAGGTCTTCGCACTGACCCTGGCCCTCGGAGCCGTGGGCGACCAGCTATGGGAGCGGGTAGGGCGTGAGCCTTCGGGCAGCGCTTTCAACTCGATCGTCCAGCTGGAGACCGAGCACGGCATTCCCCGCAATCCCTTCATCAATGCCGGGGCCATCGTCGTGACCGACGTGCTGCTCGGCCGTCTGCAACCGCGCGAGGCGATCGGGCAGATGCTGCGCTTCGTGCGCGAACTGGCGGGCGACGACAGCATCGCCATCGACGAGATGGTCGCTGCCGCCGAACGCGAGACGGGTTTTCGCAACCGCGCGCTCGCCAACTACATGCGCGCCTTCGGCACCATCCACGGCGACGTCGAACTCGTGCTGGGCACGTATTTCCACTTCTGCGCGCTTGCCATGAGCTGCCGCCAACTGGCGCTCGCGGGGCGCTACCTGATGGACGGCGGGCGCTCTGACGGGCACCGCGTCATCAGCGAGAAGCGGGCGCGGCGCATCAATGCGCTGATGATGTCCTGCGGCCATTACGACAACTCAGGCGACTTCGCCTATCGCATCGGCCTGCCCGGAAAGTCGGGCGTGGGCGGCGGCATCCTGGCGGTGGCGCCGGGGATCGCCAGCGTGGCGGTATGGTCGCCTGGTCTCAACGAGAGCGGCAATTCCCGGCTCGGCCAGATGGCACTCGAACGGCTCGTCCAGCGCACCGGATGGTCGGTGTTCGAACCGCGTATCCCCTGATTCTCAAGCCTTTTCCGGTTCCCGCAACTGCCCCGACTTGAGCGCGGGTTTCTGCGAGAGGCCGCCCTGCTGCATGATCTGCTCGCGGAATTCGTCGCGCTTTTCGTGGATCGAGGCGATCACCGGGCCCATCGCCACGCCGATCTCGACCAGTGCGGCTTCCGAAAGCTGGAGCGAGCTTTCGAGCGTCTCCGGCACCGAATGCGTGGCCCCGGCGCGGTAGAGCACGGCGGCGTGTTCGGCGTCGCGGGCGCGGGCGATGATCGGCAGGTCGGGGAAGTCGGCGCGCAGCTTGCGGACGATGCGCTGGGCCGTCACCGGCTCGTCCATCGTCAGGATCACTGCCGCCGCGCCCGCCGCGCCGAAGCGCAGCATCGCATCGCCGCGACCGGCGTCTCCGAAGGCCACCGTATAGCCGTGGCGGCGTCCCTCGGTGACGAGGTCGGTGTTGCTGTCCACCGCGAGGTAGGGGCGCCCGTGACGGGCCAGCATGTCGGCGACGAGACGGCCGACGCGGCCGAAGCCGATGATCAGCACGCGCGGCTTGTCCGGCGCCTCGGCGGGCTGGTGCGGGGCTTCCACGCTATCCACCTGCCGGGCCAGCATCTTGCCGATCATCGACAGCAGCGGCGTGACGGTCAGCCCCAGAGCGGTGACGATCTGCCAGAACATCGCGGTGCCGGGCTGGATCAGCTGCGCCGCACCGGCGGCGCTCAGCACGATCAGCGTGGTCTCCGAAGGGCTGGACATCAGGATGCCGGTTTCGGTCGCGGTGCCGCGCCGGGCACCCATCATACGCAGCAGCAGGCCGGTGACCGTGGACTTCAGCAGAACCACGCCCACCGTCGCGATCAGGATGGAGGCAAGGTTCTCCCAGACGACGCGAAGATCGATGCTCATGCCGATGGTGATGAGGAACACCCCGAGCGCGAGGCCCTTGAACGGCTCGATGATCTGCTCGACTTCGGTGTGATATTCGGTCTCGGCGATGAGCAGTCCGGCGACGAGGGCACCGACGATCGGGGAGAGGCCGGTGGCGCCGGTCGCCAGCGAGGCGAGGATCACCACCAGCAGGCTGGCGGCGAGGAACAGTTCCGGGCTCTTGGTGCGCGCCGCCTGGGCGAAGAGCGGCGGCAGCAGGTAGCGGCCGAGCACCAGCAGGGCGGTGACCACCAAGGTGCCCCAGACGAGCGTATGGATCAGGCCGTCCACGCCCGCGCCCTTGGCATGGGGGGCGAGCGCGCCGAGCAGGAAGATGATCGGCACCAGCGCGATATCCTCGAACAGCAGCATCGCCAGTGCCGCGCGGCCGACCGGGGTGGTCGTGTCGGTCATCTTCAGGACCAGCGCGGTCGACGAGAGGGCCAGCGCGAGGCCGAGCGCCATGGCGCCGGAGAAGCCCTGTCCGATCGCCGCGAAGAAGAAGGTGAGGGCGCTGCCGGTCAGGATCAGTTCCAGCGACCCCAGCCCGAAGACGAATCTTCGCATCGCCCACAATCGGCCGAACGAGAGTTCGAGGCCGATCGAGAACAGCAGCAGGATGATGCCGAACTCGGCGAATATCTCCAGCCCGTCCGGGTCGGTTATGGTCACCCAGGACAGCCACGGCGTGTCGAACACCAGCCTGCCCAGCCCGAACGGGCCGACCAGCAGGCCGACGAGGATGAAGCCGATCACCGGAGTGATGCGGAATCGGTTGAACACGGGAATCACGATGCCAGCCGCGCCGAGGATCACGAGCGCGTCGGAGAGGACGGGAGAAGAGAGTGCGTTGCTGCCTGCCATTGTCTGCCGACTATGGCAGGCGCGGCGCGCGAGACAATGGCGAAGCCGCCCTATTCCCGAGTATTTCTGCCGAGGACGGGCGTGTCGTCGATGCTAAAGTGTATCCCCGCGCAACTTCACTTGGCGTTCAGCAAACCGCTGGCTATAGACCGGCCCCATGTTCGAACGTTCGCGCTTCAAGATCGCCCTCGCCGCCGCCGCTACCGGGGCGCTCGTATTGACCGCCGGATGTGCCGGGCGTGGAGGCGGCAACAAGGATACCGCCTATGTCGCGCGCGACGTGGACACGCTCTATGCCGCCGCGCAGGAACGCCTGAACCAGGGCCGTACCCGCCAGGCCGCCGCGCTGTTCGACGAAGTCGAGCGCCAGCACCCCTATTCGCCCTGGGCCCGCCGCGCCCAGTTGATGAGCGCCTTCAGCTACTACGCCGCGCGTGACTACACCAAGTCGATCCAGTCGGCGCAGCGCTTCCTCTCGATCCATCCGGGCAACAAGGACGCGCCTTACGCCTATTACCTGATCGCCATCTGCTACTACGAGCAGGTCAGCGACGTGACGCGCGACCAGAAGACCACCGAGCAGGCCAAGCAGGCGCTTACCGACGTGATGCGCCGCTATCCGAACTCGCCTTATGCCTCGGACGCCAAGCTCAAGATCGACCTCGTGAACGATCACCTCGCGGGCAAGGAAATGACCATCGGCCGCGCCTATGAGGCCAGCGGCAAGTGGCTGGCGGCAACGCTGCGCTTCCGCAACGTCGTCGACAATTTCCAGACCACCAGCCACGCGCCCGAAGCGCTGTTCCGCCTTGTCGAAGGCTACCTCGCACTCGGCGTTCCCGACGAAGCGCAGAAGGCGGCGGCCGTGCTGGAGCACAACTATCCGAACAGCAAGTGGTACGACCGCGCCTACAAGCTGATGGGCAAGTACGCGCCGAAGAACGTCACGGCCTGAGGTTGAGAAGAGAGGCGCGCGCAAACAGGCGTGACGGGCGGAACTTCTTTCGCTAGAACGGATCGCGAACATGCTGAACCGCCTCTCCATCCGCAATATCGTGCTGATCGAAGCGCTCGACCTGGATTTTGCCAGGGGCCTGGGCGTTCTCACGGGTGAAACCGGCGCGGGCAAGTCGATCCTGCTTGACGCGCTGGGCCTCGTCATCGGCAATCGCGCCGACAGCGGCCTCGTTCGTGCCGGGGAAGCCCGCGCTACCGTCACCGCCAGTTTCGAATTTCCGCAGCTTCCCGCCAATGTCCGCGCCGTGCTCGACGATGCCGATGTGGAGATCGAGCCGGGCGAGCCGCTGATCCTCAAGCGCCAGCTCAAGGCCGACGGCGGCAGCCGCGCCTTCCTCAACGACCAGCCTGTCGGCGTTGCCCTGCTGCGCGAGATCGCACCTGCGCTCGTCGAGATCCACGGCCAGCACGACGATCGCGGCCTCGTCAATGCCAAGGGCCACCGCGCGCTGCTCGACCGCTTCGCCGGGGGCGATGTCGCGGGCGTCGAGGCGGCGTGGAAGGCCTGGCGCACGGCCCAGCAGGCGCTCGACACCGCCCGCGCGCAAGTCGCCAAGGCGGCCGAGGACCAAGACCTGCTGCTGGCGCACCTTGCCGAACTCGATGCCCTCTCGCCGCTGGAAGGCGAGGAAGAGGAACTCGCCCAGGCCCGCGCGGGGATGCAGAAGGGCGAGAAGCTCTCGGACGATCTCGTCGCGCTCCAGCATCTCTGGACCGGCTCCGATTCGGCGCTGGCGACCTTGCGCGGGGCCTCGCGCCGGCTCGACCGGATCGCCGGGGAGCACCCCCTGCTGGCCGAGGCACTGGAAGCGCTCGACCGCGCCGTGATCGAGGCGAGCGAGGCGGAAGACCGGCTCGACCGTGCCGCCGAGGCGCTGGCCTTCGATCCCGACGAACTCGACCGGATCGAGACCCGCCTGTTCGACCTTCGCGCCGCCGCACGCAAGCAGGGCTGCCAGGTGGACGACTTGCCGGAAAAGATGCGCGAGATGCGCAGCGCGCTCGACGCCATCGAGGGCGGGGAGGGCCATGTCGCGGCCCTCGAACGCACCGCGCAGAAAGCCGCGCTGGTTTACCGCGAACAGGCCGAGGCGCTGCACGACCTTCGCCGCTCCGCCGCCAAGCGGCTCGACAAGGCGGTCGCCGCCGAACTCGCGCCGCTCAAGCTCGACGCCGCGCGGTTCCAGACTTCGGTGATCCGCCTGCCCGAGGAGCGCTGGAACGCGCAGGGCATGGACGCGGTCGAATTCCTCATCAGCACCAACCCCGGCGCGGACTTCGCACCCCTCGCCAAGATCGCCTCCGGCGGCGAACTCTCGCGCTTCATCCTCGCGCTCAAGGTAGCGCTGGCGGAAGAAGGCGGCGCGGCGACGGTGATCTTCGACGAGATCGACCGCGGTGTCGGCGGTGCGGTGGCCAGCGCGATCGGCGAGCGTCTGGCGCGGCTCGCTTCGGACGGGCAACTGCTCGCCGTGACCCACAGCCCGCAAGTCGCGGCGCGCGGGCGGCGGCACTACATGATCGCCAAGTCCAGCGAAGGCACCGTTACGCGGACCTCGGTGGCGCTGCTCGACGAGGGCGAGCGCAAGGAAGAGATCGCGCGGATGCTCTCCGGCGCGGAAGTGACCGCCGAGGCGCGGGCGCAGGCGGATCGGTTGCTGGAAGTTTAGAAGGGGGAAGACCCGGGGGATGATCCCCCGGACCCTCGGAATGTCAGCGCCGCGCGCCGCCTATCGGTCGTGCGCTCCTTGTGGCGCAGCCAATATGTCTCCCGACGCTGCCATGGGCGCGCAACGGACAGGCTGGGCATGACCTAGACGGTATTGGGGGTGCAGGGGGGCTATGCTCCCCTGCTTTTCCTTTTCCTCCCTTTGCACTGCCACCCAGGAAGCCTAGGGTCCGCCCCAACAATTCCCCAGACGGACCATACCCCATGCCCAAATTCCTCCTCGCCTCCGCGCTTCTGGCCGCGACCAGCCTCGTTTCGGCTCCGGTGCTTGCTGCCGAACCGGCTTACGACCTCGCCGCGCAGAAGGCGAAGCTGGCGACGATCCCGATGGATGTGGACACTAAGTTCCTCTCGGCCGAGGAGCGGGACGTGGTGAATCTGCTCATCAAGGCGTCCGACCTGATGAGCGAGGTCTATCTGCGCCAGCGCTATGCCGAGAACCCGCAGGTGCGCCGTGCGATATCGATGAACCGCCGTGCCGACCGCGATTTGCTGGTCGAGATGTTCGATCGCAATTTCGGACCGTGGGACGAGCTGGCCGACCTCCATCCGTTCTGGGGCACCGCGCCGATGCCGGAAGGTGCCGGGTTCTATCCCGAGGACCTGACGCGCGCCGATTTCGAGGCTTACCTTGCGGCGCATCCGGCCGAGAAGGCGGCGTTGACCAGCCCTTACACGGTGGTGCGGCGTGACGGCGCGAAGCTGGTCGCGGTGCCTTACTCGGTCGCCTACAAGGAATGGCTGGAGCCTGCGGCGAAGCTGCTCGACCAGGCGGCGGCGCGGACGAGCAACGCCAGTCTGAAGAAATTCCTCTCGCTGCGCGCCAAGGCCTTCCGCACGGACGACTACTATCAGAGCGAACTGGCGTGGATGGACCTCAAGGACACGCCGATCGAAGTCGCGATCGGGCCTTACGAGGTCTACACCGACCGCCTGATGGGCGCGAAGACCTCGTTCGAGAGCTTCGTGACCTTGAAGGACCCGGTGGAATCGGCTGCGCTCGCCAAGTACAAGAACTACTTGCGCGACATGGAAGCGAACCTGCCGATCGCGGAAGAGTACAAGAACTTCCAGCGCGGTTTCGAAAGCCCGATCGCCGTGGCGGAGCAGATTCGCGGCGGCGGCGACAATGTGCCGGGGCCGCAGACGGTGGCTTTCAACCTGCCCAACGACGAGCGCGTGCGCGAGGCCAAGGGTGCGAAGAAGGTGATCCTTTCCAACGTGCTCGGCGCCAAGTTCGAGCGTATCCTGAAGCCGATGGGGGCGCTGGTGCTGGTGCCGTCGCAGGCGGCGCAGGTCGATCGCAAGTACATGCAGCTTGAAACGCTGTTCCACGAACTGTCGCACAGCCTCGGGCCGGGCACGATCGTGGTGAACGGCCAGACGACCACGGTCGACAAGGCGCTCAAGGAGCAGAACTCGGCGATCGAGGAAGCCAAGGCCGATGTCGCGGGCGTCTGGGATATCCTGCTGATGATGCAGAAGGGCGAGATCCCGGCTGCCGAGCGTCCGCAGCTGTTCGCCACTTACGTTGCGGGGATCTTCCGTGCGGTGCGTTTCGGCGCGGTCGAGGCGCACGGCAAGGGCGCGGCGCTGCAATACGGCTATCTGCGTGCGAAGGGCGCCTTCACGTACGATGCGGCGACGAAGCGCTACACCTATGACGATGCGAAGATGGAAGCGGGCCTGCGCGACCTGCTGCACGACATGCTGATGCTTCAGGCCAAGGGCGACTACGAGGGCACCAAGGCCTTCATGGCGCGCTGGGCGAAGCTCGATCCCGAAGCGGAAGGCGTGATCGCCAGCATGGCCGACCTGCCGGTGGATATCCGTCCGGTCTATCCCGAGGGGATCTGAATTCCTCTCAGGGGCGCATCACCACATGGCCGAAAGGCAGGCCGCCGAGGATGAAGTCATAGGCCTCGGCGGCTTCGCAGAGCGCGAATTCGTGCTCGATGGGCAGCTGGATCGCGCCGACGCCCACCTGATCCAGCAGGCGCGTGACTTCGGCATGGACCTGGCGGTCGCGCATCGGTCCTGCGGGGGTGATCGTGAAGCGGGAGATGAGCGGGGCATTCGCGCCTTCCCGGCCGTAGGCGGGCGGTGATATCTCGCCCGCCACCGAGATCGAGGCATAGCGTCCGCCGGGGATCACCAAACGGGCCAGCTCGGAAAAGCGCTCTCCGGCGCTGACGTCGAAGACGAAATCCACGCCTTTGCCATCGGTGAGTTCCAGGCAGCAGGCGATCACGTCATCGCCGCGGAGGGAGAGCAGATGGTGCGGGCCGAGGCCGGAAAGCCGCCGATGCCGGCTGCCGTCGCGAGTCACGCCGATGACCGTGGCCCCGGCTTGCGCCGCCAGTTGCGCGGCGACGATGCCCAGGCTGCTGGTGGCATGGTTGATGAGCACGGTCTCGCCCGCGCGCAGGCCGCCGCGGGTGAACAGGGTGCCGTGTGCCGCCGCGAGGGTATAGGCGGGGGCCGCGCCGATCTCGGAACCGAGGCCTTGCGGCAGCAGCCATGTCGAGGATTCGGGCGCCGCGAACAGTTCGGCGTGGCTGCCGCAGGTGTCGTAGGCGACCACCCGGTCTCCGGGCAGGAACCGGGTGACTCGCGAACCTACCGCGATCACCGTGCCGGTCGCCTGGCAGCCGACCACGCCCTCGGCAGGGACTTCGGCCATTCCGGTGCGATAGAGGGCCAGCTTCACGAGGTCGATGGCTTCGATCGAAACCAGTTCCACCCGGATCAGGACTTTGTCCGCCGTGAGTTCCGGCTCCGGTGCATCGCCGAAGGTGAGTTTCGATTGTCCTCCGATCCCGGAGCAAAATACAGCCTGCAAGCAACCCTACCGTCGTCGGTCCACAATCGGAATGTTGGACAAGTCTGTGTAAATCGTTTGCACGTCAAGTCTGTCGCATAGTTCTTGCGTCCCGTTACGGAGCATGCTTCCCGATTGCCGGTCTCAGGACGATGGAAGCCGTGCCCTGTGCCGAGACCGGCAGGTAGAGTCCGCCGCCGGTCGCCTGGATCCGTCCGGTATGGGCCTGGCGCACTTCGGCGCGAATCACGAAGTCTCCTTCGCGCTTGTCGTCGATGGCGCGGGCGATCTTGCCGAGCAGTTCCTGGTAGTCGTTCTCGAAGTTCTGCCCGAGCGCGGCGGCGAGCGTGCCGGACATGCCGGGCGTATTGGCGAAACCGATCAGCAGGTCGCCGCCGACGGCATCGGTGGTGCCGCTGACCTGGAAGTCCGCGAAATCGACCTTGCGCGAGTTCTCGGCATTCACCGGCATGGCGGTCATCCAGACGGTTCCGTGGGCGGGCTTGACCCGTCCGGCCTTGTCGCGGGCGGTGAAGGTCACGCCCACGGCGATGCGCCTGCCGGTGGTGCCGTAGATCGTCGCCTTCTCGAAATCCGCCAGGATCGGCCCGAAATGCGGCACTTCGAATGGCCGCTGCGCCCGCTTGCGCAGGGCGCGCATCAGGACGGGTTCCAGCTGGCGGTAATCGGCGATGACGGGGATGAAGAACGCCAGCCTGCCCGCCTGCTGTTCGAGCGGCCGGAGCGGAGGAAGCGGCTTGACCCTGGGGTCGGCGGGGCGCTCGCCGATGAAGGTCTCGGTCACGGCCTTCAGGCCGAGGCGCAGCAGCAGGCGATTGCCCTGAAGCTCGTAGCCGCCGTACTGGAGTTCCTCCGGGGACACCCGCATCCAGACCGGCGGGTTCTTCTCGTTGAGTTCGAGCGAGGTGAAGGCCGCAGCCCAGGCTTTCTCGATCTGCGGACGCAGTTGTAGCCGGGCGAGATGACCGGGCAGGGTGCGTTCCAGCCGGGCGATCACGGGCCTCAGCTTCTCGTCGGCCTTGTCGGTGAAGTCGATGCGCTGGCCGAGAAAGTCGAGATGCGGCGTATTCGTCCAGTCGTAGCGGATGTTTACCGTGCCGCGCGGGGTCCAGTCGGAGCCGAGCGTCAGGCGGATCGTGGCCTGGGCATTGGCGTCGGCCGTGGCGGTCTCGCGCTTGAGCACGCCGCCGATATCTTCGGCCCGGACCACGGCGTGGAGCGGCATGGTGAGTACGATGTCGCGGCCCTTGCCCTGGAAACGCAGGGCGCCGCGCGTCACTTCGCCGACGACGCGGCATTTCAGCGTGGGGGTCTTGAGCTTGACGAAGGCCACTTTCACCCGCTTCGAAGGGACGCAGGTGGTCTCGGGACGGTCGATCGCCCAGAGCCTGCGCGGAATTTCCTTTTCCAGCGCGGCGGCGAGACCGGTTACGTCGGCGTGCAGCGGAACCGTAATCAGCGAGGCGCGGGGTTCCACGGCAATGGTGTCGTTGGCGCGCGGGGGTGGTTCATGGTCGGCATGGCGCTTGCAGCCTGCAACCGAGAAGGCGAGGCAGAGTGCGATCCCTCCCGCCGTGATAGCTTCCCGGACGCCTCGTGTCGTCATGCCGTGAATGCCCCGGATATGGCCCCTGAATTAGGCACAATACCCGAGACATGCGCCGGTTCCCAGCCCGCGTTACGGCGTGAAGCGCAAGTAGGCCGCAAGGCGCGTGCCGGTGTCGCGATCGAGGTAGCGGCCGGGCGCAAGGTCGTCGCCGATGGACGTGCCGGTGAAGCGCAGGCCCAGCGCGAGGCGGTCCATCTGGTGCTCCACGCCGAGATAGTAATCCCAGTAGCTGCCGTCCGGGCGCAGGCGCCGCACCCGCTCGGCGGCGAGCGCAGTGTCGCGGGTGGAGCCGGTGCTGTAGCCGCCGCCGCCGTAGAGGGTCAGCGCGGTGCCGGGAATGCCCACGGTGGCATTGCCCTCCAGATAGAGGTCGCTGCCGCCGATCGCCTTCTGCGAGGGGGCGAAGCTGGCGCCGAACGAGAGCTGGGCCGGGCCGATGGCATAGGCAAGGGTTGAGTTCAGCTCGCCGTAGCTGAGGCCGGATGCGCCGACGAAGACATGCCCGGTGGCGCCGGCCGAGAGCGTCCAGCCGCCGGTGGACAGCAGCGAGACTTCGGGCGCGACGGAAAGGCCGAGATCGGCGCCGCCGTGCCGGGCGCTGTCACGCAGGCTGGCGGCACCGAGATCGACCGAGATGCTTGGCGAGACGGGCAGGGTGGCGTCGAGCGACATGGCCGCCTTGCCGCCCGACCAGCTCAGCCCGCGCTCGCGCAAGTCCGTGGTCGCTTCGACCGAGAGGCTGGGGGAGGCGGACTGCGCAAGGACGGTCGTCGGCGCGGCGAAAGCGGCGGCCGAGAGCGCCGCCGGAATCAGGAAACGGTTCATTCGCAGGCTGTAGCCTGTTTTCAGTTCACCGCGAAATCGCGGGCGGCATCGATAGCGGCCAGAGTGTCGTGGTGGTCGGCCGAGGCGAGCTGGCGGACATGGGCCTCGATCGCATCGGAGCGCGCGGCGACCAGCTTTGCACCATCGTCGCTGCCCTTGCGGCAGTCGCCGGGGTGGTTTTGGGTGAAGCTGCGGCTACCGGGCAGGCGCGAGGCGATGGCGCGGCCGCCGCCGGCGGGCTGGATGCGGCGCTCCACGCTGACTTCGGCGCTGACGATGCAGCGGCGGGTGCTCGGCCGCGTTCCTGGCGACATGCCGATGGCCTTGGCGCTGGTCTCGACATGGGTGACGTATTCAACGGCATAACTGGCGCCGCGATGGTCGATCTGGACGCTATGGGCAGGGGCCGGGCCGATGAGGGCGGCGGCTGCGGTGGTCAGGGCAAGGAGGCTCACGTCTTACATCCTCTCGTTGTGCCTAAAAATGAGGCATCATCTGCTCAATTGTTATGCACGAGAGGTAGCAGTAGAACGTGTCCGGTTTGTTTCCAGGGTTTGAATTTGCCGGTCTTCGAGGATGCTCAGTCGGTTGCGAAGAGCTGCCCTAGGTCGGCGAAGGCCTTCATTTCGATGGCATTGCCGGAAGGATCGCGGAAGAACATCGTTGCCTGCTCGCCCGCCTGTCCGGCGAAGCGGATATAGGGTTCGATGCCGAAGGCGATCCCGGCCTCGCGCAGGCGGTCGGCGAGGGCCTGCCAGTCTTCCATGGCCAGCACGATCCCGAAATGCGGCACCGGCACGCCGTGGCCGTCGACCGGATTGGACCCGGCATCCCCGCGCGCCATGCCGGGCACGAGATGGGCGACGATCTGGTGGCCATGGAAGTCGAAGTCGATCCAGGCCGCACTGCTGCGCCCCTCACGGCACCCCATGACCCCGCCCCAGAACGCTCGCGCGGCGTCAAGGTCATGGACGGGGAAGGCGAGATGGAACGGGCGGAGGCTCATGGCGGTTGGATAGCGGGGATGGGGACGAATAGCCATGTGCCGTCATTTCAAAGGCTTCACTTGAAAATGGTGTGGCAGCGGCTCAAGATTTTCCCGTCTTTGCAAAAGGAAGAGCGATAGGGATGAAGGCATCTCGGTTGGGAATGGGATTTACGGCAATGGCGGTTTTGGCCGCAATGCCGTTGTTTGCTCCCAGCTTGCTCGCCTTTCCCTATCGGGGGCAAGTCGGCTTGCACCGGGTCTATGCGATGCAGGAAATCTCACCGGATCTCGTTCGATCGCTTCACGAAGCGGACAAGCGGGTCGCCCGGTCTCCCGGCCGGGGCTTTCGGGCGCCCGACCAGCCAATCTACCTGACCGATGGAGGGTGGCGCTGGAAGTGGCTGTCGCTGCCCAGTGGCGGCGCTTTTGCGCTGACACGGCCTGTGACCGATGCGATCGTCATCAACCGTTCCTCTGACGGCAAGGTGTACAACGGGCGAACCCTCGGCGGCGTGCGCGGGTTGGCCGGTGTCGTTGCGCATGAGATGACGCATGGTTCGATCCGCGCCCATTTCGGGTTTTTCGCAGATCCGCTTTATCCGGCGATGCTGCGCGAAGGCTATTGCGACTTCGTGGCGGGCGAAAGCACGCTTTCCGATGCCGAGGCGCGGAAGCTGCTTGCGGGAGGGGCCAGCCACCCCGGACTGCTCTATTGGCAGGGCCGCAAGCGCGTTGAAGAGGCCATGGCAAAGCCGGGCGCCGATCTCGACTCGGTGTTCAGGAATTGGGATCACCACTGAGCGATGTGGACAGTCGGGCAGTGTACCGACCGATGGAGTGAACGCACGTCAGCGCAGCAAAACGGGTTCAGGCTTGCCGGGTTTTAACCCAACCCCGCTCAGGCTGAGCTTGTCGAAGCCCACCCGCAACGCCAGACTTTTAACCCGATGGCGTTCCATACCTACATCCTGCGCTGCCGCGACGGGACTTACTACGTCGGCCATACCGATGACCTCGAACGCCGTATTGCGGAGCACCAGAGCGGTGTACTTCCAGGTTACACGTCCCGGCGTCTGCCCGTCATCTTCCTGTGGGCACAGGATTTCCAGACCCGTGACGAGGCCTTTGCAGCAGAACGCAAACTCAAGGGCTGGAGCCGTGCCAAGAAGGAGGCGATGATGGCCGGGGACTGGCTGCTGGTGAGCCAATTGGCTCGCAGCGCCACGCCGCAGGGGGCTTCGACAAGCTCAGCCTGAGCGGGTGGAGAGGGCGTTTTCTTGGGGGGCGGGTGCTATCGGGCCCCTTTTTCCGGTGGAAGGCACGTTTGCAAGCGTGGTGCTAAACATGCGCACCGAAACGAAAAAAACCGGCGATGCACCTGCACCGCCGGCTTTTTCCTAGCCTCAAAGGAAGGCGCCGATCAGATGTGGATCGGCTTGCCCAGTACGGCCATGGCCGCTTCCTTGATCGCTTCCGAGTGGGTCGGATGCGCGTGGCAGGTGTAGGCGATGTCTTCCGAGGTCGCGCCGAATTCCATGGCCTGCGCGGCCTGGCCGATCATCGTGCCCGCCACCGAAGCGATGCACCATACGCCGAGGACGCGGTCGGTCTCGGCATCGGCGATCACCTTCACGAAGCCGTCGGGCTCGTGGTTGGTCTTGGCGCGCGAGTTGGCCAGCATCGGGAACTTGCCGACCTTGATCGCGCCGCGTTCCTTGGCAGCTTCCTCGGTGAGGCCGACGCCCGCGAATTCCGGCTGGGTGTAGACCACGCCCGGGATCACGTCATGGTTCACGATGCCGGTCAGGCCCGCGATGTTCTCGGCCACGGCGATGCCTTCGTCTTCGGCTTTGTGGGCGAGCATCGGGCCGGGGATCACGTCGCCGATGGCCCAGACGCCGTCCACCTTGGTGGCGAAGTCGTGGTCGGTCTCGATCTGGGCGCGGGCGTTCAGTTCGAGGCCGATCTTGTCGAGGCCGAGGCCTTCGGTGTTGGGGCGGCGGCCGATCGAAACCAGCACGACGTCGGCTTCGATGACTTCCGCATCGCCGCCCTTGGCGGGCTCGACGGTGACCTTGGCGGTCTTGCCCTCAACGGTCACGCCGGTGACCTTGGTGCCGAGCTTCAGGACCATGCCCTGCTTCTTGAAGATCTTGCCGGCTTCACGGCGCACTTCGCCGTCCATGCCGGGCAGGAGCTGGTCGAGGTACTCGACGACGGTGACTTCCGCACCGAGACGGCGCCAGACCGAACCGAGTTCCAGACCGATCACGCCGCCGCCGATGACGACCATCTTCTTGGGAACCGAAGCCAGTTCCAGCGCGCCGGTCGAGTCCACGACCACGCCGCCGGCGTTGTCGATCTCGACGCCGGGAAGCGGAGTCACCGAGGAGCCGGTGGCGATCACGATGTTCTTGGCGGTGACGGTCTTGCCGGCCACTTCGACGCTGTGCGCGTCCTTGAACTGGGCGTAGCCCTTCAGCCAGTCGATCTTGTTCTTCTTGAACAGGAATTCGATGCCGCCGGTCAGGCCCTTCACGGCGTCCTTGCGCTGGCCCTGCATGGTGTTGAGGTCCAGCTCGGGGGTCACCTTGATGCCCATCGCGGCCATCGCGCCGCCCTTGGCCGCATCGAAGTATTCCGAAGCGTGGAGCAGGGCCTTCGAGGGGATGCAGCCGACGTTGAGGCAGGTGCCGCCCAGCGTCTCGCGGCCTTCGGCGCAGGCGGTCTTCAGACCGAGCTGCGCGGCGCGGATCGCTGCGACATAGCCGCCAGGGCCGGCACCGATGACAAGGACGTCGTAATCGTAATCAGCCATTGTTCAGGCCTCCGTACGCTCGTGCTTCGCACTAATAGCTACGAGCGGAAAATAGTCGTTTCGGCTCAAGTGAAAACCCCGCCCGACCGGATCGGGGCAGGCGGGGCTTTTAACTCAGAGGTCGATGAGGAGACGGGTGGGATCCTCGATCGCTTCCTTGATCGTCTTGAGCGCGGTGACGGCTTCGCGGCCGTCGATGATGCGGTGGTCGTAGGACAGCGCGATGTACATCATCGGGCGGATCACGATCTCGCCGTTACGCACCACGGCGCGGTCCTCAATGCGGTGCAGGCCGAGCACGGCCGACTGCGGCGGGTTGATGATCGGGGTCGACATCAGGCCGCCGAACACGCCGCCGTTCGAGATGGTGAAGGTGCCGCCGGTCATGTCGGCCATGGTCAGCGTGCCTTCCTTGGCCTTCTTGCCGAATTCGGCAATGGCCTTCTCGATGCCCGCGAAGCCCAGCTTGTCGCAGTCCTTCACGACCGGAACGACCAGGCCGTTCGGGGCCGAGACGGCGACCGAGATGTCGACGTAGTCGTGGTAGACGATCTCGTCACCGTCGATCTGCGCGTTGACGGCCGGGATGTCCTTGAGCGCGAGGACCGAAGCCTTGGCGAAGAACGACATGAAGCCCAGCTTGATGCCGTGCTTCTTCTGGAACACGTCCTTGTACTTCTCACGCGCTTCGATGACGGCCGACATGTCGACGTCGTTGAAGGTGGTGAGCAGCGCGGCGTTGTCCTGCGCGGACTTCAGGCGCTTGGCGATGGTCTGGCGCAGGCGCGTCATCTTGACGCGTTCCTCGCTGCGCGCGGCAGGAGCAGCGGCAGCCGAAGCCGAGACAGGCGCCGAGGCGGGCTTGTTCTTGGCCGCTTCGAGGACGTCGTCCTTGGTGATGCGGCCGTCCTTGCCGGTGCCCTTGATGGTGGCCGGGTCGATGCCGTGTTCCAGGATCGCGCGGCGCACGGCCGGCGAGAGAACCGAGGAACCGGCCGAACCTTCATCGGCCGCGGCAGCAGCCGGGGCGACGGCGGCAGCAGCGGGGGCCGGAGCCGGGGCAGCAGCGGCCGGAGCGGCTGCGGCCTTGGGCGCGGCGGCACCGCCGGTGCCTTCCTCGATCGTGGCGATCAGCGCGCCGACGACGACGGTGTCGCCTTCCTTGGCGATCTGCTGGCCCATGACGCCCGCGTGGGGCGCCATGACGTCGATCGCGACTTTGTCGGTCTCGAGGCTGGCAATGGGCTCGTCAGCGGCAACGGCTTCGCCGGGCTGCTTCAGCCACTGGCCGATGGTGGCTTCGGCGACGGATTCCCCAAGGACGGGGACCTTGACTTCGGTGGTCATGATTTATCTCAAGCCTTCTGCTTGCGACGGAGTTCGGAACGAACGGAAAGATGCAGCGCGTCTGCAACCAGCGCGGCCTGTTCGGCAACGTGGCGCTTGGCGAGGCCGGTGGCAGGCGAGGCCGAGGCGTTGCGTCCGGCGTAGCGCGGACGCGGCTGGGCCGCTCCGGCTTCGATGGCGGCAGCCTCGATCTGCGATTCGACGAAGAACCAGGAACCGTTGTTCTGCGGTTCTTCCTGACACCACACGACCTCTTCGAGGTTCGGCATGCGCGCAAGGCGCTTGGCCAGCGGCTCGCCCGGGAAGGGATAGAGCTGCTCGATGCGGATGATCTGGGTATCGTCGATCTCTGCGGCATCGCGGGCTTCGAGCAGGTCGTAGAAGACCTTGCCCGAGCACAGGATGACCTTCTTGGTCGCGGTATCTTCCGAACCGTTCGGATCGGAAAGGATGCGCGAGAAGGTGCCGCCGGTGAACTCCGATGCAGCCGACTTCGCCAGCGGGTGGCGGAGCAGCGACTTCGGGGTCATGATGATCAGCGGCTTGCGGAACGGGCGGTGCATCTGACGGCGCAGAACGTGGAAGTAGTTCGCGGGCGTCGTGATGTTGCAGACCTGGATGTTGTCCTGCGCGCAGAGCTGCAGGTAACGCTCCAGACGCGCCGACGAGTGCTCCGGACCCTGGCCTTCGTAGCCGTGGGGCAGCAGCATGACGAGGCCGTTGGCGCGCAGCCACTTGGACTCGGCCGAGGCGACGTACTGGTCGATGATGATCTGCGCACCGTTGGCGAAGTCGCCGAACTGGGCTTCCCAGAGCACCAGCGTCTTCGGGTCGGCACTGGCGAAGCCGTACTCGAAGCCGAGCACGCCGTATTCCGACAGCGTCGAGTTCAGAACCTCGAAACGGCCGTGGGGCAGGGTGGTCAGCGGCGTGTACTTGTGCTCGTCCTTCTGGTCGACCCAGACGGAGTGACGCTGCGAGAAGGTGCCGCGTTCGCAGTCCTGGCCCGACAGGCGCACGTTGTAGCCTTCGGTGACGAGGCTGCCGAAAGCGAGCGCTTCCGCCGTGGCCCAGTCGAAGCCTTCGCCCGACTTGAACATCTCTTCCTTGGCCGCGAGCACGCGGGCCAGGGTCTTGTGGACGGTCAGGTCTTCGGGAACCGTGGTCAGGGTACGGCCGAGGCTGTCGAACAGCTTGGTCTCGATCGTGGTGTCGACGTTACGGCGCGCGGTTTCCGGATCGGCGGGCTTGTGGAAGCCGCTCCACTGGCCCGAGAACCAGTCGGCCTGGTTGGACTTGTAGGTCTTGGCCGCCTCGAACTGCTCTTCGAGGTGCGCGGTGAATTCCGCTTCCGTCTGCGGCAGGAAGCCGTCGTCGATGACGCCTTCCTTCTTCAGGCGCTCGCCGTAGATCTGGCTGACCGGCGGGTGCTGGCGGATCTTCTGGTACATCAGCGGCTGCGTGAAGCCGGGCTCGTCGCCTTCGTTGTGGCCGAAGCGGCGATAGCACCACATGTCGATCACGATGTCGCGGCCGAAGGTCTGGCGGTAGTCGATCGCCAGCTTGCACGCGAAGGTCACGGCAGCCGGATCGTCGCCGTTGACGTGCAGGATCGGGGCCTGAACGCCCTTCGCCACGTCCGACGGGTACGGCGAGTTGCGCGCGAACTGCGGGCTCGTCGTGAAGCCGATCTGGTTGTTGATGATGAAGTGGATGCAGCCGCCGGTGTTGTAGCCCTTCACGCCCGAGAGGCCGAAGCACTCCCAGATGATGCCCTGGCCGGCGAAGGCCGCGTCACCGTGGATCAGGACCGGCAGCACCTGCTTGTGCTTGGCGCCGGGGCCGATGTCGTCGCCGATGTCGTCGGCGATGGTCTGGTAGGCGCGGACCTTGCCGAGCACGACCGGATCGACGGTTTCGAGGTGCGACGGGTTGGGCATCAGGCTCATGTGGACCTTGATGCCGTCGAACTCACGGTCGGCCGAAGTGCCGAGGTGGTACTTCACGTCGCCCGAGCCACCGACGTCTTCCGGGTTGGCGGTGCCGCCCGAGAATTCGTGGAAGATGACCTTGTAGGGCTTGGCGAGGACGTTCGCGAGGACGTTCAGGCGGCCGCGGTGGGCCATGCCGTAGACGATCTCCTTGACGCCCTGCACGCCGCCGTACTTGATCACGGCTTCGAGCGCCGGGATCATCGCTTCGCCGCCGTCGAGGCCGAAGCGCTTGGTGCCGACGTACTTCTTGCCGAGGAACTTCTCGTACTGCTCGCCGCGCACGACGGCCTGAAGGATCGCCTTCTTGCCTTCTGCGGTGAACTCGATTTCCTTGTCGGCACCTTCCATGCGCTCCTGGAGGAAACGGCGTTCCTCGACATCGGCGATGTGCATGTACTCGAGGCCGACCTTGCCGCAGTAGTTCGCGCGCAGGATCTGCACGATCTCGCGAACGGTCGTCCACTCCAGGCCGAGCGCACCGCCGACATAGACCGAACGGTCCTGCGCGGCGCCTACGAAGCCGTGGTATTCGGGCGTGAGGTCAGCGGGAAGGTTCCGCTGGTTGAGGCCGAGCGGATCGAGATCGGCTGCCAGGTGACCGCGCACGCGATATGTGCGGATCAGCATCATGGCGCGGATTGCGTCGGCCGCGGCTTCGTCTATGCGGGACTGGTCGACCTTCTGGCCGCCCTTTGCCGCTGCTTTCTCGATCTTGATCTTGAGCGCGCTGGGGTCGAGGCCCTGGGTCAGGTCGTCCTCGAATTCCGCTCCAACAAGCGGCCAGTTCTTGCGCTGCCAGCTCGGGCCGGCCTGCGGGCCGTCGAGGGCTTCATCGGGGGTGAAGTCGAAACTTTCGTCGCCCATCGGGTGTCACCTTTTGTCGCGCCGGAAAACGGCCGGCGCTACCAAGCTAAATAGAGCGTCCGATGGTCCCGGAGGAGAGGAGGGGCCGTTTCGTTCGCATGTGCGTCCGGCCTCTGAGCGTGCCGGATCGTTCGTGGGTCCCGAGGCGGCGCGGGTCCGAAGACTACGCGCCGCCCGCGGGGAATAGGGTCAGGCGAGTTCCTTGAGGACTTCCACAAGGGTTTCACCCAGAAGCGACGGCGAGGCGGAGACGCGGATGCCCGCTTCTTCCATCGCCGCGATCTTGTCTTCGGCGCCGCCCTGGCCGCCCGACACGATCGCGCCGGCGTGGCCCATGCGGCGGCCCGGAGGCGCCGTGCGACCGGCGATGAAGCCCGCCATGGGCTTCTTGCGGCCGCGCTTGGCTTCGTCCTTGAGGAACTGGGCCGCTTCTTCTTCGGCGCTGCCGCCGATTTCGCCGATCATGATGATCGACTTGGTTTCGTCGTCGGCCAGGAACAGCTCCAGGACGTCGATGAAGTTGGTGCCGTTGACCGGGTCGCCGCCGATGCCGACTGCGGTGGTCTGGCCGAGGCCGGCGTTGGTGGTCTGGAACACCGCTTCATAGGTGAGCGTGCCCGAGCGCGAGACGACGCCGACCGAACCCTTGGAGAAGATGCTGCCGGGCATGATGCCGATCTTGCATTCGCCGGGGGTCAGGACGCCGGGGCAGTTCGGACCGATCAGGCGCGACTTCGAGCCCGAGAGGGCGCGCTTCACGCGGACCATGTCGAGAACCGGAACGCCTTCGGTGATCGCGACGATCAGTTCCATCTCGGCGTCGATCGCCTCGAGGATGGCATCGGCGCAGCCTGCGGGCGGCACGTAGATGCACGAGGCGGTCGCACCGGTCGCAGCCTTGGCTTCGGCGACGGTGTCGTACTGGGGCAGGCCGATGTGGCTGGTGCCGCCCTTGCCGGGGGTGACGCCGGCAACCATCTGGGTGCCGTAGGCCAGCGCGGCTTCGGTGTGGAAGCTGCCGGTCTTGCCGGTCATACCCTGGGTAATGACCTTGGTGTTCTTGTTGACGAGAATGGACATAGGTCGATCCTAATTCCTGTTCCTGGTGTAGGCCGATTCCGGCTTGAATAGCGCCATGGCGCAAATTCCGCGAAGTGCAACCGCCCCAGTGGTAAAATCAGCGTAGTAAAATCGGGGGCCGTATAGGCCGAAGACCCCGCCCACCCCGTGCGATGACGGGGCGGACGGGGGCGTCATGGCTTGGATCAGGCCAGCGAGGGGTCGATGCCCTTGCAGGCGACCAGCAGTTCCTTGACCGCATCGACCGAGACCTGAAGGTTGGTCTTGGCTTCGGCGTCCAGTTCGATCTCGACGATTTCCTCGACGCCGTTCGCGCCGATCACGGCGGGAACGCCGACATAGAGGCCGTCAACGCCGTACTGACCGTCGACATAGGCGGCGATCGGCAGGATGCGCTTCTGGTCGTTCAGGTAGGCTTCGGCCATGGCGATGCCCGAGGCGGCCGGGGCGTAGAAAGCCGAGCCGGTCTTGAGCAGGCCGACGATCTCGCCGCCGCCCGAACGGGTGCGCTGCACGATCGCGTCGATCTTTTCCTGGGTGGTGCGGCCCTGCTTGATGAGGTCCGGAACCGGGATGCCGTTGACGGTCGAGTACTGCACGACCGGCACCATGGTGTCGCCGTGGCCGCCGAGCACGAAAGTGTTCACGTCGCGGATCGAGACGCCGAACTCCCAGGCGAGGAAGGTCGAGAAGCGGGCCGAGTCGAGCACGCCAGCCATGCCGACGACCTTGTTGTGGGGCAGGCCCGAGAATTCGCGCAGCGCCCAGACCATCGCGTCGAGCGGGTTGGTGATGCAGATCACGAAAGCGTCGGGTGCGTTGGCGGCGATGCCTTCGCCGACCGACTTCATCACCTTGAGGTTGATGCCCAGCAGGTCGTCGCGGCTCATGCCGGGCTTGCGGGCGACACCGGCGGTGACGATGATGACGTCGGCGCCGGCGATGTCGGCATAGTCGTTGGTGCCGGTGATCTTGGCGTCGAAGCCCTCGACGGGGCCGCACTGCGACAGATCGAGCGCCTTGCCCTGGGGCAGGCCTTCAGCCACGTCGAAGAGGACGATGTCGCCCAGTTCCTTCTGCGCGGCGAGGTGCGCGAGGGTGCCGCCGATGTTGCCGGCGCCGATGAGGGCAATCTTCTTACGAGCCATGATGCTTGCTTGTCCTTCCCAAAGGCGGGACCAACGGACGAAAAGGTGGCCTGCTCTGTCCCGCTAAGGCAGGTCCCGGTGTTCAACGAAGCGCGGCCTACGCCCCTGAAACCGACATTGCAACCGGGAAAAGTCCGCAGCGATGGCTGGTATGTCGCTTTTTACTGATAATAGTTCGCAATTGCAATAAGCCACGCAAGTGCGCGGAAAACGCGGTCCGAAACGAGGGTTTCGACCTCTTTTTCGCAACCGAGGGGGCGCAGATTGCATCCTCCGCATTCGGTCCCAGTGTCTCGCACGGCCCGATGACCGGCAAGCGTCGCGGCAAGCGAGTCGCCCCGAAGAAAGGGCAGGCGGTCGCTTGGAGAGATTGCGTATCAGGCTCTTATAGAGGGTGCAGGCGAACCGCAGGTGTCGACGGTCTTACCGAATGTTGCCGTACCCTGCGTGGGAACGGCAGGCTTCGATGGCTTCGTTCACCAGTTTGTCGAGCATAAGGTCATCGGAAGGGGCTGAAAATGCTTCGAGATCGTCAACCAGTGAAGGGTCGGCGACCAGAATGGCGGCTTCAAGAAGTGGCATGCTGACGACATCGCCCGTCAATTCCCGTTTCACGAGGGGCAGTGCAGCGGCACGGTCCAGCATGGCGATCCCCAACAGCGCCTCTGCACGGACAGCAGGTTCCTTGTCCGAAGTTGCGCCGATCAAGGTCTCGCGAACGTCCGATCTGTCGAGTTCGAGTTGCGACAGAAGCATGGTGGCCCAGTCTCGATTGGCCGGGTCGAGGTCGCGCGTCATTTCCATGAGGCGCACGAGATTGGTTTGGCCGAAGTCGTGCTCGCCGAAAGGGACGGTGTCGTCGATAATCGCCCGGAGAAAATCGGAAGGTGGAAGATAGCGTTCGCTCATGGCGTCACGATGCCATCCGGGAGGATGTCAGGCCAGCGCTGCTTTCTTGAATGCCGTCACCCGTTCCGGGCGATGCGCTGGACGAAGGCGTCGGCCATGCGGCGGTCGAGCTGGCGGCAGATCGCGATCCACCAGGTGCAGGACTCCTCGTCCCCGGCGAGGCGGGCGGCGGCGGCCTTGGCGCGGGCATGGGCGGCGGCGGAGAGGCCGTGGCGTGCGAAGTGGCGCAGGGCCTCGGCGAAGATGCGCTCGTTGGCGGTATCCGCCGTCGCTTCGCGGATGCGGCGGCGCAGGCGGGCGCGGGCCGGGGAATTGTCGTTGGCGGCGCAGAGCGGCACCGAGGGGCAGAGCGCGCGCACGAGCACGGGACAGGAGCCATTCCGGGCGGCGGAAAAGCGGATTGCCATGGTGGAAGTGCGCCTCGTTTCTTGGAGACGCTCAGGGGCGGCGTCTCGGAGGCTCTTTATAGGAGGAAGCCGCTAAGCCTTGGTGAGAGCGTATGGTTGCTGAAACCTTGCCCTCCATGCTTGGGAAATCCTTAAGGTGCAGCCCTCAGCTCGTAGGTTGGGCGATCCATTTGCCGGAATTGGCGTATTCCGGGCGAATGCCGTTTGCTTCCGGGAGATTGTGGGCGCGGTAGAGGTCCTCGCCGCCGCGTTCCCGCACGTTGCTGGAATAGCTCGGTGCAGGAGACGGACTCGAAACCACGGGAGCCGCCACCGTCTCCGGGCGGGCGGGCATCGAACCTTCGAAGGCGCGCTGCACCGCCAGCGGGTCCAGCGCGGCATTGGCGAGGGCACTGGCGGCGGAATCGTCGCGGCGGTGCGGCGCGGCGAGCGGTTCGCCGCCCAGGTAGGCGAAGCGGAACGAGGCCGGGTTCCCCGCAGCGCCGTTGAAGGCGTAGAAGCGGTGCGCGCCGATCGTCGTCAGGTAGTGGAGGCTCGGCGCCCAGTAGGGATTGACCTGGATCGTGTGGTAATGCGTCGCCAGCCCGATGGGCGCGTAGACGTAGCCGGACAGCGCAGCGCGGGCGACATCCTCGGCCCGCTGCCAGAAGTAGCGCTGCGGCGCGCGGGCGAGCGAGCCGTCGCAGGTAAAGGAGAACTGGCAGCCGGTCGGGCGCTCCGATCCCTGGTAGACGACGCCGCAGACGGTCTTGGGATAGGCCGGATGGGCCACGCGGTTGAGCACGACTTGCGCCACCGCACGCTGGCCGCCGTCGGGTTCGCTGGCGGCTTCGTAGTAGATCGCGGCGGTCAGGCACTGGAGCGCGCGGCTGCGGTCGACGCCGGAGTTGTCGATCCGGAAGGCGCGGGCGACGGGACCGCTCACCGGGTCTTCGGCGTCCGAATGGATGCCTTCGCCGATTTTCAGCACCGGCTGTTCCGCTTCGAGATAGTAATAGGCCGAGCCGGGGAAGCTGGCGCCTGCCTGCTCGAAGGGCATCGGCAGCACCGAAGGCTGCGGCGTCGCGGTGCCGATGACGGTGAACCCGTTCCATCCCGCCAGCGGCGGCGAGGCGAAGGCGGGCAGCGCCACGGCCACGAGCGCCGCCGCGCCGAGCGTCCAGCGGCGCCGCTGCCGCTGGAGCCGTCGCCGTCCGCCGCGCACGAAATTCCCCTGGAAATCGCGCGGGCGCGGTTCCCAGGTTTCGGGGCAGGAGGGAAGGGCGGCAGCGGTCAATTCGGGTCCTCTCGGCGCATCTCCAACAAGGCGCACGTCGCGCCTACCCTGCTTCGGCGCGCACGGCATCTGCCGAGATGGGGGCGTCCCGAAGCGGTACAGCCGGGAGCGATAGACTGAATCGCTTAACAGTTTGTTGGGGATCGTCCCGGCGAAGCGCGGCAGCGCCGTACCCGCGCGCCGCTTGCCATTCCCCGCATGGCCCGGTAATCCGCGCGATACGTCATGGGTGGCCCGCAACCGGGCCTCAAAAGGGAATTCGGCGCAAGTCCGAAGCTGCCCCCGCAACTGTGACCGGGGAGCGCCCCTTCCACGCGATGCCACTGGGTCACACCGGGAAGGCGGGAGCGGCGCGACGATCCGGGAGCCAGGAGACCTGCCTTTGACGGTCGTTCCGCAGCTGGGCGGGGTGTCCCGGCATGCAGCGAGCTTACGCGCACAGAAAAACGCGCGCGGCTCCGCCATGGACGGCACAAGTCGTTCAGGTTGGAGGAATACGCGTGAAGTACCTGTTTTTGCTGGGGACGGCTCTTGCCGTCTCTACCCCCGCGCTCGCCGATGAAGCGGCCCTTGAGAATATCGGCGACAATATCGTCGTCACCGCCACCCGCACCGAGACGCCGACGAGCGAGATCGGCCAGTCCGTCTCGGTCGTCACCCGCGCGGATATCGAGCGGACCCAGGCGGTCACCGCTACCGACATTCTGGCGCGCCTGCCGGGCGTGACCTTCACCCAGTCCGGCGGCTTCGGCCAGCCCGCCAGCGTCTTTATCCGCGGCGCCGAGAACGCCCAGAGCCTGGTGCTGATCGACGGCGTGCGGATCAACGATCCCGGCGATGTCGGCGGCGGCTTCGACTTCGGCAGCCTGACTGTGGGCCAGTTCGACCGCATCGAAGTGGTGCGCGGCTCGTCCGGCGTGCTCTGGGGCAGCCGCGCCATCGGCGGCGTCGTCAACCTCATCACCGCGCGCCCGACCGACGAGTGGACCGCGCGCGGCCAGGCCGAGTACGGCTGGCGAGACCAGAAGCAGCTCGGCGCCTCGGCAGCGGGCAAAGTGGGTCCGGTCGGGCTGACGCTTGGCGGCAACTGGCTCAAGGGTGACGGCTATTCCGCCTTCAACGAGCGCCGCGGCGGCACGGAAAAGGACGGCTTCGAAAGCAAGAGCGCCAATGCCCGCGCCGAAGTGCAGATCGTCGATGGCCTCTCCGCCGATGCCGGGACCTACTGGACCAAGGCCAACTACGATTACGACAATACCGGCGCCGATGCCCTGAACGTGGGCATGAAGCGCGACACGGTGGGCTATGCGAACCTTCGCTACAAGGGCCTTGATGGCCGTCTCACCGCGCGCGTGGGCTATGGTCTGACCGACACCCGCCGCATCTCGGACGATGCCGTCTTCGGTCCCTTCACCACCAATGGCCGCACCGACCGCTTCGAAGGGCAGGTTTCCTACACGCCGATCGACATGGCGAGCATTCTCGTCGGCGCCGAGACCGAGAAGCAGAAGTTCTCGGACAACTACGGTTCGAAGGACTCGACCTCGATCGACAGCTACTTCGGCATGCTCACCCTGCGCCCGGTCACCGGCCTGACCCTGAACGGCGGGCTGCGCTACGACGATAATTCGGACTTCGGCCACAAGACCACCTTCTCGGCCAACGGCGCCTGGGTGATCGGCGGCAGCGAGAGCGCGCCGATCCTGCGCGCCAGCTACGGTGAGGGCTTCAAGGCGCCGTCGCTCTACCAGCTCTACACCAATGCCGGTTTCCGCGCGCTCGATCCCGAGACCTCGAAGTCGTGGGACGTGGGCGTCGAGCAGCCCTTCGCGGAAGGGCACGGCACGTTCTCGGTCACCTATTTCGACCGCAAGACGAAGAACCTGATCGACTACGATCTGGCCGCGTTCAACTATTACAACGTCGGTCGCGCCCGCGCCAAGGGCGTGGAACTGGGCATGCAGGTGAGCGACTGGGAAGGCTTCGACATGAGCCTTTCGGCCACGTACCTCGACGCCACCAACGAGGATACCGGCACCCGGCTCGCCCGCCGTCCCAAGACCAACCTCTATGCCAGCCTCGACAAGCACTGGTCGGACGGTTTCCGCCTCGGCGCGGACTTGCGCGTGGGCGGCGGTCGCTATGACGATGTGGCGAACACCTATTACCTCGGCGGCAACGTCGTCGTCGGGCTGCGCGCGGCCTATGACGTGACGCAGAACATCCAGGTCTACGGCCGGGTCGAGAACCTCTTCGACGAGCACTACGAAGTGGTGCGGACATACGGCACGCCGGGCCGCGCGGCTTACGCCGGGGTCCGGGTGAAGATGTGATCCCGCGGCTTCCCCTGACGGTAACCGGGCGGGGGAAGCGCAAGGCCCTCCCGATCGCGGCGGCGCTGGTTCTGGCCGGTGCCGCCGCGACGCTGGCGGGCTGCGGCGGCGGCGACACCAGCGCGGCCGCTCCCGCGGTTGCGGCGCCGGGCGAGGGACATCCCACCATCGTCTCGCTCAACCCCTGCACCGACGCCATTCTGGCTGAAGTGACCGGGCCGGGACAGTTGCTGGCGATCTCCAGCTACAGCCAGGATCCGGAAAGCAGCTCGATGCCGATGGCCGAGGCGCGGCGCTACCGCGCGATATCCGGCACGGTGGAGGAAGTGGCGACGATCCGCCCGAAAGTGGTCGTCGCCAGCGCCTTCCTCGATCCGGCGAGCGAGGGGGCATTCCGGCGGCTCGGCTACCGGCTGGTGAAGATGCCGATCGCTCCCGATATCGCCGCCGCCCGCGAGCAGGTGCGCGAACTGGCGCGGCTGGCGGGCCATCCCGAGCGCGGCGAACGCCTCGTTGCGCGCATCGATGCCGCGCTGCGCCGGAGCGCGCCGCCCCCCGGTTTTCGCCAAGTTCCTGCACTCATGTGGGAATCCGGTGGACTGGTGGCCGGGGACCGGACCCTGATCGTTGACATGATGCACCGCACCGGCTTTACGAATATTGCCGGCGCGCGAGGCCTCTCCCAGGCCGATTTCCTGCCCCTGGAGCACGTGCTGGCGGACCCGCCGCGCGTGGTCTTTGCGGTAGGCGATCCGCTCGCCGAGGAGGACCGAATGCTGCACCACCCGGCGCTTTCCGCGCTGACCAGTACCCGGCGTTTCATGCTGAGCCGTTCCATCCTGTGGTGCGGCGGGCCGACGATCCCGGCTGCGTTGGACGAACTGGCGGCGGCACGGCGGGCGCTGGCGACGTCGCAACCCGTTGCTGACAGGCAAATCCTCGACAGGAGAGTTTCGCTCTCGCCATGAACCTGCGTTTCGTCCTGCTACTGGCTCTCGCGCTTCTTGTCGCAGTGCCCTTATCGCTGCTGGCGGGCCGCGTGTGGATCAACCCCTTTTCCCCGGAACTTCAGAACGCCTCGACGATCCTGATGCAATTGCGCCTGCCGCGCGCGGTGCTGGCGCTCGTGCTGGGCGCGGGCCTCGGCGCGGCGGGGGCGGCGATGCAGGGTTACTTGCGCAACCCGCTGGCCGATCCCGGCCTCTTCGGCATCGCGCCGGGGGCGGCGCTGGGTGCGGTGCTGAGCTTCTGGACCGGCTATGCCTCGGCGCCGTGGATGCTGCCGCTTTTCGCGCTGATCGGCGCGGGCGGGGCGATGACCCTGCTGGCGCTGATCGCCGGGCGCGGGGGCGGCGTGGCGCTGTTCACGCTGGCCGGACTGATGGTCTCCAGCCTTGCGGGTGCGTTGATGAGCCTTGCCATCAGCCTCACGCCTTCGCCCTTTGCCATGAGCGAGATCGTCACCTGGATGATGGGTTCGCTGGCCGACCGTTCCTGGCACGAGGTCTGGATCGCGACGCCGCTCACCCTGGCGGGTCTCGGCGTGCTGTTCTACGCCGGGCGGGACCTTGACGCGATGACCCTGGGCGAGATGGCCGCCCGCTCGCTCGGCGTGGAGCCGCTGCGGCTTCAGGCGCTGATGATCCTGGGCGTCGGCCTGATCGTCGGTTCGGGCGTGGCGGTGGCGGGGATCATCGGCTTCGTCGGCCTGATGGTGCCGCATCTCGTACGCCCGATGACCGATCGCAAGCCGTCCTCGCTGCTGGTGCCTTCAGCGGTGGCGGGCGCGTTGCTGCTGCTCTTCGCCGACTGCCTCTGCCGCATTCTCCCGCTCGCGGGCGGGGAACTGCGGCTCGGCATCGCGCTCAGCCTGCTCGGCGCGCCGTTCTTCCTGCGGCTGCTGCTGAGGATGCGGCGGGGGATGGTGGCATGAGCTTCGGGGCCGAGAACGTCACCGTCGCGGGCCGCCTCGATGGTGTTTCGCTCAATTGCCGCCGGGGCATGATCACCGCGATCTGCGGCCCCAACGGCGCGGGCAAGTCGACGCTGCTTTCGGTCATCGCCGGGCTGGTCAGGCCCGATTCCGGACGTGCGGTCATGGGCGGGCGGGCGCTCACCGCGGTCTCGCTTGCCCAGCGTGCGCAGTGGATCGGCTACCTGCCGCAGACGCCGGAAGTGGCCTGGGATGTCTCGGTGGAAGTGCTGATCTCGCTCGGTCGCCTGCCCTGGCGCGGCGCGCCCGCGACCGAAACGCAGGAGGCGATCGAGGAAGCCATCGCCGCGATGGACCTTCAGGACTTGCGGCACCGCCCGGTCTCGACCCTCTCCGGCGGCGAGCGCGCCCGCGTGCTCATGGCCCGCGTGCTGGCGACCCAGCCGGGCTGGCTGCTTGCGGACGAGCCGTTCGCCAGTCTCGACCTCGCCCACGGGCTGGCGCTGATGCAGCGCCTGCGCCAGCAGGCGCGGGCAGGGAAGGGCGTCGTTCTCGTCCTCCACGATCTGGCGACGGCGATGAACCATGCCGATCAGGTGCTGGTGCTGGCCAAGGGGCGGGTGGAGGCGGAAGGCCCGCCCGAGATGGCCCTCTCGCGCGAAGTCGTCAGCCGCGTGTGGAACTGCCCCGCGCACTGGCTCGGCGAGCCCGGCGAACGCGCGCTTTCGATCGGCGCCCCGGCACCGCTGGCAGTGGACTTTCGGCAGCAGTTCTAGATGACGCCCGATTAAAACTCTGTCGTCATCCCAGCGAAAGCTGGGACCGCTGCCGGTTTACGGTACGCTGCGAGCGTGGGCGGCTGGACCTACATTCTCACGAACAAGCCTCGCGGCGTTCTCTATATCGGCGTGACCGGCAATCTTGCGGCGCGGATGATGCAGCACCGGGCGGGGACAGGTTCCGCCTTTTGCCGGAAGTACGGGCTGACGCAGCTTGTGCTGGCGGAGGAGCACGGGGAGATTGCCGACGCGATAAGGCGTGAGAAGGCCGTGAAGGCGTGGAAGCGGGACTGGAAGATCGCGCTTGTTGAAGAGCGTAATCCATCGTGGCGCGATCTCTTTGAGCATCTTGTCTGAGAGGGTGCGCCTGGCCGACAGCGGTCCCAGCTTTCGCTGGGATGACGGGGTAGAGTGCATACAAAACCGCCGCCCCGTTTCCGGAGCGGCGGCTTGTGCATCGGTAGCGGGAGGCACCGGCCTCCCACGCCCTGTTACTGAGCCTTCGGCGCCAGGCCGCGGGCTTCCAGCATCGGTTCGACCTTCGGGTCGTGCCCGGTGAAGTCGCGGTAGAGTTCCGCGAAGTGCTTCGTGTGGCCCTGGCCGAGGAAGGTCTTGCGGATGTGATCGCCGTTGGCGCGGGTCATGCCGCCGTTCTTGACGACCCAGTCCCAGCCGTCGTGCGCCAGCATCTCGGTCCAGATGTACGAGTAGTAGCCCGCCGCATAGCCGTTGTCCCAGATATGGCGGAAGTACGGGGTCTTGTAGCGCGGCGGGATCAGGTCGGTGTTGAGACCCGTCGCGGCGAGCGCCTTGGCTTCGAAGGCCATCGGCGGCTGCGAGGCTTCTTCCGGCGAGAGCTGGTGCCACTGGATGTCCATCATCGCTGCCGACAGCGTCTCGCCCAGGCCGAGGCCCTGGTTGAAGGTCTTCGCGGCCTCGATCTTGGCGATCAGCTCCGGCGGGATGGCCTGACCGGTCTGGTAGTGCTTGGCGTAGTGGTTCAGCACGGCCGGGATCGTCGCGAAGTTCTCGTTGAACTGGCTGGGGAACTCCACGAAGTCGCGCGCGGTGTTGGTGCCCGAAAGCGAGGGGTACTTCTGGCTGGCGAAGAAGCCGTGCAGCGCGTGGCCGAATTCGTGGAACATGGTCTCCACGTTGTCGAAGCTGACGAGCGCGGGCTGGCCCTCGGCCGGCGCCGGGATGTTCAGCGTGTTGCTGACGACCGGCTTCTCACCGAGCAGGTAGGACTGCTCGACGAAGTTGTTCATCCAGGCGCCGCCACGCTTGTTGGAGCGGGCGAAGGGATCGTAGTAGAAGATCGCCAGCGAGGTGCCGTCGGCATCGAACACTTCGTAGGCGCGCATGGTCGGGTGGTAGACCGGCAGGTCGGTGCGGCGCTTGAAGGTCAGGCCATAGGTCTGGTTGGCGGCGTAGAACACGCCGTCTTCCAGCGTGCGCCAGACTTCGAAGTAGGGCTTGATCTGGGTTTCATCGAGGTCGTACTTCGCCTTGCGGACCTTCTCGGCGTAGTAGGACCAGTCCCACGGGGCCAGCTTGATGGCCTGACCGTCGGCCTTGGCTGCGGCTTCCAGCAAGGCGGCCTCGCGGTCCTGCGTGGCGCGCAGCGCGGGGACGAAGCCCTTCATGAACTCCATCGCCTGTTCGGGCGTCTTCACCATGCGGTCGTACATCTGGTACGTGGCGAAGTCCGGCGCGCCGATCAGCTTGGCCTTCTTCGCGCGCAAGGTGGCGATCTGGGTGACCATCGCCGTGGTATCGTATTCGTCGCCGCCCGAAGTGCGGTTCACGCTGGCGTCCCAGAGGATCTTGCGGCTGTCGCGGTTCTTGAGGCTGGTGAGGGCGGCCTGCTGCGTGGTGTTGTCCAGCGCCAGCATGAACTTGCCCGCGTGGCCCTTGTCGGCGGCGAGCTTCGCGGCGGCAGCGATCTCGGCCTGCGAGAGGCCGTCGAGCTGCGCGGCGCTGTCGAACAGCGGCGCCTTGGCGGCGGTGGCCGTGGTCAGCTTCTGCGCGAAGGCGGTTTCGAGCTTGGCGATCTCCAGGTTCATCGCCTTCAGCTCGACCTTCTGCTCGGCCGAGAGCAGGGCGCCGCGGTGGACGAACTTGTCGTAAGTGGTCGCCAGCAGCATGGCGTCCTCGCCCTTGAGGGCTTTCCCTGCCGCGCTGTCATGGACGGCCTTCACGCGGGCGAAGAGCGCATCGTCGAGGTAGATGTCGTCGTTGAGCGCGGAAATCTGCGGGCTGACGGCGGTGTCGATGGCGTCGAGGGTATCGCTGGTATTGGCCGAGGTGAGCTGGCTGAACACATTGTAGGCGCGGTCATAGAGCGTGCCGGCGCGTTCCATCGCGACGATGGTGTTCTCGAACGTCGGCTTGGCCTTGCTGCCTGCGATCGCCTTGATCTCGGCGCGCTTGGCGGCGATGCCGGCCTCGATGGCGGGCTGCCAGTCGGCGTCCTTGTACTGGGTGAAGTCCGGCGCATGGAACGGAAGCGTGCTGGGCTTGGCGAAGGGGCCGGTGTAGGCAGGAGCAGCGGTGTTGGTGCCGGTCTTCGCAATAGCGGTCACGGAAAATCCTCCAAGCAGGGCCGCACCAAGCACGAGGGGGGCGGCGGCGGCCATGAGCCGGGTCTTCATCGTCGTTATCTCCTGGCTTCGGCGGCCCGAAAGAATATCCGCAGCGCCTCCCTGTGGCATTGCGGACGGGTGCCGAGGTAATCGAAGAGCGGGGTTGAAGCGCAGAAAACCGGGGCTTGCAAGCGCGGGTCAGGTGTCTGGAAGGACCTTGCGCAAATGACGTATACGACATTTCTTAGCGCATACGAATACGCGCCGGAGCGCAATCAAGTTACGCTCCGGCGCGCCGTCCGGTCGGTCCAACAGGGGAATCGGCCGACAGGGGATCGCGTTCGGTCAGCTGGTTCTGAAGCGACCGTTGGTCCAGACGAGCATGGGATCGGTGCCGTCCTCGTGGTCGCGGCGATTTTCCTCGCGCTTGCGGTCCATGATCAGCGATCCCGTCTTGCGCGCGAAACGGCTGCGGCGAAACGGAATTTCGGCTCCGATATTCATTTCAGGCTCTCCTCTTTGGAGGAGAAACGCGCAAGGGAAGGGAAAGTTCCCGGCGTGGTGTTATGAAGGCAGGCCGAGCGGGAAGGGCAGTCGGGTGCCGTTCGCCGCATCGGCCAGCGTATGCGCGTCCAGTTCCGACAGGAAGGCGCCCATCGCCTTGCGCAGCAGGGCGGTCAGCCCGCAGGCGCCCTGGAGCAGGCAGTTGCCGCAATCGGCGGGGCTCATGTTGGGTTCGGTCAGCCGCACGACTTCGCCCAGCGTGATCGCGCCGGCCGGGCGGCCGAGGCGAAAGCCGCCGTTCCGCCCGCGCACCGTTTCCAGCAGGCCCGCATTGCCGAGCAGGTTTACCACTTTCATCGCATGGTTGCGCGAGATCGCATGGGCTTCCGCCACCTGGGCGATCGAGAACAGCCGCGCGGGTTCGACGGCGGCGTGGAGCAGGATGCGCAAGGCGTAGTCGGTGTGCGCGGTGAGGCGCAAGGCAGGTCTCCGGCGGAAATGATGCTATCTATTTACATCTTTTTGGATCGGCGTATAGATGCATCCAGTTTGCATCTTTTAAGAGGACGAATCGACATGGCCGCTCCGCTCAGCGAACAGACTATCGCCATCATCAAGGCGACCGCGCCCGCGCTCCAGCAACAGGGCGTGGAAATTACCACGCGCATGTATGCAAGGCTGTTCCAGAACGAGGACGTGCGCGCCATGTTCGACCAGGCCGCGCAGGATTCGGGCGAGCAGCCGCGCCGTCTCGCCGCCGCGATCCTCGGCTATGCGCAGAACGTGGACAAGCTCCAGAACCTGACCGGCGCGGTCGCGCGCATGGTGCAGCGCCATGTCGATACCGGCGTGAAGGCCGAGCACTATCCGCTGGTCGCCGAAGCCCTGCTTCCCGCGATCCGTGAAGTTCTGGGCGAAGAAGCGGCCACCGACGAAGTGCTTGCCGCCTGGGGCGAGGCTTACTGGTTCCTCGCCGATATCCTGATCGGCAAGGAAGCCGAAGCCTACGCCGACCTCGAAGCCGCCTGATCCTCCCCCGCCGGGGAGGGGGACCACCCGAAGGGTGGTGGAGGGGCACCCCCGGCTTACACAAGAATGCCTGAAGAACTACCGCGTCCCCACACCGGTCTCGAATTGAGACTGGAGGTTCGCCAAAGTCGCGCCCGATACCGGCGCCAGTTCCTTCGCCGCCTTGCCCTTGCGCAAGGCGGCGCGGTCCTTTTCGGCAGGCTCGACCACGCGCACCCGCACCGCCGCCTTGCCCTTGCCGCGCACGCCCAGCGCTTCGGCGGCGCCGCGCGAGAGGTCGATGATCCGCGCGCTTTCCCCGAACGGTCCGCGATCGTTGATGCGCACCAGGATGCGGCGGCCGGTATCGAGCGAAGTGACTTCGACATAGCTCGGTAGCGGCAGGGTCTTGTGCGCGGCGGTCAGCCAGCTGGGGCGGAAGCGCTCGCCGTTGGCGACCTGGTTGCCGGATTCGCCCCCGTACCACGTCGCATAGCCCAGCACGTCGTAGCCCGGCTGGCTGGCGGGCGTGTAGGTCGTGCCGCGCACCTTGTAGGGCGCGCCGACGCGGACCGGAGTGTCGCTGACGGGCCGGAACTTCGTGCCGCCGCCGCAGGCCGCGAGTGCCGCGCAGAGGACGATTGCGAATGCGGGCCTGAACGCCCCCGTTAAACTGCCGCTCATGCGCGGGTCCTAGCCTTGGGGACGGCAGGCTGTCCATGCCGGTGCCCATCCCTTCTGGGGGGAACCGCGCAGTGCCGGGGCAGGTTGTGCAGGGTCGAAGGAGTCATGCATGTTCAAGTCGATAGCCGTGGCCGCGCGCGACCGGGGGCGGATGGCCGAAGTCTCGGCGGTGATCGCCCGGTTCGGGCTGGACTCGCTGGCGGTGCGTCTCGGGCTGGGCGAAGGCGAGGCCGAGCAGGGCGCCGAACCGCGCGATCTGCCCAGCCGCACGCGGCGGGCGCTGGAAGCGCTCGGGCCGACGTATGTGAAGCTCGGCCAGATCCTCGCCACCCGGCGCGACTTGCTGACCGATCCGTGGATCGCCGCTTTCGAACAACTCCAGAGCGATGCCCCGCGCATTCCCTTCGAGGACCTTCGCGGCGAAGTGGAGGCCGCGCTCGGTGGTCCGCCGGAGACTATCTTCGCGCATTTCGATACCGAACCGCTGGCCGCCGCCTCGATCGCGCAAGTCCACCGCGCGCGCTTGCAGGACGGCACCGAAGTCGTGGTGAAGATCCGCCGCCCCGGCATTCGCGCGCGGATGGAGGCGGACCTGCGGCTCATGCGCCACCTCGCCGCGCTGGCCGAGGCCCGCAGCGTGGCCGTGCGCCGGATGAAGCCCGCCGCGATGATCGAGCAGCTCGGCCGCGAGATCCTGGACGAACTCGATTTCACCAATGAGGGCCGCAATGCCGACCTGCTGCGCGCCGATCTCGCTTCGCTGGAGCGGGTCTCGGTGCCGCGCATCCACTGGGAATGGACCGGCGAGCAGGTGCTGGTCATGGACTACGTGGAAGGCATCCCACCGCGCGATCCGGTGGTACTGAAGGCCGCCGGTATCGACCCCTCGCGCATCGCCTCGCTCGGCGCGGAACTGGTGCTGGAGATGGTGCTGGTCAACGGCCGCTTCCATGCGGACCCGCATCCCGGCAACCTGCTGTGCGTTGCGGGGGACGGGCTGGCCTTGCTTGATCTTGGGTCGGTCGGCTTCGTCAGCCCGCGCCGCCAGCATGAGTTCCTGACTTTCATCCTCGCGCTGCGCAGCGGCGACCCTGGCGGCGTGGCGGACATGCTGGCGACATGGTCTGAAAGCGGCGAAGTCCCGCGCGAAAAGCTGCTGCGCGCCTCCGAGCGCCTCGTCGCGCGGCACGGCACCGGGGCGCTGGTGCTGAACGCGATGGTCGCGGATTTCTTCCCGCTGCTCAGGCAAGAGGGGCTGGTGCTGCCGCCCGATCTCGTTCTGATCTTCAAGGCGATGGTGACGATGGACGGCGTGCTCTCCGGGATCGCGCCGGACTTCGACCTGTCGGAGGCCTTGGGGCGGATGCGCGGCAAGCTGGTCGCCTCGCGGCTGCAGCGCCTTGCCGCGCCGGACAAGCTGGAGACGGCGCTGCTCGAACTCTCGCGCGTGGCCGAGGAAGCGCCGCGCTTCCTGCGCGCGGCCTCGGCGCGGATGGAGGCGCCGTCACCGCCGCCCCGCGACGACGCCACGGCGCGGGCGGTGAGATGGGCCGGATGGCTGATCGGCGGCGCCGTGGTGCTCCACGCCGCCGCCGAACTGCTCATTCACTGGATTTGAAGGCAGCCCCGCAACCCGGTGAGCCGAGCCTACACCATCCGACCGAACTCGCCTTCGTCATTGCGAGGAGGCGAAGCCGACGCGGCAATCCAGAGCGGCTCTGCGCGGCCCTGGATTGCTTCGCTACGCTCGCAATGACGAAGTGTAGGGGCGAGGCGTGTGACCAAATGCGTGAGGTGAGGTGTGGGGAACCCGGTGGTTACTTCCGCACCGCGTCCGACGTGTCGCGCACGGCCTTGAACTCGGAACCCGGCTTCCACTGCGGCCACTTGGCCGAACCTGCAAGTTCCTCACCGATGGTGCGGATCAGTTCGACGTCCTGTACGGCGCCTTCCATCTTCCAGTCGGGCGACCACGCGTCGCAGGCCTGGTGGTAGCATTGGCCGGTATAGGCATCGATCCACGCCTGACCCGCCTTGACGCCGCCGTCCTTGAGGTCGGCAGCCCCGGCAAGGCCCATCATCAGCATCACCGGCACGCCGCGCTTGGCGAAGGAGAAGTGGTCGGCGCGGTAGAACAGCCCGCGCTCGGGCAGGCTTTCGACCGTCACGCGGCGGCCCTGCGTCGCGGCGACGCGCGCCATGTCGTCCTCCAGCGTGTCCTGACCCTTGCCGATCACCGTCACGTCGTTCGCGGCGCCCGCAGTCTGGAGCACGTCGATGGTGAGGTTGGCGACGGTCTTTTCCATCGGGAACACCGGGTTGGCGGCATAGAACTCCGAACCGAGCAGCCCGCGCTCTTCCGCTGTCCACGCCGCGAAGACCACCGTGCGCTGCGGCGCCGGTTCGCTCTTCATGACGCGGGCGATGTCGAGAATACCGGCGATGCCGATGCCGTCGTCATTGGCGCCAGCGCGGTAGATGCGGCCCTGTGCATCGGGCGCGCCCTTGCCGTAGGCGTCCCAGTGGGCGCCGAACATCACCACTTCGTCCTTGCGGGTGGTGCCGGGAATCTGCGCCAGCACGTTGTGGCTCATGACTTCCTCGTGGTTCACCGGAACCTCGGCATCGAAAGTCACGCCCTTCAGTTCCACCGGCTTGAAGTCCGGACGGCGCGCAGCGGTCGAGAGCTTGGCAAGATCCAGCCCGGCCGAGGCGAACAGCCGGGTAGACGCATCGGCGGAGAGCCAGCCCTGCAGCGCCAGGCTGGTGAGCTTGTCCTTGCTGCGGACGATGTCGTAGTTCTCGCCGCCGGGGCTGGTGACGACGTTCCAGCCGTAGCCCGCACCCGCCGTGTCATGCACGATCAGCGCGCCCACCGCGCCCTGCCGCGCGGCTTCCTCGAACTTGTAGGTCCAGCGGCCATAGTAGGTCATCGTCCGGCCGCCGAACTTGCCTGCCGCAGGCTCGCCCTTCTTCGCGTAGAAGTCGGGGTCGTTGATGAGGAACACCACGAGCTTGCCCTTGAGGTCCATGCCCTTGAAGTCGTCCCAGCCGCGCTCGGGAGCGTTCACGCCGTAGCCGACGAAGACCACCGGAGCGCCTGCAATGCGCGCGGTATCGTCCGGGCGCAGGGTCGAGACGTAGACGTCCTTGCCGACCGCCACCGGCATCGCCCCCTTGGGACCGGCGAAGGCAAGCGTCTTCGGGGCGCCGAGCGTGGTATGCAGCAGCGGCACCTTCTGCACCCACTGGCCGTCCGGCCCGGCGGGCTGGAGGCCGATGTCCTGGAACCGCGCGATCAGATAGCCGATGGTGCGCTCCTCGCCCACGGTGCCCGGCGCGCGTCCCTCGAAAGTGTCGGACGAGAGCGTCTTCACATCGGCGACCATGCGATCAGCGTCGATGGCCTCCCGGGCGATGGCAGGGTGGCAAACAGTGGCGAGCAGCGCGGCGACGGGCGCGAGGAGGAGCTTTGTCTTCATGACCAGCGCTTTTAGGCCGCAGGGCAGGGGAGGCAAGCGCGCTCTGAGCAGGTAGCCCCTCGACTATTTGTAGAAGCCCTGACGCAGCTTGACGCCGTGCTCGAGCCAGACTTTCATCGCGGCGAGCATCCCCGTCCAGCCTTCGCAATTGCTGTACGAGGCCTTCAGGCCCTCGGGCGTGTCGGCCCAGCCTTCCTCGGTGATCTGCACGAGCGTGCGGCCGTCATCGAGCGTCTCGAAGGCCAGCGTGACCAGCGTCCGGTGCTCGCCTTCCTCATCGGGAAGGACGGCCTCCTTATCGCCGCCCCAGCGCAGCAGGATGTGCCGGTCCTTCACGGCCTCCACCACATGAACCGGGAACGCGCCGGGGAAGTCGTGGAAGTCCCAGGTGACGACGGCGCCGGTCTCCAGACGTCCTTTGGCACCGCCGGTGGTGAAGTATTCGGACAGAATAGCGGGCGCGGCGACCGCCTCGAAGACTTCGGGAACGGGTCTGGCAATCCGGCCCGAGACAGTGAACTTCGGCTTCATCGCTCGTCTCCTCAGGTCCGGATCAACAACGTCAGGCCATCATTCGCAGCGCGCGTAATCTCCCGCGCGGCAGGCTGCCACGTCGCGGCGCCACTGCGCAAGGTCGGTCTCGTAGTCGCGGCGGGCCTGGGCATAGGCCCGCGACTGGTCGGCATAATCGCGGCGGCTGGCCTGGTAATCGCTCTCATCGTCGCGGGAGTCGCCGTAATCGGCTGCTTCGGCTCGGTCGTTGGCGCGATCGTAGGCCTTCCAACCGGCGGCGTACTGCGCGTCGCGCTTGCGGACGTATTCGAGCTGGTCGCGGTTGAGCTTGCGGATGATCGCAGCATCGCGGGCGATATCTTCGGGGGTCATGCGATCGTTCGGATCGTCGGCCCGCGCCGTGCCCGAAAAGGCCTGCGCCGACAGCGCCAGAGTGCCCAGTGCAAGCAGGATGCGCCCAGCTTTCATATGTCTAGTCTTTCCGTCCCTGAAGGATTCCGGCCGTCCATGAAGGATTCTGGCCCGATGTATTTCTCTATTTCCTGACGGAGCCACGAGGCGGAAGCAATTGCGGATGCGACGGACCGTTCAGCGGTGCGATGAGGCGCGCGGCGCTTGAGGCGAATGCGGGAACCCGAGCGGCAGTGGCCGCGAAAAGGCCGTCGATCCTGTGCAGGGTCGGCGGCCTTTCCAGGGGTAGACGGTTACTTGCCGCGAAGGGCGACGATGGCCAGCGAAGTCGGCGCGGCGACGGCCAGCCGCTCCGGATTGGCCTTTGCTGCCAGGCGGGTGGCGAGCATGTCGTCGCGGGCGGCGAAGGCGCGGTCCCGCGACGCTTCACGGCAATCGTGGGTCCAGGCGAGCTCGTCGAGATGGTTGCTCTGCATCGGGCAAACCGCGCGAACGGCGACTTCCAGCCGCATGTTCAGCGTGTCGAGTCCTGCTTGCGTGTCGAGATTGAGGTCGCCGTAGCGTACTTCGCGGTGCGGCACGTCACGGAGCGAGCCGTCCTTGACGATGACGTCGGCAAGAGCTGGGCTCGACAATCCCGTGGCAGCCATGGCGATCATGCCGAAGGCGGCGAAAGTGTTGTGAATCCTGGTCATCTGCATTCTCCCGTTGCAAGAGCGCAGCTCTCCCGGCACGAGCCCCCACGGCTCGTGGCAAACGAACTGCAAAGCGACCGCTTTGGATGAGGAAAGTCGTTCCCAAACAACGATTGCGCTGTGGGGCTTTCTGCGACTTCGTGATCATGTATAGACTTTTGAAGTGCCCCCGCGATCACGCCTTGGCTTTCGAAAAATGTCTAGATCATTACTTGAATTTGTAAGATCGACATCCGGCAAAAGGTGAGTCGGTATTATTTCCGGGCAGTTTCTGTATTGCGCAGAAGCGTGCAGAATTCAAGTCATCCTTGCGGTTGTATCGTCGAACGACAGTGATCGACCGACGGACGACTTCCCGTCGCGTTCGGCTGGTCACGGCGTTGCAATTCCTTGCTCCGATCCCACATGGGGGCCTGACTTTCGCAGCGGCAACACGCCTGTCGCGGCGGCTTGCGCTTTGCGAACAAATCTGGAACACGTCACCTCCATGAGTCTCTCCCACATCACGGTGCGCGGTGCGCGCGAGCATAATCTCAAGGGCTTCGACATCGAGCTTCCGCGCGAGAAGCTGATCGTTATCACCGGGCTGTCCGGCTCGGGGAAATCGAGCCTCGCGTTCGACACGATCTATGCCGAGGGCCAGCGCCGTTATGTGGAGAGCCTCTCCGCCTATGCGCGCCAGTTCCTGGAGATGATGCAGAAGCCGGACGTCGAGCATATCGACGGCCTCAGCCCCGCGATCTCGATCGAGCAGAAGACCACGAGCCGCAATCCGCGTTCCACGGTGGCGACAGTGACGGAGATCTGGGACTACATGCGCCTGCTCTGGGCGCGCGTGGGCATTCCCTATTCTCCGGCCACGGGGCTCCCGATCGAGGCGCAGACCGTCTCCAACATGGTCGACCGGGTGATGGAGCTGCCCGAAGGCACTCGCGCCTATCTGCTCGCGCCGGTGGTGCGCGGCCGTAAGGGCGAATACCGCAAGGAACTCGCCGAGTGGCAGAAGGCGGGCTATACCCGCGTGCGGATCGACGGCGAACTCTACGCCATCGAGGACGCCCCCGCGCTCGACAAGAAGTACAAGCACGACATCGAAGTCGTGGTGGACCGCATCGCGGTGAAGGACGGCATCCAGACCCGTCTTGCCGACAGCTTCGAACAGGCGCTGAAGCTGGCCGAGGGGCTGGCCTATATCGACCTTGCCGACGGCGTCGTTCCCGGCCGTGAGGGCGAAGGAAAAGGCAAGAAGAACCTCAAGGGCGCTGGCCTGCCGCCGAACCGCATCGTCTTCTCGGAGAAGTTCGCCTGCCCGGTCAGCGGCTTCACGATCGAGGAGATCGAGCCGCGCCTGTTCTCGTTCAACGCGCCGCAGGGCGCCTGCCCGGCTTGCGACGGCCTGGGCGAGAAGCTGCTGTTCGACCCGCAACTGGTGGTCCCGAACGAGCATCTCAGCCTCAAGCAGGGCGCCATCGTGCCCTGGGCCAAGTCCAACCCGCCTTCGCCTTACTACATGCAGGTGCTCTCCAGCCTGGCCGAGCACTTCGGGTTCGATCTCACCACGCCGTGGGACGCGCTGCAGACCGAGGTGAAGATCGTAATACTCTACGGCACCGGCGGCAAGGCCGTGCCGCTGACGTTCAAGGACGGCAAGAAGGAATACACGGTCAACAAACCGTTCGAGGGCGTGATCGGCAACCTCAACCGCCGCATGATCCAGACCGACAGCGCCTGGATGCGCGAAGAACTGTCCAAGTTCCAGACCGCACAACCCTGCGAAACCTGCGAGGGCAAGCGCCTCAAGCCCGAGGCGCTCTCGGTGAAGATCGCGGGCAGCGACATCGCCGATGCCGCGCGCCTCTCGGTGTCGGACGGCTTTGCGTGGTTCGGGGAGCTTGAGGGCAAGCTGACCAGCCAGCAGCAGCAGATCGCCAAGGCCATCCTCAAGGAAATCAACGAGCGCCTCGGCTTCCTCAACAACGTCGGGCTGGACTACCTCAATCTCGACCGCACCAGCGGCACCCTCTCGGGCGGCGAGAGCCAGCGCATCCGTCTGGCCAGCCAGATCGGCTCGGGCCTCTCGGGCGTGCTCTACGTGCTCGACGAACCCTCGATCGGCCTCCACCAGCGCGATAACGACATGCTGCTGGAAACGCTCAAGCGCCTGCGCGACCTCGGCAATACCGTGATCGTCGTCGAGCATGACGAGGATGCGATCCGCACCGCCGACCACATCGTCGACCTCGGACCCGGCGCCGGTGTCCATGGCGGCGAAGTCGTGGCCGAAGGCACGCTGAAGCAGGTGCTGAAAGCCAAAAACAGCCTCACCGCCGCCTACCTCAACGGCACCCGCAAGATCGAGGTGCCGACGGAGCGCCGCAAGGGCAACGGCAAGAAGATCGTGGTCGAGAACGCCCGCGCCAACAACCTGCGGAACGTCACGGCGGAATTCCCGCTCGGCACCTTCTGCTGCGTCACCGGCGTCTCCGGCTCGGGCAAAAGCTCGCTCACCATCGATACCCTGCAAGCGGGCGCCGCGCGCCAGCTCAACGGCGCGCGCGTCGTCGCCGGGGCGCATGACAAGATCACCGGCCTCGAAAACTGCGACAAGGTGATCGAGATCGACCAGTCCCCGATCGGCCGCACCCCGCGCTCCAACCCCGCAACCTACACCGGCGCCTTCACCCAGATCCGCGACTGGTTCGCCGGCCTGCCGGAATCCGAGGCGCGCGGCTACAAGGCCGGGCGCTTCAGCTTCAACGTCAAGGGCGGCCGCTGCGAGGCGTGCCAGGGCGACGGCCTCATCAAGATCGAGATGCACTTCCTGCCCGACGTCTACGTCACCTGCGAGGAATGCCACGGCAAGCGCTACAACCGCGAAACGCTGGAAGTGAAGTTCAAGGGTCACTCCATCGCCGACGTGCTCGACATGACGATCGAGGACGCGGAAGAGTTCTTCAAGGCCGTGCCGCCGATCCGCGACAAGATGCACATGCTGAACGAAGTGGGCCTCGGCTACGTCAAGGTCGGCCAGCAGGCGACCACGCTGTCCGGCGGCGAGGCGCAGCGCGTGAAGCTCGCCAAGGAACTCGCCCGCCGCTCCACCGGGCAGACGCTCTACATCCTCGACGAACCGACCACCGGCCTCCACTTCGAGGACGTGCGCAAGCTGCTGGAAGTGCTCCACCGCCTTGTCGAGCAGGGCAATTCGGTGGTGGTGATCGAGCACAACCTCGACGTCATCAAGACCGCCGACTGGATCATCGACATGGGGCCCGAGGGCGGCGTGCGCGGTGGTCAGGTGATCGCGGAAGGCACGCCGGAGGATATCGTGAAGGTGAAGAAGTCCTTCACCGGGCACTATCTCAAGCCGTTGCTTTCAAGCTGGGCGAAGTGACCCTACCGCCGATTATGAGTTTGAAGGCATCGCAGGAAGGCGTGGGTCCCCCAGCGCCTAGCTTTTCATCGTCGGGATTGTTTCGCGGTTAGTTGCGCTTTATATATTTATGATTGATCGATTTTTTGGGGGGTTACTTTGAATAAGGGCGGCGTCGAAAGCGAGCAAAAAAGCCAAATTCGCGGAGACGGAAAAGGCGTAGACCCATTTCTGAGAACCGGGACCTGGTATCTTCAGGTGCACGTGTGCTGCCTTTAAAAGAGATTGAAGTCGGAGAGCCAGACGCCAATGCAGAGTATTTTCTTGCGCAAAGGTCGAAAAGCAAGCCGATGTATCAGAAGGCTTTTTTCGATTGGGAAGGCGTTGCGAACGATAAGCTGATCTCCGGTCAGAAATTCATTCTTTTTGGGCAAAAGGGGACCGGAAAAACTGCACTTTTGCGTCATCTTCACGCCAATCTTCCCAGTGATTATCAGTCTACATTTATTATTTTCCGCAAAGAAATTGTCGAAGAGGCGCAACTCGCTCAATTGGCGGCAAGTTTTTCTGCCAGCGTAGTGGTTGATGAAGATAAAATACAGGAAACTAAATTCTATTATCACGCGATGAAGCGTTTACTGCTAACGTTTCTACTTTCTCATTGTGTTGAAATAGATGATGTCCCAGAAGAAATTGGTTGGTTTAAGAATTTATATTCGGAGCTAAAGAATAGTTCTGTTGGTCAAATGGCGGCGTTGGTTACGGATTCAGTCGTCGGGAGCATAGAGGCGCTTCATGTTGATGTCTCTAAATTGACGAAGGGTGTGGTTTCTGTAGATGCTGGTAAGGCTATAAAAAGAAGTAACGATGCATTTCAGAAATTTGCTTTTTCTCAGTTTAAAAAGTTCCAAGTTAAGGCAAGAATTTTTCTCGATGAAATGCATTTCGCATATCGTGATACAGATGGGTTGAGCGCCGATGCATCTCTCGTTCGAGATACTATCTTGGCGGTCCGTGAAATAAACGAGCGTCTTATTGAAGATGAACTAGATAGTTTAATATATATATCAATTCGCTCCGAATTTCTTGAGCATCAAGAGATTGCGGTAGCAGACGTTGCTCATACTATAGAATCTTATGGCCTTGAGTTAAGTTAGGAAAGTGCGCCATTTGATCGGTCGCATCCAATGTTCGATTTAATTCTTAAGCGATTGCAGGTAAACGTAGGAGATTTGTTGACTCGCGAGGAGATATTCTTTCGCTATATACCTGAAAAGAATATAACTCGATTTTTGGAATATACATGGGGGAAGCCTAGGGATATCGTAAGGTATTTTAAAGCGGCATCGTCATCGTATCCAAATTCTGGTAGTTTGAGGTCTCCGAAGGAATTCGGAAATATTATTAGGCGGTATAGTCAGGCCGCTTGGCAAGATCAAAAGGCTGCGTTGGCTGCTTTTGTCCCGAAATCAAGTTTGCCTATTGTAGAGGAAGCTCTTCAAGTTGTGGCTAATCATGATCTGGATGGAAGTGTAAGGTTTAATAAAAAAATATTGATTGAGCATCTTAAGGATGCGTTTTCGCATATGAAAACGCAAGGCGTTTCGTATGACGTGAATGAATTTATAAAGTTACTTTATATTGTTGGTGTTTTCTACGTTACGTATCGCGATGCCAGTGGTCAGCGGATTATTCATCAATTTCACAGAGGGAATAGGCGTCCATATGGCGCTGGCGACTATCACGTACATAGAGCGGTGGCGCGTGCATTGTCGTGAAAGGATTTTTGTGTTTTGATATATCCTAAGTGTCCCTCGCGGCACTTTCCTACAGCTCCCCACATGCGATAAATGATCTGGTTCACCCCGGCGCGGAAGCGTCGGGGCTTTGGCTCCAATTGTGGGGGTGAACCATGTCCGACCAATCGAACTCTTCGTATCCTACCGCTGCCGGGCGGGGGTGGATTCCGGCTTCTCGGGATATCGGGTTGCCGGGGGAGTCCTTTCCGCGAACTCGGCGCTCGGCTGAGGGCGGTCCCAGCTTTCGCTGGGATGACGGGGATGGCCAAGCCGCTTCGGCTCGCGATGACTCGTTGATCGACGCTCTCGGGGAGGGCGCTTCGGGGCGGCGGGGCGCGGCGGAAAAGGTCGGGGAGCGCGAGGGCGATGGCCCTCGCATTTCTCTTTCTTCCGACTTCGATACTTCCGACCCGGATACTGCGCGGGCGTCCCTCCACCATCCTGCGGATGGTCCCCCTCAGGAAACGGGGTGGTCTCCGGCGCGGAAGGTTCGGTTTCTGCATCAGCTCGCCGAGAAGGGCGACGTGCGGGCGGCGGCCTCGCGGGTGGGGATGTCGCGGCAGTCGGCTTACCTGCTGCGGCGGCGCGACACGGCCTTTGCGCGGGGGTGGGACGCGGCGCTGGGTCTGGCGCGGCGGCATGTCGAGGAAGTGTTGGCGACGCGGGCGCTCGATGGGGTGGAGGAGCCGGTCTTCTACCACGGCGAGCAGGTGGCGGTGCGGCGGCGTTATGACGCGCGGCTGCTCCTGGCCCATCTGGCGCGGCTCGACCGGGCGGTGGAGTCCGCGCCGGGCGGTGGGGAAACGGTCGGCGAGTTGGCGGAGCGGTTCGACGAAGTGCTGGCGGTGGTCGCGGGCGAGGGGCCGGAGGCGTTGTTGGCGGTTTCGGCGGGTCGGGCGACTTTGCCTCCGGCGCGGGAGGTCTATGCCGAGAAGGCGGGGGCTTTGCTCCAGCGCGAGGCCGACCTGGCCTGGGAGGAGGCCGTGGAGGCGGGCGAGGCAGGGCCGGAGGATGAGCCCGACCCCTACGTAGTGGTCTGGCGCGAGGCGGCGGCGGGGGATTGGGATGGCTGGCGTCGCCGTGCGGAGGGGGCGGTCGATGCGGTGCTGGCCGAGGAGGGCGCGCCGCCGATGGAGTTCAAGTCGCTGGCGGGTGGGCCGGAGTGGAGAGGGCCAAAGTGGAGAGAGGACGTTTTTTACGCTCAGGACCGTGTAAAGCGTGTCAAGCGAGGCGCGGCCGGGAACCCGATGCGGGGTGCGATGTTATCATGGGTGAAGGTCGGCGCGGTGCTTCCCCCACCCCCTCCGTTACCGCGTCGGCCTTCTCTTTTCAGAGATTTGCGCGGGTTATTCGTCTTCGGTGAGGACGGCGAGTTCGACTTTGCCGGAGCCCATGCGGGCGATGCCGATTTCCTTCGCGGCGGCCTCGGAGAGGTCGATCACGCGGTTGGAGTGGAACGGGCCGCGGTCGTTGACGCGGACCATGACGGAATCGCCGGTCAGCGCGTTGGTGACGCGCAGCTTGGTGCCGAAGGGCAGCGAGGGATGGGCGGCGGTGAGGTCGTCCGGGTTGAAGCGCTCGCCGCTGGCGGTGCGGGCTCCCCGGAGCGAGTGGCCGTAGAAGCTGGCGGTGCCGCCCTTGATGTTTTCGAATTCCTGCGCGTCCTGGTCGAGCGACTGGGGCAGGGCGGCGACGGGCGTGGTAGTTGCGGGCGCGGCGATGATCGCGGCGGGCGCGGGTGCCTCGGCCTTTGCGGGCGCCAGCTTCGACTCGGCGATCGCCGAGGAGGCCGGAGCTACCAGCATGGCAGCGGTGGCAAGAGCAAAGCCGATGCGCGCAAGTCGCTGGGCTTTATGCGGTTGGTTGTGCTTCCCCGTCATGGCGAGGACTCCTACAGGCAGTTCGTCGCTGTGGGGACCCATGCAAAAGCGGCCCGTCGCACTTTGGCAACGGGCCGCCGGATGTCGTTAAGACGTTGAAAGGATTCGGGAGGCCGAATCCTGGGTAGTTACTTGGCGTCGCGCTGGGCCAGCAGACGGAGTCGCAGGGCGTTCAGCTTGATGAAACCGGCCGCGTCCTTCTGGTCGTAGGCACCGGCATCGTCCTCGAAGGTGACGTGGCGTTCGGAGTAGAGCGAGTCCGGCGACTTGCGGCCGACGACCGAGGCATTGCCCTTGTAGAGCTTCAGGCGAACGGTTCCGTTAACGCGCAGCTGCGAGTGATCGATGGCGGCCTGGAGCATCTCGCGCTCGGGGGCGAACCAGAAGCCGTTGTAGATGAGCTCTGCATACTTCGGCATCAGCTCGTCCTTGAGGTGCGCGGCGCCGCGGTCGAGCGTGATCTGCTCGATGCCGCGGTGGGCGCGGGCGTAGATCTCGCCGCCCGGCGTCTCGTACATGCCGCGCGACTTCATGCCGACGAAGCGGTTCTCGACGAGGTCGAGGCGGCCGATGCCGTGCTTGCGACCCAGTTCGTTGAGCGCGGTGAGGAGCGAGGCCGGGCTCATCGCGATACCGTTGAGGGCGACGCCGTCACCCTTTTCGAAGTCGATGGTGATGTATTCCGGTGCGTCCGGCGCGTCTTCCGGGTTGACGGTGCGCGAGTAGACGTAGTCCGGGGTCTCTTCCCACGGGTCTTCCAGGACCTTGCCTTCGGAAGAGGTGTGCAGGAGGTTCGCGTCGGTCGAGAACGGGCTTTCGCCGCGCTTGTCCTTGGGGACGGGGATCTGGTGCTGCTCGGCCCAGGCGATCAGGGCGGTGCGGCTGGTCAGGTCCCACTCGCGCCAGGGGGCGATGACCTTGATGTTCGGATCGAGCGCGTAGGCCGAGAGTTCGAAGCGAACCTGGTCGTTGCCCTTGCCGGTCGCGCCATGCGCGACGGCGTCGGCGCCGGTCTCGTGGGCGATCTCGATCAGGCGCTTGGAGATCAGCGGGCGGGCGATCGAGGTGCCGAGAAGATAGTCGCCTTCGTAGCGGGCATTGGCGCGCATCATCGGGAAGACGAAGTCGCGCACGAATTCCTCGCGCAGGTCGTCGATGTAGATGTTTTCGTCCGGCAGGCCCATCAGCTTGGCCTTGGCGCGTGCGGGTTCGAGTTCCTCACCCTGGCCAAGGTCGGCCGTGAACGTCACGACTTCGCAATTGTACGTGACCTGGAGCCACTTAAGGATGACGCTGGTGTCGAGGCCGCCGGAATAGGCGAGGACGACCTTCTTGATGCTGTCGGACATGGGCGCGGGCTCCGCAGAAAGGGCAGTGGATTCGGGACGCGCGCCTATCAGCACGCGCCCCCTTGCGCAATGAAGGAAAGGTGCAGCGCTATTCGGTCAGGAGTGCGACTTCGTTCGCGGCGATATAGTCGCGCGTAAGCGGAAGGGCGTGACGGCTGCGGGCGTACTGGATCTGATAGTTGCACATGCCGCCGCTTTCGAACGCTGCGGTGGCCCCGGCGAGGTAGAAGATCCACATGCGATAGAAGCGCTCGTCCATCAGGTTGACGATGGCTTCCTTGTTGGCGACGCAGCGCTTGTACCATTCGCGCAAGGTGAGCGCGTAGTGGAGGCGCAGGTTCTCGACATCGGTGGCGATCAGGCGGAACTTCTCGCTCGCGGCCACCGTCTCGCTGAGGGCAGGGATGTAGCCGCCGGGGAAGATGTACTTGCGGGTGAAGGCGTCGGTCGAGCCCGGGCCGCCCATGCGGCCGATCGTGTGGAGCAGCATGACGCCGTCATCGGTGAGAAGGTTGCCGACGGCCTTGAAGAACTGTCCGAACTGCGCCTGTCCGACATGTTCGAACATGCCGACCGAGACGATGCGGTCGAACTTGGCGCCGCGCGCCGCGAGGTCGCGGTAGTCGACGAGTTCGAACGTCACCTTGTCGGCCACCCCAGCCTGTTCCGCACGCTCGCGGGCGAGGGCGAGCTGTTCCTCGCTGAGGGTGATGCCGAGCACCGAGGCTCCGGCGTGCTTGGCGAGATAGATCGCCATGCCGCCCCAGCCGCAGCCGATGTCGAGCACGCGCTGGCCGGGTTCGAGCGCCAGCTTGGCGGCGATATGCGCCAGCTTGGCGGTCTGCGCCTGCTCCAGCGTCATATTGGCGGGGTCGGGCCAATAGGCGCAGGAATACTGCATGTGCTCGATATCGAGGAACAGGTTATAGAGGTCGTTGCCGATATCGTAGTGATGGGCGATGTTCTTCTTGGCGCTCGCCGCCTTGTTGATGCCGTCGACCAGCGTGACGACCTTGCCCTTCAGCTTCTTGAACGCGGTATGTTCGTGAAGCTCGCCGCCCTTGTCCCACTTGGCGTTGGCGCGGATCAGTTCGACCATCTCCATGATGTCGCCCTGCTCGATGACGAGTTGGCCATCCATGAAGGCCTCCGCCGCACCGAGCCGGGGGTCGGTGAGGATGCGTCGTTCACCCGCCTTGTCGGTGAAGCGGATGCGCACTTCCGGAAAGCCGGGGGTGGGGGTGCCGAAGCGCTTTACGCTGCCATCGGGGCGGACGACCTCCAGAACGCCCTGACGGACGCCGCGCTGGAGGAAGTGATCGAGAATTCCCATTACCATCAACCATTTGTGAAGGGCGCTTCGGCCCGGTGCAAGAGGGTTCGCTTGCCCTAATGCGCAAGCGATGCGACGGAATTGTTACTGACGTGCGAGGAAAAGAACGTCGCGCGGCTGCGCGAGGAGGTGTTGGCCGGAATCGACGTAGAGCGTCTCGCCGCTTTCCAGCCAGCCTTGCGAGAGGAACAGGGCGGCAGAGGCCACGTCGTCCGGCGTGGTCTTGCGGCCGAGCAGGTTCATGCGATGCGAGCGTTCGGTTTCAGCCTCGGTCTGGTCGTGGCTGGCGAGGATCGCACCGGGGGCGAGACCGTAGATCCGGTCATCCTGCTGAACGCGGGCCATCGACAGCATGGGGATCGTCGCGGCGAGGGCATGCTTGCTCATCGTGTAGGAGAAGAAGTCCGGGTTCGGATTGAGCAGCTTCTGGTCGGTGACGTGGATCACCCGCCGCCCGCCTTTCGCGCGGGCATGGGCGAGGAAGGCCTGCGCCAGCCGGGCCGGGGTTCCGGCGTTGACGCGCATGGCTTTTTCGAAAGTCTGTGGATCGAGGGCCTGGGCGGTATCGAGGTCGAACATTCCCGCGCAGTTCACCAGCACGCGCCAGTCCGGCAGGCGGGCGGCAAGCTCTTCCACCATGGCGGACCCGGCGGTCCAGTCGTTCAGTTCGCAGCCGACGATCTCGGATGAGGGCAGCTCCGCCGCCAGCGCTTCGGCCTGATCCCGCGAATGGTTGTAGTGGATGACGACATGCCATCCCGCGGCACCGAACATGCGGGCGATGGCTGCGCCGATCCGCTTGGCGCCGCCGGTCACCAGCATGGCGGGCCGCTCGCTCATCGCGGGGTCGCCATGGCGGCAGCTTGACACGGTTTACACTGTCCTGGGAGAAAATTCCTGTCGGCCCTGGCGCCTGATCCGGTTCGGCAAGTGAGGCAACGCGGCGAGAGAAGTGAACGAACGATCATTGTCGGGCATAGGAGCACAGACCGGGCCTGTAGGAAAGGCCTCTCCGCATAATCACATACTTCCGTTCAGGACGGCTATACCGCGAGTGCAGGCACCGGCATCGCGGCGGTGCCTGCGCTGCGCAGCGGCGCGGGCGCGCCGGTCACCGCCTGGTGGCGCAGCGCGAAGTCGGCCGCGTAGAAGCGGTGGAGGAAGTCGAGCTGAGAGGGAGACGGGCCGCAGTCGGTTTTGTGGCTGCCGGTTTCCTGACTGCGGTTGAACTCGGGCAGGGTGGAGAGTTCCTCGCGGCCGAGGCGTTTGCCGATTTCGCCGATCTGTTCGTAAGGGATCAGCCGGTCGACCGCCGAACGTCCCTGGGCGTCGAGCACGTACCAGCACTGGGGGCGGAAGATATGATCGATGCCGAAGGGCGAGCGCGCCTCGGCAAGATGGTCGATCGCATCGTCGATCGTCCGGAACGTGGCGTAACGTTCGCGGAAGGGTGCGGAGACCGTGCGGTGGCGGGTGCCGCCCGTGCGGGCATAGCGGAAGGCGGACAGGAAGCGGTCGACCGGATCGCGCACGAGCGCGAAACTGGGCAGGGCCAGCAGGTCAGGCGAGACCTTGGCGTAGTATCGGGCCGAGCAGTGCTTCATCTGGGCGCCGTAGAGACGGTCGCAGATCGAGGTGCCGGCGTTCTTGGGAATGTGGATGAAGAGCAGGCCGCTCTCGCGGATGCGGTCCAGACGGCGGCGGCGTTTTCCGTCCAGCCAGGGGCGCAGGCCGTGGCGGGAAAGTCGTTCGGGAATATCGCTGACGAGGCTTACGCCGAAGGCCGAAGCGAGGAGGCGGTTGACGCCGGTGGTGCCGGTAGTCCGTTCGAGATCGGGAGCCATGGGGCGAGGGCTTAGGCACATCCCGTCGCCCGGTGATTTCGAAATATTTCAATCGTGGCAGGTATGGGACGCGCCGTCCCGAGGGTCGGCGCGTCGTGGTTTTCCGTAGATCAGCTGCGGAAGATCAACGGCAGCGGGGGCGGCTGTTGTTGCGGTCGATCGAACGGCCGAGCAGGGCACCGGCGCCTGCACCCAGGATGGTGCCGGTGGCGCGATCGCCGCGCGTGTCGATGGCGCGACCGGCCAGGGCACCGGCAACGCCGCCGATCAGCAGCCCGGTGGTGCCGTTCGACTTCTTGCAGCGATAACGGCCGTCATTGCCGCGCCAGTAGCGGACGCCGTTGTCGGTGCGGTGATAGCGGCGACCGTGATCGCGGGCTTCAGCGACTTCGGTGACGGCGAGCGTGGCGGGAACGGTGATCGCGGCCAGCAGGGCTGCGGTGATGGCTTTGCGCATCTGAAAATCCTTCCGAGTTGAATGTCTTGTTGACCGGCCCTCGCCTTTCCATCGGGTGCCAAAACGGAGGATGAACATTTGCGTCAATTTGACGATACACGCCGAAACGAGCCCTGTTGTCGACGAAGGGCGCTGCGGTCGAAATGATGGGCGGCGAAAGGAGGGGGGCTCAGCTTGCCAGTTTGCCGAACGGTAGCAGCTTGCGGGCCAGGCTTGCCGCGGTCTTGCCGTCGCCGGCGCGCAGGGATGGCAGGATGGCGATGGCGCCTCGCTTCATCTGGGCATCGAGCGGGGTGGGCGTGGATGCCTTGGCGGCGGTTTCCGCCCAGCGCCGGACCTGGGCGATGTCCGCCTGGTCCTTGCGGATCTGCATCAGGGCGGCGAGGCCCGGATAGAAGGCGCGGTCTCCGCCCAGCGCGACGGCACGGTTGAGCGCGGTTTCACCGGCCTGGGTCTTCGCGCCCAGTGCGGTGCGGGCGAGAAAGCCGCCCAACTGGTCGATTGCATCGAGATGCCAGCCCGCGATCACCATCTGCGCTTCGGCATCGCGCGGGTTCTGGGCCGCGAGCTTTTCGAAGATGCCGAGCGAGGTGCGCGCGTCCGACCGGTTGCGGGTGAGCTTCGCGCGATAGCCGATGGCGATTCCGCGCTGGAGAGTCGCTTCGTGATCTCCGGGGCGGGTAGCCAATATCCTGTCGGAAGCGGCGATGGCCTGGCCGATCAGGGCCAGCGCCTTGGCCTTGTCCTGCGCCTGAAAGGCTGCTGCCGTCAGTAATTCGCGAGGGGTGTCCGCCATCGCCGGGGCCGAGGAGACGGTATATATCGCACAGAGGGCGATCAGCGTCGGACGGTACACGCACTCTCCTGACAGAAAGGAGGCGGCACGATGACCGATGACGACGCGGTAGACCAGCCCCTATCGAGCGTTTGATTGCCGGGATTTGCTGCGATGCGCACGATTTTGTCGTGCGGAAACGTTACCTTACAGAACTTATGGCCATGGCCTTGAGCGAGCGGATCTTGTAGGGGGCAGCGCATCGCAATGAAAAGCGCTGCTTTTCAAGCGGTGTGGGGAAATCCAGTGTCGCTTCCGGCGACCTTAGGCCCCTATTCGTATTAGCTTACGTATATATACGAATGGCGCGAGCAGCGAACTGTTAACTATCCGCATCTATCAGGGCTACGGGGTTAAACGGGGTTTGTTCGAAATGAAAAGCCATGGCTTGCGCAGTGTCGCTGCCGGGACGGGGCTGTCTGTAGCAGCGACACTGCTGTTGCTGCAACTCGCGGCGTTCATTCCCGGCTTCGCGATGCCGGTGCAATTGCTGGTACTCGGCGTCGTCGTGGCGCTGGCGGTCTCGGCGCCGGTCTGCATCGTGCTGATGCGTCAGCAGTTGCGGATCGCCGCGCTTCATGGCGAACTGGCCCTGGCGTTCAAGCGTCTCGAACGCAGCTCGCGCGTCGACGGCATGACCGGGCTGACCAATCGCGATGTCTTCATCGAAATGACCCGCGATGCCATGGCGGATCGCGACGGTTGGCTGATCGTGGCCGACGTGGACCATTTCAAGCAGATCAACGACGATTTCGGTCACGGGGTGGGGGACCGGGTGCTCGTCGCGATCGGCAATACGATCCAGGATAACTTGCGCGCCGGGGACTTGTGCGGACGGCTCGGCGGCGAGGAGTTCGGCCTGTTCCTCCATGCCCGCAGCGGACGCGAGGCCCATGTCGCTGCCGAGCGCTTGCGCCGCGCGGTGGAACAGCTTGCCGTATCGACGTTCGCCGGCGGAGAGGTGGCGCCCACGCTCAGTCTGGGCGTGACCGCGACGCGCGGGCTCTCGCTGCCGGAGGCGATGCGCCGGGCCGACGAGGCGCTTTATGATGCCAAGCGGCAGGGGCGGAACCGCACGGTCTCGGCTTGCGCCCCTTCCGCAGATAACCGTTTGCGGCTGGTCACGGCGGGGAAAGCCTGATCGGGTCGAACAGAAACGGCGCGTCATCGGGGAGATGACGCGCCGTTTTTCGCCGTTCAGAGCTTTAGCGGCACTTCACTTCGCCGCGATCGATCTCGCGGCCGAGCAGGCCACCGGCGACGCCGCCGATGATCGCGCCCAGCGTCTGGTCGCCACGACCGGCGATCGTGTGCCCGGCCAGCGCACCGGCACCGGCGCCGATGATCAGGCCAGTGGTGCCGTTGTCACGCTTGCAATAATAGCGCCCGTCATTGCCGCGCCAGACGCGGTCGTTGCGGCCGAGGCGGCGAGGCTCACGATAGCGTCCGCGATTGTCATAACGGTTGCGCTCGTTACGGTCCCGGTCGTAGCGGCCATGGTTGTCATGACGGTCGCGTCGCCAGTCCTGGGCGGCTGCGGGGGCGGCGAGCGGGAGAACCAGGGCTGCCATGGCAAAAGCCAAAAGGGTCTTTTTCATCGCGGTGTCCTTCCTGAGAACGTAATTTCGTGACGGCATAACGAACCGAATGCGCCCTTGCTCCCCAACCTCGAATGAACCACGGGAAATCTCTTGAAAGCAGCATGTCGCTTCGACGTCGCAACCATGCGAAAATAGCGTCAAACAGTGGGAATTGAAAGAGAATGCGGATCATGAAACTCGATCTTGTCGATGTCTTCGGCTCCGGCTCGCTGACCGGGAATCCGTTGGCGGTCGTGCGCGGAGGCGAGGATCTGGACGCCGCGACCATGCTGCGGATCACGCGCTGGCTGGGCTTTTCGGAGACCACATTCCTGCTGCCGCCGACCGACCCCGCAGCCGACTACCGGGTGCGGATCTTCTATCCGGCGGGCGAACTGCCTTTCGCCGGGCATCCGACGCTGGGCAGTGCCCATGCCTGGCTGGCGGCGGGCGGCACGCCGAAGGCGCCCGGCACAATCGTACAGGAATGCGGCATCGGTCTCGTCGATGTGCGGCAGGAGGAAGGGATGCTGGCCTTCCGGGCGCCGGACTTGCGCCGCTCCGGGCCGCTCGACGCGGCGGATCGGGCCGAGACGATCCGCCTCTGCGGCGCGGAGGAGAGTGAGGTGATCGCAGCGGTCCATGCCGCCAACGGTCCCGGCTGGAAGCTGCTGCATCTCGCATCCGCCGAGGCGGTTCTGGCTGCCGAACCCGCCCCGCGCGCGCCGTTGCATACCGATGTGGCGCTGCTGGGACCCTGCGCCCCCGGCTCACCGGCGCAGTTCGAAGTGCGCGCCTTCTTCGCCGACCCGTCGGGCCGCATGGTAGAAGACCCGGTGACGGGCAGCCTCAATGCGGCGGTGGCGCAGTATCTCTTTGCCGAAGGACTGGTCCGGGAAAGCTACGTCGCGGCGCAGGGGCGCAAAGTCGGCGCGGACGGGCTGGTCCACTGCCGCCGGGAGGCCGACGGTTCGATCTGGATCGCGGGCCGGGTCGAGACGGTCTCGGCAGGCGGAGCGCTGCCGGGACCGTTCTGACCCCTCGCGTCAGCCCGGCTTCTTGGGCAGGGCGATCTCGGCGCTGCCGGTGCACATCGTCTTGCCGTTCTGGTTGGTCATCAGATGCTTGACGTGGACGAGGTGCCGGCCATCCTCGTCCACCGATTTCTCGGTGACTTCGGCGGTCTGGATCGTCACGTCGCCGGTGAGGGCCGGTCCGCGATAGTTGGCGATGGAGTGGACGACCATGCCGTGCTCGCCCGCCCAGCCGGACAGGAAGTCCGTGACCCATGAGCCCATCGAGGCGCCGTAGCCATAGCCGCGCGGCATCCCGATGCGGCGCGCGTATTTGGGGAACAGGTGCCCGCGCGAGGGACCGTAATAGGCGCCGTCGGTAAGCGACGGGTTCACCCGCATCATGTCGGGATCGTTCTCGTACCCGGCCATCTCGCGGGTGAAGCCCAACGCCTCCAGATCGTTCTTGCGCAAGTTCATCGTCCCCCAGGTGTTGACGATGTAGGCGCGCCATTCGGTGGCGAAGCTGGCGATCGAGTGCGGGCCGAACACACGCTCGGGAAGCTGGTCGCCCACGGTGACGTCATCCCACCAGCGTTCCTTGTGGCCAAGGTCGTGGAGCATCTGCACCCAGGCGAACTTGCGGTCTTCCAGCGCGGCGATTGCCTCGTCGGTCCATTCCGGTTCGTCGAACTCCTCGGCCTTGACGGAATCGCCGCCGGCATGGGCGAGATAGCGGATCGCGGTGGAGCGCTGCTTCGCGATCGGTTCGCCCTTCTGGTTCGCATAGTTGTTGTCGCCGCGCTGGAAGCAGGTGGGACCGAAGCCGGTTTCCTTCACCTTGTAGTCGAAGGGAATGCGCGTGTTCGTCACCACGTCGCCGGCCTCGATGCGCGGGCCATGGAACCACCACTCGTCGCCGCCGAACAGCAGGTGCGAATTCGGGATGCAGCCGACGCAGGCGGGTGCGGCGCCATGCCCGTCGTCGGTGGCGATGGCGAAGCTTTGCGGCGCGACGAGGCGCCCCCAACGGCTCTTCTCGAAAGTGGCCGGATCGAAATGCAGCAGGTTGGCGTAATGCATGGCGTGGACCCAACGCCGGATGTCGTTGTTGGCGACGGGTTCGCGCAAGGGCGAGAAGTCCATGGTCTTGCCGAGGTACTGGTCGATATCGGTGAAGTCGATCGTGGCGGTGGTCATCGCGTGGAAAATCCTGAAAAGGTAAGGCTGGAAAGGTCAGGCGGTGCGGATGCCGGTGGCATCCTCGGCCCTGAACACCGGAATCTCGGTGTCTGCCTTCATCATGACGAGCGGGAGCACACGCTCCGTGGAAGTCTGATAGGCGGCGTAGAATGGGTGGCAGTCGACGAAGAAGTCCCAGACTTTCTGCCGTTCCGCGCCCTCGGGTTCGCGCCAGGTGCCCTTGAAGGCCTGGGTGGCGATCTGGAACTCCACCTCGGGATTGTCGACGAGGTTGAGATACCATTGCGGGTGCGTGTCGGCGCCGCCCTTGGAACCGCAGATCACCACCTCGCCGCCGATATCGGCGTAGCAGAGCGGGGTGATGAAGACCTTGCCGCTCTTGCGGCCGGTATATTTGACCAGGCAATGCGTCGCGAACTTGCGGCCACCGACCGGCGTGATGTCCATGATGTGGCCCTGGGCGCCGCCGGATGCCAGATACATGTCGCGGTGTTCGGTAACCCAGTCGCGCCGCACGGCGCTGATGGCTGCGGCGGATTCGTCGCTCATGACGCGTCCCTCTCCATGATTTCGGCGAGGAGGATCGCGAAAGGCGCGGGCGGGGTCCAGCGATGATGGCTGGAAGCGGGCAGGTATCACCGGGGCGGAAAATGCGCCCCGGTGCGCGGAGGCGTTCAGGCCTTCATGCGTTTACCTGGCGGATCATCGGTGTCTGGTTGCGCCACGAGTCCATCCAGTCGAGCACATCGTCGTAAGGCATCGGCTTGCAGATGCCGTAGCCTTGCCCGGCATTGCAGCCGAGCGAGACCAGCAGCTCCTGCGTTTCCGGCGTTTCCACGCCCTCTGCCACCAGCGGGATGCCGAGGCTTTCGCAGAGTACCACCAGGCTGTTGACGAGCGACTGGTCGAAGCGGCTCTCGGTGAAGCGCGAGATGAACGAGCGGTCGATCTTGATCTCGCTGATCGCGAAGTCGCGCAAGTAGCCGAACGAGGTGAAACCGGCGCCGAAGTCGTCGATCGAGAGCGGGATCTTGTGCTCGTGCAGCCGCTCGATCACCCGCTTGGCCTGCGAGGGATTGGTGATGAGCGCGGTCTCGGTGAGTTCCAGTGTCACCCGTTCGGGGGCGATGCGGTGGCACTCGATCAGTTCGACCACGCTGTCCACGAAAGTCGGCCGCTCCAGCATGCGGGCCGAGACGTTGATGGCGATGGCAGCACCGTCCACCTGGTCCTGTATCCGGGCGAACTGGGCGAGCACGGTGTCGAGGCACTGGTTGGTGAACGTTTCCAGCAGCGGCGACTGCTCGACGGTGCGGATGAGCTGGTCGGCGGGGATATTGCCGCTGCGCGGATGGCGCCAGCGCACCAGCGCCTCGAAGCCGAGCACGCGCCCGTCGCGCAGATCGACTTTCGGCTGCCAATGCCATTCGAGCGCATCATGGGCGATGGCCTGGTCGATCTCCTCCAGCATGTCCTTGGGATCGAAGGCGGGCGCGGCGGGGAGGTTGTCCCGGCTGGCCACCAGCTTGTCGAGCCCGCGCTTGGCCGCATACATCGCATCGTCGGCGGCGGAGAGCAGGCCGGTCGGCGCGTAGCCGCGCTGCGGGCACATGGCGATGCCGATCGAGGCGCCGACATGGAGGATGCGGTTTTCGTGGACGATCGGCTGCTCGATCACCCGCGCCAGCTTGCCCGCAAGCCCTGTCGCGGTCTCGGTGTCCGGCACGTCCTGAAGCAGCAGCGCGAACTCGTCGCCGCCGAGCCGGGCCACCGTATCGACCTCGCGCAAGTGGCCGCGCAGCCGCCGGGCGACAGTGGTGAGCACGACGTCGCCCGCGGCATGGCCGAAACTGTCGTTGATCTCCTTGAAGCGGTCGAGGTCGATCATCATCACTGCAAAGGAACTGCCGTTGCGGCGGGCGCGGGCGCAGGCCTGGCCGAGGCGGTCGAACAGCAGGGTGCGGTTGGGCAAGTCGGTCAGCGGGTCGTGGAGGCTGCGGTGGGTCAGTTCCTCCTCGGTGCGGCGCAGGTCCTGCCGGTACTTGCGCCAAGCGATGCCTTCCTCGACCGAGGCGGCGACCCGTTCGGGTGAGAGGGCGCGCTTGGTCAGGTATTCGGTCATTCCGGCCTTGATCGAATCCGCCGCGACCTGTTCGTCGACATTGCCGGTGACGGCCACGATCGGGCAATCCTGATCGACTTCGGCGCGGATCGTCGGCACGAGATCGCGCCCGTCGCCGTCGGAAAGGCCGAAATCGAGAAAGACGATGTCGAGCGCGGGTTCGGCATGACGGATGATCTGGAGCGCCTCAGCCTGCGAACTGGCCTCGATCACGTTGATGGCGCGCGGGCCGCGCTGGAGCATGCGGATCAGGCGTTCCCGGTCGACATCGTCGTCGTCCACCACCAGGGCCTGGATTTCCGTCTTGCCTTTGTAGTTGTAATCCATCGTCTCGGGTTCCTCGACTAAGCGGGGTGGGATCACGAAAGCGCGATCGCGGGCAGGTTCTGCGTGGTGGCGTACTTGGTGATGAACTGGGCGAGCTGGGCGAACTGCGGGCCGACCGCGGACTTCACCATGTATCCGGCGACATGTTCGTCGTAGGCGCGCGAGCGGTCCTGATCGCGCGAACTGGTGCTGAGGATGAACACGACCGTGCGCTTCAGTTCGGCGTCGGCGCGCAGTTCCTCCAGGAACTGGAAACCGTCCATGTTGGGCATGTTGAGGTCCAGCAGGACGATGACCGGGGTATCTACTGCCTTTCCCGGATTCTGCCCGCGCAGGATCGTCAGCGCTTCGCGGCCGTCCCCGGCGGTCTCGGTGCGGCAAGGGACGCCGTGGCGCTTGAAACTGCGCAGCACGCCTTCCAGTGCCACGTCGTCGTCATCGACGACCAGCACGGTATAGTCGAAGGGGAGCGTGACCTGTGCAGGCTCAGTCATCCTCGTTCTCCTTCAGCAGGATCCTGGGCCAGTGGATTTCGAACGAGGCGCCGCCGAGCGCGCCGGGCGACTGCACCGTCACCATGCCGCCATGGGCATTGATCATGCGCCGGGTGAAGGCGAGGCCGACGCCGTCGCCGCTGGTGCCGGGCGAGGCGCGGTGGAACAGCTTGAAGATGCGGTCCTCGTTGCCGGGGGTGACGCCCTTGCCGTCGTCGTCGACGGTGAAGACCGAGAAGCGCCCTTCCTCGCGCATGGCGATGCGGATACGCCCCGAGCGCCCGCCGTGGTGCTTCACGGCATTGCCTATCAGATTGCGCAGCGAGGTTGCGAGCGGGGCGCGGGGCGCGGTGATGTCGCCGCCCTGCAGGTCGATCTCGATCCTGAAACTGTCGGGCACGAGCGCGAGGCTCAGCGCTTCATCGATCAGTTCGGCGGGGTGGATCGTCTCGGTATGACGGTCGCGCACCCCGGCGCGGGCATAGTCGAGCAGGTCGTCGATCATCTGCTCGGCACGGGCGATGCGCAGGGCGATGCGATCGAAGTTGTGCTGCACATCCTCCGGCAGTTCGGTCTCGCTCAGGTCCTCGCGGATCCAGGTTACGAGGTCGGCGATCCCGCGCAGGGGAGAGCGCAGATCGTGGCTGGCGACGTAGGTGAATTCCTCAAGCTGGGCATTGGTCTGCTGGAGTGCGGTCTCGCCCCGCTTGCGCGAGGAAATGTCGCTGACGATCGCCATGAACATCGGCTGGGCGCCGTTTTCGAGCCGGGTCAGCGCGATCTCGACCGGGATTTCTTGGCCGGAGCGGTGCAGGCCGGTAAGATCGCGGCCCGAACCCATCATGCGCGAGCTGGGAGCCTGGACATAGCCGGTCACATGCTCGCGGTGCGGTTCGCGGTAACGGGGCGGAAGCAGCATTTCCAGCGACTGCCCGACCAGTTCCTCGCGCGGGTAGCCGAACTCGCCCGCCAGCGCGGCGTTGACCTGGACGATGCGCTGGCGGCTGTCGACCACGAGGGCGCCGAGCGGGAGGTTCTCGAAGATCTGGGAGAAGCGCTTTTCGGCGATCGTCTGGCGCGTCAGGCTCTGGAAATAGAGGATCGCGCGTTTGTCGAACTCGCCGGGGGACGAGGTCAGCGTCAGTTCGACGGTCTGCTCGATGCCTTCCAGCGCCTTGACCGTAACCACGCGTGTCCACGAGGGGCGGGCCTCGACGGGCGCCGCGAAGAACACTTCGAGCATCTGTCGGAGCAGTTCGGCTTCGTCCTGCGGAAGCCAGACGAAGGCGAGGGTGAGCCGCAGCGTGGAAGGGTTCGGCTCGCCCAGCAGCGTTGCCAGTGCCTGGTTGGCCCAGGAGATCACCCCGGCCTCGTCGATGATCATTGCGCCGATCGGCGCATTCGTCAGTGCGACATGAACATCGGCCTGGTTCTGAAGCGCTACCGTCACGACAACTCCCTTCGCAGCGTAAGGACCGCCCCCCGAAACGGGAGGCGGCGTTACTGTGCGACCGGGAAGTCGTGCGCATTCATGAGCGACGCGGCGATCGGCCTTCCGCGCTCAGGTCTAGGGGGCAGCCGTTTGCGCCTGACGAAGGAGGCTTTCCGGTTTTGCCCTTAGTTCAAGATCAATTCGGGCGGGAATCGCGCCTTCAGAGCGCGACGAATTTCCCCGCCTCGCGGTCCTTGCGCACCTTGAGGCCGTTGAACACCGAGCCGTTCATCGTGATCCACACGCCCTCGGGCGCGGACTGGCAGCAGGCGAAGGCCATGCCGAGGTTGAAGGTCGCGTCGCTCTCGGCGAAGCGGGCCGGGGCGAGGGCGCCGGTCAGGACCGTGGTCTTGCCGGGCACGTCGGCGAGGACCTTGGCAGTCTCGGTCATGGTGTCGGTGCCGTGGGTGATCACGACATGGGCTTCCGGCGCCGAGGCGACGATCGCGCGGATCGCGGCGCGATCCTCGTCGGTCAGTTCCAGGCTGTCCTTGCGCATCAGTTCGACGACGCGGACCGGATGGGCGACGCGGGCGACCTTGAGCAGCTTCTCGATCACGCTCTCGGCGATCTGGTATTCGCTGAGGGCGTCGAAATACTGCTTGTCGAACGTGCCGCCGGTGGTGACGACGAGGATCGGGCTGAGTGCAGGGGACTTGTCCATGCGCGCCGTTTCCTATTCCGACGGCCTCGGGTCAAGCGATAGGGGCCGGAAAATGCGCTGAGGTGCATTTTCCGGACACAGTCACGCTGCCTGCGGGCAGAGGCGGCGCGGCCAGTCGATCAGGCCGATCAGATCGTCCACGAAGGCCTCGCGCTCCTTGAGGTTCGGAAGCTTCGGCCGCACGAGACTGTCCGAACGAAATCCGACAAGCGCCGATGTCGTGATCTTCGTCAGTCGCTCGGCTTCCTCGGCAGTGAACTTGGTTGCGAAGAATTCGGTGACACAGCCGCGGAAGCGATAGGGGCCGCGTTCGTAGAACATCTCGTTGATTTCCGGGAAGCGTTCGCCTTCGCCCATCACGAGACGGAAAAGCTGTACCGAAGTATCCCGCAGCAGGCATTCCAGGAAACGCAGGCAAACCCGGCGCAGCGCGGGGAACGAGAAGGTCTGTCCGATCAGGACTTCGTTCACGTCCTGCGCGAAGGCATCTACCTTGTTGTCTACCACGGCTGCGAAGAGTTCCTCCTTCGATCCGAAGTGCGCCCAGAGCGTCGCTTTCGAGCCGCCGAGTTCGTCGGCGATGGAAGACATCGTGGTGGCGGCATAACCTCGCTCGAAGAACGAACGCGTCGCGACTTCCACGATCGCGGCGCGCTTCTTCGCCTTGTTGAGTTCTCTCTTGCCCGGATTTTCTGTCATAGTGGTACTGGCTGGTACACTTTTTCGTTGACAGGCGCAAGCCGGACTCCGATAAAAACTGTACCGATGAGTACGATCACTATCCCCCGAGTCGCGGCAGCCTCCGTGCTGGCCGTAGGCCTTTCGCTGTCCGCCTGCGCAGTGCCCGACCTCGGGCCGAAGCCGCAGATGCGGGCTTCTGCAACCCTGGACAGCGCCCAGTCCCTGGCGGCTACCTCCGACGCCGCATGGCCGCAGCAGCAGTGGTGGACCGCCTATGGCGATGCCCAGCTCGATGCGCTGGTGGCCGAGGCGCTGGCCAGTTCGCCGGACGTGGCGGAAGCGCAGGCCCGCATCCTTCAGGCGCGCGGCGCCACGCTGGTCGCCGGGGCCTCGACGCTGCCGACCGTCAACGGACAGGGGTCTGTGGGCGGCAAGAAGCAGAGCAAGAACAACGGCATTCCGCCGAGCTTCGTGCGGAATGGCTCTACCGGCGATCTCGCGCTCTCAGCCGACTTCGACCTCGACCTCTGGGGCAAGTATCGCAAGATGCTGGCCGCGGCGACTTCCGAGCAGAAGGCCGCGGAGGCCGACGCCCGCCAGGCCGAGCTGATGATCTCCTCGAACGTGGTCTCCTCCTACTTCGACCTCGCCCGCCTCGTGGCGCGCGGCGAGGCGCTGAAGGATGCGGTGAAGGCGCGCGAGGCGATGGTTACGCTCAGCGACCAGCGCAACCAGCAGGGACTCGACAGCGAACTGCCGCTGCGTCAGTCGGAATCGTTGGCCGCCTCGGCCCGCGCCCAGCTTTCGGCCAATGACGAGCAGATCCTGCTGCGCCGCCACGCGCTTGCCGCGCTGCTCGGCGCCGGGCCGGATCGCGGTCTTTCGATCGCGCCGACCTCGATCGCCCGCCTGCCGGTGACGCCGGTTCCCGCCGATGCCGGTATCGGCCTCGTCGGTCGCCGTCCCGACATCGTCGCCGCGCGTCTGCGCGCCGAAGGTGCGGGCAAGCGGATCGACGCCGCCAAGGCCGCGTTCCTGCCCGATATCTCGATCAGCGGGCTGTTCGGCCTCCAGTCACTGGGCCTTTCGAACCTGTTCAAGAGCGGCTCGACTTACGGAAATGCGGGCGGAGCGATCAGCCTGCCGATCTTCCAGGGCGGCCGCCTCAAGGGCGAGTACACCAAGGTGCGCGGCGCCTACGATCTCGCCGTGGCGGACTACAATTCCACCGTGATCGGCGCGCTTCAGGACGTGGCCGATGCGCTCGCCACCCGCAATGCGGCAGCCGAGCAGGAGCAGGCCTCGGCCGACGCGCAGGACAAGTCGGCCCGCGCCTACGACATCGCGATGAAGCGCTACAACGGCGGCCTTGCCAATTACCTCGACGCGCTGAGCGCCGAGACCACCGCGCTCGATGCGCGGCAGGCCGCCGTCGATGCCCATTTCCGGACTCTCGCCAGCGAAGTCGCGCTCAAGCGCGCGCTGGGCGGCGGTTACGAAGACAATTCAAGCAAGAAGGCTCCCGAGTAATGAGTGACGAACACAACAACGAGCAGGGCTCCGGGAGCGTGCTTGGCAAGAACAGGCGCAAGCCGCTCCTCGTCGGCCTTGCCGTGGGCGTGGCGGCAGTGGGCCTGCTCTATTTCGCTTACGACGCCTTCATCGGCAGCCGCTCGGTCTCGACCGACAATGCCTATGTCGGCGGCGACAATGCGCAAGTGACCCCGCTGACGTCGGGCCGCGTGGTGGAAGTGCTCGTCACCGACACCCAGCCCGTCCGCAAGGGCCAGCTGCTGTTCCGCATCGAGGATTCGGACCAGCGCATCGCGCTCGCCCAGGCCGAGGCCGAACTTGCCGCCGCGCAGCGTCGCTACGGCCAGTCGCTCGCGCAGAACCGGGCGCTGGGTGCTTCGGCAGACGCCAGCGATGCGCAGATCAACTCGGCCAAGGCCAGCGTGGCTTCGGCCGAGGCGACGCTGACCAAGGCCAAGACCGACTTCGCGCGCCGTCAGGCCCTCGTCGGCAGCGGTGCCGTTTCGGGTGACGAACTGACGACCGCCCGCCAGCAGCTCGCCTCGGCCCAGGCCTCGGCCAGCGAGGCGCGTGCGATGCTTGCCCAGATGCAGGCCGCCGCCGTCAGCGCCCGCCGACAGGAAGACGCCGCCGTCGCGCTGACCAAGGGCACTTCGGACACGACTGCGCCGGAAATCCGCCAGGCCCAGGCCAAGCTCGACCAGGCCCGGCTCGATCTCGAACGCACCGTCGTGCGCGCACCGATCGACGGTGTGATCGCCAAGCGCGCCATCCAGGTCGGTCAGAAGGTCCAGGCCGGCGGCGTGGCGATGACCGTGGTTCCGGTCGGCCACCTCTATGTCGATGCCAACTTCAAGGAAACGCAGCTCGGCAAGGTCCGCCCCGGCCAGAAGGCGACGCTCAAGTCCGACTTCTACGGCGGCGACGTGACCTATCACGGCAAGGTCGTCGGCTTCTCGGGCGGCACCGGCGCGGCTTTCTCGCTGATACCGGCGCAGAACGCGACGGGTAACTGGATCAAGGTGGTCCAGCGCCTGCCGGTCCGCATCGAACTCGATCCCAAGGAACTTCAGGAGCATCCGCTGCGCATCGGTCTCTCGATGGATGCCGAGATCGAACTGACGGACGCCGACTGATGGCCGGCGCACCCGCTGCGCCAGCAGCCGGAGGTGCTGGCGCAGGCGACACCACCTTCACGGGGGTGAAGCTGCTCATCGCTGGCTTCCTGCTGGCGATGGCCAACTTCGTCGTCGTGCTCGACATGACGATCGCCAACGTCTCGATCCCGCACATCTCGGGCGGGCTGGGCGTTTCGGTGTCGAACGGCACCTGGGCGATTACCTCCTATGCGGTGGCCGAGGCGATCTGTGTGCCGCTGACCGGCTGGCTCGCGGGGCGCTTCGGCAGCCTGCGGGTGTTCCTGCTCTCGCTGATCGGCTTCGGGGTGTTCTCCGCGCTCTGCGGCATCGCCCATAGCTTCGGCCTGCTGGTGCTGTTCCGTCTGGGGCAGGGCTTCTGCGGCGGTCCGCTGATGCCGCTGACGCAGACGCTGCTGCTGCGCATCTTCCCGAAGCACATGCACCCGCGCGCCATGGCCATGTGGGCGATGACCGTCGTTACTGCGCCGATCGCGGGTCCGATCGTCGGCGGCTACATTTCCGACAACTGGTCGTGGGAGTGGATCTTCTTCATCAACGTGCCGATCGTGATCCTGGTCTTCTTCGGCCTCTTCACGATCCTGCGCGGGGTTGAGACGCCGACGCGCAAGCTGCCGATCGACGTCGTGGGTCTCGGCCTGCTGATCGCCTGGGTCGCCGCGTTCCAGATGATGCTGGACCTCGGGCGCGAGCATGACTGGTTCGGTTCGCCCTTCATCGTCGGGCTGGCGGTGATCGCGGTGGTCTTCTTCATCGCTTTCATCATCTGGGAGCTGACCGAAGAGCACCCGGTGGTGGACCTCAAGGTCTTCCGGCACCGAGGCTTCTCGGCGGCGACATTCTCGCTGACCATCGCCTTCGGCACATACTTCGCCTCGGTGGTGGTGATCCCGCAGTGGTTGCAGACCTCGATGGGCTACACCGCAACGCAGGCGGGCGAGGCCATGGCCTTCTCCGGCGTGCTGGCGGTCTTTGCTTCACCCTTCGTGCCCAAGCTGATGCAGCGCTTCGATCCGCGCATGCTGGTGTTCATCGGCATTGCCTGGATCGGCGTGGTCGCGATCTTCCGCACGAGCTGGTCCACCGACGTGCCGTTCTGGACGATCGCCTGGCCGCAGCTGGTGCAGGGCGTGGGGGTCTCGCTGTTCATGGTGCCGCTCACGACGATCAGCCTCGCCTCGGTACGGCCTGACGAGACGGCGGGCGCAGCGGGCATCGCCAACTTCGGCCGCACCCTGGCCAGCGCCATCGCCACCGCCCTGGTGACGACGACCTGGGAAGACATGAGCCGCGCCAACGGGGCGGACATGGCGGCGACGATGAACAATTCGCAGCAGACGATGGACCAGCTCCAGAATGCCGGCTTCTCGATGGAGCAGGCACGCCAGACGCTGGCCAATCTCGTCAACGCGCAAGGCACGGTGCTGGGTACCGTGCATGTCTTCGCGCTCTGCGCGATCCTGCTGTTCATTGCCGCGTGCACTATCTGGATTGCCCCGCGTCCCCCGCGCGGTGCGAAGCCGGCATCAGGCGGGCACTGATCCCCGGGAGCCTGCCCAAGGTTCCTGAACGTCCCGCCTGAGGCCAAGCGAGCCGCCGATGCCATCCCCTCCTCCGGCGTCGGCGGCTTTTGCTATTCTGGAGGAGGTGTCCCGAAGCTGCGCTGGACGAGGTGCGGCAGCACGGCGGCCTGGGCGCAGGCACGCATCACGAAGAACAGGGTGAAGGCCGCCCAGAGGCCATGGTTGCCCCAGGGATGCAGGCCCCAGAGCAGCACGGCGTAGACCGCCATCGCCGCCAGCATCGTCCCCATCATCGCTCGCGTCCATCCCGCACCCACGAACACGCCGTCGAGCACATAGGCGGAGACGCCCAGCAGCGGTAGCAGTGCCAGCCAGGGGGCATAGGTGGCGGTGGCGGCGATGACCTCCGGCGCAGTGGTGAAGGCCGCCGCCAGCGTCCGCCCGCCCGCCGCATAGCCGAGCGTCAGGACCAGCCCCATGACCGCGCCCCAGAGCAGCGCCGAGCGGACCGTCGCCATGAAGCGGTTGCGGTCGCGGGCGCCGAGGGCCTCGCCGCAGAGCACTTGCGCGGCGCTTTCGAAACCGTCGAGCAGGAGTGTCGCCAGCATGAAGAGCTGGAACAGAATGCCGTTCGCGGCCAGCATGACCGGCCCGGCCTGCGCGCCGGTGCGGGCGAAGGCGAGCAGGGCGGCGGTCAGCAGCAGGGTGCGCAGGAACAGGTCGCGGTTGAGCGCAAAGAGACGGGCGAGTTCATTGCGCCGCCAGGTTGCGCGATGCCGGACCGAGGCGAAGGCGGTGCGCGCTTCGGGGCGGCGCAGCACCAGGGCGGCAAGCAGCAGGAACTTGAACAGCTCGGAGGAGAGGGTCGCGGTCGCCACGCCGGTCACGCCCCATTGCACCACGAGCACGAGGAACAGGTCGAGCGCGATGTGCACGACATTGGCGGCGATCTCGACCACGAGGACCTGGCGGACGAGGCGCTGGCCGATCAACCAGCCCACCAGCACGCAGTTGCCCAGCCAGAGCGGCCCGGCCCAGTAACGGATGGCGATATAGTGCCGGGCGCTCTCGCGGACCGCGCCTTTCGCGTCCAGCAGGTCCAGCCCGTAGGGGATCGCCAGCGGCATCAGGCAGAGCAGCACCGCGCCGATGCCCAGCGCCACCGCCATGGCCCGCGCCAGGGTTTCGCCTTGTGCGCTCCGGTCGCCGCGTCCGGCACTCTGGGCGGTCAGCGCGACGGTGCTGGTGCGCAGGAAGTTGAACACGTTGAGCAGGCCCATCATGTACTTCGCGCCCAGTTCGACCGCGCCTTGCGCCGGGGCGTCGCCGAGGCGCCCGATCGCCCACATGTCGGCCAGTCCGAACAATGCGGTGGCGACATTGGTCAGCATCGCGGGAAGGGCGATCGACCAGAGCAGGTGCGTCTGGCTTCGGGCGGGCTGGATGAGGCGCTGGGTCAAGGTCGTTCGCGATTAGCGCAGGCACTCGGACGGGGCAATCGAGGGGCGGGCATGGGGCGGGCATGGGGCGAATCGTCCAATCGACTCGGCGAACCACGCGCGCCAAAGTGATTCGATTTACACCGATTCGCCGCCTCAAGGACGCTTCCAGGCCATTGCTGCAACTGCGAACAGCGTCGGCGGGCGTGCAACATAACGAGAGAACCCCGACCCGCTTTACGCGGGCCGGGGTTCTAAAATCTAGTTTGTAGAAGATGTTGCACCTGCGAAGATTCGGCGCGCCGGAAAGAAATTAACTTCCTTCCCGGCGCGCTCTCTCCCAACGCCGGTAAAGCCGCAAGCGACCTTTCGCTGACTACTCTGCAACAATTTCGCGGGATCGCAAAGCGGAATTGTACGAGCGGCAGTCGAATGTCCTGTTCGGTGTTGCGTGGAAACTACCAGACCAGCGGCACCGCTTCCGGACCGATCACGCCGCCGGGGCGGTACTCGATGCGGGTGCCGGGCTGGAGGTCGAAGTTCGGCACCCGCTTCAGCCATTCCTGCAGCGCGATCTTCACTTCGAGCCGGGCAAGGTGCCCGCCCATGCAGCTGTGCACGCCCACGGTGAACGCGAGGATCGTCTTGCGCGGCCGGTCGAAGTCCACCGTCATCGGATCGGGGAAGACTTCGGGGTCGAAGTTGCAGGCGGGCAGAATGAAGGTGACGCGGTCGCCCTTCTTCATCTGTACCCCGCGCATCTCGTGGTCCCGGTCGAGCACCCGGCCGGAGAACGTCACCGACCAGCGACGCAGCAGTTCCTCGACGATCCGGTCGATGTCCTCGGGGCGGTCGATGATCTCCTGCCGCTTCTCCGGGTTCTGCGCCAGCCAGAGCCAGATATTGTTGAGCGTGGCAAAGACGGTGTCGAGCCCGCCGATGAACAGGAAGCAGACGAAGCCGAAGATCTCCTTGTCGGAGAGCGGCGCGCCGTCGGGCTCTGCATGGGCGATCAGGCTGACGACGCCGTCGTCCGGCTGCGCCTTCTTCTCGGCGATGGCTTCCTTGAGGTAGGCGGTGATCTTGGCCATGGCCTGGCCCATGATCGCGCGGTCGTTGGAATGGAGCAGTTCCATCGCCCATTCCACGAACGTGTCGCGCATGGCCTGGGGCAGGCCCATGATGTCGAGGAAGACCGAGACCGGCAGCGGGCGGCCGAAGTCCTCGGTGAACTCGCAAGTGCCGCCCGCAGCGACTTTGGCCTCGATCGCGTCGATCAGGTCGTTGGAGCGCTTGCGGATCAGCTCTTCCAGCTTGAGCACGCCCTTGGGGCTGAATACCGGGTCGACGATATTGCGGTACTTGCGGTGGTGTGGCGGGTCGATCTCGATCGGGATGAAATAGAAATAGTCATTCGGATCGCGGGGGAAGGGGGTGGCGCCCTCGTTCGAGAAGATGTCCGGATGGCGCAGGCCGAACAGGGCATCCTCGTGCTTGGTGAGGTGCCACATGTTCCCCATCGGGCTCACGTCATAATAGATCGGCGGCTGCTTATGGTGTAGCGCGGCCATGAAGTCATGTGGACCCGCAAGGAATTCCGGTCCGACGGTCAGGCCGGACTGGCGGACAAGGTCGCTCGGGACATGGTCGGGGATCTGGTCCATGCCGACATGGCGCGGGAGGTTCGGCGGAACCGGATTGGCGGCGTCGATAGGCATCGGTCTCTCCTTTTTCCGCGCTCAGAACTGATGTTCGGGCATGTGGACGACAAGGCCGTCGAGCGCCGGGGTCATCTCGATCTGGCAGCAGAGGCGGCTGCCCGGCCGCAGTTCCGCTGCGACGGCTTCCAGCAGTTCCTCTTCCGCTTGAGAGGAGGGGCCGCCGACGGTCTCCACCCAGTCCTCGTCCACGTAGCAATGGCAAGTGGCGCAGGAGAGGCCGCCGCCGCATTCGCCGGTGATACCTTCGATCCCGTTGTAGACCGCGCCGTGCATGACGTTGTCGCCTAGTTCGACCTCGACGTCGGACGCGCGCCCTTCGTGATCGACGTAAGTGACCTTGGGCATCGAACTCTCCTGTCCTTCAGCTGTTGTCGCGTTTCTGAGAACGCTGTTCTCAACACTGTTAGCGCGCGGTCCGGCAGAGAGTCAATGGGAGGCGCCGGGCTGGACCGAAGCGGAAGGAGCGCCTAATCCCTCGGGGATGGCCAGCCTGCGTCCGACCCATGTCTCGTCCGAATCCCAACCCGCCGTGCTCGACGATGGCGAGAACGACCGCACGCGATTGCTGATCGATGCCGCCTACGATCTGCTCGACGAAGCCGGGTTGGAGGGACTGACGATCCGAGCCGTCCTGTCGCGCACAGGGCTGGCGCGCCGGGCTTTCTACGAGCGGTTCCAGGGCAAGGACGATCTCGTGCTGGCGGTCTTCGATTCCTCGCTGCGTTCGGCCGCACTTCAGTTCGGCGAGATGACGCGGCAAGTGCCGAGTCCGACCGAGGCCTTGCGGCTCATCGTCTCCAGCATCGTCGTCGGCCAACTCGGCCATGGCGAAAACGGTCGGATGAAAGGCGGCGCCCATCTGCGCAGCGCCGCGCTCAGCCGCGAGCACTTGCGGCTCGCCCAGTCCCGCCCCGCGGAGCTTCAGGCGGCGCTCCAGCCTCTGCTAGACCTCATGGCCGGGCAGGTTGCGGCGGGGATCGAGAAAGGCGAGTTCCGCGCCGCCGAGCCGCACTTGCAGGCGAGGCTGATCTACAACCTCGTCTCCACCACCGTGCACACCGTCCTGCTCCAGGAAGAGGGCGGTGCACCCGATCTGGCCGAGCGTGAGACCCTGGCCGTGGCGATCTGGGATTTCTGCAGGCGGGCGATCGTCGTCTGAACGGTCAGAGCGGTTCGATCCGCTCCAGCATCCGTTCGATATCCGCCGGGCGCGCGAGGTCGGTTCCCGCGCGCAGGACGGCGGCGGAGCCGGCAGCCATGCCCCTGCGGAATGCTTCGAGTTCGCTGTCGCCCCGGCACAGCGCGTGGACCATTGCGGCGACGAAGCTGTCCCCGGCACCGACTGCGCTTGCGGCGTCGATCCGTAGGGCGGGCAGGAACACCGGGCCTTCGGTGCGGGCGAGCACGGCGCCTTCGTGGCCCATCGTCACGGCGACGAGCCGGGCCTTGCCGCTCTCGACGATCTCCATCGCGGCCTTGCCGATGGCCTCGACATCCTCGAGCTTGCGACCGGCATATTGCTGCAATTCGCCCTGGCTCGGCTTGACCAGCAGGAGACCGCCTTCCGCGATCCCCGCTGCCAGCGCCTTGCCCGAACTGTCCAGCACGACTTCGCAGCGGCGCCCATCCCGTTCCCGCATCAGGCGCGCGACGCGGGCGTAGTAATCGTCGGGCACGCCGGGGGGCAGCGATCCGCTCATGACCAGCATGTCGCAGTCCGCTTCAGCGAGGCGGTCGAGGCATTCCTGCCATTCAGCCTCGCTGACATGCGGACCGGCGGGCGTGAAGCGGTACTCCTTGCCTGTATCGTGTTCGAGAACATCGGCGGCGATGCGCGTCGGTCCGATGATGGGAATGCGTGTGCGCACGAGCTGGTGCAGGTCGATCAACCCGTCCAGCGCCGGGCCGGTGGCGCCGCCCGAGAGATAGAAGCACCGTGCATGGCCACCGAGCCGGACGAAGACGCGCGCCACGTTGATGCCGCCGCCGCCCGGCGCATAATGCTCGTTGTCGGTACGCATTTTGTGCGTGTGGCGGACTTTGCCGACGTCGTAGGATACGTCGATGGTCGGGTTCATCGTCAGCGTGGCGATGCTTTTCATCGGGGCGGCTCCTCGTTTGGCGATTACCCGGCGGACGGCGGGGTCAGGCCGCGTCGCGCCTGTCCGGCGGTGGTCCTTCGGGAAATTCCAGCATCGCGCCCGGCTGCGGCCTGCCGAACAGGAAGCCCTGGCCCTGGGTGCAGCCCTCGGAGCGCAAGTATTCGCGTTCGACATCGCTTTCGATACCTTCCGCCGCCACGGTCAGCCCGAGGCTGCGTCCGAGGCCGATCACGGCGCGGATCACGGCGCGGGAGCTGGCTTCCTCGTGGAGGTTGAGAATGAACGACTTGTCGATCTTGATCTTGGTGAAGGGGTAATTGAGCAGGTAGCTCAGCGAGGAATAGCCGGTGCCGAAGTCGTCGAGCGAGATGCCGATGCCGAAGCTGCGCAAGTTGCGGATAATCGCGGCGGGGCGGGGGCCTCGCTCCATCAACACCGCCTCGGTGATTTCCAGTTCGAGCCGCTCGGCGCTCAGGCCGGAGGCGGCAAGGGCGTTGATGACGGTATTCAGCAGGTTGCCGTTGCGGAACTGGACGGGCGAGACATTGACCGAGAGGCGCACATGTTCGGGCCAGCGGGTCGCCTCGCGGCAGGCCCTTTGCAGGACGAAGCTGCCGAGCTTGTCGATCAGCCCGAGTTCTTCCGCCAGCGGCACGAAGACTTCGGGCGAGACCGGGCCGCGCTCCGCATGATTCCAGCGCAGCAGCGCCTCGCAGCACTCGATCGCGCCGGTTTCGAGGTTGAGCAGGGGCTGGTAGTGAACGTCAAGCTCCCCCTCCTGAACGGCCTGGCGCAAGTCCGTCTCCAGCCGGACCTTGGCCTGCGCCGCTTCGTCGAGGGCTACTTCGAAGCGGCGGCAGGTGCCCCGCCGGTCGGCCTTCGCGGCATAGAGCGCGAGGTCCGCATAGCGCATCAGCGTCGGGGAATCGTCGCTGTCGAAGGGGGCGGCGGCCATGCCCACGGTCGCGCCGATGTGCAGCGTGTTGCCGTGGACGCGAAAGGGCTCGCTGAGCGCGGCGATGATCGCCCGGCAGATGGGTTCGGCCTGGGCAAGGCCGGCTCCCCGGAAGATGATCGCGAATTCGTCGCCGCCGATCCGGAAGAGCAAGGCGCCGGGCGGCAGGAGTTCGCGCATGCGCCGCGCGGCGTCGGTCAGCAGGGCATCGCCGAAGTGGTGGCCGTAAGTGTCGTTGACCGTCTTGAAGTTGTCGAGATCGATGAGCGCCAGCGTGACTGGCTCGCCGAGTGAGGCTTTCGGCAGCAGGTCGCGCAGCGTTTCGCGGCAATGCGAGCGGTTCGCAAGTCCGGTCAACTCGTCATGGCGCGCCATGTATTCCATGCGCCGTTCGATGCGGCGGCGCTCGGTGACGTCGAAGACGGAGGCGATTGTCACCGGTCGTCCTTCGATGACAGAGGCATGGGTGGAGACATGAGCTTCCACCACGTCGCCGTCGCGCCGGAACATCGTCCAGTCCGCGTTGCAGGTCGGCGTATCGGCTTTGAGCATGCGCGAAGCTTCGGGCCAGGCCTCGCCGCCGAACAGGCGGCGGGCATCGAGACCTTCCATCTCCTCCGGACCATAGCCGAACAGGCGGCTGGCCGAGGCATTGGCGTTGCGGATCCGGCCGGTTTCGGGATCGTGGACGAGCATGGCCAGCGGGTTCTGTTCGAACAGAAGACGGAAACTTTCCTCCTTCTGCTTGAGGTCGGTGATATCCACGCGCAGGCCGATCGAGCCGCCATCCTCGGTTCGGCGTTCTTCGATTAGCACGTAGCGACCGCCCGACAGGCGCTGCTCGTGCCGGGCGGCGGGCTGCTGCATCAGCGACAGGCGATCTGCGAGCCATTCTTCCTCGCGGCCGCTCGCTTCGGGATAGTCGCCGCGCTCGACGCCGACCCGCAGCGTGTCAGCCAGCCTGGCACCGGGTTCCAGAAGGTCGGCGGAGCGGCAGTAGATTTCCTCGTACTTGCGGTTCCAGAGGATGTAGCGGCCTTCTTCGTCGAGGAAGACGACGCCCTGCGGCAGCACGTCGATAGCCTCGCGCAGACGGCGTTCCGCGCGGGAGGCCGCCGCAAGGGCAGCGTGGAGCGATTCAGGTGGCCTTTGGCCTTCCAACGCCTCGTACTCTTCCGAAGTTACCAGAACCAACTTTGCGTCCCCGTGTCGGAAACAGTTATATCACAAGGTGTTAATTTTTCAGACAACGCGCTGCTGGGCTATGCGTTGCAATGCCGGCCGGTAATTTTGAAGGCAAGTTAACCAATAGCAAGAGGCCCGCCGCAGGGGTGTGCGACGGGCCGGGTTTTCCTCCCCAGGAAAACGCTTGAGAGGTTATCCGGCTCCGGGGAGCCGGAGGTTCCGGTCGCAGGCGTTATGGATGCCTGCGTTCCGGTGTTTCAGGTCAGCGCCGGGTGGCGCTGCCGAGCCTGTGGTACAGGTTCGAATAGGTCGAGCTGATCGGATCGTCCTCATGCGCGCGCATGTAGAAGAGGACGGCTTCCTGAAGCAGCTTGAAGTCCTGGTTCGAAAGCACCGCGCGGGCGCGGGCCGGTTCGGTGGTCATGGTCGTCATAGTACCTTCCTTTCCTTGCTTGGCGGGGGAACTTCCCCAGCTGCCTCAGGCAGCGAACTGGTTCATCGTATTGTGCGTACCGCCTGCCTTGAGGGCGGCTTCGCCGGCGAAGTATTCCTTGTGGTCGTCGCCGATGTCGGACCCGGCCATGTTCTGGTGCTTCACGCAGGCGATCCCCTGGCGGATTTCCTGACGCTGCACGCCCTTGACGTAGCCGAGCATGCCCGCCTCGCCGAAGTACTCCCTGGCCAGATTGTCGGTCGACAAGGCGGCCGTGTGGTAGGTCGGCAGGGTGATGAGGTGGTGGAAGATCCCCGCCTCGCGCGCTGCATCCCTCTGGAAGGTGCGGATGCGCTCGTCGGCCTCATTGCCCAGCTCCGTGCCGTCGTAGTCCACGCTCATCAGCTTCGCCCGGTCATAGGCGCCGGTGTCTCGGCCTTCCGCGGTCCAGGCGTCGTAGACCTGCTGGCGGAAGTTCAGCGTCCAGTTGAAGCTGGGCGAGTTGTTGTAGACCAGCTTGGCATTCGGGATCACCTCGCGGATGCGGCTGACCATTCCGCCGATCTGGCCGATGTGCGGCTTTTCGGTTTCGATCCACAGCAGGTCCGCGCCGTTCTCCAGAGCATGGATGCAATCGAGCACGCAGCGATCCTCGCCGGTTCCGCTGCGGAACTGGTAGAGGTTCGAAGGCAGCCGCTTCGGACGCATCAGCTTACCGTCGCGGGTGATCAGCACTTCGCCGTGGCCAACCTCGCCCGCCGCGATCTCCTCGCAGTCGAGGAAGCTGTTGTAGCGGTCGCCGATGTCGCCCGGCTCACGGGTGAAGGCGATCTGCTTGGTCAGCCCCGCGCCCAGCGAGTCGGTGCGCGCCACGATCAGGCCCTCGTCGACGCCCAGTTCCATGAAGGCGTAGCGGACGGCGCGGATCTTCGCGATGAAGTCCTCATGCGGGACGGTGACTTTGCCGTCCTGATGGCCGCACTGCTTCTCGTCCGAGACCTGGTTCTCGATCTGGATGCAGCAGGCGCCGGCCTCGATGAACTTCCTGGCGAGCAGGTAGGTCGCCTCGGCATTGCCGAAGCCCGCGTCGATATCGGCGACGATCGGCACGACATGCGTTTCGTGATTGTCGATGGCGTGCTCAAGGCGCTTGGCCTCGACCTCGTCACCGGCTTCGCGCGCCTTGTCCAGATCGCGGAAAAGCATGCCGAGTTCGCGGGCGTCTGCCTGACGCAGGAACGTGTAGAGTTCCTCGACCAGTGCCGGAACCGACGTCTTCTCGTGCATCGACTGGTCGGGCAGCGGCCCGAACTCGCTGCGCAGCGCCGCGACCATCCAGCCCGAGAGGTAGAGGTAGCGGCCCTTGGTCGTGCCGAAGTGCTTCTTGATGGAGATCATCTTCTGCTGGCCGATGAACCCGTGCCAGCAGCCCAGCGACTGGGTGTAGTTGGCGGGGTCACGGTCATAGGCGGCCATGTCCTCACGCATGATGCGCGCGGTATGGCGGGCGATGTCGAGGCCGGTGCGGAAGCGGTTCTGCAGGCGCATGCGTGCGACCGATTCCGCTTCGATGCCGTTCCAGTTGGTTTCGGTGCCGATGGTCTGGCCGGCTTCGGTGATCTTGCTCTGGTAAGTCACTGCCAAAAGTCCCCGTCGAAAATGTGATTGGGCGATGACCTTGAGCTAATCCTCATTTGTGCGGCGCGGAACGGGCTGCGAGGTCCGGTTGTCAAACTTTACAGATATTCCTTGTAAAGATGTGCAGGTGTGACAAGCTGCTGACCTATGGCGGAATCGCGACCTCTCTATCTTGGCCCCCGGCTGCGCCGAATGCGCCGCGAACTGGGGCTGACCCAGCAGGCCATGGCGGACGATCTGGAGATTTCGCCCAGCTATGTCGCGCTGCTGGAACGCAACCAGCGGCCGGTGACGGCGGACATGTTGCTCCGTCTGGCGCGGACCTATCGGCTGGACATGGCCGATATCGCCGGGGACGATGGCGAAGACTATGCCCGCCGTGTGGGCGAGGTGCTGCGTGACCCGCTGTTCGCCGATATCGACCTGCCGTCGCTGGAAGTGGCCGACCTCGCGATGAGCTTTCCGGGCATTTCGGAGGCGCTGCTGCGGCTCCACGGGGCCTATACCCGAGAGAGTCAGGCTCTGGCCGAGCAACGCGCCTCCGGCCCGGCGGCGGAAGAGAACGAGCCGGTGCGCGAGGCGCAGCGCTTCCTCGGCCAATCGCGCAACTACTTCCACACCCTCGACCTGCGCGCCGAGGAACTGGCGGCGGAAATCGAGCAGGCGGGCGGGGCCACCGCCTGGCTTGGCGCCAAGGGCGTGCGCGTGCGTTTCCTGCCGCCGGACGTCATGGTCGATTCGCTGCGACGGTTCGACCGGCACAACCAGCAACTGCTGATCGACGATACGCTGGGCGCCTCAAGCCGGGCATTCCAGATCGCCACCCACATCGCGCATACGGCGATGCGCAGTGATATCGTCGCGGTCGTTCGCGCCGCTGCCTTTGCTCAAACGACCACGGCAACTTTGGTGCGTCGGGCGCTGGCCGGTTATGCGGCGGCGGCGATCCTGATGCCTTATGCCAGGTTTGCCCGCGCGGCCGAGGCGCGGCGCTACGATATCGAGGCGCTTTGCGGGCTGTTCGCCACCAGTTTCGAGCAAGTCGCCCATCGCCTCACCACGCTGCACCGTCCGGGCGAGGAGCGGGTGCCGTTCTTCTTCCTGCGCGTGGACGAGGCGGGCAACGTCTCCAAGCGGCTGGACGGCGCGGGCTTCCCCTTCGCGGCGCATGGCGGCGGCTGCCCCTTGTGGTCGGTGCATCAGGTGTTCCGTTGGCCGGGCGAGGTCCGTACGCAGTGGCTGGAATTGCCGGACGGGCAGCGGTTCTTTTCGATCGCGCGCACCGTCACTTCGGGCGAGGGAAGGTACGGGCGGATGAAAGTCACCCGCGCCGTCGCGCTCGCCTGCGCGGCGGAAGAGGCGGGCAAGCTGGTCTATGCGGCTGGGGACGAAGCGAGAGTTACCCCCATCGGCGTCACCTGCCGCCTGTGCCAGCGCGCCGACTGCGCCGCGCGCTCGGTGCCGCCGATCGGGCGTGACGTGCTGGCCGACGACTATCGCCGCGCCGCGCAGCCCTATACTTTCGCCGAAACCTGATCCGCCCCGATACCTTGCCAAGCCGATGAACCTCATGGCATTTCCGCCCCATGGTGAAAGCCGACCTTAAACCGGCGCGAAAGACGCGTCTGGGCGCGATCGCGCTGGTCGCGCTGCTTCATTTCGTGGCGCTCGCCGCGCTGATCCGCGCTTTCACACCGGAATTCGCAGCGTCCATCGTTGGCTCGCTCACGCAGACGTTCGATGTGCCGCTCGAAACTCCGTCACCGCCGCCAGCGCCAGCACCGCAGCCCCGCCCTTCGCCCGCGCAGGACGAAGGCGCGGCGGGGACGCCCGGTAAGCAGGCCAAGCCCCGCGAAACCGCCGTTCCGAAAGCGCCGATCGCAATCAAGCCGAGCGAGGCGCCGCCCGTCGCAAGCAAGGGCACGGAAAATGCCTCCGGAGCACGGGATGAAGGCGAGGGAACCGGCGCTGCAGGACTTGGCAGCGGAACAGGAGCGGGGGCGGGCGGCTCCGGGCAGGGTGGCGGCGGCGGAATTGCCGCCAAACCGGTGAAGATCGCCGGAGACATCAACTCCGCGCGCGACTACCCCCGCGAGAGCCGCGATCTGCGGCTGGGTTCGCAAGTGGTCATCGCCTTGAGAGTCGGAACGGACGGGCGGGTCAAGGCCTGCCGGGTCGTTCGCGCCAGCCCGGATCCTGAGGCGGACCGGATCACCTGCCGACTCGCCACCGAGCGCTTCCGCTTCAGGCCGGGCCGGGATGCGACCGGAAATCCGGTCGAGACGGAATTCGGCTGGCGGCAGCGATGGTTCCTCAAGGGGGAGGGGTAAGCCATATGCGGCAACATGCTCCAAAAGGGGCATTTTCCATATGGCGCGGCTCCGGTTCGGTTGGTCTCGTTCAGCCAAGACGGACGGCGCGGTTCGCGCTAGCTTTGCGGGACGAAACGAAGTTTCCGGTTCCGGGCGCTTTTCCCGGTGCATTCGCGTTGTCCGATCATGCCCCGAAAGCCGCCGCGCAGGAGTGAATGATGAAGTCTGACTGGATCGATCCTGTTGCATTGGTCGAAGGTGCGTCTAATAGCGCGCCGGAAAATTCCCTCTCCCTTCATGCTGCGAGCGCTCCCCTGCTGAACATGCCCGAAATCGTACCCGTCATTCTCTGCGGCGGCAGCGGCACCCGGCTCTGGCCGCGTAGCCGCGTCGCCATGCCCAAGCCGTTCCTGCCGCTCGTCGGCGACTCGACCCTGTTCGAGGCGACCGTGGCGCGCTGTCCGGCGGACGGAGGCTTTGCGGCGCCGGTGGTGGTCACGGGGACCAAGCACCTCGAACATGTCGAGGCGCAGCTTCGCGGCGTCGAAGGCGCATCGGTCATCGTCGAACCTGCCGCGCGCAACACGGCGGCCGCGATCGCGCTCGCGGCCTGCCGCCTGCCGGAAGACGCGATCATGCTGGTCTGCCCCAGCGATCACCACATCGGCCGTCCGGAAGTCTTTGCCGAGGCTGCCTGCGCCGCCGCCGAACTCGCCAAGGACGGCTGGCTGGTCTCCTTCGGTATCGAGGCCACCGCGCCGGAAACCGGCTTCGGCTACCTGAAGCGCGGCGAGGCCATCGAAGGGCATGAAAAAGCCTTCCGCACCGCCCAGTTCGTCGAGAAGCCCGATCTCGAACGCGCCAAGTCGTTCCTGGCCGACGGCAATTATGCCTGGAACGGAGGCATCTTCGCTTTCCGCGTGGGCGACTTCATGGCCGAACTCGCCGCTCATCGCCCGCAGATCGCCGCCAAAGTGCGCGAGGCGGTGGAGAAGGGCGCCGAGGACGGCCACCGTTTCCATCCCGATGCCGCGACCTTCGCCGAAGTCGAAAGCGATTCGGTGGACTATGCGGTCATGGAGAACACCCGCCGCGCCGCACTCGTGCCCGCCGACATGGAATGGTCGGACATCGGCAACTGGCAGGCGCTGCACGAGGCGCTCCCGCAGGACGCGCAAGGCAACGCCGTGCGCGGCTCGGGCGAAGTCGAGATGGTCGATTGCCGCAATGTCCTGGTCGACAGCGACGGGCCGCGCGTCTCGGTGATCGGGCTGGAAAACGTGATTGTCGTGATCGACGGAAACGATGTGCTGGTCACGACCGTTGACGGTGTGCAAAAGGTCGGAAAGCTCTCCGGAGCCGTTAATCAGTAAGGATATATCGATGACTGCTGCACTGCCGATCCGCCAGGTCGAGAAGCCCTGGGGCAAGGATGTGCTGCCCGCGCCGTTCAAGGCTCCGGACGGGGAACGCATTGGCGAGATCTGGTTCGAGCCGCCCGTCGCCCTGCCAGACCTGCTGGTGAAGTACATCTTCACCAGCGAGAAGCTCTCGGTTCAGGTGCACCCCAGCGACGCCCAGACGCTCGCCAAGGGGCTGGGCAAGCAGGGCAAGGAAGAGTGCTGGCTGATCGTGGCGGCGGAACCCGGCGCCACGCTCGGCATCGGCTTCGACGCGCCGATCGGCGAGGAAGCCATGCGCGAGGCCGCCCTCGACGGTTCGATCGAAGGCCTGATGACCTGGCACGAAGTGGTGCCGGGCGACTTCTTCTACATCCCCGCCAACACCGTCCACGCCATCGGCGTCGGGGTCAGCCTGATCGAAGTCCAGCAGAACAGCGACATCACCTATCGCCTCTACGACTATGGCCGCCCGCGCGAACTGCATCTCGACGAGGGTATGGCCGTCTCGCGCGGCGAGGTCTACGATCTCGCCCGCTGGCACAAGCGCATTCCCGCCGAAGGCAGCGCGGTCCTCGTCGATGGGCCGCTGTTCCTGCTCGACCAGGTCGCCGGCAAGCCGTCGCCGGGAGTCGCGGCCCGCTATCCGCAGGCCCTGCTGGTGATCCCGCGCGAGGGTTCGGTGACCATCGGCGGCGAAACCGTGGCGCCCGGCGGTTGCGGGCTGGCCTCGTCGCTGGACGAGGTGGAATTTGCGGAAAACGGCGTCTGCCTGCTCGCCCGCGCCTGTGCAGACTGACGCGTGTCAGACATAAACGATGCCATGATCGTCCAGACCATCCAGTTGGCGCTGACGCCCGTTTTCGTGCTCGTCGCCATCGGCAATATCCTGAACATCCTCTCCAGCCGTCTCGGCCGGGTGGTCGACCGTGCGCGCGAGCTTCAGCAGCGGCACAACCACACGGAAGGGGCCGAGCACGACATGGTCGTCCTGGAAATCCGCCTGGTCGACAAACGCATCAACATCATCACCAACGCGATCCGCTTCATGGTGCTCTCGGCACTGTGCATCGGGACGACCGTAGCGGTGCTGTTCCTCCAGGGACTGGCGGGTCTGAACCTCCACGGCGTCGCGGCGGTGATCTTCCTCGCCTCGATCGTGCTGTTGCTGGTGGCGCTGGTGCTGTTCCTGCGGGAAACGCAGGTGGCGAAGGAAGCCCTGAGCATTCCGCGGGATTATCTGGAATTGCATCGGACTATTTGAGTGAAGAAAAGGGAAGAGCAGGGGAGCTATGCTCCCCTGCTTCTCTCTTGTCTTGAAAAGAAAACGGGCCGGAAAGCAAACTGCTCTCCGGCCCGTGTCTTATCAGAAAGCCCCGATTAGGCCGCGAGCTTGAACGGCTCGATCTCGCCCGAAAGGTAGAGCTTCTTCGCCTTGGCGCGGCTGAGCTTGCCCGAGCTGGTGCGCGGCAGGCTCTTGGGCGGCACCAGTTCGACCACGCAGTTCATGCCGGTGATCGAGCGCACCTTGTCGCGGATCAGGTCGCGCAGTTCGATGCGCTTGACCGGATCGGAGACGCGGCAGTGGACGAGCACGGCAGGCGCTTCCTCGCCATTGTCCATCTCCACCGAGAAGGCGGCGATGTCGCCGTGGTTGAAGCCCGGCAGCTGTTCCACGGCCCATTCGATATCCTGGGGCCAGTGGTTCTTGCCGTTGATGATGATCATGTCCTTGGCGCGGCCGACGATGAACAGGTAGCCATCGGCCATGTAGCCCATGTCGCCGGTGTCCAGCCAACCGTCGACGAGGCAGGCCTCGGTCGCTTCGGGATCGCGGAAGTAGGAGTGCATGACGCTGGTGCCACGGCACCACACCTTGCCGATCTTGTGGTCGGAAAGGCTTGCGCCGTTCTCGCCGCGGATCACCACTTCCATGTCGCGCACGGGCTTGCCGCAGTTGACGATGGCGCGGTAGCGAGCCGGGCGGCTGAGGTCGCGCGGGGTGCCGGAGAGGCGTTCTTCCTCGACCAGTTCGACGCGGATGCCTTCGCCCGGGGGCATGATGGTGACGGCCAGCGTCGCTTCGGCCAGGCCGTAGCTGGGCAGGAAGGCGCTTGCCTTGAAGCCCGCCTGCGCGAAGGCGTTGACGAAGCTCTGCATCACGTCCGGGCGGATCATGTCGGCGCCGTTGCCGGCAAGCCGCCAGCGCGACAGGTCGAAGCGGTCGTCGACATGGCTCTGGCTGGAGATGCGGCGGGCGCAGATGTCGTAGCCGAAGGTCGGCGAATACGAGATCGAGGTGCCCTCGTTGCGCGTGATCATGTCCAGCCATGCCAGCGGGCGGCGGGCGAAGTCCTCGGTCTTCAGGTAGTCGCCCGAGACCTGGTTCGCGATCAGCGAGAGGAAGCAGCCGACCAGGCCCATGTCATGGTACCAGGGCAGCCACGAGATGCAGCGGTCGCCTTCGGCCAGTTCCATGCCGTGGCTATGCGCGGCGAGGTTGGACATGAGCGAGCGGTGCGTCACGGCAACGCCGTGCGGGAAGCGGGTCGAGCCGCTGGAGTACTGCAGGTAGCAGATATCGTCCGGGCTGGCCTTGGGCAGCGCGACTTCGGGTGCGTCCTTGGCGGCGAAATCGGCCCAGGTGGCATGGTCGCAGCCCTGGCGGGTCGCGGCCTGGGCGGTCATCTCGGCGATCTCGTCCGGGCCGACCAGCAGCATCGGATCCGAGCTGGAAAGCTGGACGGCGAGCTGTTCGATATAGTTGTCCTTGCCGCCGAAGCTGGTGGGCAGAGGCAGGGGAACAGGCCAGGCGCCGGCATAGACGACGCCGCAGAACAGGGCTGCGAAGTCCGGGCCGGTCTCGGCGATCAGGGCCACGCGGTCGTTCGGTTTCACGCCACGCGCGATCAGCGCATGCGCGACCTTGAGCGAATCCGTGCGCAGCTGGCGGAACGGATAGACCTGCTTCAGCGTGCCGCGCGGATCATGGAAATTGAATCCACGCTGGCCCTGCGCCGCATAGTCGAGCGCATCGCAGAAGGTGTCGAAATCGGCAAAGCGGCGGGCAAGCGCGTCCTCGTTCGGGGTGGCGACAAGTGCTTCGATCGCTTGCGGCACCATGCTGATGGTGTCGTTCATTTCGTTTAACCCGTTGTTGTTATACCGTTTATTCTCACCGGAACCCCGCGCTGACATCCGGTTTCCTGTACCGGAGGCAGCAAATCCGCACGACGTGGTTCCGTGCGCTCTCCCCAATCCAAGCCGAGTGTGGCACGAATAGGGCAAGATGTCCGTTAAGCGTCGCAATCCGCAACCTCTTTCCGAACCGCGCCTGGAAGAATTGGCGCTGGCCTATGTCGCGCGTTTCGCCACGACGCAAGGGAAGCTGCGCGATTATCTGCAACGCAAGCTGCGGGAGCGCGGCTGGGATGGGGAGGGCGATGGCGATTCGGGCCCCGATCTGGAGCGGCTGATCGGCCGCTATGTCGAACTCGGTTACGTGGACGATGCGGGCTGGGCGCGGATGAAGGCGGGCAGCCTGCTGCGTCGCGGCTACGGCGCGCGGCGGGTGGGCGAGGCGCTGGGTCATGCCGGGTTGGACGAGGCTCTGCGTGAGGATGTTCGCCCCGACGAGGCCACCGAGCGGCGGGCGGCGCTGGTGCTGGCGCGGCGACGGCGGTTCGGGCCGTTTAGCGCCCAGGAGGCGGATCGGCCGCTGCGGGAAAAGCATATGGGCGCGATGCTGCGGGCCGGGCACCGGCTCGACGTGGCGCGCGCGATCATCGATGCCGAGACTCCGGAAGATGCCGAGGCCTGGGTGTCCGAGGCTGAAGAGGACTAGAGTCATGGCCCTGCAACGGAGTTTTGTCCTCGGCCTGTTGGTGCCGGTGCTTCTCTTCCCCGCTGCCTGCTCGAAAGGCGGGGCGGAGGCTGGGCGCGCGACAACGGAAGCAAAATCACTCCACCCCGAATCGGGATTGGCCGTGATCCCGCTCACCGTCGTATCGGGCGGCAAGTCGCATGTCTTTCACGTCGAAGTCGCGGCGAGCGAGGCGGAGCAGGCCAAGGGGCTGATGTTCCGCACCGCCATGGGGGCGGACGAAGGCATGATCTTCCCCGAAAAGGCCCCGCGCAAGGCTGCGTTCTGGATGAGGAACACGGTGATCCCGCTCGACCTCTTGTTCATCGGTCCGGACCACCGCGTTCTCAATATCGCCGCCGATGCCGTGCCCTATGACGAGACGCCGTTGCCCTCGGCAGGGCCGGTAATCGCGGTACTGGAGTTGAACGCCGGGCGCGCGGCCGAACTTGGCATCGCGCCCGGCGACAAGGTGGACTGGTAGGCCGGTCAGCTGCCGGTCTGGGCGAGCTGGTCGATCATGGCCTGTACCGATTGCGTCTGCGGGCCGTAGCGTGTGGCGAAAGCCCCGGTGTAGCCCCACCAGTCCCAGCAACCCATGGGATTGCCTGACAGCGTGCTCTTCTCGACTTGCGGATAGAGCACGACGACCCGATTGGTGTCGGCCCATGCGTTGTAGCCCAGCTGTCCATAGACGGCATCGCCCGTGTAGGCGGCCGCCTGCTCGCAGCCGTGGAAGACCACATGGATGCGGCAATTGGCACCGGCCGTGCTGCATGGCTTGGGAACATAGACATAGCCCGTCGTCGCCATGGCGCTGAGCGGCGAGAGGTAGGGCGACTGCGCAAAGGCCTGCGGCGTACTCGACAGCTTGGTGGCGGGCGGCGTGATGGTGCCCCCGAGGACCTTGGTGAGAATCGCGCCCGGCTGGTCGTAGCGAGGCAGGCCGCCGACGGTGCCGTCGGCGCCGCAGTGATTGACGTAAGGCCCGCCGAGGTATGCGCAAGTCGACCTGGCGGTCAGCGAGAGGAAGGCGTGTTCCGCCGGGAAACTCGCAAGGTACTGGAGATTCTCCGTCGGCACCCCGACGCCTTTGTAGAAATCGCGCAGAGCATCGAGCGCGCCTTGCCCCACCACCGTGTCAGAGGCGCCGCGGAACAGATAGACGCGCTGCCCCTTCACGTTGGCGAGCGGATCGATCAGGCCGCTCATCTCGTTGATCTGTGCGGCGAGTCTCGCTCCCGAGCCGGAAGGCGAGCCGGTCATGCAGGTCTGAACCACCGTCAGCCCGAGCAGCCCGCAGCCGTAGGGGCCGCCCGCGACGATGCCCACGCCGCTGACTTTTGAAGAATGGATCACCGAAAACTGCGCGGCCATGAAACCGCCCGAAGACAGTCCCGAGACCGTTACGTGATTCGCGTCCACGCCGAGTGCGGGCAATTTCGAAAGTGTGCCTGCGGGCTTGGCGCCGGATGAAGGTGCGGCAATTGAAAAAGCCAAAGGAGCCAGAGCGGCAAATGCAAGTCGTGAGAAAGTCTGTTTACGCATGCGGAACCCTCCCCAGGGTCGTTGCCAAAACAAGCGCCTTCAAGCGTCTCTCCCGCAGTGCAGCGTGATGCGGGCGGGGCGGCGTGTCCAGCATGCAATCGATATGTTGGAGAGGGCAGATGTGTCCGGAATGGAGGAAAGGCTCCGGGGATAGCCGCGAGGCTTGTCGTTTTCGTTCGGGAACATGCTTGGCATCGGCGGTGAACAGCGCTAACGCGCGGCTCATGGGAATCCTGTCCAAGATCTTCACCTGGTGGGACGGCGCCACCATCGGCACCTCGCTCTGGAGCTCGCGTAACGGCGAGCACGTCGGCACCGACGCGCAGGGCAACAAGTACTATCGCTCGAAGTCCGCCAAAGTGCGCACGACCGAGGGATGGGAACGCCGCTGGGTGATCTATGCCGGCGCCAACGACGCCAGCAACGTGCCTTCCGAATGGCATGGGTGGCTGCACCACTCCTATGACGGCGTGCCCGAGAGCCATCTGGCGCCCGCGCGCATCTGGGAAGTGGACTACACTCCCAATGCCACCGGCACGGCCACGGCCTATCGTCCGCAGGGCGCCCTGGAGCGTGGCGGCAAGCGCGCCGCGGCTACGGGCGACTACGAGGCCTGGTCTCCCGAGGCCTGAGAGCTTTCGTGAAGCGATTTTCCGCCTTTGCGCCGATTCTCGTCCTGCTGCCGCTGCTGTCCGGCTGCGGCAAGGGCGAGCCGGCGCCCGAGGCGCAGGATACCGGCGTTCCCGATGCGATCGCCGGGATGCAGGCAGGGCCTGCCCAGGCCGCCAAGGGCCAGCAGATCGGCACGCCCAACAAGGACCGCGTGGTCACGCTGGGCGTCCTCAACAAGCGCAACAACCTGACCCAGGACCTGGTGATGAAGCCGGGCGAGGCACGCCGGATCGGCAACCTCGTGGTCAAGGTCGCCACTTGCGAGAAGTCGCTTCCCTGGGAGCAGCCCCAGGAAGAGGGCGCCTTCGTTCAGGCATTCGTCGAGGAACGCCGCAGCGCCGCCGAGAAGCTCGGCTGGCACAAGGTCTTCTCGGGCTGGCTGTTCAAGAATTCGCCCGCGCTCAACGCGGTCGAGCACCCGGTCTATGACGTCTGGGTCAAGAGCTGCGCGATGACTTTCCCGGGCGAGGAAGAATCGGCGCCTTCCGGCAATTCCGCGAAGAGCCCTGCAAAAGCCGCAGGCAAGCCGAGCGCCGCACCTTCCGAGGCGCCTTCCGCTGCTGCTCCGGCCTTGCCGAGTCCAGCGCCCGTCGAGGCACCGACAGTCAACTGAGCCTCCCGCAGAAGCGTAAGATAGCGCTTCTGCGGCATTTCTACCGCCCCCAGCGAGGCGAGGTGCGGCGTCATGAACTGGCAATCGAGCAGAGTCGCTCCGGCGCGGCGCAATGCGGCGACGAGCCACGCCAGCGCCACTTTCGACGAATCGGTCCGGCGCGAGAACATGCTCTCGCCGCAGAATACCCGGTCGAAGCCGACACCGTAGAGACCGCCCACCAGTTCGCGTCGGCCCTCGCGGTCATCCTGCCAGACTTCGACCGAATGGGCATGGCCCAGCGCGTGCAGGTGCTCGTAGCTCGCCTGGATGCGGTGGCTGATCCAGCTTCCGCCTTCATCGTCGCTATCTTCCCGCACCTGACGCGGTGCGGCGCAGGCGTCCATGACCTCGGAAAAGGCGGTGTTGCAGGTGACCGAGAATCGTCCCCGGCGCAGCGTCCGCGCCAGCGAATGCGAGAGGTGAAAGCCGTCCAGCGGGAGAATCGCCCGCAAGCGCGGCTCGATCCAGAAGATTTCCGGATCGTCCCGGCTGTCCGACATCGGGAAAATTCCGCTGCGATAGGCCAGCATCAGCAGGTCGGGTTCGATCATGGTCGGGGTAGTGAGGGCGTGCATGATCCTGGCAGCGGTATCCTGAAATGTACTTGCGGCCGGAAGGAAGCGCTTCGTTCCGGCTTCGGACGGCCCATGGAAACCCATGGGATTCTCCGCGTTATCTGGGGTTTTACGCGGGCAAAATGCAAGCCCGTGAATTATCTTCCGTCATGCGGGCGTAACCCTCTTGTAATCCCCGCCGTCTCCTTCTAGAGGCCTCCTCGCCCGCAGGAGTGTAGCTCAGTTGGTAGAGCATCGGTCTCCAAAACCGAGGGCCCACGGTTCGAGTCCGTGCACTCCTGCCAGCATTTCATGAAACGCCCGCTACCGAATTATCGGAAGCGGGCGTTTCGCGTTTCGTGCTGCAATTGCGATAAACGGAGAAGCGCGATACCGTGCGTCCCTTGTCATTCGCGGCACGGCGATTAGAGAGCCGCGTTTGGCGAATCGGGCATCTGCGTCGACCCTGGTCGGCAGCCCGGACCAAAATCGTTCGGGGGCTTTCTCGAGAAAGATACAGGCGCTGATGCACGGAACCGCGCAACCGCAAGCGGAACAGATCGGATTGAACAACGGCAGATGGCGCGGCCTGTGGCAGCGTCTCGCCGAACTGCTGGGGCAGGACAAGGCGCTCGTTCTGGGCGTGGTTCTGTCGGCAGTGGCTGCCTTGCCCGCGCTCGTCGCCTGGGCGCCGCAGATGACGGACTATCCCTCGCACCTGGCCGGCTACAAGGTTGCGCTGGATCACGGGGCCGATCCCTATCTGACGCGCTATTTCGTGTTCAACTGGGAATGGACCGGCAATCTCGGCGTCGAGCTGCTGATGGTGCCGATGGCGCCGATCTTCGGGCTGGAGCAGGCCGGGCGGATCATCGTGGCGATGATCCCCTTCCTCACCGGCCTGTCGATCGTGGCGGCGTGCCGCTCGCTCGGCCGCAAGCTGAGTGTCGGGCCGATTCTCGCCTTTGCGATGATCTGGTCGCCCTCGCTGCTGATGGGCTTCCTCAACTATGCGCTGTCGATCGCGCTGGGGCTGTTTACGTTCGCACTCTGGGTGAAGCTGGAGGGCAAGCCATGGCGCTGGGCGGTCATGGTGCCGCTCAGCTTCGTGGTCTGGCTCTGCCACGTCTCGGGCTGGGGCGTGATGGGCGTGATGCTGTTCGGCTACGAATGGGCCCGCCGCCGCAGCTGGCTCGACTGGCGCCCGTGTTTCCGGCCTTGGCCGCTGATCTTCCCGCTGCTGCCGATGCTGATCGGCATGGGGGCGAATTCCAAGGTATCCTACGGGCGCTACGTGCTCGAATACAAGTGGGGCATCCTCTACAAGTCGATGCGCAGCTTCGACTTCTATTTCGACATCATCAGCCTCGATCTGGTGCTGCTGGTGCTGGGCTGGGCGCTGCTGCGCAAGCGCATCGACGGCCGCTTCGGCTGGGCAGCGCTGATCCTGCTGGTGCTGACGCTGATCGTGCCGCGCCAGATCTTCGGCGGCGACTATGCGGACTATCGCCTGAGCACCACGGCGCTGATGGTGGCTTGTCTTGCGATCGACCTGCCGATCCGGCGCTGGATGGTCGTGGCGGCTGCATCGCTGTTCATCTCGCGCACGGCGGTGACGACCGTGGTGTGGTATGAGGACGCGCAGACCGCGCGCCAGCTCATCGCCGCGCTCGATCAGGTTCCGGAAGGGGCGCGCGTCGCCACGGCGGTGGCGATCCCGCGCATCCAGTGGCGCTTCGGGCCGTTCGAGCACTTCGGCTCCTATGCGGTGGTGCGCCGCAGCGCGATGGAGAACTCGAACTTCGCGCTGCCCGATGTGCATATGCTGTCGATGCGCGATCTGTCGTACCGCTTTGCCGATCCCAGCCAGCGCATCCTCTATTCGCCGCGCCAGCACATCGATCTGCGCAAGTTCGGCCCGGCCCGCCATGCCGAGTATCTCTGGTACATCGGCCGTATCAAGCCGGTGGCGCTGCCGGACGGCGCGCGAATTCTCTATTCCAGCGAGAATTCGTTCCTCGCCCGCCTGGCTGACCCTTCGGCCCCAGGTACGTAAAGCCTCATCGGCAGACCTTGCAAATCGGGCAGGTCGGGGCTAAGTCGGCGGTTCCTTCCGACATGAGGATCGCATCTGCCCCTCCCGGCCTCGGCCGGGGCGGCGATGGCCCCTAGCCGGAAGAGATGCAATTTTTCTGCTCAGGCAGCAGGCAAGAGACGCGAGAACGACAGTCATGGCCAAGACCAGTCCCGGCGAATTCATCCGGCAGGTACGCACGGAAACCTCCAAGATCTACTGGCCCTCGCGCCAGGAGACGGTGACCACGGCGATTTTCGTCGGGATCATGACGGTTTTCCTCGCGGTGTTCTTCCTGGGGATCGACGCGCTGTTCGGCTGGGTCGTCAGCTCGATCCTGTCGCTGCTGTGATCGCCTGAACTAGCTTACGAAGAGAGAATCATGGCCCGCTGGTACATCATCCACGCCTATTCCGGTTTCGAGAACAAGGTGAAGGAATCCATCCTCTCGGAAGCCGAGCGGATGGGACTTTCGCAGCTTGTCGAGGACGTTCAGGTTCCGCACGAGACCATCACTGAGGTCAAGCGCGGCAAGAAGGTCCAGACCGAACGCAAGACCATGCCCGGTTACGTGCTCGCCAAGCTCGCGCTGAACGACGACGTCTACCACCTCGTCAAGAACACCCCGAAGGTCACCGGCTTCCTGGGTTCGAGCGGCAAGCCGCAGGCGATCAGCGAGAGCGAGGCCGCGCGTTACTTCGGTGCCGCTGAAGCCGCCGCCGCCGCACCGCGCAAGACCGTCAGCATCGATTACGAGATCGGCGATTCGGTGAAGGTCCTCGACGGTCCTTTCGCCAGCTTCAACGGCCTCGTCGAGGAACTCGACTTCGACAAGAACAAGGTCAAGGTCGCGGTTTCGATCTTCGGCCGCGCAACGCCGGTCGAACTCGACTTCGAGCACGTCGAACTCAGCAAGTGATCGAAAGGCCGGGCAATCGCCCGGCCTTTTTGTTTCAGGCCGCCTGTTTCAGGCTGGCGGGCCGTATATCGTGAAGCGCACGCGGGCGCGTTCGACGAAGCCCAGCCTCCGGTAAAGCGCCAGTGCCGTCTCGTTGTCGGCGTAGCTGTGGAGCAGCGGGCATTGGCCGTCCGCGAGGATCGCAGCGGCCACCCGGCGCGAGAGCAGGGCCGCATAGCCGTTGCCGCGCCCCTCGGGGTGGGTGCAGACGCCGCTCACTTCCACATGGCTCGCCGTCCGAACCCGCTGACCCGCCATGGCCAAAAGGCGGCCGTCCTGGCGCTGGTCCTCCCGTACACCCCAGAACCGGCCGAGGTCGCCGGTGCGCTCGGCGAAGGGGCCGGGCTGGGTCAGCAGGGCGAGTTCCAGCATTTCCGGATAGTCGCTCTCGCCCAGCGGTACGATCCGCGGGTCGTCCAGGGCGCGTTCGATTTCCGCGAGAGCGGCGGCGTCGCCGTCGAAAACCATCTGCACCCCTTCGGCGCCGCGCAGGATTTCCGTACCAGGGACCGGAACGTCCTCGATCACGCCGATGAGGCCTAGCGCGGCAACGCCGGTCGTCCGCACCAGCTCTCCGAAGGCGTCGAGGCTTTCGGGCGACATGTCGCGCAAGCCCGCCAGCGGGCCGATCGAGGGATGGAAGCGCCGGACGCGATCGTTGCCTATGGAGAAGGGGGCCTGCGCGCCGGACAGGGCATTCCAGAAGAGATTGTCGAGTTCGTCGTCTGTCATATCGCCCGGCGCTATGGCGCGGTGTTCCGGCAGAAGGAAGCGGCAAATCCCGCTCTTTCCTTTTGGGCGGATATGGTTTAGGGGCGCGCCCTTCGGAGCGGCCTCGTGCCCCCCGATTCCCTGCGGGAGGATGCCCCGGCGTCCGTAAGACCGCTAAACATGAGCATCTGCCCGGCAGGTGTGAAAGTGTGAAAGGAGTGGCCACATGGCCAAGAAGATCGAAGGTTACATCAAGCTGCAGGTCAAGGCCGGCAGCGCCACGCCGTCCCCGCCGATCGGCCCTGCGCTGGGTCAGCGCGGCGTGAACATCATGGAGTTCTGCAAGGCTTTCAACGCCGCCACGCAGGAACTCGAAAAGGGCATGCCGATCCCGACCATCATCACGGTCTATGCGGATCGCAGCTTCACGTTCGTCACCAAGACGCCCCCGGCGACCTTCCTCATCAAGAAGGCCGTGAACCTGAAGTCGGGCTCGAAGGAGCCGGGCAAGATCAGCGCCGGTACGGTAAAGCGCTCGCAGCTTGCCGAGATCGCCCAGGTCAAGATGGCCGACCTCAATGCCAACGACATTGATGCCGCCACCAAGATCATCGAAGGTTCGGCCCGCGCGATGGGCCTCGAAGTGGTGGAGGGCTGATTTCATGGCCAAGGTGACCAAGAAGCAGAAGTCGCTGACCGAAAAGCTCGGCGAAAACCTCAAGCACTACCCCGTTGCTGAAGCGCTGCAGACCCTGCGCGACCTCAAGACCACCAAGTTCGACGAAACCGTCGAAGTTGCGATGAACCTGGGTGTCGATCCGCGTCACGCCGACCAGATGGTCCGTGGCATGGTTTCGCTTCCGGCCGGTACCGGCAAGACCGTTCGCGTCGCCGTGTTCGCCAAGGGCGACAAGGCTGCCGAAGCTCTGGCCGCCGGTGCGGACAAGGTTGGCGCCGAAGACCTCATGGACGACATGCAGGCCGGCAACCTCGACTACGACCGCGTCATTGCCACCCCGGACATGATGGGCGTCGTCGGCCGTCTCGGTAAGCTGCTGGGTCCGAAGGGCCTGATGCCGAACCCGAAGCTCGGCACCGTGACCCCGAACGTCACGCAGGCCGTGAAGGACGCCAAGGGCGGCCAGATCGAGTTCCGCGTCGAAAAGCAGGGCATCATCCACGCCGGCATCGGCAAGATGTCGTTCTCGGACGCCGACCTGCTGACCAACTTCAGCGCGTTCGTCGATGCGATCGTCAAGGCCAAGCCCTCGGGCTCCAAGGGCAAGTACGTTCGCAAGATCTCGCTCTCGTCGTCGATGGGCCCCGGCCTGAAGATCGACACGACCGAGATCGCCGGCGCCTGATAGGCACCTGATCCTTCGGGATCATGCGAAACGGATAGAAGGGTCGGAGGGAAACCTCCGGCCCTTTTTCGTTGCGGCGATCCCTTGCCGATGCTCCCGCCTTGCGCCGCTTCGCTCGCCGGTGTAATTCGTGCTGAACAACTGTTCAAAACGATATGCTGGAGAGCGTGCCGCCATGGCCATCCGATTCGAGGACATCAAGGAACACATCGGCTCGCGTGTCGTCTGGGACGACCGTGGGGATATCTTCACGCCGGAAGCCGCGCGGGCGATCCGAGCGAAGGTGGAGGAGCGCACAGTCGTGGTGTTCCCCGAACTGGACCTCACCGATGCCGAGCAGCTCGCGATCACCGGAGCCATGGGTGAAAAGGTCCGCCTGACCGCCCGCAACAACGTCCAGAGCAACAACGAAGACGTCTACCAGGTCACGCTGGACGAGAAGATCAACCCGCAGCCGGAATATGTGCTGGGCACTTTCTTCTGGCACATGGACGGCATTACCGTGGACATGCCGCCGCCTTTCGCGACGCTGCTGTCCTGCCGCATCGCCCCGGCCATCGGCGGCGAGACCGAGTTCGCCAGTACCTATGCCGCCTATGAAGGGCTTCCCGAGGAAGAGAAGCGGGCGTTGGAAGGCCTTAAGGCGGTCCATTCGGTGCGTGCGAGCCTGTCGCCTATCGCCGATGCCATTCCCGAGAAGCATCGTGAGCGCGTGCTGGGCATCGGTCTGGTCAAGGAACATCCGCTGGTCTGGACCCACGAGTCCGGCCGCAAGTCGCTGGTGATCGGCACGACGGCGGACCATATCGTCGGCATGGAAGTGCCTGCGGGTCGGGCGATGCTGATCCGCTTGCAGGAGTGGGCCGCGCAGCCCGCGTTCTCGCTGCGACACAAATGGACCAAGGGGGACTTCGTGATCTGGGACAATACCGGCGCGATGCACCGGGCGATCCCCTACGACAAGTCGACCGGTCGCATGATGCACCGAACCTCGATCGCCGGGAGCGAGACGGTAGCAGCCTGAGCGGAATTCAGGGCTCGAGGTTCGCGGCCGTGTAGCATTCCACCAGATAGGCCAGCGGTCGACCGTCCGGCAGGACGAGCATCGCCTGATGCGTCGAGATCGTCCCGGCGGGGCAATTCGCCGCCGGACCGGCGATCACGGCCAGCGCCTTGCGCCGAAAGTGTAGCGGGGCGACGACTTTGCCGAACGGCACGTCGCTCGATCGCAGCGTCTCGTTCATCTCCGGCGTCAGGCGTTCGGGGACGTACCAGTTCCACGCGACCGACAGCACTCTGGAGCCGCAGCTCAGCCTGACGTTGCGAAGGGCGACGGTTTCGCCTTTGGCTAGGCCGAGGCGGGTGTCGATCCCGCGGGCAGGGGTCTGTTCGCCGTCCGTGACTTGCTTCGCGGTCACGCCTGCAGGCTGCGCGAAGCCACGCGCCGCGCACCATTCCTCCAGTGCCAGCGTGGCGCTGTCATGGCGGCTGAGGACCTGCTCGAAGGCTTCGAGGGTCGGTGCGGCTGAAAGCGGGGCAGGGACGGAGGAGGCCATCAGGGCGATGGTGGCGACGATTTCAAATGCCACCGGGCACGGCCGGGCGGCCCATGGCCTCCAGTCCCTGAACCAGCGCGCGCGTGCAGGCGGCAAGATCTTCCGCGCTGACCGAGCGGATCACGAAGTTGGCGCCGGTCCGGCCTTCGCCCCAGAAGGGGTAGGAGCCGATCTGGCAGGTCTCGTGGGCCTTCTCGGTCTGGCGGAGCAGTTCGGCGACCTCGCTTTCGCCAACCCAGCAGCCGATCGTCTCCGAAAGCAGCGGCGCGCCGCCTTCCAGCTGTCCGGACAGGGCATCGAGCATGCCCGCGGTGATGCTGGGGACACCGGCCATGATGAAGACGTTGTCATAACGGATGCCGGGCGCGCCGGTGTAGCGGTTGGGGATCAGGCTGGCGCCTTCGGGGGTGCGAGCCATGCGCAGCCGCGCTTCGGTCAGGCCGCCGCGTGTCTCGTAATAGGTTTCGAGGATGGCGCGGGCTTCGGGATGGACGATCACCGGCACCCCGAGCGCTTCCGCGATCGCGTCCACGGTGATGTCGTCGTGGGTCGGGCCGATGCCGCCGGTGGTGAAAAGATAGTCGTTGCGGGCACGAAGCGTGTTCACCGCCTCGACAATGGCGGCCGTGTCGTCCGCGACCACGCGAACCTCCTTGAGGCGGATGCCTTGCACCTGAAGCCAGGCTGCCACTTGCGCGATGTTCTTGTCGTGCGTGCGACCGGAGAGGATCTCGTCACCGATGACGGCGAGGGCGGCGGTGTAGATTCGCGAGGATTCGGCCATGCCGCATGGCTAGGACAAAGCCGCGCCGACTGCCAGCCATGGCAGCGCTTGCCTGGAAAACGGGCAAAAAAAAGGGCCGATCCGAAGACCAGCCCTATGAAAAGTTTTTGGGAGAGGATGCCTGAAAGGCCCGATCCTTATGACCTTGGACACGTTTTGCTGCAAATGCGAAAAAATGGGGTGTGATTGCGTAGTGTGCAACCCATCGCTGGGGCGGCGTTTTTTGGGGGTTTCAGACGCTCTGGCGAGTTGTCGTAACTGCATGTGCGACGGGGCCAGCAGATTCCCTGATCCGTCAGGTCGCGCGCGAAGAAGCAACCCGGAGCGACTTCGAGAGACTCTGGATTCTTTTGTGCTTCGCAACGATGATGGGTGGATGATGACGACGAGCCACCGGAACGCCGGAAGGATCGCGACCTCTCCGCGCATGGCGCAAAAAAAAAAGGCCGGTCCGAAGACCAGCCCTTGGAAAGTTTTTGGGAGAGGATGCCTGAAAGGCCTGCTCCATATGCTCCCGACACTGATTCGCTGCAAATGCGAAAAGATTGGGCAAAGTTGCAAGACGTGCAACTATCGCCCGATCCCCATTCAGACCTCGGTAACGGCGCCGTAAAGGTCGTGCTCGTCGGCATCCTCGATAAGGACGTCAACGATATCACCGACTTGCAGGTCGTTGCCAGCCCCGCGCAGGAAGACGTTACCGTCGATTTCGGGGGCATCGGCCTGCGAGCGGCCGGTTGCACCGATGTCGCCATCCTCATCCGGCTCGCCCACTTCGTCGATGATGACGGGCAGGATGCGGCCGACTTTGGCCTGGAGTTTGGCGGCGCTGATCGCGGCGGTCTTTTCCATGATGCGGGCGTAACGCTCTTCCTTGACCTCTTCGGGCACCGCGTTCGGCAGATCGTTGGCGCTGGCGCCTTCGACCGGCTCGAAACGGAACGCGCCGACGCGGTCGAGCTGGGCTTCGTCCAGCCAGTCGAGCAGGTACTGGAAGTCCGCCTCGGTCTCGCCGGGGAAGCCGACCACGAAGCTGGAGCGGATGGCGATATCCGGGCAAATCTCGCGCCACTTGCGCAGGCGATCCAGCACCTTGGCCTCGTTGGCCGGGCGCTTCATCGACTTGAGCACCGAGGGCGCCGCATGCTGGAACGGAATGTCGAGGTAAGGCGTGATCAGCCCTTCCGCCATCAGCGGAATCACAGCGTCGACATGCGGGTAGGGATAGACGTAGTGCAGGCGCACCCAGGGCTTGCGGCCCTGCGAATCGCTAAGCTGGCCCAGTTCGCGGGCGAGATCGGTCATATGGGTGCGGACCTCGCGGTCCTTCCACGTGCGCGTCTCATGGCGCACGTCGACGCCATAGGCCGAAGTGTCCTGGCTGATGACCAGCAGTTCGCGGGTCCCTGCCTGAACCAGCTTTTCCGCCTCGCGCAGCACCGCGTCGATGCGGCGGCTCGCCAGCTTGCCGCGCAGGCTGGGGATGATGCAGAAAGAGCAAGCGTGGTTGCAGCCTTCCGAGATCTTCAGATAGCCGTAGTGACGGGGCGTGAGCTTCACGCCCGCATCGTCGTAAGCCTGCGGAATCAGGTCGACGTAAGGTGAAATCTCGGGCGGGGCGGCTTCGTGCACGGCCTCGACCACGGCTTCGTACTGGTGCGCGCCGGTGACGGCGAGCACGTCCGGGAAGCGAGCGCGGATCACGTCGGCCTCGTTGCCCATGCAGCCGGTGACGATCACGCGGCCGTTTTCGGCAATGGCTTCACCGATCGCGGAGAGGCTCTCTTCCTTCGCGGAATCGAGGAATCCGCACGTATTGACGAGCACGACATCGGCCCCGGCATAGTCGGGACTCATCGTGTAGCCGTCGGCGCGCAGGCGGGTGAGGATGCGTTCGGAGTCGACAAGCGCCTTGGGGCAGCCGAGGCTGACCATGCCGACCTTGGGCGGAGAGGGGATTTCGATAGCCATAGGAATGGCGCGCCCGATACGCGCATTGCGGGCAAGAGTCACGAAAAACGAATCATCTGAAAATGATTCGCACCTATCCGTCTCGCATGACGTTAGCGCCCTTGCACCTTCGGGGAGACCCTGCGCAAGGAAGAAGCTGTTGGAAAAAGGAACATCATAATGGGTCCGGTGAACTGGTTGGCCGTGGTTCTCGCAGCGGCGCTCGCCGTCGTGCTGGGGGTTATCTGGAACGGGCAGCCGTTTCAGGACGGGCGCAGCCTTTCGCCGCGCAAGTCGGATCGGGCGGGCAATTACGGGCTGGTCTGCTTCGTGTTCCTGGTCAGCTCGGTGATGCTGGGACACAACTTCGCGCGGATAGGTGCCGAGACCCTGGCCGCCAAGCCCTGGCTCTATTTCATGCAGACCGGCGGCGTCGCCATTGCCTTCGTGCTTCCGGCGATCTGGCTGACGCATGTGCGCTACCGCGCCGAGCCGATGCGGCGGGCGATGGACTGCCTGTTCTGGCTGGTCGCCTATCTGGCCATGGGCCTGGTGTTCTGGCTGCTAGGCTGAGTCGCCTGCGAGAGGCCGGTCAGTGGAGGCCGTCGGCAGGATTTCGACCACGATGTCTCCGGCCTTCAGGACTTTCGCATCGTCTTCCCAGAAGCCGATCGTCCGCTCGCCGCGGTAGATCCTGAGGCCCTTGCCGTTGCTGACGAGGTGGTCGAGCGATCCGCCGATCTCCGAAGGCTCCACCGGCCGCTCCACCAGCTGGACCCGTCCGGCGACCGAGGCGAGGTCGGAGAAGTAGTCGGCGACATGCTGTCCTTCCGCCGATCCGGCGAGCAGCAGGCCGGTGAAGCGGACGGGGTTGATGACGTTGTTGGCCCCGGCCTGACGGGCGAGCAATTCGTTGTCGTCGGCGCGGATGACGACGGTGATCGGCGCCGTCGGCGCGAGATGGCGCGCGGTCAGCACGATCAGCACCGAAGTATCGTCCCGGCCGGCCGAGACGAGGATCGTCCTGGCCGTGCTCACCCGGACGGCGTTCTGCACTTCGTCGCGGGTGGCGTCGCCCTGGAGCACGTTGCAGCCCATTTTCTCGGCTTGGGCGAGGCGGGCCTGCGCGGGGTCCACCACGACGATGCAGGCGGGATCGGTGCCGCGCTCGATCAGTTCCCTGGCCGCTTCCGAGCCGCTGACGCCGAAGCCGAGCACGACGATGTGGTCCTCCAGCCTCTCCTGGATTCGCTTCATGCGCCATGTCTCCCAGCTGCGCTTGATGATGAAGTTGTAGGCGGTGCCGACGAAGATGGTGATGACCGCCAGCCGGATCGGCGTGACCAGCACGGCTTCGATCAACCGCGCGCGGTCGCTGACGGGGGCGATGTCGCCGAAGCCGGTGGTCGTGATCGAGATCATCGTGAAATAGACGACGTCGAGGAAGCTGACCTGCCCGTCGTGCACGTCGTTCAGGCCCGCACGGTCGCTCCAGTGGACCATGATGACGATGAAGATCAGGAAAAATGCACCGCCGAGCCGCAGGGCTACGTCTGCCCAGACCGGCACCGCCAGCGTTCGCCGCAGCGGCTTGATCGCGTTCGGTTTCAGCAGGTTGTGGACGGAGCGCCTTTTCGACATGCCCCGCGACTTAGACCTTGTTTGGAAAATGCCCGCAAGGGCATTTTCGTGACGGCACCGGCCCTCTCCCCCACCCGACCTCCCGGGTGGGGGAGAGGGCCGGTGCCGCCAAAATTCAAACGCCTCTCAAGGCGCCTTCGGCAAGTCGTCCAGCGGATCCACCGGCTTGCCGTCCCGCCGGACTTCGAAGTGCAGTTCGTTGCCCTTGGCGAGGCCGGTGTGGCCGACGAGGCCGACCCGTTCCCCGGCCGCCACTTTCGCGCCGTCCTTGACGGTCACGCGGCTGAGGAAGGCATAGGCGGTGAACCATCCGTCGCCGTGATCGAGCACGACGAGGTTGCCGAACTGCTCCTTCTCCATCCCGGCGAAGCGCACGGTTCCGGCAGCGGCGGCGCGGACCATGGTGCCTTCGGGCGCCTTGATGTCGATGCCGTCGTGGTTGTTCGTCCCGCTCGCGAAGCCGCGGCGGACGGGGCCGTTCACCGGCCATGCGAAGCGCTTTGACCGGGCCGCCGGGGGAGGGGGCACGTCCACCGGCGTTGCAGGGGTGGGGGCAGGGGCGGGGGCAGGGCCGGCGCTCGTCGCGGGCGGATCGAGCAGCGTCGGGATCAGCAGCGCCTGTCCCGGCTTCACCGGCTTACCGGCGTCGAGACCGTTGGCGAGGGCGATCTGCTCCCACGGGACGGCGTACTTGTAGGAGATCGAGAAGCCGGTATCGCCCGCCTTCACCGTGTGGCGGCGGGTGCGGGGGATTTGCAGCTTCTGGCCGAGGCGCACGTTGTAGGGGGGCTGCAAGCCGTTGGCCTCGGCGATCAGCACGCGCGGGACCTTGGCCGCCAGCGCGATGCTGCCGAGGGTCTCGCCGGGCTGGACGACGTGGACGCTTTCCTGTTCAGGAGATCTGGCCTGCTCCGGCGATCCGGCTGCGGCGATGGCGGCCTTGGCGGTCGAGTTTGCAGCAGCAGCCGCCTTTCGCGCCGGGGCGGCGGGATCGGGCTGCTTAACCGGAACCTTCGCCGGAACTTTCGCCGGAGCCGCCTTGGCGCGCGGAATCGTCAGCTTCTGGCCGAGCTTGACGACATAAGGCGCCTTCAGCCCGTTCGCCTTCGCCAGCGCTTCGGACGAAACGCCCGCGCGGTTGGCGATGCCGTTCAGCGTCTCGCCCGCCTTGACGACATGCATGGCTTCGGCCTGCTGCCCGGCATTTGGCGGCGCGGCGGCGGCAGCAGGCGCCAGCGGCAGGGCGAGCGCCGCCAGCAGAAAGACAGCCTTGCGCATCATGCCTCGAAACGGCTCGCGATCTCGGCCAGCGAGGCGTCGTGCGTGAGGTCGAGCTGGAGCGGCGTCACCGAGATGTAGCCCTCGGCAATCGCTTCGAGGTCGGTCCTGTGGCCCGGCGTCTGCTCGATGCCGTGGAGGCCGAACCAGTAGTAGGGGAAACCGCGCGGGTCCATGCCTTCAACCACCGAGCCGCGTGCATAGTCATGGAAGCCCTGACGGACGACGCGGATGCCCTTGACCTCGGCCGCGGCCACCGGCGGGAAGTTCACGTTGACCAGCGTGCGCGGCGCGAAAGGCGCGTCGAGCAGGGGTTTCAGCACTTTGGCGCCCCATTCCTCGGCAGCCGAGAAGCTGACGTTGTCGCCGTGGCCTTCGCCTGCATAGACCTGGCTCAGCGCGATCGAGCGGATACCCGCCAGCGCGCCTTCCATCGCGGCGGAGACGGTGCCCGAATAGGTCACGTCGTCGCCGAGATTGGCGCCGCGATTGACCCCGGAGAGGATCAGGTCGGGCGGTCCGGGCATGGCCTTCTTGATGCCGAGCGTCACCGAATCGGTGGGCGTGCCGGTTACCGAGAAGCGCTTGGGTGCGTGCTCGCGCATCCGCACCGGGCGGCCGAGGGTCAGCGAGTGGCCCGCGCCGGACTGTTCCTCGCTCGGCGCGCAGATCCAGATGTCGTCCGAAAGCTGTGCGGCGATCTTTTCGAGGACGTAGAGGCCGGGGGCGTTGATGCCGTCGTCGTTGGTGAGCAGGATACGCATGATGTCTCTCTAACTTGGCCGGGCATTGGCCTATTCATCCTTCGACAAGCTCAGGATGAGCGGAAAGGGGTTGCTCAGACGGAATAGGATTGGAGGAATTCCCCCTCAACCCCGCTCAGGCTGAGCCTGTCGAAGCCCCTTCAGAAGCAAGGCTCCAGCTTCTCGATCCCGCCCATCCAGGGCTTGAGCGCTTCGGGCACCAGCACCGAGCCGTCCTCCTGCTGATAGTTCTCCAGCACGGCGACGAGGGTGCGGCCGACCGCGAGGCCCGAGCCGTTGAGGGTGTGCAGGAACTCGGTCTTTTTCGAGCCTTCCGGCTTGAAGCGCGCGTTCATGCGGCGGGCCTGATAGTCACCGCAGTTCGAGATCGAGCTGATCTCGCGGTAGGCGGCCTGGCCCGGCAGCCAGACTTCGAGGTCGAAAGTCTTGCGTGCGGTCGCGCCCATGTCACCCGAGCAGAGCAGGACCTTGCGATAGGGCAGTTCCAGCGCCTGAAGGATCGATTCGGCGGCGGCGACCATCTTCTCGTGCTCGGCTTCCGATTGCTCGGGCGGGCAGACGGTGACGAGTTCGACTTTCTCGAACTGGTGCTGGCGGATGAACCCGCGCGTGTCGCGGCCCGCCGCGCCCGCTTCCGAGCGGAAGCAGGGGGTGAGGGCGGTCATGCGCAGCGGCAGGGCTTCCAGATCGACGATCTCGTCCTGCACGGCGTTGGTCAGCGAGACTTCTGCGGTGGGGATCAGCCAGCGCCCATCGGTGGTCCTGAACAGGTCTTCCGCGAACTTGGGAAGCTGGCCGGTGCCGAACACCGCCTCGTCCTTCACCAGCAGCGGCACGATGCATTCCATGTAGCCGTTGGTGGCGGTCTGGGTGTCGAGCATGAACTGCGCCAGTGCACGGTGCAGGCGCGCCATCTGGCCCTTCAGGAACGTGAACCGCGCGCCGGAGATCTTTGCGCCGGTCTCGAAATCGAGGCCGAGCGCCGGGCCGAGGTCGGCATGTTCCTTGGGCTCGAACGCGAACGTGCCGGGCGTGCCCCACTTGGCGACTTCGAAGTTCTCGGTCTCGTCGGCGCCGTCGGGCACTTCGGCGACCGGAATGTTGGGCAGGCCGGCCAGTGCGTTATGAAGCTGCGCGGAGAGGTCCTTCTCCTCGGCTTCGAGCGCGGGGAGGGTGTCCTTGAGCTGGGCGACTTCGGCCTTGAGCGCTTCGGCGGTGGCGGTGTCGCCCTGGCCCATGGCCTTGCCGATTGCCTTCGAGGCTTCGTTGCGGCGATTCTGCCCTTCCTGCATGCGCGTCGCGACCGAGCGGCGCTGCTCGTCGAGGGCGAGGATGTCGGCGGCCACGGGGGCAACCCCACGGCGGGCGAGGCCGGCGTCGAATCCTTCGGGATTCTCGCGGATAAGGCGGATATCGTGCATGGCGCGCGCTATGCCGTCTCAGGCCGGGAGGCGCAAGATTCGAGGCTGCGGTTGGGCCTGCGATGAACGGTGATCTTGGGGAAAATGTCGGAAAGAAAGTTCCGGCCTTATGTGCCATTCCTGAAGAGGAATGGTGGGCGCGGCAGGGATTGAACCTGCGACCCCACCCGTGTGAAGGGTGTGCTCTACCACTGAGCTACGCGCCCATCGATCGGAGCGTGTCCGTCGGGGAAGCGCGCCTCTAGATGAGTCGGATCGAATTGACAAGCGCCCATCTGCAATTAAATCGCGTGGGCATGACCGAAGAGACCAAAACCGGCGCGGACGTGCCACCCGATCACCTCGCCATCAACCCGAAGAGCCCGTTCTTCGATGAGGACAAGCTGAAGCGCGGCGTGGGCATCCGCTTCAAGGGCACTGTGCGCACCAATGTCGAGGAATATTGCATTTCCGAAGGCTGGGTACGCGTTCAGGCCGGCAAGACACTGGATCGCAAGGGCAATCCGCTGACCGTCAAGCTCCAGGGGCCTGTCGAAGCCTGGTACGAAGACCTCGGCGAGGACGCGCCCGTCGCGAAGATCTGATAGTCTCGGCGTCATCGCCTTGCTCTTGGGGCAGGTGCGATGATGCGAGATTTGCGTTCGACCACATCGTCACCCCAAACTTGTTTCAGGGTGACGGGGTTGGCGATCGTTCAGTAATTTCCGGCGATGATGTCGCCGATGGGGTCGCTTCGGCGGCCCTTTTTCTTGGCCGCGGCAACCGTTGCCGTCTTGCCGGGCCTGTCGTTGTAGATGAAGCCCGAGACCGGCCAGTGCGTATTGCCGAGGTTATGGATCGGCTCGTACCAGACCCGCACTTCGCTCCAGTCGTTGGCGGGGGAGACGTCGAGCACGGTGACGTTCTTCTCGATCCGTCCGCGCTGCCCCTCGATCGGCGACCAGTTCGCATGGCTGACCAGGATCGTGCGCGAATCGACCACTTTGCTGACCGTGGCGACATGGCCGAGCTGCGAATTCGCGTAAGGCTCCATCGCCATGACCGCACCGACGCGCGGCGCATGGCCGGTGGCGTAGCGGCCCGAGGCCTGTTTCCACCAGGTATGCGCATCGCCGAAGATCTGGATGCCCGAAAGCTGCCGGGCATAGGGCACGCATTCGAGGTAATCCGGGCCCTTTGCAGCGGCCGGACGATCGTCATCCATGGCGGCAAGTGCGTCGTCGATGGCGGAACGGGCGCTGGCAGGCGACATCGTCGCCCCGGCCAGTCCCAGCATGATTGCGATCCGGTAACCCTTCATGCCCCTCAATTCGGCCCTGTCTGCTTGTGGGAATCCTTCAGGGGATGGTTAATCGCGAAGTAGGAATTTGTTCCCGAACAGGGCCGTGCTCCGGCGCGGAAATGCGAACATTCCCATTTGCGCGGAATTCGTCTAGGGGCCGGAATCCCTTATAGAGTTATTTATGCTACCCCAGGTGATCATCATCGGCCGACCGAACGTCGGCAAGTCCACGCTGTTCAACCGGCTCGTCGGCAAGAAGCTCGCGCTCGTCGACGATCAGCCCGGCGTCACGCGTGACCGCCGCTTCGGCGACGCCGAGCTGCTCGGCCTGAAATTCCAGATCGTCGATACCGCAGGTTGGGAAGACGACGAGGACCAGACGCTGCCCGGCCGCATGCGCAAGCAGACCGAAGCGGCGCTGGAAACCGCCGATGTGGCGCTCTTCGTGGTCGATGCGCGCGCGGGTCTGACCCCGCTCGACGAGGAAATCGGCCAGTGGCTGCGCGCCTCGACGGTGCCGGTGATCGTGCTGGCCAACAAGGCCGAAGGCCGCGCGGGCGAGGGCGGTGTACTCGAAGCCTATTCGCTGGGCCTCGGCGATCCGATCACCTTCTCCGCCGAGCACGGCGTCGGCATTGCCGACCTGTTCGAATCGCTGCTGCCGCACCTCGAACCGCTCCAGCCCGAAGAGCCGGAGTTCCCCGAGGAAGAGGACGAGGAAGCGCTGCTGCGCCGTCCGCTCAAGCTGGCGGTCGTCGGTCGTCCGAATGCGGGCAAGTCCACCCTCATCAATCGCATCCTCGGCGAGGACCGTCTGCTCACCGGACCGGAAGCGGGCATTACCCGCGATTCGATCACGGTAGACTGGGAATGGACCGATCCCAAGACGCAGGAAGTCCGCCAGGTCAGCCTGATCGACACCGCGGGAATGCGCAAGCGCGCGAACGTGACCGAGAAGCTGGAGCGCATGGCCGTGGCCGACGCCCGCCATGCGATCGACTTCGCGGAAGTGGTCGTGCTGCTGCTCGATGCGACGCGCGGGCTGGAGCACCAGGACCTGACGATCGCCTCGAAGGTGCTGGAAGAAGGCCGCGCGCTGATCATCGCGATCAACAAGTGGGACGTGGCGGAGGGACCTTCCGGCCTGTTCAACGGCATTCGCGGCGCGCTGGACGAGGGCCTCGCGCAAGTGCGCGGCGTGCCGCTGCTGGCGGTTTCGGCGCGGACCGGCAAGGGCATCGACGATCTGATCGCCACCGGCTTCTCGATCCGCGAGGCCTGGAGCAAGCGCGTGCCGACCGCCGCGCTCAACCGCTGGTTCGACGATGCGCTTTCGGCCAATCCGCCGCCGGCGCCGGGCGGCAAGCGCATCAAGCTGCGTTACATCACCCAGGCCAAGACCCGCCCGCCGGGCTTCGTGCTGTTCGGTACGCGTCTCGACCTGCTGCCGGAAAGCTATCGCCGCTACCTGATCAACGGCATGCGCCGCGAACTGGGCTTCGAGGCGGTGCCAATCCGGCTCAACTTGCGGATGCCGAAGAACCCCTTCGCCAAATAACAAAAGGGCCGTCGGAGATCGTCTCCGGCGGCCCTTTTCGTTTCAGGACGGATGCGCGGCGATTTCCGCGTCCGACATCGGGGCTTCGGCGCGCTGTTCCTCCACCTCGATGGCATCGGGTTCCAGCATCCCGTCGCTGTTCTTGATCTCGCGCATCAGCGTCCAGACCGCGATGAAGAGGGCGGCGATCACCGGACCGACGATGAAGCCGTTAAGGCCGAAGATCTGGAGCCCCGCGAGCGTCGCGATCAGCACCACGAAGTCGGGCATGCGGGTGTCGCGGCCGACCAGGATCGGGCGCAGGATATTGTCGATCATGCCGATCACGAACAGGCCGCAGAACGCCAGGATCGCGCCCTGCCACATATGTCCGGTCGCCAGCAGGTAGGCGGACATCGGCACCCAGACGAGGCCGGTGCCGACGGCGGGGAGCAGCGAGAAGAACCCCATCATCACGCCCCAGAGCAGTGAGCCCTGGATGCCCAGCAGCGAGAAGATGATCCCGCCGACCAGCCCCTGTGCCACCGCCACGACCACCGTGCCCTTCATCGTCGCGCGCACGACGATGACGAAGTTGGCCACCAGCCGGTCGCGCAAGTGCGGGCGCAGCGGCATGGCGTCGCGGATCAGCCGGCCATAACGGTCGCCGTCGCGGAGCAGGAAGAAGGTGAGGTAGAGCATCACGCCCAGCGCCGCGAGGAAGCTCAAGGCGCCTTGGCCGACCGAGAGCAGGCGCGCGGCGAGGCCTTGCAGGCCGTTGGCGATGCCGGCACCGAACTGGCGCCGCAGGTTCTCGAAATCGGCAAGGCCGTAGCGGTCGATCAGGCGCTCCAGCGATTCCGGCACGGCGGCGCGGAGTTGCTCCAGCATATGCGGAATGTCGATCTGACCGTCCCGCACCCGCTCGTAGATGTTCGAGACTTCCTGCACGAGGCTGACGCCCAGCAGGATGGTGGGGATGATGAACAGGGCCAGCAGCGCCAGCAGCATGATGCCCGCCGCGAGGCTCTTGCGGCCGCCGAGGGCATTCGCGAGCTTCGCCGTCAGCGGCTGGAACAGGATCGCGGCGACCACGCCCCAGAGCACGGCCCCGAAATAGGGAAGCAGCAGCCAGGCGAAAGCCGCAGTGACGAGAATGACGAGGACACCGAAACCGTAGTCCTCGATGGTGTAGGGGGGGCGTTCGGGTTGCTCCATGCCTCGCGTCTTAGCATGATTTCGCCTTGGGCAAGGCCGCTGGCCGAAGTGACGGGATTTTTCACGAAGTCTGGATTTTTCAAGAAGTCTGGGCAAGACAGGGTCATCCGCCTTTCGAGCAGGAGTTTCCCATTTTGCCCAGTAACCTGGCTCCCCGCCTGGCCTCCTATATGGCCGTTCTCGCGCTGTCCTGCGCCGTCGTTCCGCTCTCTCCCGCGCTGGCCGCCGATGCGCCGCCTGCCGCCAAGGGACCGGAGCGCGGCTTCACGCCCGACGACCTGTTCAAGCTCTCGGGCGTCACCGATCCGCAGATCTCGCCGGACGGCAGCCGCATCGCCTATGTGCGCGCCGCCGCCGACGTGATGACCGACAAGGTCGTGCCCTCGATCTGGCTGGTCGATGCGGCGAGCGGCGTGCAGCACCCGTTGGTCACCGGCGCAGGCGCGCATTTCTCGCCGCGCTGGTCGCCGGACGGCAAGCGTCTGGCTTTCGTTTCCAGTGACGGCAGCGGCGCGCCGCAGCTCTATGTGCTCTGGCTGGACGGCGGCGCCAAGGTCAAGGTGACGGGCTTGCCAGACAGCCCGGGAAGTCTCGCGTGGTCGCCGGACGGTCGGCAGATCGCCTATACCATGCGGGTTCCGGGCGAGGGCCTCAAGATGGGCTCGCAGCCCTCGAACCGTCCCGAAGGCGCGCAGTGGGCCGAGCCGCTCCAGGTGATCGACCGCGTGACCTACCGCTTCGACGGCGGCGGCTATGCGCAGCCGGGCTACGACCACGTCTTCCTGGTGTCCGCCGACGGCGGCGCCCCGCGCCAGCTGACGTTCGGCGATTTCGACGACGGCGGCCCGCTGTCCTGGACGCCGGACGGCAAGCGCATCGTGTTCAGCGCCAACCGCCACGAGAACTGGCAGCGCGACATCAACAATTCCGAAGTCTACGCGCTCGACCTCGCCAGCGGCGGGGTAACGGCGCTGACCTCGCGAAACGGCCCGGATTCCGGCGCCAAAGTCTCGCCCGACGGCAAGCATATCGCCTACCTCGGCTATGACGACGTGAACCGTTCCTACGAGAATTCCGACCTTTACGTCATGAACAGCGACGGTTCGGGTTCGCGGCTGCTGACCAAGGGCTTCGACCACTCGATCGACGCGCTCGACTGGGCGGGCAACGCGGCGATCATGGTGCAGTACGACGATCACGCGAAAACATACGTGGCCCGCGTCGGCCTCGACGGCGCGCTGAAGAACGTGGTCGAGGGCCTCAGCCCCGGCGATCATTTCGACCGCCCCTACACCGGCGGCGCCTTCAGCGTCTCGAAGAACGGTCGCGTGGCCTATACTTCGGGAACCACGCAGCGTCCCGCCGACCTTTGGGTGAGTAATGGTGGGGCTGGCCGCAAGCTGACCGACCTCAACGGCACCTGGCTCGACGCGAAGGCCCTCGCGCCGGTGCGAAAGCTGGCAGTGACGGCACCGGACGGTCGTTCGATCGACGCCTGGCTGGTGACGCCGCCGGGCCTTGCGCCGGGCCAGAAGGCGCCGCTGATCCTCGAAATCCACGGCGGGCCCAACACCGCCTATGCGCCGGGCTTCGCCACCGACTACCAGCTCTACGCGGCGCATGGCTATGCGGTGCTCTATACGAACCCGCGCGGCAGCACGTCCTACGGCGAGGAATTCGCCAACCTCATCGACCGCGCCTATCCCGGCACCGACTATGACGACCTGATGGCCTCGGTCGATGCCGCGATCGCCGACGGGGTGGCCGACCCCAACAACCTCTTCGTCACCGGCGGTTCGGGCGGCGGCGTGCTGACGGCGTGGATCGTCGGCAAGAACGACCGCTTCAAGGCGGCAGTGACGCAGAAGCCGGTGATCAACTGGATCAGCGAGGCGCTGACGATGGACGCCACGCCGTTCACCTCGCGCTACTGGTTCGACAAGAAGCCCTGGGAAGATCCCATGGAATACTGGCGCCGCTCGCCGCTGAGCCTCGTCGGCAACGTCAAGACGCCGACGATGGTGGTGGTGGGATCGGACGACTTCCGCACCCCGGTCAGCGAGGCCGAGCAGTATTATGCGGCGCTTCAGATTCGCGGCGTTCCGACGGCGCTGGTCAAAGTGCCGGGGGCGAGCCACGGCAGCATTGCCGCGCGGCCCTCGCAGTCGGCGGCAAAGGCTTCGGCGATCCTGGCCTGGTTCGACAAGTACCGGACCGACAAGGCGGCTCCGGCAGCGGACGCTAAGTAAGCGAAAGTTCGGCGGCGAGCAGGGCGACCAGCTCCGCCGCCGGCATCGCGCGGGACAGCGGCGCGCCCTGTCCCGCCCATTGCGCGCCGTAGAGCGCCTCGCCCCGCGCCTTGGCGGCGGCGTTGAGCGCCTTCCCGGCGTGGTAGGTGCGCGGATAGGCGGGGACGGGCGGCAGGTCCGGCCGTTCGCCGAGCTGCGTGAAACGATTGGCCAGACAGCGCGCCGGACGGCCCGAAATGGCGCGGGTCATTACCGTGTGCTGCGCCGCGTCGGAGGCGAGCAGGGCGCGATAACCGGCGTCGGCATGGGTTTCGGAGCAGGCGACGAAGGCGGTGCCGAGCTGCGCCGCGACCGCACCGAGATCGAGCGCCGCGCGGATACCGGCGCCGTCCATGATGCCGCCCGCCGCAATCACCGGCAGCTTGCCCCAGTGGGTCAGCAGGCGGGTGAGCGCGAAAGTGCCGAGCCGGTCGTCCCGGGCATCGGGATCGAACATGCCGCGATGGCCGCCCGCTTCCCAGCCTTGCGCGACGACCACGTCGATGCCTGCCGCCAGCGAAAGCTCCGCTTCGGCCAGACTGGTGACGCTGCCGAGGAGCAGGCAACCGGCCTGCTTGAGTGCTGCGATTGTTTCCGCGCCCGGCAGGCCGAAGTGAAAGCTGACGACGGCGGCTTTCGCTTCGAGCACGACATCGAGCATGGCCGCGTTATCTGCGAAGCTCTGATAGATCGTCTCCAGCGCGGCGGGGGGCTGGGCGTCATACTCGGCGAAGATCGGCGCGAGCGCGTCCAGCCATGCCGCTTCGCCCTCGGGATCGAGGCGCGGCGCTGCGTGCACGAAGAGGTTGAGATTGAAGGGCCGGGCAGTGAGGCTGCGCAGTTCGGCAATCTGACGCCGGGCTTCGTCGGGGCTGATGGCGCCGAGCGCGAGCGAGCCGAGTGCGCCGGCATTGCAGACTTCGGCGGCGAGGACGGGCGTCGAGGTGCCCGCCATCGGCGCCTGTATCAGGGGTATCGAAAGACCGAGGCGCGCGAGAAAGTCCATGCCAGAGGATGCCTTTCCGCGCGCTGTCCGGACTTACTCTCCCTCGCCCGCCGGCTTGCTCTGGAGCTGGCAGTAGTTCTGGATGCCCATGCGGGCGATCATGTCGAACTGCTTTTCGAGGAAGTCGACGTGCTCTTCCTCGCTTTCGAGGATGCGGGCGAAGATTTCGCGGCTGACGAAGTCGCGCACGGTTTCGCAGTGGGCGATCGCGTCCTTGAGGAGCGGGATCGCGTCGTGTTCGAGCGCGAGGTCGGCCTTCAGGATTTCCTCGACGCTTTCGCCGATGCGCAGCTTGCCGAGGGCCTGGAAGTTGGGAAGGCCGTCGAGGTAGAGAATGCGGTCGGCCAGCACGTCCGCGTGCTTCATCTCGTCGATCGATTCATGACGCTCATATTCGGCGAGCTTCTTGATGCCCCAGTTGTCCAGCATGCGGTAGTGCAGCCAGTACTGGTTGATCGCGGTCAGCTCGTTGAAGAGCGCCTTGTTGAGAAAATCGATGACCTGCTGGTCGCCCTTCATGGGAAAGCTCCTGAATCTGTTCGGGCGGGTTTATGGCCCTTTCGGGAGCACAAGGCAAGCGGGCGCGCGAAAACACCCGACCGAAGCCAGGTGTAACCCGCCTTGCTGCAGGGTCAGGCTGCTGCGCTCAGCGGCGCGTTGGCGCTTGCCGATTCCTCGGCGATAATGTCTTCGGCATCGTCCAGGCACTGTCCGCACTGCGGGGCGTGTCCGAGAGCGCCGTAGAGCGCTGTCGCATCGCCGCGGCAGCAGCGGGCGACGGTGCGCAGGTCGGTCTCACGAATGGCATTGCAGATACAAACGTACATGGTGCGATCCTCTTGGGGACCATCATATGCAAATGCAAATGGATCGCAATAGCGTTGTTGTTTTTTCTTTCAAGCCGCTGTCGAACGCCGGTTTTTCAGGCGTTTTTGCAGGGTCAGGCAGCGCCAGAGCAGTTCCAGGGGGCCTCTGCGATAGCGACTCAGCCAAGCCTCGCTCCAGGCCAGCATCATGATCCAGCCGATAGCGACGAAAGTCCATTGCCCAGCCGGTCCGACTTTGCCGAACAGGTTCAGGCCCCAGCCGTAGAACAGGCCGCACATGAGCAGGCTGGTGGCGATGTAGTTGGTAAAGGCCACGCGGCCCGCCGCGACGATCCGCATGCCGGGGCGGGTCCCGATCAGGCGCGGGGTCGCCCATACGAGCAGGGCGGCGTAACCCAGCGCCGTCAGCAGGTGCGCGGGCCATAGCGCTTCGCCGAGCAGCATGGCCATGGCGATCGGCGGGAAATGGCGCGGCCAGGCCCAGACGAGCACCAGAGCGGTAAGCGCGAGGCCGGAGGCGGTCGCGCCGATCGTCAGGCGCCGCATCCAGGATTCGGGCCAGGTTCCGTTGAAGAAGCCGCTCCGCAGCATGACCACGCCGAGCAGCATGAGCGGCAGGACTTCGCTCCAGGCATGGGCGGTCATGGTGAAGAGCCAGAACGGATCGCCGCGCAGTTTCGACAGGGCGATGTCGAGAAAGCTCCCGTGGTAGAGTTGCGCCTGCGCCGCCGTATTGGCGTGGTAGAGATCGAGGCGGGCAAGCACCTCCTGATGCTGGGCCGCGCTCGCCGTGCCGAGTCGCACCGCTTCTTCCGCGCGGACCAGCGGAAGCATGGACCACAAGTCCGCTACCGTCGCGGTGACGATCACCCCCGCTGCCAGGCCCAGCAACACGGGGAAGGGCAGGCGCCGCACGAACAGCACAGCGATGCCGCAGCAGCCGTAGACGAACAGGATATCGCCCCACCACAGCAGCAAGTAATGGAGCGTTCCGAAGACCATCAGCCAGCAAAGGCGGCGGAATTGCAACAGGTCCCCATCCTGCCCGGCGGCGTCCATGCGCTCGCACTGGAGCGCGATTCCCGCGCCGAACAGGATGGCGAAGAGTGCGCGCATCTTGCCTTCGAAGAACAGGAAGCCGAAAGCCCAGGCGGCCTCGTCGGGCAGGGTGGCTGGAGTGGGAAAGTCAGGCGTCAGGGCGCCCAGGCTCGGCCCGGCGAACCCGGATATGTTGATCGCGAGGATCCCCAGCACGGCCACGCCGCGTATGAGGTCGAGCGTTGCCAGTCGTCCTCCCGCATCGGGTGGCCGCCATGACGTCGACGCAGGTGTAGTCGTCCGGGCGTTTTCGCCCGTGATCGCTTCCAGCATTCCCTGTCTCCCTGTGCGGGAGAGTAAGCGATCAGGTGTGTCTCGTCCACGACGGCCGGCGCGGGCCTCCGAAAGCTACGAGGTGACGATGCATTCGTGGCCTGAGGCCTTCAACACGCCGCAGGCCTTGTCCGCCTGCGCCTTGCTCGCGAATCCTGCGGCATAGAGCTTGGTGAGCTTTCCGGCGGGAACGAGCTGGCGCTTGGCGCCGGTCATTTCCGGCCGCTTTGCCAGCGAGGCCCAGAGTTTCTCAGCATTGCCCGGAACGCCGAAGGCTCCGAGTTGGAGTCGCCACACGCCGCCGCTCGCGGCGACCGGAGCAGGGCGGGGCGGGGCTTTCGGGGCCGGTTGGGCGACGGCGACCTTCGGGGGTGCCTTCGCCGGAGCCGGAGGCGCAGGGCGAGCGATTGTGGGCAGGGTGTAGTCGGCACCCGCGCGGGCCGGGCCTTCAGGTGCTGCGGCGACTCGCGGTGCCGCCACGGCGCGGGGCACAGTGCCGAGTTCCGCGCCGGTCGCCTCGCTCACGCGGGTCGCGTCGGCCTGCGCGGTAAGCTGGGCGGCGAGGGCGACGCTCTTCTGGCGGTCTTCCAGCGGCACATGCTCGTCCATCTGGGCGAGCGCGCCCGTGGCCTGCACCAGGCCCGCGCGCTGCGCCATGCCGACGAGGGCATAGGCGCGGACCCAGTCCTTCTCCACGATGTCGCCGTTGAAATAGGCCAGGCCGAGAATGTACTCGGCCCGTGCATCGCCGCGCGCGGCGGAGCTGCGGATATAGGGCATGGCCCGGGCTCGCTCGCCGCGTTGGAACAGCATCAGGCCGTACGTGTCCGAGGCCTGGACATGGCCCTGCGCGGCGGCCTTGCCGTAAAGGTCCTCGGCCTTGGCGAGATCGGTTGGCACCCCGCGTCCCAGCTTGTAGGCCTGGGCGAGGTTGAACTGGGCGTCGGCATCGCCCTTGTCCGCCAGCGGTCTCCACTGCTGCACGGCGGAGGCGTAGTTGCCTGCGGTCCAGGCATCCACCCCGGCCTTCACATCCGCGAGTACGGGCGCGGCGGCGAGGCTGACGGTGAAGGCAAGGGGCACGAGACCCAGCGAAAGGGAGTGTCGATTTTTCCGCACGTCGGCCGGCCTCTGATTCCTGGTTCGGGTCCGGCGATGGAAGCGAAAGTTCCTGCCGGAATACTCTGGTAAGTCACAGAATGGCCGGGGAAGAGCGAAAATCGCGTTAATTCCGACGCTATGAAAAGCGACCGATCCTGCTGGAAACGGCGTCCGGGGTTAACCCTAAATTAGGAACGATCTGCGATCCAGCCTCTTGTGAGGCGCCGATTTTTCTGCGGCGCTCAGGGGGTAACGGCTTTGCGCGTACTGGCATTGGCATCGCAGAAAGGTGGTTCGGGCAAGACCACGCTCTCCGGTCACCTCGCCGTGCAGGCGCAGCGCGCCGGTGCCGGGCCGGTCGTGCTGATCGACATCGATCCACAAGGCTCGCTCGCCGACTGGTGGAACGAGCGCGAGGCCGAATATCCCGCATTCGCCCAGACCACCGTCGCTCGCCTCGCCAATGATTTGCAGGTGCTGCGCCAGCAGGGCTTCAAGCTGGCGGTTATCGACACGCCGCCCGCCATCACCATGGCGATCCAGAGCGTGATTTCGGTTGCCGAACTGATCGTCGTGCCGACCCGCCCCAGCCCGCACGACTTGCGCGCCGTGGGCGCCACCGTCGATCTCTGCGAGCGCGCGGGCAAGCCGCTGATCTTCGTGGTCAATGCGGCGACGCCCAAGGCGCGCATCACCGCCGAGGCCGCCGTCGCGCTTTCGCAGCACGGCACGGTCGCGCCGGTCACGTTGCACCAGCGCACCGATTTCGCCGCTTCGATGATCGACGGCCGCACCGTCATGGAAGTCGATCCGAACGGCCGCTCCGCGCAGGAAGTAACGGCTTTGTGGAGCTACGTCTCCGACCGGCTCGAACGCAATTTCCGTCGCACCGTGTTTTCGGCACCGGGTCTGACCGGCCAGCCCGTCATGCCCGGCGCGCCGCGTCCGGTCGGCGGCTTCGGGCGCCGGATCGCAGGGGCATGACGATGAAGAAGCATTCCCGTCCCCGCAATGCGGCTCTTGCGATCTGCACCGCCATGGGCGCCGTGCTGCTGGTGAGCTGCGCCGGACAGGCGCCGTTCGCCCGCGCCGGATCTTCGGCGGCTGCCGGCGAACCTTCCCATGCAAAGCCGGCCGACAAGGACCTTGCCCGTGTCGAACAGCGCGTCGCCCGCTCGCCGCGCGATGCCTCGGCCCGCGCCGCGCTTGCCCAGGCCTATCTTGCGGCCGGACGCTTCGATTCGGCTGCGACGACTTTCGAGGACGCCATCTCGCTGGGTGACCAGAACCCGCGCACCGGCCTCAGCACGGCGCTCGCCTATATCGGCGCAGGTCGTGGAGCGGAGGCCATGGCCGTGCTCCAGCGCTTCCAGAACCAGATTCCCGCCAGTGACTATGGCCTTGCCGTGGCCCTTGCCGGACGACCGGCCGTTGGTGTGGACGTCCTGACCGACGTGGTGCGCGGCGGCGAGAATACGCCCAAGGCGCGCCAGAACCTCGCCTATGCCTATGCCCTCGACGGGCGCTGGCGCGAGGCGCGGCTGATCGCCTCGCAGGACGTTCCCGCCGACCAGCTCGATTCGCGCCTCGGTGAGTGGGCGAAAGCAGCCCGCCCCGACCAGTCGCGCGCCCGGATCGCCGGGCTGATCGGTGCGCCGCTGCGCACCGATCCCGGCCAGCCCGCGATGCTGGCGCTGAACGCTCCCGCTACCGCGCCGCAGTTCGCCAAGGCCGAAGTTCTCGCGAAGGCTGAAGCTCGGGCGCCTGAGGCCGAATTGCCGCCTGTGCAGAGCGGCGAAAGCTTCTGGGGCGCCTATCAGCCGCAGGACGAGGCCCCCGCACCGCCGCCTCCCGCGCCTGTGCGCGTGGCCGCCGCGCGTCCGGTGCCGAAGCCAGCCACGCCCAAGATGGCCGTCGCGGCTCGCGCTCTGCCGGCTCCGGCCAAGGCTGCCGTTTCGGGTACGCATCTCGTCCAGCTCGGCTCGTTCCGGACAATGGATGGTGCGAAAAAGGCCTGGGGTATTTTCCAGTCGCGCAATCCGGCGCTAAAGGGGCATGATCTGCGCATTACCGAAGCGAAAGTGAACGGCCTTACCTACTACCGCGTCGCTGCGGGCGGGTTCGACCAGCGCACGGCGCAATCGGTGTGCTCCAGCGTGCGACAGGGCGGCAATCCCTGCCTCGCCTACGCGCAGCAGCGTCCTTTGCCCGGCAGTGTCCGGATGAGCCAGACCCGCCGCGCCGAGCTTTGAAGTTTCCGCGAGGTCGTTGCCTCGCACTTGAGTTCCATGTGAACTAAACGGCTCCTGTCTTCGGACAGGGGCCGTCTTTTTTTGTTTTGGGGAAGTTAAAAAAGTGAAAGTCCTGGGGGATGATCCCCCAGACCCTCGGAATGGCGACGTTGTGCGCTACCTATCTGTAGCGCACTCCTTGCGGCGCAGCCATTCAGTCTCCCGACGCCGCCATGGGCGCGGAACGGATAGGCTGGGCGTGACCTAGACGGTATTGGGGGTGCAGGGGGGCTATGCTCCCCTGCTTTATCCCCTGTCTTACTTGGCCTTAACCGCCACGCCGCCCTTGAACAGCGCCAGCACCCGCCCCTGCACGGGCTGCTTGTCGAACGGCGTATTCCCGGCCGCAGCCGCCATCTTGTCCGAATCGACGATCCAAGGCCGATCGGCGTCGATCACCGCGATATCCGCCTCGGCCCCGACTTCGAGCTTGCCCGCATTGACGCCGAGCAGCCGCGCCGGGTTGGTCGCGAGCAGTTCGAAGGCGCGCGAGAGCGAGATCACGCCGTCGCGCACGAGGTTCATCGTCAGCGGCAGCAGCGTTTCGGCGCCCGCCATGCCCGGGGCGGAGTCGGCGAAGGGCAGGCGTTTGTCCTCGGGGCCACGCGGGTCGTGGCCGGAGGCGATGACGTCGATCGTGCCGTCGCCGACGGCGGCGATCACGGCCTTGCGGTCGTCTTCCGAGCGCAGCGGCGGCGAGAGGTGGGCGAAGGTGCGGAAGCCCGCCAGGGCGAGGTCCGAGAGCATGAAGTAGGCGGGCGTGACGCCTGCCGTGACTTTCAGTCCGCGATCCTTGGCGCGGCGGACGAGGTCCAGGCCCTTGGCGGTCGTGACCTTGCGGAAGTGGATGGCCGCGCCTGCCAGTTCGGCGAGGGCGATGTCGCGCGAGATGGCGAGGGCTTCGGCTTCGGCGGGCGCGGAGGGCAGGCCGAGGCGGGTGGCCATCTCGCCGGACGTGGCGACGGCCTTGCCGGTGATTCCGGCATCCTCGGGATGGGTCAGTACGACCATGCCGAGCATGCCGGTGTACTGGAGCAGGCGGAGCATGGTGCCCGAATCGCCGATCCACTGGCGGCCGGTGGTCACCGCCTTGGCGCCCGCATCGCGCATCAGTGCGATCTCGGCGAGGGCCTTGCCTTCGAGGTTCTGCGTGGCGGCGGCGAGCGGGTGGACCCAGAGGTCCGGCTTGCCCGACTGGGCCGCGAAGCGGACGCGCGCGGGCACGTCGAGCGGCGGGTTCTGGTCCGGCATCAGCGCGGCGCGGGTCACGCCGCCGAAGTGGAAGGCGGGCTTGTCGATGGCGAAGACGCCGATGTCGACGAGGCCGGGTGCGATCAGCTTGCCGCGCGCGTCGTGGACTTCATCGCCGGGCTGGGGGGCGACATCGGCGCCGAGGGCGGTGATGAAGCCGCCTTCGCTGCGCAGCGCGCCGGGGGCGATGGTGCCGTCGGGCAGGACCAGCTTGCCGCCGGTCACGGTCAGGGGGGCGTTGTTGCTCATGCCCAACCCTCCACGCCGCGCGCTCTTCGGGTCAGCACTTCCAGGCAGGCCATGCGCATGGCGACGCCCATTTCGACCTGGGTGTTGATCTGCGAGCGGCCGACGAGGTCGGCGACATTGCTGTCGATCTCGATGCCGCGGTTCATCGGGCCGGGGTGCATGACGAGGGCATTGCTTTCGGCTTTGGCGAGGCGCTCCAGCGAGAGGCCGTAGAGGTGGCGATATTCGCGCGGGGAGGGGATGAACTGGCCTTCCATGCGTTCGAGCTGGAGGCGCAGCATCATCACCACGTCGGCGTTCTTCAGGGCGGCGTCGAAGTCGTGGAAGACCTGCACGTTCATCCGCTCGATATCGGCGGGCAGCAGCGCGGGCGGCGCGCAGACGCGCACTTCGGCGCCCAGCGAGTTGAGCGCGAGGATGTTCGAACGGGCGACGCGGCTGTGCAGGATGTCGCCGCAGATGGTGACGCGCAGGCCATTGAAGGCGCGCTTGTTCTGGCGGATCGTCAGCGCGTCGAGCAGGGCCTGGGTCGGATGCTCGTGCTGGCCGTCACCGGCATTGAGCACCGGGCAGTCGACGAGGTTCGAGATCAGGTGCACCGCGCCCGAGCTGGCATGGCGGATGACGATGGCATCGGCGCGCATGGCGTTGAGCGTCATCGCCGTGTCGATCAGGGTCTCGCCCTTCTTCACGCTGGACGTGGCGACGGCCATGTTCACCACATCGGCGCCGAGGCGCTTGCCGGCGATCTCGAAGCTCAGCAGCGTGCGCGTCGAGTTCTCGAAGAAGGCGTTGATGATCGTCAGGCCCGAGAGCAGGTCGCGGCGCTTCTGCGTGCCGCGGTTCAGCTCCACCCATTGCTGGGCCTCGTCGAGGAGGAACATGATCTCGTGCGGGGCCAGGCCGCCGATGCCCACGAGGCTGCGATGCGGGAAGGCTGCGGAGCCTTCCGGATATATGAATTCTGGAGCTGTCATCGAAGACAAGGCCTTAGGCACGGGGCGGAGTCGGCTCAAGGTGTATTTTGACCTTCCGCGAGCATCTCTTGCACCGTCCACCTCTCCCGCACTGGCAGCGCGGGAATTAGGACGTTATGGCTAGACGTTGAAAGGCTGGTGAATTCATGACGTTCGCGCGCAAGATCTGGAACCTGCTGGTGGGTGTGAAAGACGCCCTGGCCCTGATTTTCCTGCTGTTGTTCTTCGCACTGCTCTATGCCGCGCTGTCTTCGCGGCCCGCACCGGGCAAGATCGTGGACGGCGCGCTGCTGCTCGATCTCGACGGCAACATCGTCGAGGAGAAGAGCAAGGTCGATCCGCTCAAGCTGCTGATGAGTGCGGAAACCCCGGCGGGCGAGTACCAGGCGCGGGACATCGAACGCGCGCTTCGGCTTGCCGCGACGGATTCGCGGATCAAGGTCGTCGTGCTCGACCTGTCGCGCTTCCTTGGCGGCGGCATGGTCCACATCCAGGAGATCGGCAAGGCGCTCGATGCCGTGCGCAAGGCGGGCAAGCCGGTGCTGACTTTCGCCAATGCCTATGCCGACGACGGCGTGCAGCTGGCCTCTCACGCCAGCGAAGTCTGGGTCGATCCGATGGGCGGCGCCTTCGTGGCGGGGCCGGGCGGCAACCAGGTCTATTTCAAGGGCCTGCTCGACCGCTTCAAGGTCAATGCCCACGTCTACCGTGCGGGCACCTACAAGAGCTTCGTCGAGCCTTATCTGCGCAATGACATGTCCCCGGCCGCGCGCGAGGCCTATGAGGATATCTACGGCGCGCTCTGGAGCGGCTACAAGGCCGATATCGCCCGGGCGCGGCCCAAGGCTGGTCTCGACCGGATGACCGGCGATCCCGTCGCCTGGTCCAAGGCTGCGGGCGGCGACTTTGCCGAAGGCGCCAAGGCCGCGGGTCTCGTCGATCGCATCGGCGACCGCACCGAATTCCAGAACCGCATCGCCGCGATCGCGGGCAAGAACGAGGCCGCAAAGGGCACCGGCGACCTGCCGTACAAAGCTAATCGCCTCGCCGCCTGGCTCGCCGCCAATCCGGAGAAGGCCGAAGGCGCGAAGATCGGCGTCGTCACCGTGGCGGGCGAAATCGTCGACGGCGATGCCGGACCCGGCAAGGCGGGGGGCGACCGCATCGCCGAACTGCTGGACGAGAATATCGACCAGGGCTTCAAGGCGCTGGTCGTGCGGGTCGATTCGCCGGGCGGTTCGGCCATGGCGGCCGAGCGCATCCGCCGTGCCATCGTGCGCTACAAGGACCGCAAGATCCCGATCGTGGTCTCGATGGGCAATGTGGCGGCGAGCGGCGGTTACTGGGTCTCGACGCCGGGCCAGCAGGTCTTCGCGCAGCCCGAGACGATCACCGGCTCGATCGGCGTCTTCGCGGTGATTCCCAGCTTCGAGAAGACGCTGGGCGATTACGGCGTCACCAGCGACGGGGTGAAGACGACGGCGCTTTCGGGCCAGCCCGACATTCTCGGCGGCTTCTCGCCCGAAGTCGAGGGCATGCTTCAGGCCTCCATCGAGAACACCTACCGCAAGTTCGTCGGCCTTTCCGCCGCCGCGCGCAGGATGACGCCGGAGAAGCTCGATTCGATCGCGCAGGGCCGGGTCTGGCCGGGCCAGGAAGCCCAGCGCATCGGCCTGGTGGACAAGATCGGCGATCTCGATGCGGCGCTGGCCGAAGCGGCCCGTCTCGGCGGCGTCGGCAACGGCAAGTGGCAGGCGGTCTACCTGAAGGAAGACGAGGATTCGTTCTCGAAATTCCTGGGCGGGCTGACATCGGATTCCGCCAGCGAATCCACCTCGGCCTTCGATTTCGCCAGCTTCGTGACCCTGCGTCGTCAGCAGCAGTTCGCCCAGGTGGCCGAGCAGGTTGGCGGGATGTTCACGGCTCGCGGCGCGCAGGCCTATTGCCTCGAATGCCCGGTGGTTCCGGGACGCAGCCAGACGGTGACGGCGCGGCAGTTGTCCATGCTGGAGCGGGTGGCGCAGTTCTTCGGAGGGAACTGATCTTAAAAGAAAAAGCGCCGCCGTCCTTTCGGGCGGCGGCGCTGAACGTTCCGTCCGGAAAGCTCAATCCGGGGGCGGCATTTCGATCGGGCCAGTCTCGGGCCGGTCGAAATCCGGGCCGGTCTCGGGGATTTCGGTGGGAGCGGTGGGTTCGCCCGGATCGGCGGGGGGCACCGGGGTCTCGGGCGGCGTGTCGCCGGGGTTGTCGGCAGGCTGGGTGGCCATGTTCGCCTCTCTGGTGGTTGCAGGGTCTTCCACCAAGTAACCCGGAACTGCGGCACTAGTTGCATCCACGCGACTCGCGGCGCTTGCCCTTTTCCGCGTGTCCTTATAAGGGCACGTCCCTTGAGTTTCAGGCTTCGATCTTTGCGGGCGTGGCGGAATGGTAGACGCGCTGGTTTTAGGTACCAGTATCGAAAGATGTGGGGGTTCGAGTCCCTTCGCCCGCACCATTACGCCGCCCTGGGGGGATGAGCCGCGAGAATTGGCCCCGTAAGGCCCGTTGAATTGCACAGGAAGGCATTTGAAATGCAGATCGTCGAAACCACCAACGAAGGCCTGAAGCGCGCCTACACGGTGACCATTCCGGCCACGACCATCACCGCCCGCGTCGAAGGCGAGATCAAGAAGATCGCTCCGCAGGTGAAGATGCCCGGCTTCCGCGCCGGTAAGGTTCCTGCCAACCTCGTCAAGAAGATGCACGGCGAAGCGATCCACCAGGATGCGCTGAACGCCACGATCCGCGAAGCCATGGACAAGCTGGTCGCCGACCACGCCCTGCGCCCCGCGATGAACCCCGACGTCGCCCTTGGCGAAGGTTACGAGCAGGGCAAGGACGCCGAGCTGACCGTCAGCCTCGAAGTGCTGCCGACGATCGTCGCGCCCTCGCTTGACGGCCTGAAGCTTGAAAAGCTGATCGTGCCCGTGGCCGAAGACGCCGTGACCGAAGCCGTGGAGCGCATCGCTTCGCAGCAGCAGCGCTTCGAGACCAAGGACGGCGCAGCCGCCGACGGCGACCAGGTCATCATCGACTTCACCGGCAAGCTCGACGGCGTCGAGTTCGACGGCGGCAAGGCCGAGAAGGCTCCGCTGGTGATCGGTTCGAACCGCTTCATCCCCGGTTTCGAAGAGCAGCTCGTCGGCATCAAGGCTGGTGAAGAGCGCGTCATCACCGTGACCTTCCCCGAAGATTACCAGGCCGCGAACCTCGCCGGCAAGGAAACCACCTTCGACATCGTCGCGCACGAAGTGAAGGCTCCGGCCGAATCGCAGATCGACGACGATTTCGCCAAGGAACTGGGCCTCGAAAGCCTCGAACAGCTCCAGGGCCTGCTCAAGGGCCAGCTCGAGCAGGAAACTGCCGGCCTGACCCGCACCGCGATGAAGCGCCAGCTGCTCGACCAGCTCGCCGCCGGTCATGACTTCGACGTTCCGCCGACCATGGTGGAAGCCGAATTCTCGCAGATCTGGCAGCAGCTGACCCACGAAGCGAGCCACGAGGAAGACCCCGCTGCCGCTCTCGCCGAGATCGAGGCCGAGAAGGACGACTACCGCAAGATCGCCGAGCGCCGCGTGCGCCTGGGCCTGCTCCTGTCGGAAATCGGCCAGTCGAACGGCGTCGAGGTGACCGCGCAGGAAATGCAGATGCTGGTCTCGCAGGCCGCTCAGCAGTACCGTCCGGAAGACCGCCAGCGCTTCTTCGAATATGTCCAGCAGGACCCGATGATGGCCGCCCAGCTGCGCGCGCCGCTCTACGAGGACAAGGTCGTCGATTTCCTGATCGAGAAGGCCGAAGTCACCGAGCGTGAAGTGACCCGCGACGAGCTGCAGGCCGCCATCGAAGCCGACACCGACGGCGACAAGGTGGAAGCCAAGAAGCCGGCCAAGAAGGCTCCGGCGAAGAAGGCTGCCGCCAAGAAGGAAGACGCTGCCGAGGCTCCGGCCGAAGAAGCTGCTGCCGAGGAAAAGCCGAAGAAGGCTCCCGCCAAGAAGGCTGCCGCCAAGAAGGACGACGCTGCCGAGGGCGAGGCGGAAGCCAAGCCTGCCAAGAAGGCTCCGGCCAAGAAGGCTGCCGCCAAGAAGGACTGATCTCCTTCACGGGACCTGATCGTCACGAAGCGGCCCGGTGCAACAATGCGCCGGGCCGTTTTCGTACCGGCTATCGGGCGAGGTTATCCCAAGTCCATCCGCGTTAGATCGTTAAAGCCCTTGAACATCGGCGAAGGGCACGCGACATAGGCGGTCCAAACCAGAAGAGGACTCCCATGCTCGACCTGTTTGGCGCTTCGGGCGCCCAAGGAAAGTTCACTACCGATCCCGTGACCGGCGCGCTGGTGCCGATGGTCGTCGAGCAGACCAGCCGCGGTGAGCGCAGCTTCGACATCTATTCGCGCCTCCTGCGTGAGCGCATCGTCTTCGTGACCGGCCAGGTCGAGGATCACATGGCCTCGCTGATCGTCGCGCAGCTCCTGTTCCTCGAGTCGGAAAATCCCTCGAAGGACATCTCGATGTACATCAACTCGCCGGGCGGCGTGGTGACGGCCGGCATGGCCATCCACGACACCATGCAGTACATCAAGCCGCGCGTCTCGACCGTATGTATCGGTCAGGCCGCCTCGATGGGCAGCTTCCTGCTCGCCGCCGGCGAACCGGGCATGCGCATCGCGCTGCCGAATGCCCGCATCATGGTGCACCAGCCCTCGGGCGGCGCCCAGGGCATGGCGTCGGATATCGAGATCCAGGCGCGCGAGATCCTGCGGATGCGCAAGCGTCTCAACGATCTCTACGTGAAGTACACCGGCAAGTCGCTCGACGAGATCGAAAAGGCGATGGACCGCGACACCTTCCTCGAAGCCGAGGAAGCGCTGGCGTTCGGCCTCGTCGACAAGGTCTTCGAAACTCGCCCTGACGGCGACAAGCCGACCGAAGCCTGAGCATGACCGCAAGGTGGGGACTCTTCCGGAGTTCCCGCCTTCAGTCCTTTGCAACGGTTGCGGGGATACCCATATCGGTCTCAGGATTGCAAAACCGGCCTCGTCCAAGGTAGACTCGACGAGTCGCCTCGAATGGGCCTAAAGACGGAAAATGACGAAATTGAGCGGATCTGACGCGAAAAGCACCCTCTACTGCAGCTTCTGCGGCAAGTCGCAGCACGAAGTGCGCAAGCTGATCGCGGGACCCACGGTCTTCATCTGCGACGAATGCGTCGAGCTTTGCAACGACATCATTCGCGAAGAGACCAAGGCCGGGATCGCGGGCAAGAAGGACGGCGGCGTGCCGTCTCCCCGCGAAATCTGCGAGACGCTTAACGACTACGTGATCGGGCAGGAGCGCGCCAAGCGCGTTCTGTCGGTGGCGGTGCACAACCACTACAAGCGGCTGAAGCACAGCGGCAAGCAGGGCGACGTGGAACTGTCCAAGTCGAACATCCTGCTCGTCGGTCCCACGGGTTCGGGCAAGACGCTGCTCGCGCAGACTCTCGCCAAGACCTTCGACGTGCCCTTCACCATGGCCGACGCCACCACGCTGACCGAAGCCGGTTACGTGGGCGAGGACGTGGAGAACATCATCCTCAAGCTGCTCCAGGCTTCCGACTACAACGTCGAGAAGGCGCAGCATGGCATCGTCTACATCGACGAGATCGACAAGATCAGCCGCAAGGCCGAAAACCCGTCGATCACGCGCGACGTTTCGGGCGAGGGCGTGCAGCAGGCGCTGCTGAAGCTGATGGAAGGCACGACCGCCTCGGTTCCGCCGCAGGGCGGCCGCAAGCACCCGCAGCAGGAATTCCTGCAGGTGGACACGACCAACATCCTGTTCATCTGCGGCGGCGCTTTCGCGGGCCTTGAGAAGATCATCGCCGACCGCCTCCAGAAGCGTTCGATCGGCTTCGGCGCGCATGTCGCCGATCCGGACAAGCGCCGCGTGGGCGAACTGCTCCAGAAGGCGGAGCCGGAAGATCTGCTCAAGTTCGGCCTGATCCCCGAATTCGTCGGCCGTCTGCCGGTGATCGCGACCCTCAACGACCTCGACATCGAGGCGCTGGTCAAGATCCTGCGCGAGCCGAAGAACGCGCTGATCAAGCAGTATGCGAAGCTCTTCGATCTCGAAGACGTCGAACTGACCTTCACGGACGAGGCCCTTGAGGCGATCGCCCAGAAGGCCATCGACCGCAAGACTGGCGCGCGCGGCCTGCGTTCGATCGTAGAAGGCCTGCTGCTCGACACCATGTTCGACCTGCCGACCGAAGGCGATATCGCCGAAGTCGTGGTCGACAAGGAAGTGGTCGAAGGCCGCAAGGAACCTGTCCGCGTGCTCAAGGGCGACAAGGCGGAAGCCGCCGCCTGAGGTATCTGAGTTCGGACCATGAAAAAGGCCCGTCCGGTTCGTCCGGGCGGGCCTTTTCATTTGCGTGACCTTATTTGAAGCGAAGCGATCCAGAGCGGCTACTCACCGCTCTGGACCGGAGCGGTTCTAGACGACGGCTTCGCTTTCCAGCGCACAGGGCGACTCGGCATCGGTTTCGATCTGGACGGTCGGATGGCCGATACCGAAGCGATGCTCCAGATCGTGCGCCAGTTCTTGCAGGAAACCGTCGCCCCGGTCGGCACCGGGCATGACGAGGTGGACGGTCAGCGCCGTCTCGGTTGTGCTCATCGGCCAGACGTGGAGGTCGTGGACGCGGGTGACGCCGGGCCGGCTTTCCAGGAAGGTACGCACGGCAGCGATGTCGATGCTCTCCGGCACCGCCATCATGCCCATCGTCAGCGACTCGCGCAGCAGTCCCCAGCTCGACCAGGCGATAACGGCGGTGATGACCAGTGAGGCGATCGGGTCGACGATCTGCCAGCCGGTGAACAGAATGACGATACCGGCGATCACCACGCCCGCGGACACGGCGGCATCGGCCATCAGGTGAACGAAGGCGGCGCGCAAGTTGAGGTCGGACTTGCTGCCCTTGGCGAAGAGCAGGGCCGACAGCGCGTTCACCGCGATGCCGAGCGCGGCGACGGCGATCATCGTCGTGCCCATGACCGGCGCAGGTTCCGCGAACCGGCGGACCGTCTCGACCAGGATCGCCCCGATGGCGACCCAGAGCAGCGCAGCATTGGCGATCGCTGCGAGAATGGAGGAACTCTTCAGCCCGTAAGTGAAGCGCTCCGACGGCGGCCGCGCGGCGAGCACGCTGGCGGCCCAGGCCAGCAGCAGCGAAAGCACGTCCGAGAGGTTGTGTCCCGCATCAGCGAGAAGCGCCATGGAGCCGCTGAAGAACCCGGCCGCGGCCTCCGCCACGACGAAGACGACGTTGAGTCCTACCGCAATTGCGAAGGCCTTGCCGACGTCGCCGGAAGGGGGAGGGCCGTGGTGATGATGGCCATGCGAGTGCCCATGGCCATGCCCGTGCGAATGACCTTTGCCATGTCCGTGATCGGAGTGGCCGTGATGATGCTCGTGTGCGACGCCCATGGCAATTTCATCGCATGCGCCGGACCTTAACAGCAAGCGATGACGTATCATTACATGCTGGGCGGCCTCCTGGAGCTGAGGCGGGTAAGTCTCATCGCGTGACATTTATGCCTCACCCGATATCGTCATACTGGCGCATAAATGGCGGAAATCTCAGGAAAAATAGTCATAACCCATATGGGTCCGAAATTTGCGACAGAAAATTGCGCGGTCGAGATCGGAAATGAATCCCGTGTGTCAGGGGATTGTCATATTGCGCTGCTCTTAGCAGCCGCAGCAAACTCGCGGCGGGGCAATCTCTTCCGTATTCGGTTTCAACCAACCTGAAGTTTTCCAGGGGGCTAAGATGAAGTTTCAAACCATTCTCTCCACCGCGACCAGCACGCTCGCCGTCGGCGCCGCGTTCCTGGCCGTCCCGGCATTCGCGCAGTCGACCGGTTCGCAGGACTTCGACGGTGATTCCATCATCGTGACCGGCGGGCGCGTCAACGAGACTGTCGGTATTCGCACTCCCGATTCGCCCAAGGCGAAGGTAGAGATCGGCCAGGAATTCATCGCGTCGCAGCGTGCCGGCCAGACCGTCAACGAAATCATCAACCTGGTTCCGGGCGTCAGCTTCACCAACAACGACCCTTGGGGTTCTGCGGGCGGTTCGTTCACCATCCGCGGCTTCGACTCCAGCCGTATCTCGCAGACCTTCGACGGTATTCCGCTGAATGATTCGGGCAACTACGCGATTTATACAAATCAGCAGGTTGACGCCGAGGTAATCCAAAACATCAACGTTAATCTGGGCTCGACCGACGTCGATAGCCCTACCCCGGCTGCGGTCGGCGGTACGGTGAACATCAAGACCTTGGTTCCGTCGGACGATTTCGGCGTGATGACCAGCATGTCGTACGGCGATATCGCCGCTGAAGGTTCGGGCGGCGAAGACCGTTCGTTCCAGCGCTTCTTCGCTAAGGTGGAGACCGGCACCTTCACGTCGATCGGTACCAAGGCCTGGTTCTCGGGCTCGTATGCTCGTAACGGTGCTACCTTCGCCAACTATGGCAAGGTCGAAAAGAAGCAGTTCAACGGTAAGATCTATCAGCCGATCGGCGACAACGGCGACTTCGTCTCGATTGCCGGCCATTATAACGTCAACCGCAACAATTTCGGTGGTTCGCCGCTTAGCGCGCAGGCGATCACGCTGGACAAGAGCGAACGTTTCTACGACGTCGCAGGCGGTGTGCCTTGCACGACCAGCACTGGCAGCCTTCCCAACGCGTGTGGTTCGCAGTTCGAGCGTCGCTATAACCCGTCAAACACCGGCAACATTCGCCTGAACTCGTTGTTCCATCTGAGCGATAAGCTGACCCTCTCGGTCGACGCGGCCTACCAGACGGTCAAGGCCAATGGTGGCGGCACCAGCATCGCGGTCGAGGGGTACAACTCGCAAGGCTATACCGGCGTGTTCTTCGACACCTTCGCTCCGGTCAGCAGCCGCAACTCGACTTACTATTACTACGGTAACGTTGACCTCAACGGTGACGGTGTGACCGGCTCCGGTGATGCCGTCCGCATCCTGACGCCGAGCCAAACGAACACTCGTCGTTGGGTGGCCATCGCCAACCTCGCCTATGAGATCAATGACACCAACAGCGTTCGCCTGTCGTACAGCTTCGACCGTGCGCGTCACCGTCAGACCGGTCCGGGCGGCTTCCTGAAGGCTAATGGTGAGCCGTTCGACGTCTTCCCGATCAACGACCCGATCCTTGACGAGTTCGGCAATCGCCTCGACAAGCGCGACCGCCTGTCCTACGCGACGCTGAACCAGATTTCGGGCGAATATCGTGGTCGCTTCTTCGACGAATCGCTGACCGTCCTGCTGGGTGTTCGCGCACCGTTCTTCAAGCGTGAGCTGAATCAGAACTGCGTTACCACCGATGCCAGCGGCAACGTGAACTGCGTGGCAGCCAGCCAAGTCAACGACTATCTGGCCGCCAATCCGGCTGCTCGTGGCCCGATGTCGCGCACGCTTGACTATAACAAGGTTCTCCCGAACGTCGGCGCGATCTACAAGATCACCCCGGAAGTCAGCATCGCGGGCAGTTACGCCAAGAACATCTCATCGCCGAGCACCGATGCGCTCTACGGTACGTTCTTCTATAACGCCAACGATCCGCTGGCGAACCGTATCCCCGAGACCTCGGACAGCTTCGATCTCAGCCTCCGTTACAGCACGCCGGTCGTTCAGGCTGCTCTGGTTGGCTGGTATTCGAAGTACAAGAACCGCATCGCGACTACTGTCGATATCGACGGTAATTCGACCGACACCAACCTGGGGCCGGTCAAGAAGTACGGTATCGATGCCAGCCTCGGTGTGCAGCCGATCCAGCCGCTGTCACTTTATGCCTTCGCTTCGTACATCAAGTCGGAGATCCAGAACGACATCCTCGGTGCTGGCGGTGTTCTCCTGAATACTGCTGGCAACCGTGAGCGCGGCGCGCCCGACTGGCTGGTCGGTGGTCGTGCTGAGTTGAACCTCGGTGATGTCCAGCTCGGCGCGCAGGCTAAGTATACCGGTAGCCGTTACCTGAACGACATCAACACGGTGAAGTTCGGTGGCTACACGGTTGTTGACATGAACTTGCGCTACAAGCTCGAGAAGGTCGGTCTTGCGAACAGTGAGATTCAGCTCAACGTTTCTAACCTGTTCGACGAGTATTACGTCGGTTCCTTCAGCGGTGCGGTTGCCACTGCTCCGGCCTCGGCGTTCGTGAACTTCGGTTCGCCGCGCGCCATCAGCGCCACTCTCATCATGGGCTTCTAAGCCCAACCGAGAGTTAGACATCGGAAAGGGAGGGAACGCGAGTTCCCTCCCTTTTTTCGTATCTGCTATACACTCCCCGAAACTCTCGATTCAAAAACAGTGAGGGGGGAGCGGTAATGACTGAGCCCGGACCATCGCAGCGCATCGATGCCCGCATTGACGAACTCGGCGATTGGCGGGGTGAGGTGCTGGCGCGGTTGCGTGGGGTGATCCTCGCAGCCGATCCAGAGATCACCGAGGACTGGAAGTGGCGCGGGGTGCCGGTGTGGTATCGCGGCGGCATGATCTGCTCCGGCGAGACCTACAAGGCCGCGGTGAAGATGACTTTCGCCAAGGGCGCGGCGCTGGACGATCCGGCCGGGCTCTTCAACGCCAGCCTCGACGGCAATCAGCGCCGCGCCATCGATTTCCATGAGGGCGACACCGTGGACGAGGTAGCTCTGACGGCGCTGATTCGCGAGGCGATCGTGCTCAATCTCTCCGGTAAGCCCGCGCGCAGCCGGGGCTAAGTCTGGTCAGTCGTAGACGCAGGAATCGAGGCCCTGGGTTTTCACCGTGCCGATGCGGGCGGCGATCGTGTTGCCGTAGCGGCGGGTGAAGCCGGAGGGGCTCTTCACGCTGCGGGTCTTGGGGCTGGGCAGGGCGGCAGCCATGCGGCCTGCCTCGATGGTCGTCAGGTTCGAGGCCGACTGGCCCCAGTAGCGCTGGGCGCCCGCTTCCACGCCGTAAGTGCCGATGCCGGTCTCCGCGACGTTGAGGTAGATTTCCATGATCCGGCGCTTGTCCCACAAGTGCTCGATCAGGAAGGTGAACCACACTTCCAGGCCCTTGCGCAGATAGCGGGTCCAGCCGTCGCCCTGCCAGAGGAAGACGTTCTTCGCGGTTTGCTGGCTTATCGTCGAGCCGCCGCGCAGGCGGCCGCCCGCGGCGTTGCGCTCGAAGGCCTTCTCGATCGCCGTGGTGTCGAAGCCATTGTGGGTGCAGAACTTGCCGTCCTCGGCGGCGATGGCGGCGGCGACCATGTTGCGGTCGATCCGGCTCAGCGGCTGCCAGTCCTTGGTGATGCCGTTTCCGTCGACTAGCATCGTCACCGTCACCGGCGGGGGAACGAAGCGGTAGAGCACGGTGAGCCCCACGCTGATCGCGACGAACCAGAAGACGGTCTTGGCAAGGATGCGCAGCAAAGGAAGGAAGCCCCGTATACGGCGACCGGCACGCGGGAATGCGGCCGTCCGGCGCCCTGACTAGCGATATCGGGCGTGGCGGAAAAGATGCCTGCGTGGGGGCTTTCCACGGCGCGGCGTAAAAATCAGTCGCGCGTGTCGAAATCTGCGCGAGCGGCGGCGACGGTTTCGAGATTGGCCTCGGCCCAGAGCCAGACGCTGCAGAAGGCCTCGCCCAGGCTGTGGCCGAGTGGCGTCAGCCGGTAATCGACATGGGGCGGGATCACCGGATGAACGGTGCGATGGACGAAGCCGTCGCGCTCCATCTGGCGTAGCGTCTGCGTGAGCATCTTCTGGCTGATTCCCTGCACGGCACGAGCCAGCACGCTGAAGCGGCTCTCGCCGTTCTCTTCCAGCGCCTCCAGCACCAGCAGCGTCCACTTGTCGGCGACGCGGCCGATCAGCTCGTTGACGAGAGCATCGACGCCGGGCACGTTCGAGTAGCGGGTGATCGGTGGATTTTCCATTTCTTACTCATGGGTAACTACAGCACTTTCAGGTGCCTACTTTCCAAAAGAGAGTATAGGTTTACATCCCTTCTCGCAATCTCTTGTCACAGGAGCGAGTTCCATGAAGACCAGCGGCAACACCTTACTTCTCACCGGCGGCGGCACCGGCATCGGGCGCGAACTGGCCCAGCGCTGGCACGATGCCGGCAATGTCGTGATCGTCACCGGGCGCACGCTCGCCAGCCTTGAGGAAACCGCGAAGGGACGGGAGAACATCCATGCCTTTGCGCTCGACGTGGCCGATCCGGCGGGAATCGCCGCTTTCGTGGCGGAAATCCTCGCGCGCTTCCCTGCGCTCAATGTGCTGGTCAACAATGCCGGGGTCATGCCGCTGGAGGACGTTTCGGTGTCGCGCGACTTGTCCCGTGCCGAAGCCTGCGTGGTGACGAACCTGCTCGGCCCGATCCGCATGACCGATGCCTTGATCGATCATTTGCGCGGGCAGGGCGATGCGGCGATCGTCAATGTCAGTTCGGGCCTTGCCTTCGTGCCGCTGGTGAGCGCGGCGGTCTATTCGGCGACCAAGGCGGCGATCCATTCCTGGACCGATTCGCTGCGCTTCGCCTTGCAGGACTCGGTCGAGGTGATCGAACTGGCTCCCCCTGCCGTGCAGACCGAACTGACGCCCGGTCAGTCCACCCGCGAGGGCTATATGCCGCTGGACGCTTTCATCGACGAAGTGATGGAGCTGTTCGCGGCGGTGCCGACGCCGGAACTGATCGGCGTCGAGCGCCTTTCGTTCCTGCGCAACGCCGAAGCGGAAGGGCGCTATGCGCAGACCTTTGCCGTGCTGAACGCTCCGGGACATTGAGCGTTCTTGCGCTGGTAAGGAACAAGCGCGGCTGCTATGAATTCCATGTTGCAATGCAGCATGAGTGAGCACGCAAATGGCCCGCACAGACAAGCCTCATAGCCTCGATCTCGCGCTCCAGGGCGGAGGCGCGCATGGCGCCTTCACCTGGGGTGTGCTGGACGGACTGCTCCAGGAACCGCGCCTTGCCGTGGGCGCGGTCAGCGGGGCGAGTGCGGGGGCGATGAATGCCGCAGTGCTGGTCTCGGGCCTCGTCTGCGGCGGTGCGGAAGGCGCGCGGGAGCGGCTGCGCTCGTTCTGGAAGGAACTCAATCGCTCGGGTCGCGAGGCGGGGCCGCTGATCCCGATGATCGAGGCGTTTCCCGAGACCTCGCGCGCGATGTCCTCGTGGTGGAACACGATGTTCGGCGATTTGGGTACGGCTCATATTTCGCCGGAAATGGGCCGCGAATTGCAGGAGATCCTGCGCAAGGTCATCGAGGAGCACGTCGACTTCGCGGCGATCGCCAGTGCCGAGGCCCCGCCGGTGTTCATTTCCGCCACCAACGCGCAGAGCGGTACGGCGCGTATCTTTCACAAGCAGGACCTGACGACCGAGGCCTTGCTCGCTTCGGCCTGCCTGCCGCTCTATTTTCCGCCGGTGACGATAGACGGCAAGGATTACTGGGACGGCGGCTACAGCGCCAATCCGCCGCTCGTGCCGCTGGTGCTGGAGAGCGCGAATGACGATCTGCTGCTGATCACCGTCAATCCGCAAGTGCGTGACCAGACCCCGCGTAATGCCGCTGGGATCGTCGACCGGATCACGGAGATCGGCTTCAACCAGTCGATGCGCAAGGAATTGCAGGGGCTGTTCCTGTTGCAATCCTCGATCGGGCGGACCCGTGCGAAGGACGGCCTGATTGCGCAAGTAGAGCGTCTGCGTTTCCACGAGATCCACGACGAGGAAACGCTCGCCGCCATGCCCGCGCAGAGCAAGTTGCTGCCGGTGCGGCATCTGCTGCTGACCCTGCGCGATGCGGGCGAGGCGGCGGCCAAGCGCTGGTGCGAGATGTCGATCGAGCGGCTCGGCAAGGAGAGCACCGTCGATCTGGCGAGCCGGTTCGGGCCGGGGTAGCCCTCGTTTCCCACGCTCCCGTCGAACCATAAGCTCCGTCATCCTGAACTTGTTTCAGGATCCATCGTGCCGAACAGGCCGCCGCTGATTGTGAGAAATGGATCCTGAAACAAGTTCAGGATGACGGAGTGGGAGGGCGCGGGGGCCGTGTGCAGGCCAGCGCCCTTTCCCATCGGATACTCAGAGAATCCCGGGCAGGTCCAGCCCCTTCTCCCGCGCACAATCCAGCGCGATATCGTATCCCGCATCGGCGTGACGCATGACGCCGGTCGCCGGGTCGTTCCACAGCACGCGCTCCAGACGCTCCGCTGCCGCTTCGGTGCCGTCGGCGACGATCACCATGCCCGAATGCTGCGAATAGCCCATGCCGACGCCGCCGCCGTGGTGCAGCGAAACCCAGGTTGCGCCGCTGGCGGTGTTGAGCAGGGCATTGAGCAGCGGCCAGTCCGAAACGGCGTCCGAACCGTCGCGCATGGCTTCGGTCTCGCGGTTGGGCGAGGCGACCGAGCCGCTGTCGAGGTGGTCGCGGCCGATCACGACCGGGGCCTTCAGTTCGCCCTTCGCTACCATCTCGTTGAAGGCAAGGCCAAGCCGGTGGCGGTCGCCCAGGCCGACCCAGCAGATGCGTGCGGGCAGGCCCTGGAACTGGATCTTCTCGCGCGCCATGTCGAGCCAGTTGTGGAGGTGTGCGTGGTCGGGCAGCAGCTCCTTCACCTTGGCGTCGGTCTTGTAGATATCCTCGGGATCGCCCGAAAGCGCGGCCCAGCGGAAGGGACCCACGCCCCGGCAGAACAGCGGGCGGATATAGGCGGGGACGAAGCCGGGGAAGTCGAATGCGTTCTCGACGCCTTCGTTCTTCGCCATCTGGCGGATGTTGTTGCCGTAATCGGTGGTGGGTACGCCCGCCGCCTGGAAGTCCAGCATGGCCTGCACGTGGACCGCCATCGAGGCCTTGGCCGCCTTGGCGACCGCTTCCGGCTCCCGCTCGCGCTTCTCGATCCATTCGGCGACGGTCCAGCCGGCGGGAAGGTAGCCGTTGACGGGATCGTGGGCGGAAGTCTGGTCGGTCAGCATGTCCGGGCGAATGCCGCGCGCGAACATCTCCGGCAGCAGTTCCGCCGCATTGCCGAGCAGGCCGACCGAGACCGGCTTCCTATCGGCATTGGCCTTCTCGATGATCGCCATGGCCTCTTCGATGGTCTCGGCGGCAACGTCGAGATAGCCGGTGCGCAGGCGCATTTCGATGCGGCTGGGCTGGCATTCGATGGCAAGGCAGGAAGCACCCGCCATTACCGCCGCCAGCGGCTGCGCGCCGCCCATGCCGCCGAGGCCTGCCGTCAGCAGCCACTTGCCCGAAAGGTCGCCGTCGTAGTGCTGGCGGCCCATCTCGACGAAGGTCTCGTAGGTGCCCTGAACGATGCCCTGCGTGCCGATGTAGATCCACGAACCGGCGGTCATCTGGCCGTACATGGCAAGGCCGCGCTTATCGAGTTCGTTGAAGTGCTCCCAGTTCGCCCATTCCGGCACGAGGTTGGAATTGGCGATCAGCACGCGCGGAGCATCGGCATGGGTGCGGAATACGCCCACCGGCTTGCCGGACTGGACCAGCAGCGTCTCATCCTCGTTCAGGCGGCGCAGGGTTTCGACGATCTTGTCGTAGCTTTCCCAGTCGCGCGCGGCGCGGCCGATGCCGCCGTAGACCACCAGCTCTTCCGGGCGCTCGGCCACGTCGGGGTGGAGGTTATTCATCAGCATGCGCAGCGGGGCTTCGGTGAGCCAGGACTTCGCGGAAAGTTCGGTGCCGGTCGCGGGCTTGATGACGCGGCTGTTGTCGAGGCGGGTCATGTCGGTTCCTTAAGTCAGGTGCGGGCGAAGGCGAGGGCAGCCTTCAGCACGTCTTGCAGGATCGGGGTGAGAGCGGCGGCACGGCCTGCCGAGAACGGCACGGGCCAGTTGGTTTCATCGGGCACCTCGGGCTCGTCCATGTAGCCGCGAATGGCGAGTTCCATCTGGATCGCATGGACGCCGCTTGCGGGTTGGCCATAGTGCCGCGTCGTCCAGCCGCCGCGGAAACGGCCGTCGAGAACGTGGCTGAGCCCGCTTGCCTTGCAGACTTCCACCACGGCGGCGGAAAGCGCTGGATCGCAGGTCTGGCCGAGGTTGGTGCCAATGTTGAACTGCGGCAATTCGCCATCGAACAGGCGCGGCACGTGGCTGCGGATCGAGTGGGCGTCGTAGAGCACGACTTTGCCCTGGATGCCGCGCAGCCGCTCGATCTCGGAGCGAAGCGCAGCGTGGTAGGGATCGAACCAGAGCGCGCGGCGGCGGGCGATCTCCGCCTCATCCGGTGCTTGCTCCTTGTAGAGCGGTTCGCCGTCGAACGTGGTCGTCGGGCAGAGTTCCGTCGTTGCCTGCCCGGGGTAGAGCGAGGCGCCGGAGGGATCGCGGTTGAGGTCGATCACGCTGCGCGAGACGCGGGCGGCAATCGTGGTGGCACCAAGGTCGCGGGCGAAGGCGTAGAGGTCGTCCACCCACCAGTCGGCATCGCGGCGGGCCAGCCATTCCGAACGGAATGACGGGCCAAGATCGGCCAGATCGGTGCCGACATGCGGAAAGGCGACAATAAGCGGTGCTTCTCCGCGATGGAGGGTAAAGCTCTGGCTCATGCTGGCACTTCCCCATCGCTCGTCATTGCGAGCGTAGCGAAGCAATCCAGAGTCGCGCAGAGCCGCTCTGGATTGCCGCGTCGGCTTCGCTTCCTCGCAATGACGACGATGGGGGCGGCGGGAACGTGGTTCATCACGAGATCGCCGGAAGCAGGTCCGTCGCCGTGTCCGCCAGCGCGCCGGATCGGATCAGCAGATTGGCCGCTTCCATGTCTGGGTGGAAATGGCGGTCGTCGTCCAGCGCAGGAACCTTGGCGCGCAGCACGCCACGGGCGGCTTCGAGCCAGGTGCTGGAGGAAAGCGGGGCGTGGAACTCGATGCCCTGAGCGGCGGCGAGCAGTTCGATGCCGATCACGGCGGTCGCGTTCTCCACCATCGAGAGCAGGCGGCGGGCGCCGTGGGCGGCCATCGAAACGTGGTCTTCCTGATTGGCCGAGGTCGGGATCGAATCGACAGAAGCCGGATAGGCCTTCTGCTTGTTCTCGGAGACCAGAGCGGCGGCGGTGACCTGCGGGATCATGAAGCCGGAATTGAGACCGGGGCGCGGCGTCAGGAAGGCGGGCAGGCCGGAGAGCGCCGGGTCCACCAGCATGGCGATGCGGCGTTCGGAGATCGAGCCGATTTCGCAGACGGCCAGCGCGATCATGTCGGCGGCGAAGGCGACCGGCTCGGCGTGGAAGTTGCCGCCGGAAAGCGCTTCATCTGCCTCCGGGAAGATCAGTGGGTTGTCGGAAACGCCGTTGGCCTCGATCTCCAGCGTCGTGGCGGCCTGACGCAGCACGTCGAGGGCGGCGCCCATGACCTGCGGCTGGCAGCGCAGGCAATAGGGGTCCTGCACGCGGGCGTCGTTCTCGACATGGCTGGCGCGGATCGCGGAACCGGCCATCAGGCCGCGCAGGGCATCGGCCACCTCGATCTGGCCGCGATGACGGCGCAGGGCATGGATGCGTGGGTCGAACGGGGTGTCGGAGCCTTTGGCCGCTTCCGTCGAAAGCGCGCCGGTGACGAGGGCGGAGCGGAACAGCAGTTCCGCCTCGAACAGCCCGGCCAGTGCATTTGCGGTGGAGAACTGGGTGCCGTTGAGCAGCGCGAGGCCTTCCTTCGGGCTGAGTTCGAGCGGCACAAGGCCTGCGCGTGCGAGAGCCTCGGCGGCGGGCAGGCGCTCGCCTGCGAGCATGATCTCGCCCACGCCGATCATCGTTGCGGCCATGTGTGAGAGCGGGGCGAGGTCTCCGCTGGCGCCGACCGAGCCTTGCGAGGGCACGACCGGGGTCAGGCCCTGCGCCAGCATCGCTTCGAGCAGGGCGACGGTCTCGGGGCGCACGCCCGAGGCGCCTTGGGCGAGGCTGGCCAGCTTGAGCGCCATCATCAGGCGGATCACCGGCACCGGCGAAGGCTCGCCCGTGCCCGCCGCATGGCTGAGCACGATGTTGCGCTGGAGCGTGGCGAGGTCCTCGTCGCCGATGCGCACGCTGGCGAGTTTACCGAAGCCGGTGTTGATGCCGTAGACCGGCTCGCCCTTGGCAAGAATGCGCGCGACGGCGGCGGCGCTCTCGGCCACGCGCGGGGCGCAGGCCGGGTCGAGCTTAACGCCCGCGTCGCGATAGACCGCGCGCCACTGGGCGAGGCTCACGTCACCGGGGGTGAGAAGGATATCGTTCATTGTCCACTCCAGATGCGCGCATGGAGCGGATTGAAGCCCATGCGATAAACGAGGTCGGCCGGGCGCTCGATGTCCCAGATCGCAAGGTCGCAGGCCTTGCCGGGTTCGAGCGTGCCGAGCCGGTGAGATAGGCCCAGCGCCTGCGCGGCATGGCGCGTCACGGCGGCGAGGCATTCGGGCACGGTAAGGCGGAACAGTGTCGCGCCCATGTTCATCGCCAGCAGCAGCGAGGTCAGCGGCGAGGTGCCGGGGTTACAGTCCGTGGCCAGCGCGATCGGCACGCGGGCTTCGCGCAAGGCTGCGACCGGCGGCAGCACCGTTTCGCGGCAGAAATAGTAGGCGCCGGGCAGCAGGGTGGCGACAGTGCCGGATGCGGCCATGGCGGCGATGCCTGTGCCGTCGAGGTGTTCCAGATGGTCCGCCGAAAGTGCGCCGTGCCGGGCGGCGAGGGCGGCGCCGTGGAGGTTGGAAAGTTGTTCGGCGTGGAGCTTTACCGGCAGCCCGTGCGCTCTGGCGGCGCGGAACAGGCGTTCGGTCTGGGCGGTCGAGAAGCCGATGCCCTCGCAGAAGGCGTCCACGGCGTCGGCAAGGCCTGCCTGCGCCACGGCGGGGAGCATGACTTCGCAGACGTGGTCGATATAGCCATCCGCGTCGCCCGCGAACTCCGGCGGCAGGGCATGGGCACCGAGAAAGGTGGTGAGGATCCGCACGGGCCGTACTTCGCCCAGACGGCGCGCTGCGCGCAGCATCTTGAGTTCGCTTTCGAGGTCCAGGCCGTAGCCGGACTTCACTTCGACGGTGGTGACCCCTTCCGCGATCAGCGCATCGAGCCGGGGCAGGGCCGAGGCGACGAGTTCGTCCTCGCTGGCGGCGCGCGTGGCCTTCATGGTCGAGACGATGCCGCCGCCGGCGCGGGCGATTTCCTCGTAGGAAGCGCCCTCCAGCCGCAGTTCGAACTCGCGGGAGCGGTCGCCGCCGAACACGAGGTGGGTGTGGCAGTCGATCAGGCCCGGCGTGATCCAGCGGCCTTCGCAGTCGGTCACTTCGGCGGCTTCGAATGAAGGCGCTTCAGCCGCTGGACCGGCGTACAAGATCAGGCCGTCACGGGATGCGACCATGCCCTGCTCGATTACCCCCATCAGGTCGCCCGTCATCGTGGCCAGCCGGGCATGTTTCCAGAGCCTGTCGCAGCGCATGACGAGTCGATCCTCCTGTTGTCCCGGTTATTGCATCGGCCTCATTTAATGTATAGACAAAATAGCGAAGGAGCTTCCCGCATGGCCGCAATCCCCGCCCGTTCGATCTTTGCCGAAGCGGCGTTGCTGGAGCATGGCTGGGCTTCCGACGTGCGTTTCATGGTCCGGGAAGGGCGGATTTCCGCCATCGAGAGCGGCGTGGCGGCGCAAGTGGGCGACGAGCGCCATGGCTGCATGATCCCCGGCCTCGGCAATCTCCACAGCCATGCGTTCCAGCGCGGCATGGCCGGGCTGGCCGAGCAGCGCGGCGACACGGACGACAGCTTCTGGACCTGGCGCGAGGTCATGTACCGTTTCCTCGATCGGATGACGCCGGACGACCTCCATGCAGTGGCCGCCATGGCCTATCTGGAGATGCTGGAAGGCGGTTTCACCCGTGTCGGCGAATTTCATTATCTCCATCACGATCCCGAAGGCCGGGCCTATGCCGATCCCGCCGAGATGAGCGCGGCGATCGCCCGCGCCGCGGGAGAAGTCGGGCTGGGCCTGACCCTGTTGCCTGTGTTCTACGCCCATTCCGGCTTCGGCGCGCAGCCGCCGAGCACAGGGCAGCGGCGCTTCATCCATGATCTGGACGGGTTTGCGCGGCTGCTGGACGGCGCGCGACAGGCCGTGCGCGGGCTGGACGACGCCGTGGTCGGCCTTGCGCCGCACAGCCTGCGCGCCGTCTCGCCCGAACAACTCGCTGCGCTGGAGCGTATGGCGCCCGACTCGCCGATCCACATCCACATCGCCGAACAAGTCCGGGAGGTCGAGCACTGCCTTGCTTGGAGCGGGCTGCGGCCGGTGGAATGGCTGCTCGATCATGCCGACGTGGACCGGCGCTGGTGCCTTGTCCACGCGACGCACATGACCGCTGACGAGACCCGCCGGTTGGCGCGGAGCGGAGCGGTGGCGGGCCTCTGCCCGATTACCGAGGGCAATCTCGGCGACGGCCTGTTTCCGGCGCAGGCTTTCCTGGCCGAAGGCGGGAACTGGGGCGTGGGCAGCGACTCGAACGTGCTGATCGATGCGACGGAGGAACTGCGGCTGTTCGAATATGGCCAGCGGCTCCAGCATCGCGGACGCAATATCGTTGCCAGCCGTGAGATACGCTCCACCGGGGAGACGCTCTGGCGTCAGGCGGTCCAGGGCGGCGCGCAGGCGCTTGGGGTGAAAGAGGAGGGCGTAAAGAGCGGCCTTTCCATCGGCTTGCCGTTCGATGCCGTCTCGCTGGACCTCGATCATCCCTCGTTGGCGGCGCGAGGGAGCGACCGGCTGATCGACGGGCTGGTCTTCGCCGCCGGACGGGGCGGGGTGGATTGCGTCTGGCGCTTCGGCGCGCAAGTGGTAAGCGGAGGCCGTCATCGTGCACGGGACGCGGTCGTCCGGCGCTACAGGGACAGGTTGGGCAGGCTGATCGGGTGAATTTACCGCTCCACGAACGCATCCGTCAGGATTTTGAGACGCGCATTCTTTCCGGTGCGTTGGCCCCGGGCGCGCGCCTGCCGACCGAGCAGACGCTGATGGCGCATTACGACTGCGCGCGGATGACGGTGAACAAGGCGCTCTCCGCGCTCGCCACGGCGGGCCTGGTGGATCGGCGCAAGAAGGCGGGCACGTTCGTCGCCCGGCCGCGTGTTCATGCAATGGCGATGGATATTCCCGACCTCGGTGCGCAAGTGGCCGAGCGTGGGCAAGCCTACCGCTTCGACCTGGGCCTGTGCCGCGCGCTTGTCGGCGCGCAGGCGCGGCCGGAGTGGAGCGTGGACCGGGCGGTGCCGCTGCTCGAACTGGAGGGCGTGCATTTCGCCGACGGGGCGCCGTTCGCCTGGGAGCATCGCTTCGTGAACATCGTCGCCGTGCCGGAGATTTCGGCGGCGGACTTCACCGGCTCCTCGCCCGGCACCTGGCTGCTGGAACATGTCCCCTGGACCGAGGCCGACGCCCATATCACCGCGACCGGCGCCAGCGCGGCGCAGGCCCGCGCCCTGGCGGTCGAGCCGGGCGAGCCGTGCCTCTGCGTGGAACGCAAGACCTGGCGCGGCTCGGAGCCGATCACTTACGTCCGCCAGCTTTTCATCGCCGGGGCTTACGAGCTGACCGCGCGCTTCGGACCGGGCGCGCGCCGGGAGGCGTGACCCTTCCGGGTCGGCGCTCAGGCCAGCGAGCGGGCGGACATCGTCATGCCCACTTCGGCCGTCTCGCCCGGTTCCAGCCAGAGCATCGTTTCCGGCGCGCGGTTGATCGCATCGGTGGCGTGGCTGACCGGCTCGACGCAGAAATAGTCCTGCCCCTCGGGCGTGAAGACGACCGTGGTCGTGAGTTCCGGTGAAGGCGTGATCGTCAGGCCCAGCCTGCGCGCGGGCCAGTCGATTTCGAGCACGCCCTCGCGCCCGGTATAGGCGGTGTCGACCGCCCGGCTGTCTACCGGCTGGCCCTGCCACCAGTCGATCGCCTCCTCGTGCTCGTCGAGCGAACTCGGCAGGCAGTCGGGGGTGTTGTACCACTCGCCATGGTGCCGCCCGCGATAGACGGTCGTCGCATCGCGCGGAAAATAGGGATGAAAGCCTAGCCCGGCAGGCATCGTCGCCTCACCGAGATTGGTGACCGAGAGCGTGGTTTTCATGCCCTCTGCACCGAGTTCAAAGATCTGGCGCGCGCGGTAAGGCCAGGGCCATTCGCCGCCGGGATAGCTGTGTTCGAGAACGGCGCTGGTTTCGCTCTGTTCCACCACGTCCCAGGCGGAGAGCCAGCCGAAACCGTGGAGCGGATGCGGATGGTCGGACCCGGGAAAGTTCGGTGCGATCGTGCCCTTGCGCGCGCCGGTATTGAAGCGCCCGCGCGCGATGCGGTTGGAGAACGGCACCAGCGGGAAGCTGGCGACATCGAAGATCGTGTCCCCGCAGACCGGCCGCATCAGCGCCTCGCCGCGCCAGTCCAGCCGCAGCACGGCGCCGCCGCGTTCGGGCGCCAGTTCCAGCCGATAGCCGTGTGCTTCGAGGATAGTCATCGCTTCCGGTCCACTCCCATGGGACATTCTTTTCGGTGCTTTGGGGTAGCGCTAACAAACATGCTCTTGCAAGCTTGGCGTGTCCTCTACGGAACCGGGAGGGGGAGTGGCTCTACTCTCCCCGGTAGCGCAGGGCGTCCACCAGCAGGCGGAAGGCGGCGGAAGGCTGGCGGCGGCTGGGGTAGTAGAGGTGGTAGCCCGAGAATGGCTGGCACCAGTCGTCGAGCAGTGGCACGAGGCGTCCGGCCTCGATGTGCGGGCGGGCGTACGTGTCCATCATCATGGCGATTCCCGCACCGTCGAGCACGGCTTGCAGGATCATCGCCATGCTGTCGAACGTCAGTTGGCCGTCGACCCGGACGTTGAGTTCGCGGCCGTCCTTCTCGAACTCCCAGGCGAAGATGCTGCCGCGCGTGCGGAAGCGCAAGTTGATGCACTGGTGTGCGGCAAGGTCTTGCGGGGTTTCGGGAACGCCATGGCGTTCGATGTATTCCGGCGAGGCGACCGGTACGAGCCGGGCATGCGGGCCGATGCGCACGGCGATCATGTCCCGCGCGATGGATTCGCCCAGGCGTACGCCTGCGTCGAAGCGCTCGGCGACGATGTCCACGAAGCCGGAATCGATGTTCAGTTCGACATTGATGTCCGGATAGAGCGGCAGGAACTTGCGCAGGACCGGCCAGATCACCGAGTTTGCCGCATGTTCGGAAGCGGTCAGGCGGACGGTGCCGGCCGGCTTGTCGCGCAGTTCGCTGACGGTGGCGAGGCCCATGGCGATCTCGTCCATGGCCGGGCGCAGGGTGGCGAGCAGGCGCTCTCCGGCCTCGGTGGGCGAGACCGCGCGGGTGGTGCGCGAGAGCAGGCGCACCCCTAGGCGCGATTCCAGACGGCGGATCGTATGGCTCAGCGCCGATTGCGAGGAACCCAGCTTGGCGGCGGCGCGGGTGAAGCTGCCCTCGTCGGCCACGGCGATGAAGGCGGTCAGATCGGCGAGATGTTCGCGGTGCATTGATGAGCGCATATCATGACTGTCATGGGGATTCTTCCCCTGAATCATGCCCGCACCCAGCGCGAGCGAAAACTTCCTCGAAAGGCCGCGGGAACATCAGGATACGACAAGACTTTGTAATCACCGCAGCTTGTTATTGACCTTTCCTCCCGAACCGGATCATCTTCGCAACTCGTCGAGGGATCACTTGGAGCCCGATGATCTTGCGAGCCGGATTCGATCGCCGTCTTTTCGTTCCGCTCGCGGCAGGCATGCTGGCGTCCTGCGCGGTCGGTCCCGATTACAAGGTCAGGAGCGCGCCCGAACTGGGCGTGCCGGACCAGTGGTCGGTCACTGCACCGCCGCAGGCCGAGGACCTGACGCGCTGGTGGCGCAATTTCGACGATCCGGTGCTGACCGGGCTGATCGAGCAGGCCGCCGCCGCCAATCTCGATCTGGAGCAGGCCCAGGCCCGGCTGCGGCAGGCGCGGGAATCGCTGATCATCAGCCGGGCGGCGCTGTTTCCCTCGGCCAGCGGCTCCGGCAGCGTCAATCGCACCGAACCGCTAAGGGGCGGCGGGGCCACGCTGACCCAGCCCGACGGCACCGTCATCACCACCGGCGGGGGCGGGCGCACCAGCTTTTCGCTCGGGCTTGATGCCAGTTATCAGCTCGACCTGTTCGGCGGCAATCGCCGCGCGGTGGAAGCGAGCCGCGCGCAGTTCGAGGCGTCGGGCTTCGACTATGCGACGACGCTGCTGACCGTGGAGAGCGAAGTCGCGCGCAATTACATGCTGGCGCGTGCCTATCAGGCGCAGCTCGACAATGCGCGGGCCAGTCTCGCGATCCAGGACGACAACCTCCAGATCGCCGGTTGGCGGGTCATGGCGGGTCTCGTGTCCTCGGTCGACGAGGAGCAGGCGCGGGCGAGCCGGGCGCAGACCGCCGCGGGCATTCCGCAGATCGAGCAGCAATATAACGCCGCCGTCTCGCGCATCGGCGTTCTGACCGGGCAGGCTCCGGGCGCGGTCAAGCCGGTCATGGCGGCGGTGCAGCCGATACCCAAGGGGCCGGAACAGGTCGGTTCGGGCATTCCCGCCAATGTCCTGCGCCAGCGACCGGACGTGCGCGCGGCGGAGCGCCAGCTTGCCGCTACCACTGCGCAGATCGGCGTGGCCAAGGCGCAGCTTCTGCCCCAGTTCAACATCAGCGGCAGTCTCGACACCAATGCTTCGAACTTCGGCGGACTGCTCGACACGATCACCGGCGGGCTGTTCGGCGGGATCAGTCAGGCGATCTTCAATGCCGGGCGGCTCAATGCGCAAGTCCGTTCCAGCCGCGCGGCGGCGGACGGTGCTTTCGCGGCCTACAAGTCCTCGGTACTGACCGCGCTGGAGGACGTGGAGAACGCCGTCGTCGCCCTGCAATCGGCAGAGGAGCGGGAACGGCAGTTTGCCATCGCGCTCGACGCCTCGAACAATTCGGCGCTGCTGGCGCGGGCGCAGTACCGTTCGGGCCTGACCGACTTCACCACGCTCAACACGCAGGAATCCGCGCTGATCTCGGCGCGCAACGGGCTGGTACAGGCGCGCTCGGACCGCGCCACCGCGCTGATCGCGCTCTACGACGCGCTGGGCGGCGGCTGGGACCCGTCCTCCGACTACACCGCGCTCGCGACTGAGCCCCAAGGAACGAACTGAGATGGCCGACGCGAAACTCGATGAATTCCTGGGCGCGGACAGGCGGCCGATCTGGCAGCGCAAATGGGTGTTCTGGACCGGGCTGGCGGTGCTCGTGCTCCTCTCTCTGCTGCTGGTTCGCTGTTTCGGCGCTTCCGAGAAACAGGGCTACGCCACGACGAAGGCGGAGCGGGGGCAACTCGTCACCAGCGTCTCGGCCACCGGCAAACTGGCGCCGACCACACAGGTGACGGTCGGCTCGCAGCTTTCCGGCCTGGTCGTGAAAGTCCTCGTCGACGTGAACGACGAAGTGAAGGCCGGGCAGGTCCTGGCCGAGATCGACCCCGAGCAGATCGAGGACCAGATCCGGCAGGGACAGGCGCAGCTTGCCGCCAACCGTGCGCAAGTGGAGCAGGCGCGGGCGACCCTGGCGGAATCGCAGGCGCAGCTCGCCCGGCTCGAGGAAGTCTCGCGGCTGTCGGGCGGCAAGGTGCCGTCGAAGACCGAACTCCAGGCAGGCCGCGCGGACATGCAGCGCGCCGCCGCCGCGCTCAAGACCTCGCAGGCCAATGTGCTCGCCGCCGAAGCCTCGCTGGCGCAGAACCAGACGCAGCGGGCGCGGGCGCGGATCATCTCGCCGGTTTCGGGCGTGGTGCTGGCGCGGCAGGTCGACCCCGGCCAGACCGTGGCGTCCTCGTTCAACACGCCGACGCTGTTCGTGATCGCCGAGGATCTCAGCAAGATGAAGCTGGAAGTGGCCATCGACGAGGCCGACGTGGGCACCGTGAAGGAAGGGCAGAGCGCGAAGTTCACGGTGGACGCCTTCCCCGGCCAGACGTTCCCGGCGCAGATCACCCGCGTGGAGATCGCGTCCAACCTCACGGCCTCTTCGGCGAGTTCGTCCAGTTCCTCCACCAGCACGACGAGCACCAGCGGCCAGGTGGTGTCCTATGCGGCCGATCTCTCGGTGGCGAATGCGGACCTGAAGCTGCGGCCCGGCATGACGGCCACCGCCGATATCGTCACGTCCGACAAGCAGAACGTCCTGCTCATTCCGAATGCCGCGCTGTCCTTCACGCCGCAGACGACGGCGAAGAAGAAGAGCGGCGGCGTGACCGAGGCGATCAGTTTCCGTCCGCCCCGGCGCGGCCAGCGCGCCGCCAAGAGCGCCACGCTCGACCGCGGTACGCGCCAGACGATCTACGTACTCGGCGCCGACGGCGCGCCGCAGCCGATCGAGATCGTCACCGGCAGCACCAACGGCCAGCAGACCGAAGTGGTCTCGGGCGATCTGAAGCCCGGCATGCAGGTCATTACCGGCCAGCTCGCCGGTTCGGGCAGCTGAAGGCGCTGGCCGTGACCGATCCCATCATCTCGCTGCGTGGAATCACCAAGGTCTTCGGTACGGGCGAGACGGCTTTCCGCGCGCTCAAGGGCGTCGATCTCGATATCGCGGCGGGAGACTTCGTGGCGGTGATGGGGCCTTCAGGGTCCGGCAAGTCGACGATGATGAACATCCTTGGCTGCCTCGACGTCTCGACTTCCGGGCAGTTCCTGTTCCATGGTCATCACGTCGAGAACCTCGACCGCGACCAGCGAGCCCTGCTGCGGCGCAAGTACCTCGGCTTCGTGTTCCAGGGCTTCAACCTGCTGGCGCGCACCTCCGCGCTGGAGAATGTCGAACTGCCGCTGCTCTATCGGGGCGATGCCAAGCAGGACCGGCGCAAGGAGGCAATGGCCGCGCTCGACAAGGTGGGCCTGGCCGACTGGGCCGGGCACACGCCGGGCGAGCTTTCGGGCGGCCAGCAACAGCGCGTGGCGATCGCCCGCGCCATCGTCACCCAACCCGAGGTCCTGCTGGCCGACGAGCCGACCGGCAACCTCGACAGTCAGCGCTCGGTGGAGATCATGGAGTTCCTCTCCGCGCTCAACCGCGATTCCGGGATCACCGTGCTGATGGTCACCCACGAGCCCGACATGGCGGAATATGCGCGCCGGATCGTCCACTTCAAGGACGGGCTGATCGACCGGATCGAGCAGGGCAATGGTGCGCATGCCGGAGTGACCGGCTGATGCTGGGGACGATCCTTCTCCTCGCGCTGCGCTCGATCCGCCGCCATGTCCTGCGCTCGCTGCTGACCATGCTGGGCATCGTCATCGGCGTCGGCGCGGTGGTCTCGATGGTGACGCTGGGCAAGGCGACGACGGCGGCGGTCACCCAGCAGATCGCCGCGCTCGGCACCAACATCCTCCAGGTCCGGCCCGGACAGGGCTTCGGTCGCGGCGGCGGCGGACCGGCGCCGAAGGACTTCGACCCTTCCGACATCGTGGCGATCCGCCAGCAGGTGGGCGGCGTTACTTCGGTGGCGCCGCAAGCCTCGTCCACCGGCCGGGCGATCTACGAAGGCGCCAACTGGTCGACGACGATCAACGGCACCACCTCGGACTATTTCAAGATCCAGCCCTGGCCGCTCAAGAGCGGGCGGCTGTTCAACGCAGACGAGGAGGCGGCGGGCAAGTCGGTCTGCATCATCGGCTCGACCGTCAGCACCAACCTGTTCCGGGGGGGCGATCCGATCGGCAAGCGTTTCCGCATCGGCGATGTCAGCTGCGACGTGATCGGCCTGCTGACCACCAAGGGGCAGGCGGGCTTCGGCGGCGACCAGGACGATATCGTCATCATGCCGATCAAGACGGTGCAGCGCCGTTTCCTCGGCTCGACCTCGATCCGCACGATCCTGGTCGGCGTGAACGACAACTATTCGAGCGAGCAGGTCCAGCAGAGCCTGACCCGGCTGCTGCGCGAACGGCGGCACATCACCGAGGGCAAGGACGACGATTTCAACATCTTCGACACCAAGCAGATTTCCGATACCCTGACCCAGACCACGACGATGCTGACCCGCATCGTCGCCGCCGTGGCTGCGATCAGCCTGGTGGTCGGCGGTATCGGCATCATGAACATCATGCTCGTCTCGGTGACCGAGCGCACGCGGGAGATCGGCATCCGCCTCGCCATCGGCGCCGTCGCCAACGAAGTGCTGTTGCAGTTCCTGGTGGAGGCAGTGGTGCTGTCCTGTCTCGGCGGGCTGATCGGCCTGCTGCTGGCGCAACTGGTGGTCGGCGTGGCGACGCCGCTGATGGATCTGCCATGGATCTTCGACCCGGTGGTGAACCTCGGCGCCTTTGCGGTCTCGGCAGCGATCGGGGTGATCTTCGGCTACTTCCCGGCACGGCGCGCGGCGAGCCTCAATCCCATCGACGCCCTTCGACACGAATAGGGAGAATTCCATGCGCGGCCTGATCGTCGGTATGGCGAACGACCAGTCTCTTGCTTTCGGCTGTGCCGAAGCCCTGCGCGCGGAAGGCGCGGAGCTGGCGATCACCTATCAGGGAGACAAGGCCCGGGCCCATGTCGAGCCGCTCGCGCAGGCGCTCGGCGCGCCGATCTTTCAGCCACTGGACGTCACCGCGCCGGAACAGATGGAAGCGCTCTTCGCCGAGATTACAGAGCATTGGGGCAGTCTCGATTTTCTGCTCCATTCGGTGGCCTATGCGCCGAAGCAGGATCTGCACGGCCGGGTGGTGGACAGTTCGGTGGAAGGCTTCACCAAGGCGATGGACGTCTCCTGCCACTCGCTGATCCGCCTCGCACGCTTTGCCGAACCGCTGATGGCCAATGGCGGCTCGATCCTGACGATGAGCTTCTACGGCTCGGAGAAAGTGGTGCCGGGCTACGGTTTGATGGGGCCGGTCAAGGCGGTGCTCGAAGCTAGCGTGCGCTATCTCGCCGACGAACTCGGGCCGAGCGCCATTCGCGTCAACGCGCTGTCCACCGGGCCGGTCCGCACCCGCGCGGCCTCGGGCCTCTCCCATCTCGACGAACTGATGCGGCTGGCGGCGGACAAGGCGCCGCTCCACCAACTGGTGACGATCGAGCAGATCGGCCACATGGGCGCCTTCCTGCTCGGGCCGAAATCGCGCTTCGTCACCGGGCAGACGATCTATGTGGACAGCGGATACAACAGCGTCAGCGGTTAGTTCACGGCGATATTCGTCCGGGATAGTAGAAACGCGAATGTATCGGTTGACGTTTTTCTAAGGGAGGCGCAGCTTCGCCCCGGAATTGTTCGGGCAAAGACTAGATCTCCAATCCTTTCACTGTGCTTTCGTCGGGAGAACGTCATGGGCTGGATTATTGCATTGATCGTTGGCGGCATTGCCGGCTGGCTGGCCAGCATGGTGATGAACCGCGATGCCTCGATGGGCATCCTGTGGAACATCGTCGTCGGCTGCGTCGGTTCGGTCATCGGCAACCTGATCGCGAACCGGTTCGGCATTGCCGGTTCGGTCAAGGAATTCTCGATCGTCGGCCTGCTCGTCGCCTTCCTCGGCGCGGTGGTGCTGCTGGGCATCGTCAATCTCATCCAGCGCGGGCGCGTGCGCTAAACAGCCATACAGGGAATGCAATGCGGGGATTGAATCGGGCGGTGCTTCTGGCGTCGTCAGTCGGGCTTTTTGCGTCACTCTGCTCGAATCCGGCCTTGGCCCAGGGGGCGAAGGCCACGTCCCCGCCGGAGTTCGCGCGGCGGATCGAGCACCTGAAGCCAGGCGAATGGGTCTGGGCGCCGGATGTCTCGCCCAGCGGGCCGGTGATGGTCTACGTCGATCTCTCGCGCCAGATCGGCATCGTCTATCGTAACGGCGTGCGTATCGCCGCGACCACGGTGTCGAGCGGCAAGGCCGGCCATGCCACGCCGACAGGCGTCTTCACGATCCTTCAGAAAGACGCGAAGCATCGGTCGAGCACCTACAACAATGCGCCGATGCCCTATCAGCAGCGCCTGACCTGGGACGGCGTGGCGCTCCATGCGGGCGGATTGCCCGGCTATCCGGAGAGCCACGGCTGCGTCCATCTGCCTTACGGTTTCGCGAAAGAGCTTTTCGCCGTGACCAAACTGGGCGTGACCGTGGTGGTGGCAGGCGACGCGGAAACCCATGTCCGCACCAGTAACAACAGCCTGCTGGTGCCGTTCGACGGGCAGGGCAAGCCGGTGGACCGGGCGCCCCTGAGCGGCGGCGAGCAGTATCGCTGGCGCCCGCAGCTTGCCCCCAGCGGGCCGCTGTCGATCATCGTTTCCAAGCTCGACCAGCGCGTGATCGTGCTGCGAAACGGTGTGGAGATCGGCCGCAGCGTGGCCGAAGTGAACGACGACGACCCAGGCTCCCATGTCATCACCATGGTCCTGCGCGAGGGCAAGCCGCGCTGGATCTATGTCGGGCTGCCCGGCCATGCCGAGGAAGAGGGGCGGGAAGTGGACGAGGCGGTGATCAACCGCCTGCGCCTACCCCGTCCGTTCTACGAGAAGGTCAGGGCGATACTGGCACCCGGCACGACCATTCTCGTCACCAATTCACGCGTGGGCGACGGCCCGCTGGAGCATCTGACGGTGATCGATGCGGTGAAGCCGGTTCCTTGATCCTCCTCTGAAAATATCCCGATTACTGGAGAACTTCCTTGAAAGTTGCGGTCTTCAGCACGCGTCCCTACGACCGTGAATTCCTCGACGGCGCCAACGAGCAGTCCGGCGGCGGACATGACCTGTTCTACCTGGAATCCCGGCTCAATTCGCACACCGCCCATCTCGCGGCCGGTCATGACTGCGTCTGCGCTTTCGTGAACGACCACCTTGGGCGCGAGGAACTGGAAATCCTGGCCGCGAACGGCACCCGCCTGATCGCGCTGCGCAGCGCCGGTTTCAACAATGTGGACCTCACCGCCGCGCGCGACCTAGGCTTTCAGATCGGCCGCGTTCCCGCCTATTCGCCCGATGCCATCGCCGAACATGCCGTCGCGCTGATCCTCTCGCTCAACCGCAAGATCCACAAGGCCTATGCCCGTGTGCGGGAAGGCAATTTCGCCCTCGAAGGCCTGCTCGGCTTCGATCTCAAGGGCAAGGTCGCGGGGGTGATCGGCACCGGCAAGATCGGCATCAACGTCGCGCGTATCCTCAAGGGCTTCGGCTGCGAGGTTCTGGCCAGCGATCCGTTCGAGAGCGAGGAACTGGGAGCGATCGGCGGGCGCTACGTCGCCATCGACGAACTGCTGGCCCGCTGCGATGTCATCAGCCTGCATTGCCCGTTGACGCCCGAGACCCATCATCTGATCGGCCGCGAGGCGATCGCGAAGATGAAGCCCGGCGTCATGCTGATCAACACCAGCCGCGGCGCGGTGATGGATGCGCGGGCGGTCATCGCCGGGCTCAAGAGCGGCAAGGTCGGCCATGTCGGGCTGGACGTCTATGAGGAAGAGGAGGACCTCTTCTTCGAAAACCTGTCCGACCAGGTCATCCGCGACGACGTGTTCGTGCGGTTGATGACTTTTCCGAACGTGCTCATCACCGGCCACCAGGGCTTCTTCACGCGCGAGGCGATGACGGCAATCGCGGGCACCACGATCGCCAATATCAGCGCGTTCGAGCAAGGCGGCGGGCCGCTCCATCCCGTGCCTTCGGAGCGCCGGGCCTAGCGCTCCGAACCCGGCTGAGCCGACCGCGAAACTAGAATTGTTCGGGGAATTTCAGGCATGTTGCAATGATTTCCGCTCATGCTGCAATGTTCGATAGTGTCCGTATCTTGGTTAATTCAATATAGCTGCAACTTTATAGCCAAAGGCGACGGTGAATATTTGTCTTGCGCCCGTAATAATTCCGGCAGATAGCGGCGTGAAAGGACCTATCGGTCCCGGCATTTGGCGGAGCCTCGGCTCCGTCCCGGATGTGCAACGGCAGGCTCCGTCCTGTCGTGCCAACTTCCGCCTCCTGTCACCACCACCGAGCCCGGCAGGAGGCGGAAAAACCGCGCCGCCTTGCGGACACTCTTTCATCAGTTTCATCCCGGTTGATGATCGGAATTATGCGTGACGGGAAGGCCCGCCGCGCCTTGATCGCCGCCGCTTATCTGGCAAGCTGCGCGCATTGGAGACGATGCCCGGATTTCGAAAACACCCGGCAACAGGGTGGCACAGACAGAACCGATCGGAAGGAGAACGACATGGACGCGAAGACCAGTGGCTGCCCGATGCGCGGCGAGCCGGTACGATCGCTCTTGGGCCGCACCAATCGCGACTGGTGGCCCAACCAGCTTTCCCTCGACATCCTGCCCCAGAGCGGCGCGAACCCGCTGGGTGACCGCTTCGATTATGCCCAAGCATTCAAGTCGCTCGACTATGCGGCGGTGAAGGCCGATCTCACCGCGCTGATGACGGACAGCCAGCCCTGGTGGCCGGCCGACTACGGCCACTACGGCCCGTTCTTCATCCGCATGGCCTGGCACAGCGCGGGCACCTATCGCACCGGTGACGGGCGCGGCGGTGCTTCTTCGGGCAACCAGCGCTTTGCACCGCTCAATTCCTGGCCGGATAATGCCAATCTCGACAAGGCGCGCCGCCTGCTCTGGCCGATCAAGCAGAAGTACGGGGCGAAGCTTTCCTGGGCCGACCTGCTGATCCTGACCGGCAATGTCGCCATCGAGTCCATGGGCGGGCCGACCTTCGGCTTCGGCGGCGGGCGCGAGGACATCTTCGAGCCGGAGAAGGACGTCTACTGGGGCACCGAGGAACAATGGGTGGGGCAGGGCGCGGAAACCCGCATCCAGCCGGAGCGGGAGATGGCGCTCGAAAACCCCCTCGCGGCGATCCAGATGGGCCTCATCTACGTCAACCCCGAAGGCCCCGGCGGCGAACCCGATCCGGTCGGCTCGGCACGGGACATCCGCGAGACGTTTGCGCGCATGGGCATGAACGACGAGGAGACCGCGGCGCTCACCGCGGGCGGCCATACTTTCGGCAAGTGCCACGGTGCGGGCGATGCCGCCAAGGTCGGCGCGGAGCCGGAAGGCGCGGACATCGCCCAGCAGGGCCTCGGCTGGCAGAGCGGCCATGAAAGCGGCTTCGGCGATCACACGATCACCTCGGGGCTCGAAGGCGCCTGGACGCCGACGCCGACCCGGTGGGACATGAGCTACCTGCACATGTTGCTCGAATACGAATACGAACTGGTCCGCAGCCCCGCAGGCGCGCAGCAGTGGCAGCCGGTGAACCAGAAGCCGGAAGACCTAGCCCCCGGCGCCCACAGCCCCGAGCGGCGCCTGCCGACGATGATGACCACCGCCGACATGGCGTTCAAGGTCGATCCCGAATATCGCCGGATTCTGGAGCGGTTCCGTGCCGATCCCGACTATTTCGGCGATGCCTTCGCGCGGGCCTGGTTCAAGCTCTGCCACCGCGACATGGGGCCAAAGGCGCGTTACCTCGGGCCGGAAGTTCCGGCGGAGGACTTGCTCTGGCAGGACCCGATCCCGGCGGCGGACGGTCCCGTCATCACCGGCGAGGACGTGGCCGCGCTGAAGCGGGAGATTCTTGCCTCGGGCCTCACGGTCGCGGAACTGGTCTCGACCGCCTGGGCCTCGGCCTCGACCTATCGCGGCTCGGACCATCGCGGCGGTGCCAACGGCGGGCGCATCCGTCTTGCCCCGCAGAAGGACTGGGAGGTCAACGAGCCGGAGCAGCTGGCGAAAGTCCTCCAGACCTATGAGGCGATCAAGGCCGGGTTCGATGGCGGCGCTTCGGGCCGCAAGGTTTCGATCGCGGACCTCGTCGTGCTCGGCGGCGGCGTGGGGATCGAGAAAGCGGCGGCGGATGCGGGAACCCCGCTCGAGGTCTCTTTCGTGCCCGGTCGAACCGATGCCGCGCAGGAGCAGACTGATGTGGAGGGCTTCGCGGTGCTCGAACCGCGCGTGGACGGCTTCCGCAATTACCTCCAGGTTTCGTTCACGGTGCCGACCGAGGAATTGCTCATCGACCGCGCGCAGTTGCTCGGCCTCGGTGCGGCGGAAATGACCGTGCTGGTCGGCGGACTGCGCGTGCTCGGCGCCAATCACGGCGGCAGGACGGACGGCGTTTTCACCGACCGGCCGGGGCAGCTCACCAACGACTTCTTCGTCAATCTGCTCGACATGGGCACGGCGTGGAAGCAGGTGGACGACGAGGCGGACGAGACTTTCGTCGGCACCGACCGCGCCAGCAACCAGCCGAAATGGACGGCGACGCGGACGGACCTCGTGTTCGGCTCCAACTCGCAGCTTCGCGCGCTCAGCGAGGTCTATGCGGCCTCGGATGCCGGGCCGCGTTTCCTCAAGGACTTCGTGACAGCCTGGACCAAGGTGATGAACGCGGACCGTTTCGATTTGAGGTGAGCCTGGGAGTTCCACCGCAGCTTTCGCGAGGCATATAAAGATATCTTTATATTTGCGTCGCGAAAGCTGACGGGGTAGGGACGATGCATTCGGGGACGCCGGGCTTACGTCCGGCGCCCTCATGCAACGTCCAACGTACCAGGAGCTTACCGTGGCCACTGCCCAGATCGCCCACGACTACGCCATTACCGATATCTCGCTCGCCGATTTCGGCCGTACCGAGATCGCCATCGCCGAAACCGAAATGCCGGGCCTGATGGCGCTGCGCGAGGAATTCGGCGCGTCGCAGCCGCTCAAGGGCGCGCGCATCACCGGCTCGCTGCACATGACGATCCAGACCGCCGTTCTGATCGAGACGCTGGTCGCGCTCGGCGCCGACGTGCGCTGGGCCACCTGCAACATCTTCTCGACGCAGGACCACGCCGCTGCCGCCATCGCCGCAGCCGGTATCCCGGTCTACGCGATCAAGGGTGAATCGCTTGCGGATTACTGGGACTACGTCGGCAAGATCTTCGACTGGACCAGCGAAGCCGACGCCGATCTGACCTGCAACCTGATCCTCGACGACGGCGGCGACGCCACCATGTTCGCCCTCTGGGGCGCGCGCGTCGAAGCGGGCGAAGCGCTGTTCGAACCCTCGAACGCCGAAGAAATCGAATTCGTTCGCGCGCTCAACGCCTTCCTGAAGGCGAAGCCGGGCTACCTGACCGCCACCGTCAAGGCGATCAAGGGCGTTTCGGAAGAAACCACCACCGGCGTCCACCGCCTGTACCACCTCGCCAAGGACGGCAAGCTGCCGTTCCCCGCGATCAACGTGAACGATTCGGTCACCAAGTCGAAGTTCGACAACCTTTACGGTTGCAAGGAATCGCTGGTCGACGCGATCCGCCGCGCCACCGACGTGATGCTGGCCGGCAAGGTCGCCTGCGTCGCCGGTTTCGGCGACGTCGGCAAGGGTTCGGCCGCTTCGCTGCGCAACGGCGGCGCGCGCGTGATGGTGACGGAAATCGACCCGATCTGCGCCCTGCAGGCCGCCATGGAAGGCTATGAAGTCGTCACCATGGAAGAAGCCGTGACTCGCTGCGACATCTTCGTCACCGCGACCGGCAACGATTCCGTCATCACCGGCGAGCACATGGCCGCGATGAAGGACAAGGCGATCGTCTGCAACATCGGTCACTTCGACTCCGAAATCCAGATTTCGGCGCTCGACAACTACGACTGGAAGGAAGTGAAGCCGGGCACCGACCTCGTCACTTTCCCGGACGGCAAGCAGATCATCATCCTCGCCAAGGGCCGTCTGGTGAACCTGGGTTGCGCCACCGGCCACCCCAGCTTCGTGATGTCCTCCAGCTTCACCAACCAGACGCTGGCGCAGATCGAACTGTTCACCAAGAACGACGACTACAAGAACGAAGTCTACGTGCTGCCCAAGCACCTCGACGAAAAGGTCGCCGCGCTGCACCTCGAAAAGCTGGGCGTGAAGCTCACCAAGCTGTCGAAGAAGCAGGCCGACTACATCGGCGTGCCGGAAGCCGGTCCGTTCAAGCCGGACCACTACCGCTACTGATTTGTCAGGTCGGGAATGCCCATCCGGGCATTCCCGATGCGGCGCCGGCCCACGCCCCCACCCGACCTCCCACGAGTGTATCCTGATGGGAG
>NZ_DAISLT010000008.1:0-14781 GCF_036820275.1 Novosphingobium sp.
TCGTCTGCAAGGAAAAGCTCTACCACGGACTGTCGCAGCGCTTCCTCCCGAAGACGGGATAGCAGCGGGCCAAGCTGGAGGTTCGAAAGGCAGGGCACGGCTATTGCCGGCTTCAGACAATTGCCAGGTCCATACAGGCCGACAGCGATCAGGCACCGTTCATCCCGCCAGGCTACCATTGTTCGCTTCCGGCAAAGGAACGTTTCATGCTGATCGTGAACGCACCTTGATGCGGCCGAGTTGGAGAACCGGAAAATGGCCGCCGCGACGGGCCTGACGTCCTCGCAGGCACTCGTGCTGCGGCAGATCGGAGGCCATGAGACGATCACGCCGAGCGCCGTCGCGAGTACCTTGGGATTTGGTCAGGCGACCATCACGAATATCGTCGATCGCCTAGTGGCGGCGCAGCTCGTGACGCGCACGCGGGGCCTTTCCGACAAGCGGCAGGTCATGCTGGAGGTCACCGAACTTGGCTGGGAAAAACTGAAGGCCTCGCCGTTTCCACTTCAGATGCGCTTCAGTCAGGGCTACGCCGGCCTTGCCCCCTGGGAGCAGGCGATGATCTTGGATGCGCTGGAACGGCTCGATGGATTACTCACCTCCGAAGCGAGGCGCCCGGCCTGACGGGAACAGCTCCGCTAGAACAGAAGCGGTTACGGTCGAACTTTAGATTACTCCATGTCGTCTCGATCATATTGAACCGGCCGCTGGAGAGCTTGGGAACCGGGGCGACGAACACCTTTGAAAGCCTCGCGCTGTAGCGATTGGAGCTCTCGCTTGACGCCCGCGAACCGGGAAGGTGGTTAAGTTTGTCACATAGCTGCGCAATGGAAAAAGCCGCTAATCGACGCCGGTCAGCGAAAACTCGACGACCTTCGAAAATGGATATCGCGGCGCCCGGCGGTCCATGAACGAGCGGCGGGTTCCGAGGAAGCCGCTCAGAGCCGCAAAGGTCGGCTCTGTCCGCGCCGATGGACCATACGGTATCGCCCTTCCAGAGTCCGCTATCGCCACTTCGGCGCTTCAAAGCGGACCAAGCGCGAAGTCTCAGCCCTGCCCTCGCAGCCGACCCTTCAGTGCTCGTCAATAAATCCTATCAAAGCGCCTACACGCAATTGGATCAACGTTTTGGTTGATCCAGACCAACCTCGCGCGTGCCGCCCCGAAACCAGAAATCGGCAGATGGGCCCGTTCACTTCACGTGACCTTGCCTGCCCTACAAGTCACAACATCGGCAAGGAAATTTCCTTCACCTGCCAAATAGCTTTCGATGTATCATGATTTGTATCGCGATTTTTCAGTTGGCGATTTTTCCGATGGCCCGTATATCTTAACTGTCTCTATTGTAGAGACTTTCGGCTGCCTGATTAATCGGGATCGGCTGCGTTGCTCGGATTTTGGTACCGGCATTCGCAGGTTCGAATCCTGCCGCCCCAGCCAGCATATTTCTCTATCAGGTAGCGAACGCACGTTCCTTGCCGTGCCCCTTCCCACAGCACAGCACAGTCGCGGTTTTTCATGCCACGACGCGCGTTCCGTCAGCCCATTTCGAACAAAGCGACGGTTGCACACGATCGTGGATCGCTGAGGCATGGAGCCCGTGATCAGCTTGCCCTCAGCCCCTGGCGTGCAGCAGCAGGTCGCCGATCGAGGCGTCGAAATGAGCGGTCATGGCAGCGGCCGCCTCTTGGGGATCGCGGTCGGCGATGGACTGGGCGATACGGCGATGGATAGCGAGGATCGCCGCCTTCTCGTCATCGGTCTGGCGGGTCTCCCAGGCACGGGGCACGGCGAATTCCATCTGCGGCTCGAACGAGCGCACGATCTGGCTGAACAGGAAGTTGCCCGAGGCCGCAGCGATGATCTGATGGAAAGCGGTATCGAAAGCAGTGATCTGCACCATATCGCCCTCCGCCCGGGCCATGGATTCGGCAAGCGCCAGAATCTGCCCGGCCTGAAGGTCGCTGCGCTTCTCGGCCGCGAGAGCGGCGATGCGGACTTCGACGGTGCGGCGCACGTCCCAGACTTCGGCCACGCTGATCTGCGACGTGGCCACGGCATGGTCGAGCGACGTGCCGATCACCGAACCGTCGATCGCCCCCACGCGCGGGCGGCGGCCGTTGCCAACGTCGATCAGGCGCAACGCCGCAAGCGCGCCAAATGCCTCGCGCATGACCGCACGACTGACCCCTAGGTCGGCGGCGAACTGCCCCTCGCCGGGAAGCGTGTCGCCTACTTTCAGATCGTTCGAACGGATATGGCCGCGCACGGCCTGGACCGCCTGCTCGACCAGCGAACCGGCGCCTTCCGTCATTCTTGTGGTCACGCCGCCAATCTCCCCGTGCGATAATGGGCGCGGTAATGGGTCGGCGCCTGTCCGAACTTGCGGGCGAAGGCGCGGGCGAAGCTGGCATTGTTGAGATAGCCGCAGCGGTAGCCGATCGACGAGACCGGCAGATCGGTGGAAAGCAGCATCTGCCCTGCCTCACTCAAGCGCTGTTCGGCGATGGCATCGGCGACGCTGCAATCGAACAGTTCGCGAAATCCGCGCGTGAGCTTGGCACGGTTGAGGCCCGCCCCGCGCGCGATCATGTCGAGCGTCAGCTTTTCCGACCAGCGCTCGTCGATGATCCGACGTGCGGCGAGCAACCGGCGCCTGTCGGTGCTGGAGAGCACGCGGTCCTGGCTGAGGGACACAAGTCCGCCCTGCCCTTGCACGCGCAGGATCTCGCAAAGCAGTTCGATGCTCTTGGCAAGGCGATAGGGGGTGCGGGCCATCTCCGGCAGGTCGCAGTCGCGGATGGCCAGAGCAATGGTCAACAGAGCGGCGGAGAGGTGATGGATCGTACCGTCGCCGGGCAGCGGCGCATCGCCGAGTATGCGCCTGCAAGCCTCGGCCGAGACGAGCAGGATCACCCGCTCCTCACGGTCGGCACCGAGCACCTCATCGAGGCTCGTTCGATCCGGTGCGGCGAGATAGCGCAAAGTCGCCGGAACACCGGCCGATCCGAAAGTCATGACGAAAGCCATCGGCGCGGGCGGCGGATCGAACGAAGGTAAAGGACCCTCGCCGATCAGGCTGATCATTTCGGGCGACACTTCGATCGCGGTCATCGGGGATTCGTTGTTCATGTCCCCCTCCTCTCCTGCGTGCAAAATAACCTATCTGACAGCTTTCGCAAGAGCTATCAGATAGGTTCCGCCGTAGCCGAGAGCGGTGCCCGACGCATGGCCTGGAAGAACGCCATCACCGACACCACACCCACTGCCGTTCCAACAATCGCCAGCCCCTGCCCGAGATGTGTCTCGCCGCCGAGCACGCCGCTCACCCAGGCGACAAGCGAAGGCGCCACGCCGAAGCCGACCAGCCCGGCAAGCGCGATGAAGGCTCCGATGCACAGGCCGCGCAGTTCGTTCGGGATCAGCACCGTCAGGGCCACAGACGTCACCAGCCCGGTGATCGTTCCGCAGAACATCAGCAGGCCCACTGCGGCGGCGAACAGCGGCACGCTTGGCGCGATCGGGAACAGCGCCGCCGGCACACCACCCGCCGCCGCCAGCACGGCGCCGATCAGCAAACCGCCCCGGCGTCCGGTTTTCTGGCCAAGGTCGGCCGCCAGCCCGCCAAGGATCGACCCGAGAACTCCGGTCGAGAAGATCAGCGCGCCCATCCATCCCGCAAAAGCTTCCGGCGCCAGGCCATAGCTGCGCGACAGCACCGGAGAGGCCCAGATGCTCGCGGCGGCATCGGCCATGACCACGCTGACTTGCCCGATGAAAAGCGGGATCAGGAAGGCACGCCTTGCCCAGAGTTCGTGAACGACAACCCGGAACGGCGCGTGGATGCTCGCTTCCACTTCGCGGCGCTCCGGCTCGCGCAGAACAAGCAGCGGCAGGATCAGGCAGAGGCTGATCGCGGCGAGCAGGACATGGGTTCCGCGCCACGGCGAGAGGCCGTAAGTGAAGGCGACGGGGGCATGGATCATTGCGCCCAGCAGCCATCCCGCCAGCGCGAAGGCGCCGGCCTGCCCCAGGCACTTGCCGAGCGTCACCACCAGCATGGCCCGCCCCCGCTGTTCGGGCGCGCAGAGATCGGCGGTCAACGAAAGCGCGCAAGTCAGGGCCCCGGTCGTGCCGATGCCCGCCATCATCCGCGCCAGGAACAGCACCGGCAGGTTCTGCGCGAAGGCGGTCAGCAGGGTGCCGGCGGTCCAGACCAGCCCGAGCAGGAGCAGCAGCCGCACCCGGTTGCGGCGGTCGACGAGAATGCCGATGGGGATCGAGAAGACCACCAGCGGCACGGCGGCCGACACGCCCTGCACCAGGCCGAGCGCATAGTCGCTGAGCCCCATTTCCGCCTTGGCGCCTTCCTGCACCATGCTGAACGAGCCCATCATCGTGAACCCACCTGCCATGGCGAGCGCGAGGATGAGCAGCGGCAGCAGCCGGTGACGGAACGAGAGTGCCGGAGGAGAGATTTCGAGAGTAAGGCTGGTCATGCGTGCGATCCCGATAGGACGCCCGGTCGCCTTGGGGGGTACCAGAGACGACCGGGCGGTTCCGCCCCACCCGGCGGAACATTTCATGCGCGCTTTCAGGCGGAAAACGCGAAGATCTTGCCCGGATTGAACAAGTCCTGCGGATCGAGCGCGCGCTTGATGAGGCGCATCATCTCCACCGCATCACCCAGCTCCGCGAGAAGCCAGTCCTGTTTGCCGAGGCCGATGCCGTGCTCGCCGGTGCAAGTGCCGTCCATCGCCAGCGCCCGCTCGACCAGCCGGGCATTGATGGCCTCGACTTCCTCCATCTCTTCGGGCGCATCGGGGTCCATCGAGAACACGACGTGGAAGTTGCCGTCCCCGACGTGCCCCAGGATCGTGCCCGGCACGCTCGAAGCCTGAAGGTCGCGCTTGGTCTCGGTGATGCATTCGGCCAGGCGACTGATCGGCACGCAGACGTCGGTTGCCCAGCCGACCGCGCCGGGGCGCAAGTTGACCGCCGCGTAATAGGCCTCGTGCCGGGCTTTCCAGAGCTTCGAGCGTTCTTCCGGCAGGTTCGACCAGCGGAACGCGCTGCCGCCGTTCATGTCGGCGATCTCGCGCACGGTCTCGACCTGCTCCTCGACATAGCGGCTCGACCCGTGAAATTCGAAGAACAGCGTGGTCAGTTCCGGATAGTCCAGTTTCGACCAGCGGTTGACGGCCTTCATCTGCACATCGTCGAGGATCTCCACCCGCGCCAGCGGCACGCCGAGCTGGATCGACTGGACGACGGTATCGACCGCCCCTTCCAGCGTTTCGAAGCTGCACACCGCCGAGGAGATCGCCTCGGGAATGGCATGGAGACGCAGGGTGATCTCGGTGATGATCCCCAGCGTGCCTTCGCTGCCGATCATCAGCCGGGTGAGGTCGTAGCCCGCCGCCGACTTGCGAGCCCGCCGCGAGGTGCGGATGTCGCGCCCGTCCGGCGTGACCACGCGCAGCGACAGGATCGCCTCGCGCATCGTGCCGTAGCGCACGGCATTGGTGCCGGAGGCCCGCGTCGCCGCCATGCCGCCGATCGTGGCATTGGCGCCGGGATCGATCGGAAAGAACAGGCCCTGGTCGCGCAAGTGCTCGTTGAGCTGCTCGCGCCGTACCCCGGCCTGAACCGTACAATCGAAATCCTCGGCATTGACGGCGAGGATCGCGTCCATCTGGCTTAGATCGACGGTGACGCCGCCGCAGACCGGCAAGGCATTGCCCTCGATCGAAGTCCCCGCGCCATAGGCCACGATCGGCACCCCGGCGTCGGCGCAAAGCTTGACCAGTAGGACGACATCGTCGGTCGAACGGGCGAAGACAACGGCGTCGGGAAGAACGGTCTCGAAATGGGCCTCGCTCTGCCCGTGCTGGCTGCGGACGGCCTCGCCCGTCGCCAGGCATTCGCCGAAAGCGGTGCGCAAGTCTTCGAGGAAGCCCTTCGGCAGGGGCTTGCGGGGCGGTGGGGGAGGAGACGCGCCCATCGGATCAGAACCGGAAGCTCGCGCGCACGCCGTAGCGCCGCAAGTCGCCGATGATGCCCAGGTCCGATGCCGGCAGCCCTGCCAGCGCCAGGGTGGTCTTCTCGATATAGGAGTCGAAATACTTCTTGTTGAACAGGTTGGTGCCGAAGACCGACAGCTCGATGCCGTTTTCCATGCGGTAGGTGATGGAGCCGTTGAACAGGACGTAGCTCTTGAGGATCGTCGGCGTCGTCTGGTTGAGGCTGGCGGCGGAGCGGCTGCCCTTGCCGTTGACGCTGGCGTTGAACGTCAGGCTGTCCGACCCGAACGGCACGACATAATCGCTGGAGAGGTTGAACATCCAGTCCGGCTGGAAGGTCAGGCGGTCGGTCGCCAGCGTACGGCCGGTGACGGCGGTGTACTGCGAGGAGTCGGTCAGGCGCGCATGCATGTACGTGGCGCCGCCCGAGAGCGTCCATTGCTCGACCGGCCTGTAGCTGAATTCCAGCTCGGCGCCGTAGCTCTCGACGTCGCCCGAATTGAGATCGACGGTGACGAGACCGCCGGTCGAGGACGGGGCGATGGAATTGAGGCCGATGTAGTTCTTGTAATCGTTGTAGAAGACATCGCCCGAAAGGGTGAAGCTACGGTCGGCGGAAACGTACTTGGTGCCCACTTCATAGGTCCAGGCGGAGTCGCCCTTGTACTTGCGAACCGGCGCTGTCACCGCGTTGAACCCGCCGCCGCGATAGCCGCGTGCCACCGAGGCATAAGTCATCAGTTCCGGCGTCCAGTGCCGCGTGACCGAGAGACGCGGCTCGACCTGGTTGGACTTGAGGCCGACGCTGCCTGCGGCCCCCGCATTGATCGCGCCGCTCGCGGAACGGTCCTCGTGATCGTAGCGCAAGCCCAGGGCCACTTCCCAATCCGGGTTGGGCTTCCAGAATACCGTGCCGAATGCCGCATAAGTGTCGGCCTTGGTGCGGTTGCTGTTGTTGTTGGTGAGATTGAAGGGGACGATCAGCGTCGACTGGTTCGACCGCGTGCTCTCACGGCTGTAGAACAGGCCGAACAGCGTGGAGAGCTGGTCGCTCAGCTTGGTGTCGAAGCGCAGTTCCACGGTCTTGGTGCGCAGGCTGTCGCTGGAGGACTGCCGCACGATGTTGAGCGGGCCGAAGTCGCCGTCGGTATCCGGCGCGCTGCTGTTGCGCGCATCGTAGGCGGCCTGGAGCGTGACCGTCGTATTGATCGCCTCGATCGGACTTTCGACCTTGGCGTTGACGCCGCGGTACTTGTAGGTCGTGGTGCCCAGCGTGTTGAACTGGTTGGTGCGCGCATAATCGGTGGGGCCGGTGACGCGGGCATAAGGGACATTGGTGCCCTTCACCCAATCGTAGTAGCCGTTGACCACCACCGTCAGGTCCTCGGTGGGCGTCGCGCGGATCGTGGCGCTCACCGAGTCCGTGTTGAACTTGTTCGACTTGCCGCCGATCGTGGTGTTGTTGATGAAGCCGTCCTGCTGCCGGTGCGAGGCGCCGACGCGGACGGCCAGCTTGTCGGTGACGATCGGCGCGGAGACCGAACCCGATACCAGCCAGGAATCGTCCGGCCCGGCATAGCTCGCCTGCCCGCGCGCTTCGAATTCGTTGCCCGGCTGGCGGGTGATGACGTTGATGGCGCCGCCCAGCGTGTTCTTGCCGTAGAGCGTGCCCTGCGGCCCGCGCAGCACTTCGATCCGCTCGACGTCGAGCAACGGATTGTTGAGATAGGCGGTATTGGGGCGATAGATGCCGTCCACGAACAGCCCGACGCCAGGCTGGACCGACTGGACCAGGGTGACGCCGACGCCGCGGATCGACACGAAGGCGCGCCCGGCCCCGTCGCTGCTGATGTTGAGGCCCGGCGTGAGCACGGCGGCTTCGCGTACCGAATTGATGTTGCGCTTGGCCAGGGTGTCGCCTGAAACGGCGGTCACGGCCACGGGAACGTCGAGCAGCGTCTCGGTGCGCTTGCGGGCGGTCACGACGATTTCCGGTGAACTGGCGTCCGACGCAGCGGCCGGAGCCTTCTGCGATGCGGCATCCTGCGCCAGTACCGGAGACGCGGTCAAAGCCAGCAAAGACGCTCCGACAGACAGGCAAATCCTGAGATCCATAGATCCTCCCTCGCTACCGCTCGCCGAGGTCAGTGCCTGGCAAGTCGGCCAATCAACCTATAAGACAGGTCTAACCTATCTGAAAGGTCCTTGAGGAGTCCTTCGAATATGCCGATCGGCGCAAACAGTTGGCCGATCGGCATAAGGGAACCTACCCAGGCCGCTCACCAGCAGGTGTAGCCGCCATCGGCGAGCACGATGCTGCCGGTCATCAGGCTCGCCGCGTCGGAGGCGAGGAAGGCGACCACCGAGGCCACTTCCTCCACTTCGCCAAGGCGCCCCATCGGCGTGGAATCGATCCAGCGCCGGTACATCTCACCCTGCTTGTCCGCGAATTCGTTGAGCGGGGTGCGGATATAGGTGGGCGCGACGGCATTCACCCGCACGCCCCGGTCCGCCCATTCCGCCGCAAGACTGCGGGTGAGCTGGTGAACCGCCGCCTTGGAGGCATTGTAGTAGCTCTGCGCCTGGGGCCGGTTGACGATGAAGCCGCTCATCGACCCCACGTTGACCACGCTGCCGCGCCCGGCCACCAGCATGTGGCGCCCGAAGGCGCGGGCGCACCAGAACGTGCCGTTGAGATTCACGTCGATGACGTTGAGCCAGTGCTCATCGGCCACCTCTTCGGCCGGGGTCTCGCTGCGGGCGATCCCGGCGTTGTTCACCAGAATGTCGATCGCCCCAAGCTCGTCGGCGACTTCCGTGACGCGCCCGGAATCCGTGACATCCATGATGCGCCCGTCGCAGGCATAGCCCTTGTTGCCCATTGCGGCGCGGGCGCGCTCTATCGCGGCCTCGGACAAGTCGGCGATGACCACATGGGCGCCCAACTCGGCCAGAGCCTCGACGCAGGCAAGGCCGATGCCGCTCGCGCCGCCGGTGACCAGCGCGCGGCGGCCGTCCAGTTTCAATCGGTCCAGATACATGAGACGTCCTTCAGGGCAGGAACGGAGCGATCGGGAACGGGGGCTCCTCGATCGTTTCGCCGCGTTCAAGCTGGTACACGGCGCGATGCTCGCGAGTGAATTCGCGCCACGGCAGACTGCCGTCGCGGGCGAAGTCCACCCAGATGCGGTGGACCCGGTCGGCCAGTTCCTGCGGCGGCGCTTCCCCGCAAAGTCCCTCCGGACCGGTCGTGCTCGCCAGAGTGTCGAACACGAAAGGCAGTTCCATGGCATGGGCGGCGCCCAGCCCGCCGAACAGGGGAGAACGCCATTCGAACTCGTACATATGCGCGCGCCCCCGATGCTCTTCGGCAAAACGCCGGGCAGGCCAGCGGAATACGAGATCGTGCGCGGCATCGGTAAAGGCATGACCGGGCTTCACGCCCTTCCTGCCCATGCCATAGGCCTTGAGCAGCTTGCGCGCCTGCGGGTGAACGCGGTGGAACACATAAGTCGCCAGCAGCCGCCCGATCTTCTCACGCAGGCCGGTCGGCACGAAGTAGAGGTTCATCTCCTCGGCATTGGTGCCGATCAGCAGGTCGATTTCCGCGCCCGCGCCTGCCTTCAGTGCATCGAGCGGCTTCATCGGCAGGACGTCGTCGCCGTGGACCGGCACGAAGCGGCTGATGCCGAAGACCGGCTCGTGTCCCTCGGCATCGCGCAAGTCCAGCCGGGTCGAGGGCTGGCTGACTTTCTCAGCGCCGTCGAGCAGGATCTGGCCCGGCTCGATGCTGCGATAGCCCGCTTCGTCCGGGGTGATCCGCAAGATTTTTGCCAGCTTGCGGACCAGCCTTTGCGCCACGTCGATGTCGCGCGTCATGCGGCCATGCCCGCTCTGGACGATGGCGCGCCGGAACAGGCCTTTGGCCAATGGCGAGGCGATCAGATCGGCAATGGCCATGCCCCCGGCGGACTCGCCGAAGACAGTGACATTGCCCGGATCGCCTCCGAACGCTGAGGCATTGCGCTGTACCCAGTCGAGCGCGAAAAGAATGTCGCGCAGGCCGAGATTGGTTGGAATGCCCGGAATCGGCAGGAAACCCTCGACGCCGAGGCGGTAGTTGATCGCGATGAAGACGATCCCGTCGCGCGCGAAGCTGCTGCCGTCCTGCACCGACGCATCCTTGCTGCCGAGCACGAAGCCGCCGCCGTGGATAAACACCATGACCGGCCGGTGCCTGTCATCGTCTCCATTCGGCATGCAGACATCGAGCGTCAGGTAATCGTCACCCTGTCGCCAGCCCTCGCCCACCAGTGCGGCCACATCCAGGCCGGGGATCGCCTTGACCCGCTGGGGTGCGTTCGGGCCGGGGTCGAGGGCATCGCGAAGGCCGTCCCACGGCGCGGGATCGTGCGCCCTGGCAAATCGAGCCGGGCCTACCGGCGGCGCGGCATAGGGAACGCCCCTGAACCGGACGACTTCGCCTTCGACGGCGCCCCTTATCATTCCCGCAGTCGTCCGGACGATCACCCTTGCGCACTCCCTTTCGCCGTTCGCGATTTCCAACGCGAGAATAACGGTTTGGGGTGCACATCCCAGCGGCTTTCGCTGTGCAGATCGGCGCAAATCGATTGCCTTTCGGCCCGCCGTTACCGGCGACGGAGCCAGTCCATCAGGATCAGGCAGGCCCGCTCATCGGCGGCCTCGATATTTCTGAGATTTCGGAAAAATCCGTCCGCACCAGCGGGTCCGATGTGGCGATTTCGTACCGAACACCGTTTCCTACCGTAATGCTCACAAACCGCTCCGGATACAACCACCTTTGGACATGCCATTTTTATGAGGTATAAGGGGGTCTGCCATGTCAAATCAGATTGACTGTCCAGACACCCTGCGTGCTGCGTTCATGCGTACGGGTAAAATTCTCCGAGCGCAGTGAAGGTACGTTTTTATTCATGTCTTTTGACAGAGGAAATCGCGGTAACGGCCGTGACAGATTCGGCGGCAACGACCGTTTTGGCGGAGGAAATGATCGATTCGGCGGAAACGACCGATTCGGTGGTAACGATCGATTCGGCGGTAACGATCGATTCGGCGGCAGCTCGCGCGGTGGCTTTGGCGGCCCGCGTGGCGGCGGCGCCCCCGCTCAGGTTATCGGCGAGGGAAGCGGCGTGGTGAAGTTCTTCAACCCGGATAAGGGCTTCGGCTTTATCCAGCGCGAAGATGGTGGCGACGATGCGTTCGTGCACATCAGCGCCGTGCAGGACGCGGGCCTTACGACGCTTGCCGAAGGCCAGCAGCTTGCGTTCCAGCTCGTCGATCGTGGCGGCAAGGTTTCGGCTACCAACCTGTCGATCGTCGGCGAAGTCATCGTTGCCACGCGCCGCGAGTCTGCACCTGCCCAGCGCCAGTCGACCGGCGAACGCACCAACGGCACCGTGAAGTTCTTCAACGCGACCAAGGGCTTCGGCTTCATCACGCGCGAAGACGGCCAGCCCGACGCGTTCGTGCACATCAGCGCTGTCGAGCGTTCGGGCCTGTCCGGCCTGTACGAAGGCGACCAGATCGAATTCGAAATCGAAATCGATCGTCGCGGCAAGTCTTCCGCGGTCAATCTGGTCCAGCGTTGAGATTTCCGGCCCTGGTTCGCCTTCGCGGACCAGGGCCCTGCCCTCATGCGGACCGAACTGCGCGCAATGCTCCTCGATCGATCTCGTCCTGACGGTTGAAAGCCGCCAAGAAAGAGATTGTAGATTACTCGGCGCTGGAGCGTGAAGGCATCGTTTCCCTGATATCTCAGGCCCGATATCGCAGATTCACCGCATCCCTGGCGCAGATCATCCGGCACCGCGCAGCGGTTCCGAAGTCGACGCCGAGAAAATGGTACATGAAAATCGGGCGCAATGTGCCTCACCCGTCGCGGCGCCTACTTGTAATTGCGGGCCACAATCAAAATATCAGGTGATCCCGCCTCACCGGATATCGTGGATATCGAGTGTTTCAACTGCGACCCAGTGGAGCCGGAGTTCGGCACAGCCGCCGCCCGGCAGCAAAGACAAATTCACCGGACAACACGGCTAGCGCTTTGGAACCTTGTCAGGCAAGGCATTTTCAGACACCCGTCTCCGTCCCGGTGAAGCGATCACTGCGGCAGAGGCGAATCCGATAAAGGCTAACGAATGAACAACGACGATCACAGCGCGGACGACGACGCACCGCTGATCGACAATGACCGAGGTTCGATCAAGCGATTGATCGCGAAGGCCAAGCGCCTCGGCGTGATATCGGTCAGCGAGCTGAACGCTGCGCTGCCTCAGGATCAGATGACGACCGATCAGATCGAGGACGTCATGGCCGCGATCTCGGAGATGGGCGTCCGAATCGTCGAGAACGAAGACGAGGACGAAGCCGTCGAATCCGACTCGGATCAGGATTCCGAAGAGGATAACGACGGAGAGACCGAGTTCGCCGAGCGCGGCGAAGGCACTCGTCGGCGCGCTGCTGACGGCAAAACTGCGGACCTTGGGCGTAGCGACGATCCGGTACGTCTCTATCTGCGCGAAATGGGCGCAGCCGAGATGCTCAGCCGCGAGGGTGAAGCGGCCATTTCCAAGCGGATCGAAGCCGGCCGCGACATGATGATCCTGGGCCTCTGCGAGAGCCCGATCACTTTCCACGCCATCATCCAGTGGTCCGAGGCGCTCAACAACGGCGAGATGCAGCTGCGCGAGATCCTCGATCTCGACGCCATGCTGACCAAGGAGCCTGCGCCCGAAAGCCTCAATGAGGACGGCGAGAGCGACGACAACGGCGAGATCAGCGAAAAGACCGCCGGTCCCTCGTTCAAGGACGACGATGATTCGGACGAGGACAACTCCGAGGAAGTCGACGAGGACGGCAACCCGATCCCCAAGCGTCAGGCCGAGGAAGAGGAAGAGGACAACACCCTCAGCCTCGCCCAGATGGAAGCGGCCCTCAAACCTGAAGCGCTTGAGAAGTTCCTGCTCATCACCGAGCTGTTCCAGACTTTCGAACGCCTCCAGTCGGAGCGCCTCGAAGCGCTGGCGCTCGGCATCGATTTCCCCGCCGCCAAGGAAGACCAGTACCATTCGCTGCGCGAGGAACTGACCGCGCAAGTCGAATCGGTGAAGTTCCACGCGACGAAGATCGAATACCTCGTCGACAACCTCTACGCCTTCAACCGTCGCCTGACCGCTCTTGGCGGCCAGATGCTGCGCCTGGCAGAGCGTCACAAGGTCAAGCGTGCCGACTTCCTTGATGCCTACACGGGCCGCGAACTGGACGACACCTGGCTGTCTGACGTGGCCAGGAAGGACAAGAAGTGGGCCGCCTTTGCGGAAGCGGAGGCCAATGGGGTCGAGCGCATCCGCCTCGAAGTCTCGGACATCGCCGCCGCCACCGGCATGCAGCTTGCCGAGTTCCGCCGCATCGTCAACATGGTCCAGAAGGGCGAGCGCGAGGCGCGCATCGCCAAGAAGGAAATGGTCGAGGCGAACCTGCGTCTGGTGATCTCGCTCGCCAAGAAGTACCTGAACCGCGGCCTGCAGTTCCTGGATCTCATCCAGGAAGGCAACATCGGCCTGATGAAGGCGGTCGACAAGTTCGAGTACCGCCGCGGCTACAAGTTCTCGACGTATGCCACCTGGTGGATCCGTCAGGCGATCACCCGCTCGATCGCCGATCAGGCCCGCACGATCCGCATCCCGGTCCACATGATCGAGACGATCAACAAGCTGGTCCGCACCAGCCGCCAGTTCCTCCACGAGAACGGCCGCGAGCCGACGCCGGAAGAAATGGCCGAGCGTCTGTCGATGCCGCTCGAAAAGGTGAAGCGGGTTCTCAAGATCGCCAAGGAGCCGATCTCGCTCGAAACGCCGATCGGCGACGAGGAAGACAGCAGCCTGGGCGACTTCATTCAGGATGCAAACGCGGTCATCCCGGTGGACGCGGCGATCCAGGCGAACCTCAAGGAAATGATTACCCGGACGCTATCGTCGCTCACCCCGCGTGAGGAACGCGTGCTGCGCATGCGCTTCGGGATCGGCATGCATACCGACCACACGCTTGAGGAAGTCGGCCAGCAGTTCTCGGTCACCCGCGAACGTATCCGTCAGATCGAGGCGAAGGCGCTGCGCAAGCTGAAGCATCCGAGCCGGTCTCGGATCATGCGCGCGTTTCTGGATTGAGCATAGCGTATCGCTCGATGGGGTTTGCATAATACGCGCAATCCTCATCAAGCGGACCTTCGGCCATTCCCGCCTCGGGCACTTCTCGACGAACGACAGGCGCCCCGCTCTTCTCCCTGGAGAGCGGGGCGCTGCCTTTTCCGGCAGGTCATCGCTACCGAAGCAATCCGAATAAAGAGACCGGCCGGAGCAGTTCCAGTCTCGTCAGGGTGTTGATCGCTCCGGCCGGCGGCGCCTTGGGCTTAGCCCCCCGCGCCTGAAGTTTCGCGACCCGCGGCTTCGTAATCGACGCCAAGCTGTTGCAGGTAGGAATCGTACTTCTTGGGATCGTAATATTGGCCCTGCATCGAAGGCCGGATCTGCGCCATCGTGCGCGCATTGCGGTCGATCGCGGGCATGTCGGTAGGGGCGATCAGCGGATCGTACTTCTGGTCTTTGAGCTGGACGTCCTTCATCCAGGTCTTGGCCTCGCTGATAAGCTGCGGCGTGGTCATCAGGTCGAGGATGGTCATCGCCACCGCCTTGGCGCCGACGACGGTGCCCTTGTGGGC
>NZ_DAISLT010000008.1:14791-64580 GCF_036820275.1 Novosphingobium sp.
TGGCGTGGTGGAAGATCACGTTGGGAATGTTCGCCGGATAGCCGATGGTGACGGTGGGCACCGTCCACATGACGTCGCCGATATCGTCCGATCCGCCGAAACTGGCATCGCCGCGCATCTCCGGTGTGGAAAGCGGCATGACCTTGTCCGATAGCGGTGCCACTTTAAGGTGGTTCTTCACCTGCACCGCCTTGGCAAAGGCCTGGTCGGCGGCGGACCACTGCGGCACGCCCACCGCCTCGATATTGGCGTAGAGCGCCTCGGCCAGCGGCTTGTTGCCGTAGTTCGGCGCGGCAAAACCCAGCACCTTGCGGCTGACCGTCGTGCCGGTGGCCAGTGCCGAAGCTTCCGAAATCTGGTTGCCGACTTCGTAGAGATTGCGCAGCGAGGCGAAGTCCTTGTCGCGGAAGTAGTACCAGCTGCTCGCCCGGTCCGGTACGACATTGGGCTGGCCGCCGCCGTTGGTGATGACGTCGTGCGAACGCTGCGTGAGCGGCAGGTGCTCGCGCCGGAAGTTCCACATGACATCCATCAATTCCACGCCGTCGAGCGCGCTTCGGCCCTCCCACGGCATCCCGGCGGAGTGCGCGGTCTTGCCCTTCCACTCATACTCGACCGAGATCATGCCGGTCAGGCCGAGGTCGCCCCAGCCGGTGCCGAAACCGGTGTTGACGTGCGCGAAGATCGAGGCATCGACATCCTTGAACATCCCTGCGCGCACGTAATAGGCCTTGGTCGCCAGCAGTTCCTCGGCAACGCCGGGCCAGAGCATCAGGCGGCCCTGGATACCGTGCTTCGTCATCACCTGCTTGGCGGCGAGCGCGGCGGCGACCATCAGCGGCATGCCGGAATTATGCCCCTCGCCGTGGCCGGGCGCGCCTTCGGTCAGCGGCTTCACATCGGCGACACCGGGCACCTGCGACACCCCGAGCAGTCCGTCGATATCGCTACCGAGCGCGATCTTCGGGCCGCCGCTGCCCCAGGTGGCGGTGAAGGCGGTCGGCACGCCGGCCACGCCGCGCTCCACCTTGAAGCCGTTCTTCTCCAGAATTCCTGCCAGGTATTCGCTGGTCTTCACTTCCTGGAAGCCCGGTTCGGCGAACGAGTAGATCTCGTCCACCATGATCTGGATCTGCTTGCGCTGCGCCTCGACGGCGGCGGCGACTTCCTGTTTCAGGGCGGGGTCGGCGGCGGCCTGCGCAGTGCCGGGAATCAGCGAGGCGGCAGCGAGTGCCGCGGCGATCAGAGTACGCTTGCTCATCGCGCTCACTCCGCCGGCTTCGTCAGCGTGGGGTACTTGACGCCCAGCTGGTCGAGGTAAGTCGGGTACTTGGCCGGGTTGTAGTAGTACTTCTCCATCATCGGCCGGTAGAGTTGCATGTTGCGCTCGTTGAGCCAGATCGCGGGCACATCCTTGTCGGTCAGGACCGGAGCGTAAGTATCGGTCTTCAACTGGACGTCGGTGAAGTAGGCCTTGGCGTCAGTGACCAGTTGCGGCGTCGTCACGATATCGAGCACAGTCATGGCCACGGCCTTGGCGCCCGCTTCCACGCCCTTGTGCGCAATCGGCGTCGCCATCGCGAAAGCAGAGGTGGAGTTGTGGCCGATCATGTTCGGGATGTTGGACGGGAAGCGGATGGTGATCGTCGGCACCGCCCACATGATGTCGCCGATATCGTCGGAACCGCCGCCGGTGGAGGGCTTGCGGTTCTCCGGCGTCGAGAGTTCGGTGACTTCCGACTTCAGCGGCTCGATCTTGCGGTCGTTGTAGGTCTGCGCGGCCTTGGCGAACGCCTGGTCGTCGGCGCTCCACTTGGGCATGCCGACGGCCTGGATATTGGCATAGGCAGCCTCGGCCAGCGGCTTGTTGCCGAAGTTGGGCGCGGCATAGCCCAGCGTCTGCTGCGTCATCGTGGTGCCGGTGGCGAGTGCTGCGGCCTTGGCGATGTCGTTACCGGTTTCGTAGAGCTTGCGGATATCGGCGAAAGTGCGCTCGCGGAAGAAGTACCAGATGCTGGCCTTGTCCGGCACGACGTTGGGCTGGCCGCCGCCGTTGGTGATGATCATGTGCGAGCGCTGGGTGAGCGGCAGGTGCTCGCGCCGGAAGTTCCACGCGACGTCCATGATCTCCACTGCGTCGAGCGCGCTGCGGCCCTCCCAGGGCATCCCCGCCGAATGCGCGGTCTTGCCCTTGAAGCTGTACTCTACCGAGACCATGCCGTTGTTGCCCATCTCGCCGTAGCCGGTCGAGAAGTCGGAACTGACGTGGGTGAAGATCGAGGCGTCGACGTCCTTGAACATCCCGGCGCGCACGTAATAGGCCTTGGTCGCCAGCAGTTCCTCGGCCACGCCCGGCCAGAGCATCAGGCGCCCTTCCAGCCCGTGCTTGGTCATCACCTTCTTCACCGCGATAGCGGCGGCGACCATCAGCGGCATGCCGGAGTTGTGTCCCTCGCCATGCCCCGGCGCGCCTTCCACCAGCGGCTTCAAGTACGGTAGGCCGGGCGTCTGCGAGACGCCGAGCACGTCGTCGATATCGCTGCCCAGCGCGACTTTCGGGCCGCCCTTGCCCCAGGTGGCGGTGAAGGCGGTGGGAATGCCCGCAACCCCGCGCGTCACCGTGAAGCCGTTCTTCTCGAGGATGCCGGTGAGGTATTCGCTGGTCTTCACTTCCTGGAAGCCGGGTTCGGCAAAGCTGAAGATCTGGTCGACCATGACCTGGATCTGCTTGCGCTGCGCCTCCACTTCAGCGGAAACTTCGTCCTTGAGCGCCTGGGGAGCGGCGGCCTCGGCGGGAGCGCCCGCCAATACCGTAGTGGCGAGAGCGGCAGCGAGCGCGGCGCGCTTGAAGGTCTTCATGATGCGATTATCCTCTCTTAGAACTCGACCCGCGCCGAAACGCGGAAAGTGCGCCCGATCACGTCGTAGCGGCTGCGGTTGGTCTGGGCATAGGCAGGCACGTTGTTGCCGTCGGGACCGTTGCCGACGAGCACCGGGTCCTTGTTCAGCACGTTGTTGACGATGAAAGTCAGGTGGCCGATGCCATTGTTCATAGCCGGGAACTTGAAGTCCACCGACGTGTCGAAATAGACCGCACCCTTGATCGCGTTGTCGTTGATCGTGCGGTACTGCGCGGTGCTGGTCGGACAATTGCCGTCGCACGCGATCCAGTCGTTGCCGTAGACCCCGTTGCTGAAGCCGCGCGCGACCACGTTGAAAGTGACGGGATCGATGTCGTAAAACGCGCTCAGGCGATAGACCCAGCTGGGCGAGGCATAAGTGCCGCTGCTCAGCACGCCCGCATAGTCGATCGGGAAGCTGATGCCGTCATCGACCACGTTCTCGATATAGTGGGTGGTCTGGCCGTGAAGGCGCAGATTGCCCGGGCCGACCTGGGTGGAATAGCTCGCCTCGATATCGAAGCCCTTGGTCTTCTGGCGGGCGAAGTTGATCGGGGTGAGATCGATCGTGCTGAGTTGCCCATCCACGAACCTGATGTTCGGGCAGTACGAACTGATGCCCTGCTCGTAGCACAAGTCCACCGTCTGCTGCGCGGTGATCGATCCGATCGCGTCCTTGATCTTGATCTGGTAGTAATCGAACGAAAGCGAGAAGCCCGGCAGGAACGTCGGTTCGAACACCGCGCCCAAAGTCCAGCTGTCGGCCACTTCGGGCTTGAGATTGCGATTACCGAAGGCGTTCTGCACGAATTGCAGCGATCCGGTCTGCGGCGCATTGGCCCCGGTGGGGATGATCACCGAGTTGGTGCGCGCCGTACCCGCCGCGAACAGTTCGTCGAGATTGGGCGCGCGGATGTCGTGGCTCAATGTGCCGCGCAGGCGCAGGCTGTCGATCGCCTGCCAGTTGGCGCCGACCTTCCAGGTGCCGACCCAGCCGGACGTCGAGTAGTGCGTCCCGCGCGCGGCGGCATTGACGTTCATGCCGTCGAAGATCGGCACGTCGAGTTCGAGGAAGCCCTCGTAGACGTCGTACTTGCCCTGGTTGACGCGGAAGTTGCCGTAGAGCCAGCCGGAGTTGTACTGCGGATCGACCGAGCCGTTGATCTGCTCGCGCCGCCACTCGACGCCGGTCGCGAAGGCGAGATCGCCCGCAGGCAGTGCGAAGGCCTTGCCGGAGATCGTCGCGGCGGCAACGTCCTGCTTGATGGTCTGGTAGCGCAGCGGCTGGTTTCCGTCGTTGAAGACGTAGTTCAGCGCCTCCTGCGAAGGCCCGTTGGTGCCGAGCCGGTCGATCGGCACGCAGCCATTGCCCGGATTGCTCAGCGTCGATCGGCACACGATGTTGCCGGAAGCGTCGAACACCGCATCCTGCGCCAGCGCCATGCGGGAATTGATCCAGCTGTTGGTCAGCGCCTCGCGGGCCTTGGTGACGCCCTTCTGGTAGTAGACGTCCCAGCTCATCGGCTTTTCGAACACGTCGAGCGTGCCCTTGGCCCCGATCACGCCGCGATAGACCTGGCGCTTGATGTCGCTGCCGGGGATCGGGAAGCCCGCATTGGAGGTGCCCACGGTGATCGAGGACAGCCCCTGCGCAGCCATCGCGGCGGCGACGGCAGGATACTGGCTGAGCAGATAGGCGTTGTCCGCCGCAATGCTCACGCCGGTGCTGGGCGTCTGCTGGTAGGAACTGGCGCTGATCGAACTGTTGTAGGAAAACTGGCCGAAGATCTCGATGGCGGGCGTGATCTCGAAGCCGAGCCGCTGGAACACGCTCAGGCGCTTGTCGAGCGGGACCAGCGTATTGGTGCCGAGATGGCCGTCGAGCGTGGTCTGCCAATCTCCACCGATCATCCACGGATTGCTGGCGCTGGTGGTGCCGTAGGTGAGCTGCCCGGTCTGCCCCTCTCCCAGGAAATAGGTGCCGCGCAGTGGTCCGCTGGTGATGAGGCCGCCCGCCGTGTAGCCCGATGGCCCGATCCCGCTGCCGACCAGCCGCTGCGGCTCGCCATTGGTGGCGGTGTAGGCGGGATTGTTGATCTGGAAGTAGCCGCTGTCGTTCCAGCCGCGCCGGATGCCTTCCTCGCGATCCTGCTTGAAGTAGGAGACGTTGGTGAGCAGGTGCAAACGGTCGTCCAGCAGCGAGAAGCCCGCTGTGCCGGAAAAGCGGTAATTGAAGGCATCGCCATACGTCGAGATGCCGGTATCGGCACCCAGCTTGAAGCCCTTGTAGCCGGTGTCGAGGATGAAGTTGACGACACCGCCCACCGCGTCCGAGCCGTAAGCCGCAGAGGCGCCGCCGGTGATGACTTCGACCCGCTTCACCAGGTCCTGCGGGATCGTGTTGATGTCCACTGTGCCGCCCACGGTCGATGCCACCGAGCGCTGGCCGTCGACCAGCACCAGCGTGCGTCCGACACCGAGGCCGCGCAGGCCGATCGAGTTGATGCCCGCACCGGCGTTGGACAGGCCGCCCGAGGAGTTGCCCGAGGTGCCGCTGCCGGCGATCGCGGGAAGCTGGTTCACGAAGTCGGAGATGTTCGCCGGGGCCTGCGCTGCGATATCGGCCTCGCCCAGCACAGCCACGGGCGTCGGCGCGCTGTAGCCGTCGCCAACGATGCGCGAACCGGTGACGACGATGTCCCTCAGCGGCTCTTCCTCTGCGGATGCTGCCTCCTGCGCCAGAACCGGCGCGGCAAGGAACAACGGAAAGGTCGCGCCCGCCAGAAGCAGGGTGCGAAGCGAACGCGCCGAAAAGGTTTCCATCGTCCCCGGCGCTGTCGAGGTCTGGACTGCATTGCGCATTGCGAAAACTCCCTGTGACTGAACCCTCTTCGCCACAGACGCCCTCATCCCGATGGATGGAGAAAAGGCGCACTCGTCCCCGGCGCACGAATGCACCCACCGTCATTGCGGTGCCGCTTGCAGGCGGACTGGCGAGAAACCCCTAACTCTCCGCTCCCGCACCCTCCTGCGGGAAGCCCATCGTCCGGCAGTGCCCGTCTTGTATCGGCCCCTTCGCGTATCGATGGGTTCCGATCCGAACTTCTGCCTGACGCTGTCGATACTATCCGGAAGGGTGCGTTCGATCCCAAGAAAGTTGGGCCGAATTTGGCAGGACTGTGATGGATTTCATCATGAAGTTCAGATTTCACGCAAGATTGGTGCACGCCGCCAGCCAGCAAGCGCACTTTCCGGAACGTCACACCATCGTGATTCGCGGAATGCAGTGCAGCATCCCGGCAAAGGCTTTCAAGTCTTGCGACCCTTCCTGCTCCTGCGCAGGATTTTCACGGAGATAACGGACCTCACGCAGGAATCCATCAAGAGCATGACATTCGCGCCCGATAAGTTCGGGGAAGCTGCGCCGGGTTTGCGCTAGGCTTTGCTGCATCGGCGAAATGAGGGTCCAGAGTCCCGCCGAAAGCTTGCCAAGGGGAACTATTTCGATGCCGTTCATCGCCCGCATGAAGCCCAATCTCGCCGCCGGTTCCGCCCTGATCGCCTGCATGGCCGCCCTGACCCCGGCTGCATGGGCAGCTCCGGTCGCGGCGACCACCTCTGCGGACGGGGCATTGCTGCCGGTGCAGGTCGATGCAGCGAAAGGCAAAGTGCTGCTCACCCTGCCCGCCCCGGATGCCGAGGGCGTGTCCGGCCGCTATCTCTTCACGCAGTCGATCAAGACCGCGCTCGGCTCCTCGGCGATCCGCATCGACCGGGGCATGCAGGGCGACACCAAGATCCTCGCCTTCCGTCAGATCGGCGGGAAAGTCGCGGTCGTCTTCGAGAATCCGCGCTATCGCGCCAGCGGCGATGCGGGCGTGGCGAAGGGCGCGCGCGCCAGCTTCCCGTTCAGCACCGTAGCGATGCTGGAGGTGGTCGGAGAGGCCGGGCGCGGCGGCTCCTTGACCGTCGATCTCACGCCCCTGCTGATGAGCGACACCATGGACCTGTCCGGCGCCATCGCCGAAAGCGCCAAGGGCTACAAGCTCTCGGAAAAGCTGAGCGCGGTCGACACCGCCTCGGTCAAGGTCTTCCCGAAGAACATCGAACTGGAAACGGTGCAGACCTTCACGGCCGAGAGTGCAGGCCGCGAACTCGACATCCTGGCGCCGGACGGGCGGGCTGTCAGCCTGACCGTCCACTCCTCCCTCGTCGCGCTGCCCGAACCGGGCTTCGTGCCGCGCAAGTTCGACATCCGCTCCGGCAGCCACGCCACCCAGGCCTACGATTTCGGCAGCCCGCTCGGCCAGCCGATGCTGGTGGAATACGCCAACCGTTTCCGGCTGGAGAAGACCGATCCCTCGGCGGCCCGTTCCCCGGTGAAGAAGCCGATCGTCTTCTACATCGACAGCGCCGCGCCGGAGCCGATCCGCTCGGCCCTGGCGACCGGCGTGCGCTGGTGGGCGGACGCCTTCGACGCGGCCGGCTTCATCGATGCCTTCCGGGTCGAGACGCTGCCCCCCGGCGCCGACCCGCAGGACGTGCGCTACAACGTGGTCAACTGGGTCCATCGCCAGAACCGCAGCTGGTCCTATGGCGGCGGCGTGATCGATCCGCGCACCGGCGAGATCGTCAAGGGCAACGTGGTACTGGAATCGCTGCGACTGCGGCAGGACATCACCATCTTCGAAGGCCTCGTCGGCACCGCGCAGAACGACAGCGGCGGCCCCAACGACCCGGTCCGCGCCGCCCTTGCCCGCATCAGCCAACTCGGCGCGCACGAAGTGGGCCATGCCATCGGCTTCGTGCACAACTTCAAGGCAAGCCTGCAGGACCGCGCCTCGGTGATGGATTATCCCGGTCCGAAAGTGGACATCGCCGACGGCAAGCTCGACCTTGGCGATGCTTATGCGAGTGGCATCGGCAAGTGGGACAAGTTCACGGTGGACTGGCTCTACGGTGAACCCGCGCCCGGCGTCGATGGCGACGCGGACGCCGCCGCCAAGGCCGACGCTATTCACAAGGCGGGCCTGATCTTCGGCACCGACGTCGACGGCCGCGCGCCCGATCTCGCCGTGCCCGGCGTCAACATGTGGACCGAGGGACAGGATACCCCCGCCGATCTCGCCCATACGCTGGAGGTGCGCCGCATCGCCTTGGCGGGGTTCGGCCCCGGCGTGCTGCACTCCGGCGAACCCTTGTCCAATCTGCGCCGCAAGTTCGTGCCGATCTGGCTGTTCCATCGCTATTCGATCGACGCCACCGGCAAGCTGGTGGGCGGCGTGAACTACGAATATGCGGTAGTCGGCGACGGACGCGCAGCGCCCTCGCCGGTGCCCGCTGCCCAGCAGATCGAGGCGATCGACGCCCTCGTCGGCACGCTCTCGCCGCGCGAACTGACGGTGCCCGCTGCCCTGTCCATGGCGCTGTCGAGCGGCACCAGCGCCCGCCCCGACGTGGAAGCGGCGCCGGAAGTGCTGCGCGGCGCGGGATCGGCCGTGTTCGACCCGCTCGTTGCGGCACAAGTTGCGGCGCAGATGACGCTCGACAGCCTGCTCGCTCCGGCCCGTCTTACCCGCCTGCACATCCAGCACGGCTACGATGCCGCCCAGCCCGGCGTCGGCACGCTGCTGGGCAAGCTCTCGCCGGTGATCGCCGCGCATGGCGATGCCGTGTCGCGCCGGATCGCGCAGACGACCCTGCTCGCCATAGCCGCCGCCCGCCGCGACCCGGAAACGCCCGCCGACGTCGCCGCGCTGCTCGACGGCTATCTCAAGGACAGCGCCCGCACGTTCGCCAAGGCCCGCGGCGGCAGCGAGGATGCCTTGTGGCAGGTCTCGATGGCCGCATTGCTCGGCGATCCCCAGCGCCTCGAAGCCGAGATCGGCAAGCAGAGCCGCCCCCGCCCACCGATCCCCGCCGGAATGCCGATCGGCGGCGACACTGGATGGTTCGACAACATTCTGTCCGAATAATTCCCCTCCCCACGCCCTTTTGTTTGAAATCGAGCGGATACCCGGCAATATGGTTTCGAAAATCAAAAAAGGGGGTCACAACAAGATGGACATGCAGTCCGGCAAACTGCACTGGCTCGATGCTGCGCGCGGCAGGCCCGCGCAGCACGAATTGGACGATACCGATCTGCGCCTGATGCGTGCACTCGTCTCGGACGGGCGCGCTTCGGACGTCTGTCTGGGCGAAAAGGTCCATCTTTCGAGCACGGCGGTTGCCCGCCGTCGCAAGATCCTCGAAGAATCCGGCTATATCACGCACTATTCGGCCAACCTCAACGTCCGCTCGCTGGGCTACGGGGCGCTGGTGATGGTCTCGATCGAACTGGTTTCCCAGGCCGAATCCGTGCTTCAGGATTTCGAGACGGCCGTGCTCGACAGCCCGTCGATGCAGTTCTGCGCCTTCGTCACCGGCGATACCGACTTCCTGATGATCCTCAATGTCCAGTCGCTCGAAGACTATGACATGATCTACCGCAAGGAACTCTCGGTCCTGCCGCATGTCCGGCGCATCCGCAGCAGCTTCGTGCTGCGCGAAGTGGCCAGCCGCCAGATCGCGCCGGTCATTCTTCAGAAGCCCCTGCAAACGGTGAAATAGCGGCACGCGTCCGATCGCGGGCGCGCCGCCGAACGATCTCCGGTGCCTGTCGAGGCCGGGCCGCAATGCGGCCCGGCCTCGCTGCATGGAGGCATGTCTTCACCTCTCGGCTCGTTCAGGAAGAGCGATTCTCCTGCCTCCAAACCCCGCTCCATCACCCCTTTCAGCAACGGTTCGTCGCAAGACCCGCTCGAATTACCCGCACTATGAACGGGGACGGCGGGGTCGTTCATGTGCCCGCAAGGTTAATCTGAACACCCAGGAAGTCCAAGGTGTCCCGATGCAGCAATCGCTGCTCATCTTATGAAGTTTAGAAAGCGAGCCAGAAGAGGTTCCGACCGCCGGATACATCATCTCATCGATGATGAAAACGAGCGATAATCGGACGAGAAGCTGCTATTAAGCAGGCCGTACTGCTCGATTTTGGAGGAGTAGCGCTATGAATATCATTTCAAAGACCCCCAAAGCTCTTGTAATGCTTGCATTACTTTCCGGCGTAGCTTCTGTTGGAGTCTCCGCGCAGACCCAGGAAACGCCCGATGCGGATGTTTCCGCGAGCTACAACGCCCCGGCTCCGGCAGCCGAAGCCACCGAAGGTCCCGAGCTCAAGGGCATCATCTCGGCCCGCAGCGGCGACAAGGTGCAGGTGACCACCGAAGACGGTACCAACAGCGTCGTGACCGTCAACGATGCCACGAAGATCCGCGCCAGCAAGGGCTTCCTGGGCCTTGGCAAGGGCAAGCTGGCGGCGACCTCGCTGCTCAACGGCCTGCCCGTGACCGTCAAGACCCTGCAGTCGGGCGGTGAACTGGTGGCGAGCCAGATCAATCTCCAGAACAAGGACCTGCGCACCGCGTCGATGATCCGCAGCGGTACCGCGCAAGGCTTCGCCGAGCAGACCGCAGCAACCGAAGCCCTGCGCGGCCGCATGGCCGACATCGACAAGTACAACGTCAAGGGCACGACCAACGTGAACTTCGACACCGGCAAGGCCGTGCTCTCGCCGGAAGCCAAGGCCGAACTCTGCACGGCCGCGAACAACGCCGAAGGCATGGACAACGCCCTGCTGCTCGTGGTCGGTTACACCGACTCCACCGGCAGCGAGGAAATTAACCAGGAACTCAGCGAAAAGCGCGCCAGCCGCGTGGTGAACTACCTGCAGCAGGCCTGCCACTGGAAGCCCTATCGCATGCTGACCCCCACCGGCATGTCGGAAGCCGATCCGCTGGCGGACAACAGCACGCCGGAAGGCAAGGCGCAGAACCGCCGCGTTGCAGTGAACATCCTCGTCAGCAAGGGCCTGGATGGTCTTTGAGGCCATCGGTCCTCAAGACACCCGAATGCGTTGCACGGGAGCGGCCTTGGCCGCTCCCGTTTTCGTTTGCAGCCCGTCAGCCCTGCGGCGTCGCGCGGTCGTCCAGCACGAGTTGCAGGAAGGCGAGGTCCAGCCAGCGCCCGAACTTCATGCCGACTTGCGGCAGCAGCCCGACCTGCTCGAAACCGAGCTTTTCGTGCAGCGCGATCGACCCCCGGTTCCCAGCCTCGATCCCGGCGACCATGACATGCTTGCCGATCGCCCGCGCGCGCTCGATCAGTTCCTTCAGCAGAATCCGGCCGAGCCCCCTGCCGCGCATATCGGCGCGGACATAGACCGAATGCTCCACGGTATGGCGATAGCCGTCGAAAGCGCGCCAGTCACCGAACGAGGCATAGCCGAGCACCGAGCCGTCCTCCTCGACGGCCACGAGCACCGGATAGCCCGCGCGTTCGCGATCGGCCAGCCAGGCCCGGCGATTGGCGATATCGACCGCGACTTCGTTCCAGATCGCCGTCGTATTGAGCACCGCGTCGTTGTAGATCGCCGTCACGCCCTCCAGATCGCCGTCGCGCGCGTCCCGAACCTGCATTTCCTGTCTCCTTGCCGCATCGCGCGGGGCCACGCGGCTACTATAGCGAACCGATCGAAGGCAAGTCGCTGGAACCCTCCGGGCGATCCGCCTGTTCTCCCCCAGCATCCATAAGGAGCCTTGCGATGACCATCACCATCTCGGCTTTCGCGCAGTCGCCCGATCGCGGGCAAGGCCTCGCGCGGGACATGGGCGTGCGCTGGGCGCTGGAAGAAGCAGGCCTGCCTTACGAAGTGCGCCTCGTCTCCTTTGCGGCCATGAAGGAGGCCCCGCATCTCGCCCACCAGCCCTTCGGCCAGATCCCAAGCTACGAGGAGGACGGCCTCGTCCTCTTCGAATCCGGCGCGATCGTGCTTCATATAGCGGAGCGTGGCCCCGGCCTGCTGCCGGACGAGCCTCACGCGCGGGCCCGGTCCATCGCCTGGATTTTCGCAGCGCTGAGCACCCTGGAGCCGCCGGTCATCGAATTCACGATGGCCGCGCTCTTCGAGCGGGACCGGCCCTGGTACGAGGCCCGCCAACCCCTGCTCGAAACGCGGGTCCGCGCCCGTCTGGGTCAGTTGGACAGCCGGCTCGGAAACAACGACTGGCTGGAAGGCACCTTCAGCGCCGGAGACCTCATGACGATCACCGTGCTGCGCCGCCTCGGCAGTTCAGGCCTGTTCGCGGACTATCCCCGCCTCGCCGCCTATATCGCGCGCGGCGAGGCGCGTCCCGCCTTCCAGCGGGCTTTCGCCGATCAACTCGCCGTCTTCACCCGGTCGCAGACCGCATCCGGGTGACGCCGACAGGTCAGGCGACTTCGGCCGCCCTCTGACCGGCGCTTTCGAAGTAGCCCGGCACATCGTCGGCCTCGATCGGGCGGCTGTAGTAATAGCCCTGCAAATGCGTGCATCCCGCGCTCTTGGTAGCGCCGATCAGGTGCGCGTCGCTGATGCCCTCAGCCACCACTTCGGCCCCGACATGGCGCGCCATCGTGACGGCCGCCTCCAGAACCGCCACCGAGGCCGGATCCTGCCCGAGATCCATGACGAGGCTGCGGTCGAGCTTCATGCGGTCGAACTTGAAGCTCTTCACCATCGACAGCGACGAATAGCCCGTGCCGAAATCGTCGAGCGCGATGCGGAAGCCCATGTGCCGCAGGAGGTTCAGAGTCAGCAGTGCGCGCGTGTTGCGCTCGATCGACAGCGATTCCGTCACTTCCAGGAACAGGCGCGAAGGTGCGATGCCGTAGCGCGTGCAGCAGTCGAGCAGGAAGGCGCTGAACCCGTCGTGCTGCAACTGCAGCGGCGAGAGGTTGATGCTCATGTGCAGGTCCGGCCACATGGCGAAGTCCCGCAGCGCCCGCTGGATGATCCATTCGCCGAGCCGAACCATCAGCCCGCTCCGCTCGGCCGCCGGAATGAACGTGGAAGGCGGCACTTCGCCCAGTTCCGGATGCTTCCAGCGCACCAGCGCCTCGACTTCGCGCGTGTCGTCGCGCACCGCATGGATCGGCTGGTAGACCATGCGCAGCTGCTGTTTCTCGAACGCGGTTTCGAGGTCCTTTTCCAGCGCACGATCGACGGCGCGTTCCTCCGCCATCGAGGAGACGAAGGCGGTCGCGCAGTTGCGGCCCGCCTTCTTGGAGGCATAGAGCGCCATGTCGGCATTGCGCAGGGTGTCGTCGATATCGAGATCACCCGTGCCCCGGGTCTCGACGAAACCGAGCGAGGCGGTGACCGCCACGGAATATTCGCCCAGACTGAAAGGCGCGCGAACGGTGTCCACCAGCCGGTCGGCCAGCTCGCTGCCGACACCAATGGCGGAATCGGGACCCGCAACAACAGGCATGCAGAGGGCGAATTCGTCGCCGCCGACACGCGCGATGACACCGTCCGGACCGAGCATCGAGCGCATGCGCTCCCCGATCAGGCGCACGAGTTCGTCGCCCGCCGCGTGGCCGTAGTCGTCGTTGACATGCTTGAAGCGGTCGATGTCGATCAGCATGAACACGAAGTCTTCGTCGCGCCCCGATGCCAGCTGCTTGCCGACATCTTCCTGAAAGGCGCGGCGGTTGGGCAGCCCGGTGGCCGCATCGCTGAAGGCGAGGTTCTTCACCGCCTTCGCGTTCCGGCGGAAGGTTTCGAGCGGGCCCGACAGCGCCTTGAGTTCCTTCAGGCGGAACGTCCCGATCTCAAGGTCGAGGTCGCCTTCGGCCAGTCCTTGCAGATAACCGTGCATGCGGCGGATCGCCGGCAGGATGTTGCGCAGGATATCGAAGAGCACGAGCAGAACCACCAGCATCGTCACGGCTCCGGTGACGAGGACCAGCAGTTGCCAGCGCTCGATGGACGCGATCAGCCGCTTCTGCTCGGCTTCCCGGTTGGCCCGTGCCCGCGCGACGATTTCGTCGGCGAAAGTGGCCATCGCGGCATTGCGCTTCTCGATCCGCTCGACCAGCGACTTCCCCGCCACCCCGCCGGCCTGGACTTCGAGAATCGCCGTCACATGGCGGTCGAGATCGGCGAAGGGATTGGCCCTTTCGGGAAGGTCGTAGAGCGCCACGCCGCTGCCGCGCAACTTGCCCAGTCTGTCGTCGATGGCGATGGCGGCATCGGTGAGTTCGTCGCTCGTGCTCGTCCGGTTGCTGGCCACCAGCCCGCGATTGGTCGCCATCCGCAGCTTGCCCACCGCTTCGGCGAACTGGTCCGCGTTCTCGGCGATCGCCGAGGTCCTGATCAACGCATTGCTCTGCTCGCGCAGGCCGAACGCCTCACGCTGGGTGACGACCTGCAACAGCACGCCGAGTACGGCGATCAGGCAAAGCGCGCCCACCAGCCGCGTTTCGAGAGACGCGAAAAATCGCCCCCATCCGGAATTCGTATCTGACATCTTGCACCCGAGTTTTCGCATGCCGGGATTTTCCCCTCCCCGGCTTTCGATGTGCGAGCGCTAGGAGAGATTCTCTAATAATTCCTATTCTTTTTAATTATTTAATAGCACATCTTGTCATCAAGGCGTCACAATATGCAGCCCGCACATCGCGCGCGTCGAAAAATCGCCGGACCGCCGCCGGAACCGGCCGTTTTCCCTCTATAATAAGCTCATAAAACGATTTCATTCCGGTCGGTTGCATACCGAACAGGAGATTAGAGTGACTGTAAAGACCGTCGAGGAACGGCTGGATTTCCTCGAGTTCGACGCCGCGCAGCGCCGTGTCCTCACCGCCGCGCAGCCCCTGCTTCGCAAGTGCATTCCCCCTGCCCTCGACCGCTTCTACGCCAAAGTGCGCAAGACCCCGCCGATGGTCCGCATGTTCAGCGGCGAGGCACACATCAATTCCGCGAAAGGCGCCCAGGTCGGTCACTGGATGGGCATCGCGACCGGCCGTTTCGATGCCGAATACTACGCCGCCGTCACCCGCATCGGCAAAGTCCACGCCCGCATCGGGCTGGAGCCGCGCTGGTACATCGGCGGCTATGCGCTGATCCTCGAAGAGATCATGGCCGGCGTCGAGCGCGCCACCAGCCCCTGGCGCCTGTTCACCCGCGGCGTGAACCCGGGCAAGCTGTACCGCGCGCTGATGAAGGCCGCCATGCTGGACATGGACCTTTCCATCTCGATCTACTTCGAGGAAGCCGAGGCCGAGCGGAACCAGGCGATCTCCGCGCTCGACCGTGCCATGTCGCGCCTCGCCGCCGGAGACCTAATCCACGATATCGACGATCTTCCGGCCGGGTTCCTCTCGCTCAAGGACTCGTACAACCGCAGCCTTTCCAACTTGCGGCAGACCATCGGCTCGGTGGTGAAGGCTTCGGACGCGATCTACGGCGAATCCGGCGCCATCGCCCGCGCCTCCGAGGATCTGGCCCAGCGCACCGAAAGCAGCGCGGCCAATCTCGAGGAAACCGCCGCCACCCTGCTGCGCGTCGAGGAGCGCGTGAAAGCCACTGCCGGCGGCGCGCAGGAAACACTGGGCATCGCCGGTGAAGCGCTGAGCGCAGTCACCCAGGGCCGCGACGTCGCGGGGGATGCCGTGAAGGCCATGCACATCGTGCATGAAAGCGCCCGCGGTATCGACGCGGTGATCGAGGGCGTCGACAAGATCGCCTTCCAGACCCGCGTGCTCGCCATGAACGCCGCCGTGGAAGCCGGACGGGCAGGAAGCGCCGGGCGCGGCTTCGCCGTCGTCGCCGACCTCGTGAGTTCCCTTGCCATGCGGGCCGAGGAAGAAGCCCGCAAGGCCCGCGACGGCCTGTCCGCCACCCGTTCGGAGATCGATCAGGCGGTTGCCACCGTCTCCCGCGTCGATCGGTCGCTGGAGACGATCGCCGGGGAAGTCGACCGGGTGCACTCCCTTGTCGAGACGATGGCGCGCGACAACGACGCCCAGGCCACCGCGATTTCCGAAGTCAGCTCCACCGTCGGCATGCTGGAACGCACGACCCAGCAGAACGCCGCCATGGTCGAACAGACCTCGGCCGCCGCACGCACCCTGATCTCGGACGCCACCCTGCTGGCGGATCAGGCCGGTCGCTTCCAGATCGACGAACAGCGCGCGCCCGGAAAGAAGGTCGCATAAAGACCGCAGCATTGCGTGGGGGCGATACTTGTCCCTCCCGCGCAATCATGCCGCGCAAGGCCATCGGAATCTGCGCTAGCTCCTGAGCAAGCAAGACTCACGGGAGAAGCCTTCGCCATGAAAATCGACACCACGCTGGCCGCCGTCGTCACCGGCGGCGCTTCGGGCCTCGGGCGGGCGAGTGCCAGAGCCTTGGCCGACGCGGGCGTGAAAGTCGCGGTCTTCGACATCAGCGAGGAAGCGGGCGAGGCTTTCGCCGCCGAGATCGGCGGCGTGTTCTGCAAGGTGAACATCCTCGACGAGGGCAGCGTCGAAGCCGGTTTCGCCAAGGCCCGCGCCGCCCATGGGCAGGAGCGCGTGGTCGTCCACTGCGCCGTGGTCGCAGGCGGCGGCAAGACCGTCTCGTTCGACAAGACCATCGGCGGCTTCAAGCGCATGGCGACCGAGCAGATCGCAAAGACGGCGGAAGGCGTGTTCACCGCCTCCTACCGCGTCGCCTCGATCGCCGCGCTGGGCATGGCGGGTGCCGATCCGCTGAACGAAGACGGCGAGCGCGGCTGCATCGTGTTCACCTCCTCCGCGGCCTCGCAGGACGGCCAGATCGGGCAGGTCGCCTATGGCGGCGGCAAGGGCGCGGTGAACGCCATGGTCCTGCCGATGGCCCGCGACCTCATGGACCTCGGCATTCGCGTCAACGCCATCCTCCCCGGCACGTTCGCCACGCCGCCGATGCTGCGGGTGAAGGAAATGAACGAGGCGGTCTACGAAGGACTTGGCCGCGCCGTGCCTTTCCCCAAGCGCCTCGGCAATCCGGAGGAATTCGCATCGCTGGTGCTGGAACTGGTGCGCAACACCTACTTCAACGGCCAGTGCATCCGCCTCGACGGCGGCATCCGCATGCCCCCGAAATGAAGCAACTCCGGTCTTGAGATTTGCGCCCCCTGCATCCAGAGCGCTGCGCATCTGGAGGCGCACATACAATGCAGGACGTCATCGATTTCGTGATGGAGCTGGACCGGCTCAAGGCCGTCACCCGCAAGGTGAAGCCGATCGGCCTCGACCGTTACGAGAACTCGGCCGAACATAGCTGGCAGATCGCGCTCTTCGCGGTGGCGCTGGCGCCTTATGCCTCGGGAACGCCCGATATCGGCCGGGTCATGGCGATGCTGCTCGTCCACGACATCGGCGAGATCGAGACCGGCGACGTCATGGTCTTCTTCGAGGAAGGCCTCTCCGAGCGCAAGCAGGCCGAACGCGCCGCCATCGACCGGATCTTCGGCATCCTGCCCCAAACCGAGGCCGATTATTTGCGCGGCCTCTGGATCGAATTCGAGGAAGAACGGACCGTCGAGGCCCGCTTCGCCCATGCCATCGACCGCGCCATGCCCGCTCTGCTGAACTTGCGCAACGAGGGCCAGAGCTGGCGCGAGAACGGCATCGGCCACGAACGGGTGGTGAAGCGCCTCAAGCCCCAGATCAGCCTCGGCGCTCCCGCCTTGTGGGACTATCTCGAAAAGGAACTGGAAGCGGCGAAGGCGAAAGGCTACTTCGGCGCCTGAAGGAAAGCCTCGTTTTTCCTGGCACACCTTCCGATAGCCGCCTTGACAGTCCCCCGCGCAGAGGCCCAATCGAAAACCGATGCGACGTCCCGCCTTTAACGCCCTGAAAGCCCTGGTCATCCGCCAGCGGCAACGCATGCGCGAGAGCGAATTGGCATTCATCGTGCTCGCCGTATTGGCGGGCATCGCGGCGGGCTGGCTGACAAATCTCCAGGGCTTCCTGGCCCATGCGCTGCAACAGCTGTTCTATTCGATCGAGGGCAACCGCCTGAGCGCGCTCGGCGAAATCCGCCATCCCTGGCGCCTGCTCGCACTGCCCTTCGGCGGCCTCGTGCTGATCGGCATCGCCTACCTGCTGCGCCGCCGCCGCCGCGCCCCGATCGACGTCGTCGAGGCCAATGCCCTGCACAGCGGACGCATTCCCTTCATCGACAATCTCATCATCTCTGCCCAGACGATCATCTCCAACGGCGCCGGGGCCTCGGTGGGCCTGGAGGCGGCCTATGCGCAGATGGGCGGCGGCGTCGCCTCGGTGCTCGGCCAGTGGTTCAAGCTGCGCCGCGCGGACATGCGCACCCTGGTCGGCGCCGGCGCGGGAGCCGCCGTGGGCGCCGCCTTCGGCGCACCGCTGGCAGGCGCGTTCTACGCCTTCGAGATCGTGATCGGCACCTACACGCCCTCCGCCATCGCGCCGGTCATCGCCGCCGCCCTCGGCGCGGCCTTCATCACCCGCGAACTCGGCGTGGAACCTTACCTCATCGCCGCCTCCAGCGCGCGCGATCTCACCACCGGCGATTACTTCATCTACGCCGTGCTAGGCCTGCTCTGCGCGCTCGTCGGCATTCTCATCATGCGGCTGGTGACCTTCACCGAAGTCCACGTCCAGCGCTTTACCCGCTTCGCCCGCTGGAAACCCCTTGTCGGCGGACTGCTGCTGATGCCGCTCGCCTGGGTCTCGCCGCAATCGCTCTCGGCCGGGCACGGGGCCATGCATCTCAACCTCTCGATGCAGCCCGCGATCCAGTTCCTGCTCATGGTGCTGGCACTCAAGATTGCCGCCTCGGTGATCTCCCTCAGCTTCGGCTTCCGCGGCGGCCTGTTCTTCGCCTCGCTGTTCCTCGGCTCGCTGGTCGGCCTGATCTTCGCCGCCGCCGTGCAGATGCTGCCGCTCGGCATCGAACTCGATCCCACGCAGTCCGCCCTCGTCGGCATGAGCGCGCTCGCCGTTTCCATCGTCGGCGGCCCGATGACGCTCGCCATGCTCATGCTGGAGACCACGCACGACTTCGCGCTGATGGGCGTGGTGCTGGCCGCATCGCTCGTCTCCAGCGCCTTCACGCGCGAGATGTTCGGCTATTCGTTCTCCACCTGGCGCCTGCACATCCGCGGCTCGATCATCCGCTCCCCGCGCGACATCGGCTGGATGCTCAGCCTCACGGCGGGCAGGATCATGCGCAAGGACTGGATTTCGGTACCCGCCTCGCTCGCCATCGCCGACTTCCGCGCGCGCGTGCCGCTCGGCTCCGCGAGCAAGGCGATCCTGCTCGACGAGGAGGATCACTACGCGGGAATCGTCACCACCTCCTCAGCCTATAACCCCGAACTGCCGCAAGACAGCGAGATCGCCTCGCTGGCGACGCTGAAAGGCACCACCCTCTCGCCCACCACCGACATCCGCGCGATGATCAAGGCCTTCGACGTCGCCGTGGCGGACGAACTGGCGGTGGTGGACGGCGTGGGCCAGGTCGTGGGCGTCGTCAGTGAACGCCATGCGCGTCGGCGGTACTTCGAGGAGATCGAGTCCTCGCAGCGGGAACTGTTCGGGGAAAGTTGAAGCAAGGGGAGAAGCAGGGGCCATCGCCCCTGCACCCCGTTACCGTCCAGGTCACGCGGGCCAACTCCGTAGCGCGCCCATGGCTGCGTCGGGAGACTGAATGGCTGCACCGCAAGGAGCGCACTACGGATAGGTCGTGCGCAACGACGACATTCCGAGGGTCCGGGGGATCATCCCCCGGAACTTCCCCTTGTTCGTCAGTCCCTGGCCACCGGCAACCACACGGCACTCGCCGCATCGCCGCCATACGTCACCGTCTCGGTCGCCTTCACATAGTCGCTTGGCTTGGCTTCCATGATCGAGGGCACCCACGACTGCGGGTTGCGGTCGTAGAGCGGGAACAGGCTGGACTGCACCTGCACCATGATCTTGTGCCCCGGCAGGAAGACGTGGTCGACGTTCGGCAGCGACCACTGGAAGGTGTAGCCCTTGCCCGGTTCGAGCGGCTGCGGCTTGTCGAAGCCGTGGACGTAGCGGCCGCGGAAGATCTCGATGCCCACGCCCAGCTGATAGCCCGCCAGTTCTGGATTGCCTGAGTTTTCCTGCGGATAGACGTCGATCAGCTTGACCACGTAGTCGCTGTCCTGCCCGCTGGTGGAGGCGTGGAGTTCGACCTTGGGGGCGCCCATGATGTGAACCGGCTTGTCGAGCACGCCGGTGGTGTAGCTGAGCACGTCCGGGCGGCCATCCACGAAGCGCTGGTCGTGGACGAGCCAGGTCTTCCACTCCTCGCCCTGCATATGGACCGGGCGCGGCAGCATCGGCACGGGCTTGGCCGGGTCGGATACGTAGCTGTCGCTGCCCGCAGCGGGCTTGCTCCACGAAAGGCCGTAGTTCCCTGCGAGGTAAAGCGGCGTGTAATCACCCGCGGGCCATTTCTGCGAGACTTCCCAGCCCGCCTTCGGCCCCTTGGCCCCGGTGGCATAAGTCAGCACCGGCGGCGTATCGCACGCCGGGGCATTGGTCTTGAGATGGCAGTCGAAGAACGGCTTCATGTATCGCTGGCGGAACTGGCCGCCGGTATCGCCTTCCCACTTGAGCGGGCCAAGCTCGCGCGCCTCGTAGTTGACCTGCGAGTGGCGCCAGGGGCCGATCACCAGCGACACCATGTCATTCGGCGTACCGCTGGCCTTCAGCGCCTGATAGACCGCCGGAGCGCCGTAGCTGTCCTCCTGGTCCCACTGGCCGACCAGCAGCATCGTCGGAACCGTCAGCTTGCGCTGCGCCAGCAGCTTGTCGACCGCCTGGCCCTGCCACCAGGCATCGTAGCTCGGATGCTCCAGTATCTTGCGGACGACCGGCAAATCCGTGAGGCCATAAGCCTTGGCATAGTCCATCGCCGAGCCGGCATCGAGATAGGCCTGGTATTCGTCGCCCGTCCCCTTGGGAACCGAGCCGCCGCCCTTCTTGACCGTCTGGCCGAGGTCGTAGTCGAACCCGAACATGCGGAAGGCGCCGTTGTGGAACCAGTCGTCGCCCATCCAGCCGTCGACCATCGGGCTCTGCGGCAAGGCGGCCTTGAGCGCGGGGTGCGGATCGATCAGCGCCATGAGCGAGGTGAAGCCGAGGTAGGACGAGCCGGTGATGCCGACCTTGCCGTTGCTTTCCTTCACGTTCTTCACCAGCCAGTCGATGGTGTCGTAGGCGTCGGTGGCGTGATCGACCTTGGTCTTGTTGAGCGGGCCGCGCAGCGGGCGGTTCATCACGTAGTCGCCTTCGGACCCGTCCAGCCCGCGCACGTCTTGATAGACGCGGATATAGCCGTCGTTGACGAAGTCCGCGTCCATGACCGGCAGGATTTCCTCGATCTTCTGGCTGCGGTTGCGGCTGGTCATGCCCCCGGCGTTGTAGGGCGTGCGGCTGAGCAGGATCGGGCCGTCATGCGTGCCCTTGCGCATGACGATGACGGTGTAGAGCTTCTTGCCGTCGCGCATCGGGATCATCACCTCGCGGCGGATATAGTCCGCCTGCGGGCGCACCCAGTCGTACGAGGCGACCTGCTCGTTCATCATCGTGTCTGTCGGTGGAGCCGCCGAAAGCTGCGAGGCGGCGGCGAAGGCGAGCGGCGCACAGGCGAGACTCGCAGCGATTCGAAAGGCGTTGACCCGAATGTTTCTGTTCATGGCTGCGCTTGGTGGCCCGTGCATTTCGAGCGGTCAAGCGCGGAAGAACGCAGTGGTGGCGAATGGGATGCCGGCCGCCAATCGGCACGACAATTCGTTTGGATTCAACCTTCACGGCAATGTCGTTCGTCGGATTACGTCTGCCGTTTGCAGATCGACCATCGCCCTGACTGTCTCGCAGGCGAAATAGGCCGCGTGCTAACTTATCCGCAATAGCGCCAAGCAGGAGAGGACGGTGGAGCAGACAGAGGCCGAGGAACTGGCCGAAGCCCTCGAAATGTGGGCCTCGCTTGCCGATTCCGGAAACGACCTTCCCGCCCCCGGCCAGTCCATGCTCCAGGCCGCCGCCGTCATTCGCCGCCAGGCGGCGATGATCACTTCCCTGCGGCGAGACTTGCAACAGGCCAGATCGGTCGAACGCGTTCTCGACTGAGTGTAAAAACGAACGGGCAGGAGAGCCGATGCTCCCCTGCCCGCGCGCTATTTCCGAAAAGAGGCGGATCAGGCCGCCTGCTTCTGCCTTTCGGTCGCTTCCAGATTGAGCAGGTCCGCCAGCTCGAAAGCGAGTTCGATCGACTGCGCACCGTTGAGACGCGGGTCGCAGTGGGTGTGGTAACGGTCCTTCAGCGCCTCGTCGGTGATGGCGATGGCGCCGCCGGTGCATTCGGTCACATCCTGGCCGGTCATCTCGATATGGATACCGCCCGCGTGGGTGCCCTCGGCGCGGTGCACGGCGAAGAAGCCGCGCACTTCGGCAAGGATACGCTCGTAGGGACGGGTCTTGAAGCCGGTTTCGGTCTTGATGACGTTGCCGTGCATCGGGTCGCACGACCACACGACCGGATGACCTTCCGCCTTCACCGCGCGCACCAGCTTGGGCAGGCCCGCTTCGACCTTGTCATAGCCATAGCGGCCGATGAGGGTCATGCGGCCGGGCTCGCGGCCCGGATTCAGCGTGTCGAGCATACGCAGCAGCGCATCGGGCTCAAGGCTGGGTCCGCACTTCATGCCGATCGGGTTGCCGACGCCGCGCAAGTACTCGACATGGGCCGAGCCTTCGAAACGCGTGCGGTCGCCGATCCACAGCATGTGTGCCGAGCAGTCGTACCAGTCGCCGGTCAGCGAATCGCGACGCGTCAGCGCTTCCTCGTAAGGGAGCAGCAGCGCTTCGTGGCTGGTGTAGAAGTCGGTGCCCTGAAGCTGCGGAACCGAAGTCGGGTCCACGCCGCAGGCGGCCATGAAGTCGAGCGCCTCGCCGATGCGGTCGGCCATCTGCGTGAACTTCTCGCCCCAGGGGCTGCGATTGATGTGCTCCATCGTCCACTGGTGGACCTGGCGCAGGTTCGCATAGCCGCCGTGCGCGAAGGCGCGCAGCAGGTTCAGCGTGGCCGAGGACTGCGTGTAGGCGCGCAGCATGCGCTCCGGATCGTTGCGACGCGCATCGGCGTTGCCCTCGATGCCGTTGATGATGTCGCCGAAGTAGCTCGGCATCTCGACGCCGCCCACCAACTCGGTCGGTGCCGAGCGCGGCTTGGCGAACTGGCCCGCCATGCGGCCCAGCTTCACCACCGGCTGCTTGCTGGCGAACGTCAGCACGACCGCCATCTGCAGCAGCACGCGGAAGGTGTCGCGAATGTTGTCGGCGCTGAATTCGGCGAAGCTTTCCGCGCAGTCACCGCCCTGGAGCAGGAAACCGCGACCGGCGGCGACTTCGGCGAGATCCGCCTTCAGAGCACGCGCCTCGCCCGCAAAGACCAGCGGCGGAAACTTCGCAAGCGTGGCCTCTACCTCGCCCAGCTTCTCCGCATCGCCGTAAACCGGAAGATGGCGGGCTTCCTGAGCCTTCCAGCTTTCCGGGGTCCAATTGCTAGCCACGTTACGTACTCCTGGCGGTTCCTTCGCCTTCTCTCCCCAAGCCGAGTGCACAGGGCCAAACCGGCAAGAACCGCAAAACAAGGGGCGCCCTTTAGCGCCCCCGGGTAATTTTTGCAAAGCCGGTTTAGCCGATCAGCGTGATCGATTGCGCCCCGGCGTAGTTTTCCTTGACCCAGCGGCGCGCGACCGCCTCACTTCGCCGCGACCGCGCCCACCGCCTTGCCTTCCGGCATGACCTCAAGCCGCCAAGAATTGTTCTTGCCGAGATAGCGGGCGGCGAGCGCCTGCATCTGCTGCGGCGTGGCGGCCGTGTAGTCGTAGAGGATCGTGCGGACGGTGCCGATCCGCGAAGGATCGTAAGTCGCACCTTCGAGCTGCCCCATGAAGAACGAGGTGCTCGAAGCCGCGCGCGTCACCTGCTGGCGCATCGGTTCGGTAACGAGCGCGAGTTCCTGCGCCGTCGGCGGATTGTGGATCAGGTCCTGCGCGATCTCGTCCGCGGTCTGGAAGAACACGGTGGTCGACTTGGGATCGAGCTGCGCGACAGCCGTGATCGAACCGCCCGCCGCCATGTCCACCGGCCACTGCGAATAGACGTAAGGCGCATAGGCGACGCCCAGCTTCTCTCGCACCGCATCGAGCAGGCGGTTGGTGAAGAGCTGCGTCAGAATTTCCAGCTGGCGCGATTCGCGGATGCCCATCGAGCCGCCGCCGGTCGGCCACGAGATTACCGCCGCCGCCTGATCCGGGTCGCCGTGGTGCTGGAGCACGATCGGCGTATCCGAAGGCTTGGGCACGGTGACGTCCGTCACATTGGCCGTGGAAGGCGCGGGCGTGCGGGCCTTGAGCGCGCCGAAGGTCTTCTCCAGCGCGGTGATGGTCGAGGCCTTGTCGAAATCGCCGTAGATCTGCACTTCGACCGGGCCGCTGGCCAGAGCCTTGCTCCAGACCTTCTTGAAACCGGCCGCCGTGGTCTTTTCGATCGCCTCGGGCGTCGGCGTCGCGAAACGGGGGTCCTTGCCGCGCTGGTAGAATTCCAGGTCGCGGGTCAGCACGCCCTGGGGCGAGGTGGCGTAAGTGGCGTACTGGATCTTCGCGGCGGCCTTGGCGCGGACCAGCGGCTGCGGATCCCAGCGCGGCAGGTCGAGCTTGGCGGCGAAGAGATAGAGTTGGTCGGCCAGATCCTGCGGGCGGGTTTCCGCCTGGAACTGGAAGGTGGCGTCCTGGACCTCGAAATCGAAACCCATCTTGCGGCCAGTCGAAATGCGGTCGAGGTCTTCCTGACCCAGCGTGGCCAGACCCGAACCGACCAGCGCAAACTCGCCGAGCGCGATATAGGGCGCATCCTGCGGCGCGATCGAGCGCTTGCCGCCGCCGAAGCGGACCTTGACGGTGACCCGGCCCGGCTCTTCCTGAACCGGCCACAGCATGGCCTTCACGCCGTTCGCGAAGGTAAGCTGCTCGATGTCGAGCAAGCCGGTCGGGGTCTGCGCGGTGGCCTTGTGAGGCACGCCGATCGCGGGCAGCTTCGCGAACGAGACCGGCTTCTCGTTACCGGCGGTGCGGATCGAGGCGTCGGGCGTGATCGGCTGGAGCAGCGCGCTGCGCAGCGTCTCGTCGGTGGCGCCGCCCTGCTTCTGCGTGGTGAACAGCGCGCGCGTCACCGTGCCGCTGAACAGCTGCTGCGTGTGCTTGAGCACGTCCGACGGCGTAAACAGGTGCTTCGATTCGCGGAAGATGCGCAGCACGTCGTTGGGGGCGGCGACCGTCTCGCGGATATCGAGCGCGTTGACCATGTCGTCAGCCAGCTTCGAACCCGGCAGGATGCGCTGCTGCTCCACGGGAACCTGGAATGCCACGTCGAGTTCGGCGACCTCGCGGTCGATCTCGGCCTGCGTGGGCGGCTTGGTCATGGCATCGGCGATCACCCCGCGCACATCGCGCAGCGCCGCCTCCCAGTCCTCGCCCAGCGGTGTGACCGAAACGAACGTGGCATCGGCCGAACGCGAGACGTCGTCCTGATTGACCGAGGCCGAGAGGAAGCTGCCGCCTGCCCGCGCCTTCGATTCGAGACGGCGGTTGATGACCGCTTGCGCGATCGAATCGACCATCAGACCCTGATTGTAGACCACGTTGTCCGTCACCTGACGCCAGGGGCGCAGGATCGCGTACATCAGCGAAGGCGGCAGGTCCGGCTCGACCAGCACCTTGGTCTCGCCGATAGGGTTCTTCGGATCGGCGCCCTGCGGCGCGGCCGGATCGCCGAAGCTCGGCGCCGCGCTCAGCTTGCCGCTGGCCTTCCAGTCGGAAAACCACTTCTTCACATAGCTTTCCAGCGTCGCCGGATCGGCGTCACCCGCCACGATCACGGCGACGTTGTCCGGGCGATACCACCGCGAATAGAACGCGCGAACCGAATCCGGCGTCGCCGAAGTCAGAGTTTCCACCGTGCCGATCGGCTCGCGCACGGACAGCGGCTGTCCGGCGTAGAGCGTCTTCTGCATGGCATCCTGCACGCGCTTGGCGGCGCCGCCGCGCTCGCGCATTTCGGCCAGCACAATCGGCAGGTCGGACTTGAGGTTGGAGGCCGAAAGCGTCGGCGCCGTCACCATGCCGCTCATCAGCTTGAACGTCTCGTCCAGCGAAGTCGGCGTCGCATTGGGCAAGTCGAGCTTGAACACGGTCTGCGTGGTCGAGGTGATCGCATTGGTATCGCTGCCGAAGGTCGCGCCCAGGCGCTGGAAGGCGGCGATGGCGGTGCCCTCGGGAATATACTTGGACTGACGGAACAGCATGTGTTCCAGTAAGTGCGCGTAGCCGCGCTCCGAATCGGTCTCGTAGAGCGAACCGGCATCGACGCGGATGCGGATCGAGACCTGCCCCGGCGGCACGCCGTTGCGGCGCACCGCATATTTCAGGCCATTGGAAAGTTCGCCGAAATGCCACTCCGGATCGCGCGGAATGTCGCTGCCGCGATAGAGCCAGGGATCCCGGTCGCCGGGCAGCGTTTCCGCCGCCGGTGCCTGGCCCGGAACTGGGGCGTTCGGCACTTGCGCGAGAACGGACTGAACCGGAAGGGGAGCCAGCAGCAGGAAGCAGGCAAGCGAGCGGGCGGCGCGCGAAGATTTCGTCATCGGGAGGGGTATAGGTTCCGGTTCGATTAAGGGCCAGTGAATAGCGTGGCGTATGAAGTCGCGGCATAAAAGAGCCGGATCGCAGCCTTGTTCCCGCGCCGCGCAAAGTCAATTGCAGCTTGTGGACTTGACCCTATCCCCGCAACACCTAAATCGCGTGGATCATGTACATCGAAACCGAAGCCACGCCCAACCCCGCCACGCTCAAGTTCCTGCCCGGACGGCAGGTCATGGCAGCCGGCACCCGCGAATTCACCTCGCCCGAGGAGGCGGAAGCCTCGCCGCTGGCACAGGCCCTGTTCGACCTTGGCGACGTAACCGGCGTGTTCTTCGGCCAAGGCTTCGTCTCGGTGACGGCCGCGCCCGGTTCCGAATGGTCGGACCTCAAGCCCCAGGTCGTCTCGATCCTGCTCGACCATTTCGTGTCGGAAGCCCCGCTTTTCGCGGGCGGCGACGCCAGCGGCTTCTCGGTCCCGGCCGAGGATGACGCCGATTATGGCGAAGACCCCGCCGACGCCGACATCGTCGAGCAGATCAAGGACCTGATCGAAACCCGCGTGCGTCCGGCCGTGGCCAACGACGGCGGCGACATCGTCTATCGCGGCTTCCGCGACGGCGTGGTCTACCTCGCCATGCAGGGCGCCTGCTCGGGCTGCCCCTCGTCCAGCGCGACGCTGAAGCAGGGCATCGAGAGCCTGCTGAAGCACTACGTTCCCGAAGTCACCGAAGTCCGCGCTGCCTGACCGCCGCATGACGGAGAAGGCAGGAGAGCCGTTCGACGGCCGGATACTGGTGATCGATAGCGCGACCGAGGCCTGCTCGGTCGCGCTTTTCGATGGAAAGACGCTTCTTGCAGGCGACTTCCGCATGCTCGGGCGCGGCCATGCCGAAGCGCTCGTGCCGATGATCGCAGCCTTGCCCGATCACGGCCGCGCGGCGCGCATCGTCGTGGCGCTCGGCCCCGGCAGCTTCACCGGCGTGCGTGTCGGCCTTGCCGCCGCGCGGGCGCTGGCGCTGGCCTGGGGGTCCGAAGTCTTCGGCTATTCGACGCTCGCCATGGTCGCCGCCATCGCCCGCGACCAGACCGGAGCGGCTCCCGTCGGCGTGGCGATGACCGGCGGCCACGGCGAATGGTTCGTCGAGAGCTTTGCCAGGGACGGCAGCGTGATCCGCCCCCTCGCCTCCCTGCGCCCGGAAGACGCCGCTACGAACATGACCGAAGAGGTCATTGCCGGCACCCAGGCCGAAGCGCTCGTCGGTCGCCGGGGACATGGCACGGCCCTGGCGGCCTGGCCCGACGCCCGCGCCTTCCCGCTGCTCCCGGAACATGTCCTGCAGACCGATACCCGCCCGCTCTACGGCCGTGCGCCCGACGCACGCCTGCCCGGCGGCCTGCCTGCGCCGCAAAGTTGATCCGGTAAATGACCGACGACCTCGACAGGATCATGGCCGTCATGGCCCGTGCATTCGACCCGGCCTGGGGCGAAGCCTGGAACCGCCGCCAAGTCGACGATGCCCTGACACTCGGGAACTGCCACTACTTCCTTATTTCCGCCCAAGGAAAACCCGTCGGGCCGGAAGAGGAAGCGGCAGGCTTTTCTCTGTCCCGCACCGGCTACGAAGAAGAGGAACTGCTGCTTCTTGCCGTCATGCCCGAATATCGCCGCCTGGGACTGGGGCGCTCGCTGCTCGATGCCCTCAAACAGAGCGCATCGCAACGCGGCGCAAAACGCCTTCTGCTTGAAATGAGAAGAGGAAATCCGGCAGAGCGGCTCTATTCCAGCACGGGCTTCTATCAGATCGGCGAACGCAAGGATTATTACCGCCTTCTGCACGGCGAAAGACTCGACGCCCTGACCTTTGCTTGCGACATCGATTGATCTCTACGCCGAGTATTGGAAAATCATTTTCTGATACAAGTGTCACAATTAGGGACGACTTTTTATAGACCTTGTATTCCCGTACGAAATGGTTCAGAGCGACTATGCAGAGCTTAAATGGCTCGCGGGTTCCAGAAATGGAAATAATAAAGAGGTCGTATACAATGGAAAACATTCAGGCTGACGCCAAAGAGACGCTGATCACGCTCACGTCCGACATCGTCGCTGCTCATGTCAGCAACAACAATGTCAACGTCGAGGACCTGCCTTCGCTCATCACCAATGTCTACGGCGCCCTCGCCGGACTTGGCGGCGCACCGGTCGTCGAAGAAGAAAAGCCGGAACCCGCCGTTTCGGTTCGCGCTTCGGTGAAGCCCGACTACATCGTCTGCCTTGAGGACGGCAAGAAGCTGAAGATGCTGAAGCGCCACCTCATGACGCACTACAACATGACCCCGGAAGAGTATCGCGCGCGCTGGAACCTGCCCGCCGACTATCCGATGGTCGCTCCCAACTATGCCGAAAAGCGTCGCGAACTCGCGAAGAAGATCGGTCTGGGCCGCAAGCCCAACGCCAAGCGCGGCCGCAAGCCCAAGGCTGCCCCCGCCGCAGCCTGACGGCATGAAAAGACCGGATCCGCGAACGACGCCGATTTCCACAGTGGAAATCTCCGGTGACGTTCTCCGGTTGTGATTGAAGGCACGGCAGCCTATCTAGGTTGCCGTGCCTTTTCATTGATACGGGTCAAACGTGAATCAACCAATCGACCTCGAAGCCCTCTGCGCCGAACGCGGCCTTCGGATCACCGAGCAACGCCGCATCATCGCCCGAGTGCTCTCCGAGAGCACCGACCATCCCGACGTGGAAAAGCTCCACGAACGCGCCACCGCGCTGGATCCGGGCATCTCGATCGCCACGGTCTACCGCACCGTGCGCCTGTTCGAAGAAGCCGGCATCCTTGACCGTCACGACTTCGGCGACGGCCGCGCCCGCTACGAAGCGGCACCGGAAGCGCATCACGACCACATGATCGACGTCGAATCCGGCCAGGTCATCGAATTCGTCGATCCCGAGCTGGAATCGCTGCAACGGCAGATCGCCGAAAAGCTCGGCTTCCGCCTCGTCGACCACCGCATGGAACTCTTCGGCGTGCGGATCGATCGCGAGGACGGCGAAACCCGCAAGTGATCGCTTCCCAGTGACTTCACTTCAGTGAGTTCGGAAACTCCGACCACGGCAATACAACCGAAAAGGCGGATCGCGCTCTGGGGCTGGCCCCTGATCGCGATCCGCCTTTTGGCGTTGCTGGTCCTGCTCTTCGTCTGCGTCTCCGCCTACTACCTGCTGGCGCCCTTCACGGCCCGCAACCCGGTGCCGAGACAGTTCCTGAAGCTGGTCGGCGCGATCTCCGGCCTTCGCGTCGCAACCGAAGGCGCCCGGCCCGCTCAGAACACCTTCTTTCTCGCCAACCATCTGAGCTGGCTAGACATTCCCGCGCTCTCCGGCGCCGCCGGCACGGCCTTCATAGCCCATGACGGACTGGCAGGCTTCGGTCCCATGCGCTGGCTCTGCGCCCTCAACGATACCGTTTTCATCGCGCGCCACCGCCGCAGCACCGTCGCCGCGCAAGTCGAACAGGTTCGCAAGGCCCTGAGCGAAACCGGCGCACTGGCAATCTTTCCGGAAGGCACGACCTCGAACGGAAAGGAACTGCTGCCATTCAAGTCTTCGCTGCTCTCCGCGATCGGGACGGAGGACAGCAGCCTTGCCGTACAGCCGGTGTGGCTCGATTACGGAAAGGAAGCCGCTGAAATCGCCTGGGTCGGCGAGGAGCCAGGAGTGGACAACGCCCTGCGCATCCTGGCCCGCGTGAAGCCGCTGCGCATGACGCTGCACTTCCTGCCGCCGCTTGCCGGTGAAGACCGGCGCGATCGCAAGGCCATGGCGCGGGGCGCTCAACAGGCGATCGAAGAGGCGAGTAGAAAAGAATAAGCAGGGGATCAAAGACCCCCTGCACCCCCAATACTGTCGAGGTCATGCGAACCAACAGCGTGGCGCGCCCATGGTTGCGTCGGGAGACTTATTGGCTGCGCCGCAAGGAGCGCACTACGGATAGGTAGCGCGCGAGATAGACATTCCGAGGGTCTGGGGGATCATCCCCCAGGACTTCCTCTTTCCCTTGAATCAACGCGTAGCGTTGTAAGCGAGCTGCGCCTCGTCCAACTGGAACCCGACCAGCACTTCGAAGCTCGAACGCGCCACTGCGGCCTTCACGGCCGGATCCGATAGCGGATCGACGGCGGCATCGGCATCGCCCGCCTTGCGCTTGCGGGTGATCTTCTCGCGAATGTCAGCTGGCAACGTGGCGGCGGCGCGGTCGATGAAGGCCGAGCCGACGGCGTGGAACTGCGCGCGGTCCTGGCCGTCCGCGAAGTTCAGCGTAACGTGACCGACGCGCTTGGAGATCACGGCCGACCCGCCCTGGAGCACCGAGACGAAGTAAGGCAGCGTCACCTGGCGTGCGCCCTGCTTGTCGTTGCGGCGGGCGAGCACATCGAACTCCACTTTCGCGGTAACCTTGTCGCCGGCCTGTTCGTTGCAGGTCGTACGCACGTTGGTCATCGCCGCTTCGAGGTCGATATTGGCGGCGGTGCGGTCGTTCGCCACGCGGAACAGCGTCATGTCGCCGGTATAGTCGGGGATTCCGACGGCCGGGCAAGCCGAACGCACGGAAGTGATGCCCACGCCCGAATCGACCACGATCTCACCCTTCTTTGCGCAGCCGCTCAGCGCGGTCACCGCGGCGGCGGAGCAGAGGACAGTGGCAGTCAGGCGGCGTGCATTCATCGTGAGGTTCCTCGAAGACGTCGGCTTGCCCTAGCGGCGCAAGCGGCAAAGCGCTAGAGGCCCATTCATGAACGCGCCCTTTCCGTCTCCGAACTCGCCCCGCTCCGGCAAGCCCTTGCGCCTCCTAATCGCGGCCCCGCGCGGCTTCTGCGCCGGCGTCGACCGCGCCATCGAGATCGTCGAGCGCGCGCTCGAGATCTACGGCGCTCCGGTCTATGTGCGGCACGAGATCGTGCACAACAAGTTCGTGGTCGATAGCCTGAAGGACAAGGGCGCGGTCTTCGTGGAGAGCGTGGACCAGGTGCCGGACGGCGTGCCGGTGATCTTCTCGGCCCACGGCGTGCCCAAGGCCGTCCCGGCCAAGGCCACCGCGCGCGGTCTGGAATGGCTGGATGCGACTTGCCCGCTGGTCAGCAAGGTGCACCGCCAGGCCGAGCGCCAGATCGCGGACGGGCGCCACATCCTCTTCATCGGCCATGCCGGACATCCGGAAGTGATCGGCACTTTCGGGCAGGTTCCAGAAGGCAACATGACCCTGATCGAGACGGTCGAAGACGTCGCCTCGGTCGAAGTCCCCGCCGACAGCGAACTCGCCTATCTGTCGCAGACCACGCTCTCGGTGGACGATACCGCCGCGATCATCGAGGCTATCCTGACGCGTTTCCCGCAAGTCGTCGCTCCGAAGCAGGAAGACATCTGCTACGCCACCTCCAACCGCCAGGGCGCCGTGAAGCAGATCGCGCCCGACTGCGATCTGGTGCTGGTGATCGGCTCGCCCAAGAGCTCGAATTCGCTGCGCCTCGTCGAAGTGGCCGAGCGCGCCGGGTCGCGCGGACAGATGATCCAGCGCGCAACCGATATCGATCCGGAATGGCTGGCGGATATCGAAACCCTGGGGCTTACCGCCGGGGCTTCGGCGCCCGAGGAACTGGTCAACGAAGTGATCGCGCGGATCAAGGAACTGCGCGAAGTCGAATCCGAGGAACGGGTGACCGCCGAGGAAACCATCACCTTCAAACTGCCGCGCCAGCTCGCCCGCTAAGGAAGATCCGACCTCATGGCAGTCTATACCCGGCTCGGCGCGGAGGAAATGTCCGCGATCATCGAGACCTTCGACGTCGGCACCCTGGTTTCGGCCAAGGGCATCGCCGAGGGCGTGTCCAACAGCAACTGGCTGATCGAAACCCAGCAGGGCAATGACGCCCGCCGCTTCATCCTGACCGTCTACGAGAGCCGGACGGATATCTCCGACCTGCCCTTCTTCCTTGACCTGCTCGACCACCTCGCCGCACGCGACTGCCCGGTGCCGCGCACCATGCACGACCGCGACGGAGCGAGCCACCGCTTCATCGGCGAGGGCGAAAACCGCAAGGCGCTGGCGCTGATCGAGTTCCTGCCCGGCGTTTCCGTCTCCGAACCGACCCCGGCGCAGGCCCGTGCCGTCGGCGCAGCACTGGCGCAGATCCACCTTGCCTCGGCCGATTTCGGACGGTCGCGCGCCAACTCGCTCGACCTGCCCGCATGGCAGCAGCTGCTGGGCGACTGCACCCGCGAGGGGCTGGAATCGATCGATCCCGACCTCGGCGCCCTCGTCGAACGCGAGCTGGCCGAGCTGGCCGGGCAGTGGCCTTCCGACCTGCCCAGCGGCGTGATCCATGCCGATCTCTTCACCGACAACGTGCTGATGCTGGGCAGCAAGGTTACCGGCCTGATCGACTTCTATTTCGCCTGCACCGATCTCCTGGCCTACGACGTCGTCGTCACCCACACCGCCTGGTGCTTCAGCAACGACGGCACGCAGTTCCTGCCCGAACTGTCGCGCGCGCTGATCGAAGGCTACGAAGCCGTGCGCCCGCTTTCCGACGCCGAACGCGCCGCCCTGCCGCTGCTGGCGCGCGGCGCCGCGATCCGCTTCCTCGCCACCCGCGCCTACGACTGGCTCAACACGCCGGAAGACGCGCTCGTCACGCCGAAGGACCCGATGGCTTTCGCCCGCCGCCTCGAATTCTATGCCGATCCGGCCAATTCCGGGATATTCGCCGCATGAAGCAGGTTCAGATCTTCACCGACGGCGCCTGCAAGGGCAATCCCGGTCCCGGCGGCTGGGGCGTGCTGCTGCGCATGGGCGTCCACGAGAAGGAAATGTCCGGCGGCGAACCGGACACCACCAACAACCGCATGGAAATGACCGCCGTCATTAAGGGGCTCAACGCCCTGACCGAACCTTGCGAGATCACGCTCCAGACCGACAGCAAATACGTGATCGACGGCATCACCAAGTGGGTCCACGGCTGGAAGAAGAAGGGCTGGGTCAACGCCAGCAAGCAGCCCGTGCGCAATGCCGACCTCTGGCATGAACTGATCGAGGCGGTCGCCCGCCACAAGGTCAACTGGGAATGGGTGCGCGGCCACTCCGGCCATGTCGAGAACGAGCGCGTGGACAAGCTCGCCAGCGACGCGGCGGTCGCCGCAAGCAAGTAGCGGGAGCGCACCCTGCCCGCTTCCGAACCCCGCCTTCCGCCCCTTTCGGTCATGCGGGACCGCCTGCGCGAGGAAGCCCGCGCCCTCGTGACGCCCGGCCCGCGCATGGCCGACGAATGGGCCTGCGTCGCCTCGGTCCTGCTGGCGATCCTCTTCGCCCACCTGATCGGCGCCAGGTTCGTGGCCTGGGCGGCTTTCACCGCCTTCGTCCTGCTCAAGAGCGAGACCGCCGAAACCCTGCTGCGCGGCGTGCTGCGCATCGCCGGAACCGCCATCGGCTCGCTGCTGGCGCTGGCCATCGTGCCCTATGCCGCCCACTCGCTGCCGCTCGCCATGGCCAGCGCCGCGCTGGTCGGCGCGGTCGGTCTCTACGGCATGATCACCGCCCGGCGCGCCTACGCCTGGCTGCTGTTCGGCCTGACGTTCGAGATGATCCTGCTCGACAAGCTGGAACACCCCGACCTCGACACCATCCACTTCGCCCAGACCCGCCTGCTCGAAGTCCTCGCAGGCACTGCGGCCTGTGTGATCGTCAGCCTCACCGCCGCAACCCTCTCCGGCAAGAAGTGGCTTGCCGGACGCAAGCCCACGCCGGAGCGGATGAAATGGCACCCCCATGCCGCCCGCCACGCCGTGCAGGCCGGGATCGCCATCGCCGTGCTCCCGGTGCTCCACGCCCTGTTCCAACTGCCGCAGATGGCCCAGGCCGCCGTCACCGTGATGGCGGTGATGATCGTGCCGGTGAACGGGATCGGGGCGAGCGGCTTCGTCCCCGTGACCCGCCGCCTGTTCCAGCGCACGCTCGGCTGCCTCGCGGGCGGAGGACTTTCGCTGGCGATCCTGCTCCTCGCCCAAGGCAGCGCGCCGGTACTGATCGCGGGAACCTGCCTCGGCATCGTCATCGGCAGGCATATCGAGAACGGGCTACCGAACGTGACTTACCTCGGGCTTCAGTTCACGCTCGCGGTACTGGTCGTTCTGGTGCCGGACTCCTACGCCGACGCGGAGATCATGCCCGCCGTGCACCGGCTCATCAGCATCTTCGTCGGGATGGCCGTGCTGGAGCCGGTGCTGCTGGTCTGGCACTTCTTCGCGCCGGGACGGAAAGTGAGCGGGGCAGGTCCGCAGGCTGAGAATAACGAGTGAAGGAAAGTATAAGCAGGGGATCAAAGACCCCCTGCACCCCCATGAACGTCTAGGTCACGCGGACCAACCGCGTCGCGCGCCCATGACTGCGTCGGGAGACTTATGGGCTGCGCCGCAAGGAGCGCACTACCGATAGGCGGGGCGCAGCGTAGCCATTCCGAGGGTCTGGGGGATCATCCCCCAGGACTTCTACTTTTCAAACCTTCCCGGCCCAAACGGCCGAGGATCGACCTCCCCGACACCCTGCCCCAACAACAGCCCCGCCCCCAGCGCCGCCGCAGCAGGCGCCGTCTGGATGCCGAAACCACCCTGCCCCGCGAACCAGAAGAACGCGCCGTCCTCGGGGGCAAAACCATAGACCGGCAGCCGATCCGGCGCGAACGAGCGCAGGCCCGCCCAGCGGTGCTCCACGCGCAGGACCGGGCGGTCCACCACCTGCTCGAACCTGTCGATCGCGAGCGCCACGTCGATTTCCTCCGGCGCAGCGTCGCAGGGAGAACTGGGCGTCTCGTCGTGCGGACTGAGCCAGAGGCGGCCGCTTTCCGGCTTGAAGTAGAAGCGGCTCGCAACATCGAGAACCAGAGGCAGCGTATCCGGCGCGGCAGGCTCGATCGCGACCTGGGCGATCGTGCGCCGATAGGGCGCGATGCCGAGCGGGCGGATGCCTGCCTTGCCTGCCACCGTATCGGCCCAAGCCCCTGCCGCATTCACCAGCACGTCGCAACCGACACGGCGCCCGTCGGCCAGCGTAAGCGACCAGCCGCCCGGCTCGCGCTCGACCGCAGCAAGGCCGGCGCGGCACCACAGCTCCACCCCCGCCTTGCGGGCGGCGGCGAGGTAGTGCTGGTGGAGTGCGGCGACGTCGATGTCGCACGTGCTCGGCTCCAGCACGCCGCAGGTCCACTCGGGCTTGAGATCGGGGATGCGTGCGGCGATCTCGGCGCGATCCAGTGTCGCAATCTCGATACCGACGCCCCCGTAAGTCTCGGCGAAGGCGGCGATCTCGCGCTCTTGTCCGGTCTTGCCGATCGTCAGCGCCCCGCGCGGTGTCAGCACGCCGAGGCGGTGCAGTTCGGGGCCGGAGGCGGTGGTCAGCGGCTTGACCTGCGGACCGCCGTAGCTCTCGGTCCAGAACGCCGCCGAGCGGCCAGTGGCGTGATAGCCGGGGCGCTCCTCGGCCTCGATCACCAGTACCCGCGCCTGCTCTCCAATCCGGGCAGCCAGCGAGGCGCCTGCCATCCCGGCGCCCACTATGACGATATCGAACCTGCTATCCATAGGGCCTTAGCCCCTAACGGGCGCCGTCCGGTTCAGGAAGTCCCGAATGGCCGCGAGGGTGCGATCACGGACCGGATCGCTCTCGCGCAGGAGTTCGTGGCGCGCTTCTTGACCGAAAGCCAGGAGTTCGGCCTGCGGCAGCCTGCATGCGGCGCGCCGGATCGCGGGCCAGGAGACGAGGCCGTCATAGCGCGTCGCCAGCAGCAACACCGGCACCTGCACCGCTTCGAGCACGCCCTTGGCGTCGAGCAGGCGAATCGAGGCCAGTGCGCGCTCGATCCAGCCCCAGCTTGCCGGTCCCATGGCGATGCCGGGGCGGCGGCTGCGCCACCAGTCCTCGTCGGCATAGCGAGCCTTGTCGTGTGTGAGCAGCCGCGAGCGGGCCTGCGGCAGGAGTTCGGGCTTCTCGCTATGCTTCCACGCCGGACGACGCGGATCGCCGAGCCGGACGATCCCCCGCGCGATCGCGTGGAGCAGGCTCGGCGGTATGCGAGCCGGATGGATGCCCAGCATCGGCGCGGAAAGCACCAGCGCGTCCGGCCTGACCTTCCCTTGCGCAACGGCGCGCAGGGCGAGATGGCCGCCCATCGAATGGCCGACCAGGACATGCGGCCCCGGACGCTCCGCCGTCCAGTCACGCCAGAATGCGGCGAGATCCTCGATCCAGAGGTCGAAGTCGGGAACATGGCCGGTGGTGGTATCGAAGCCGAAACGGCCGCTGAGCGCCTGCCCGCGCCAGTCGATCGAACTGACTGCCCAGCCTTCGAGATTCCATTGTTCCAGCGTTTCCAGCCACTTCTCGTAGCAGTCGCCGCGCCCGGGCAGGAACAGGATGGAGCCTCTTGCCTCGGCCTGTGCCGATCCGGGCCAGTCGATCCGGCGCAAGGGCTCAGGCCCGCTCGGACCGGTCCAGAAACTCTCGACGACGCCTTCGGGGATCGCCCGCCGCGCTTTCGCCGCCTCGTGCGCGATCTCGCTCAGAGTCGGCGCGCGGTCGCCGGGTTCGGGCTTGTTCTCGGTCGCTTGAATGGTCACGTGGCTGACGTAGCCTTCGATTGTGTGGTTACTGTTTGGTAAGCGATATCCGCTAGATGAGGCCCCGGCCAAGGGGGAACTCACGAATGCCGAGCGGAGCTTTTTCGTATGCATTGCTGCTGGCATTGGCAATCGCCCTGCTCGTTGCCGCCTTCACCGATCTGAAGCGCCGGGAGATCGACAATACGCTCAATCTCGGAATCGCGCTGGCCGCGCCGCTGTGGTGGTTGTCGCTGGGATTCGGTTGGAGCGACGTGGCCTGGCAGCTCGGACTGGCCCTGCTGACTTTCGTCATCGCCTGCGTGCTCTTCGCGCTGCGCCAGATGGGCGGCGGCGACGTCAAGCTGCTTGCGGCGCTGGCTCTGTGGTTTGCGCCGGGCAGCTTCGGGCAGGTGATCGTGCTCATGGCAATGATCGGCGGCGGCGCCTCGATCGCGATGGCCGCCTTCAACATGGAACGCGTTTCCGGCGAGAAGCTGCGCGACGCGCTCGGCTGGGTCGTCGCGCTCGGCTGGGTCTGGGCCGCGGCCTCGGTGGTCTATGCCCTGGCGACGCATCAGCCGGTGATCTCCTCCGCGCGTCTCGATGTCGTCCACCGCGCCCTGCCGCAGGCCTGGATGCTGGCCTTGGCGACGCTCGCCGTGGTGATCGTGTTCCTGCTCGGCTTCCGCCACATCATGCGCCGCCAGAAATCGCGCCTGCCGATCCCTTACGGCGTCGCCATTTCGGCCGCCGCCCTATGGGTCATGGGCGAGCAGGCGCTTTCCAGCCCGATCGTTGGGTGAACCCGATTTTAACCAATTTACGCGATTGAACACATACTTGCTCCGGAGATCCCGAACAGGGGAGTTCGGTCTCGGAGCTTTTCAGCCCAGTTTTTTTTGGGGGTCGCTTAGACATGGATAGGAAGAAGCTGGTGCTGCTGGTTGCCGCGCTGCTGATCGCAGTCGTCACGGCAATGGGTGCCCGCTCGATGTTCGCCGGATCCGCCGCGCCGCAGGCGCAGGCCGTGGCGACCGCCCAGCCGACCGGGCCGAAGGTCCTCGTCGCCCAGCGCGCATTGCCGGTGGGTACGATCATCACCGCCGACGCCGTGTCCTATCAGGACTGGCCCAAGGAACTGGTGAAGGACGCCTACTTCATCGATGGACAGGCCGACATGCAGAAGCTGCTCGGCACCGTCGTCCGCTTCCAGATCACAGCCGGCCAGCCGGTGACGCAAGGCGCGCTCGTCGCACCGGGCGACCGCGGCTTCCTCGCCGCCGCGCTCGGACCGGGCATGCGCGCCGTGACGATCCCCGTCTCCGCCAAGACCGGTGTGGGCGGCTTCGTCTTCCCCGGTGACCACGTCGATCTCGTGCTGACCCAGCAGGTCAGCGGCAGCGACGGCGGCCAGGCCCTGCGCGCCTCGGAGACGATCCTGCGCAACTTGCGCGTGCTCGCCACCGACCAGGCCACCGATAACGAAGTGGTGGACGGCAAGACCGTGGTCCACGCCTTCAGCACCGTCACTCTCGAAGTCACCCCGCGCATCGCCGAGAAAGTCGCCGTGGCGCAGGAAATCGGCACGCTCAGCCTCTCGCTGCGCGCCATTGCCGACAGCCAGGGCGAGTTCGAGCGCATCCTCGCCAGCGGCGACGTGAAAGTGCCCGAAGGCGCGACGCGCGCGCAGGAAGAGCTGCTCATGCGCAATGCCCTGAACCGCCCGATCGAAGGCAGCTCCACGTACATGACCGGCGGCGACGTCTCGCGCTTCCAGCGTTCCAGCCGCCCGGCGACGGGACCGGAAGTGGCCGCCCGCACCGCCGTAGCAAGCGCGCCGCAAGGCCCCTCCGCCGCCGCCGCGCCCGTCCGCACCGGACCGGTCGTGCGCGTCACGCGCGGCAAGGAGACCACCGAAGAATCCGTGGGCACCCATTGATGACCGCCCGCTCGCAGACGCCGAACATTGGCCGCATCCATTCGCCGAAGGTCCATCCGATGCAAACGCGCCTTCTCAAGTCTTTGCTGATCGCCGCCTGCGCGCTGGCCCCGCTGGCGGTCACCGCCCCGGCCATTGCGCAGTCCGTCGTCCATCCGGCGCAGGATCTCTCGCTCTCGATCGGCAACGGCCAGCTCATCAGTGTGCCCGGTGCCATGGCCGACGTCTTCGTCGCCAACGACGCGGTGGCCGACGTGCAGGTCAAGTCCGCACGCCAGCTCTACGTCTTCGGCAAGGCGGGCGGCACCACCACGGTCTATGCCAGCAATGCGGCGGGCGCGGTGATCTGGTCCGCGACCGTTCGCGTCGGCTCGAACCTCGACAGCGTGGACGCCATGCTGCGCCTCGCCATGCCCGAAGCGAAGATCGGCGTCTCGACGATGGGCTCCGGCACCTTCCTGCTGACCGGAACCGTCAAGACCCCCGAAGACGCCGCCGAAGCCGAGCGTCTGGTGAAAGCCTATGCCGGCAAGGACGCGAACGTCATCAGCCGGTTGCGTCAGGCCACGCCGCTTCAGGTCAACCTGCAAGTGCGCATCGCCGAAGTCAGCCGCTCGCTGGTGAAGTCGCTGGCGGTCAACATGTCGACGATCGACAGCACCGGCGGATTCAAGTTTGGTCTCGGACAGGGAACGGTAGCAAACCACTGGCCGGGCCAACCGATGGGCGTGGGTGGCCCGGTGGCCACCCGACTCCCCGATGGCACCGAGATTCCCGGCAGCAACGTCGCGACCGCCACGGCGGGCAGCACGCTTGCCGCTGCCGGAAAACTGTTCGGCGTCAACATCCTCGGCTCGCTGGACGCAGGCGAGACGATCGGTCTCGTCACCACGCTCGCCCAGCCCAATCTCACCGCGCTCTCGGGTGAAACCGCCGAGTTCCTCGCAGGCGGCGAATATCCGATCCCGATCGCCCAGGCCCTCGGCACGACCTCGATCGAGTTCAAGAAATACGGCATCAGCCTCAGCTATTCGCCCACCGTGCTGGCAAGCGGCCGCATCTCGATGCGCGTACGCCCCGAGGTCTCCGAACTTTCGAGTCAGGGCGCGGTCAATTTCAACGGCTACGAAGTGCCTGCGCTCACCGTGCGTCGCACCGAAACGACCGTGGAACTCGGCTCCGGCCAGAGCTTCATGATCGCCGGGCTGCTGAGCAACAATTCGCAGAACACCATCCAGAAGCTGCCCGGCGCGGGCGACCTGCCGATCCTCGGCTCGCTGTTCCGCTCGACCAGCTACCGACGCGGCGAGACCGAACTGGTCATCGTCGTCACGCCGTATCTCGTCAATCCGGTGGACGCCTCCAAGATCGCCCTGCCGACCGACGGCTTCAATGCCCCGAACGATCTCCAGCGCGTGCTCGGCAACATGGAAAGCGACGGCGTCAGCGCCAAGAAGCGGCCCGAAGCCACCACGGAAGGAACCGCCAGCGGGCCGAGCGTCGGCGATGCCGCGACCGGCAAGCCTGCGAAACGCTCCGCCGCCGATACCAGTCCTCGCCCCGGCTTCAGCCTGTGAGAAAGATGCTTCCGATGCCCCACACCCACCCCCGTCTCGCCGCCGGATCGCTGGCGCTCTCGCTCGGCCTGCTGCTGGCCGGATGCGGCGGAATGCCGACCAACCGCTCGATGAACAGCGTGCACCAGCCGGTAGTCGAGCGCGTCAACTACACCCTCGACGTGCGGACTGACGGCAGCGGCCTCGGCTCGGGTGAGCAGGGCCGCCTTGCCGGCTGGTTCGAAGCCATGGGCCTCAAGTACGGCGACCGCGTCTTCGTGGAGGATCCCTCAGGAAATCCCGCCGTGCGCAGCGCCGTCGAGGCCGTGGCCGGGCGCTACGGCCTGACGCTGGTCGACGGCGCACCCGTGACGGACGGCTATGTCGATAGCGGCAACGCGCGCGTCGTCGTCGCGCGCTCGAAAGCCTCGGTCCCCGGCTGCCCGGACTGGTCCGCCCACAGCGATTTCAATCCGAACAACGGCCTGACCAGCAATTACGGCTGCGCCACCAATGCCAATCTCGCGGCAATGGTCGCCAATCCGGAGGACCTGGTCCACGGTGCCGAGTCCACCGGCGAGACCACGGTGATGACCGCTTCGAAAGCCATCGACGCCTACCGCAACGCCGAAGCTACCGGCGGCAATACCGTCAAAGCGACCTCCAGCAAGGCAAACTGAGCCATGAACGCACCCTGGAAATCCGGCGGCCCCGGCGGCCGCGACCAGTTCGCCGCCTATACGTGCGACGAAGCCTCGCTGGATGTGCTGCGCCCGATCGCGCTCGAAATGGGCTGGCAACCGGAGAAGTGCAACAAGGGCGGACTGCGCAATGCCGTCCAGTCGCTGTCGATCTCCGCCAGCCCGAACATCCTGCTCGTCGATCTGTCGGAAAGCGGCGATCCGCTGAACGACATCAACGCCCTTGCCGAAGTCTGCGAGCCGGGCACGGTCGTCATCGCCGTCGGCCAGGTCAACGACGTGCGGCTCTACCGTGACCTGCTGGCCAGCGGCATCCACGACTACCTGCTGAAGCCGCTCTCGCCCGGCACCGTGCGCGACACGCTGGCCCAGGCACAGGCCGTGTTCGCCGCGCCGCGCACTCCGGAAGGCGGTTCGGCCAAGTCGCACCTCGCCACCGCGGTGATCGGCACGCGCGGCGGTGTCGGCGCCTCGACGCTGGCGACCTCGCTCGCCTGGCTTTTCAGCGCCGACGACAAGCTGCCGACCGCCCTGCTCGACCTCGACATCCATTTCGGCACGGGCGCGCTCTGCCTCGACCTCGAACCGGGCCGCGGCCTGACCGACGCCATCGAGAACCCCAGCCGCATCGACGGCCTGTTCATCGAACGCGCGATGATCCGCGCCAACGACAATCTCGCGATCCTCTCCGCCGAGGCCCCCATCGGTACGCCGCTGATGACCGATGGCTCAGCCTTCCTCCAACTGGAGGAAGAGTTCCGGCAGGCCTTCGAGATGACCGTGATCGACATGCCGCGCAACATGCTGATCAATTTCCCGCAGCTCGTGGCCAACGTGAACGTGGTGGTGCTCGTCGTCGAACTGACGCTGGCCTCGGCGCGTGACGCGATCCGCATGCTGTCCTGGCTCAAGACCCATGCCGCCCATGCCCGCGTTATCGTGGTCGCCAACAAGGTGCAGCCGAGCCTCGCCGAAATCACCAAGGCCGATTTCGAGGCCTCGATCGAGGCATCCCTGCAACTCTCAATCCCCTACGACCTCAAGGCCGCGTCGATGGCCGCGAAGCTCGGCCAGACTTTTGCCGACACCAACCGCAGCAACCGCGCAGGCGCGGCGATGCGCGATCTCTCGCGCCTGATCCTTGAGGAAACCGCCGGTCCCGCAAGCAGCGCCGCCATCAAGCCCTCGCTGCTCGGCAAACTCGATCTCAAGGCCTTCATGGGCAAGGCCGCGAAGAAGGAAGCCGCGCCCCGCTGAGGGCGCGCATGGGACCTCGGGAGTCGGCGGCGATGAACATGATGCAGCTTCTGCTGGTGGCGGTCGGCCTGCTGAGCGTGGTGGCGCTGATCTGGACCGCCTTTGCCGGCCCCTCGCCCGCCAAGGAATCGACGCGGCGCCTGAAATCCGTCCGCTATCGCCATTCGCAGAGCACGACCGATCGGGTCGAGGCACAGATGCGCAAGGCGGTCGCCGCGCGTCGCCCCAAAGTGCACAAGATCGCCGGTTCGGGATCGCGCATCGATGCGCTGGCGCTGCGGCTCCACCGTTCGGGCGTGAGCTGGTCGCTGAACCAGTATCTTTATGTCTCGGTCGGTGTGGGCACCGCCGTCTTCCTGCTGACGCTGCTTAAGACCGGCGCCCTGCTGCTCGCGCTCGCCTTCGCCCTGTTCGTCGGTCTCGGCATCCCGCATTTCGTGCTGAACAAGATGATCTCCCGCCGCACCAATGCTTTCAACGGCAAGTTTCCCGACGCGATCGAACTGCTGGTGCGCGGCCTGCGCTCCGGCCTGCCGGTGACGGAGACACTGGGCGTCGTCGCCAAGGAAGTGCCCGGCCCGGTCGGCGAGGAATTCAAGCTCGTCACCGAGCGTATCAAGATCGGCAAGACCATGGAGGACGCCCTCCAGGAAACCGCCGACCGCCTCGACATTCCAGAATTCAACTTCTTCTGCATCACCTTGGCCATCCAACGCGAGACCGGCGGCAATCTGGCGGAGACGCTGGCCAACCTCTCGGACGTGCTGCGCAAGCGCTCGCAGATGAAGCTCAAGATCCGCGCGATGAGTTCGGAATCGAAAGCCTCGGCCTATATCGTCGGCGCCCTGCCCTTCATCGTCTTCTTCATGATCTGGTGGATCAACCCCGGTTACATCGGCAAGTTCTTCACCGACGACCGCCTGACCGTGGCCGGCCTCGGCGGCGCGATCTGGATGGGCATCGGCGCCTTCATCATGGCCAAGATGGTCAGCTTCGAGATCTGAGCGAGAGACATGCCAGACCAACCCGCCGGCCCTACCCTTCTCGGTTTCGACGTCATCTTCGTCGGCACGCTGCTGGCAATGGTCGCCGCGGCCGCCGTGATGCTGGCGATCTACGCCGCCGTGACGGTGCGCGACCCGATGGCCAAGCGCGTGAAGGCACTGAACCAGCGCCGCGAAGCGCTCAAGGCCGGGATCGCCGCCGCCCCGCGCAAGCGCCAGAGCGTCGTGCGCCGCAACGAGACGACCGACCGCATGGGCGCCTTCCTCGGTGCGCTGAAAGTGCTCCAGGACAGCCAGCTGCGCGTCATCGAGCAGAAGCTGGCGCAGGCGGGCATCCGCAACAAGGAATGGGCGGTCGCGGTCGTCTTCGCCCGCCTTGTCGCGCCGATCGTGCTGGGCGGTACGGCAGCGCTGGTGATCTACGGGATCGATTATTTCCCGCAGTGGAGCAGCTTCAAGAAGTTCATGGGCTTCGCCGCGATGCTTATCGCCGGCTACAAGGGGCCGGACATCTTCATCAAGAACATGATCACCAAGCGCACCGATGCGATCCGCAAGGGCCTGCCCGACGCGCTGGACCTGCTAGTGATCTGCGCCGAAGCGGGCCTGACCGTCGATGCCGCCTTCGACCGTGTCGCCCGCGAACTGGGGCGCGCCTATCCGGAACTGGGCGAGGAATTCTCGTTCACCTCGATCGAACTGTCGTTTCTTACCGAGCGCCGTCAGGCCTTCGAGAACCTAGCCTATCGCGTCGATCTCGATGCCATGCGCGGCGTCGTGACCACGATGATCCAGACCGAGCGCTACGGCACCCCGCTCGCTTCGGCGCTGCGCGTGCTCTCGGCGGAATTCCGTAACGAGCGGATGATGCGCGCCGAGGAAAAGGCCGCGCGCCTACCCGCAATCATGACCGTGCCGCTGATCCTATTCATCCTGCCGACGCTGTTCGTGGTCATTCTCGGCCCGGCGGCCTGCTCGATCGCCGACGCCTTCTCCAACGGTGGGCCGGGGGCGGCGAAGTAGGCCATCTCGCACTTCGCCGCCTTCCCCCAATTCGTCATTGCGAGGGTAGCGAAGCAATCCAGAGTCGGTCTCAAGCCGCTCTGGATTGCTTCGCTACCCTCGCAATGACGAAGATCTATTGCCGAGGAACGTAGACCACCACGCCATCCGGCCCGCGATAGACGCGCTGCCAGCGCCGCGAGCGCGCCAGCTCCCCGGCCAGCGGCGCATTGTGCTCCTCCTGGATCACGAAAGCCGCAGGATGCCACTTGGCGATGACATCGACGAGCGGCACGTAGCCGTTCTCGATCCCGCCGTTGTACTGCCACTCCTCCCGCGCATAGCGGTAGTAGCGACCATCGTAGGCGACGCGCCAGTGCGGCCATCCGGCATCGATGACCGCGCCGCCGAAGGGAAAATCGGCATAGACGGTGCCGCGAACGCCCTGCTTCTTGAGATAGGCCACCGCACCGAGCGGAATGTTCGCCGCGAAATGGGTCGGCACCAAGAACGGCATCGCCACGCCGACGGCAACCACGGCGGCGATCGTCAGCCTGCGGGTGTCACCGCTTTCGGCGTTCTCGCTATCGCCGATGCGACTGGCCGCGCGCGCAATGACCGGCACCATGGCGACCGCCCAGAACAGCACGAAACGATAGGCCGTCACCGTCAGGACGAACAGAGCCAGCGCCACCAGAAGCTCGCCAGGATCGAAGCGTCGTCCCTTCCTCAAGAGCAAGAGCAACGCGGCGAGAGCCGTCATCACCACCGGCACCGCGTTGAGCCAGTTCCCCTCGATCCACAGCGGCCGCCATTCGCTGGCGCCGATGGCGAGGCTCATCTCGGCATTGGTCGCGGAAATCGCGAGAACCGAGAAGCCGTCCGGCGTCGCGAACATCGCAGCCATCGCCACGAGCGTAAGGACTGCCGAGGCGACAGGCAGCGGTCGGCGGCGATCGCGCGCCCATGCAAGGATCCCCGCCGCCGTATGCAAACCCAGCGCCAGAACCCCGACACTGACCGAGGGATGAAGGTTCTGCCAGAGCACCAACAACGGCGCGCCGAGCGCGATCGTCGTCGCAGTCCGCAAGTTCAGGCGTTGCAGCGCGAGCAGCAGTCCGAAGCACAGCGCCGCATAGCTCTGGGGGCGAATGCTGGCGGTCGGTAGAGCGGCGGCGAAAGCGAGGACAAGCGCCAGAGCCACCGCCGACCGCGAGGCACCGCGCCAGCGGCAGGCCGCCGCGACGGCCCAGAACCCGCCGAGCCAGCACAGCGCATCGTAGACCCGCAGCGCGCCCCAGCCGCCATGCGCGCGTACGAACGCCATGCTCGCCTGCGCCAGCCAGCCGACCGACGGAAGCGGCTCCCCCAGATGCAGCGCTGCAAAAGGCTCGCGCCAGACCGGGCCGCCCCGCTCGAGAATGATCTCGCCGAGCTTGAGCTGCCAGAAGATATCGACGTCCCAGACGCTGCGCAGCAGCAGCGCGGCCAGCATCGCCGCAGGCACGAGCGCCAGTAACCAGGGGAGCACGCGCCCGCCGGTTCTCGTTTCAGCGCCTTCGATCCGTCCGCTCACTCTATCCCCCGGAGCTCATGCGGAACAGTCCGCCTTGCGATCCTGCTTCCGCAGCGCGGAGGACTCTTCAAGCCCCCCGCGCTCGAAACCCGCGCGGAAACGGGGATAAACGCGCCGAAATCGGCAGCCGATCAGTAGCCCATCAGGCTGAGCACTTCCTTGCGGCTGCGCTCGTCGTGCAGGAACGTGCCCATCATCCGGCTCGTGGTCATGCCCACGCCCGGCGTGCGCACCCCGCGCGCCGTCATGCAGGCATGGCTCGCCTCGATCACCACGGCCACGCCCTGCGGCTGGAGATGGTCCCAGATGCACTGCGCCACTTCGGCGGTCAGGCGCTCCTGGATCTGGAGGCGGCGCGCGAAGCCATGCAGCACGCGTGCCAGCTTCGAGATACCGACGACGTGATTCTTCGGCAGATAGGCGATCGCCGCCTTGCCGATGATCGGCGCCATGTGATGTTCGCAGTGCGACTGGAACGGAATGTCCTTCAGCAGCACGACTTCGTCGTAGCCGCCCACTTCCTCGAACACGCGGCTGAGGTGGATGGCCGGATCCTCGCCATAGCCCTGGCAATATTCCTTCCACGCCCGCGCCACGCGCTTGGGCGTGTCGAGCAGCCCTTCGCGCGAAGGGTCGTCACCGGCCCATTCGATCAGCGTGCGAATCGCATCCTGAACGTGTTCGGGGACGGCCGGCTTGCCCAGCGGGTTGTCCTCGTCGGGACCGTCTAGGCTGCTCATCCCTGCTTACTCCTTCGCAATCTGTCCATGAGGCGCAGCCGCATGAGCTGCCCCTTGCGGCGGAAGAGACCGCGCCGCTCGATCGGCTCGAACATCTCTCCGGGACGTTCCGGATCGAGCAGAGCACTTTCACCGAGCGCTCTTTCAGCTTCGGTAAGATGTTTCAAGGGCAAGGGTTCGAGATGTTTGCCCGAAGGCACAAGGCTTTCGATCGCCCCGAGCATGGAACCGTGACGATCCAGCGCCGCGACGATGGTTTCCTCGGCCACGCCGCAATGCTCGGCAAGCAGGCGGTGACGCAGGCCGGTGATCGCCGGAGTGACATGACCGTTCGCCGGCCGCGCCGCGTCGATGAAGACATCGCACTCGGAATCGAGCCCCATCGAACGGTTGTTCATATTGGCCGAACCGACCCGCAGGATTTCGTCGTCGACGATCATCAGCTTGGCATGGACGTAGATCGGCGTCCCGTCCGCAGCCACCGGGTAGAAGATGCGGAAACGCCCGGCATGATCGGCATTGTTCAGCGTCCGCACGAGTTCGACCCGCGCGGTGTCCATCGCGATCTGCTCCAGCCAGCCATCGGCGGTCAGCGGATTGATGATGACGAATTCGGGCGGATCGTCCTCCAGCAAACGCTCGCAGATCGCCTCGGCTATCGCCCGCGACGCGAAATACTGCGTCTCCGCATAAATGAAGCGCTTTGCGCGCCGGATCTGCTCGACGAACAGTTCCTCGATCTCGCTGACCTGCGGGCAGTCGCCATATTCCGCGCGGGTACGGGCGATGCCGATCTCGACGTTCTCGAACTCGGCCCGCAGACCGTCCGGCCAGGGGCTGAAGTCCTGCGGCGCGCATGGCACCAGTTCCGCGCCGCCCGCCACTTTCCAGCGCTCGCGCCCGAGATCGCCCAGCGCCGCCGCGACTTCGCCTTCCATCACCATCGTTACGTCGTGCCACGGACCATAGAGCCTGCCGGTAGGCCGCCGCCTGCGCGGATCCTTGGGCAAGTGGTCGGGCGTGTCCCAGCGGTCGGAGGTCATGTCGATCCCGCCGCAGGCCGCAAAGACATCGTCGATCACCACGATCTTCTGGTGATGGCTGCATCCCACCGGATGGGCGGCATCGAACTTGAAGTCGATTCGCTTGCGCAAGGCCCAGCGCACGAGATCGACCAGCATCGTGCCCCGACGCAGCGACTTCATCAGCGAGAGATTCCACTTCAGCAGCAGAATCTCCAGCCGCGGATTGTTCTGCACCAGGTAGACGATGAAGGACCCCAGCCGCGCCGGAAACCGCTTGCGCCGTCCCCGCTGCCACCAGCGGCGCCCTTCCGAAAGCAGGATGCGCGAATCGAAATCCCAGCCGATCATGAAGATGCGCTGCTGCGCGTCCTCCATGATGCCCCGCATCAGTTCGAAATAGTCCGCCGCGTCGATCACCACGTAGGCGCGCTTCGCCATGGCGTAGCGCCAGACCGATGGCGACACCCCGTGTTCGCCGTTAGCCGATTCCTTTATCATTACCTGCCTTGCTGGATCACCCGTTGCAGCGGATCAAGCGCTCAGATGAACGAGGGTTCCCTCCCCCATTTGTCCGACAGAAGGCACAGCCTGCCGCCTTCAGAATCGGAAACTGGCGGAATTCCGCCATTTCATCGCAAAAAACTGCCATTTTGGCGGTTGATCCGGCACCATTCAGCGGCCATTCCGTTTCGCGTGTGCAACATGCACCGTTAGCCCGCTCCTTCTTGTCGCATGAGATGCGGAGCGGGATTTTTCCGACTTTCGGGTCGGAACAAATTGTCCGGGTCGTGACTTTTCCGGACCACCATTCACGCTCCCGCATGTGCGACTGCATGTCGGGAGCTCCCGAGCCGGGGCCGCCCTGTCGGTTTCCGCATCGAGAAGGAGTACGCCATGAAGAAATCTCTCATCGCCGCAGCGATCGCCGCCGCGAGCCTGTCCCCGGTTGCCGTCATGGCGCAGGACACCGCCGCAGCCGCAGCCGCCAACCCGACGGTGGGCGCCAAGGTCTATGGCCCCGATGGTTCCGAAGTCGGCACCGTGGAAGCGGTGCAGAGCGGTGTCGTCACCGTCAACACCGGTGCCGCACGCGCTGGCCTGCCGGTCGCTTCCTTCGCCACGCGTGAGAAGGGTCTCACGATCGGCATGAACAAGGCCGACCTCGAAGCCGCCGTGAACGGTGCCAAGGCCGAGAGCAGCGCCGAACTCGCGACGGCCTTCGCCGCCGACAAGCCGATCAAGAGCAGCGACGGCGTCGTTCTCGGCACCGTCAGCAAGGTCGAGGGCGAAGACGTCTTCGTCACGCTGAGCAACGGCTCGGTGGCGCAGCTCAAGAAGTCCTACTTCGGTCTCGGCGCCGACAAGTCGCTGACGCTCGGCATGACCGCCACGGCGTTCAACTCGCAGCTTCAGGCCAGCGCAGGCGGCCAGCCGGGCGCCGACGCCCAGGCAGCCCCCTCGGCCACCGCCGGTGCCGCCGAGACGCCCAGCGGCCAGTAAGCGGCTGTAAGGCCACGAATCGAAGGGCCGGGAGCGCAGCCGCGTTTCCGGCCCTTTTCTTTCAGGCCCGGCCCTTTTCTTTCAAGCCATGCAAACCTGACACACACGAAAAACCCCGCCGGAGCATCACGCTCTGCGGGGTTTTTCGTGTGTCTTGCAAGTGGTGCGCCCGGAACGATTCGAACGTCCGACCCTCAGATTCGTAGTCTGATGCTCTATCCAGCTGAGCTACGGGCGCAAATTTCATTTTCCAACCAAAGCCCAACCCCCCGAAGGAGAATGGTGCGCCCGGAACGATTCGAACGTCCGACCCTCAGATTCGTAGTCTGATGCTC
>NZ_DAISLT010000008.1:64680-137114 GCF_036820275.1 Novosphingobium sp.
CGTCCGACCCTCAGATTCGTAGTCTGATGCTCTATCCAGCTGAGCTACGGGCGCACAATTTGCCCTATGTGGTGCCATTCCCTCCAGAGGCCGAAGCCCGTGAGGAAGAAATGGTGCGCCCGGAACGATTCGAACGTCCGACCCTCAGATTCGTAGTCTGATGCTCTATCCAGCTGAGCTACGGGCGCGTTGGAGAGGCGCCAATAGGAGTCGTTCGCTCTGCCGTCAACGCCTATATCGCATTCCCGAGCAAGAATGTGGATAAGTTGGCAGCGAGCGGATAATCGAGCGGCGGCATCGCCAGATCCGGGATCGCCTCCAGACTGCACCAGTTCAGTGCCTGCGCCTCGTGCGCCTGCGGTTCGCCGCACCATTCGCGACATATATAAAGAAGAATGACGACCGCCCGCCCTGGCTGCCCTTCCGAGGGCGCCAGGCTGCCGCTGCTGGCGAAGCCGACTGGCAGGAGGGCATCCGGCGCAAGATCGACGCCCAGTTCTTCGTGCAATTCACGCGCGGCGGCGTGCTCCGGCGTCTCGCCCGGCTCGACCTTGCCGCCCGGAAATTCCCAGAGGTCTCCGTGGATCGATGCGGAAGGCCGCTGCTGCATCAGGATTCGCTCATCGGGACGCACCAGCGCCACGGCCACGACCAACAGCGGGGGCAACAGGGGTGTAAGAGAATTTTCCAGCTTCGCGCCCTCCTTTAGGAACTCTTTAACGATGAAATGGTATTTCAGGAATATATCGGGGGTATTGCAAGCAATCATGACTATAAAGTCGATTCTCCAGCACGTATCTCAAGATAAACGTGGCGCTACCGCAGTAGAGTACGCCCTTATCCTTGCCATGATCGTACTTGTCATGCTCGTCGCCCTGAACGGCGTCGCGTCGGAGACGATCCGGCTATGGACCGGCGTATCCCAGAAGTCGGCGGATGCGATCTCGGGGAAGTAACAAGGTTTCGCGCTTAAGTTTTCTTCAACACTTGTGGCGTAGTTCCAAGCCTGTCCAAAGCGCCGAAGCGAGTGCCTCATAGGGTAAGCCGGGGGGCGGGGCGGACCGGGTACACCAGATTGCTTTCATTCAGGAGACATCAGATGAAGTTTCTCGCCAAGCTGCGCCGCAACGAACAGGGCGCCACCGCTATCGAATACGGCCTGATCGCCGCCCTCATCGCCGTTGCAGCGATCGCTGCCATGCAGGGTCTGGGCACCGATCTCAAGGCGACGTTTGAGAAGACCAGCACCAACCTTCAGACGGCGAACAAGGCTACTGACGCTAAGTAATCTTATCGCACTTAGAATAAAGGGCGGCGGGGAAACCTGCTGCCCTTTTCATTTGTGCAGACGATGGCTGCATCAACAAACCTATCGCAAATACTCCACGTCATCCTGAACTTGTTTCAGGATCCATCTCGCCGAACAACCCGCCGTCGATGGTCAGAAATGGATCCTGAGCCGAACGCCAGCGAAGCTAAACAAGTTCAGGATGACGAGTGCGAGGTTGATAGGAACGCGCAAGATTTCAGAACTGCGCGTCAGCAACCGCCCGGCCATCCTCTCAATAGATAACCAGCTTCACCTTCTGTCCCGGCACTAGCCGCGCATCGCTCTCCAACCCGTTGAGCACCAGAAACCGCTCCAGAGCCGCATCCGTATAGGCCATGCGCCCGGCCAGCGACTGCACGGTGTCGCCAGCCTTTACAGTCACGACCGCCAAGCGGCGCGGCCGCACCTGCCCGGCATCGGCAGCGGAGATGCGGCGCAGGCTCTTGAACATCGGGTTGAACACCCCTGCCCCGCCGACGCGCGTGATCGTCAGGAAGTGATAGGCCTTGCCGCCCCCGAAATCGTAAGCGAACACCGCCACGTCCACCGGTCCGCTCGAAGCCTGTACCCGCGCCACGCCGTAAGCGGCGGGAAGCCCGTTCACCGTGGTCCGCTCGATGCTGGACGGTTCGATTTGCGCCTGCCCCGATTCGGTCAAGCTGGAGAACACCGTCTGGATATAGGCATCCAGCCCGGTTCCCATTGCACCGCCGGAAAACTGCGCCTTGCCCGAATCCCCGTTGATCGAGACCGCCTGCGTCCCGTTCACCAGATAAAAGCCCTCCGGCGCCTGGAATGCCAGACGCAGTTCCGGATGGGTGAACTTGCCGCCGTCTATGATCCCCTGCTTAGGATCGTCGCCATAGACGAGGCCGTCGATGCGGGTGAGAAACACGTCGCGATTCGTCGTCCCGGTCGCAGCACTGCCCGCCAGCGAAAGAGCATCGCGCACGCGAGAGGCGGGATCGGGGTGAGTCGAAGCCCATTGCGGCACCTGGCTCGAACTTCCGCGTAGTTGCGCCTCCAGCGCGTTCTGCCGCGCAAGGCTGTTCAGCACCGTCGCCATCGCCCGCGGATCGTAACCGGCGCGTTTCAGATAAGTGATCCCCAGCCGGTCCGCTTCCAGTTCCTGCGTGCGCGAATATTTCAGCGTCAGCATCTGCGACCCCTGCGAGGCCAGTTGCTGCCCAAGCCGCCCGAAAGCGCTGTCCCCCAGCAGCACGCCTGAGAGAATCGAGCCCAGCGCGCCGAGCAACTGGTTACGCGAGGCCGCCTGCTGCCGCTTGGCCGAGTGGCGCGCCGCAACATGCCCCACCTCGTGCCCGAGCACGCCTGCGAGTTCCGCCTCGTTGTTCATCAAGGCCGTCAACTGGCGCGTCACATAGATATAGCCGCCGGGAATCGCGAAAGCGTTGTTCACCGGCGAGTTCAACAGGGTGACGGTGAAATCGCCCTTCGCGTTGGAAAGGCCGGACTGCACGGCGATGTTCTTGCCCACCTGCTCGACATAGGCGGCCTGAGGTCCTGTCACGGAACCGCCGAACTCCGACAGCAGATCGGGATGCGCTTTGGCGCCCTGCTCCTTGTCGGCGCGGCTGATGGAACTGACCGTTGCCGGATAGGCCGCCGCCGCCACCGCAACTCCCGTCGCACTCGGCGCAAATGCGAGCGAGGTTGCCACCGCGATCCCACTGTACTTGCGCCCCATCATTCCATTTACGAACACCGCTTTCCCCTCCGCCAAGGACGTTCCCGTTCTGCAACGGGATCTGCTACCGCTTGTTCCCGCCGCTCACCCCCGCGCGAGCGGGTGGCGGGCATTCACCAACGCGACCAGACGCGCGGAATCGACATGGGTATAGATCTGCGTCGTGGCGATGTCCGCATGGCCGAGCAGCATCTGCAAGACCCTGAGGTCCGCGCCGCCTTCCAGCAAGTGGGTCGCAAAAGCGTGGCGCAGCACATGAGGCGAAACCCGCGTGGGATCGATTTCCGCCCGCACTGCCAATGCCCGCAACAACTGGAACAGCCGCACCCGCGTCAGATGGCCGCTCTCGCCGCTCGACGGGAACAGGAACTTCGAACTGCCGCGCCGCACCGCCAGCCAGCGCGAAAGCACCGCGCGGGCGCGTCCGCTCACTGGCACCATGCGCTGCTGCCCGCCCTTGCCGGTGACATGCAGGAACGGCGCGTCGCGCGGCACCGCCGCCAGCGGCAGGGAGACCATCTCCGTCGCGCGCAGGCCCGATCCGTAGAGCAGTTCCAACAGCGTCAGCAGCCGCACCGCATCGGAGCGCTCGCTCGCCGCTTCGGCCTCGGCAGTGGCGAGGAAGCGCTCGACTTCCTCGTGCGACAGCAGACGCGGCAAGGGACGGCGCGTGCGCGGCTTGGGCAGCGAGCCGGAAGGGTCGTCGGCCCGCAGTCCCTCGTCCACCAGAAAGCCGTAGAATTGCCGAAGCGCCGAGCAGCGACGGGCGAGACTGGACGCGGCAAGCATGTCCCAAGCCTCTCCCAGCGCCGCGAGTGCATCGCCGTCGGCTGCGGCGAGATCACCGAGTTCCTCCTCCGCCGCCGCGAGATCGCGCCGATAAGCCGCCAGCGTGTTCGCCGCCGCGCCGCGCTCGGCCGCCAGCATCGCCAGAAACCGCTCGGCGTGGTCCGCCATGGAACTCAGGCCCGCGCCACCGCTTCCGCTGCGATCATCCGCGCTTCCGCATCAAGACCGACCGTGCGCAGCGCCGAAACGATGTGGTAGAGATAGCGCGGCGTCATGCGTTGCCAGCTGCTACCCTGCATGCCGAGTCCCGCCAGCATCGCCACGCTGGCGGCATCGCCGTCCCGCGCGGCCCGCTCGATCGCGGTGGTGAAGCGGGTGGCGCTGTCCAGCTGCATGCCCCACTCGTTCGAATAGCGCGTGGCCGCGCCCTCATCGATGCGGCCTAGCCCGGCGAGGCCTGCGACAAGGAAGGCACTCTTGCGCTTGTTCTGGCTTTCGTCGTCGCCGTAATAGCTATCGACCGCGCCGGTATCCACGCTGCGAATGCGTCCCGGCGCCGCCAGGGTCAGCAGCCCCCAGCCCTGGCTGCCCGAAGGCACGATCGGCGACCAGGCCAGCGCATTGGTGTCGTAGCCCGCCGCAAGCATCGAGGCGATCAGCGCACCGGCGTCGCCCGCCAGATCCTTGCTCGGCGCGATGCGCGCGGCAGCAGCGGCGGTCAGCACCTGCCGGGCATAACTAGCCTGCGCGCCGCCTGCGCCCGTCCACAGGCTCTGCATCGCCGAAATGCGGCCTGCGGGCGATTCGAGACCATAGGCATCGCGCAGGGTTTCCGCCCGCTTCTGCCAGTCGCCGGTCACGTCGGGATCGGCATAGAGCTGCGCGTAGAGATCGACCATGGCCGCATTGGACAGCACGCCCGTCGCCCCCGCCCGGTCGGCGGCGGCAGCGCGGCGGGACAGCCCAACCATCGGCGCCAGCGCGGTGATGCTGTCGTAGGCGGGGCCGGCGCCGACCATGGCGCTCTCCGGCGGGTTCAGGCCGACGCCGATGGCAAGGCCGTAGCGCCAGGGCGTCATCGTATCGACGCCGTCCCACTCGATCGTCACGGCCTTGCGCGAACGTCCGGCAGCGCCCGCATATTTCTGCGCGAGCAGGGAATCGATGCGCGGCATCTTCCCGCTGACACGCGCCTTCTCCAGCCGCGAGAGCGCCGCAGCGCCGCTACCGCGGAAGGCATCGCAGATCGACTGGGCCGCACTCCACTCTATGCCCGAACCTTGCACACCCTGAATCGAGAGCACCGGGCACATGCCGGTGAAATCCGCCGTGCGCTGATAGATGTCGAACGCCTCGCGGGTAATGTCCGGCGTGAAGTTCGAGATATCGAGGCCCTGCATCACCGCGCGCGCGGCGTCGTTCTCGCCCATGCGAATCAGCAGGCCGACGCGCAGCGCCAGGAACTGCTGCGGGCTCATCCCCGCCGGAGCCTGAAGGCGTGAGGCGAGCGCGCGGCGCAGCAGGATATGGCCCCAGCGCGAAACCAGCGTGCCGCGATTGGCGGCCAGCGCGGTCTGCACCAGATAGGGGTTCTGCGTGGCGAGCGAGCCTGCCGCCATGCCGCCCTCGCTCTCGTCGACGAGGCCGATATCCTCCATCGAGCGGCGAGCGCCGGCGGGCATGTCGAGGTTGAGCTTGTCGGTGAGCAGCTGCTCGAAGTCCTCGGGCGACATGCCCTGAAGCTCTTCGAGCGTCGGCATGCGCTTCAGCGTGCTCTTGCCGGCGGCATCGACGGTCACGAAGGAATCCGGCGTGAAGCTCGGCACCGCCGTCGGCAGAGGCTGGATCACCGGCGTGGAAACGCTGGTGGTTGCCGGACGGGAAGCTGCCGAACCGCCGGTCGCCGCCGGACGGCTGGGCGCAGGCGTTGGGGTCGGCGTCGGCTCGTCGAACATCTTCGGCAGCAGCGATTCCGGCGCGTCCTGCGCCACCGCCCATGCCGAAGTCAGCGCCAGCGAGGCGCCCACCAGCAGATGCCATGTCCTGATACGCACGGTCATTGCGGCAACTCCGGCACCGGAACCGGCTGGACGATATCGCGCACCGGCGAACGGCCGCCGTTCGTCCAAGCCCAAATCAACACCGCAATCGCCAGCAGGACGATGGAAACGGCAGCCACGCCTGAGAACTTGCGCCTGCGTTTTGGTATCGTCACTCGCCTTCCTTCACCGATGCTTGCGCTGCGACCTAGCGCAACTATAGGCGATGGAGCAATGGACGTTCAACAGACCCGGTTTTCCGCGCAGGAAATTGCCGCGCTCGCGCGGCGCATCGACCGCCCCATCGTTCTGGTCGGAATGATGGGCGTGGGCAAATCGAGCGTGGGCAAGCGCCTCGCCACCCTGCTGGACTGTCCTTTCGTCGACGCCGACGAGGAAATCGAGCGCTCCGCGCAGATGTCGATCCCCGAGATTTTCGAGACTTACGGCGAGTCCTATTTCCGCGACGGGGAACGCCGGGTCATCTCCCGCCTGATCGATTCCGGAGGCGAACCGAAAGTAGGACCCTGCGTGATCGCGACCGGCGGCGGCGCCTTCTGCAACGAAGTGACGCGGCAACTGATTCTCGAAAAGGCGATCACCGTCTGGCTCGACAGCGAAGTCGAAACCCTGGTCGAACGCACGGCGCGCAAGGACAACCGCCCGCTGCTGCAAGGCGGAGACCCTAGGGAAATTCTCACACGGCTGCGCGAGGACCGGAGGCAGCACTATTCGCTGGCCCCGATTCATGTGATGAGTCACAGCGGCCCGCACGTCCAGACGATCAACAAGGTGCTTCAGGGAATTTCGCAATGGCTGTAATCCCCGTCGATATCGCAGGCCGCCCCTACGAAGTGCGCGTCGGCGCCGGACTGCTCGCGGAACTGGTGCCGCAGTGCCGGGGCCGCCTGCGCAAGCGCGGCGTGCCGATCATCACCGACACCAACGTCCATGCCGCCTGGGGCGAAGTGGTCGAGGCCAGCCTGCGCGACAACGGTCACGAGCCGCACTGGCGCATTCTCCCCCCCGGCGAGGCCACCAAGTCGTGGGACGAACTGGCGGCCACGGTGAACTGGCTGCTTTCGCTCGAAGTGGAGCGCGGCGACCATATCATCGCGCTGGGCGGCGGCGTCATCGGCGATCTCACCGGCTTCTGCGCCTCGGTGCTCAAGCGCGGCTGCAAGTTCATCCAGGTGCCGACCACCCTGCTCGCCCAGGTCGATTCGAGCGTCGGCGGCAAGACCGCGATCAACACGCCCGCCGGCAAGAACCTTGTCGGCGCGTTTCACCAGCCCTCGCTGGTGCTGGCCGACCTTTCGGCGCTGGAAACCCTGCCCGAGCGCGACCTTCTGGCGGGCTATGCCGAAGTGGTGAAGTACGGCCTCATCGACGATGCCGACTTCTTCGCCTGGTGCGATACCAATGCCGCCGCGATGCTCGCGGGCGACAGCCAACTGCGCGAATATGCCGTCGCCCATTCGGTGGCGAGCAAGGCGCGGATCGTCGCGGAAGACGAGTTCGAGACCACCGGCAAGCGCGCCCTGCTCAACCTCGGCCATACTTTCGGCCATGCGCTGGAGGCCGAAACCGGCTTCTCCACGCGCCTGCTCCACGGCGAGGCGGTGGCGCTCGGCATGGTGCTGGCCGCGCGCTACTCCGCCCACCGCGAACTGATGCCGCGCGCCAGCGCCGAGCACATCGCCCGCCACATCGGCGAGATCGGCCTGCCCGCCAGCCTCAAGGCCCTCGATCTGGACTGCGACGGCGCCCGCCTCGTCGAGCATATGCTGCACGACAAGAAGATGGACGCCGGCACCCTGCCCTTCCTGCTGCTCAAGGGAATCGGCCAGACCTACCTCGACAAGCAGGTCTCGCTCGACGACGTCGCCGCGTTCCTCAACGAGGAACTGGCGCGAGACTGACGCCCCCTATCGCCTGTCATTCTGAACGCTTTTCAGGATGACAGGCCGTCAGCGATAAAGCTGCCGAAATACCGGTATCTCCTTATCGCACAGGGTAAAATTCCGACGCGCCGTGCCCTGCATGCGGCATATTCGGCAACGAGTCGCCCTTGCTCCGCGTTTTCCCACCATTCCTTCCATGAAATTTGGGCATGGAATTTGGCGCCGATCGCAGAACCTTTCACGAGGTCCGGGGGCGTACGGGAAGGCGACAGGTCGATCGGGTCTGTCGCCTTTTCCGTTTGAATATTTGCGCTTAGCTGCAATCCTTAGGCGCAAACCTTTGCCCAACGTGACATTTCCGTGACCCGTCACTATGCTGCGCGCTTGGATAACAAAAGTACCGGGTCGCACCTGACGCCATGACACTTTCCGAAGCTACTCCCGAACTCGATTTTCCCGAAGAAATCGAGCGGAACGACCGCGCATTCCTGGGCCATCCCAAGGGTCTGGGCTACCTCTCCTTCGTGGAAGGCTGCGAGCGCTTTTCGTACTATTCGATGCAGACGCTGCTCGTGCTCTACATGGTCAAGTATCTGCTTCTGCCGGAGAATATCGGCAAGGTCGTAGGTCTGTCGTGGCTGCGCGGCTGGCACTATGCCGGTCTCGACGGGCAACCGCTCGCCTCGGCGATCTTCGGCGACTACACATCGCTCGTCTATCTGACCCCGATCCTCGGCGGCATCGTGGCGGACCGCTGGCTCGGCCGCAAGGCAACGCTGATCGCGGGCGCGGTGGTCATGTCGCTCGGCCACTTCCTCATGGCTTTCGAGGGCATGTTCCTGCTGGCGCTGGTGTCGCTGGTCGTCGGCGTCGGCCTGTTCAAGGGCAACATCGCCAGCCAGGTCGGCGAACTCTACAAGCCCGGCGACCTGCGCCGCGCCATGGCGTTCCAGATCTTCTACATCGCCATCAACGTCTCGGTGATCGCCGCACCGCTGATCGCCGGTACGCTGGGCGAGAAAGTCGGCTGGCACTACGGCTTCGGCACCGCCGGGATCGTCATGGTGCTCGGCCTGATCATCTACCTCAAGGCCGGACACTGGCTCCCCGCCGACAACCGCGCACCCAAGGGTGAAAAGGCCCCGAAGATCCGCCTGACCCGCTCCGACTGGCCCCGCCTCGGCGCCCTTGCGGTGTTGGTGCCGGTGCTCGCCGTCGCGATGATGAGCAACCAGGAGATCTTCAACGCCTACCTCGTCTGGGCGGACGACAAGTTCCAGCTGACCTTCTTCGGCGACACCCTGCCGACAAGCTGGATGATCACCGTCGATGCCACCCTCAGCTTCTCGATGCTGGTGGTCGTGGCAGCCTTCTGGAAGTGGTATTCCGCCCGCACCGGCCGCGAGCCCGACGAACTCGGCAAGATGATCATCGGCTCGGTCTTCAGCATGATGGGCGGCATGTGCCTGGTGATCGCCGCCGCGACCGCCGGAAACGCGAAGATCGGCCTGTTCTGGCCGGTGATGTTCCACTTCTTCAACTCGATCGGCTTCGCGCACATCATGCCGGTCAGCCTGGCGCTGTTCACCAAGGTCGCCCCACGCCCGCTCAATGCGACGGTCGTGGGCATCTACTATCTGGCATTCTTCGGCGCGAACAAGATCGTTGGCGAAGTGGGCGGCTGGTATTCCTCGATGGATACCGTGTCGTTCTGGCTGCTCCACGTTGCATCCGCCGCCGTGGGCCTGATCGCCTTCGCGGCGTTCAAGATCGCGCTGGGCAAGACCCTCGCGGGTGAGACGGCTCCGGCCTAAAAGGCACCCACCTGCTTCGTCATTGCGGGCGTAGCGAAGTAATTCAGAGGCTTCCGGATTGCTTCGCTCGCTTCACTTCCTCGCAATGACGAGGTGAAGCCGGCTTTCTCAGCCAAACACCGCAACCGACTGCATGCCCGCGAGTACCGGCCTGCCCGCAGCATTCCACTGCAGGATATGCTCGCTCGCTCCGCCATCCCGCGCGAATTCGCTGGTGGAGCGCAGCAGCCACCAGCCGTCTGCGGTCGTCGGCGCAGGTTCCAGCATGTTGACGTGCCAGTGCATAGAACTGATCGGCACGCGGAAATCGAGCAGCGGCAACACCGCCGTCGGCAAGGCATCGCCGATCAGCACGGCCTCCAGCGCGGGATCGAGACCCTCACGCTGCTTGAGCCGAACCCACCAGCACAAGTCCGCCTCACCCAGCGCCGATTTGGGCAGCGCAAAACGCGCATCGAAGTTCTCGCGGAGAAATGCGGGCGCATGATCCATGGGCACCGGCTTGGCATCGGCCACCGGGTTCACGCCTTCCGGCATCGGATAGCCCGCAATATCCGCCGCGCTCTCGATCTGGCGCATGAACACGAAGCTTGCGGTGAAGCCCACACCCTTCTCGTTAGACAGTTCCGCGGCGACCCAGGTCGCATTGCGCCCCTTGCGCACGATCCTCGCCCGCGCCTCCACCCGCCCGGCCAGCGGCGCGATCATCGCGAACTGACCGGAGCGTAGCGGCGGCAAATCCGGATCGAGACGCTGTGCCGCCGCCAGCGCAAGTGCCGAGGTCAGGCCGCCATAAGCGGTGCGGCCCTGAAGCCAGTCGTCGGTGATATCGAAAGCGAACCCGCCATCGATCGCCTCCGCAGCGGCAAGACGCGCGGCAAAACCTGTCATCGGCAAGACCTCAATTCATCGGGAACGCGGCTCTCCGGCTGAAGGAGAGCCGCGAAGCATCACTCCATTTCGAGGATGATTGCGTCCACCGCGAGGCTTTCGCCCGCCTTGGCATTGACCGCCTTCACCGCGCCGGACTTCTCGGCGCGCAGGATGTTCTCCATCTTCATCGCCTCGACGACGGCCAGCGGCTGCCCCGCCTCGACCTTGTCCCCCTCGCCCACATGAAGCGCGACGAGCAGGCCCGGCATTGGGCAGATCAGGTACTTCGAGAGATCCGGCGGGATCTTTTCGATCATGTGCTGGTTCAGCGAGGCGATGTGGCTGGGCAGGATCAGGACATCGTGGATGCAGCCGCGCGTGGTCATCTTCAGACCCGTGCGCGTGGGCGCCACGCGGATGCCGATGGCCTCGCCGTCGATCTCGGCGTCGATCAGGCGGTCACCCGGCGTGTATTCCATCGCCAGCTCCACATAGGTGCCGTTCACCGTGACGTCCTCATCGTCGATCACGACTTCGTAAGGCACCTTGTCGATGGTGACGGTCCATTCGGACGGCGGCGAGAGGCGATGCGGCGCCAGTTGCCCATCGACGCGGCGCGCACGGTCTGCCCGCGCGGTAGCGACGAAAGCGGCCACGGCGGCCAGCTTGCCCTTCAGTTCTTCCGACGCAGGCGCGCCGGTGAAACCTTCGGGATATTCCTCGGCTATGAAGCCCGTAGTCAGCTCTCCCGAGCGGAAGCGCGGGTGCTGCATGATGGCCGAGACGAAATCGATGTTGTGGCCAAGGCCCTCGATCTCGAACAGGTCGAGCGCGGCCACCTGCTTGTCGGCGGCCTCGTCGCGGGTCTCGCCCCAGGTGATCAGCTTGGCGATCATCGGGTCGTAGAACATCGAGACTTCGCCGCCTTCGTAAACGCCGTCGTCGACACGAATGCCATCGACGCCGCGGCGGCCGTTCTCGGCACCGTCGTCATCCCAGCCGTCCACCGGCGGCTGATAGCGCACCAGACGACCGGTCGAAGGCAGGAAGCCGCGATAGGGGTCTTCGGCATAGACGCGGTTTTCGATGGCCCAGCCGTCGATCTTCACGTCGGCCTGCGTCATCTCCAGCTTCTCTCCCGCAGCGACGCGGATCATCTGCTCGACCAGATCGACGCCGGTGATCGCTTCGGTAACCGGGTGTTCCACCTGAAGGCGGGTGTTCATTTCGAGGAAGTAGAAGCTCTCGCCCGTCGGGTCGGCGCCCGAGACGATGAGTTCCACCGTGCCCGCCGAATAGTAGCCCACCGCGCGCGACAGGGCGACGCACTGTTCGCCCATGGCCTTGCGCATCTTCTCGGTGACGAAGGGCGACGGCGCTTCCTCGACCACCTTCTGGTGGCGGCGCTGGATCGAGCATTCGCGCTCGTTCAGATAGAGGATATTGCCGTGCTTGTCGCCGAGGATCTGGATCTCGATGTGGCGCGGATTGAGGATGAACTTCTCGATGAAGACGCGGTCGTCACCGAAGGAGTTAAGGCCTTCGCGCTTCACGCTCTCGAAGCCCTCGCGCACGTCCTTTTCGTCGTAGGCGAGGCGCATGCCCTTGCCGCCGCCGCCCGCGCTGGCCTTCATCATCACCGGATAGCCGATCTCGTTCGAGATGCGCACGGCGTGCTCGGTATCCTCGATCTCGCCGACGAAGCCGGGGACGACGTTGACACCCGCCTGCTTGGCCAGCTTCTTGGACTCGATCTTGTCCCCCATCGCGGCGATCGCGCCGACAGGGGGACCGATGAACTCGATCCCCTCTGCGGCCAGCGCCTCGGCGAAGGAGGTACGCTCGGAGAGGAAGCCGTAGCCCGGATGGACGGCTTCGGCGCCGGTCTGCTTGCAGGCCTGGATGATCTTGTCGGCAATCAGGTACGACTGCGCGGCGGGCGCGGGGCCGATGTGGACAGCCTCATCGGCCATCTGCACGAACGGCGCGCGGGCATCGGCATCGGAATAGACGGCGACGGTCTGGATGCCCATGCGCCGCGCGGTCTTGATCACGCGGCAGGCGATCTCGCCCCGGTTTGCGATGAGGATTTTCTTGAACAACCCCGTAAACTCCCAAGTCAGTCGCCGTGCATGAAGAAGCCGACGTCGATCATTAAAACCATCGCAGCGAACAAGACGATGAGCCGCCCCTCATCCTCTCGATACTCGGCGCGCCCCCTCCCCTGCATCGTCACCCTGAACCCGGTTCAACATGACGGTTTGGGTGGAGGGGCGCGCGGTGCCCATTCGTTACTCCGCCGCTTCCAGCTTCGCGCAACCCTTGGGCATGCGCTGGGCTTCCACTTGCGCTTCGGTCAGTTCGATCGCCATCGGCTTGATGCCAAGACGCGCGAACATCGCAGCGTCGCTGTCATCGCCCGCGTTCGGCGCAGTCAGCAACTGGTCGCCGGTGAAGATCGAGTTGGCGCCGGCCATGAAGCACATCGCCTGCGTCATTTCCGACATCGACTCGCGGCCCGCCGAGAGGCGCACCATCGACAGCGGCATGGTGATGCGCGCGACCGCGACAGTGCGCACGAATTCCACGTCGTCGATCTTGGCGAGCGGCGTATCGGCCAGCATGTCGCCCAGCACGGTGCCCTTCACCGGAACCAGTGCGTTGACCGGAACCGACTGCGGGTGATCCGGCAGGGTCGCCAGCGTATGGACGAAGCCCACGCGGTCGGCGCGTGTCTCGCCCATGCCAACGATGCCGCCGGAGCAGACGTTGATGCCCGCCATGCGCACGTTCGACAGCGTATCGAGACGATCATCCATCGTGCGCGTGGTGATCACCTGGTCATAACGTTCGGGCGAGGTGTCGATGTTGTGGTTGTAGTAGTCGAGGCCAGCTTCGGAGAGCATGTCCGCCTGCTGCGGCGTCAGCATGCCCAGCGTCATGCAGGTTTCCATGCCCATGGCGCGCACGCCCTGCACCATCTCGATGATGGCGGGCATGTCGCGGTCCTTCGGGTTGCGCCAGGCGGCGCCCATGCAGAAGCGGGTGGAGCCCTGATCGGCCGCCTGCGCCGCACGCTGGAGCACCTGCTGCACTTCCATCAGCTTGGTCGCCTTGACCCCGCTGTTCGCCGAAACCGACTGCGAGCAATAGCCGCAGTCTTCCACGCAGCCGCCGGTCTTGATCGAAAGCAGCGTGGAAAGCTGCACTTCGTTGTGCGGATGGCTGGCGCGATGGACTTCGGCTGCGCGGAATACCAGTTCGGTGAACGGCAGGTCGAACAGCGCCGCGATTTCCTCGCGGGTCCAGTCAGTGCGAGCCAAGGGTTGGGGGCTGACGGCGGGGGTCTCAGTCATAGTCATTCCTCAGGCGGTGCGCGCGGGATGACGCGCGGCCAAACCCCGGTCATAGGGGCAAGCGCGGCGTCGATCCAGCGTGGCCATCCTTATTCCGCCGCTTCCAGCGAAGAACCGAGCGGCGGCATGTTATGGCCGAGCAGGCGCAGCACGTCGGCGGCGCATTCCACCACGTTGGAGCCGGGACCGTAGATGCCCTGAACGCCCGCACTCCGCAGGTATTCATAGTCCTGCGGCGGGATGACGCCGCCAGCGATCACCTTGATGTCGCTGCGACCAGCTTCGCGCAGTTTCTGGATCAGTTCGGGGATCAGCGTCTTGTGACCGGCCGCAAGGCTGGACGCGCCGACGACATCGACCGCACTGTCCAGCGCCAGCACCACGGTTTCCTCCGGCGTCTGGAACAGCGGACCCGACACGACGTCGAAGCCCATGTCCCCGAAGGCCGACGCGATCACGTTCGCGCCGCGATCATGGCCATCCTGCCCCATCTTGGCGACCAGCAGCTTGGGCTTGCGGCCAAGGCGACGCTCCACCGCAGCCACGCCATCCAGCACCTGCTGCCAGCGGCTGTCGCCCTCGTAAGGCGCGGCATAGACGCCCTTCACCGGGGTCGGCTGGGTGCCATAGCGCTGGAAGCTGTCTTCCATGGCCGAGCTGATCTCGCCCAGCGTGGCCCGGGCGCGGGCGCACTCGACGGCGAGCGCGAGCAGGTTGTTTTCGATGCTGGCGGGCGCGGCGGCACCATCGCGCAGAGCCTTGAGCGCGGCCTGACACTTGGCCTCGTCGCGATCCGCCTTCATCTTGTTGATGCGGGCGATCTGGCCTTCGCGGACCTTGGCGTTGTCGACTTCCAGCGTCTCCAGCAGGTCTTCGCTGGCAAGACGGTACTTGTTGACGCCGACGATCACGTCGTCACCCCGGTCCACGCGGGCCTGACGGGCGGCGGCGGCGGTCTCGATCATTGCCTTGGGCCAGCCGGCGGCGACGGCCTTGGCCATGCCGCCCTCTGCCTGAACGCGCTCGATGATTTCCCAGGCCTGATCGACCAGCTGTTGCGTCAGCGATTCGATGTAGTAGGACCCACCCAGCGGATCGACGACATTGCACATGCCGGTCTCCTCCTGGATGATGATCTGGGTATTACGGGCGATGCGGGCCGAGAAGTCGGTCGGCAGCGCGATCGCTTCGTCCAGCGCGTTGGTGTGCAGCGACTGGGTGCCGCCCAGCATCGATGCCATCGCCTCGATCGTGGTGCGGATGACGTTGTTGTAGGGGTCCTGCTCCTGCAAGCTCACGCCCGAAGTCTGGCAGTGCGTGCGCAGCATCTTCGAGCGCTCGTCCTTGGCGCCAAGCTCCGTCATCACCCGGTGCCACAGCACGCGCGCGGCGCGCAGCTTGGCCACTTCCATGAAGAAGTTCATGCCGATGGCGAAGAAGAACGAGAGGCGGCCCGCGAACTTGTCGATATCGAGGCCCGAGGCCACGCCGTACTTCACGTATTCCGCGCCGTCGGCGATGGTGAAGGCCAGTTCCTGCACCTGCGTCGCCCCGGCTTCCTGCATGTGATAGCCGGAAATCGAGATCGAGTTGAACTTCGGCATCTCGCGGCTGGTGTAGCCGAAGATGTCCGAGATGATCCGCATCGAAGGCTCGGGCGGGTAGATGTAGGTGTTGCGGACCATGAACTCCTTGAGGATGTCGTTCTGGATGGTCCCGTCGAGCAGCTTGCGGTCGACGCCCTGCTCCTCGCCCGCCACGATGAAGAAGGCGAGGATCGGGATCACCGCGCCGTTCATGGTCATGGAGACCGACATCTTGTCGAGCGGAATGCCGTCGAACAGGATCTTCATGTCCTCGACGGAATCGATGGCGACGCCCGCCTTGCCCACGTCACCCACCACGCGCGGATGGTCGCTGTCGTAGCCGCGATGGGTGGCAAGGTCGAAGGCGACCGAAAGGCCCTTCTGCCCCGCCGCGAGGTTGCGGCGATAGAAGGCGTTCGATTCCTCAGCAGTCGAGAAGCCCGCGTACTGGCGAATGGTCCACGGACGGCCGGCATACATCGAGGCGCGCACGCCGCGCGTGAACGGCGCGAAGCCGGGAAGGCCGGGATCGACGGTCACGTCCTCTGCGGTGTAAAGCGGCTTTACCGCAATACCCTCGGGCGTGTCCCAGGTCAGGTCCTTGCCCTTGACCTCCTTGTCGGCGGCCGCCTTCCAGTCGTTGATGTCTGCCATGTTCCGCATCCCTTCCGGCCGCTCCCATTATGGCGGGCCGCAATCTATTCTCAGTGAGCGCCCTTGGGCGTTTCCATGATCTCGGTGAGCTGACCGCCCATGTCCTTGGGGTGGACGAAGAAGATCAGCGTCCCATGCGCACCCACGCGCGGCTCACCCAGCACGCGCTTGCCGAGGCCTTCGAACCAGGCCTTGGCCGCGTGAATGTCCGGCACTTCGTAACAGATATGGTGCTGGCCCCCGAGCGGGTTCTTCTCCAGCCACTTGCCCACGGCCGAGTCTGCCGCAGTCGGCTGGAGCAGCTCGATCTGCGTGCCTGCCGTACCATCTTCACCCGGCGTGTTGACGAAGCAGACGCGCACTTGCTGGCTTTCCAGCACGAACGGCTCGGTAATGTCGGTGGCACCCATCACGTCGCGGTAGTGTGCAATCGAGGCGTCGAGATCGGGCGTGGCAACGCCGATGTGGTTGAGGCGGCCCAGCTTCACGCCACGTTCTCCAGTACCAGAGCGATGCCCTGCCCGCCGCCGATGCACATGGTGACGAGGCCGTACTTCCCGCCGGTGCGCTTCAGCTCGTACATGCACTTGATCGCGAGCATCGTGCCGGTGGCGCCCACCGGATGGCCGATAGAGACGCCTGAACCGTTCGGGTTTACCTTCTCCGGATCGAAGCCGAGCACCTTGGAAACGGCAGCGGCCTGCGCGGCGAACGCCTCGTTGCTCTCGATCACGTCGATCTGGTCGAGCGAAAGGCCCGCGCGCTTCAGGGCCACCGGAACCGCCTTGATCGGGCCTTCGCCCATATAGGCAGGCTCGACACCGGCATGGCCCCAGGCGACGATCTTCGCCATCGGCTTGAGGCCGCGCTTCTCGACCTCCGAAGCGGTGGCCAGCACCACGGCGGCAGCACCGTCGTTGATGCCCGATGCATTGCCTGCCGTGACCGCGCCGTCCTTCTTGAAGGCAGGCTTCATGCTCGCCAGCGTCTCCGCGGTGGTGTCGGCCCGGACATGCTCGTCGGTATCGAAGACGGTTACGCCCTTGCGGGTCTTCACTTCGATGGGAAGGATCTGGTCCTTGAAGCGGCCTTCCGCGATGGCCTTGGCAGCACGCTGGTGGCTGGTCGCGGAAAGCGCGTCCATATCCTCACGGGTCACGCAGTGGCGCTCGGCCACGTTCTCGGCGGTGATGCCCATGTGGTAGCCGCCGATGGCGTCCGACAGGCCGACGGTCAGCGCGTCTTCCTGCGTATTCGCGCCCATCTTCTTGCCCCAGCGCACGCCGTGGTCGTGATAGGGCACATTCGACATCGATTCCGCGCCGCCGGCGACAGTGATCCCCGCCTCGCCCAGCTTCATCATCTGCGCGGCCGAGACGATCGCCTGCACGCCCGATCCGCAGAGGCGGTTGAGCGTCATCGAAGGCACTTCGAAGGGCACCCCGGCACTGATGCCGATCACGCGGCTAAGCATCTCGTCCTTGCCGCTGGTGGGCATGACCTGGCCGATGACGATATGGCCGACGTCTTCGGGAGCAACGCCCGCGCGGGCCAGTGCCTCGGTCACGACCTTGCCGCCAAGGTCGGACGGCATGAACGACTTCAGCGAACCGCCGAAGTCACCGACTGCCGTGCGCACGCCGCTGACGATGTAGATGTCTTCCATTGCCTGTTCCCAATCTGGTTGTTCGATGCGTGCCGTCTTTCGCGGCATGGAGGGGATCGCGGAACTCTCAAAAAGGAGGTGTTCCGCAATCCCGGGACGCCATCACAGCGGAATGTTGTCGTGCTTCTTCCAGGGGTTTTCGAGGCTCTTGGTCCGCAGCTTGCGAAGCCCCAGCGCAATGCGCTTGCGGGTCGAGTGCGGGTAGATCACCTCGTCGATGTAGCCCCGGCTCGCCGCCACAAAGGGATTGGCGAAGCGGTCTTCGTATTCCTTGGTCTTTTCGGCGATGCCCTCGGGCGAAAGGCCGCGGAAGATGATCTCCACTGCGCCCTTGGCACCCATCACCGCGATCTCGGCGGTGGGCCAGGCGTAGTTGAGGTCGCCGCGCAGGTGCTTGGACGCCATGACGTCGTAAGCGCCGCCATAGGCCTTGCGGGTGATCACGGTGATCTTCGGCACAGTCGCCTCGGCATAAGCGAACAGGAGCTTGGCCCCGTGCTTGATGATGCCGTTGTGCTCCTGATCGGTGCCCGGCAGGAAACCCGGAACGTCCACGAAAGTGATGATCGGGATGTTGAAGGCATCGCAGAAGCGCACGAAACGCGCGGCCTTCTTGGACGAGTTGATGTCCAGCACGCCCGCCAGCACCATCGGCTGGTTGGCGACGACGCCCACGGTCTTGCCCTCGATCCGGCCGAAGCCGACGATGATGTTCCCGGCATGCAGCGGCTGAACCTCGAAGAAGTCGCCCTCGTCGAGCGTCTTCTTGATCACCTCATGCATGTCGTAAGGCTGGTTGGCCGACGGCGGGATCACGGTGTCGAGGCTTTCCTCGGCACGGTCCCAGGGATCGGCGCAAGGACGCTCGGGCACTTCCTCACGGTTGTTGAGCGGCAGGAAGTCGAAGAAATCGCGCGCCGCCAGCAGCGCCTCGATATCGTTTTCCAGCGCCAGGTCGGACACCGAAGTCTTGCTGGAATGGGTGATCGCGCCGCCCAGTTCTTCCTGCGTGACAACCTCGTTGGTGACGGTCTTCACCACGTCCGGCCCGGTGACGAACATGTAGGAGCTGTCCTTCACCATGAAGATGAAGTCCGTCATGGCGGGAGAGTAGACCGCGCCGCCCGCACAGGGCCCCATGATCAGCGAAAGCTGCGGCACCACGCCCGAGGCGAGCACGTTGCGCTGGAACACTTCGGCATAGCCGCCAAGCGAAGCCACGCCTTCCTGAATGCGAGCGCCGCCAGAGTCGTTGAGGCCGATCACCGGCGCGCCGACCTTCATCGCGTTGTCCATCAGCTTGCAGATCTTCTGCGCGTGACGGTGCGACAGCGAGCCGCCGAACACGGTGAAGTCCTGGCTGAACACGAAGACGAGGCGCCCGTTGATGGTGCCGGATCCCGTGACGACGCCGTCGCCGGGGATGCGCTGGCTCTCCATGCCGAAGTCGGTGCAGTCATGTTCGACGTAGAGGTCGAATTCCTCGAAGCTGCCTTCGTCCAGCAGGATGTCGAGGCGCTCCCGCGCGGTCAGCTTGCCCTTGGCATGCTGCGCGGCGATGCGCTTCTCACCGCCACCCAGCTTTGCTGCGGCGCGGCGCTTCTCCATTTCGGCGATATTGGCGGACATCCGGGTTCCCTTGGAAAGTGACCTTGACGGCACGAATTATTGCCTCTGCTAGGCAGTTCCAGGGGGCAAGGTCAATAGATTTAATTGATCGGTTAAATGACAAAAGTGGCAGGTTCGTACCGATTTCGCCCCGCCGATGTGTTTGAGCAGCGTTAGATCGCCTCCGCGCAATCATCGGCTCACGCAAAAAGGCGCCGCGACCGAATGAACGGTCACGGCGCCGGACGATTGCCAAGGCGCGCAGCCTTATTTCATGAGCACGAGCTCTTCCGACATCGTCGGGTGCACCGCAACGGTGGCGTCGAAATCGGCCTTGGTCAGACCCGCCTTCACCGCAATGGCAGCGGCCTGGATGATCTCCGGGGCTTCCGGGCCGATCATGTGCAGGCCCAGCAAACGGCCGGTATGGGCTTCGCAGACCATCTTGTAGAGCGAGCGCTCATTGCGATGGGCGACGACGTTCTTCATCGGCCGGAAGTCGCTCGTGTAGATCTGCACCTCGCCATACTGCTGGCGCGCCTGCGCTTCGGTCAGGCCCACCGCACCGATCGGCGGATGGCTGAACACGGCCGAGGGGATGCAGGAGTAGTCCACCGTCGTCGGCTTGTCGCCGAACACGGTATCCGCAAACGCATGGCCCTCGCGGATCGCCACCGGGGTCAGTTGCACGCGATTCGTCACGTCGCCCACGGCGTAGATGTGATCGATATTGGTCTTCGAATAGTCGTCGACCAGAATCGCGTTCTTGTCGTCCAGTTCGACGCCGACGTTCTCCAGCCCCAGCCCTTCGACATTGGGCACGCGGCCGGTAGCGAACATCACGCAGTCGACTTCGAGCGGCTCATGATTGGTCATAGAGACCGTCAGCGAACCGTCGGCATTCTTCTCGATGCCCCGGAAGTCGGCATTGAAGCGGAAGTCGATGCCCTTGGCGATCGAGATCTGGAGCAGGCGGTCGCGCAGCTGCTCGTCATAACCGCGCAGCAGCTGGTCCGAACGGTTGATCAACGTCACCTTGGCGCCGAATTCGTTGAAGATGCCCGCGAACTCGTTGGCGATGTAGCCGGCGCCGGCGATCAGGATGCGCTTGGGGATCGCGTCAAGGTGGAACGCCTCGTTCGAGGTGATGCCCAGTTCGTGGCCCGGGCAGGACGGGATCAGCGGGCGGGCGCCGGTGGCGATCAGGATCACCTTCGCCGTTTTCTTCTCCCCGCCAGACAGGGTGATCTCGTGCGGGCCGGTGATGGTGGCGCGCTCGTGGAAGATCTCGACCTTGTTGTTCGAGAGCGTCTGTGTGTAGAGGCCGTTCAGCCGATCGACGTCGCCCAGCACGTTGTCGCGCAGCTTGACCCAGTCGAACTTCGCCTCGGGAATGTCCCAGCCGAACTGCTTCGCGTCCTCCAGGTCCTCTGCGAAATGCGCGCCGTAGACGAGCATCTTCTTGGGCACGCAGCCGCGGATCACGCACGTGCCGCCGACCCGGTACTCCTCGGCCACCGCCACGCGCGCGCCGTGCGCCGCCGCGATCCGGCTGGCGCGCACGCCGCCCGATCCTGCGCCGATGGTGAAGAGGTCGTAGTCGAATTCTGACATGCACTTGCTCCTGCTGCGCCGGCCTGCATCCCGGGCACCGCGCATATGGGGCAGGTCGACGCCGATTGCCAACGGCTGTTTTGCCTTACTCCTATCCGCTTTTCCTGAAGCCCGGGCGCGCGGAAAGTTCTCCTTTACCGGTTCCAAGAAACGGACCGCCCGAACGGACGCCCCGCTGGCCGCAAAATAATTGTCAACCAAAACAGTTGAGTTTATAGGAGTCGCATCATCTGCCGCTCCCTACAGGACAGCCTGCGCCCGGCAGCCCCCAAAACTCCCCGGAAACCCTTCAGTCGGGAGAAGAGAGAATGGCAAAATCCAACCTTGAGCCCGCAGCACCGGCACAAGAACCGCTCGTGCTGCTCATTCCCGGACTCGACGGCAGCGGCCCAGGCCACTGGCAGCGCCGCTGGGCCGAAGAGCTCGACAATGCCCAGATGGTCGACCTCGGCCTATGGGAAAAACCGCATCGCAACACCTGGATCAACCGCCTGAACCATTCGGTCCAGCGCGCCGGACGTCCGGTCATATTGGTGGCGCATAGCCTGGGCTGCCTGCTGACGGCCTGGTGGGCGAAGTTCGAGCAGCCGGGCGCCGCGTCTCCGGTGGTCGGCGCGCTTCTCGTCGCACCGCCGGAAGTGGACTTCTTCCCGCGTGACGACCGGCTCAACGGCTTCGCCCCCACGCCGAGCGACGCGCTGCCCTTCCCCTCGATCCTGGTGGCCAGCCGCAACGATCCGTGGATCGGCTTCCCGACCGCGCGCCTGCTGGCCCGCCAGTGGGGCAGCCAGTTCGTGGATGCGGGCGAGGCCGGCCATATCAATGCGGATTCGAAGATCGGCAGCTGGGAAGACGGCAAGCGACTGCTGCGTCAGCTCACCGGAGCCGCGCCTGCCGAAAGCGCGCGTCGTCCGTTCCCGGCGGACTGGTCGGACAGTCTCGAATACCGATCCTGACGGGGATCGACCTCCAGCGAAACCCCGCAAGGAGCCGGGGCAGGTCCAAACGGCCTGCCCCGGCTTTTATCGTCAGGCGATGCCGGAAAGCTTCAGCAGCGCTTCGGTCGAAGGGTCGAACGTGGTGCCGCCCTTCTCGATCTGCTTGGCGATTTCCTTGCCCAGTTCGACGCCGAACTGGTCGAAGGGGTTGATCTCCATCAGCACGGCATTGGCAAACGTGCGGTGCTCGTGGAAGGCGATCAGCGCGCCGAAGGTCGCGGGCGAGACTTCGTCGAGCAGGATCGTCGCCGAAGGACGGTCGCCCGAATAAGCGCGCGCGGGATCTTCGCTGGCCTTGCCCGCCATTAGCGCGGCGCCCTGCGCGAAGCAGTTCGACAGCAGGATGCGGTGATGCGCGGGGTTGAGATCGTCGCCCGGCGCGATCGCGGCGATGAAGTCCACCGGCACGAGGTTGGTGCCCTGGTGCAGCAGCTGGAATACCGCATGCTGGGCATCGGTGCCGACGCCGCCCCAGGTGATCGGCGCCGTCGGGCCGTCCACCGGCGAACCATCGTACTTCACGCTCTTGCCGTTCGATTCCATCTCGAGCTGCTGGAGATAGTCCGGCAGCAGCGCGAGGCGTTCGTCATAGGCGAAGACCGCGCGGGTCTGGCAGCCGCGCAGGCGAGTGTAATACTGGTCGGCAAAGGCCGCGCGCAGCGGCAGGTTGGCAAGGCCGTCGGTATCGCGGAAGTGGATGTCCATCGCCGCCGCACCGTCGAGGAACTCGGCGAAGTCCGGCCAGCCGAGCGCCATGGCGACCGGGAAACCGATCGACGACCACAGCGAGTAACGACCGCCCACGCTTTCCGAGAACGGCAGGATGCGCGTCTCGTCCACGCCCCATTCGACGGCATTGTCCGGAGCAGCGGTCAGCGCGACCACGCGGCCGTAAGGGTCCTCGACGCCATGCTCGCGCATCCACGCAAGGACGCTTTCGGCATTGGTCATCGTCTCGATGGTGGTGAACGTCTTGGAAGCGACCGCGAGCATCGTCGTCGCCGGATCGCACTTGGCGAAGGCCGCTTCCAGAGCGCAACCGTCGATGTTGGAGACGACATGGACGTCCACCATCGCACCTTCGCGCGCCAGGGCATCGATCGCCAGCGCCGGGCCGAGCGCCGAACCGCCGATGCCGACATGGATCAGGTGCTTCACTTCGCCCATCGCGCCGCGATGGATGGCCTCGACGATGGCGGCCATGCGGGCGTGGAACTCGTGGGCGAGCACCACGCTATCCTCGTTGCCGACACCGCGCTGGGCGGTGTGCTCGGCGGCGCGGCCCTCGGTCGGATTGACGACCTCGCCCGCGAAGAGCGCGGCGCGGCGCCCTGCGAAGTCGGTGGCCACGGCAAGTTCCTCGAAGGCGGCGATATGCGCGGCATCGAGGTGAGTCTTCGACCAGTCGAACCGGATCGCGCCGGGGCTCGTCTCGTCACCCAGCTCCAGCCGTGTGGCGAGCAGGTCGAGACGGGCCGGGTCGGCGTCGAAAAGTTCGGCAAGCGTCGGTTTGGGCAATCCTTTCAGCTTGTTCCACACCGCTTCGCTCATGCCATGGTTCCTTTGTTCAGGTTGGGGGCAGCCTTATGCATAGCAGGCGGCCCAAGGCCAAGTGCCATTCTCGCGCAAATGTCTACACACGTTGCTCGACGAAAACATGACGTTTTTGGTCGATAGCGGTACATCTTGCCCCCGTATCTCCCTTGACGGATGGCCCCGCGCACAACAAGGGTTCGAGCCATGAGCGACATCGAAACCGCGACTTCCGGCCCCACTCCCGAAACATCCGCAGCGCCGCCTTCGGGCGCAGGCGGCGAGCCTGCAAGGAAGGACGCCAAGAAGGATGAGGGCTTCTTCTCCTTCCTGCTCTGGCTGGTGCTGGGCGTGGTGGTGCTGCGCAGCTTCATCATCTCGCCTTTCAACATCCCCAGCGAGTCGATGCTGCCGCGCCTGCTGAACGGAGACTACCTGTTCGCCTCGAAATGGTCCTACGGCTATTCGAAGTACTCGCTGCCCTTCAGCCTGCCGCTGATTCCGGGGCGCGTGTTCGCCAGCCAGCCCGCGCGCGGCGACGTGGTGATCTTCAAGGCCCCTCCGGGCAACGACGTGGACTACATCAAGCGCGTCATCGGCCTTCCCGGCGATGAAGTGCAGGTGAAGGCCGGCCAGGTGTTCCTGAACGGCAAGGCCGTGCCGCGCGTCAAGCAGCCCGATTTCGTGCTGCCGGTGACGGCCAACACCCATTGCTACGCGCCCGAATTCGAAGGCAAGGATGCCGAAGGCGGCCCGGTCTGCAACTACCCGCAGTTCCGCGAGACCCTGCCGAACGGCAAGAGCTACAACGTGCTCGACCTCGGCCAGACCCCGCAGGACGACACCGGCGTCTACATCGTCCCCGAAGGCCACATGTTCCTGATGGGCGACAACCGCGACAACTCGCTCGACAGCCGCTTCCCGGCGATCGAGGGCCAGGGCATCGGCATCGTCCCGCAGGACAACCTGGTGGGCAAGGCCGCCATCATGATGTTCTCCACCGACGGCGATGCCGAATGGCTCAAGCCGTGGACCTGGTTCACCGCCGCCCGCTGGAGCCGGATCGGGAGCGTGATCTGAGTGCTTGAAGCAAACGACCGCACCTTCCTCGCCGAAATCTCGGGCACCGTGCCCGCCGACGAAGCACTCTGGCTGTCCGCCCTCACCCACGGCAGCACCGGCGAGAAACGCAATTACGAACGACTGGAATTCCTCGGCGATCGGGTCCTCGGGCTCTCGGTCGCCGAATGGCTTTTCGAAAACAGCGAGGAAGCGGAAGGCCGCCTTTCGCAGCGTCTCAACGCGCTCGTCAGCCGCCAGACCTGTGCTGAAGTCGCGCGCCGGATCGGCCTCGGTCCGCACATGCGCCTCGGCAAGCAGGCCCGCGACGACGGCGGGCTGGACAGCGACAATATCCTGGGCGACGTGATGGAAGCGCTGATCGGCGCCTGCTTCACCGAACGCGGCTTCGAAGCCGCGCGCCAGATGGTCCGCAAGCTCTGGGCGGAACCGATGCAGGGCAAGGCGGGCAAGCGCAAGCACCCCAAGTCGGCGCTGCAGGAATGGGCCGCCGGCAACCGTCGCCGCATGCCGGAATACAAGCTGGTCGAGCGTTCCGGCCCCGATCATGCCTCGCAGTTCACTGTCGAGGTCGCTATCTATAATGTCGGCGCCGCGCGTGCCACGGCCCATTCCAAGCAGGATGCCGAAACCCGCGCCGCCGAGGAATTCATGAGGAAATTCGGATGACCGAACATTGCGGTCTAGTAGCTGTCATCGGTGCCCCCAACGCGGGCAAGTCCACGCTCGTCAACGCCCTGGTCGGCCAGAAAGTGGCGATCACCTCGGCCAAGGCCCAGACCACGCGTGCGCGCCTGATGGGCATCGCCCTGCTCGATGAGACACAGATCATCCTGGCCGACACCCCCGGCATCTTCGAGCCGAAGCGCCGTCTCGACCGCGCGATGGTCGCCGCCGCCTGGGAAGGCGCGCAGGAAGCCGACGCCGTGCTGCTGGTGGTCGACCCGATCAAGAAGCGCCGCCACGAGCTTGAGCCCTTGCTCGAAGCGCTGGCCTCGCGCCCGGAACGCAAGATCCTGGTCATCAACAAGGTCGATGCCGGCGCGAAGGAACCGCTGCTGGTGCTGGCGCAGGAATTGACCGGCAAGGTCCAGTTCGACGAGGTGTTCTTCGTCTCGGCCCTCACCGCCGACGGCGTGCCCGAACTCAAGGCCCACCTCGCCGGGCTGATGCCGGAAGGTCCGTGGCACTATCCCGAGGACCAGGTTTCCGACGCCAGCGAGCGCCTGCTCGCCTGCGAGATCACTCGCGAGCAGCTCTACCGCCAGCTCCACGAGGAGCTGCCCTACGACGCCGCCGTGCGCCCCGAGGCTTACGAGCAGCGCAAGGACGGCTCGGTGGAGATCCGCCAGCAGATCGTCGTCACCCGCGACAACCAGCGCGCCATCGTGCTGGGCAAGGGCGGCTCCAAGATCAAGGCGATCGGCGAAGCCGCGCGCAAGGAACTGGCCGAAGTGCTCGGCCAGAAGGTCCATCTGTTCCTCCACGTGAAGGTCGAGGAAAACTGGGCCGACGCGCGCGACATCTACGAAGAGATCGGGCTGGACTGGGTCAAGTAATGACGCGCCTACCGTCGATGACGGCCGCGCGAGCGGCCATGCTTCTTGGCGCCCTTCTCGGTGGCTCCGCCGCGTCCTCGATCGCGCGGGCCGCGGAGAGCGAACAGGTCGCCGCCGTCGAGGAAAGCCTTGCCGGGCAGCGCTATGTCGCGATCGGCTCGTCCTTCGCGGCCGGTCCGATGCTGCCGCCCGCCAAGGGCGGCGCCCCCGCCCGCTGCGGCCAAAGCATGAACAATTACCCGACGCTGCTTGCCGAGCGCTTCGGGATGATCCTCACCGACCGTTCCTGCTCGGGCGCGACGACGAACAACGTGCTTGGCCCCTGGGGCGACATCCCGCCGCAGATCAACGCTGTCACCCCGCAGACGCGGCTGGTGACGGTGACGATCGGCGGCAACGACCTTAACTACATCGGCAATCTCTTCACCGCGACCTGCATCCAGCGCGCCAAGCAATTGCCGCATGGCGCCAAGCGGCCGTCCTGCGGCACGGTGAAAGTCCCCACCGAAGTCGAGTATGCGCGCGACGAGATGCAGATGATGGAGATCGCCCGGCGCATCCGCACCGTGGCACCGCGCGCGCGGCTGGTCTTCGTGCAATACCTGACCCCGCTGCCGCAGCCCGGCGGCCTCTGCCCGGCCACGCCGGTCAGCGAGGAACACGCGGCCATCACCCGCCGCATCGGCCAGCGCCTTTCCGAGATCACCGGCCGCGTGGCCCAGACCTACGGCGCCATCGTCGTCGAGATGAACCAGTCCTCGGCCGCCCATACGCCCTGCGACACGCTGCCCTGGATGATCGGCTCGCCCGAAGGCTATGACGGCAGCCAGGGGCTTCAGTGGCACCTCAACTTCGCCGGGATGCAGGCGACCGCCAACGACATCGGCTGGTGGCTGACCCGCGCGGGCGTGAAGCAGGCCAAGCCGGTCCTTCCCGTCCAGCCGCAGTCGATTCCTTCCGGCACGCCGACGATCGTGGTGCCGCCCGCGGTTCCCGGCACGACGCCCAAGGCCGTACCCTCGCCCACCCCTACGTCAACGGCGACACCCGCTTCCGGCGCCGGTCGGCCCAGACGCTAGTTGCCCGCCCGTCGCCAGCGCGCAAAGCTGGCGACGGCGGCAATCCCAGCCAGTCCGGCAGCCACCAGCATCGGGACCGGGCCTTGTCCGGTTCCGAGCGACAACATCGTCCCGATCATCGCCGCGCCGAGCGTCTGGCCGAACAGGCGCCCGGTCGCGAGTAGGCCGCCCGCTGCTGCCGCCCGCTCACGCGGCGCATTGCTGACGATCATCCGGGCATTGGGCGAGAAGAACAGCGCAAACCCGAAAGCGGCAACGACAAGCCGCCAGGCGATCGCCAACGCTCCGGCATGATCGGGCAGGAAAGCCAGCAACACCAGTCCGGCAACCGCGACACCCATGCCGACAAGCCCCATGATCGAAGGCGAGGCATGGTCGGAGAGCCAACCTGCCGCCGGAGCGACGACCAGCATCGTCAGCGGGAACGGCAGGACCAGCAGGCCGACGTTCTCGACGCTGTAGCCCATGCCCTGCTCCAGCCGGAACGGCAGCGCGACGATCAGCGCCGCCGAGGCGATGAACCCTGCTATCGCCGCAACCGTCGAGAGGCCAATGGCCGGCTGAGCCAGCAAGTCGACGGGGAAGACCGGGTTCGCCTTGCGCCGCTCGCGCCGGGCCAGCAGCAGCGCGGAGCCGATACCGGCCAATGCCGCCATCAGCCCCGGTTCCACCATGCCGCCATGCGCGGCCAGTTCCACACCGCCGATCAACAGGACGAAACTGATCGCGCTCCACAGGCCCGAAACCCAGTCGAACGGAGTATCGCCGCGCTCGGGATCCGGCAGGAACCGGCCGATCAGCAGGGAAACCAGCGCGAAGGGAACAGCGGCCACGAAGATCCAGTGCCAGTCGGCGTGGGCCACGATGAAGCCCCCGAGAACCGGTGCCAGTGCGTTGGAGGAAGCGACGATGACCGAATTGATGCCCAGTCCGCTGCCCAGCTTCGCCTTGGGATAGATCTGCCGGATCAGAGCCGTACCGACGCTCATCGCCATACCCGCGCCGAGTGCCTGACCCGCTCGGATCAGCAGCAACAAGGGCAGCGAACTCGCAAGGAACGAAAGTCCCGAGGCGACCATGAAGATCACCTGCCCGGCCTGATAGACCCGTCGCAGGCCCAGTCGCTCGCCGAGGTTGGCGAAAGGCAGCAGCGCCATGACCATGACGAGCTGATAGACCGTCACCACGTTGACGACCACGCCCTCCTCCACGGAGAGATCGCGCGCTATCGTCGGCAGCGCGACATTGGCGATCGTCCCATCCAGCACGAACAGCGCGGTGCCGAAGGAAATCGCCACGATCGCCCATAACCGTCGCGGCATCGGCAGCCCGGAATCCCCGAGGTCCGGACCATCCGCCGCGCGGCCGGAAACCGGCTCGCCATCGCTCATCCGCAGCATGTCACTCCAACGCTCGAGTTCGAAATCGGCCCGCAAGGTGCCCGGCGGCGGGACGGGCTGCAAGGCATACGGAAGATTGGGTGGCGGGCCTGTCGCCAAACGGCAACTTTCGCGGAGCAAGGACGGCTGACGGCATCGCCTGCCCCGGCGGCCGGGGGCGAGCGCGCAGGAAGGGTCGGACAATGATCGCAATCGCGGGGCTAACGGCAGGCCGAGTGCGGCTTTTGCCCCGCTCGCCGCTGCTGTACCTCGCCTTGGGCCTGGCGCTCCGACTGCCGATGTTCGGCAAGCCCGCATTCCAGTCCGACGAACAGTTCTATCTCCTCGTCGGCCAGCGCATGGCCGAAGGGGCGCTGCCCTTCGTCGACATCTGGGACCGCAAACCCTACGGCCTGTTCCTGCTCTATCGCGGCGCCTTCGCCCTGCCGTTCGATCCGGTCCTGACGTACCAGATCGCCGGACTGGTCTTTTCGGTCCTGACCGCCCTCGTCATCGAACGCATGGCCCGCCGAATCGCGTCGCCCGGCGCGGCGCAAGCGGCAGGCCTTGCCTATCTGCTCTATCAGCCGGTGTTCAACGTGGCGTTGGGACAATCGCCGGTGTTCTACAACCTGCCGGTCGCCGTTGCCGCCGGTCTCGTCCTCGATGCGCGGCTGCGCAGCGGCGATGGCGCCCTGTTCCGACGCGGAACGGCTGCCATGCTGCTCGTCGGCCTCGCCTTGCAGATCAAGTACAGCGTCGTATTCGAAGGCATGGGCTTCGGCCTCATGCTGCTGGCACGCGGACGTGCCGACGGCTGGCGCCTGCCGCGCCTCGCCGCTGCGGGGGCAGCATGGGTCTTTGCCGCCCTGACGCCGACGCTCCTGGTACTCACGGGCTATGCAGCGACAGGCCATGCCGAAGCCTTCCTTCAAGCCAACTTCCTCTCGATCTTCGGCCGCACCGTCGATCAGGCCGACGCCTTCGCTCAGCTTGGCAAGGAAGGCCTTGCACTGATCCCCTTTGCGCTGGCCATCGTTCGGGCACCCACCCGCCTGCCCGCCTTGCCGGAAACGAACCCCGCCATGCTCACCGGCATCCGGATCTGGGCCTTTGTCGCGCTGCTGGGGTTCCTCGCGTTCGGAACCTGGTACGACCACTACCTCGGTCCGGTTCTCGTCCCGCTCTGCCTGCTGGCGTCGCCCGCACTGGGGCGCACGGCTCCCGGCGAGCGCTGGTACGGTCGGCTGCTGCTCGGCTTCGGCCTGCTCGGCGCGCTGGTCGTCCCGGCGCTGCAAGTCCGCGAGCGCGGAACGGCGAAGGACTTCGCCGCCGCCAGCGCCGCCGTCGCACGCGAACTCCATGGCCGCTGCCTCTACGTCTACGAGAGCGACAGCGCGCTCTATCGGACGACGAGTGCCTGCATTCCGACGCGCTTCGCCTATCCCAGCCACCTTAACGCTATGAACGAGGCCGGGGCACTGGGCGTGGATCCCGTGACCGAAGTCAGTCGAATTCTGGCCACCCGTCCCGGCGTGATCGTCGTCGCGGAATCGAGCCGTCCCAACCTGCCGAACCTGCGGACGAGAGCGCTGATACGAAAAGCCCTCGCAGGCTCCTATGAGCGCTACGAGGGCCTGTCGATCGGTACGAGGAAATTCGGCCTCTACCGCCTGAAGCGGTAAACCTCAGCGTGCCTTGGCAATCGAAAAACCATGCTGCCGCGCGGCGTCCTTGGTCGATTCCTCAGTGCGGTTGAGCGCCTTGGCGATTTCCTTCAGACCCTTACCCTTTCCGGCCAGGGTCTGGAGCTTCTGCAGCTCCTCGGGCTTCCAGGGCTGCTTGTGCTTGGCGATCTTGTCGCTCATTCCGCGGCTTCCTTCTTGGCCTTTGCCGTAGTTTTTGGGGCAGCCTTCTTCGCAGCAGGCTTCTTCGCCGCCGGTTTCTTGGCGGCGGCCGGCTTGTCGCCGTCCTTGGCAGCCGCCTTCTTCGCCGGAGCTTTCTTGGCGGCGGCCTTCTTCGGCGCGGCCTTCTTCTTCGCGGGTCCCTTGGCGGCCTTTTCGTCGATCAGGGTGATCGCCTGTTCGGCGGTCAGGTCTTCCGGCTTCTGGTCGCGCGGAAGCGTCGCGTTGGTGGTGCCGTCGGTGACATAGGGACCATAGCGGCCCGCCAGCACCTTGATCTCGCCGCCCGAAGTCGGATGCGCGCCCAGCACCTTGATCGGCTCGGCCGCCGCGCGCGAACCGCGCGCGCCTGCTCCCGCCGCCGCTTCGGCGAGCTTGGTCACCGCCATGTTCATACCGGTCTCGAACACTTCGGCGGTGTTGCGCAGGCGCGCATACTTGCCGTTATGCGCCAGATAGGGGCCGTAGCGACCGATGCTGGCGGTGATGTTCTCGCCGGTTTCCGGGTGCGGACCGATAGTGCGCGGCAGGCTGAGCAGCTTGATCGCCCATTCCAGCGTCAGTTCGTCGATATCTTTGGGGATCGAGGCCCGCTTGGCCTCCTTGCCCTCGCCGAGCTGGATATAGGGACCGAAGCGGCCGGTGCGGCGCACGATCTCGAGGCCGGTCTCCGGATCCTGGCCCAGCCCTTCGTCCTCGCCGCCGTCGGCACTGCCGCCGGGCTGCGCGAACTTGCGGGTGAACTTGCACTCCGGATAGTTCGAGCAGGCCACGAAGGCACCGTAACGACCGCCGCGCAGCGACAGACGACCCTCGCCGCACTTGGGGCATAGGCGCGGATCGCTGCCGTCGGCCTTGGGCGGGAAGAGGTAGTCGGAGAGGAACTCGTCGAGCGCCTCGGTCACTTCCGAAGGCTTCTTCTCCATGACTTCGTCCGACTTCGGCTTGAAGTCGCGCCAGAAGGCTTCGAGCAGCGCTTTCCATTCCTGGCGACCGCCGGAAACGTCGTCCAGTTCGTCTTCCATGCCCGCGGTGAATTCGTAGGCGACGTAGCGCTGGAAGAAGCGTTCGAGGAACGACGTGAGAAGGCGGCCCGATTCCTCTGCGAAGAAACGGTTTTTCTCGGTGCGGACGTAGTTGCGGTCCTTGATGACCTGGATCGTCGCCGCATACGTCGAAGGGCGGCCGATGCCCAGTTCTTCCAGACGCTTGACGAGGCTGGCTTCCGAGAAGCGCGGCGGCGGCTGGGTGAAGTGCTGTTCGGCGGTGACGTCCTTCTTGGCGGGCATGTCGCCCGACTTCATGAAGGGCAGCAGGCCGCCGTCGTCGTCGTCGGACTTGTTGTCCTGGCCTTCCTCGTAGACGGCGAGGAAGCCGGGGAACTTCACGACCTGGCCCGAGGCGCGCAGTTCGTGTTGGCCGGTGCCGTCGCGCAGGGTGACGGTGGTGCGCTCCAGCGCGGCCGAGGCCATCTGGCTGGCCATCGCGCGCTTGAAGATCAGGTCGTAGAGGCGGCCCTCGTCACCCGAACCGTAGCGGTCCTTGGTGAAGTCGGTGGGGCGGATCGCCTCGTGCGCTTCCTGCGCGTTCTTCGCCTTGGTCTGATAGACACGCGGCTGCTCGGGCAGGTAGTGGCCCGAGAAGCGGTCGGTGATCGCGGCGCGGGCGGCCGAGATCGCGCTCGGGTCCATTTGCACGCCGTCGGTACGCATGTAGGTGATCGCGCCCGCCTCGTAGAGCGTCTGCGCCACGCGCATGGTCTGGCTGGCCGAGAAGCCCAGCTTGCGCGCGGCCTCCTGCTGGAGCGTCGAGGTGGTGAACGGCGGCTGAGGGTTGCGCCTGTGCGGCTTGGTCTCGACCGATTCGACCGTGAAGGCGCCGCTTTCGACGGCGGCCTTGGCGCGCATCGCGGTGCCTTCCTCGCCGATGCTCAGGCGGTCGAGCTTCTTGCCCTCGAAGGCGACCAGCTTGGCGGTGAAGTCGGTGCCGTCATGCGCCATCTGCGCCGCGACCGACCAGTATTCCTGCGGCTTGAAGGCTTCGATCTCACGCTCGCGGTCGACGATCAGGCGCAGCGCCACCGACTGCACGCGGCCCGCGGACTTGGCGCCGGGCAGCTTGCGCCAGAGCACCGGCGACAGCGTGAAGCCGAACAGATAGTCCAGCGCGCGGCGGGCGAGATAGGCGTCGATCAGGTCCTGGTCCAGCTCGCGCGGCTGGGTCATCGCCTTGGTGACGGTGTCCTTGGTGATGGCGTTGAAGGTCACGCGCTGCACGTCCTTCGGCAGCGCCTTGCGCTTGGCCAGCAGTTCGCGGACGTGCCAGGAAATCGCCTCGCCCTCGCGATCAGGGTCAGTCGCGAGAATCAGCCGGTCGGCCCCCTTCGCGGCGTCGGTGATCGCCTTCACCTGCTTCTGCTTGTCGCCGTAAAGCTCCCAGTCCATCTCGAAGCCCTCGTCCGGGCGGACGGAGCCGTCCTTGGGCGGAAGGTCGCGGACGTGGCCGTAGCTGGCGAGAACCTTGTAGTCCTTGCCCAGATACTTTTCGATGGTCTTCGCCTTTGCCGGCGATTCTACGATGACTAGCTGCATACTTTCAGACTCTGTGTGCCCCTGGGCGCCAATGCGCCCTTACGTGTGCGCATATACGTGTACGCATAGGGTGGGAAGCCATTGGGCGCTTCGTCAAGCCCAGAGATATGGCTCGGATGTGCCGCGATCGTTTCCGCGCCCCCCGCCCCGGAAACAAGGCCTCATGCGAGACTGACCCGGCCGCCCGCATGACGCACGAGCCTGCCGCCGATCTCCAGTTCCAGCAAGGCCATGTGGATTGCCGGTGCCCCCGCGCCCGATTGCCGAATCAGTTCGTCGACGGCGACGGGCGCCGTGGAGAGCAGATCGGCGATCCGGATCTCGGTGTCCTGCGCGGCTGCTTCCGCCACGGGATGCCACGAAGGGCGGCTCTCGCGAACACTCGCCCTCGGCAGGCCGTCGAAGCCAGAGAGCAGTTCCACCACGTCCTCTACCGATTGCACCAGCACGGCGCCGTCGCGGATCAGCTGGTTGCAGCCGTGGGAGCGCGGATCGAGCGGCGATCCGGGAACCGCCATCACTTCGCGGCCCATCTCCCCCGCCAGACGCGCGGTAATCAGCGACCCCGACTTGGGCGCCGCCTCGACGACGATCGTCCCGGCGGCAAGCCCGGCGATGATGCGGTTGCGGGTGGGGAAATGACGCGCCAGCGGCTCGGTCCCCGGCGGCTGCTCGGCCAGCAGCAGGCCTTCGGCCGCCACGCGCTCCTGCAAATCGGCGTGCTCGGGCGGATAGGCCACGTCGATCCCGCTGGCGATGACGCCGACGGTCGCTCCGCCCGCCAGCGCGCCCTGATGCGCCGCGCCGTCGATCCCGCGCGCCAGCCCGGAAACGACCGTGAAACCGACTTCCGCAAGCGCATGGGCGAAGTCCCGGGCCAGACGCACCGCCGCCGCCGAAGCATTGCGCGCGCCGACGATCGCCACGGTGGGGCGCCCAAGCAGGCCGGTATCGCCCCGAAACGTCAGGATCGGCGGCGCCCCTTCCGAATAGGCGAGCAGCGCCGGATAGTCGGGAGAATCGTGGAAGAGGTAGCGCGCGCCGGTCTTGCGGGTGGCGGCGATCTCCCCCTGGATACGGCGCTCAGGCGCCGCCTCGTAAGCCTTGCCGGCCCGTCCGGCGAGACCCGGAAGCGCATCGAGCGCGGCGCGGGCATCGCCGAAACGCGCCAGCAGCTGCATGTAGGTGACCGGGCCGATATGGGGAGAACGCAGGAGCCGGATGCGCGCGAAAGCTTCCTCCTGCGAGAGATTCGCTGCCGCCTTTCCGTCCTGCTTCCCCCCGTGCCCCATCACGGTTTCTTGCCGCTCCCGACTTTCGGCTCGGTCCCGGCGCGCAGGCGGGCGATGTTCTCGCGGTGCTGGAACAGCACGATCGCCGCGATCACCGCCAGCACAGCGGCGGCCTCACCCCGGCCAAGCAGCAGCGCCGCGATCGGTGCGGCAACGGCGGCGATCATCCCGGCCACCGAAGAAATCCGGACCGTCAGCAGCAGGCCGATCCAGGTCAGCGCATAGACCAGCCCCACCGGCCAGGCGAGGCCAAAGGCGATGCCCGCCGTGGTCGCAACGCCCTTGCCACCCTTGAAGCCCAGCCAGACCGGGAAGCAATGGCCCAGGAACGCGCCGAGCGCCGCCAGCCAGGTCCATTCCGGCAGGAAGTGCGCGGCGATCAGCACCGCGGCAAGGCCCTTGAGCAAGTCGAGCAGCAGCGTCGCGGCGGCCAGCCCCTTGCGGCCGGTGCGCAGGACGTTGGTGGCTCCGATGTTGCCCGAACCGATCGCGCGCAAGTCGCCCGCGCCCGCTATCCGGGTGATGAGAAGGCCGAAAGGCACCGAACCGAGGGCATAGCCCAGCACAAGGGCGAGAATCCATTCCATCCCCCGCTCTTAGCGACTTGTGCGGCATTGGCGAAGCGGCTTGCAGCAATGAACATTGCCCTTTCCCCTCCCGAGCGATTAACAGGGTGCAAGGTCCAGGAATAAAGCCATGCCCTCCCCCGTTCTCGCCCCCGTTCACTCCACGCTCCATCGGGTTCCGGACGCCGCTTCGGTCGATCCGGCCGCACCGATCCTGCTGTTCGATTCGGGCGTCGGCGGCCTCACCGTGCTGGGCGAGCTGCGCAAGGTGCTGCCCCAGGCCCCGGTGATCTACGCGGCGGACATGGCGGGGCTGCCCTACGGCACCAAGACCGAGGCCCAGGTGACGGCCCGCGTCGCCGGGCTGCTCGGCCGGATGACCGAGCGTTTCGCTCCTCGCCTCGTCTGCATCGCCTGCAACACCGCCTCGACGATCGCGCTCGGCATGGTGCGCGAAGTGTTGGAAGTGCCGGTGGTCGGCACCGTTCCCGCGATCAAGCCCGCTGCGGCGATGACCCGCAGCGGGGTCATCGGCCTGCTCGGCACCCAGGCGACGATCCGCCAGGCCTATGTAGACCGGCTGGAACAGGAATTCGCAGGCGGCAAGCGCCTGCTGCGCTACGGCGGCCCCGGCCTGGTCGAGGCGGCGGAAGCCAAGCTGCGCGGCGAGCCGGTCGATCCTGCCGCGATAATCCGGGCAGCCGAGGCGCTGCGGGCAATGCCCGGCGGCGAAGACATCGACACACTCGTGCTCGCCTGCACCCACTTCCCGCTGCTGGAAGAGGAACTGACGCAGGCTTTCGGCCCCCACGTGCGCTTCGTCCACGGCGCCGAAGGCATCGCCCGGCGAATCGCCCAGCTCACCGCCGGACAGGAATTCACGCGCCGCGTCCCCGACCGCGCCCTGTTCACCGGACCGGGCGAATTCCCCGGCGCCTACGGCGAGGCCCTTGCCCGCTACGGGCTGCCCGAAGGCGGAAGGTTTTGACGCCGCGCTTCAATCTGCTGCTGCTCATTCTCCTGCTGCTCGTCGGCGTACCGCTCTACTGGTTCCAGCTCGACGACAGCGCCCCCGGCGCCAAGGCCTATCCCCTCGACATCGCCCGCCTGCGGGACCTGGCGGCCAGCATACCGGGCCAGGCACCTCGCGAACTGCGGCAGGAAGTCGTCGGCTACCGCACCCTCCTCTCCAACCGGATTGCCGCAGGCAGCGGCTTCCGCCCGGTCCGGCTGGCGGTCCGCGCCTTCGAGGCGGTCGTTCCCGGCGAGCCGCCGATCCTGATCGACGCCGGAACGACGCCCCGCGACGCGAAGAAGCGCGATGTCGAGGACTTCGACGCCGCTGCGCAGCACCGGGTCGATCGCCGCGTCGAGATTGCCGCGATGAAGCTCGTGCTGCTGGACCGGCCGCTCCATCGCGGCAATCCGGCCCTGTCCTCTCCGGAAGCAATCCCGCTTCCCGACCTCGGCAATGGCGAGCCCCGCGCGGTGGCGCCCGGTGTCGTCGTCATTCCGCTGCCCGGCCTGCCCGACCGGGCCAGGATGGTCTATATCCGGCTGGAGGACGGCCGCGAGTTCCTCTTCACCGGCGATGTCGCCACGATCGACGCGAACTGGCTGCAGCTTCGCCCCCCGGCCCGTACTTTCAGGTCGATGACCGATGGCGACGAACGCCGCGAGACGGTATCCTGGCTGATGACGATCAAGGCGCTGAAACGCGCCGCTCCGGCGATGAGCATCGTCGCAGGTCACGAACCGCGCGATGTGGCGGGCATAACAAGCGGTTTTGCGCAAGCGGATTTGCAAAAGATCGATCATAGTGTGCGAGACAAGCGACTGGCCATGTCCCGAACGATCATGTATTTGCCCGCAGCAACGGGTAATAGCCCAAGGACGTGAAGTCCCCCAAAGGCGAACGCAGGAAGTGCCCAGGTGAACTACGAACACATTTTCGATCAGGCGATCGAGCGCCTCCACTCGGAAGGCCGCTACCGCGTCTTCATCGACATCCTGCGCAACAAGGGCGCCTACCCGAACGCCCGCTGCTTCGCCGGGCACAACGGCCCCAAGCCGATCACCGTGTGGTGCTCCAATGACTATCTTGCGATGGGCCAGCACCCCAAGGTGATCGAGGCCATGGAAGAGGCGCTGCACGACGTCGGCGCCGGTTCCGGCGGCACCCGCAACATCGGCGGCAACACGCACTATCACATCGAGCTTGAAAGCGAGCTGGCCGACCTGCACGGCAAGGAAGGCGCGCTGCTGTTCACCTCGGGCTACGTCTCGAACGACGCCACGCTCTCCACGCTGGCCAAGCTGCTGCCGGGCTGCGTGATCTTCTCGGACGAGCTGAACCACGCCTCGATGATCGCGGGCATCCGCAATTCGGGCTGCGACAAGAAAGTCTGGCGCCACAACGACCTCGAACACCTTGAGGAACTGCTGGCCCAGACCGATCCCGCCCTGCCCAAGCTGATCGCCTTCGAGTCGGTCTATTCGATGGACGGGGACGTCGCGCCGATCCACGCGATCTGCGACCTTGCCGAGAAGTACAACGCGCTCACCTATATCGACGAAGTCCACGCGGTCGGCATGTACGGCCCGCGCGGCGGCGGCATCACCGATCGTGACGAGGCGGCCCACCGCATCGACATCATCGAGGGCACGCTGGGCAAGGCCTTCGGCGTGATGGGCGGCTATATCGCCACCAACCAGAAGATCATCGACTGCATCCGCTCCTATGCGCCGGGCTTCATCTTCACGACGTCGCTGTCGCCGGTGCTGGTCGCGGGCGTGCTTGCCTCGGTGAAACACCTCAAGGGCTCCAGCGTGGAACGCGAAGGCCAGCAGCGCTCGGCCGCGATGATGAAGCAGATGTTCCGCGACGCCGGCCTGCCGGTCATGGATTCCACCACGCACATCGTGCCGCTGATGGTCGGCGATCCGGTCAAGGCCAAGAAGATCAGCGACATCCTGCTCGCCGAATATGGCGCCTATGTGCAGCCGATCAACTTCCCGACCGTGCCGCGCGGCACCGAGCGCCTGCGCTTCACCCCCGGTCCGGCCCATACCGAAGCGATGATGCACCACCTTACCGAGGCGCTGGTCGAGATCTGGGAACGCCTGGAAATGCGTCTGGCCGCCTGAGCCTTTCGCAAGCGCAACAAAATCTTTCGTATAGGGCTCCCCGTTCTCGCGGCGGAGCCCTTTTCATTTGCCCGGCCGTCCCCAAGTTCAGCCCGTCGCTCACTCCGCGCCCTCTCCCGGCGCCCTTCTCCCGCGACGACGTGACCAGAAGGACTTCCATGGCCAAGCTGTTCGAGCCGATCACCCTCGGCAACCTCACCCTCGCCAATCGCATCGTCATTGCCCCCATGTGCCAGTATTCCGCCGAGGACGGGCGCATGACCGACTGGCACGCCATGCACCTCGGCAATCTCGCGCAGTCCGGCGCGGGCATCCTCACGATCGAGGCAACCGCCGTCAGCGCAGAGGGCCGCATTTCCTACGCCGACGTCGGCCTCTGGAACGATGAGACCGAGCAAGCGATGGCCAAGGTCCTGGACAGCGTGCGGCGCTGGTCGGACATGCCGATCGCCATCCAGCTCGCCCATGCGGGCCGCAAGGCCAGTACCGCCAAGCCCTGGGACGGCGGCGGCCAGATCGCCCCCGATGCCGAAAACGGCTGGCAGACGGTCTCTGCCTCCAACTTGCCCTTCCTGCCTGACGAGAACGCCCCTGAAGCCCTCGACAAGGCCGGGCTGGATCGTATCCGCGAGGCCTTCGCCGATGCCGCACGCCGCGCCGCACGCCTCGGTATCGACGCCGTCCAGATCCACGGCGCCCACGGCTACCTGCTCCACCAGTTCCTCTCGCCGCTCTCCAACAAGCGCGAGGACGAATACGGCGGCAGCCTCGAAAACCGCATGCGCTTCCCGCTGGAAGTCTACGATGCCGTGCGCGCCGCCTTCCCCGCGGATCGGCCGGTGACGATGCGCGTATCCGGCACGGACTGGGCCGAAGGCGGCTGGGACATCGAACAGACCATCGCCTTCGCCAAGGCGCTCGAAGCGCGCGGTTGCGCCGCCTATCACGTCTCCAGCGGCGGGCTGGACGCCGGGCAGAAGATCCCGGTCGGCCCCAACTATCAGGTTCCGCTCGCCCGCAAGGTGAAGGAAGCGGTCTCGATGCCGGTGATCGCCGTCGGTCTCATCACCGAACCGGAACAGGCAGAGGCCATCGTCGCCACCGGCGAGGCCGACATGATCGGCCTGGCCCGCACCGTGCTCTACGATCCCCGCTGGCCCTGGCATGCCGCGGCCGCGCTCGGTGCGACGGTCAAGGCCGCGCCGCAGTTCCTGCGCTGCCAGCCGCGCGTCTACAAGGATCTGTTCGTACAGGCCTGATCCCGCACGACGGACAAGAAAAAAGCCCGCTGGAACCGAAGTTCCAGCGGGCTTTTTCATAACGGTTCCGACAGGATCAGCGCAGCGAGACCACGTTGTCCGAAACGCGCGGGTCCTTGCGCTCGCCCGTGTAGAGGCTGGCCATCGGCTCGTCCGAGACGTTCAGCACCTCGCCGGTGCCGAAGCCGTTGAACGCCGTGCGCATGGCCGCTCCGTAAGCGCCGAGCATGCCCACTTCGATCCAGTCGCCCGCCTTGATGTCGGCCGGGAGCATGAACGGGCCTTCCATGAAGTCGGCATCGTCGCAGGTCGGGCCGTAGAACGAGAATTCCTGAAGCTCTTCCGAACGCTCGCCGCCGACGGCGGTTTCGCGCGAGATGCACTTCACCGGGAAGCGCCAGGCGACATGGGCCGCATCGTATAGCGCGCCATAGGCACCCTCGTTGATGTAAAGCTCGTCACCGCGACGCTTCTCGACCTTGACGATCATCGAGCTGTACTCGGCCGAGAGCGCACGGCCCGGCTCGCACCACAGTTCGGCGTTGTACGCGATCGGCAGGGCTTCGAAGTGACGGTGGATCACCTGGAAATAGTCTTCCAGCGGCGGCGGCTCCATGCCCGGATAGACCGAGGGGAAGCCTCCACCGACATCGATCATGTCGATGACGACACCGGCATCGGCGATCGCCGCGCGGGCACGCTCCAGCGCCTGAACATAGGCGAAGGGCGTCATCGCCTGCGAACCGACATGGAAGCACACGCCCAGCCAGTCGGCGACCTGACGGGTCGCCTGCAGCAGCTCGCCCGCATCGGCCAGATCGACGCCGAACTTCGAGGCCAGGCTCAGTTCCGAATATTCGGAAGAGACGCGCAGGCGCACGCAGAGACGCAGATCGGTGGCGCGGTTGCCTTCGGCATCGGTCGTCGCGTCGAGAATCTTCTCGACTTCCTCGATGGTGTCGAGGCTGAAGGTGCGAACGCCGTGTTCGAAATAGGCTTCGCGGATCGCGCTGGCGGTCTTGACCGGGTGCATGAAGCACAGGGTCGCATCCGGCAGTGCCGTGCGGACCATGCGGACTTCGCCGATGGAAGCCACGTCGTAGTGGGTGATGCCGTTCGCCCAGAGGATCTTGATGAGATCCGGCGACGGGTTCGCCTTCACGGCATAGAGCGCCTTGCCCGGAAACTTCGTGGCGAAGAAACGGGCCGCGCGCGCAGCAGCATGCGGGCGGTTGAGGATAACGGGTTCGTCGGGCGCGATTGCGCGCGCTACAGCCGGTGCGTCAAGAAATTCGAGCAACTCAAGGGACCCCCAAACGGAATTGTTAACGACAAGAGCTGCCTTGCGGTTTGGAAGTCCCCATGGGGCAGCGAGGGGCGGGATATAGGCCCCCCAAGCTGAATCGCAAGTGAAAAAAATCCAGTTTCACAGAAACGTCACATAAGGGATTTGCGCAAGATTTCATGCCGCTCCTCCATTCAACTTTGTCGCCATTTTTCAGACGGTTGATCGAGAAAACTCCAATCCGCCACAGCTCGAAAGAGGATGGCCGGATCAAGCGGGTTTCATGCCTGAAATGCCCGGGGGACCGTTCCGGTTCTTTCGAGTCGGGAAAACGGGGGCCGGGAGAGGCAAGCGCGGGACGGATCGAGCCGTCCCGCGCCTGTTTCATCAGCTCAGACGGCCGCGGAAATCCTCGTAATCGAAGCGGCGGATGCAATCGAGCGCGTCGGTTTCCGAGTCCCACATCCAGATCGAAGGCAGCGGAACGCCGTTGAAGGTCGTGGTCTTGACCATCGAATAGTGGGCCTGGTCGAGGAAAGCGAAGCGCGCGCCCGGCTCGGCATCGACCGGCAGTACATAGTCGCCGATCACATCGCCCGCGAGGCAGGACGGACCGCCCAACCGCACCGGCTCGCCCTCGCCTTCCGCCTTTTCGCCCAGCATGGCCGGACGGTAGGGCGCCTCGATCACGTCGGGCATGTGGCAGGTCGCCGAGACATCGACGATGGCCACCGGCATGCCGTTATGGGCGACATCGAGAACCGAGCCGACAAGAATGCCGGCATCGAGGGCAACCGCCTCGCCCGGCTCGATGTAGACTTCGGCCCCGGTGTCTTCCTGGAGATCGATCAGGAATTCGACGAGTTCGTCACGCTGATAGTCGGCGCGGGTGATGTGGTGCCCGCCGCCCAGATTGATCCACCGGATTTGGCCGAAGAACGGTTCGAGATAGTCGAAAGCCTTGTCCCAGGTGCGACGCAGCGGCTCGAAGTCCTGCTCGCACAGGGTGTGCATGTGGATGCCGTCGATCATCTCGACATGCTCTTCGGTGAGCTGGTTGATCGGGAAGCCCAGCCGCGAATGCGGCGCGCAAGGGTCGTACTTGGGCACTTCGCCCTCGGCATGCATCGGATTGACGCGCAGGCCGATATCGAAGTCCTCACCGCGCGCACGGGCGGCCTCGATCTGCGGCCAGAAGCGCTCGATCTGCATCGGCGAATTGAAGATCACATGATCCGAAAGCCGCAGGATCTCATCGAGGTCCTGCTCCTTGTAGGCAGCGCAGTACGTGGCGATCTCGCCGTCGTAGAACTCGCTGGCAAGGCGCGCTTCCCACAGGCCCGAAGTGCAGACGCCGTCGAGGTACTCGCCCACGATCGGCGCCGTGGACCACATCGAGAAGGCCTTGAGCGCGGAAAGCACCTTGGCGCCGGAACGCTCGCCGATCTCGGCAAGAATGCGCAGGTTGTCGCGCAGCTTCGCCGCATCAACGACGAAGCTGGGGCTGTCGACGCGCGACAGGTCGAATTGGGCAAAGGCTCCCGGATCGCCGGCGCGGGTTTCCATGTTCGTTCAATCCTTTTCGGGTGACTCCATGAGGAGCCGAATTTTTCAACCAAGTGGCCTTGGCAGATGGTCCTGCCGAACCACAGCTTCAAGAATGCGTGTTAAACGACACTTCAGGCAAACGGCCCCTTGAAGATAAACCACGCCCCTGCCCCGACCAGCGCGAAGCCGACGATCTCGTTCAGCCCCGGTTTCTGCCCGAACAGTGCCCAGGCCACCAACACGAAAGCGGTGAGCGACATGGCCTCCTGAAGGACCTTGAGCTGCCCCAGCGAATAGACCTGGCTGCCGATCCGGTTGGCGGGCACGGCCAGGCAATATTCGAAGAAGGCGATGCCCCAGCTCATGGCGATCGCCACCCACAGCGCCTTGCCCGGCATCTTGAGGTGCAGATACCACGCCGTGTTCATGAAGAGATTGGAACCCGCGAGCATGGCCACGGGTGCAACGAAGGTCCAGTTCACGGCCGGCTCAGTCGACGCAGATGGCGTTTACGGCCTTGCCCTGCCTGACCTCGGCATAGCAGCCGTAGAGCCGGTCATCCGCCTGGCAGGTGCCGCTGGCGGGCTTGTCGGGCGAGACCGCACCGGCGCTGCCCACGCATTTGCCCTGGCACTCCGAAGAATCGGTGCACTGCTTGCCCGCATCCGCAAAGGCATGGACGCACTGCTCCATGCCCAGCATACCGCGGCGCTGCACGGAGCCGCCTTCGGCCTCGCAGGCCGCGCGATCCGCCGCGCCCATGTCGCGGCTGTAGCTCTGGTTCTGGCCCTTTTCGCCGCCCACCGGCGGCGTCGGCGGTTGCGGACCGTCCTGCGGCGCGCACCCCACCAGCGCGAGAGCGCCGAAGGCCGCGACGAGAACGGTCCGCAAGCCGCGCATCAGAACGCCAGAGGTCCGTCGAGTTCCTCGACCGTCCACGGCAGGCCATGCTGGTTCAGCATGTCCATGTAGGGATCGGGATCGAACTGCTCCATGTTGAACACGCCCGCACCAGTCCACTTGCCGGTCAGCAGCATGGCCGCGCCGATCATCGCCGGGACGCCGGTGGTGTAGCTGACGGCCTGGTTGCCGGTTTCGGCAAAGGCGTCTTCATGGTCGCAGATGTTCTTGATGTAGAACGTCTTCTCGCCCGAACCGTCCAGCGCTTCGCCGGTCGCGATATCGCCGATGTTGGTCTTGCCCTTGGTGGTCGAACCAAGCGAGCTGGGCTCGGGCAGCACGGCCTTGAGGAACTGGAGCGGGATGATCTCGACGCCGTTGTAGATCACCGGATCGATGCGGGTCATGCCGACGTTCTGCAGCACGGTGAGGTGCTTGATGTACTCGTCGCCGAAGGTCATCCAGAAGCGCGCGCGCTCCATTTCCGGGATGAACTTCGCGAGGCTTTCCAGTTCCTCGTGGTACATCATGTACATGTTCTTCGGGCCGACGGCCTCGAAGTCGAAGCTCTGCTTCACGCCCATGGCCGGGGTTTCGACGAATTCGCCGTTCTCCCAGTGGCGGGCCGGCGCGGTGACTTCGCGGATGTTGATTTCCGGGTTGAAGTTCGTCGCGAAGGCCTGACCGTGATCACCGCCGTTGCAGTCGAGAATGTCGAGCGTGCGGATGGTCTTGAGCTTGTGCTTCTTGAGCCACATGGCGAAGACCGAGGTGACGCCCGGATCGAAGCCCGAACCGAGCAGCGCGGTGAGGCCCGCTTCCTTGAAGCGCTCCTGATAGGCCCACTGCCAGTGGTATTCGAACTTGGCCACGTCCTTGGGCTCGTAGTTCGCGGTGTCCATGTAGTTCACGCCGGTCGCCAGGCACGCATCCATGATCGCGAGATCCTGGTAGGGCAGTGCGAGGTTGACGACGAGCTTCGGCCCGATCGAGCGGATCAGCTCGCTGGTTGCCGCCACGTCGTCGGCGTCGATCGCATAGGTGCTGATCGAGACGCCGGTGCGTTCCTTCACCGACTCGGCAATCGCCTCGCACTTGGAAACCGTGCGGCTGGCGAGGTGAATATCCGAGAAGATGTCGGGATTCATCGCCATCTTGTGGACCGCGACCGAACCGACGCCGCCTGCGCCGATCACCAGAACCTTGCTCACCAATCTGTCTCCTTAACGCGATACTCGCGAACAGCCGCATATAGAGGCCCTGTGTGACAACTCAACTGTGAGAGTTTTCGCCGGGCACACCATCCCCACCATCCGAAGAACGGAAGATCGCCTCCACGCAGGACGGACGGCCCCTCATGAAGGCGCCGACATTCGGCCAAGAGTGTCACAATCCGCCATCGTCCCGTCATCGGGCGGTCACCCGGCGGAGGCATTGGGGCCGCACAAGCTTCACACGGCCCGGGGGACCGCCGCACGATGTCCAATGCCCATCCCGCTTCCAAGCTCATCGAAGGCGCCGTCGTTCGCCAGGAAACGAAAGCAGGCGCCCGCCTGCTCGACAAGGCCTTCGCACTCGCCTTCAAGGGCCTCGTCTACGCGCAGATCTGGGAAGATCCGGTTGCCGACATGGAAGCGCTCCAGATCGGTCCCGACAGCCGGATCATCACGATCGCCAGCGGCAGCTGCAACGCCCTCTCCTACCTCACCGCCGATCCGGCCGCGATCACCTGCGTCGATCTCAACACCGCGCATATCGCCCTCGGCCGACTGAAGATCGCTGCGATCCGCAACCTCACGGACTACGCCGACTTGCGCCGCTTCATCGCCGAGGCCGACCAGCCGGGCAATCTGGCCACCTATCGCGACCGGCTCGCACCCCATCTCGACGAGACCACCCGCCGTTACTGGGAAGGCCGGGACCTCGTCGGCCGCCGCCGCATCCGCGGATTTGCCCGCGGCATCTACAAACAGGGTCTGCTGGGCCACTTCATCGGCGCCGCCCATGTGCTCGCCAAGCTCTACAAGATCGACCCCAGCGAAATCCTCGGCGCCGAGACGCTGGAAGAGCAGCGCCGCGTATTCGACGAGCGCTTCGCGCCGATCTTCGAGCGCAAGCTGGTGCGCTGGCTGACCGACCAGCCCGCCTCACTGTTCGGCCTCGGCATTCCGCCCGCGCAGTACGATGCGCTGGCCGGCGGCAACCGCATGGCCGACGTGCTGCGCGCGAGACTGGAAAAGCTGGCCTGCCACTTCCCGCTGGGCGACAACTACTTCGCCTGGCAGGCCTTCGGGCGCGGCTACGGACGCCAGCCCAAGGCGCCGCTGCCGCCCTATCTCCAGGAAGCCAACGTGCCGCTGGTCCGCGAGCGGCTGAACCGCCTCACCTTGCGCCACGCGAACTTCACCCAGGTTCTCAAGGATAGCGCCGAAGCCTCGCTCGACCGCTACATCCTGCTCGATGCGCAGGACTGGATGAGCGACGCCCAGCTCACCGAACTCTGGAGCGAGATCACCCGCACCGCCCGTCCCGGCTCGCGCGTGCTGTTCCGCACCGCCGCCGAGCCGACGCTGCTCCCCGGCCGCGTACCGGAAGCGATTCTCGCCCGCTGGGACTACCGCGAGACGGAATCGCTGGCAGCGACGCGCGCGGATCGCTCGTCGATCTACGGCGGCGTCCACCTCTACGTCCTGCGCTGAGGGAGCCGAAATGACCGGCACCGCCCTGTCGCAGGACCACGCCGCGCTGATGGACAAGGTCTATCGCGGCCAGCGCCACATCTACGACTTCACCCGCAAATACTACCTGTTCGGCCGCGACCGCCTGATCCGCGAACTGGATGCCGCCCCCGGCATGGGCGTGCTGGAAGTGGGCTGCGGCACCGGGCGCAATCTGGAACTGATCGCGCGGGCCTGGCCGGACGTGCAGTGCCACGGCTTCGACATCTCCAGCGAGATGCTCAAGAGCGCAGGCGCCCGGCTCGGCCCACAGGTCCGGCTGGCGCTGGGCGATGCAACCCGGTTCGATTCGACGGCCCTGTTCGGCCGGTCCGGTTTCGACCGGGTCGTGCTGTCCTACACCCTTTCGATGATCCCCGACTGGCAGGCGGCACTGGGGCAGGCGGCTTCTGCGCTGGCGCCGGGCGGCGTGCTTCATGCCGTCGACTTCGGTGATCTCGCCGGGCTGCCCGCCCCCTTGCGCAAAGCCTTGCGGGCATGGCTGGCGAAGTTCCATGTCTCCCCTCGCCTTGACCTGCCGATGGTGGCCGCGCGGCTGGCCGGGGAACAGGGTCTGCGGATCGCGGTGAGCCGTGGTCCGCTCGGCTATTACCAGATGGTGCGGCTCTCCCGATAGGGCTATGCCCGCGGCCATGACTCAGGCCCTCCTCCACCGTCCGACCGCGCAAGGCGTTGCGCTTGCTGCCCGTAAAGTCTCGGAAATCCTGCCGAGAACCCCGCTGCTGCCGCTGGAAGTCGACGGCCGCACGATCTGGTGCAAGGCGGAAAGCCTCCAGCCGGTCGGCGCCTTCAAGATCCGCGGCGCCTGGCACCGCATGACGGCCCTGACCGACGAGGAACGCGCGCGCGGCGTCGTCGGCGTATCGAGCGGCAACCATGCACAGGGCGTGGCCTGGGCCGCCCGCAAGCTGGGCATCAAGGCCGCGATCGTGATGCCGGTCGATGCCCCGGAAGTGAAGCTCGCCAATACCCGTGCCCTCGGCGCCGAAGTCGTGCTCTACGACCGCCCCGGCGGCGAGGACCGCGAGGAAGTCGCCAGCCGCCTTTGCGAGGCACGCGGCGCCACGCTCGTCCATGCCTATGGCGACCCCTGGATCATCGAGGGCCAGGGATCGGCTGGGCTCGAAATCGCGGAGCAGCTGGCCGAGCAGGGTATCGCCTCGCCGGACCTGATCCTTGCCCCCTGCGGCGGCGGCGGACTGACCGCCGGACTGGCCCTTGCCCTGCCGGACGCGCGGGTGATCCCGGTGGAACCCGAAGGCTGGGACGATGTCTGCCACAGCCTGGAAACCGGCGAAATCCAGCGCATCGGCCCCAACGCCCCGCCGACGCCCTGCGATGCGCTCCAGACTCCCGGCACCTGGCCGATCAACTTCGAGATCCTCAAAGCCCGCTGCCCCTTCGGGCTGGTCGTTACGCCCGCCGAAGTGCGCGCGGCCCAGCGCCTGGCCTTCGCAAAGCTGCGACTCGTCGTCGAACCCGGCGGCGCGGCGGCTCTGGCGGCGGTGCTCGCAGGCAAAGTCGAGCCGACCGAGCGGACGGCGGTTATCCTCTCCGGCGGCAACACCGATGCGCAGGCCTTCGCAAAAGTGCTGCAAGGGCTGGATTGACGCCGCGACGGTCCGGCGGGGTCCGTCGGACTGTCGCAATGCGGCACAGGGATCCGTAAAAACAGGTCTGGACGCGCCCGCCTTCCGTGCACTAATCTTGCCGTAACAAGACAGGATGCTTTCGGGAGATAATCGTGATCGTTCACCGCGAGTCACATTCCATCGCCATTACGCGTTGGGCCTTTGTCGCCCTGGAAACCCTGCTCGTACTTGTTACGCTCGCGGCACTGACCAATAATCTGCTCGATGCCGACTGGGGACTGAGCTGGTCAACCTTCTTCATCGGAGTGATCGGCAGCACCTGGGCTTTGGTGATCTACCAGCTGATCGCCGCGCACATGGCGCGAAACGAAAGCGATTCCTGACCCTCTTCGCGACAGGGCTTCACGCTGCTAGAGCGTGTCCATGGATTTGGACGATCAGCTTCGCCGCTATTTCGGCACCGACGACTTTGCAACCATCGCCCCTGCCGCGCTTGAGGCCGGTATCGAACGGATGCGCGTCGATTTCGGCATGCAGAAGGACCCCGCCCGGCGTTTCGCGCTGTGGTCCCTGCTCTACATGTTCGGCGCTTCACCCGATCTCGACATCGCCTTCGACAACGAGGACGACCGCAATGCCGCGCGGGACTTCATGGACATGATGGCCAAGGCGCAGGGGGTCGAATGACTTCAGGCGCCTGAGGTCAGTCGACTGGGGTTCCTCTCAGTCGCGCTCGAAATAGCTCGCCAGTTCGACGTGGGTGGACCAGCGGAATTGCCCCACCGGGCGCAGTTCGACCAACCGGAAGCCCGCCTCGACCAGCCGCGCCGCATCGCGCGACCAGCTCGACGGGTTGCACGAGATATAGACCACCCGGCCCACGCTGGAATCGGCGATGCAATCGACCTGCTCGCGCGCACCGGCGCGGGGCGGATCGAGCACGACCGCATCGAACTTGCTGAGTTCGTCGGGCTGGAGCGGGTTGCGGAACAAGTCGCGGTGAGCCGAGAAAACCGGCAATTGCGCGCGATCAGCAGCGGCCTTGCAGGACAAGTGCGCATCGCGCGCCGCTTCGGCGGCCAGCACCCTCGTCTGCGGCCCGGCCAGCGCCAGCGCAAACGTCCCGAGGCCGGAGAACAGGTCGGCCACGGTCGCCGCGCCTTCCAGCCAGGTCTTCGCCGCGTCGACGAGGGCTTCCTCGCCATCGACGGTTGCCTGAAGGAACGAACCCGGCGGCAGCGGCACTTGAACGCCGCCCAGCGTCACCGTAACCGGCACCGGCTCCCACACGGTTTCGAAACCGTAGCCGCCATCCATGGTCAGGCGGGCAAGCTTATGCTCGCGCGAGAAATCGAGCATCGCCTCGGTCGCGGCGAGCCCTTCTGCGGTAAGGCCCTTCACGCCCAGATCGACGCCCTGATCGGTCAGCGTCATCTCGATATCGGCAGCCATGCGGGTCTGCTGGTGCTTGCTCGGCTTGCCGTGGCGGCCCTTCTTGGCCGGGGCCGCCTTGCCCATGGTGATGAGCAGCTTGCGCAGCGGACCCAGCACCGCGAACAGCTCCGGCGCCATGACCGGGCATTCTTCCAGCTCGACCAGCCGGTGCGACTTCGCCTCGCGGAAGCCGATCGCCACGCGCCCGCCCGAGCTTTCCGCACGCAGCGAAACGCGGCGGCGTGCCCCCGGCGGCGAAAGGTACGGCGGCGCGATCTTTTCCGCGCCCAGTTCCTGCGAGGCCGAGGCATTGGCAACGCGGCCCTCGACGAAATCGGCGAGCATCTGATCGTTCAGCTGCTGAAGCTGGCAGCCGCCGCAACGGCCGAAATGGGTGCAGACCGGCTGGATATGGTTAGGCCCCCATTCCAGGGTGCCATCTGCATGCAGCAAGTCGCCCGGCGCAGCGCCCCAGGCGAAGCGGCCGGATTCGGTTACGCCATCGCCCTTGGCGGCGATGCGCAGAATCGTTTCGGGGATTTCTTCGGTTCCAATAGTCACAGGCAGGCCGCTAGCGCAGCCGGGACCATTTGTCCAAGCTGACCCGCAGTAAAGGCGGGCGGAGAGCGCCGCGCGGCCTCTCCGTGCAGCCATACGCCCTCGCAAGCCGCCGTGAAAGCATCGATACCGGCAGCAAGGCGACTGGCGATGCATCCGGCCAGCACATCCCCCGTCCCGGCAGTCGAAAGCCACGAAGTCGCACGCGGCGCGCAGGCAAGACGACCATCCGGCGCGGCGATCACCGTGTCCGGTCCCTTGGCCACCACGACCATACCGCTCGCCTCGGCCAAAGCCAGAGCGCGGGCCGGTTTGCTGCCGCTGCCGTCAAGATCGAAAGCGCGTTCCAGCGCCATCAACTCGCCCTCATGCGGGGTTGCCACGGTGGCCGCCGACCGTTCCGTCAGCGCGCGCGGCGCCAGCAGGATCAGCGCATCGGCATCGACCACCACCGGCACCGGATCGGCCAGCGCCACCGCCAATCGCTCGCGCGCGGCGGCATCTCGGCCAAGCCCCGGCCCGACCAGAACCGCCGTGTTGCGATCGTCGGTCAGCACATCGGTCAGCACGCCCTGATCGACCACCAGATCGGCAGGCACATTGCGCTTGCTGTCGGCAAAAAGCTTCACATAGCCGGCACCGGCGCCTTGCGCGGCAAGGCTCGCCAGTACCGCCGCGCCGGGCATCGCCCCACCGACCACCGCCAGCAGCCCGCGCCGATACTTGTGGGAATCCGCGTCCGGCGCGGCGATCCGGGGCTTGGCGACTGAAACGGCAGCTCCTTCCACTGGCGCGACGCCGATCGGCACCTGTCGCAGCGTGCCCATCATGGCGGCCGCGGGCATCAGGAAATGCGCGAATTTCCATGCCCCCAGCGCCAGTGTCGCATCGTAGCACGGCAGTCCCTGATTGAGCAGCATCCCGGTGTCCGACTGCACCCCGCTCGGCAGATCGAGCGCGATGCGTTGGTGATGCGCCTTCGCCAGCCGCACCAACAGCGCGAAATCCTTCGCCGACAAAGGGCGCGTCAGGCCGCTGCCATAGAGGCAATCGACGAAGACATCGCCATGCACCTCCGCATCCCCGCTCAGTACCGCGCCCTGATAGCCGGCACGCGCGTCACGGGCCGCGTCCGTCTTCGGATCGACCGGCGCGACGACCGTCACCTGCCCGCCGCGCTCGCGGATGGCCTCGGCGATCACATAGCCATCACCGCCGTTGTTGCCGGGGCCGCACAGGATCGTGACGGAGCGCCCTGCCGAAACCCGCCAGACCCACTCCGCCGCGCCCGATCCAGCTATCCGCATCAATGCTCCCACCGACGAGCCCGCAGCGATCAGCGCCTCTTCGGCGGCGCGCATCTGGGCGACGGTCAGGATCTGGTCATTTTGCGGCAGCAGCCTATGGGGCATGGGACTTCCTCGTGGCCGGGAACAGGTAGCGGTCGGCCCCGACCGAAACGTCGAGCCTGTCGCCTTCCAGCTTTGTTACCGCCACTTGCGCCCCATCGGCAACCTCAAGCCCGCGCCCGTCGCTCACCACGGCGAAGCGGCGGAAGCCGCCATCGGGATGGCGGACCAGGAGCATGAGGCCATCCGGCCCTTCGTGCCGCTCGACCGCACAGATCGGTTTGAGATCGCCGGAACCGGAAACCGCGCAGGAAATGTGCTCGTCCCCCTCCGCCACTTTCGGCGCTTCGTGCCTGGACGAGCAGGCCGTGAGGGCCAGAACAAGGGCTGTAGCGGGGAACAAGCGTACCATGTGCCCTGGCTACAAGGACTTTCCTGCCGACAGCAAGCGTCTGTCCGGCGCAGCCCGAGAATGGGACACTTACGCAAGCCTTCACGTGATGTTACGCTGCCCTACAATCTGTCGAGGGAGAGCATAACGATGCCGCTGATCGAACGCGCCGCCCGGGCTCTGGCGAAGGCCGAACACGGAACCGACGACTGGAATGCACTGACCCCACAAGATCGCGAACAGTTCAAGGAAACCGCGCGGGAAGTCGTAAAGGCACTGCGCGTGCCGACGCCCGGCATGTGCCTTGCCGGTGAGCACCTGCTCAAGAAGGATCGCGGCCTGTCCGTCAACATCAGCGACGTACACGACGCCTGGCAGAACATGGTGGACGAAGCCGTCCGTCTCGCCCCCGTCAGCGACGGCTAACCCGGCCCGCAAGTGTTGCGCCCACCGACAGGCCGGGCGCAACGAAGACGGTAATGGGGTGCAGGGGTAATAACCCCTGCTCTTCCCCTTGAACCTTACTTCCGCTTGAGCTGGGTCACATCCCGCACCGCGCCCTTTGCCGCGCTGGTGGTCATCGCGGCGTAAGCCTGAAGCGCCGCCGAAACCTTGCGCGGACGCGGGTGAACCGGCGACCATGCATCGGCACCGCGCGCTTCCTGCTGGGCCCGGCGGTGAGCAAGCACTTCGTCCGAAACCATCAGGTTGATGGTGCGGCCGGGGATGTCGATCTCGATGGTGTCGCCGTTCTCGACAAGGCCGATGGCGCCGCCTTCGGCCGCTTCCGGCGAGGCATGACCGATTGACAGGCCCGAAGTGCCGCCCGAGAAACGACCGTCGGTCAGCAGCGCGCAGGCCTTTCCGAGGCCCTTCGACTTCAGGTAGCTGGTCGGATAGAGCATTTCCTGCATGCCCGGTCCGCCGCGCGGCCCTTCGTAGCGGATGACCACGACGTCACCCGCGCCGACCTGCCCGCCGAGGATACCGGCAACGGCTGCATCCTGCGATTCGTAGACGCGCGCGGTGCCGGTGAACTTCAGGATCGAATCGTCCACGCCTGCCGTCTTCACGATGCAGCCGTCCTGCGCGATATTGCCGTAGAGCACCGCAAGGCCGCCGTCCTGGCTGAACGCGTGTTCCTTGCTGCGGATGACGCCGTTCTCGCGGTCGAGATCGAGTTCCTCCCAGCGGCGGCTCTGGCTGAACGCGGTCTGCGTCGGCACGCCGCCCGGCGCGGCCTTGAAGAATTCCTGCACCGAAGGCGCGTTGGTACGCGAGATGTCCCAGTGGTTCAGCGCGTCGCCCAGCGTCTTGGCATGGACGGTCGGCAGATCGGTGTGCAGCAGGCCCGCACGGTCGAGCTGGCCGAGGATCGCCATGATGCCACCGGCACGGTGAACGTCCTCCATATGGACGTCGTTCTTCGCGGGCGCGACCTTCGACAGGCACGGCACCTTGCGGCTGAGGCGGTCGATGTCCTCCATCGTGAAGTCCACGCCCGCCTCCACGGCGGCGGCCAGCAGGTGGAGCACGGTGTTGGTCGACCCGCCCATGGCGATATCGAGACTCATGGCATTCTCGAACGCGCCGAAGCTGGCGATATTGCGCGGCAGGACGCTTTCGTCCTCCTGCTCGTAGTAGCGGCGGCAGAGATCGACCGCGAGGCGGCCCGCTTCGAGGAACAGGCGCTGGCGGTCCGAGTGCGTCGCCAGAGTCGAGCCGTTGCCCGGCAGCGAGAGACCCAGCGCTTCGGTCAGGCAGTTCATCGAGTTGGCGGTGAACATGCCCGAGCACGAGCCGCAAGTCGGGCAGGCCGAACGCTCGATCGCCTGGACTTCCTCGTCGGTGTAGCTCTCGTCGGCGGCGGCGACCATGGCGTCGACCAGATCGAGCGCCTGCTCCTTGCCGCGCAGCACGACCTTGCCCGCTTCCATCGGCCCGCCGGAGACGAAGACGACCGGGATGTTGATGCGCAGCGCGGCCATCAGCATGCCCGGCGTGATCTTGTCGCAGTTGGAGATGCACACCATCGCGTCGGCACAGTGGGCGTTGACCATGTACTCCACGCTGTCCGCGATCAGATCGCGGCTGGGCAGCGAATAGAGCATGCCGTCGTGACCCATGGCGATGCCGTCATCGACCGCGATGGTGTTGAATTCCTTGGCGACGCCGCCCGCCGCCTCGATCTCGCGCGCGACCATCTGGCCCAGGTCCTTGAGGTGGACGTGGCCGGGTACGAACTGCGTGAACGAGTTCACCACCGCGATGATCGGCTTGCCGAAGTCCGAATCCTTCATGCCCGTCGCGCGCCAGAGGCCACGCGCGCCCGCCATGTTGCGGCCGTGGGTGGAAGTGCGGGAACGATAGGCGGGCATTGTGCGAACTCCGGGATTGGTCATGGGCACGGCGCTGGGTTCGCGCCATGTCGATCATGGATATGGGGCGCCCCTACGCCAAGTGCAGGGCTTTTGCGAGGTATAAAATTTCCTGAAATGCGCTTTTTGCTTTTATGATCGTGCGCGATCAGCTTTTCGAGACCGGGCCGTAGCGGTTTTCGTCCGCCTTTCCCGACAGGGAGAGCAGCAGCACCAGCACCCCGAGAGCGCCAAGGTAACAGAAGTTGTTGAGGAACAGCAGGCCGAACAGGCGCGTATCGAAAGCGGGATCGGCGAAGAGCACCGGCATGCGCGCGAAGCCGAAGAACAGGAACGGCAGCGGCAGAAGTCCCCAGGCGCCGGAACGCCCGGTGTCGTGAAGGCGCCTGACGACGGCGGCGGCGATCAGCACGATCAGCAGGGCCATGATGCCCTCCATCGCCGTGAGGAACGGCGCGATATCCGGCATCAGTTCGGGATGATAGCCCTCGATCTCGATCTCGTAATGGCCGGGTCCCGAGGAGATCGTGGCCTGCTCCGGGTGCTCCAGCGCGAACCGGCGCATCTTCGCCATCGAGGCGAGCACCATCGGCATCGCCGTCGCAAAGCCGCCGACCATCGCGATTCCCGCGACCACCGCTGCCCATGGCCAGAACTGGGCGCGGGTCTCTCGGCCGGAAAATTTCGCCAGCCGTACAAGGTGATAGCCGATCATGTTGCCCCCTGATCCATCGCCGCGAGACTATCGCCGCATCCGGGGGACCACAAGCCGGGAGGGGATCAACCTAGCCCGGCGACGACCGCGTTGCAGAGCCGCGTCATCCGCTCGGCCCAGAGCGCCTGCCCCGCCGCATCGGCGATCTGGTCCTGCCGGATCTCGATGCTGAGATAGGGCCGGCCATGCGCCTCGGCATGGCGGTTCATCGAGGCGTTGAGAATGCGGCCCGAGTAAGGCTCCTGATCGCCGACGGTCAGCCCTTCCGCTGCCAGCAGCGGGATGGCGAGGCGGGCGGCGCGGTCGTCCTCATTATAGAGAATGCCGATCTCCCAGGGGCGCGGCTTGTCGCAAGTTGCCAGACCCGGCGTGAAGCTGTGCAGCGAGACGATCAGTGCGGGCGGCGCCTCCCCCAGCAGCTTTTCAAGCGCGGCATGATAGGGATCGAAATAGGCGGCCACGCGCGCCGCGCGGCCCTCGTCGCCGATCCGGTTGCCGGGGATATCATAGCCGTCCGAAACCTCGGGAAACATGCCGGGCATGCCGATATCCCGGTTGAGATCGCAGACGAGGCGGCTGATTCCGGCGAGCCAGGCGGCAGTACCGGGCGCGATCATCCGTTCCGCCACGGCCGCCACGCCGATATCGACGGCGATGTGCTGGTTCATCAGTTCGGCCGGAATGCCGAGGTCAATGCCCTCGGGCACATGGTTCGAGGCGTGGTCGGCAATGACGAGGATGCCGCCCTCGGCCGGGGTGCCGAGCAGGGTATAGGGTTCGGTTTTCAACGCAGTTTCCCGGATAATTGCCACCAGTCGGGGTGCTCCGCGGCGATCCTTGCCGCGGCCCGGCTTAAAACTTCCTGACTTTCGTAGAGCGCAAAGCACGTCGCCCCGGAGCCGGACATGCGGGCGAGGAAAGGCGCGGTCTCGTTCAGCGCAGCGAGCACGTCCGCAATCACCGGGCAGATGGCGATGGCGGGGCTTTCCAGATCGTTGCGACCCGCCAGGGCGATCTCGCGCAAGCTGCCGCCCGGCATGGCGCCGCGATCGCGCCCGTCCCAGGCCTTGAACACCGGCCCGGTCGGCACCGGCGCGCGCGGATTGACCAGCAGGACCGGGCAACCTTCGAGATCGTTCTCGGAGACTTCGGCAAGCTCGGTGCCGGTGCCGGTGCCGATGCAGGGGCGCGAAAGGACGCAGGCGGGCACATCCGCACCCAGCTTCGCCGCGCGCTCATGCCAGTCATCGGGAAGGCCGTGGGCGCGCTCGACCATGCGGAACACCGCCCCGGCGTCGGCGGAACCGCCGCCCAGCCCAGCCGCGACCGGCAGCCGCTTTTCAAGGTCGACAGTCCAGCCCGTTCCGTGGGGAAGCGCCGTCAGGGCCTTGGCGACGATATTGCCGAAGGGATCGTCGATCTTTCCCGCGAATTCACCGTGGGTGGTCAGGCTGTCCATGGCGGCAGGCGCTGCCGTCAGCTCATCCCCGGCATCGACGAAAGCGAACAGGGTTTCCAGCTCGTGATAGCCGTCCTCGCGCCGTCTGCGGACGTGAAGCGCGAGGTTGATCTTGGCATAGGCAGTTTCGGAAAGCATCGCGCTTCCATGACGCGGCGCGGACGCAGAGGCAAGATGAGCCTTGGTCCGCCGCACCTCACATCTCACCATAAAGCCGCGTCATCCTGAACGCGTTTCAGGATCCATCGGGCCGTTCGCGCCGAAGCGTCGTTTCACCAACGGCACCCGCAGCAAGCTACCTAAAGCACCGCCCTTGCTGCGCGATGGACCCTGAAACGAGTTCAGGGTGACGCGGGAAATTGCGCGAGGGTCGGGGCTTTGAAAAAATGGGAAGCTCTCGCCTCCCCTTTTCCGGATCACATATTGGGATAATTCGGCCCGCCGCCGCCTTCGGGAGTGACCCATTCGATGTTCTGGGTCGGGTCCTTGATGTCGCAGGTCTTGCAGTGGACGCAGTTCTGCGCGTTGATCTGGAGCTTCATGCCCGAACCGTCCGGATCGACGAACTCATAGACCCCCGCCGGGCAATACCGCGCTTCCGGCCCGGCATAGAGCGGCAGGTTGATCGCGGTGGGAACCGAGGGATCCTTGAGCTTCAGGTGAACCGGCTGGTCTTCCTCGTGGTTGGTGAACGAGTAGGACACGCTGGTCAGGCGGTCGAAGCTGATCACGCCGTCCGGCTTGGGATAGGCGATCGGCTGGTAGAGATCAGCGCGCTGGAGCGTCGAGGCATCGGTGTGATGCTTCATCGGCTTGGCAAGCCCGAAGCCGAACAGCGTGCGCAGCCACATGTCGGCGCCCGCCAGCACCGTGCCGATCTCGCCGCCCCACTTGGCGACCATCGGCTCGGCGTTCTGCACGAGCTTCAGTTCCCTCGCGATCCAGCTTTCGCGCACGGCGGTATCGTATTCGCCGAGCGTGTCCTGCTCGCGGCCCGCCTTGATCGCGGCAGCGATCGCCTCGGCCGCCAGCATGCCGCTCTTCATCGCGGTATGGGTGCCCTTGATGCGCGGCACATTGACGAAGCCCGCCGAGCAGCCCGCCAGCACGCCGCCCGGGAAGGCAAGCATCGGCACCGACTGCCAGCCGCCCTCGTTGATCGCACGCGCCCCGTAAGCGACGCGCTTGCCGCCTTCGAGGATCGCGCGGATTTCCGGGTGCTGCTTCCAGCGCTGGAATTCCTCGAACGGATAAACGTAGGGGTTCTTGTAATCGAGCGCGGTCACGAAACCGAGCGCGACCTGGTTGTTTGCCTGGTGGTAAAGGAAGCCGCCGCCCCACGAATCGCTCTCGCTCATCGGCCAGCCCTGGGTGTGGATCACCCGGCCGGGGACGTGCTTTTCCGCCGGGATGTCCCAGAGTTCCTTGATGCCGATGCCGTAGATCTGCGGCTGGCAATCCGCCTCCAGATCGTACTTCGCCTTGAGCCGCTTGGTCAGGTGGCCGCGCGCGCCTTCGCAGAACACGGTGTACTTGCCCAGCAGGTTCATGCCCGGCTGGAAATCGCCCTTGGGATTGCCCTCGCGGTCGATGCCCATGTCGCCGGTCTGGACGCCGATCACGGCGCCCTTGTCGTCATAGAGAATCTCGGCGGCCGGGAAGCCGGGGAAGATCTCGATCTCCAACGCCTCGGCCTGTTCGGCCAGCCAGCGGCAGAGGTTGCCCAACGAGCCGGTGTAGTTGCCGTCGTTCGACATGAACGGCGGCATCACCAGATGCGGCAGGGAGAACTTCTTCTTCTTCGTCAGGTGCCAGTGCCAGTTGTCGGTCACCGGGGTCTCGGCCAGCGGGCAGCCGTCCTCGCGCCAGGTCGGCAGCAGTTCGTCGAGCGCCTTGGGATCGATCGTCGCGCCCGACAGGATATGCGCGCCGATCTCCGAACCCTTCTCCAGCACGCAGACCGAAAGCTCCGGATCGACCTGTTTCAACCGGATCGCCGTCGCCAGGCCCGCAGGCCCTCCGCCCACGACGACGACGTCATACGGCATCTCTTCGCGTTCAATCATGGTGTCCACTGAGCCGGCCCCTAATTTAGTCGCTCGATTAATTTTCTCGAATTGCCTTGATTGGTGGAAGCCAAGAGGTCAAGACCCAGCCGATGGATCAGGCCCCAAATCGGCAATTTCTGGACGATATCACAGGTGCGCTAGGCTGGTGGCGCGAAGCCGGGGTCGATTTCGACTTCCTGGACGCGCCCCGCCAGTGGATCGTGCCCGAGGACGAGCAGGACGAAAACGGCGAGCGCCTGCCGCCGCGTCGCCGCCCGCCGGTGGAGGAAAACGCGCCTCCGCCGATGCCCACGCGCATCGATCCGGCGCTGCTCCCCGCCGACCTTCCCGCCTTCCGCGACTGGTGGATGCGCGAATCGCTGCTCGACGATGGCGGTCCGACCGGACGCATCCTCCCGCGCGGCGAGGCCGGTGCGGCACTGATGATCGTCGTCGAGACTCCCGAACCGCAGGACCGCGAAGAGCTGCTGACCGGCGCCCAGGGCAAATTGCTGGATGCCATGCTCGCCGCGTTCGGCACCCGCCGCGAGGACGTCTATCTCGCCAGCGCCCTGCCCCGCCACGATCCCTTGCCGGACTGGCGCGCGGCGGAGAATCGCGGAGTGGGCGATGCGCTCGCCCGCCACGTTAACCTTGTCGCGCCAGAGCGACTCATCGTGCTCGGCGGAAACGTCCTGTCGCTCGTTGGCCACGAATTGCCGCAACGCGCTGCCGTTTTAAGACAATTTCAGCATGAAGGACGTGTTATACCGCTTCTGGCCGGGTGGGGTCTCGCCGCGCTGATGCAGCAACCGCGCGCGAAGGCGAGCTTCTGGAACGCCTGGCTGGAGTGGACACAGTCTAAAACTGACACAAGAAATTAACCGTGCCGGAGGCTTCGACGTCCTGAAAGGACCGATCTTTCCCGGCAAAGCGGTCGCACGATGCGGGGAATGAATTTGAAACGATCCGGCAGGGAGAGAATCAGCAAGGGAGCATGGCGCAGCAGCGCTGCTCTTGCCGTTCTCGCCGTCCTATCCGTCGCAGGCGCAAGCCCGGCTTTCGCCAACAGCGCCGCCGTGGAATATTTCCGCACGCGCGCAGACAATACGGCGGTCCCCTCGCTCCTCAGCCAGGACGACCGCACTTACTACAAGCAGGCTTTCGACGCGGTCGATTCCAAGGACTGGTCCACCATACAGCGCATGTTGTCGGACCGCCCGGACGGCCCGCTCCACCAGCAACTTCGCGCCGCCTATTACCTCGCCTCGGGCTCGCCCAAGATCGAGCTGCCCGCCCTTGAATCGTGGCTGGCACAGGGCACCGAGCTGCCGGGCGCCGACCAGATCAGCCGCCTCGCGCTGAAGCGCGGCGCGGCCAGCGTGCCGTCGCTGCCTTCCGAGCAGCAGTTCGCCCGCCTCCCCACCATGGTCAAGCGCGTGCGCCCCTCGACGATCAACGACGGCACGATGCCGGCGATGATCGCCAATGGCATCAACGACCGCATCAAGGCCGACGATCCTACCGGCGCACGCGTGCTGCTCGATGGCATCGACGCCGGGCTCAGCCCTTCGTCGCAGGCCGAATGGCGCCAGAAGGTGGCGTGGAGCTTCTACATCGAGAACCAGGACGCGCAGGCCTATCAGCTGGCGCAGCTGGCCGCGATGGGCGCCGGCCCGTGGGTCGGCGAGGCCTGGTGGACCGCGGGCCTCGCGGCCTGGCGCCTGGGCGACTGCGACGGCGCGGCGGATGCCTTCGACAAGACCGCAAAGTCTTCCGAAAACGCCGAGCTGACCAGTGCGGCCCATTACTGGCGCAGCCGCGCGCTGATCCGCTGCCGCAAGCCCGAGCAGGCCTCGGCCGCGCTGCGCCTCGCCGCCGCGCGGGACGAGACGCTCTATGGCATGCTCGCCGCCGAACAGCTCGGCGTGAAGCTGCCCGAGCAGCACGCCGCCGCCGACTTCACCCAGAACGACTGGCAGGTGCTGCGCGGCAACACCAACATCCGCACCGCCGTGGAGCTGGCCGAGATCGGCAAGGACAGCCTGGCCGACGAAGTGCTGCGCCATCAGGCCCGGATCGGCACGCCCGACCAGTACGCCTCGATCACGCGCCTCGCCCGCGATCTCGGCCTGCCCTCGACCCAGCTCTGGATGGCCTACAATGCGCCGTTCGGCGGCAAGCCCGAGCCCGCAAGCCGCTTCCCGACGCCGAAGTGGACGCCGGTCGGCGGCTGGAAGGTCGATCCGGCGCTGGTCTATGCCCATGCCCTCCAGGAATCGATCTTCCAGACCAGCGTGGTGAGCCCGGCGGGTGCACGCGGCCTGATGCAGATCATGCCTGCCGCCGCCCGCGACCATGCCGGTTCGCTCGGCTACAACGGCAATGCGTCGGACCTCAACAGGCCCGAAGTGAACCTCGCCTTCGGCCAGCGTCATCTGGAAACGCTGCGCAACGATCCGGGCACGCAGGGCCTGCTGCCCAAGGTCATGGCCGCCTACAACGCCGGACCGCTGCCGGTGCGCCGGTGGAACACCGAGGTGAACTGCCAGGGCGATCCGCTGCTGTGGATCGAATCGCTGCCGTACTGGGAAACGCGCGGCTACGTGAACATAGTGCTCCGCAACTACTGGATGTACGAGCGGCAGGCGGGCGGTCAGTCGGAAAGCCGCATGGCGCTCGTGCAGGACATGTGGCCGACCTTCCCGGGGCTCTCCGGTTCGCAGGCCGTTCGCATGTCCGCGAACGGAGCGATTGTGCGTGGCCATTGATCTCGAGCGTGTCTTCAAGCCGATCCAGATTGCCGTCCTGACCGTCTCGGACACCCGAGGCCCGGAGGACGATACTTCGGGCGATATTCTCGCCCAGCGCGTCGTCGATGCCGGACACGCGCTGGTCGACCGGGCGATCGAGAAGGACGACGCCGATGTGATCGCCGCCCGGCTGAATGCCTGGATCGACGATCCCAACGTGGACGCGATCGTCTCCACCGGCGGCACCGGCCTGACCGGCCGCGACGTCACCCCGGAAGCGATCGACCGGGTGAAGGAACGCGACATTCCGGGCTTCGGCGAACTGTTCCGCTGGCTATCCTACAAGACCATCGGCACCTCGACGGTGCAGTCGCGGGCCTGCGCGGCCGTCGCGCGGGGGACCTACATCTTCGCCCTGCCCGGCTCGAACGGCGCGGTGAAGGACGGCTGGGACGGCATCCTCGCCGAACAGCTCGACAGCCGCAACCGGCCCTGCAATTTCGTGGAACTGATGCCGAGGCTTCGGGAGAAGTAGGAGTTATCCCGAGTGCCTCACGCCTCATACGTACACTAGCCACCCCACTTTTCGTCATTGCGAGCGTAGCGAAGCAATCCAGAGCGGCTTGAGATCGACTCTGGATTGCTTCGCTACGCTCGCAATGACGAAGTTGTAGTGCGCCGACGATCAGCGGAAAATCGGCAGGCGAGCGGCTTCGGCCTCGCTCAGCGCAATGCCGAACATTTCGCCCAGCAGACGCGCATATTCGGTGGCGGTCTCCACCTGCCGCACCTCGCTGGCACCGTTCCGGCTGAGCGTGAACTGGCGGTCGCTCAGCGAGGCGAAGCCGCCTTCCAATACCACACTGGCAACGCAGGCCGTCGTGAAGCGCGTGGCCGGTCGAGTCGAGGTCCAGTGGTTGCTCAGTTCCAGATCGTCCTGCGCCACATCGGCGAGGTCGAAGACGTATTGCGGCTGCCAGTCGCCGTGCGGCGCCGCACGACCATCGGTGCCGCTAACGGGTCCGGCCCGCTCCAATCGCCATTCGCCGCCCAGCGAACCACGCTCGCCGCTGCGCTGGAGGCGGTGCCAGGCGCCGTCGCCGGTCTGGACTTGCGCGCCGTCTTCCAGCGGCAATGGCGGAACGTAGGAACCGCCGAACCCGGCATCGGCAATCCACGCCGCGCCGCCGAGATTCACCAGCAGCAGCGTATGGGTGCGCGGCGGCACTTCGCCGTCGGACAAGCCCAGCAGCACCCGCGCCAGCAAGGGCCGGTTGACCAGCCCCATGGCCAAGAGAACATCGGAAAACAGGCGGTTCTGCTCGAAGCAATAACCGCCGCGCCCGCGCAGCACGAGTTTTTCGAACACGCTCTCGCTATCGATGCGGATGCCCTCGCCCAACAGGATCGCGAGGTTCTCGAAGCCGATGGATCGTCGGTGCGCTAGCTGGAGGCTGGCCAGCCCCTCGGGCGAAAGTGCAGGCGCTTCGGAAAGGCCGATGCGGGCGAAGTAACGAGCGAGATCCATGCCCCGTCTCTGCACCCCGCCGGGCGCCGGGGCAAGCCTGTGGATAAGCTGTTCAGAAACAGGGGATGGAGGGTGGAGACTATGTGGAGAAGCGGGGGAAATCCTGTGGATCACCCCCGGATGCTCCGCCCTACCGTCAGCCCTGAACGGCCGCCATCGCCTCGTGGAAGGCCTTGATCGCCGCCACTTCGTCGCCGTTCCAGACGGCGCCCGAGACCGCGAGGAAGTCCGCACCCGCGGTGACCAGCTCGCCGCAGTTTTCCGGCGTGATCCCGCCGATGGCCACACAGGGAATCTCGAAGATCCCCTGCCACCATGTCAGCAGGTCCACCCCCGCCATGTGCTTCACCTGCTTGGTGGTGGTCGGGAAGAAAGCACCGAAGGCAACGTAGTCCGCCCCGGCCTCGCCCGCATCCATCGCCAGGTGGCGGCTGTCATGGCAGGTCACGCCGATCTGCGCATCGCGGCCGAGAGCGTTGCGGGCTTCCTCGACCGTGCCGTCTTCCTGTCCGATATGCACACCGTCGGCGCCGAGGCGCTTGGCGAGGCTGATCGAATCGTTGACGATGAAGGCCACGCCGCGGTCGCCGCAGATCTTCTGCAAGGGCTCCGCGAGGCGCGCGGCCTCGTGCTGGTCGAGGTCCTTGACCCGGAACTGGAACGCCGCGACCGGCGCCGCGTCGAGCGCGCGCGCTAGGCGTTCGGGAAATCCGCCGGCCACTTCCAGCGGCGAGATCAGGTAGAGCTGCGTCGGTTCGCGTTCGATATCGTCCATGGCTGCCGCCCTAGAGCATTTTCAAGTCAGGTGAAATCACCTGACGGCTCGGAAAATGCGACCTGCAAAGAAAAGATCGGGCGACTAGGCCCGATCCGTTCCATCGACGCAGGAAAAGGCTTCGTCATTCGCACAAAGGCGATAGTTAGGACGAGGTTCAGCCGCGATGCGGTTTTCTGCCGGAATCGCCGTTCGGCCAAAACAGACACGTGTGAGGATCATGAGACGACGCGCCTTATCGACCGCCCTTTCGCTCATGACCGCCCTCGTCGCGCTTTCGGCCTGCCGGATCATACCGGAAACGCCGGGTGGAGCGCCGCCCCGGCCTATCGAGGCCCCACCGCCCCCCCAACCTGACGTTCGCGGCACCGATCCTCGCACGCTGCCGCCCCAATCGCCGCCCGACGCTGCGCCGCCCACCGATTTCTACACGCCGCAATCACCTGATCCGGCCCCCACGTCCCCCGCTCCGCCGCCCGGTCCCTACAATGGCCCGCCTCTGGCCTATACCCGCATCGGGGAGACCATCTCCGTAGGTGGACCAAAAGTGACCCCCCTGGCCTTGCTGGAAGACAGCCGCTGCGCCGAGGGAACCCAGTGCGTCTGGGCCGGACGCCTGCGCGCGCGGGTCCGCGTGGACCTCGGTTCCGGCCCCCGCGAGATGGAGATGACACTGGGTCAGCCGGTGCAGGTGGCGGACGGCCAGCTCGATCTGCTGGATGCCCTGCCCCACCCCGTCGGCGGCAAGAAGCCCGCGCCGCTCGCCTACCAGTTCGGCTTCCGCTTCATGGGCGGTCTCTGAGAAACGGGAAAGGGCGGCGCCTTGCGGCACCGCCCTTTCCTTCAAGCGACAGTCGCAACCGCCGATCAGGCCGTCGCCGCAGCGCCCACCTTCTGGGTCGAACCCTTGAAGATCTCGTCGATCGCCTCGCCCAGCGCGGCATCGAACTCGGCATCGCTCATCTGCGCGCGCAGGTCCTGGAGCAGCGCGCGGCTGAAGCTGGCGATGATGCCCTTGTTCTTCGCCAGTTCGACGCAGGCCTCGGGACGCTCGTAGCCGCCCGAGAGCGCCACGACGCGCAGCACATTGGGATGCGCAACCAGCGGGTCGAAGGTGCCCGGCACGATCGGCAGCGAGAGCTTGAGCATGACGCGCGTGCCTTCCGGCAGCGCATCGAGGTTCTTGAGAAGCTCGGCCAGGAGCAGCGTGTCGCACTCGGCGCGCGTCTCGCTCTTGATGTTCACTTCGGGCTCGATGATCGGCATCATGCCGTGCGACAGCACCTGCTGACCGATCTCGAACTGCTGCTTCACGACGGCGGCGATGCCCTCGGCATTGGCCGAGTGGATGACCGAGCGCTCCTTGGTGCCGTAGACGCCGAGGGCCTTCGACCGTTCGAGCAGGGCGTCGAGGGTCGGCATCGGCTTCATCAGCTGTACGCCGTTGGCCTCGTCCTCAAGACCCTTGTCGATCTTGATGAAGGGAACCACGCCCTTGGCGATCAGCGCCTGCGGAGTGGGCACGCCGGCGACTTCGCCATCCATGGTCCGCTCGAACAGGATCGCGCCGATCACCTTGTCACCGGTGAAGGCCGGCGAAGCGATGATGCGGGCGCGCATCTGGTGGATGAGACCGAACATCTCTTCTTCGGTCGACCAGGCGCCTTCCTCGATGCCGTAGCCCTTGAGCGCCTTCGGGGTCGAACCGCCGCTCTGATCGAGCGCGGCGATAAAGCCGTTCCCGCCGGCCACCTTGGCCGTCATCTCTGAAAATTCCATGGTTTTTCTCCTCCTAGATTGTGTGAGCAATCATGAAACGGGCTTATTCTTCGAGGCTCCGTTTCGCAACTGCGGCAAAAGGCTATCCGTCCGTTGGGCGACCCGTTCCAGCGAAGAGCCGCGCATGCCTGCGGCGTCGCAGCATGTCGGACAGCAAGGTGCGGGCGGGCACGTCGATCCAACGCACGCAGAACCACGCGGTGGCGAGGCAGGCGCCGAGATAGACGAAGGCCATCAGCACTTCGTTGTAATGCAGGTCGTCCTTGAAGTAGCGCATCGGCTCGATCAGCGCCCAATGCACCGCATAGAGCGCAAAGGAGACCTCGCCCACGAACCAGGCCGCAGGCGCCAGCTTGCGCGAGGGTTCGACGCGCGAGCCGAACCAGACCAGCAGCGGCGAGATCACCAGCGTGCAGGCGAGGTCGAAATGGCTCTCCGCGATCCACTTGGGATCGGCCAGCAGCATCGCGGCGATGGCGGCCAGACAGAAGAGCCCGCCCAGCGTCGCCGGTCGATGCGCGGGCTGGCGGAGCCGGGCAATGAGCATGCCCGCGCAGAAAGAATATAGCGTCCGTGCCAAGGCCAGCGACCACTCGTGCCAGACCGCACCGATATTGCCCGAGCCGTTTTCCAGCACGGCGGGCACGAACCGCCAGGCCGAGACCGCGCAGACCGCCAGCAGCGCCAGGCGCGGCAGACGGAACAGCACGAGGATCATTACGAGATTGGCGACCAGTTCGTAGAACAGCGACCAGGCCGGAACATTGAGCGGGAACAGCGTGCCGGTCAGCGGAGACGGCAGCATGAACGCATTGATCGCCGTACTGATGACGATCGTCGGCAGCCTTAGCGAGGTATCGCCGCCGGTATAATGGCGCACCACGCCCACGGTCGTCGTCAACACGATGCCGACGAGGAACAGCGGATAGAGCCGCACGAGGCGCTTCGTCATGAAGTCCCCGGTGCCCATCCCGCCCTGCCAGCGCGGCAGGTAGCTGGTGCAGAGCACGAAGCCGGAAAGCGCGAAGAAGAAGTCCACCGCGACATAGCCGTGCGGGGCCTGCGAGATATTGAAATGGAACAGCGCGACGGCAAGCGCGGCGATCCCGCGCATGCCGTCGAGCGTTACATAGCGGCCGTGCCAGGGCAGTTGCCGCTCAGGACGAGCGGCAGGCATCGAAGTGTTCATGCGTGCCGCCCCTCCCCAGCGTGTCCGTCCAATCAGACCGAAAGCGCAGCCACGCCGGGAAGTTCCTTGCCTTCCATCCATTCGAGGAAGGCACCGCCCGCCGTCGAGATGTACGAGAAGTCGCCCGCCACGCCTGCATGGTTGAGCGCCGCGACCGTGTCGCCGCCGCCCGCCACCGAGACCAGCGAACCTTCGCGGGTCAGCGCCGCTGCCGTCTTTGCCAGGGCAACGGTCGCCGCATCGAAGGGCACCGTCTCGAAGGCGCCGAGCGGACCGTTCCACACGAGCGTGCGGCAGGTCTTGAGCACGTCGCTCAGCGCTTCCACCGCGAGCGGACCGACGTCGAGGATCATCTCGTCCGCCGCCACTTCATGGACGTTGCAGGTACGCAGGCTGGGCGGATTGGCGGCGAATTCCTTCGAGACCACCACTTCGTAAGGCAGGTGCACGGTGCAGCCCGCGGTGTCGGCGGTATCGAGGATCTCGTTCGCCGTGCCGGTGAGGTCGTGCTCGCAGAGCGACTTGCCCACGTCCACGCCCTTGGCGGCGAGGAAGGTGTTGGCCATGCCGCCGCCGATGATGAGGTGATCGACCTGGGTCACGAGGTGCTTGAGCACGTCGAGCTTCGAGGAAACCTTGGCGCCGCCGACGACGGCCGCGACCGGCTTTTCAGGCTTGCCGAGCGCCTTGTCGAGCGCTTCCAGCTCGGCCTGCATCGAACGGCCCGCATAGGCCGGAAGCACATGTGCGAGGCCCTCGGTCGTCGCGTGGGCACGGTGGGCGGCGGAGAAGGCGTCGTTGACGTAGAAATCGGCGTTGGCGGCAATCGCCTTGACCAGTTCGGGGTCGTTCTTTTCCTCGCCCTTCCAGAAGCGGGTGTTCTCGAGGATGGAGATGTCGCCCGCGCGCAGGATGCCGACGGCCTGCTTGACCACGTCACCGGCGATTTCCGGCACGAACATCACTTCCTTGCCGAGCACCTTCTCGACCGCACCGACCACCATCGACAGCGACTGGGTGGAGACGCGCTCGCCCTTGGGGCGGCCGAAGTGCGCGAGCAGGAGGACCTTGGCGCCCTTTTCGGCGAGTTCCAGCACGGTCGGCGCGGCGGCGCGGATGCGGGTGTCGTCGGTGACGACGGCGTCCTGCATCGGCAGGTTGAGGTCCACGCGCACCAGCGCGACCTTGCCCGTCACGTCACCAAGGTCATCAAGGGTCTTGAAAGCGCTCATTGCTCGATCCTCACGCTAATTTCTTCTCGGATTCAGCACTGCGCCGCGAAAGTCCGATTGGACTTTCGCGGCGACAGCAAGGACGACGGATCGGTTTCGATCCGTCGTCATCGTCATTTTCAGAGCAGGCCTGCCATCACGCCGGCCGTGTCGACCATGCGGTTGGAGAAGCCCCACTCGTTGTCGTACCACGACAGGACGCGAACCAGCTTGCCTTCGAGAACCGACGTCTCAAGGCTGTCGATGGTCGACGAGTGCGCGTCGTGGTTGAAGTCGATCGAGACCAGCGGCTCTTCGGTGTAGCCCAGCACGCCCTTGAGTTCGCCCTCGGCCGCTTCCTTGAGCAGCGCGTTGACTTCCTCGGCGGTGGTGTCGCGCTTCGGCACGAAGGTCAGGTCGACGACCGAGACGTTCGGGGTCGGCACGCGGATCGACGAACCGTCGAGCTTGCCCTTGAGGTCCGGAAGAACGAGGCCCACGGCAACGGCGGCGCCGGTGCTGGTCGGGATCATGTTCATCGCGGCGGCGCGGGCGCGGCGCGGATCGCTGTGGATCTGGTCGAGGATCTTCTGGTCGTTGGTATACGAGTGGATCGTGGTCATCAGACCGCGCTCGATACCGATCTTCTCATGCAGGACCTTGGCGAAGGGCGCCAGGCAGTTGGTGGTGCACGAGGCGTTCGACACGACGACGTGATCGGCGGTCAGTTCCTTGTGGTTCACGCCGTAGACGACCGTGAGATCCACGCCCTTGGCCGGCGCCGAGACGAGCACGCGCTTGGCGCCCGCGTCGATGTGCTTGGAGGCCGATTCCTTGTTGGTGAAGAAGCCGGTGCATTCGAGCACGATGTCCACGCCCTGCGCGGCATGCGGCAGGTTCGCGGGGTCGCGCTCGGCCGTCACATGGATGCGCTTGCCGTTGATGACGAGGTCGGTGCCGTCAACTTCCACGGTGCCTTCGAAGGTGCCGTGGACGCTGTCGCGCTTGAACAGGAGGGCATTGGCCTTGGCGTCGGCCAGGTCGTTGATCGACACCAGCTCGAGGTCATGGTCCGTGCGTTCGAGAATGGCGCGGGCGACATTGCGCCCGATGCGTCCGAAACCGTTGATCGCAACCTTGGTCGCCATAGGTAAATTCTCCTGTTTACACGCTGAGCTTGTTGAGGATCTTCGGAACGATCGCGTCGACGGTGAAGCCGAAGCGAGCGAACAGGTCCTTGGCCGGAGCCGAGGCGCCGAAGCGGTCGAGACCGATGTTCAGGCCGCCGTTGCGGCTCTGTGCGGTATAGCGTTCCCAGCCCATGGTGATGCCGGCTTCGATCGAGACCTTCAGGATCGACGCATCGTTGGGCAGGATTTCATGCTGGTAGGCTTCGTCCTGGGCGGCGAAAAGCTCCATGCAGGGCATCGAGACGACGTCCGCGCCGATTCCCTGGGCTTCCAGTTCGTCCTTCACCTTCACGGCCAGTTCGACTTCCGAACCGGTGGCGATCAGGATCACCTTGCGGTCGGCATCGGCATGGCGGAGCGTATAGGCGCCGCGGGCCGAAAGCATGTCGCCGGTCTTGCGCAGCTGCGGCAGGTTCTGGCGGGTCAGCGCCAGGACCGAAGGCGTATCCTCGGATTCGAGCGCGATGTTCCAGCATTCCGCCGTCTCGATGACGTCGGCCGGGCGGAACACGTAGAGGTTCGGGATCAGGCGCATCGACATGACGTGCTCAACCGGCTGGTGGGTCGGGCCATCTTCGCCAAGGCCGATCGAATCGTGGGTGAGCACGTAGATCGCGCGGGTCTGCTGGAGCGCCGAGAGACGGATCGCGTTGCGGCAGTAGTCCGAGAAGATCAGGAAGGTGCCGCCGTAGGGGATCACGCCGCCGTGCAGCGCCATGCCGTTGAGGGCAGCGGCCATGCCGAATTCACGGATGCCGTAGTAGACGTAACGGCCGCCGTAGTTGTCGGACGTGAACGGTTCCTGGCACTTGGCCTTGGTGTTGTTCGAGCCGGTGAGGTCGGCCGAGCCGCCGATCATCTCGGGGATCGCCGGAGCCAGCACGTTCAGCCAGTTTTCCGAGGCCTTGCGGGTGGCGACGGTGGAGTCGCCTTCCAGCCACTCGGCCAGCTTGGCGCGGATCGCGTCGGTCTCGGGCAGTTCGCCGGCCATGCGGCGGCCGAATTCCTCGCCCTTGTCCGAAGCGGCCAGGCGAGTGAACCATTCGGCGTGGGCAGCGGCGCCCTTTTCGCCAAGCGAGCGCCAGTCGGCGAGGATCTCGGCAGGCACTTCGAACGGAGCCGAGGTCCAGCCAAGGTATTCGCGGGCAGCGGCCACTTCGGCCTCGCCCAGCGCGGCGCCGTGCACGTCGTGGCCGCCCTGCTTGTTGGGGGCGCCCTTGCCGATCACGGTCTTGCAGGCGACGAGCGTCGGCTTGTCCGAAGCGGCGGCCTCGGCCAGCGCGCGTTCGATGTCGGCGAAGTCATGGCCGTCGCACTCGAACACGTCCCAGCCCGAAGCGCGGTAGCGCGCCGGAATGTCTTCGCTGGTCGAAAGCGAGGTGTCGCCGTCGATGGTGATCTTGTTGTCGTCCCACAGAACCTTGAGGCGGTCGAGCTTCAGCGTGCCGGCCAGACCGATGGCTTCGTGGTTGATGCCTTCCATGAGGCAGCCGTCACCGGCGATAACCCAGGTCTTGTGGTCGACCAGATCGTCGCCGAAGGTGGCGTTGAGCTGACGCTCCGCCATCGCCATGCCGACCGCCATGGCCAGGCCCTGGCCGAGCGGGCCGGTGGTGCATTCCACGCCTTCGATCAGGAAGTTTTCCGGGTGACCGGCGCAGACCGAACCGAGCTGGCGGAAGTTCCGGATGTCGTCCATCGTCGGGCTGGCATAGCCGGTCAGGTGGAGCAGCGAGTAGATCAGCATCGAACCGTGACCGGCGGACAGCACGAAGCGGTCGCGATCGGCCCACTTGGGCTGTGCGGGATCGAACTTGAGGAACTTCGAGAACAGGACGGTCGCGACGTCGGCCATGCCCATCGGCATGCCGGGGTGGCCACTGTTGGCCGCCTGAACAGCGTCCATCGACAGCGCCCGGATGGCATTGGCCATCGGCGCGAGACGGTCAGCAGCAAGGGTCATCGTGAAAGCTCCGGAAACGGAAGGAATGGGACGATTCGAACTTGCCGACCCCCTTTAGGGCGAGGCCGTCTCCCGTCAAGTTCACCGCGGAGGGATTGGCCTGCGGTATACTTAGTGGCTTGTACATAGAAGTGCCCATCGTATGGTGGCACATTCCGCCCGGCTGATCGAAAGCCCTGTGAACAAGGCCGGGCAATTGATTGCCTTTTGGTCATTTCACGGTAGCGAAACGGCGATGGACAAGGTGACCAACGAGGCCGCGACCGAGCAGGCAGTCGACAGGATCCGGGCGGCGCTCGCCCGGCTTGAACGCGCGGTATCGCAGAGCCGCGACTTGCAGGAGCGCCACGACCGCCTGCGCGACACCGTAGAGGACGCGCTCGGCGAGATCGATGCCCTTCTCGCCCAAGGGAAATCCTGAAGCGATGGCAAACGTCACTCTCACGATCGGCGGACGCGAATTCATGCTCGCCTGCGCGGACGGCGAGGAAGCCCACGTCACCCGCCTCGCGCAGATGATCGACGAGAAGCTCGTGCAGGCCGGAGTCGTCGGCCAGACCGAGCCGCGCATGCTGCTCTTCGCCTCGCTGATGCTGGCGGACGAACTGCACGAGCTGCGCCAGCGTCCGGCGGTCGCACCTGCCGCGCCGCCGCCCGCTCCGGAACCGGAAATTCCCCAGGTTCTGGTCGAGGAACTGGCGCGGATTGCCGATCATGTCGAAAATCTTGCAGACCTCCTTGAGCAGCGCGCTCCGAATGCCTAAATAAGAGGCGACGGGAACTGCCCGGCACGAGCCGTACGAACATCCCTGAGGCTATAAGCAATCCAAAGGGAGCTGTCCCTGCCCGGACCCTGGTCCGACGCACATGGTTCCCACCTGACGTCGAGGCGTCAGAGGATTTCTCGAGCAAACGACCCATGGTGGTCCCGTCACCCCCTCATCAGGCCGGAAGGATACTTCCGGTCCTAGATTCGTCTGAAAATTGAGTCCGTCTGGAAATTCGCGAAATGCGATTTTTGCGGTATCAGACCGCAGGAAAATGCCCTCATGGGCATTTTTCAAACGGACTCTTATCTTTTTCGGCATGAGCAGTGCCGGAATTCCGACATGCCGCGAAAGACCTTCGGTGCTATTGTCGCGGCCCTGACCAGATTTTGCAGGAATGGGACCCACGGTGGATTCGTCGCCCCCTCTCTCTCCACCATCCGAGAAAAGCGCCCTGCGCAAGATGCACCGGGCCGCACGCGCAGAGCATGTCGCCTCGCTGCCGCAGGGCATGCGCGCGCTCGTGCTCAACCGCCCGCCCGCTCCCGTCGCGGAAATGATGCCCGAGGGACTGACCATCGGTCTCTACGCACCCGTCGGTGACGAGGCTCCGGCCTTCGGCTGGGCACGCTGGCTCTCGGAACACGACCGCCGCATCGCCCTGCCCTGGTTCGCCGCCAAGGACAGCGCAATGGAGTTCCGCGAATGGGCCAATCCCTTCGACGAGGAACAGCTCACGATCGGCCCTTGGGGCGCGCTCCAGCCGCTTGCGGACGCGAAGCCCGTGGTTCCGGCGATCGTCGTGGTTCCCCTGATCGCCTTCACGGCGGAAGGACACCGACTCGGCCAGGGCGGCGGTCACTACGATCGCTGGCTGGAAGCCAATCCCGACGTTCCCGCGATCGGCCTTGCCTGGGACTGCCAGTTGGCCGACACTCTCCCCATCGAGCCGCACGACCGCATTCTCGACGCGATCGTGACGCCGACTCGAATCTATGAGGGAGAGATCTGACTTGCGCGAGACCCCGACCTGGCGAATCCCCATCGGGGTCCTCGGCCTGCTCGTCGCCCTGTGCGTCTACGGCCTGCTGATCGCGCGATACCTGCCGCCGGTGATCGGAACCTGGCACGCCCTGCTCCAGACGCCGATCTACCTCGCGCTCGGGGTGATATGGATATTGCCGCTGAAGCGGTTCCTGATCTGGATGGAGACCGGACGCTGGGGGTGATTCTCCAGCGTTCTTTTTTACGCGCGTCCGAAGCAGACAAAAGAAAAGGCCGGGCGTTAACCCGGCCTTTTTCGTTTCATTGCTTGACCAATTCCCGTGAAGGAAATGGCGCGAGTGACGGGGCTCGAACCCGCGACCTCCGGCGTGACAGGCCGGCACTCTAACCAACTGAGCTACACCCGCGCAGCAATGTATGTGAGGTTTTTAGACTACCTCAAGTCGCTGGTTTACCAGCATTATCCCTACCTGTCACAGACAGGGAATTTCCCAAGTGGCGCGAGTGACGGGGCTCGAACCCGCGACCTCCGGCGTGACAGGCCGGCACTC
>NZ_DAISLT010000008.1:137214-175186 GCF_036820275.1 Novosphingobium sp.
TAACCAACTGAGCTACACCCGCGTTCTTGCGGTTGCGTCCGCTTGGGAGGCCGCCCTCTATGTCAGCACCGGGTGGCTGTCAACGCGATATTCCAGCCCCACGAAGATTTTTACGACCGAACCGCGACTAGCCTGTGGACAGTTTCACCAAAGAACCGATTTTAGTGCCGATTTCGCGATTTTTATCACGTGAAGACACCTTTCGGACGGCTCGATCGAAGGAAAATAAGCGAAAAAAATTTTAGGCCGGGCAGAATCCCTTGCGAAACATCGTCGCCAAGCAGCCCCTCCTCGTCATTGCGAGCGTAGCGAAGCAATGACGAAACAATGTTCATTGGGGGCCATCATGAGAGCGGACACTGCTCCCACAACATCGTCGCCTTTGCGGAGACGACGGGAGCATGACGCCAATCGCGGCCGATCCGACCAGGAGGTCAGGAAGGGCGACGTGGCTTCTCGTATTTCCAGTTGCGGGTCTTGCCCTCGGCGATCCACGCGGTCGCCTGCGCCATGCGCTTGTCGCGTGTGGCGGCAGTCTTCGCCTCGGTGATCCATTCCAGGTAGTCACGGCGCTGAGAGGGGCTGAACGCGCCGAATATATCCTGCACCTCCGGCATGGCTGCCAGCAGTGCCGCAAAATCCTCCGGCATCGGAATTTCCGGACGCGGCTTGCGTTCGTCGGCGGTCTTGAGTGCGGTGCCCTTCTCCAGCACGCGGTTCAGCGCTGCATCGAGATTCGCCGTCAGCACCGCCTCGTCTGGCAGATCGGTGATCTTCGTGATTCGCCCGAACTGTCCCATGGCGTCGCCCTGCCGACCGTCTCCATGAATGACGAAAGTGCAGTGTGCCTTGAACGCCGCCATCCCGGCGACGTTCTTACCGTTCACCGTGAAGTGCGGCATGCCCCATTTGATCGCCTCTTCGGCGCCGGGAAGCGCACGGTGGGCCACCGCCCGCAAATGTTGGAGGATCGGACGGGCAAAGTCCGCGGCCTGTTCGATATAGTCGTCGACGCGCGGATCCTTGCTCATGCGATCACTCCCCTCACCCCGCAAGAATGAGCGCGGGGGCTTCGATCAGCTTCTTGAGGTCCTGCGCGAAGCTGGCGGCATCCCAGCCGTCTACCACGCGGTGGTCGCAGGACATCGAAATGTTCATGATCTTGCGCTTCTCGATGCGCTCGGTGCCGTCGGCGCCCTTCACGAACATCGGTCGCTCGACGATCCGGTTCGGACCGATGATCGCCACTTCCGGACGGTTGATGACCGGCGTGGTCGCCACCCCGCCCATCGGCCCGAGCGAGGTCACCGTGATGGTCGAACCCGAAAGCTCGGACGACTTGGCCGAGCCGTCGCGCGCCGCCTGCGCCAGACGGCCGATCTCCGTGGCGAGTTGCCAGAGATTGCGATCCTGCGCATCGCGGATCACCGGGACCATCAGCCCCGCCGGGGTCTGCGCCGCCATGCCGAGATGCACCGAGCCGTAGCGCGTCACCACACCCGCCTCGTCATCGTAATGGGCATTCAGCATCGGATACTTCGGCAGCAACTTGCAGATCGCCGTGATCAGGAACGGCAGCATCGTCAGCTTGGGCCGCCCGTCCACATTGGCGCCCCTGCCCTCGTTAAGCTGCGCGCGGACTTCCTCCAGCGCCGTCACGTCGTATTCCTCAACATAGGCGAAGTGCGGGATCTGGCGCTTGGACGCCGCCATGTTCTCGGCAATGCGGCGGCGCAGGCCGATCACGCGAACCTGCTCGTCCTGCCCCTTGCGACCGGCAGGCTGGAAACCGCCCGCGGCGTTGTAGGCCAGGAACGCGTCGAGATCGGCGTGACGCAGGCGGCCATCCTCGGCGGGACGCACTTCGGACAAGTCGATGCCGAGATCGGCGGCACGCTTGCGCACCGCCGGGCTGGCCATGACTTTGGCGTGCGCGGCTGAGGGTTTGGGCGCGGGCGCGGGCGCGGGCGCGCGGGCTTCGACAGGCTCAGCCTGAGCGGGTGTGGGGGATGGGGCCGGAGCAGGTGCAGGTGCTACAGTGGCTTCGGTTTCCACAACCTCCGTTCGTGCTGAGCCCTGAGCTTGTCGAAGGGTCGAAGCACCGGCCACTGCCCCCTCAACACGCTCGATGACCTCGGACTTCGGCGCCGGCGCGCGGTCGACTTCGTTGCCCGCACCTTCGACCTCGATCACCACCAGCGGCGAGCCGATGGCGATCACATCGCCCGTCTCGCCCGCCACTTCGACGACCACGCCCGAAACCGGGCTCTCCATCTCGACCGTCGCCTTGTCAGTCATCATGTCGGCAAGGCGACCGTCTTCCTCGACCGTGTCCCCGACTTTGACGTGCCAGGCGACGATCTCGGCCTCGGCAATACCCTCGCCGATATCCGGCAGGCGGAATGTGAAACGACCCATCGGATCAATCCTTCATGAGCCGATCGACCGCCTCGCCGATGCGGACGGGACCGGGGAAATAGGCCCACTCGAGGCTATGCGGATAGGGCGTGTCGAAACCGGTCACGCGCTCCACCGGCGCTTCGAGATGATAGAAGCAGCGCTCCTGGACGAGCGTGACGAGTTCGGCGCCGAAGCCGGAGGTGCGGGTCGCCTCGTGTATCACCAGGCATTTCCCCGTCTTCTCCACCGACTTTTCCACAGTGTCGATATCAAGCGGAACGAGGCTGCGAAGATCGATGATCTCGACATCGACGCCCTTCTCGGCGAGCACCGCTTCGGCGACATGAACCATGGTGCCGTAAGTCACGACCGTCAGCGCCGCGCCTTCGCGCACCACACGGGCCTTGCCGAGCGGCACCTTGTAGTAGCCCTCCGGCACCTGGCTTCCGGGCAAGCCCTTCCAGGGCCGCGAGGGGCGATCATAATAGCCGTCGAACGGGCCGTTGTAGATGCGCTTCGGCTCGAAGAAGATGACCGGATCGTTGTCCTCGATCGCGGCGATCAACAGGCCCTTGGCGTCATAAGGCGTCGCCGGGATCACCGTCTTGAGACCGGCGACGTGGGTGAACAGCGCCTCGGGGCTCTGGCTGTGGGTCTGGCCCCCGAAGATGCCGCCACCGAACGGCGAGCGCACGGTGATCGGCGCCACGAACTCCCCGGCCGAGCGATAGCGCAGACGCGCCGCTTCGGAGACGAGCTGGTCGAGGCCAGGATAGATATAGTCCGCGAACTGGATCTCCGGCACCGGGCGCAGGCCATAAGCGGCCATGCCGACGGCAGCGCCGATGATGCCGCATTCGTTGATCGGCGTATCGAACACGCGATTCTTGCCGAACTTCTTCTGAAGGCCCGCCGTCGCCCGGAACACGCCGCCGAAGTAGCCGACGTCCTCGCCCATGATGACGACATCGGGATCGCGCGCCATCATGATGTCGAGCGCGTCGTTGATTGCCTCGATCATGTTCATCGGACGGCTCGGCGCGTCGTGAAGGCTGACGGGATTTTCCTCGATCATGGTCCTCACTCCTTCCACTCCGGCCATTTCGTCTGTCGCTCACGGATCGCCTGTTCGGCCTGTTCCTGGAGGTGCCAGGGCAGCTCCTCGAACACGTCCTCGAACATCGTGTGGAACGGGTGGTGAAGGCCGTGCCCGAGGATGCCGTTCTTCTCGGCTTCCTTGGTGGCCGCCTTGACCTGCTCGGCGAGGTCACGGTCCATCGTCTCGTGCTGCTCCTCCGACCATTCGCCGAGCGCGATCAGGTGCTTCTTGAGGCGCATGATCGGATCGCCGAGCGGCCAGTCCTCAGCCTCGCGCGCGGAACGGTAGGCGCTGGGATCGTCGGAGGTGGAGTGCCCTTCGGCGCGATAGGTGAAGTGCTCGATCAGGGTCGGCCCCTTGCCCGCACGGGCACGGTTGGCGGCCCACTCCATCGCCGCATAGACCGCCAGGATATCGTTGCCGTCGACGCGCAGCCCGGCGATGCCGTAACCCGCCGCACGCGCCGCAAAAGTCGTGCGCTCGGCCCCGGCAAAGCCCGAGAAGCTGGAGATCGCCCACTGGTTGTTGACCACGTTGAGCACGACGGGCGCGTTGTAGACCGCCGCAAAGGTCATCGCCGCATGGAAATCGCCCTCGGCGCTGGAGCCTTCGCCCACGAAGCTGGTGGCGATGCGGGTATCGCCCTTGATCGCACTAGCCATCGCCCAGCCCACCGCCTGCGGGAACTGGGTGGCGAGGTTGCCCGAGATCGAGAAGAAGCCGTAGTCCTTGGCCGAATACATGATCGGCAACTGGCGGCCCTTCAGGGGATCGGCGCGGTTCGAGTAGATCTGGTTGACCATCTCCACCAGCGGATAGCCGCGGGCGATCAGCACGCCCTGCTGGCGATAGCTGGGGAACACCATGTCGTCCGCCGCGAGCGCGTGGGCGCAGGCGATCGAGATCGCCTCTTCGCCGGTGGACTTCATGTAGAAGCTGGTCTTTCCCTGCCGCTGGCCGCGATACATGCGGTCGTCGAAAGCGCGGGTAAGCGCCATCGTCGCCAGCATGCGGCGCAGGGTCTCGGCATCGAGACCGGGATTCCACGGACCGACGGCGCGATCGTCATCGCCGAGCACCCGGATCAGGTCAAGCGTCATTGGCCAGGTTTCCCTGGCCTCGCAGGCCTCGTCCGGCCGGGCCAGAAGGCCCGGTTCGGGGATTTCCAGGTGAGTATAATCTACCGTATCGCCCGGCCGATATCTCGGCTCGGGAACATAGAGTTCGAGCGGCGGCAGATTGCCACGTAACTTGCCTGTGCGAACCGGGCCTTCGGCCATTCTGGTTATCCTCTCCCGACTTTCCGGGCCGTAGAAACCTGATCTGCGCTAGGAAAAAGGGACGAACCTAACGCGTTTCAAAATTCCACGGTCAGGTCATATTATTTCAACCTCCAGCAATGTCAATCCACCGAGAAAATCTGCCCAACGGGAATTAAACCGCCACCGGAGCGGCGATATGCGCCTGCGGGGCGTAACCCGAAACCACGAAATCCTCGATCCGGTAATCGAAGATCGAATCGGGCCTGCGGGCGATTTCGAGTCGCGCTTCGCCTTCGGGCCGGCGCGAAAGCTGCTCTTCGACCAGAGCGGCATGGTTGAGGTAAAGATGGACATCACCGCCCATCCAAACGGCCTCTCCCGGCTCAAGGTTGCATTGCTGGGCGAACATCCGCGTCAGCAGTGCCAGCGACCACATGTTGAAGGCGAACCCAAGCCCGAGGTCGCAGCTCCGCTGATAGAGCGCGCAGGAGAGGCGGCCATCGGCGACATGGAACTGATAGCTCTTGTGGCACGGCGGCAGCGCCATCGAATCGAGTTCGGCGACGTTCCAACCCTCGATGATGTGGCGGCGACTGCCCGGATTGTTCTTCAGGCTCTCGATCACTTGCGCGACCTGATTCACCCCGGCTGCCCGCTTGCGATAGAGTCCCTCGCCGGCCTCTTCGTAGACCGGCCAGTTCACCCACTGCTTGCCGTAGACCGGACCGAGATCGCCCCACTGATCCGCAAAGGCCGCATCCTCGACGATCCGGCGCGAGAATTCGGCACGCTCGATAGTTTCGCCGGTTTCGCGGCGATAACGGTCCAACGGCCAATCGGTCCAGATCTCGACGCCCTGCGCACAGAGCGAACGGATGTTGGTATCCCCGGTCAGGAACCAGAGCAGTTCGCGGGTCGCCGTCTTCCAGTAGACGCGCTTGGTGGTGAGCAGCGGCATCGCGCCGTCCGACAGGTCGAAGCGGATCGTCGCCCCGAACACCGAGCACGTGCCGATGCCGGTACGGTCCACCCGTTCATCGCCCTCTTCCCAGATGCGGCGCATGAGGTCGAGGTATTGCCACTCCCAGTGGCGAACTGTGGTCTGGGCGGCGGAATCGGCAGCGAGAATTTCGGTCATGGCCGGAGCCTAGCCCATAGCGGGCGAGGTTCAAACGGACCTTGAACCCTTGTCCATGACAGAATGTGAAGCAAACCCCAGACAGCAAAAAACCCAGCGTTTCCGCTGGGTTTCTATGCCTCACCCGAGGGTGAAAATGGTCGGGGAAAGAGGATTCGAACCTCCGGCCCCTGCCTCCCGAAGACAGTGCTCTACCAGGCTGAGCTATTCCCCGACCGGGTGGGCGTTCCGAAGAGCGCCCGGGGCAGGAGCGCGCCTATATAGGGCGACTCCGGGGGTGGCAAGTGGCCAATCTCATTTTTGTTCGCATCGGCGGGACGAAGGCATGCGGAAGCCCCCTCAGAGCACCGGAAAACCTAGAAATTTCGAGCAAAAACAAAAATTTCCACAGGCCCGATTTTCGTCGCCCGACGCCGAAAAGGCCGCGCCATAGCCCTCGAATCGCCCCCGCGCAGCGCTCGAAACAGTCGAATCGGCAGGTTTTTCCCTCCCCCTAACCCTTTCGGCCAGCCCTATTGTCGCTTCGCCGACCCTCGGGCAGAACATCGCAGAGGGATGCGTGGTCGCGGGGAGTGACGATGCGACATCTGCCTTTTCGACAACTATCCGTTTGCTGGGCGATGGCATGGCTCGCGCTACCCGGCATGGCCGCCGCATCCGCTCCGGCCCTGCTCACGCCGATCACCCTCGCACCGGGGATCAACGCCCTGCCCGATATCGCCGGAACCGGCGAGGACGGCTCGATCGCGCAGCTCTGGCGCCAGAACAACAAGGTCCGCGGCCAACACATCTTCCTGGTGAAAGTGGGCAATGCCACGGCCGTTCTCGAAGGCCGGGACCAGATCAACGATGCTCCGGATGTCGGCGACGACATGATCCGCTCGGTCCGCTTCGCCCGCGGCGATTATCGCGGCACCTCGACACTCTATATGCTGATCGCCAACCGGGACATCGGCACGTCCCCTTACGCAGCCGCGCCCACGCATATCCAATCGTTCGCGTTGGTGAAGAACCATGAAAGCTTCGACTTCACCCCGGTACGCTCGTTCGTGGCCACGGAAAAATACTGCCACGCCGACGCCGCCCTTCTGGCGGAGCTGAACTTCCCGCTTTCGCCGACTTATGCCGGACGAGCGACGCCGACCGGGTGTTGAACCGAAAAACCTCTATCCCCCGCGCAGAAGCTGCACGCCCCAGTCGCGTTCGAACAGATAGAGCAACAGCCGTGCCGCTTCTCCGCGCGGTCCGGCGAGGCCGCCGTCGCGCTCGATCAGCAGGCGGGCGTCGTCATGGGCGAGTGGCAGCAGCTTGGTGATCTGCTCCAGGCTGGCAATGCGGAACGGCGTATCGCCCGACTGCCGCGTGCCCAGCAGTTCACCGCCGCCGCGCAGTTGCAGGTCTTCTTCGGCGAGCCGGAAACCGTCCTGAGTCTCGCGCATCAGGGCAAGGCGCTGGCGAGCGGTTTCGCTGAGCTGCTGTCCGCGCAGCAGCAGACAGGTCGATTTCTCGCTGCCGCGCCCGACGCGCCCGCGCAACTGGTGAAGCTGGGCAAGCCCGAAGCGCTCGGCCTGCTCGATCACCATCAGCGTCGCATTCGGCACGTCGACGCCGACTTCGATCACCGTCGTCGCCACCAGCACCGCAGCCTCGCCACTTGAAAAGCGCTCCATGCCGGCGTCCTTGGCCTCGGGCTTCAATTGGCCATGGACGAGCACGACCCGGTCGCCGAAGCGATCCTTGAGCGTCGCATAGCGGGCCTCGGCCGCGGCGAGGTCGTCGTTTTCGCTCTCGCTGACCATCGGGCAGACCCAATAGGCCTGCTGTCCCGTCTCGATATGGCGGGCGATACCTTCGACGACGTCGGCCATGCGCTCCACCGAAACCACGCGGGTGTCGATGGCCTGGCGCCCGGGCGGCAGTTCGTCGAGCTTGGAGACTTCCATCTCGCCGTACTGTGCCAAAGTCAGCGTGCGCGGGATCGGCGTGGCGGTCATGGCCAGCGTATGCGGCGTGCGGCGGCCCTTGCGCGCCAGCATCAGCCGCTGGCCCACACCGAAGCGGTGCTGCTCGTCGATCACCACCAGCGCGAGATTGCGGTAGGAAACGGTGTCCTGGAAGATCGCGTGGGTGCCGACGACGATATCGATGGAGCCGCCGACCAGCCCCATCAGGATCGCCTCGCGCGCCTTGCCCTTGTCGCGTCCGGTGAGCAGCGCGATCTCGACGCCGGTGCCCTGAAGCATCCGGGCAAGAGTCTCGTAATGCTGGCGGGCGAGGATTTCGGTCGGCGCCAGCAGCGCCGCCTGTGCCCCCGCCTCCACCGCAATGAGCATCGCATTGAGCGCCACCACCGTCTTGCCCGCGCCGACATCGCCCTGAAGCAGGCGCAGCATCGGCGCGTTCTGCACCACGTCGCCCTCGATCTCGTCGATGGACCGCTTCTGCGCGCCGGTCAGCGCAAAGGGCAGCTTGAGTTTGGCCCGCAGCGAGCCGTCGCCCTTCAGCGGGGTGCCGGACTGCTTGCGATTGCTCTCCCGCACCAGCATCAACGCAAGAGCATTGGCGAGCAGTTCGTCATAGGCGAGCCGGTCGCGCGCCGAGGCATGGACGCCGCGATGGACCTCGCGCACGGCCTCGTGCCAGACCGGCCACTTCATCTTGTCGTAGAGACCGTGCTCGATCCATTCGGGCAGTTCGGGCAAGGCCTTGAGCGCCTGCTGGACAAGGCCTGCGACGCGTCCCTGCGTCAGCCCCTCCGACAGCGGATAGACCGCCTCGCAAAGCTGCCCCACCGGCGCGGCGCTGGTTTCCGAGACATGTTCGGGATGCACCATCTGGAGCATCTGGCCATACTGGTCGAGCCGCCCCGCCACCCAGCGCGTCTCGCCGACCGGAAGCTGCTTCTTCGCCGTGTAGGATGCGCGGCCGAAGTAGGTGATCGTGCAAATATTGCCGGTCTCGTCCTCGGCGATCACCCGGAATGGTCCGCGCCCGGACGGCGAGCGATGCTCGCGCACGATGAGGCGGACGATCACGTTCTCGCCCACGCTGGCATCGTCGAGATTAAGCACCGCGCGCCGCTCCACGAAGCGGTCGGGCAGATGATAGAGCAGATCCCGGATGCGGGTCAGCCCGAGTTTCTCCAGGGGACGCTTGAGCTTGGGGCCCACGCCGTCAAGGGAATCGGTCTCGGTGAACAGGCAATTGAGTGCTTCGGGCCGCATGGTCAGCCTCTTAGCGCGAGTGCGGCTCGTTTCGCCAGACCGGCGGGGAACGGATTTGCGGACAGCCACGTTGGCCCAGGTGTCACCCCACCCCTGCATAGGAGAAATGCATGCTTCTTCCGCACGGAACCGTGTTTGCGATCGTCGACGGTGAAAACTTCGAACTCTATCGCAACGCGGGACGCGAGGCCGCGCCGAAACTCACTGCGCTGGAAACGCCGGATCTGGAGGCGACCAACTTCAGCGCGGGCTTCCGCCGCCGCGATGATGCCGTTTCGCGCCATCAGGCCCGGACCGGCGACGGCAGCAACGATTCGCTGGACGAAAGCGCCCATGCCGCCGCCGTCGCGGGCTGGCTCAACCAGCAGGTGCTGGAACGCGAGATCGATCAGCTCGTGATCGTGGCGGATCCCCGCTCGCTCGGCGAAATGCGGCGCCACTATCACAAGGAGCTGAAGAGCGCGCTGCTGACCGAAGTGCCCAAGACCATGACCGGGCGCCGCAGCGAAGAGATCATCAAGGTATTCCAGCGCTAGGGCGGAACACCCAAAAACTTGCTCATGCCCGCGCCGTATCGTAACGGCGCGGGCATGAGCGAAATTACATCTCAGGGGCTGGCCCGGCTCGCCCGCCTCAAGTTCCGCGCCTGGCATCGCGGCACGCGCGAGGCCGATTACATGATCGGCTGCTTCTTCGACCGCTTCCACGCCGAATGGTCCGAAGTCGAGATCGAACTCTTCGAAACGATGATCGAGGAAGAAGACGTCGACATCATGGCCTGGGCGCTCGGCACCCAGAGCATTCCCGAGCAATATCGCGGCCCCTTGATGGACCGCATGATGAAGCTCGATTACGTCGATATCCCGCGCTGATTTCATAAGGCAGACTGACTGCGGCATGGCCGATTTCCAACGCATTCTCTCGGCTACCTCGCCGCTTACCCTTGCCTCGGTAACGCGCGGTGCCCAGCCGCTGGTCATGGCGGACCTTGCCCGCGCCGCGAAAGGGCGGGCGGTGTTCATCGCCGACAACGAAAGCGCCATGCGCGCCGTTGCCGAGGCCGCGCAGTTCTTTGCACCGGAACTGGACGTCGTCGAATTCCCCGCGTGGGACTGCCTTCCCTACGACCGCGCCAGCCCTGCCCTTTCGGTCAGCGCCCGCCGTCTGGCCGCGCTGCACCGGCTCCAGCTGAAGCGCACCGGCCCGCAGCTTCTCGTCACCACCGCCAATGCCGTGCTCCAGCGCGTGCTCACGCCGTTCCGCATTCGCGAATCGGTGCGACTGCTGAAGCCCGGTACGGAAATCGGCCATGAAAGCCTGATCGCACTGCTGCGCCGTCAGGGCTACCAGCGCAGCGACACCGCCATCGACGCGGGCGAGTTCGCGGTGCGCGGCTCGATCTTCGATATCGTGCCCTCCGGTCTGGAAGGCGGCCTGCGCCTCGATTTCTTCGGCGACGAACTCGAAACCCTGCGCCTGTTCGATACCGGCACCCAGCGCTCCACCGGCACCGTTCCCGACCACCTGCTGCTCCCCGCCAGCGAAGCGCTGGTCGACGAGGACAGCGTCAAGCGCTTCCGCAGCCGCTACCGCGAGATGTTCGGCGCCAATGCCACGGCGGACCCACTCTATCAGGCGGTCAGCGACGGCCGCCGCCTTGCGGGCATGGAGCACTGGCTGCCGCTGTTCGAAGACCGGCTGGTCACACTGTTCGACCACCTCTCGGACGACGACCTGCTGGTGATCGACAGTCCGGCACTCGGTGCCGCCGACGAGCGCTTCACCGACATTGCCGACTATCACAAGGCCCGCCTCGAAACCTCGGGCCAGAAGGCGGGATCGTATCGCCCGCTCGCCACCGACGCGCTTTATCTGGGCCGCGAGGAATTCGAACGCGCCGTTGCGGCCTTCCCGGTCCACCGCGCCGATCCTTTCGCGCAGCCGGAAAGCAAGACGGTCATCGATTTCGGCTTCGGCAATGCCCGCGACTTCACGCCCGAGCGTGCGCGCGGCGACAATGCCTATGAGGCCGCCGCCAAGCACCTACACGCGGTTGCGAAGTCGGGCCGCAAGGCGATCCTGGCCGCCTATTCCACCGGCAGCCGCGCGCGCCTCGTTTCCATCCTGGGCGAGGCCAAGGGGCCGGAACCCAAGCTGGCGGATACCTGGCAGGAAGCCCTCGGCCTTGCCGTGCAGGGCCGCTCCGCCGCGCTGGTGCTGCCGCTGGAAACCGGCTTCACCAACGATGCCGTCGAAGTCGTCACCGAGCAGGACATCCTTGGCGACCGCCTTGTCCGCCGGAAGAAAAAGAAGAAAGATTCCGACGCCTTCCTCGCCGAACTGGCGGCACTGACGCCGGGCGACATGATCGTCCACATGGACCATGGCATCGGTCGCTACGAGGGCCTCCAGTCGATCCCGGTCGGCAAGTCGCCTCACGACTGCGTGATGCTGACCTATGCGGGCGGCGACAAGCTCTACATCCCGGTCGAAAACCTCGACGTCCTCTCGCGCTACGGCAGCGAGGCGGAAGGCGTCGCGCTCGACAAGCTGGGCGGCGAAGCCTGGCAGAAGCGCCGCGCCAAGCTCAAGGAACGCATCCGCGAGATCGCGGGCGAACTGATGAAGACCGCCGCCGCGCGCGCCCTGCGCACGGCGCCTGCCCTGCTGCCCGAAAAGTCCTCCTACGACCAGTTCGTCGATCGTTTCCCCTGGCAGGAAACCGAGGACCAGGAACACGCCATCGACGACGTGCTGGGCGACCTTTCCGAAGGCAAGCCGATGGACCGCCTCGTCTGCGGCGACGTGGGCTTCGGCAAGACCGAAGTGGCCCTGCGCGCCGCGTTCGTCGCCGCCATGGCGGGCCAGCAGGTCGCCGTGGTCGCACCGACCACCCTGCTCGCGCGCCAGCACTATTCGAGCTTTGCCGATCGCTTCAACGGCTTCCCGCTCGAAGTCGGCCGCCTCTCGCGCCTCGTCCCCGAGAAGGAAGCCAAGGCCACCCGCGACGGCCTGACCGCCGGCACCATGGACGTGGTCTGCGGCACCCATGCGATTCTCTCGAAGACGGTCAATTTCAAGCGCCTCGGCCTTGTCATCGTCGACGAGGAGCAGCGCTTCGGCGTCAACCACAAGGAGCGCCTCAAGCAGCTGCGCACCGACGTGCACGTGCTGACGCTCACCGCCACGCCGATCCCGCGCACGCTGCAAATGGCGATGAGCGGTCTGCGCGAACTCTCGACCATCCAGACCCCGCCGGTCGATCGCCTTGCGGTGCGCACTTACGTGATGGAATGGGACGAGATGGTGATGCGCGAGGCCCTGCTGCGCGAGCACCATCGCGGCGGCCAGAGCTTCATCGTCGTGCCGCGCATTTCGGACATGGCCGAAGTCGAGGAATGGCTGGCCAAGAGCGTGCCCGAAGTGAAGGTCATCTCCGCCCACGGCCAGATGAGCGCGGGCGAAGTGGAAGAGCGCATGAGCGCCTTCTACGAGGGCAAGTACGAAGTCCTGCTCTCGACCACCATCGTCGAAAGCGGCATCGACATTCCGCGCGCCAACACGATCATCATCCACCGCGCCGACCGCTTCGGCCTTGCCCAGCTCTACCAGCTGCGCGGACGCGTGGGCCGTTCGAAGCTGCGCGCCTATGCCTATCTGACCACCCCGGCCGGACGCGCGCTATCCGAAGTCGCGGAAAAGCGCCTCAAGGTGTTGAGCGACCTCGATTCGCTGGGCGCAGGCTTCCAGCTTGCCAGCCACGACCTCGACATTCGCGGCGCGGGCAACCTGCTCGGTGACGAGCAGTCGGGCCATATCCGCGAAGTGGGCTTCGAACTCTACCAGTCGATGCTGGAGGACGCGATCCTCGAAGCCCGCGCGGGCGGCGTCGGGCTGGAGAAGAACACCTCCGGCCTGTCCCCGCAGATCACGGTGGAAGCGCCGATCATGATCCCGGAGGACTACGTTCCCGATCTGGCCGTGCGCATGGCGCTCTATCGCCGCCTCAACGACGCCGACAGCAAGGACGAGATCGAATCGCTCTCGGCCGAGATGATCGACCGCTTCGGCCCCCTGCCCTCCGCGACCTCGAACCTCATCAAGCTCATTCAGATCAAGCGCCAGGCGATCGAGGCCCATATCGCCAAGATCGACGTCGGCCCACGCGGCACGCTCGTCAGCTTCCACAACGACAGCTTCCCGAACCCGCTCGGCCTCATCGCCTATGCCGAACGCCTGCAAGGTGCGGTCAAGCTGCGTCCGGACAACAAGCTGGTGCTGCAACGCGCCTGGGGCGATCCTAAGAGCCGCCTGAACGGCCTGCTCCAGCTTACGAAGGGTCTCGCGGCGGTAGCGCGAAAAGGCTGACACAGTACAAAGCTCAACGTCATCCTGAACTTGTTTCAGGATCCATCTTGCCGATTAAGCCGCCGCTGATGGTCAGAAATGGATCCTGAAACGAGTTCAGGATGACGGGGGCTACGGGCAAGGCCCCTCGCCTACATCAACGGCACTCTGATCCGCGCAATCAGCCCACCGCAGGGCGACGTCGCGAAGGAAAGCTGCCCGCCAAACCGCATCATCAGCCGGTGCGCCGTCGGGATGCCGAGGCCGAAGCCCGGCGTGTCGCGCGTGCGCGCCTCGTCGAGGCGGAAGAACGGCGTCAGCACGTCCTCGAAATGGCTTGGCGGAATGCCCGGGCCGGTATCCTCGACGTCGATGAACCAGTCCGCCCCTTCATGCCGCACCGACACTTCCGCCCGTCCGCCGAAGCGGATGGCGTTCTCGACCAGCGCGCCGGTCGCCAGGGCCAGCGGCTCGGGGAAGCTCTCGACCACGGCCCTGCCCGCCCCCGTCAGCCGCGCTCGATCCTCATAGGGCGCGATGACCGCCGCCACGAGTTCCCCGAGATCGACCTTCTCCGCATCCGAAGACAGGTGCTGGGCTCGCAGGTAGCCTTGCAGCGAAGCGAGAAGACCTTCCATCTCGTCGATGCTGGTCTGCATGATCTCGGAAATTTCCGGGTCTTCGATCAGGTCGGTGGCGATCTGCTGGCGCGAGAGCGGCGTGCGCAAGTCATGGCTGATCGCCTCGAACGAGCGCGCCTGGTCCTCCAGCAGCCGCGCGATGCGCTCCTGCATGACGTTCATCGAATGGGCGAGGTTGCGCAGGTCTTCCGGCCCGCTTTCGCGGATCTCCACGCGCTGGCCGTGACCGATGGCATCGGCGGCCTGGGTAAGGCGGCGCAGCGGATTGGTCAGCAGGCGCAGCAGGATCAGCCCGATGGCGATGCAGGCCAGCGCCGTGCAGAGCATGAGCATGCTGGCGCGCAAGGCGATCGGCCACATCGAAGTGATGTCGCGCGACCGGAAATTCAGCCACTTGCCGTCCGCCAGCCGCACCGAGCCCACGAGATCGCTCTTCCCGCCCGTCGCGTCGGCCGTGGCGAGATTGAGCGGACGGGTGGCCAGAGACGGCTCCCATTCGATCACCTGCCCGGCAATCCGGCGCAGCGATTCGGAATCGGCCATGCCCCGCACGGCGGGCTCGGGTGAAAATTCCGCCTTGAGATGACCCGTCGTCATGATCGGTGCGGCGAGATTCGGCTGGAGCGTGTGGATGCGATCGCTGACGACGATCAGTTCGGCGATTCGCCGCGCGTGATCGGCGCGAATCGTCTGCCGGTCGATGGATTGGTAGAACAGCAGGCTGCCGGTCAGCTGCGCCACGCAGAGCGCAAGAAAAACGACCGCAGCCAGGACTGCCAGACGCGGGATACTGATTCGGGTCACATGTCCTCTCGCGGGATGCCCGATTGTTCTGCGCGATATGCCGGGGCGTCCTGAAAGAGCGCTCTCACCGGATGAGGCGTTCGTCAATGTGCTGCTTGCTTGGGAAACATTTTGACACTTGCGGAATGTGTCAGGGCTCTCGCATCATGTGCAGAGCGACTTTCTCCTTCCGTTTTGGAAGGAAGAAAGTGGCTCCCCGAGTAGGATTCGAACCTACGGCCATTCGATTAACAGTCGAATGCTCTACCGCTGAGCTATCGGGGAGCAGCCTGTCAGTGTTACCACCGCCGGGCAGGAGTGCGCCTATAAAAGGGGTCCTCAGGGTTGGCAAGCACTCTGTTATGAAAATGATGCAAAAACTTTTCCACAGGGCAGAGTCTTCGCAGGGCGCCTTTCCTCAGACCTGGAACTGCTCGGCGAAGATGCGCTCCTCCAGGGTGAAGCCCGGATCGAACAGCAAGGTCAGTTCCTTCTCGGCATTGGCGACGATGCGCACGGTCTTCACATCGCGCACTTCCTTCTGGTCGGCCACGGCGGCGACCGGGCGCTTGCCGGGTTCGCGGATGCGGAACTCGACTTCGGCGCTCTCGGGCAGGATCGCGCCTTTCCACCGGCGCGGGCGGAACGGGCTGAGCGGCGTCAGCGCCAGCATGCGCGAGCCGAGCGGCAGGATCGGACCGTTAGCCGAAAGGTTGTAGGCCGTGGAACCGACCGGGGTGGCAACCAGCACACCGTCGCCCACCAGTTCCTCCATCCGCACTTTGCCGTTGATCGTCACTTCCAGCTTGGCGGTCTGGCGCGTCTCGCGCAGCAAGGACACCTCGTTGATCGCGTAATAGACGAAGCTGCGGCCATCGTGGCTGGTGGCGTACATCTGAAGCGGGCGCACCGGCACCGGATGCGCCTCGGCAATGCGCTCGGCAATGGGCACGCCGTCATGCGGGCCGTTCATCAGGAAGCCCACGGTGCCGAGGTTCATGCCATAGACCGGCTTGATCACGCCCCGGTCCAGCATCTCGTGCAGGACGTGCAGCAGGAAGCCGTCCCCGCCGACGACGACGAGCACATCGGCCTCCGCAGGATCGACCCAGCGATGAGCACGGCGCAGCTCGGCCGCCCCGTCCTGCGCCTTGGCGCTGTCGGAGACGATGAGGCCCAGCTTGGGTTCGTCAGTCATTGCAATTCCCGATGTGAAGAGGTGCGCACGCCGGATCGGAGCGCGAATGGGAACATTTCATGAGATCCCGTCTCATTTTGAAGCCCTTTTCATGCCGCGGACCTTTCGAATTTTGCATCGTTTGGCAAGGCCTTTGGCTATAGCAAAGGCGATGGGCGAACGACGCAAAGGTTTACCGCGGGAACATGCCCGCGGGCTGGAAGACAGATTGACCGGGATTCCCGGCCTCGACGCCGTGCGCGAACGCATCGCCGTATGGCGCACCGATGCCGAGAGCGCCCCGCAGCATGCCCATGTCCACGCCATGCTGGTGTCGCTGCGACGGCTCGACACGATTAACATGGCCTATGGCGCGGAAGCCGGCGACGGCGCGCTGGAGGAAGTGGCAAGCCGCATCGCCCATTTCGCGGGCGAGGAACTCGACGGCCCCTGGCTGGTCGCCCGCGCGGGCGGCGGCTCCTTCGTGCTGGTCGCCAACGAAGCATGCAGCCGGGAGCGCTGGCATCTGGTGGCCGACCAGCTGGCCGACTTCATCTCGCGCCCGATCGCCCTGCCCACCGGCGTGCTGCGCCTCTCGCCGCGCATCGCCCTGATCCGCGCGCTCACCGGCGAGAGCGTCGATTCGATGCTCGACCGGCTCGGCCATGCCCTTTCAGGCTTGCAGGACCAGTCCGCCACACGGCTCGGCTGGGCAGACGGCGAAGTCACGGTGCCGGGGCGCTCGGCGGCCCAACTCGAAGCCGACCTGCTTGGCGCCATCGACCGCGACGAGATCGAGATCCTGTTCCAGCCGCAGTTCAGCCTCACCGACGATTCGCTGACCGGCGCGGAAGCCCTCGCCCGCTGGAACCATCCGGTGCTCGGCCGTATCGGTGCGGGCGCCCTCTTCGCCATCGCCGAGCGCGTCGACCACATCGGTCCGCTCTCTCGCCATATTGCCGCCAAGGCCATGGCGGCGGCGGGCCAGTGGCCGGGCGACCTGCGGCTGTCGATCAACGTCACCCCGGCTGACCTCGCCTTCGGCACTTACGTGCGCCAGATGCTCGACCTCGTGCGCGAGAGCGGCTTCCCGCCGCGCCGTCTGACACTGGAGATCACCGAGCAGTCGCTCATCAGCGACATCAGCCAGACCGCGCAGATGATGGCGGAATTCTCCTCGCAGGGCATCCGCATCGCGCTCGACGACTTCGGCGCGGGGTTCTGCAACTTCCGTTATCTCAAGGTCCTGCCGATCCACTATCTCAAGCTGGACCGGACGATGATCGAGGGCGTCGCCACCGACCGCCGCGACGTGGCGGTGCTGCGGGCGATCGTCGCGATGGCACGGGCGCTCGATCTCCAGGTCATTGCCGAGGGTATCGAGGAAGAAGAGCAGCGCGAAGTCGCCGCGCGCGAGGGCTGCGCCTACTATCAAGGTTTCCTGCGGGCACAGCCTATGTCGGCGGCGATGTTCGCCAAGCTGGCGCGGGTCGGCGGCGAAAAGCCTGCGGGTTAACAGCGAAGCCGTCCTCTCCTTCGTCATTGCGAGCGTAGCGAAGCAATCCAGAGTCGGTCTCAAGCCGCTCTGGATTGCTTCGCTACGCTCGCAATGACGGGATGTTTCAGCCACGCCGGACAGCAAAACGCGCGCTTGCGGCCTACCCGCAAGCGCGCGTTTTGTTTTGCCATCGGTTCCGGGCAAGTCCGGAACCGATGGCGAACCGCGTACCGTTTACGCCAGGGCGCCGTGGCAGTGCTTGTACTTCTGCCCCGAACCGCAGGGGCAAGGCGCGTTGCGGCTGATCGGCAGTTCGGCATAGGGATTCTCGCCCGAGGCACCCGCACCGACCGCAGCCTGCGGACTGCCCGCCAGAGTGCCGAACAGTTCCGGCATGAAGGCCGAACCGTCACCGTCGTTGGAATTGTCGAGGCCGGTCAGCGGATCGATGTGGCCGGTCAGGAAGTCCGGCAGTTCGGGAAGCCCCACCGGCTCGGGCATGCGCAGTTCGCTGACCGAGAGGATGCGCGTCACGTCTTCGCGAATCTGGTCGAGCAGGCGTTCGAACAGGCTGAAGGCCTCGGTCTTGTATTCGTTGATCGGCGTCTTCTGGGCATAGGCGCGCAGGAACACCACCTGACGCAGCGCATCAAGGGTGGAGAGGTGCTCCTTCCAGTAGTGATCGAGGCGGTCGAGCAGGATCGACTTCTCGACCTGGCGCCAGATCGCCGGATCGTCCTGGGACATCTTCGCGCTCATGTGCTCGGTGGCCATGGCGGCGATACGTTCCTCGACGAGTTCGGGATCGATGCCGTTCTCCTCGATCCATTCCTCCAGCGGAACCTCGACCGCGAGGATGTCCAGCGCCTTGGCCTTGAGGCCCTCGATATCCCAGTGCTCGGGGTAGGAACCGGTCGGGCAGGCATCGGCGACAAGCGCGTTGACGGTGTCGTTGCGCATGTCGACGACGACTTCGTCGACCGTCTCGGAGTCCATGATGTCGGCGCGCTGCTCGTAGATGACCTTGCGCTGGTCGTTCATCACGTCATCGTATTCGACGACCTGCTTGCGGACTTCGTAGTTGCGCGCCTCGACCTTCTTCTGCGCGGTCTCGATGGCCTTGGACAGCCACTTGGAACCGATCGCCTCGCCATCGGCCAGGTTGCTGTTCATCATCTTGGCGAACAGCGTGTCCGGGCCGAAGATGCGCAGGAGGTCGTCCTCCAGGCAGAGGTAGAACTTCGACAGGCCCGGGTCGCCCTGACGGCCCGAGCGGCCGCGCAGCTGGTTGTCGATGCGGCGGCTTTCGTGGCGCTCGGTGCCGATGACGCAGAGGCCGCCGGCTTCGAGCACGAGGCGCTTCTGCTCGGCCACTTCAAGCTTGATGCGCGCAATGGCCTCTTCACGCTCCACGCCCTCGGGCAGGTCGCGCAACTCGTCCTCGACACGGAACTCGACGTTGCCACCGAGCTGGATGTCGGTGCCGCGGCCGGCCATGTTGGTGGCGATCGTCACCGCGCCCGGCGAACCGGCCTGCGCGACGATGTGCGCTTCCATCTCGTGGAAGCGCGCGTTCAGCACCGAGTGCTTGACGCCTTCCTTGTTGAGGAAGTCCGACAGCAGTTCCGACTTCTCGATCGACACGGTGCCGACCAGAACCGGCTGGCCGATCTCGTGCTTTTCGCGGATCAGCTTGGCGATGGCGCCGAACTTGTCGTGGGTGTTCTTGTAGAACTCGTCTTCCTCGTCGATGCGCTGGATCGGCACATTGGTCGGGATGGTGACGACGTTCATCTTGTAGATGTCGTAGAACTCCGGCGCCTCGGTGGCGGCGGTGCCGGTCATGCCCGAAAGCTTCGGATACATGCGGAAGTAGTTCTGGAAGGTGATCGAGGCGAGCGTCTGGTTCTCCGGCTCGATGCGGACGCCTTCCTTGGCCTCGACCGCCTGGTGCAGGCCGTTCGACCAGCGGCGACCGTCCATCATTCGGCCGGTGAACTCGTCGATGATGACGACCTTGCCGTCCTTGACGATGTAGTCGATGTCGCGCTTGAACATGACCACGCCCTTGAGGCTCTGGTCGAGGTGGTGGACCACCTGGGTGTTCTCGACGTCGTAGAGGTTCGAACCGACCAGCAGACCGGCGGCTTCGAGCATGCGCTCGGCCTTCTCGACACCGTCCTCGGTCAGGCTGATGTTCTTGGTCTTCTCGTCCATCTCGTAGTCTTCGGGGACGAACTGCTTAACGACCGCGTCGACCTGCATGTAGAGTTCCGACTTGTCGTCGGTCGGACCCGAGATGATGAGCGGGGTGCGCGCTTCGTCGATCAGGATCGAGTCGACTTCGTCGACGATCGCGAAGTTGAAGGGGCGCTGCACCATCTGGCTGCGCTCGTGCTTCATGTTGTCGCGCAGGTAATCGAAGCCGAACTCGTTGTTGGTGCCGTAGGTGATGTCGGCGCCATAGGCTTCGCGGCGTTCCCATTCGTTGAGATTGGGGACGATCACACCGATGGTGAGGCCGAGGAAATTGTGCAGCTTGCCCATCTGCTCGGCGTCGCGGCGGGCGAGATAGTCGTTGACGGTGACGACGTGGACGCCCTTGCCCTCGATGGCGTTGAGGTAAGTGGCGGTGGTCGCCACCAGCGTCTTGCCCTCACCCGTGCGCATTTCCGCGATCTCGCCGCGGTGGAGCACCATGCCGCCGATCAGCTGCACGTCGAAGTGGCGCATGCCGAACACGCGCTTTGAGGCTTCGCGCACGGTGGCAAAAGCTTCGGGCAGGATCTGGTCAAGCGTGCTGCCGCCAGCCAGCAGTTCGCGGAACTTCGGCGTCTGCGCGGCCAGTTCCTCGTCGCTCAAGGCTTCAAGGACGGGTTCGAAGGCGGCGATCTGGGCAACGATCTTGTCGAGCGACTTGACGTAACGTTCGTTGGACGAACCGAAAATGGACTTGGCGATGGCGCCGAACATGGCGGAAATCCCTGTTTTTCGTGAATGCGTATGTCGGAGGTGCGCGCCTGCGATACGCGCAGACACGGGAAAGGTTTCGCGAAAGAGCGAATCGTCGGCGCGCTTACTCGCGCGCGCGATCTATCCCGGTGAGAACCGCGGGGACCGCCAGCGAATCCGGCGCCTCGACGAGCGGCGGAGCCTGCCGTCGGACGGAGCGGAAACCCGGCTCTGGCAATTGCGCCAGGGCCACCGGCGCACGCGGCGCCTTGGCGGCGACGGCGGCTTCGGTCAGCACCACCTGCAGGCTGGCCACCTGCGAAGCACGCGCGTCGGCAGGGCCGATCTGCGCGGCAAGGCCCGTCAGAAGGGCCAGCAGAGTGAGGAGCAGGCGGTTTGCCATGGCGGATCAGATAGGGGGCCATGGATGAATAGTCCATGTAAATCACCGTCCACCGCAGCGCAGGGGCATCACGCGGACGCTTGACCTGTCATACCCACGCGCTACGCACCCGCCATGGCCTATCCCACCTCCCCGCTCGCCTCGCCCTTCCCCGAGATGCCGCCGATCGCCGGCGTGACGCCGCACATCGTGCGCGCCGGATACAAGGACTGGGGCCGATGCGACCTGACTTACGTGGAGCTGGACGAAGGCACCGCCGTCGCGGGCGTGTTCACCAAGAACCTGTGCTGCTCCAGCGAGGTGGAACTGGGCCGCGACAACGTGAAGCAGGGCCACGCCCGGGCGCTCGTGGTCAACGCGGGCAATTCCAACGCCTTCACCGGCTACCGGGGCCGTGAGGCGGTCGAGCAGATCATGGACCAGGTCGCCGCCCACATCGGTTGCCCGCGCGAGCAGGTCTTCGTCTCCTCCACCGGCGTGATCGGCGTACCGCTGCCCAAGGACAAGGCACGCGAAGGCGTGGAGAAGGCCCTCACCGCCGAGCCCTGCTCGTGGGAAGAGGTGGCGAACACCATCGCCACCACCGACACTTTCGCCAAGGGCGCAACGGCCACGGCGATGATCGGCGACACCAAGGTCACACTCGCCGCCGTCATCAAGGGTTCCGGCATGATCGCGCCCGACATGGCGACGATGCTCGGCTATATCTTCACCGATGCCGCCGTGGAGCCTGCTTTCCTCCAGGAATGCCTCTCCGCCGCGAACTTCCGCACCTTCTCGTGCATCACCGTCGATTCGGACACCTCGACCAGCGACACCGTGCTGGCCTTCGCCACCGGCAAGGCAGGCAATGCGCCGATCTCGTCGATCGCCTCCCCCGGCGCCCATGCCTTTGCCGCCGCGATCCATGATGTCTGCCGCCAGCTCGCCCACCTCGTCGTGCGCGACGGCGAAGGCGCGCAGAAGTTCATCGAAGTGGCCGTCTCCGGCGCCGTCTCGGACGAGAGCGCGCGCAAGGTCGGCATGGCTATCGCCAACTCGCCGCTGGTGAAGACCGCCATTGCCGGTGAGGACGCCAACTGGGGCCGCGTCGTCATGGCCGTAGGCAAAGCAGGCGAACCGGCCGACCGCGACAAGCTTTCCATCGGCTTCGGCGGCACCTGGGCCGCGCGCGAGGGCCTGCCGCTCGCCGACTACGACGAAGCCCCCGTCGCCGCCCACCTCAAGGGACAGGACGTCACCATCGAGGTCGATCTCGGCCTTGGCGAAGGCGCCGCCACCGTGTGGACCTGCGACCTGACCCACGGCTACATCTCGATCAACGCCGATTACCGGAGCTGACCGTGGCCGCTCCGCAATTCACGATCTGGGGGCGCCTCAACTCCCACAACGTCAAGAAGGTCGCCTGGTTCGCCGAGGAGCTGGGCCTGAACTACGTGCGCCACGATATCGGCGGGAAGTTCGGCTATACCGAGGAATACCTCGCCAAGAACCCGAACCGGCTGGTGCCGATGATCGAGGACGGCAAGCTCTCGCTGTGGGAATCGAACGCGATCCTGCGCTACATGGCGGCAGAGTACGGCGGCGAGCGCTGGTTCCAGCGCGACCCCATCGACCGCGCGCTGGCCGACCGCTGGATGGACTGGCAGATCACTTATGCCGATGCCCAGCGCCTGCCCTTCCTCTCGATGGCCCGCACCCCGCAGGACCAGTGGGACATGCCCGCCATCGCGCGTGACGTGAAAGCCTGCGCCGCCCACCTCGCCGTGCTGGAGCGCTATCTCGGCGAGAAGCCCTGGCTCTCCGGCGGAGAGTTCGGCGTGGGCGACATTCCCATGGGCGTCTATGCCTATACCTGGTTCAGCCTGCCGTTCGAGAAGCCGGAGTTCCCGGCCCTGGCCGAATGGTACGCCCGCATCCGCGAGCGCAAGGGCTATGCCCAGCAGGTCATGATCCCGCTCACCTAAATCTCCATACGAAAGCCTCCCGCATGATCACCCCTTCGCTCAACGCCGCAGTCGAAACGATCATGCGCGAGGTCTCTCGCGATGTGATCCTGCCGCACTACCAGTCGCTGTCGAGCGAGCAGATCATCAGCAAGGCCGTGGATGACGTCGTCACCGTGGCCGACCGTGAGAGCGAGGCGATCCTCACCGAGCGTCTCACCGCCCTGCTCCCGGACGCCGCTGTCGTCGGCGAGGAAGCCACTTTCGCCGACGAGAACGAACTGCTGAAGCTGAAGGACCGGCTGTGCTGGATCGTCGATCCGCTCGACGGCACCAACAACTTCGCGTCCGGCAAGGCCCCCTTCGGCATGCTCATCGCGCTGGCCGACAAGGGCGAGACGCTGGGCGGCTGGATTCTCGACTGCCTGACCGGTCGCTTCTGCCGCGCCTCGGTGAACGGCGGCGCCTGGGTGGACGGGGAACGCCTCTCCGCCCGCGCCACCGGGGAAGAACCGCCGGTCGCCGCGATCTCGCTGATCTTCACCGAGGAAGCGCGCCGCGAACGCCTGCGCAGCGAAGTCGCCCCGCACTACCGCATGGTCGACATCCCCCGCTGCGCCGCCGAACAATACCCCCGCCTCGCGCTCGGCCAGAACGACGTGGCGATTTTCGAGCGCACCCTGCCCTGGGACCACGCGGCAGGCGCGCTGTTCCTGAACGAAGCGGGCGGCAAGTGCGCCCGCCCCGACGGCAGCGCCTACCGGGTCGACGAAATCGGCCGCAAGGGCCTGATCGGCGCCGCCTCGCCCGCCCTGTTCGAAGCCCTCGCCACGCGCCTCTCCGCGCTGGAAGACTGAAACCTTCCCCGCAACGGCTTGATCTGCGGCGCGTCCCGGTGCCAAGTAGGGCCATGCATGCCCACACCCGCGCCCTTGTCGCCGCAGCCGCCTTCGCCTTCGTCACCGGCAAGAAGGTGGCCGGTCTCTACGACCACTCCGCCGGAAAGGACCGGCGCGTCGCCGCCGAGGCCCGCGGAACCGCCTTGCAAGGCTTCGATGGCGAACGCGGCGTGAAGTTCGGCGGCAATCTCCCGGAAATCCTCGATGCAGGCGATGCGGCCTACGTATCGTTCGAAATCGACGGCACGAGCGTGAAAGGCTACGACCGCGTGTCCGCGACGTTCTACGAGGCCCGCGTCGGCGAAGGCCTCGTGCAGGTCTTCGATCACGGCGAGGCCGCCTGGTTCGCCTACGACATCCAGGATGCCGAGGCCGCCCAGAGCTATCACCGCAGCGAACAGGCGGGTCTCTAACCCGCCGGTTTCACGTCAGATCCCGCAGATCAGCTCGCTCTTCCCGCGCATCTGCTTGTCTTCCTGCGTAGCGGAAATCGACGAGGACACCGGGGTATCGTCGGAAACGGCGAAGCTGCCGTCCTTGTCGAGGCGGAAGCCCAGCTTGCGGAACACCGCCTCTACGCGGGCGGGCGAATCGACGAAGGCCACCCCGTGCCATTCGTAGCCGCTCACCACATAGCTCACCTTGAGACCGCGGAACGTCTTGTTGACGGGATAGATATATTCCTCGGCGGATTCGTCTTCCGTAGTGGGCCTGAGCGCCGCCGCTTTCTCGAAGTAGGGAGCCAGTTCCGGGCCGAATTCGCAGCTGCTTGGCTCGAATTCGATCAGCCCGTTGGCCGCCGCCCACTTGGCGGATGAGGGCTGGGTCGGGCAGGCGTCCTTCGCCGCATAGCCGACGCCGCCGCCCGGCAGCGCCAGTTCCACGGCGCCCTTGCCGGTAATGCCGACGATCCGCACCGGCGACCCTGCCGCAATTTCCGCCTTCCCCTTCGAACCCGCCGCTTCGGATTCGCGGATCGAACAGGGCGCGGTGGTCACGCGGTCGCTGCCGTCGATCTCGGCGAGGCGCGGCGGCGCGGCCGACGACAGATTGACGAGGTTCACATAGGCCCCGCCCTCGTCGAGCTTCAGCCAGCGACCGCCCTGCGTGCCGTCGATAAGCACCCCGCGCACCGCCTGCCCGCGCTCGATCCGGCCGACGACCTGCGATCCGTCCTCGCTCGGCGCATCGCGCAGATCGCTTTCCACCGCGACATGATAGTCGAGCGATTTCGGCGTGTCCGCAGCCGCCGTTTCGTCGGCAACCGGCGCTTCGGAGGCAACGGACGGGCCGGTAGTTTCCCGCCCCAGCCAGAGCCCGCCGACGATAGCCAGCGCCAGCACCCCAACGCCCGCAATCAGCGGCACCCGGTTGCGAGCCGCAAACGAAGCGCGCGGCCCCGTCGAATCCTGGGCCAAATCCCTGGCCGAATCCCGCACCGGAGCCACCGGCGGTGCCTCCTGCGGAACTTCCGCAATCACGGCCTGACCACAGTCCTGACAGAAACGCGCGCCCTCTCCGAGAGCCGCGCCGCAATGCTGGCAATACTTACGCATTCCGCTGCGATAATTCGAAACAAATCCCGCCCGCAAGTGACTGTTTCTGTTATCCGGCCGCGGGCGAGAAGATGTTGAACTTCCGTCCGCGCGGGACCTACTCGATGGTAACGCCCGCGACGCGCCAACTGCCATTCTCGCGCGACAGCGAGACCGTCTCCACGGCGTCAGCCTTGTTGGCGAAACTGGTGCGGAATTTCACTACCTCATAGCCATAAGGCGGCGCGGGAAGGTTCTCCTGGCGGAGAAATGTCCGCGAAACCACCGGTCCCAGCGGCACGCGTACCTTTTCATTCGTCGCGGCCCAGACCTGCAACGTATTCAGCTTCCGGAACGCCGAACCGGTTTCCTTGTAACTGTCTTCCCAGCGGCCCTGATCGATCAGGATCAGCCATCGACGGGCAAGCTGCTGCACTTCCGAACTGGCCGTCTCATCCGACGTAGTCGGCGCAAGGGGCGCTGTCGGCGTGACTTGCGAGAGAGTGGCCAGCGCCACAAGACCAAGGGCAATCGACATGAGCAATACTCCCGTCAGTATCCGGGGGCGGCCATGCGCTCGCCCCGCGCCGACGATCGGCGTGCCTGTCGAATCCACCTCCAACCCGGCCACGTCTTCCCCGATTCCCGTGTCCTCCAAGGAATTGGTGGGAAAGGCCTGCTGGTCGTCACCTTCCGCGTCCAGCAACAGACGCGCCGCCTCGCGGCTGCTCGACACCGCCATCTTGCGCCGTGCCTCGCGCAGGCGCTCATTGATCGTATGAACGGACAGGCCCAGCGATCGTGCGGTCGACTTGGCATCGTGACCGCGCACGATCAGGCGAAGGGTCTGCTTCTCCTTTTCGGTAAGCCCCCAGAGACTATCGTTCACCGGCATGTTCATATCCGTTGGGGCTAAGTTCGGCCCGCCACCTTTGCTACCCCAAAAAATCTGTATCCGGGCTGCTCCGTCCAACCTGAAAAGCAAAACCCCTCCCGCCTCGCGGCGGAAGGGGTTTTTCATTTCCAGCCCGAAAGCGGAAAAAGCGACGCTTAGAGTTCGCCTTCGATCCAGCCCTTCAGCGCGCTCTTGGGCGCGGCGCCGAGCTTCTGGGCGACCGGCTTGCCGTCCTTGAACAGAACCATCAGCGGGATCGACTTCACGCCGATCTCGGCCGGAATGCCGGTGTTGGCCATGATGTCCATCTTGGCGATGGTGACCTGGTCGGACAGCTCTTCGCTGATCTCTTCCAGGGCCGGGCCGATCATCTTGCAGGGGCCGCACCAGTCGGCCCAGAAATCGACGAGCACCGGCTTGTCGGACTTCAGAACGTCCGCTTCGAAGCTGGCGTCGGTAACAGCGATAGTCGCCATGAATTGAAACTCCTCGGGTATCTCGGTTGAACGCAATCTAGGGACGAATTGTTTCGAGGCAACGCCTGCCCCGGCATAGGTTTACTGGGCCGGGGAAAAGTCCGGCTTGTGCGCGGCCAGAACCTCGGCTGGAACCTCGAGCAGACGCGGGACCGTGGTGTAGAGCAGCGCCACTTCCACCGCGCGGCCCGGAAAGGCCACTTCCAGCGCGGCGGCATAGGCGCCCATCTGGCGCAGCACGCCCCTGGGCACCTGCTCCAGACGCTCGGGCGGACGGCGCGCGGTCTTGTAGTCGACCAGCCGCACGCGCTCCGGCTCCACCACCAGACGGTCGATCGTGCCCGCCACCACCTGCCCGCCGACGACCGCCGCCACCGGCACTTCGGCCAGGCTGGCGGATCCGAACAGTTCCGACCATTCCGGATTACCGAGCACCGCCATCGCGCTTTGCAGCATGGCCTCACGCGTCGCTTCCGGCAGATCGGCGGCATTGCGGGCGAGCCATTGCCAACCTGCTTCCTCACGCAGATCCGACGCGACTTGCGGCAAACGTTCGAGCAGCTTGTGAACGAGCGTACCGCGCCGCAGGGCATCACGCCCGGCACCCGGCGGGAACGGCGGATCGGGCGCATCGTCCTCGCCCAATGAAGACGGCGCGAGCGGACGCGGCGGACGCGGTTCGGCGGGCGGTGCGCGCTCCAGCCAGCGCGGCAGCGGCTCGCGGAACGGCAGTTCGACCGAGCGCACTTCGGGCGGCAGCGGCGCGGGCACCGGGCCGTTCTCGCAGCGCGTGCCCCAGATCGCGTCCTCGACATCCGCCTCGGCCGGGAACAGGGCGCGCAGGCTGGCGTACCAGCTCTTTTCCGCCGGGCCGTCCTTGTCGCGCCGCCCGAGCGCGCCGCCGACGAACAGGGCTTCCTCGGCGCGGGTCATGGCGACGTAGAGCAGGCGCCAGTGCTCCTGCTCGTCGCCCTCGCGGTTGGCGGCGATCTGCGCGGCGATGCGGCCGACCTTCTCGTCCTTCGACAGCGGCGGCAGCGGCACCTTGCGGCGTTCCTCGCGCGGATCGGCGAGATCGAAGCCCCGGTCGCGCGCGGCTTCCGGGTTGCCGGTGGCGTCCGCCAGAATGACGATCGGCGCCTGAAGCCCCTTCGAGCCATGGACGGTCATCACCCGGACGAGGCCCGATGCCGCATCCGCCTCGCGCTTCAGCTCGCCGTCGCCCGCGTCGAACCAGGCGAGGAAGCCCGCGAGGCTCGGCGTATCGGTGGCGACATAGGCCTGTGCGGCGTTGACCAGTTCATCGATCGGATCGTTCGCCTCGCTGCCGAGGCGCGCCACCAGCCTGCGCCGTCCCTGCCAGGGGCCGACCAGCAGCCAGTGCAACATGTCCTGCGGCGGCGTGAAGTCCGCGCGCCGCAGCAGGTCGATGAGTTGCTCCAGCGCCGTGCCGATCTCCGGGCTGGACTGGGTGCGCAGATGCTCCCAGAGCCGCCGGTGCTTGTCGCGGTAGCCGAAGCGCAGCAATTGCTCCTGGCTCCACCCCACCAGCGGCGAAACCAGCAGCGCGGCCAGGTTGAGATCGTCGAGCGGCTGCACCGCAAAGCGCAGCGCGGCGATCAGGTCCTTCACCGCCAGCGGCGCGCCCAGGCGCAGGCGGTCGACGCCCGCCACCGGCACGCCCGCCGCATGAAGCCGCGCGACGATCAGCCCGGCGAGTTCCTTGCGCTGGCGCACCAGCACCATGATGTCGCCCGCGCCCGCGCGGCGCTCTCTGCCCTTGTTGAGCGTGAACCCCGGCCCCGAGGGATCGAGCCATTCGCGCACCTGCTGCGCAATACGCTCGGCCATCTGGCGGTCCGGACGGGAGAGCCAGTTGGGCTGCTGGCCGTCATTGTCGTCGCCGTCTTCGAGCGGCTCGTCGTCGTCCTCGCCGACCTGTTCGGAAACCGGCTTCCACAAGGCGACGTAACCGGGGCGTTCCTGCCCGACGTGACGCTCGGCGGGACGGTCGAGGCCGAAGCGGGCATGGCCGATCCCGGCAATGGCTTCGTCCACGAAGTCGAGAACCGGCTGCGCGGTGCGGAAGCTGCGGTCCAGCCCGAGTTCGACCAGCGGCCGCGCCGCGATTTCGCTGCGCAGCATTTCGGCATTCTCGGCAGCATCCTGCATCCGGGCACGCACGCGGTCGGCGGCGCGGCGGAAGTTTTCGGGGCTGGTGCCCTGGAAACGGAAGATCGCCTGCTTGTAGTCGCCCACCACGAAGAGTGTGCGCATCAGGTCACTGCGCTGGCCTTCGCCGGACCAGAACTCTTCCGCCATGGCGAAGACGATGTCCCACTGCGCGGCGTTGGTGTCCTGCGCTTCGTCCACGAGGATGTGGTCGAAGCGGCGGTCGAGCTTGTAGCGGATCCAGTCGGCGGAGGCCTGCCCCCGCAGCAGGTCAGCGGCGCGGCGGATCTGGTCGTCGAAGTCGATCAGACCCTCGCGCTGCTTCGCCTCGTCCCAGGCGAGCGCGAAAGCGCGGCCGAGCCGCAGCGCGGGCACCAGCCTCTCCGCGAGCCCGAGCAATGCCTTGACCTCGCGGATACGGACAAGGCTCTCGCCGACGCGCAGGGCATAGCCTTCGTAGTCGGGATCTCGCTTGGAAAGATGGTTGAGGCTGCGAACGCTGTCGTCCTTGGTGAAGAGTGCGGCGTGGAGATCGTCGATCCCCTCCGCGCGCTTCGCTGCACTCCAGGTCAGCCAAGGCACCAGAACGTCGGTGGCCTTGTGCGCGGTAGCGGTATTCCACTCGGCCAGCACTTCGCAGCATTTGCGCAGCGAGCGCACGTCGAAGGCCTCGTCACCGCACATGTCCGCGAGCAGGCTCTCATCCGCCTCGGCGGGCAGACCGAGCAAGCGCAGCACATGGCTGCGGATATCGCCCGCCTGCCACGAACCTGGGCCGAACCAGGCCTCGCGCGCACCGGCACAGCGCAGCAGGAAATCGACGACCGAATCCGGCCCGTGCCGCAAGGAAAGCTGGGCAATCGCGCCAAGCAGCTGCGGCCCGTCGAAAGCATCGGTCTCGGCTGCAACCAGCAGGTCCGCGAGCACCTGCCGTGCCAGCAGCGCGCGCTCACGGTCCTCCATCGGCCGGGTGCCGGGCACGAGCTGCGCCTCCAGCGGGAACGTCGCCAGCAGCCACTGCGAGAAGGCGTGGATCGTGTCGATGCGCAAGCCGCCGCCCGGACTATCGAGCACGGCGGCGAACAGCGTGCGGGCGCGGTCCATCGTCGCAGGATCGGTCGGCGCGCCGATCGCGTCGAGACGCAGGAACAGCTGCGTCTCTTCCAGACGCACCCATTCGGCCAGCGTGCCGTTGATGCGCGCGGCCATTTCCGTCGCGCCCGCCTTGGTGAAAGTAAGGCACAATACCTGGGACGGCTCGACACCCTCCTGCAACAACAGCCGCAGCACGCGCGAGGAAAGCACCTGCGTCTTGCCGGTCCCGGCCGAGGCCGAGAGCCACACGGTATCGCGCGGGTTCACCGCCCGCATCTGGTTGCCGTGCAGCGGATGGACGGTAGCGGGACCGCTCATACTGCGTCCTCCCCGCCCGCACGTTCACCGCCCGCGTGTTCGCCGCCCTCGCGTTCCCTGGCGCCGAGCGAGGTGATCCATTCGTCGAGGCGCATCAGCTGGTCGTAGTCCGCATATGAGCCAAGTTCGGGGTTGAGTCGCGCGGTGAACGGCTCGGTGCCGAGAATCCAGCGGTCGAGCGCATCGTTCAGATAGCGCTCGGTTTCGGGCAGGAAGTCGTCCGGCTCGATTCCCGAGCGCCGCTTGCCGACCTTGAGCGGCGTCGTCGCATAGCCGATGCGGTTCTTGTCCTTGGCCATCGACCAGTATTCGAATTCACCCGCCTCGCCCGCGATCTCGCGGCCCTGCATGTCCTTGAAGCCGCCCGCCTCAGCAATCAGCGCGATCAGGCCGAGTTGCAGCGCGAAGCCTTCCTCCACCCGGCGCGGCGTCGGCGGCGAGCCGGTCTTGTAGTCGACCACCGCCAGCGAACCGTCGGGCAGGCGGTCGATGCGGTCGGCGCGGCCGTGGATGCGGATGTCGCGGTGGCGCATGTCGCCCCAGGCTTCGCTGGCGACGACCTTGCGGCCCGCCGTCTTGTGCGCCAGCACGAGGTCACGGAAGGTGTCGAGCGCCGCGGAGAGGCGCGGCCACCAGAGCGCGCGCATCAGCGGATGGGCGTTCTTCTCGGTCAGCACCGCCTGCGCGATCGCGTGGAGGCCGTCCACCGGCTCGCCCGCCTTGTGCCAGTCTTCCAGGATCTTGTGCGCGACTTCGCCCTTCCATGCGGCGCTCGGCTCGGCATCGAGCGCGTCGAGCTTGCGCAGGCGCAGCACGGCATTGGCGTAGAATTCATAAGGATCGCCGCGCAGGCGGTCCAGCCCGGTCACCGCCAGATCGACCCGGCGTTGTTCCGCCGAAGGCATCGGCTGCGGGCGCGGATGCGGCGCGACTTGCGGCGCATCGTCGAGCATCCGCGCCAGACGCAGCGCCTCGCTCTCGATATGGCGCTTCACTTCATCGCCGAGCAGCGCCTTGATGCGCAGCACGAAGCGCGAAGGGATCACCGGCCCGCCCGCATCGCGCAAGGCCCAGCTCAGCACGACTTCCGGCGCACCCAATGCTGCGGCAAGGTCGTGGGCGGCCAGGCCGATGCGGAAGTCCGCTCCCGGCACGCCGAGCGCGCGCAGCACGGCAGGCGGCAGCAGCGCATCCTGCGAAGGCGAAGCGGGCCAGACGCCCTCGACGAGACCGCCGCAGATCACGAGATCGGCGCGGCTCATCCGCGCTTCGAGCAGGCCGTAGATCGAGACGCGCGGATGGCCGCCCCAGGGCGGTCGCACGGACACGCGGTCCATCGCATCGCGCAGCATGGCGTGAAGCTCGCGCGGGTCGAACAGCGTCCCCGCCGAACCTGCCGCCGCGCGCAGTTCCTCGACCATCATGCTGAGGCTGCGGCCGTCGGCCTGCGCCCAGATCGCCTCTCCGCACAGCGCCTCGGCGGCATCGACCAGCGTGCCGAGCATCGCTTCCAGCGGCTGGCCCTCCTGAAGCGCGAAGAGCGGCGCCAGCACGGCCTCGACTTCGCCCCACCATTCGCCCAGCTTTTCCTGCTCGGCGAGATCGGCCAGCGCCGTCAGCCCCGCCCCGGGACGCGGGCCGCGCAAGGCGAGATCGAGCTTGCGGGCCGATTCCAGCCAGCGCGCACGGCTTTCACCCTCACCGGCGCCTGCCAGCGGATGGACCAGCAATGCGATCAGCGGCACCGGCGCGGCCTGCTCGGCCAGCACTTCGGCCAGCAGCAGCAGCAGCCGTCCCGCCGCCGTCTGCGCCAGCGGGCGGCCCGCGGTATCGTCCGCCTCGATCCCCCAGCGCGTCAGATGCGCGACCACGCGGCCCGCCAGGCCGCGATCCGGGGTAATCAGCGCCACGCGCCGCTCGGGCACTTCCAACGCCTCGCGGATCAGCACGGCGATGGCCTGCGCTTCCTGCTCCGGGTGGGTGCTTTCCATCAGCCGCACGCCGGAAAGGCGGCGCTTCTCGGCAGGCAGACCGACCCATGCCGCCGAAGCGCGCGGCGGCAGGAACAGGTTGGAGATCACCGTGCTGCGCTCGGCGGGCGAGGCTCCGTAGCCGGAGCGATGCCAAGGCGAAACTTCCTCGCGGGCGATGCCCATCCGGTTGAGCAACAGCTTGAGATGGTATTGCGGATGCGTCACCGCGTCCCCGCGCCCGAACGGCGGCTCCTCCGGATTCTCGGGCTTTCCGGCAATACCGAGTTCGTCCCAGACCTCGCCGGGCAGCGCCAGATCGAAGTCCGGCAGGATCACCGAGCCCCCCGGCAACTCGCTGACCACGCGCAGCAATTTCGCCAGCGCGGGCGAGGCGCTGGTCACGCCTGCCGCGACCACGGGATATTGCGGCGGCGCGACGCGCCACTCTTCGGCGGCATGTTCGAACAGGCGGTTGCGGCGCTCCGGCGCGTCGATCTCGCCGCGCTCCGCGAGTTCCGCGATCCAGTATTGCTGCACCATCAGGAACGTGCGGGTATTGTCGGTCCAGTGCCCGGCAAGGTCGCCGACGATGCCGATCACCCGCTCGCTCATCAGGTCGAGCGGCGCGATGCCTTCGACCAGCAGGCGGTCCATAGTGCGGCCGAGTTCCCAGGCACGGCGCAGCAGGGCCGCGCCCTTCCCGGCCTCGGCGCCTTCGACTTCGCGCAAGTAATGGGCAAGCCGCAGCCAGCGCCGGGTCGCATCGGCGGCGGGCGGAATGTCGGCGGCGCCGAGCGGGTCGAGCAGCGGCCCGAGCGTCTCGTCAAGATCAAGATCGCCGACCACCGCCATGCGCGGCAGCAGCATGCCCGGCTTGTCCGTCGTGCCCGAGTGGCGCACGAAAGCCTCGGTGACGGTACGGACCGCGCGGCGGCTCGGCAGCAGCAGGGTCAGCCGGGCAAGGCCGAGTTCGCCTTCGGAATAACGCGGCACCAGCCCCGCCACGAGGGCGTCGGCAAATCCACGGTGCGCAGCAATCGAGTAAACCTTCGGCCCGCCTTTTTCAGGCACGGGTCAGCCATTCCTCGGTCGGTTTGATGGCGCCCGGTTCGCCCACTTCGAACCACAGGCCGGTATGCGAGACACCGTAAAGGCGGCCCTCCTCGATCGCGCGGTTCCACAGGACGTTGGTCGAGAACGGGCCTTCCGGGGCGTCACGCAGCAGGCGCTTCGACACGATCTGGATGCCCATGTAGATGAACGGCGCGACATAGCCCGGCTTGCGCCGCGTGATGCGGCCCAGGGCATCGAGGTGGAAGTCGCCCGCACCTTCGTGATGCATCGCCCGCGTGTGCGGCACGACCAGCAGCAGCGCATCCATCCGCTCCTCGTCCCAGGCCTGGGAGAGTTCGTGGAAAACGTCCACCGGCCCGTCGAGCCAGATATTGTCGCTGTTGAGGCAGAAAAAGGTCTCGGGCAGCAGCGGCGCCGCCTTGACCATGCCGCCGCCGGTTTCGAGCAACTGGGCGCGCTCGTCGGACACGGTGACCTGCGGCCCCTTGCGGCGCGCCTTGAAGTGGCCTTCCAGCGCATCGGCCAGATAGTGGACATTGACCACCGCCTTCTCGACCCCCGCCGCGTCGAGCTTGTCGAGCGCGTGGTCGATCAGCGACTTGCCCGCCACCCGCACCAGCGGCTTGGGCTGCGTCGCGGTGAGCGGACGCATGCGCTTGCCGAGACCGGCGGAGAGCACCATGGCCGTGTCGCTGGCCAGCTTGTTCCCGCTCATGCGGCATAGCTCCCGCCGTTCGCATCGCGCAAATGGGCGGGAATGTTGGCATCGAACCAGCGCGCCACCGGCTCCAGCGCCGGGTGGGCGAGATCGCGCTCCAGCATGGCCCAGACGCGCGGGATCAGCTCCAGGTAGCGCGCTTTGCCGTCACGCCGCCAGAGGCGCACGAAAATGCCGACGATCTTGGTGTTCCGCTGCGCGCCTAGGCGGGCATAGTCGGCCAGGAACGTCTCGGGATCGGCGCCGGTGGCCTGGAGGTAATGGTCGAACATCTCCGCTTCCAGCTCGGGCGAGACGTCGCGGCGGGCATCCTGGAGCAAGGAGACCAGATCGTAGGCCGGGTGGCCGATCAGCGCGTCCTGGAAGTCCAGAAGCCCCTGCTTTTCCAGCGCGCCGAGCAGCATGATGTTCTCGGCATGATAGTCGCGCAGCACGGTCACACCGGGGCGTTGGCGCGGGAGCAGGCCGCTCAGCACGGTTTCCCAGGCAGTGACGAAACCGGCGGTGTCCACGCGCAGGTTCTGCGCGGAGCAGTACCAGTCGACGAAGAGGCGCACCTCGCGCTGGTACTCGCTCATCGAATAGTCGAGGAAAGGCCCCGGCGGCAATTCGCGCAGCTGCGCCAGAACGTCCACCGCGCCCTTGTAGACCGCCACTTCGTCGTCCGGCCACTGGTCGAGATAGTCGCGCATGCGGGCATGGCCGAAGTCCTCGATCAGCACGAGGCCCCGCTCCGCCCAGTCCGCCAGGATCCGCGGCGCGCGCAGACCGTTGAGGTCGAGCCACCGCGCGGCGCGCAGGAACGGCGTGGGATCCTCGTTGGGCGGCGGCGCGTCCATCAGCATCGCCGTCTCGCCATCCGCGCGGGTCACGCGGAAATAGCGGCGGAACGAGGCGTCCCCGGCAAGCGGTTCGACATGGGCACCCGCCCAGCCGGCCTGGGCGAGGAAGGGTTCGAGATCGGCGGGAAGATTCGTGCTCATTTCGGTTCCCGCCCTAACCAATCGGTGCCCGCCTCGACAATGGCGATCCGCCCCTCATCCGCAACTTCCAGCGTAATTGAAAGGCAGCCCGGCTCATGCGCGAAGCCTCCGGCATGGTCGGGCCACTCCGCAAGCAGCGCGGCACCCTGGCGATAATCGTCGAGACCGATCTCGTCCGCCTCCGAAGGGTGCTTGAGGCGGTAGAAGTCGGCATGGACTAGTGGCAGGCGCACGCCGGACTTCCCCGACACCGGCGGATCGTAGACCTCGATGATCGCGAAGCTGGGCGACGGCACTTCGCCCTCATGCCCAAGCCCGGCGATGATCGCCCGGGCCAGCGTGGTCTTGCCCGCGCCGAGGCCGCCGGTCAGGGCCACCACATCGTCGGGACGCAGTTGGTCGGCGATGGCGCGGCCGAAGCGCTCCATCGCGGCGAGATCGGGCAATGCAATCTTCACGGAAGCTCCACCAGAGCGCTGGTGCCCTTGCCGGGCTCGGAAACGAGGCGCAGCGCGCCGCCATGGGCCTCGACAAGCTGGCGCGCGAGCGGCAGGCCGAGGCCCTGGCTGCGCTCCACCGACTTGCCATCGGCGCTGGCCTTCATGCCGTCGAGCGCGAGGGCGACGCTGCGGCTGTCCATCCCCGCGCCCTGATCCTGCACGAGAATCTGGAGCCACTCCCCTTCGCCCGACTTGCGGCGGCCAAGCTGCACGAGGATGTGCAGCCCCCGCGGCGAGGCGGCAATGGCATTGTCCACGAGGTGGCCGAGCGCACGCGCGAGGCGCTTGCGGTCGCCGGAGATCGGACGCAGCAGCCCGCTGGCCTGAAGATCGAGCACGAGGCCTGCCTTCTGGAGCCTTGCGGCGCGTTCCTCGACCACCGAACGCACGAAGGGCATCGGGTCGATCTCTTCCTTCTTGAGCGGCAGCAGCCCCGCCTCGCTCTGCGAGAGGTCCAGCAGGCTGTCGATATGATCGCCAAGCTGCTCCACCGAAGTCAGGATCGCGCCGACATAGTCATGCCCGCTCTCGGACAGTTCCCCGCCGACGCCCGCTTCCAGCAGTTCCGCGAAGCCGCCGATCGAGGTCAGCGGCGTGCGCAGTTCGTAGCTCATCTTGGCGAGGAAGCGCGTCTTGATCGTATCCGCCTCGATCAGCGCGGCATTGCTCTCGCGCAGGGCCGCTTCGGCTTTCTGCGAATCGGTGATGTCGAGCACTGCCAGCAGACCGTTGCCGTCGGGCAGCGGCACTCCGGCGAATTCCAGCATGCGGCCATCGGCCAGCGCGATGCGGCCGCCCTTCTGCGCGCGGTCCAGCGTGGCGGTGCGCACGACGCCGCCGACCGTCTCTGCCTCGGCCGGACGCTTGAGGCGCGGCGCGATCTTCTTGAGCAGGTCCTGCATGTGCGGATGGGTGTCGAGGAAGTCGCTGTCGAGGCCCCAATCGGCGGCGAAACGGCGGTTCCAGATCTGCAGCCGCCCGTCCGGCGCGAAGACCGCAATCGATTCGAACAGGCTGTCGAAGGTCGCCGTCCGCGTGCGCAGCAGGGTGTCGCGCACGGCGGACAGGCGCAGCTGCTCAGTGCGGTCCTCGGCGATCAGCATCAACCCGCCGTCCGGCACCGGCTGGGCGACGATGCGAAGGTGCGTGCCATCCGCCAGGGTCCAGGCTTCCTCGCTCGCTTCTCCGCTGGCGAACCAGGCCGCCTTCTCGCGCCGCCAGGCCGGGAAGTCGCGCGCCTCGGGCACGCGCCCGGCATCGCGCGCGGCATCGAGCAGGCGCTCGAAGGCGGGCAGGTCCTGCATGGCGGCGGTCGAGAACTTGAACAGGCGCTGGAACGGCTGATTGGCGAACGTCAGGCGCTTTTTCGCATCGAACTGGGCGACGCCCGCCGAAAGCTGGTCGAGCAGCCCGCGCTGCGCCTCGCGGAACGCGCGGAACGAGCGCGACATTTCCTCAAGGTCCTCGATATCGACGGCATAGCCCGCCACCCCGTCTTCGCCGAGCGGCAGGTCGCTGACGCGCATGGCGCGGCGCTGGCCGTTGATCGTGGTCGAGACGATGCGCTGGATCGGCGCGCCCTTGTCGGCGGCGGCGCGCGCCACCTGGGCGGGCGTGAGGCCGTCCGCGCTTTCGATCAGCTCGGTGCCGCCGGCGACCACGCTCTGCGCGCTGTCCCCGCCCACGGCCGCGACATAGGCCGAGTTCACCAGTTGCAGTTCGCCGTCCGGGCGGCGGAACCACATGGGCATCGGCGCCGCCTCGATCAGCGAGACAAGCGCGGTGAAATCCCCCCTCGCCCGCGAGGCTTCGTCGCGCAGGCGGGTGAGTTCGGTCTCGCTGTCGGAAAAGTCGAAGACCCAGACCATCGCAGCCCCGCCGGGCGAGATCTGCGGATCGGCCAGATGCCCCCGCAACGCCAGCGAGCGGGTGGATCCGCGCGGCGTCAGCACCATGCGGAACGGCGCGGCGGTCTTCTGGGTGCGGCGCACCGCCTCGGTCAGTTCTTCCAGCTTTTCGGTGGGCAGACCGCGTTCGCCGCCATCGAGTTCGGAAAGGAACTGCGGCACGCCGTCCAGTCCCAGCCACTGCGCGAGGCGCGGACTGGCCTCGATTCGCCCGTCCGAGCGCACGAGCAGCGGCAAGGCAGGCGATTCCTCGACCATGCGGCCCAACCTGCGGGCGGAGCGAAGCTGGCCTTCCGCGCGCTTCTGCCGACTGCGCGCGGTGAGCACGGCCCAGGCCGCCGCCAGCATCCAGGCAGCGAGCAACAGGCCGATCAGGAGGGGTACGAGGCGATCCTGGTCCATTCACCCACGGCTATGAGGTGCGGAAGCCCTAAACACAATGGGGAGAGCGCCATTGTCTGTGCGCTCGTCACATCCGTGACGAGCTTGCGGCGCCGGCCCACGCCCCCACCCGACCTCCCATCAGGATACACTCGTGGGAGGTCGGGTGGGGGCGT
>NZ_DAISLT010000009.1:0-40568 GCF_036820275.1 Novosphingobium sp.
AATCCAGAGCGGCGCAAACCGCCCCTGGATTGCTTCGCTACGCTCGCAATGACGAGGGTTGGTGGAGTGGAAGGCTCTAGGCAGGCAGCCTCAGCCGCCCGGAGAAACCCCGCGCGCGGCAAGCAGGTCCGCCACCTTGGGGAAGGCCTTGGCACGCATCGTGCCGTACATCGAAAGCCGCAGGATCTCGCGCGAATAGCGGCGCGACAGTTCTTTCCGCTCGCCCTCGTCGGCAGCATGGGCACGGGCGAGGATCGGCCAGAAGAATACACCGGCCAGGTTCATCACCGAATAGACTTCGAAGTCGATGCCCGGCTCGGCCAGATCGGTGCCGGCAAAGCGGCCCAGCGAGCCGCAATACTCGCGCCAGAACGGGTCCTGAGAAGGATCCGGAGAAGCCAGCACCTGCTGCAACCAGACCCGGCAGATGTCCGGATTTTCCATGGCGAAATCGGCCAGCCGCTCGGTCAGGGCAACGACATCGACATCCTCTACGCGGCGCTCACCCAGGGTTTCGGGATCACCGAAAACGGCGTGGAACAGTTTGTCGGAGACCCACTGGATGGTTGCCTCGATCAGCTTTTCGCGCGTTTCGAAATGCTGGTAGGCAGTGCCGCGATTGACGGCGGCGAGATGGGCGACGGCGGAAAGGCTGACGCCCTCCGGCCCGTCCTTGGCAAGCAGGTTGGCCGCCGCATCCAGAATGACGGCGCGCGTCGCGACCGGATCGCGCGTCCTGCGCCGTGTTTTCGCCTCCATGCTCGCCCCTTTGGTTTATCAAAGGGGGAGCATAGCGGCGAGCTTACTGATCGACAATGTTGATCAGTTCAGAGGAAGGCTTTCACCTGTTCGAGCACCATTTCGGCATGCTCTTTCCGGCAGATGAGCAGGTCCGGCATATAGACGTCCTCCCGATTGTACACCAGCGGGCTGCCGTCGATGCGCGAGACATGGAGGCCCCAGCCAAGGGCGACGGCGGCAGGGGCGCAGCTGTCCCACTCGTACTGGCCGCCGGAATGCAGGTAGATATCCGCCTCGCCGCGCAGGATCGCCATGGCCTTGGCTCCGGCCGAGCCCATCGGCACCAGTTCGGCACCGATGGCTTCGGCCACGCCGGTCGCTTCCCGGGCGGGACGCGTGCGGCTGACCACCATGCGCAGCTTTTCCGGCGCGGGCGGAAGCTCGCCCGGCTGGTCGGAGCGCAGGACCGCGCCCGCGCCCGGCAATGCCACGGCGCCCAGCACCGGCGCGCCGTCCACCGCCATGCCGACATGGACCGCCCAGTCCGCACGCTCCTCGCCATATTCGCGGGTGCCGTCGACCGGATCGACGATCCACACCCGCTCCTTGCTCAGGCGCTCGGCATTGTCCTTCTCCTCTTCGGAGAGCAGCCCATCCTCGGGCCGCTGCTCGCGAAGGGCGTGGCAGAGGAACTGGTTGGCGGTCTGGTCCCCCGCCTTGCCCAGCGCCTTGCCCGAGAACAGGCCGGAGGCCCGCACGTCGAGCAGGATTTTCCCCGCCACTTCGGCCAGATGCGCCGCGAGATCGCCATCGTTCAGGCTCATCAGGCGTCTCCCAGCAGCGTGTCGACGATGAGGTTGGCGGCCTCTTCCGGCGAGATCGCCGTGGTGTCGATGCGGATTTCCGGGTTGCGCGGCGCTTCGTAGGGGCTGTCGATCCCCGTGAAGTTCTTCAGCTCGCCCGAACGCGCCTTCTTGTAGAGACCCTTGACGTCGCGCGCTTCGGCCACCTTCAGCGGCGTGTCGATGAACACCTCGAAGAACTCGCCTTCCGGCAGCATCGTGCGCACCATCTCGCGGTCCGCCTGGAACGGCGAGATGAAGGCGGTGATCACGATCAGCCCCGCGTCGGTCATCAGCTTCGAGACTTCACCCACGCGGCGGATGTTCTCGATACGGTCGGCCTCGGTGAAGCCCAGGTCCTTGTTGAGCCCGTGGCGCACGTTGTCGCCATCGAGCAGGAAGGTGTGCCGGTTCATCCGGTGCAGCTTCTTCTCGACCAGGTTGGCGATGGTCGACTTGCCCGAGCCCGACAGGCCGGTGAACCACAGCACCGCCGGGCGCTGGTTCTTGAGGCCCGCGTGCTGCTTGCGGTCGATGTCCACGGCCTGCCAGTGCACGTTCTGCGAACGACGCAGCGAGAAGTGGATCATGCCCGCCGCCACCGTGGCGTTGGTCATCTTGTCGATCAGGATGAAGCCGCCAAGCGTGCGGTTGTCGGCATAGGCCTCGAACACGATCTGCTTGTCGGTGGTCAGTTCCGCCACGCCGATCGCGTTCAGTTCCAGCGTCTTGGCCGCCAGCTTCTCCATCGTGTTGACGTTGACTTCGTACTTCGGCTCCTGAACCGTCGCCGAAACCATCTGCGTGCCGATCTTCAGCCAATAGGCACGGCCGGGTACCATGGCCTCATCGGCCATCCACACGAAAGTCGCCTCGAATTGGTCGGCAGTCTGCGGCGGATTGTCGGCGACCGAGATCACCGAACCACGCGAGCAGTCGATCTCGTCCGCGAAGCAGACGGTGACCGACTGGCCGGCAACCGCTTCCTCAAGATCGCCGTCGTAGGTGACGACGCGGGTGATCGTGCTGGTCTTGCCCGAGGGCAGGACGCGGATCTTGTCCCCCGCCTTCACCGATCCGGTGGCGATCAGGCCCGAGAACCCACGGAAATCGAGGTTCGGACGGTTCACCCACTGCACCGGCAGACGCAGCGGCTTGTCGGCATCGACCGAGGAGAGGACCTCCACCGTTTCCAGATGCTCGACCAGCGGAATGCCCGCGTATTGCGGCGCCTTGTACCACGGGGTCTTGTCCGAAAGCGTGGTGATGTTGTCGCCCTTGAAGCCCGAGATGGGCATCGCGGTGAAGCTCTCGATCCCGATTGACTGCGCGAACTCGGTATAGTCCGCCACGATCTTGTCGAAGACCTCCTGGCTGTAATCCACCAGGTCCATCTTGTTGACGGCCAGGACGATGTTCTTGATGCCGATCAGGTGGCACAAGTACGAGTGGCGGCGCGTCTGCACCAGCACGCCCTTGCGCGCGTCGATCAGGATCACTGCAAGGTCGGCGGTGGAGGCGCCGGTCACCATGTTGCGGGTGTACTGTTCGTGGCCCGGGCAGTCGGCGACGATGAACTTGCGCTTCTCGGTGTTGAAGAAGCGATAGGCCACGTCGATGGTGATACCCTGCTCGCGCTCTGCGGCAAGACCGTCCACCAGCAGCGCGAAGTCGATTTCCTGACCCTGCGTGCCGACTTTCTTGGAGTCCGACTGGAGCGCGTCCAGCTGGTCCTCGAAGATCATCTTCGAATCGTACAGCAGGCGCCCGATCAGGGTGGACTTGCCGTCATCGACGCTGCCGCAGGTGATGAAGCGCAGCATCGTCTTGTGCTCGTGCTGGACGAGATAGGCGTCGATGTCGTCGGCGATCAGCTGGTCGGTGACGTAGACCGCTTCCTTGGTTTCGATATCGGCCATCAGAAGTACCCCTGCTGCTTCTTGACTTCCATGCCGGCACCGCCGGCGTCCTTGTCGATGGCGCGGCCCTGCCGCTCCGATGTGGTGGTGAGGAGCGTTTCCTGGATCACTTCGGGAAGCGTCTTCGCCTCGCTCTCCACCGCGCCGGTCAGCGGGTAGCAGCCCAGCGTGCGGAAGCGGATCGAGCGTTCCACGGGAACCTCGCCCGGCTGGAGCGGGAAGCGCTCATCGTCGACCATCAGCAGCATGCCGTCACGCTCCACGGTCGGGCGCTTTTCGGCGAAATAGAGCGGTACGATCGGAATGTCGTTCAGGTGGATGTATTGCCAGATGTCCAGCTCGGTCCAGTTGGAGATCGGGAAGACGCGGATCGATTCCCCGCGCGCCTTGCGTGCATTGTAGAGGTTCCACAGTTCCGGCCGCTGGTTCTTCGGGTCCCAGCCGTGCGAGGAGGTGCGGAACGAGAAGATGCGCTCCTTGGCACGGCTCTTTTCCTCGTCGCGGCGGGCGCCGCCGAAGGCCGCGTCGAAGCCGTACTTGTCGAGCGCCTGCTTCAGGCCTTCCGTCTTCCACATGTCGGTGTGGAGCGCGCCGTGGTCGAAGGGGTTGATGCCCTTCTCGATGGCTTCGGGGTTCTGGTAGACCAGCAGTTCCATGCCGCTCTCACGCGCCATCTTGTCGCGCAGGTCGTACATCGCCTTGAACTTCCAGGTCGTGTCGACGTGGAGCAGCGGGAACGGCGGCGGCGAGGGATAGAAGGCCTTGCGGGCGAGGTGCAGCATCACCGCGCTGTCCTTGCCGACCGAATAGAGCATCACCGGCTTTTCAGCCTCGGCGACGACTTCGCGGATGATATGGATGCTCTCGGCTTCGAGGCGCTCCAGGTGCGTGAGTGTCTTCATCGGGTCATCCTCTGCCTTGGGCGCGTGCCCGCTTGGCTCGGTTTGGAACTATCCCGATCCGAATCGCAGGGATGACATTTCCGCGAACCTCCCATATGGGAGGGCATGGCCCTCACGAGCAATGACGAGACCGATCTCCTGATCCCTCTCTTTCAGGGAAATGCCGAAAATCCGCGATTTTCGACATTTCTGGAAAGGTTGCGTCGTCGCACCCAAGCCGATTACGTCAGCCTGATCCTTCGCATGGGCGATGGCCAGCATGCCGCAATCGTCGAAAGCTACGCCGGAATCGACTTGCGCAAACGCGCCCGCGAGTCGGAAACGCAAGGGCCGTTCGACCTCGACCGCTATCTTTACGACGGACTGCGACCGGGGCGGGTCTATTCGATCGGGGAGATGATCGATCACGATCCGGTGGCGCGCGCGGATCGCAATCGTCGAATGGCGAAACTCGGGATCGGCGACGAGCGCGTGGTGCGGATTGCCGGCGGCGAGCGCTACAGCGCCTGGCTGATGATGGCCCGCACGCGCGAATGCACGGCGGCGGACAGCGCCCTGCTCTCCAGCCTGGCACCCTATGTCGCCATCGCGGTCGAAAACCTGGTCTCGATGGACCGCGAACGCATGGCGGCGCGGATCAATGCGACGGGGCTGGAACGCACCGGCAAAGGCTGGATGCTGCTGGACGCCGAAGCGCGCGTGCTCGCGGCCGATCCCGCGCTCTCGCACTTCTGGCATGAGCATTGCGACGCAGCCCTGCGCCCCGGCGAGCGCGTGCTGGGCCTCGACCTTGCGGCCGAGCGCAAGCTGGCGGCAACCACGGCGGAGATGGCGCAGGATCGCACATTGGCCGCGCGACCACTGCTACTGCGCGAAAAACCGCATGTCGAAGCGCTGCTAATGCCGGCCGAGAGTCCGGAACAGCAGGCCCTCGCCGCACCGGCAGTCTTGGCGCTCTGCACTCTTCCCCGCGCACATTCGGAGGCCGGTGCCGAGCGGCTGTCGGAAGTGTTCGACCTGCCGCGCCGTGAGGCCGAACTGGCGATGGCACTGGCGGAAGGCCACTCCATTGCCGAGGCGGCCGAACACATGGGACTGACGCTGGAGACGGCGCGGAACTATTCCAAGCGCCTCTACGCCAAGCTGGGCGTGCGAGGGCAGGCGGAACTCGTGAAGGTGGTCTACGAAAGCAGCGCGGTGATGGGGTAGCGTCTGTCGCACGCTGAGAGCCTACATCAGTGCCATGAAGCGGGTGCCAGCCCCTCCTTCTCCCCCCTCACCCCGTCATCCTGAACTTGTTTCAGGATCCATTGTGCCGCTGGCACAGAGTTTCGGATGGCCAGCCGCCATCTCGGCGTTCTTTTTGCGATTGCCGGGCCGGGCCGAGAAATAGATCCTGAAACAAGTTCAGGATGACGGGGAGTAAGTCAACGCGAGGGTGCAACAGTGAGGGCTGAAATCAATCGCTCAACCGGGCCTCCATCGCGGCGATCTCGGACCGCAGCCACATCGTCTCCGAGAGGTTCTTACCCCCCGAAGCCGCAAGCAGCGCCTCATGCGCCGCCTTGCGCACCGTGAGCACCGCCGCGTTGTCAGGCTCGGCACTCAACGCGATATCCGTCAGATGCACCGCCTCCAGCGGAGCCCCGGCATCCAGCTTCGCCTGCGCGCGTTCGGCCAGTTTCGACGCCCCGCCTGCCAGTTCGACAAGGTCGGCATCGACGCTGGAACGCGGCACACCGTAGAGCGCGGTGGTGCCGTCCTCATAATGCAGCCAGCCCGAATACTCGCGCCAGATCGACTTGACGGCCCAGGCTGCCTTGCCGTGGAATTCGCCGATCTCCAGCCCTTCCGGCCAGGCGAATTCGCGCATCAGCGTATGGACATCCTTGCCCGCGTTCATGCCTTCGAGCGTATAGTCGCGCACATGGCTGACCGCCGCGTGCATCTTGTCGAGATCGGCACGGATACGCTCGGCCCCGCGAATGGGCTCGCCATGACCGGTGACGACGATTTCCGCGCCCAGATCGCGGATCGTCTCCAGCGACTTCAGGTAGTTGCGCACCAGCCGCGGCTTATCGCCGCGCAAGGTATTGAGAAACGGCATCGACAGCCACACAGGCCCGAAGACGTTGCCGGTAAAGGCGATCTTCTCCTTGGGCATCCACACCGTCAGCGAGTCCACCGTCTCACCCTCCGGCGTGGAGAGCAGTTCGAACGTCCGCCCGCCAAGATCGATGGTCAGGCGGCGATCGACCAGAATGTCCGGAACCACGTTCGGCGCCGGTTTCGGCGTGCCGCCGCGCTTGAGCGTCGATCCCCAGAGCTTGCCGCTCCTCGGCCCGAAGAAGGGCTGAAGGCGCATCATATCCGAAAGCGCCTCATTGAAGCCGGGGCCGCCGACGATCTGCGTACCCTCCTCCAGAAACTCCGGCACGCCGCCGAAATGATCGGCATGACTCTGGGTAAGGATGATGAAGGCCAGCGACCCCGTGCGCGGCGGGGTCAACAGGCGCTTGGTGCGCTCGGCATTGTCCATGAAGCCGGTGTTGATCATGACGTCGCCCTCGGCCGTCGTCACGAGGTAGGCGTTCGAGATATCGTTCGCCTGAAACAAGAAATCGGTGATCGCGATGGCCTCGGCCTGCTCGTCGCCCGAGCGAACGAGACCTGCCAGCTTCGGTCCGGCGTCCTTCACAGTGTCAGCACTTGGCATCTCAAGCCTCCTCGATGCCGATCATGACTTTGGCGGACTGCGGCGAGGCGGCGATTTCCAGGCCCTTCATGATCTCGCTGAACGGCAGCTTGTGGCTGATCATCGGCGCGATCTTGTCCTTCAGGCGGGGCATGGCAGCCACCACTTCGGGCATTTCGGTCGGATAGCCGACCGCCGTGGTGATCGTCATCTCGCTGGTCAGCATCCGACCCACCGGGAACTCGATGGGGCGCATGTAGGCGGCAGTGATGACAAGCTTGGCATGAAGCTTGGCCATCATGATGACGTCGGTGAGGATGTTCGGCGCGCCTGCTGCGTCGATGAACGCATCGGTGCCCACGCCCACGCGGCCATAGCTCGGCACTTCGCCGTGGAGCTTCGCCAGTTCCGCGCGCAGATCGATTTTGGTGGGGTCGAGCGCGGCCTGCACGCCCAATGCCCGCGCGCGTTCCAGCCGCTCTTCCGAAAGGTCCAGCGCGACAACATCGGTCACTCCGCGATCGATCAGCCAGAGCAGCATGCCAAGGCCAATCGGTCCGCAGCCGAACACCACGACCTTGTCGCCCGGCTTCACATCGGCGCGATTGACGCCGTGCATGGCGACGGCCAGCGGCTCGCACATCGCGGCAACGTCGAAGGAGATTCCCTCGGGAATCGGCAGTATGGAATCGCCCAGCCGCGCCTCTCGCACCAGCAGTTCCTGCGTGAACGCGCCTTCCGGCCCGCCCGAGCCGATGTTGCTGGGCGTCATCATCGGATTGACGATCACCGCATCGCCCACGGAAATGCCGGAAACTTCGGCGCCCACTTCCATCACCTCGCCCGCGCCTTCATGGCCGAGCGCGGTCTCCACGCCCGGCGGAATGCCGCCCATCTTGATGTAGGACAAGTCCGATCCGCAGATGCCGACCGACTTCATCCTGACCACCACATCCTTCGGCCCCGCCACCGGACGTTCGTAAGCATCGACGCGGACATCACCTTGCCCATGGATCTTGAGCAGTTCCATCGCTTCTCTCCCTTCGCGCCGCTTACGGGCGGACCATGTAGCCGCCGTCGATGGTGACCGTCTCGCCGGTCATGAACGAACTGGCGTCGGAACACAGATAGGCGCCGATGCCTTCGAAGTCGGCAGGATAGCCGGTGCGCTTCATCGGGATCGTCGGGGCGAAGTGCGCAGCGACGGCATCGGCGCGGGCGCCCTCACCCATCATCGGCGTCATGATCAGTCCCGGCGCGACCACGTTGGCGCGGATGCCCAGCGGCGCCAGCTCGATGGCAAGGCAACGGATCGCCGCAGCGACCGCCGCCTTCGATGCCGCATATTCCATCTTGCCCGGCAGTCCCTGGAACAGCGAGAGCGAGCCGCAGGCGACGAGGCTGCCGCCGCTTTCGTCACCCGCCTCGACCCGCGCCTTCATCAGTCGCGCACCTTCGCGCAGGGTGAAGAACGCTCCGTCCAGTGCGGTCTTCTGGAATTCGTACCAATGCTCGGTCGGCATCTCGAACGCCGAGTTGTAGCGCGGCGAAGCGCCGGAATTTGCGAACACGCAGTCCACCCGGCCGAAATCGGCGATTACCTGCTCAAAACCGGCCTTGATGTTCGCTTCTTCCGAAACGTCCACCTTATAGGCGATCACCTTGCCTGCACCGGCCGCTTCCAGTTCGGCCTTGGCCTTGGCGCTCTTCTCGGCATTGCGGGCCCAGATCGCGACGTCGCCCCCCATCTTGGCGACGCCCATGGCAAAGCCGAAACCGATGCCGCCATTGCCGCCGGTCACCACCGTCACCTTGCCCGTGCAGTCGAAAAGGCCCCTGGCCATCATTCTCTCCTCGATCCCATATGCGGCGCTGACCTGCCCGCTTTCGTTGGCGCGATGTTTCCCGAGACCCGCCTTGTCCCGCAAGCGCGGGGGGCATAGAAATCAGGCCTTATCCAAGCGTCAGGGACACGAATTCGGGCCATAGACCCGAGAAGGACCTGAAGCGTTCGGGAGAACGAGAGATGCCTGCCAGCACGGCCACCCCGCTGCCCTCGATGATCGTGGACGCCGCCCTGTCCGCGCCCGGAATCCATGCCGAAATCGTGCGCTTCGACATTCCCGAGCCCACCGATAACCGCCACGCCGTGGGCCAGGGCTATCACGTCAACATGTGCCTCACCCCGCGCCCGCTGCAATCGCGCGGCGGTTATCGTGAGCGCTGGGGACCGCATCGGTTCGAGCGACTGGGCGACGTCTTCGCGATTCCCCCCGGCGAATCGCTCTATATCCGGGGCGGCAGCGGGCGGCAGGCATCGCTGGTCTGCACGATCGACGCGGCGCTGGTGCACGAACTGCTAGGGCGCGACCTGCCGTGGGACGATTCGCACCTTGCCGCGGCGCTGGACATCGGCAGCGCCCAGGTCCGCGCCCTGCTGTTCCGCATTACCGCCGAAGTGCGCCACCCCGGCCTCGCCTCGCAGCGGATGCTAGAACTGCTGGGCGGCGAACTGGCCATCGAGCTTGGCCGTTACGGCCTGGAAGTTTCCGAGAGGCCGATGACCGGCGGCCTGTCCGGCTGGCGCCTGCGCCTGATCGAGGAACGCCTTGCAGGAGACCTGAACGCGCCCCCGCTCAAGGAACTGGCGGACTTATGCGGGCTGTCGGTGCGCCAATTGACACGCGGATTTCGCGTCAGCCGGGCCTGTTCGATCGGCGACTATATCGAACAGCGCCGCATGGAAGCCGCCAAGCGCCTGTTGATGGAGGGAGAGAGCGTGAAGACCATCGCCTTTTCGATGGGCTTCGCCTCGCCATCCAGCTTCACCTTCGCGTTCCGCCGCGCGGTCGGCGCCAGCCCCAGCACCTTCCGCCAGCGGCAAGGCCGGGCGTTGGCTGCAATGCCCTCCGCTGCCGCGTGAGGTCTCTGCGGGTCTTGGCCCGGATTCGATATAACGACCCGATCTGACGCGTCTGCCGCATTGCCAATCGGCCCTGCGCGCAGGCTATCTCGTATGCATGAGGCCGCCACAACGGCCCGCAACGAGACACGGGAAAGAGGATCACGCAATGGCCGAGCAACTCACGGCAGACAAGCTCGTCGGCGACGCTCTCGTCGAACAGGCGATGAAGGACACCGGCATCCAGTCCTTCGACAACGACACCTGGCGCGAGGGCTTCGACGTCTTCGTGAACGACTTCAACGCCGGGATCGCGCGCGGCCAATATACCGAAGGCGGCATCGCCCGCGCCACGGCGGACACGCTGCACTATCTGCGCGGCCGCCTGAAGATTTCGGACTATCTGCGCCAGAATCCGGAGCTGCTCACCCGTCCGGTCGAGCGGCCCGTCTTCGTGATGGGCGTGCCGCGCACCGGCACCACGCTGCTGTCAAACCTGCTCGCCGCCGACCCGGCGCGCCGCTCGCCGCTGACCTGGGAAATCGACGATCCGGTGCCGCCGGTCGCCTCGAAAGACCTGCTCACCATCGACCCGCGTGCGCAGGCCCGTCTGGCGCAGGAAAAGGCGATGCTCGAAGCCAATCCGGCCATGGGCAAGTACTATCGCGGATCGGCCGTCTACCCCAACGAATGCGTGTTCTTCATGGCGCACGACTTCAAGACGCTGATGATCGATTCCAAGGGCAAGCTGCCGGAATACAAGGAGTTCATCTTCTCCTGCGACATGACCAGCGCCTACGAGTACCACAAGAAGTTCCTCCAGGTGCTCCAGCAGAATGCCGGCGGCGTCTGGAACGTGAAGAAGCCCAGCCACGCGCTGTGGCTGGAAACGATCTTCAAGGTCTATCCCGATGCCCGCGTGCTCTGGGCTCACCGCGATCCCTTCACCGCGACCGGCTCGCTCTGCTCGATCATCTCGCTCAGCCACATGGCGCACATGGGCAAGCCGGACACCGCATGGCTCAAGGAAAACTACACCTGGCAGGCGGCCGAGCACGCCAACCGCATCATGGATTTCCGCGACAAGCACGGCGAGGACAAGGTCATCGACGTCCACTACGCGGACATGACCGCCGATCCGATCGGCACGATGAAGAAGGTCTACCAGCAGCTGGGCGACGAATGGACCGCCGAGGCCGAAGCTGGAATCCAGAAGTGGGTGGACGACAACCCGCAGGACAAGTTCGGCAAGCACGAATACAAGCTGGCCCAGTACGGCATCGAGAAGGCAGAGCTTGAGCCGCTCTTCGAACGCTACCTGTCGCGCTACGACGTGGCCCGCGAAGGCTGAGGAGAGGCTGATGCTCGAAGGCCGCCACTACCAGAACGCCTACGTCTGCGACAATCTGGAAGCCGGGATCGATCTGTTCCGCGGGCGCGGGCTGACCCGCGAACCGATGATCATCCCGGTGGATCAGCAGGTTCTCACCCCGCAGGGTCTTAAGCGCCAGAAGGGCCGGATCTGCTTCATCTGGATCGGCGAACTCCAGATCGAACTGATCGAGAACGAGATCGACGAAGTGGGAATCTACGCGAACTGCCTGTCCAATGACGGACCGCTGCGCTTCCACCACATCTGCTTCGGCGTCGACGACTGGGCGGACTTCCGCAGGCGCGTGGACGTGCAGGAGTTTCCGCTGGCCATGGAGCGGCCGGAAGGAGATGATCCTGGCGCGTTGAAGTTCCTCTACCTCGATGCGCGCAAGACCTTCGGGCACTACATCGAATATACCTGGATGCCTGACGCGATGTGGCAGCGGATCAAGGCTATGTAAGGGAAGGGAGAAGCAGGGGCCATCGCCCCTGCACCCCGGAACGGTATGCGTTGCGTTTGCAATCCGCGTTCCGCGCTCATTTCAAGTTGTCCGCTGTGAAAGGCTTAAGCCGGTTCCAGCGCCACCTCGCCGTAAAGCGTCGTCCGCTGTTTCAGCGTACGCCCGACGCTTTCCGCCGCCGTGCGCAGTTCCGCGATCGTCACGCCCTGCCCATGCGCCGCGCCTGCTGCCCGGCTGATGCTCTCATCCATCAGCACGCCGCCCAGATCGTTGGCACCGGCCGCCAGCACGGCAGCGGCGCCGTCCATGCCCAGCTTCACCCAGGAGCACTGGATCGAATTAATCGACCCGTTCAGCGCCAGACGCGCCACCGCGTGCATCATCACCGCCTCACGCCAGGTCGGCCCCTTGCGGCACTCCCCACGCCGATAGAACGGGGCCTCCATATGGACCAGCGGCAGCGGCACGAACTCCGTGATCCCGCCGGTGTCGAGCTGGAGATTGCGCAGCGCCAGCAAGTGTCGCGCCCAATGCTCGATGCCCTCAAGGTGGCCGAACATCACCGTGGAAGTCGTCGGCAAGCCCACGCGATGCGCGGTGCCGACGACATCGAGCCATTCCTGCGTCGTCAGCTTGTCCGGGCAGATCTGCTGGCGAATGTCGTCGCAGAGGATTTCCGCCGCCGTGCCGGGCAGCGATCCCAACCCCGCTTCCTTCAGCATCGCCAGATAATCGCGCACCGGCATGCCTAGCGTGCGGGCACCCTGGCTGACTTCCAGCGGCGAGAAAGCGTGGACATGCAGGCCCGGGCACGCCGACTTCACCTCGCGCAGGATCGAAAGGTAGGTCTCGCCCGTATAGCTCGGGTGTATGCCGCCTTGCAGGCAGACTTCGGTAGCCCCCCGCGCCACCGCCTCTCGGGCACGCCCGGCGACTTCCGACAGCTCCAGATTGTAGGGCTTATCGCGGAAACCCGCCTTGCTGCTGGTCTTTGAGAAGGCGCAGAACGAGCAGGTATGGGTGCAGATATTGGTGTAGTTGATGTTGCGATTGACCACATAAGTCACGGTATCACCGCTAACTTCCGCCCGCAGCGCATCCGCCGCCTCCACCACCGCCTGCGCCGCCGCGCCGCGCGTAGCGAACAGGGCGACGATCTCATCCTCACCCAGGGTCACGCCGCTCGCAGCACGGTCGAGAATCCGGTGGAGCGAGGCGGCCACAGGCCCTTCTTCCCGCCGCCCGAGCGGCGCATGGACGCTGCCCGGTGCTGCATCGGCCACACCGGGGCTCCACAGACTGTCGCGCGCCAGTCCCTCGGCATCGGCATGGCGCAGCACCGCCGGACGGATCGCCGGATCGAGCCATGAGCGGTCCTCGCCCGTGACGAAGCGCGGATAGACGGTCAGCCGCTCGACCAGCGACAGGCCCTTGGCCGCGCAGATCCCGCGCAGACGCTCCACTTCCGGCCAGGGCGCTTCCGGGTTCACGTGATCGCGCGTCACCGGAGAAATGCCGCCCCAATCGTCGATCCCGGCGTCGATCAACTCCGCCAGACGCTCATCATTCAGATTGGGCGGCGCCTGAACGGAGACCTCATCGGGCAACAGAATGCGCGCGGCGGCCACCACACGCAGGAAATCCGCCTCGCTCGCCTCGGGCGCCTTGGCCATCTTCGTGCCCGGCTTGGGGCAGAAGTTCTGGACGATCACTTCCTGCAAGTGGCCATGCTCAAGGTGCAGATCACGCAGGGCGAGTAAAGCCTCGATCCGCTCGTCCGCCGTCTCGCCGATGCCGATCAGCACTCCGCTCGTCACCGGCACCCGCGCCCGACCCGCTGCGGCCAGCGACGCAAGCCGTAAAGCCGGGTCCTTGTCGGGAGAACCGTGGTGGCACATGCCCTTTTCCAGCAGGCGCTCAGACGTGCTTTCCAGCATCAGCCCGGCCGAAGCCGCGACCGGGCGGAGCATCCGGTAATCGTCCTCATCCAGCACACCGGCATTGACGTGCGGCAGCAGGCCGGTTTCCTTCAGCACCAGTTCGGCGCAGTGGCGGACGTAATCGATCGTGCGCGTGAAGCCGCGCTCCGCCAGCCATTCGCGCGCCACGGCGTAGCGGCGCTCCGGCGCGTCCCCCAGCGTGAACAGCGCCTCGCGGCAACCCGCAGCGGCCCCGGCGCGGGCGATCTCCAGCACGTCCTCAGGCGCGAGGTAAGGCGCTTCGAGCCGCGAGGGCGTGGTGGCGAACGTGCAGTAATGGCAAACGTCGGTGCAGAGCCGCGTCAGCGGAATAAAGACTTTGGGCGAATAGGTCATCCGCGCCGGGCCGTTCGCGTCACGTCTGGCCCTTGCGCGGGCGGTGACCTCCTCCAACGGAGCGGCCAGCAGCCATGCCTTCAGCGTGCGGCGATCATCCTGCATCTGCTCACCCTTCAGATGCCTGCTATGGCAAGCACCTCCTTCGCGAGCCTTTCCCTGTCGGCGGCTTCGCGCATCATTGTCTTCGTCACGGTGACCGTGAGGCCCCGCGCCTGCAAACCAGAGACATCGGCCTCATCGGCATGATCGATCAAGAGGTGGTCGAGAAGATCGCTGTAGTGATGGGCAATGGCTGCATTGCTGACGCCCTGCCCCCGCTCGGCCAGCATCTTCGCCAGCGGCCCCTTCACCGAAGTGCCGCCGACAATCGGCGAGACCGCGATCAGCGGGACCCGACGCGCCTCCAGCGCCTGCCGAACGCCATCGACGGCCAGGATCGGATCGACGCTGAGGAACGGGTTGGAGGGACAGATCACGATGGCGGCCAGGTCGGTCCGTGCCAGCGCCTCAGCCAGACCGGGCGACGGCTTCGCGCCGGGCACCCCCTCGAAACGCACATCGGAAACGGGTGCAATGCATTGATATCCCACGAACCAGCGCTGGAAATCGGTCCATCCCGCTCCGGTCAGAACTTGCGTGCGAACGGCATCGTCGCTCATCGGAACGACCTTGTGAGCAATGCCGAGTTCCCTCGTCAGCCGCGCCGTCACTTCAGAAAGCGTCCCGCCTGCACGCAGACGCCATGAGCGGGCGATGTGCATGCCCATGTCGCGGTCGCCAAGGTTGAACCAGCCCTCTTCGCCCAACGCGCGGAGCATGGCCATCGTCTGCCATGTCTCGTCCTTCACGCCCCAGCCACGCTGCGTATCGTTGAGCCCTGCCAACGCATAAGTGACGGAATCGATGTCAGGACAGATAGTTAGACCAAAATGCTCGAAATCGTCACCGGTATTGACCACCAGCGTGAGGTCGTCCGGCGCCATGACGGCAGCCAGCCCCGCCGCCAGCTTGGCCCCGCCGACACCACCGGAAAGCGCGAGTACATGCTTGCCGGTCATCGGAACATGTCCTGCTCGATAGGTCGCAGCCCGCTCACCGCACCCGGCCCGTCTTTCTCGGTTACCCAGCGCTCGCAGCCGCGCACAAGAGCCACCGGAGTGCCTTCCGCACCCTCGCCCATCGCCAGCCCCGCCATGGCGGCAATGGAGTCAGCTATAGCGATGACGGTGGCCTGAAGCGTGCGGCCATAAAGGTCCTGAGCAAGCCCCCGGCGATCCTCCAGCACGGCCAGTCCCGCACAACCGATGGCGGTGCCGAGCGTACCGATACGCCAGGCGCGCCCCATCGAATCCGCGATCACCACGCCGATACGAACCTCACGTTTTCTCTGAAATTCCTCCCGCAGCGCTCGCGCCGAGGCATCGGGATCGAGCGGCCAGAGCAGCACCCGGCCAGCCTCTCCGCCTTCTACGTTCGAGGCATCGATGCCCGCGTTGGCCAGCACATGCCCGGTTCGATGCGCAGCGATCACCGCTGCTGGGGTGCGGCGCAATATCTGAGAGCTTTCCTTAAGTACTGCCTGCATCATGTTAGAATCGCGTCCCGTTGTTCGGGCAAGTTCATGCGCTTCCTCAGAAACGTCGTAGGAAGCAAGATCGCGTGTGCGCCCCTCCACCTTGGAGACGATCTTCTGCGCCACCACCAAGATATCGCCATCGCGGAACCGGTCGCCTTCAGCCTCAAGGCTCGCGCATATCGCTTGCGCAATCGACATTCCGGTAGCGAACATAGGCAATCCGGTCAGCGGTCGCACGGTCAGTTCTGGATTTCGCTTCATCGGCCCTCCCGAACCAATGTGTCTAAAGCCGCCGCACCGGGAACGACAATGACCACGGCCAAGAATTCGCAGGGGAGATAATCTGATGGCAGCGATCGCGGTGATCGGCGGAACCGGTGCGCTCGGCAAGGGGATCGCGCGAAGGCTCATCAAGGCGGGGCATCTGGTTACCATCGGCTCGCGCACGGCAGACAAAGCCCGCGTGACGGCCGAGGAACTGAGCGCAGCGGGTCATGCCGAGAACGGAGAAGCCGCGAAAGGCAAGGACGTCGTGATCGTCGCCGTGCCCCACGCCTCGCAAGGCGACACGCTGCGCCAGATCGCCGGAGTGGTGGGCAATGCCGTGGTCGTCGATACCACCGTACCGCTGGTTCCCCCCAAGGTCATGCGCGTGCAGCTCCCGGCCGAGGGCAGCGCCGCCATGCAGGCGCGCGAACATCTGGGACCGGACGCAAGGCTCGTCACCGCGTTCCACAATGTCTCCGCCCATCACCTCGACAGCGATCATGCCATCGACTGCGACGTGCTGGTCTTCTCGGACGATGTGGAGGCACGCCAGACGGTGGTGGACCTCTGCCCCGGCATGGGCCTGCGAGGGCTCTCCGGCGGAGCCCTCGCCAATTCGGCGGCGGCGGAGGCGCTGACCTCCATCCTCATCTACATGAACAAGACCTACAAGGCCAACGGAGCCGGGATACGCTTCACCAACCTCACCGCCGCTCCGCAAGTGCCGTGAGCTGCTGGGCGCTCATCCCGGTCAAGGCGCCCGGCCTCGGAAAGACCCGGCTGGCTCCGGCGCTCGATCCCCGGGAGCGGGAAGCCCTGGTTTCAGGCATGTTGCGCCATGTACTCGATACGGTGAGCGGCTGCCGGGCTATTCAGCGCGTCTGCGTACTGGGACCGTCGCGGCCCAATCTGGGCAGCAAGGTGCTGCGCTTCGACGATCCCGGGCCGGACCTCAATGGCGCATTGGAAAGTGCGATGGCGGCCATCACCGCCGCTGGTCCGGACCGCCTTCTGGTGCTTCCGGCAGACCTGCCCTGTCTTGGCCCGGCCGACGTCGAACGCCTCGCCAACCTGGGGCCAGAGACCGTGGGGATTGCGCCGGACCGTCATCGCACCGGCACCAATGCGCTATCGCTGCCCTTGCCGACGGCAATCCGGTTTTCTTTCGCTTTCGGTCAAGACAGCTTCTCAACCCATTGTGAACAAGCGACAAATCTCGGATTTTCCGTGGAAGCGATCCTCTCCTGCGGCTTGGAGAAGGATATCGACGACCCTCTCGATCTCGCTGATGCCGTTCGCGTTCTGAGGCGTATCTACGCCCCGGCGCTCAACGGTCGCTCCCCCTCGGGACGCCGAAGACGTCCCGATTGAGGAGAAACGAACGCCCCAGACCGGAGCAGCTGCCTACACCGGCTTCCCGCGCCGAACGGAATGCTCGGCGCGAAAAGTCGGCAAGAAAGTCCTCACCCCGATCAGCGTGCGGCCTTCAGGTCACCACGTCGGGCAAACCGCGCCCGGTATGGCGCTCGATGCCGGCTATCGTCTGTGCCGCCGCGATCTGCTGTTCCAGCATCGCTCCGGTATCCGCATCGATCTCGCCGCTCGCAGGCTCGTAGCGTTCCAGATAGACGCGCAGGGTCGCGCCCTGAGTGCCGGTGCCGGAGAGGCGGAAAACGACGCGGCTGCCGTCCTCGAACAGCACCCGGACGCCCTGGTTCTCGCTGATCGAACGGTCGACCGGATCGGTATAGGCGAAACTGTCGGCATGGGCGACGGTCAGCGAGCCGAAAGCCTTGCCCGGCAGCGCCGGAAGCGCGGCCTTGAGTTCGGCCATCAGGGTTGCCGCGGCTTCGCTGTCGACTGCTTCGTAGTCGTGCCGGGCGTAGTAGTTGCGCCCGAACCGCGCCCAGTGGGTGCGGGCCAGCTGATCGACGCTGATATCGCGCACTGCAAGGATGTTCAGCCAGAGCAGCACCGCCCAGAGACCGTCCTTCTCGCGCACATGGTCGGAACCAGTGCCCGCGCTTTCCTCGCCGCAGATCGTCACCATTCCGGCATCGAGCAGGTTGCCGAAGAACTTCCAGCCGGTCGGCGTCTCGAAGCAGGGAATGCCGAGTGCCTCGGCCACCCGGTCGGCGGCGGCGCTGGTCGGCATCGAGCGGGCGATCCCCACCAGACGGCCGCGATAGGCGGGGGCGATCTCGATATTGGCCGCCAGCATCGCCAGCGAGTCCGAAGGGGTGACGAAGCGCCCGCGGCCGATAATGAGGTTGCGGTCCCCGTCCCCATCCGATGCCGCGCCGAGATCGGGCGCATCGGGCCCCATCATGACATCGTAGAGATCCTTGGCATGGATCAGGTTGGGATCGGGGTGATGCCCGCCGAAGTCCTCCAGCGGCACCCCGTTGACGACGGTGCCCGCAGAGAAGCCGAGCCGGTTTTCAAGGATCTCGACCGCGTAAGGCCCGGTCACCGCGCTCATCGCGTCGAACCGCATGGTGAAGCCGCTGGAAACCGCCTTGCGAATGGCGTCGAAGTCGAACAGTTCCTCCATCAGATCGGCATAGTCAGCCACCGGATCGAGCACTTCCACCACCATGCCGCCGACCGTGACCTCGCCCAGAGCGTCGAGGTCGATATCCTCAGCCTCCACGGTCAGCCAGAGGCCGATTTCCTTCGTGCGGGCAAGGATCGCGCCGGTCACGCTCTCCGGCGCAGGGCCGCCGTTGGCGATGTTGTACTTGATGCCGAAGTCCTCATCCGGACCGCCGGGATTGTGGCTGGCCGAGAGGATCAGGCCGCCGCCGGCGCCGTACTTGCGGATCACGTTGCTGGCGGCCGGGGTCGAGAGGATGCCGCCCTGCCCCACGATCACGCGGGCATAGCCGTTGGCGGCGGCCATGCGGATCGCCTGCTGGATCACCGTGCGATTATGATAGCGACCGTCACCGCCGATCACCAGCACCGAACCTGGCTGCGGCTGCACCACGTCGAACACCGACTGGATGAAGTTCTCGGCATAACCCGGCTGCTGGAACACGCGCACTTTCTTGCGCAGGCCGGACGTTCCCGGCGCCTGTCCCTCGAAAGGCGTGGTCGGTACGGTAACGATGTCGGTCAAACCCAATCTCCATGAGGACATGTCGCGCCTCGTGCGCTCGCCCGTATAGATAGCCTCTACGACAATCGGGTTGCACGTACCTTAAGTCAAATCGCCATCTAAATCAGACCGTTGTCGCTCATACTGAAGATACCGCCCTTCGCCACGACGAAATGGTCGTCCAGATTGAGTTCCAGCGCCGCCATGACCTGCCGGAAAGTACGGGTCGATTGGATATCCTCGGCACTGGGCGTCGGATCGCCCGACGGGTGATTGTGCGCCAGAATCAGTCGGCGGGCATCGAGATCGAAGGCGCGCCGCACCGTGCGCCTGAGCGGCATTTCGCAAGTCGACTGACGGGTGCCGACATGGAAATCTTCCGCAATGAACAGCCCTTCGCCGGTGAAGAACAACACCATCACGCATTCCTCGCGCCGCCCGAGCAGGCAATTGGCAAGATACTGGCGGAACGGCACACTCGCCGTGTCTATCGCCTCGCCCAGCACCGTCTCCCGCGCTGCGACACGGGCCAGGTCGCGCGCAGCAACGATCAGCGCGGTGATCGCACGGCGGTCGCTCCCCGCCTCGTCGAGTTCCTCTGCCAGCGCCTGAGCGGAAGCCGACCAGACCGTGCTCAGCGACCCGAAACGCTGGATCAAACGGCGGGCAACGACCTCGCTCCGCTCACCGATGACCGGCCGGAGTATCTGCGCCAGGACGGATAATTGCCCCGTTTCCTCTGCCGCCACACGTGACAGACGAGCCCAAGACCCATCGCCACGAGTTGGACGTAGGAGGGTATGATCGCCATCACCTGATAGGCCGTCTTGTGGACGTCGATGATCCCCAGCCGATAGAAGTGGCTCGAAAAGGCGATGATCTGTGCCCCACCTATCCATAAAGGGTAGAACCTGTTGGCATGAAGCGCGACATAGCCGATGCCCAGAAGGCCCGAGGTGTCGATCGCCAGATGGACGACATCGATCCCGTGGTAGACCAGCAGGTCCGCGCCGCGGCCCATGTGGTATATCCGATCCGCAACGACCATGCCGAGCATGATGCCCGACAGCACACGCTCAGGCACACCACCGCGTCGCCAGGCCACGAGAACGAAAAGAAGAAGCACCCCATATTGCAGGTAGGCCCGCGCGGCCCAGATCAGCATACAAGCCCCCCATGGCCATGCCGTCCGAACCGCGCGGAACCCGTGATCGGGTCTGGGTCGCTCAGGCCGATCGCAAGATCTGGGTATCTTCCACCAGTCGGCCGTTCTCCGGGCAAGCTTCCGGCTCGTCGAAGATCGCGTTGACGTCGCGACCGATGCCCAGGAGTTCCTGGTGGACGCGGATCATGTCGTTCTGGCTTTCGAGCAGCGTGCGCTGCGTCTTGGCAAGGCGCATCAGCGCCGTCTGGCCGGTAAAGGTCTTCACCCCGTCCGCCTGACGGGCGAGCAGCATCGATTCCATAAGGCGAGCCGAAGCGAGCAAAGCGGAATCGAGCGAGAGTTCGGCTTCGGGAAGCTGGCGCGCGATACGGGCGGTGGCAGCGGAAATCGTGATCGACATAAAGACCCCCATCCAGCGGCATCGGCCCGGTCGATGCGCCTGAAAACGTCGTGGCTGGAGGCTGGGTCAAAGCAGGCTGCTCAGCTTGGTGGCCAAATCCAGACCGAACACCGCGACGAGGAGCAGTCCCCCGGCGATGGCGATCATGGCGGCCGTGCGGCTGAGACCCGCATTCGCTCCATCGAGCACCTCCGGAACGACCCGGGTGAAATTCTCTTCCTGCCAGGGCGCCGTCACCTTGAACGTGGCGCCGTCGGCAAGCGTGAGCCTTTCGACCAGTTCGTCCCTGCCCCGATCCTCATCGAAGAGGGGGATGGCCGGAACCTGAGGATTCTTCTCTGGTAGCGGATTACAGGCTTCTTCCTGATCCGGCTGATTCTGGTCTTGCTGGTACTGCCTGTAAGCCCGCGCGAGTTCGGCGCGCGGCGGGGAGCCGGTGCGGCTGCGTACGCCCTCGATCCGCTGGTTGACCGCGCTTTCGGAAATGCCGAGCTCCCAGGCGATTTCCTTGCTCGTGCGGTTTTCCGCCACGAACGCCAGGACTTCGTGCTGCTTGGATGTCAGGGACGGAAAAACCGTCATGATGCGTTGCAACTGCGTCATGTCGCCGCCAGCGTCCGTTCGCCCAAGGTCCATAACGCTACCGAGCCACCCTCGTTCCGCCCTTCCCCGCAAACCTTGTCCATTCGGCGCGGAGTATGGTTATCTGCAATCGCACTATCAAGCCGCAACAGGCAACCCATCTCAGGTATCGATTTAACCAAATCCGACGTGTCTGCGCGTGGCACAGATCACGACAGGCCGCTGAAAACGATTGCCGAATGGGCCGAATCGCCCCCCGACCCGATCCGGTCTAGGCAGCTAGTCTTAACCAATCTTGCTTGCTCGCCGAGTCTGCGTGGCAATCCGCCGCCCGCGACACGATTTTTGATCGATAGTGGATCAAAAAGCAAAAAGCGCGCACCGCCTGGGTACGCGCTTTCGCAAGTCGGAACCGCAGCGGACATTGCCGCCGGGTCCTGAAACCTAATTGGGCCGAACTTATTCCTCGCCCATACGCAGCGCGGCGATGAAGGCTTCCTGCGGAATCTGCACGTTGCCGTACTCGCGCATGCGCTTCTTGCCTTCCTTCTGCTTTTCCAGAAGCTTCTTCTTGCGGGTGATGTCGCCGCCATAGCACTTGGCGGTAACGTCCTTGCGCATGGCCGAGATCGTCTCGCGCGCGATGACCTTGGCACCGATCGCCGCCTGGATCGGGATCTTGAACATGTGCCGCGGGATCAGTTCCTTCAGACGCTCCACCAACGCACGGCCGCGCGGTTCGGCCTGCGTGCGGTGGACCACCATCGACAGGGCATCGACCGGCTCGTTGTTAACGAGAATGTTCATCATCACGAGGTCGCCCTCCTGAAGCCCGATCTGCTCGTAGTCGAAGCTGGCGTAGCCACGGCTGATCGACTTCAGACGGTCGTAGAAATCGAACACGACTTCGTTGAGCGGCAGTTCGTAAGTGACCTGGGCGCGCCCGCCGACGTAAGTCAGTTCCTTCTGGATACCGCGACGATCCTGGCAGAGCTTGAGGATAGAGCCGAGATATTCGTCCGGCGTGTAGATCACCGCCTTGATCCACGGCTCTTCCATGAAGTCGATCTTCACCGGATCGGGCATGTCGGCCGGGTTATGCAGTTCCTTCACGCTGCCGTCGGTCATCGTAAGACGATAGACCACCGAAGGCGCCGTGGTGATGAGGTCGAGATCGTACTCGCGGCTCAGGCGCTCCTGGATGATCTCCAGGTGCAGCAGGCCGAGGAAGCCGCAGCGGAAGCCGAAGCCCAGCGCCGCGCTCGATTCCATCTCGAAGCTGAAGGACGCGTCGTTGAGGCGCAGCTTGCCGATCGATTCGCGCAGCTTCTCGAAGTCGTTGGCGTCGACCGGGAAGAGGCCGCAGAACACCACCGACTGCACTTCCTTGTAGCCCGGCAGCGCCTCGGTGGCGCCCTGCTTCACGGTGGTGATCGTGTCACCGACCTTGGCCTGCTCCACTTCCTTGATCTGCGCGGTGATGAAGCCGATTTCGCCGGGGCCGAGTTCGGGCAAGTCGATGCGCTTGGGCGTGAAGCAACCCACGCGGTCCACCAGATGGTCGGTGCCGCCCTGCATGAACTTGACGTTGAGGCCCTTCTTGATGACCCCGTCGATCACGCGCACCAGAATGACGACGCCGAGGTACGGATCGTACCAGGAATCGACCAGCATGGCCTTGAGGGGCGCGGCGCGATCGCCCTTCGGCGCCGGGATCTTGGCGACGACGGCTTCGAGGATCTCGTCGATGCCGATGCCCGACTTGGCCGAGGCCAGCACGGCTTCGGAAGCGTCGATGCCGATCACTTCCTCGATCTCGTTGCGCACCTTCTCCGGTTCGGCGGCGGGCAGGTCGATCTTGTTGATGACGGGCACGATCTCGTGGTCGTGCTCGATCGACTGGTAGACGTTAGCCAGCGTCTGCGCTTCCACGCCCTGCGCCGCGTCCACCACCAGCAACGCGCCTTCGCAGGCGGCAAGGCTGCGGCTGACTTCGTAGGCGAAGTCGACGTGGCCCGGCGTGTCCATGAGGTTCAGCTCATAGGTGACCCCGTCGGAGGCCGTGTAGTTCAGGCGCACGGTCTGCGCCTTGATGGTGATCCCGCGTTCCTTCTCGATATCCATGTTGTCGAGCACCTGCGCGCTCATCTCGCGGTCGGAGAGTCCTCCGGTGCGCTGGATAAGGCGGTCGGCAAGCGTCGACTTGCCGTGGTCGATATGGGCAATGATCGAGAAATTACGGATCTGGGCGAGTTCGGTCATGGAAGCGCCGTTAGCAGCGCTTGGACCATTTGAAAATGCGGTGTGCGCGCATTTTCAGCCGGTCAGCCCGCCCTGCGCAGCAAACCTTCGTCGCCGCCGCCGGAAGGCGTTTCGGTACGCACCGGGGTAAGGAGCACCGATCCGTTGCCATCCAGTTCGAGCGGGCGCAGGAATTCCACGCCCATGCGGTCTTCCCGGCACCAGCGGGCGGTGGCCAGAACGACATTGTCATCGGCGAGATGAAGGCCGAACTGGGTCTCTGTCGGCACGTTCCAGAGGCCTTCGACCATCGCCCCGGTGCTGGAAATATTGCGGATTGTCGCATGGTAGATGTGCCCGCCGTGCTCCATCACGACCTTGCGCAGCATCGTCTGTCGCGGTGCCCGGGCCGAGCGGGGGCCGGTGGCGACGGCCATGAGACCGCGATCGAGCCGGGCCATGACTTCGGCCGCCGTCAGCGACTTTTCGTAAATGTAGCCTTGGACGTGGCTGCATCCGAGCAGGCGCACGAGGTCCAGTTCATCCAGCGTCTCCACGCCTTCCGCGGTCGTTTCCATGCCCAGCGCCTCGGCAAGACCGACGATCGAGGAGATGATCGCCCCGTTGCGGCTGCCCTCGATGATGGCGCCGCGCACGAAGCTCTGGTCGATCTTGATCTTGTCGAACGGCGCCTTCTTCAGATAGCCGAGCGAGGAATAGCCGGTGCCGAAATCGTCGAGCGCCAGCCGCACGCCCACGCCCTTGAGCGCACCGAACATGGCCTCGGTGGACTTGTCCTCGCCGAGGAAGACGCTCTCGGTGATTTCCAGTTCGAGACGAGCCGGTGCGATCCCCGATGCGGCAATCGCCCGCGCGACGACGGTCGGCAGGTCCGGATTGGCGAATTGCAACGGGGAGACATTCACCGCCACGCGCACGTCATGCGGCCATGCGGCCAGATCGCGGCAGGCCTTGCGCAGCACCCATTCGCCGATCTCCGAAACCAGGCCGGTCTCCTCGGCCACGGGCACGAACCTGGCGGGCGAGAGATAGCCGTGCTTGGGGTGTTTCCAGCGCAGCAGTGCTTCGAAGCCGGTAATCCGCTCGGTCGTCGTATGGACCTGGGGCTGGTAGTGCAGTTCGAGCGCCCCCGCGTCGATCGCGTCGCGAAGGTCCTGCTCCAGCTGCCGACGCTCGCGAGCGTCGGAATGGAGGTCGTCGTCGTAGAAGTGATGGCGCCCTCGCCCGCCGCCCTTCGCCGCATAGAGTGCCAGATCGGCATTGCGGATCAGCGCCTCGACGGTCGTGCCGTCCTCCGGGCACATGGCGATGCCGACCGAGGCGCCGATCGTCACCTGCGTACCGTCGATCGAATAGGGCTGCGAGAGGTTCTCGATCACCCGGCGCGCCAGATGGCCGAGGCCCTCATGCTGGTGGTAGCCCGGCAGGATCACCTGGAATTCGTCGCCGCCGAGGCGGCCGACGCGGCCCATGTTCGCCACCGTTACCCGCAGGCGTTCGGCCACTTGCTTGAGCAGGGCGTCGCCGGCCGGGTGGCCCATGGTGTCGTTGACCTGCTTGAAACGATCGAGATCGAGCAGGAACACCGCGCAGGCGCGGTTCTCGATGCGCGGGGAGTTGATGACCTTCTCCAGCCACTCCGACATCTGGAAGCGGTTGGCGAGCTTGGTCAGCGAATCGAAACGCGCGAGCTGGGTGACGTGCTGCTGCGACTTGCGGGTCTCGGTCAGGTCGATGCCCGAGCCGCGAAAGCCCAGGAAATTATGGAACTGGTCGAGCACAGGTCTGCCGTTGATCGACCACCAGCGCTCCTCCTTCTCGTCGGTCGCAGCGCGTACGGCGATGTCATGAAAGGAAGAACGCGTTGAAAGATGGAACGCCAGCGTGCGCTCGCTGTCATGGTCCTCGGCGCGCAGGCGGAACAGGCTGAGGAAAGGCCGTCCGTAAAGCTTCGCCTCCGGGCAGCCGACCAGTTCGGCGATGCGCGGCGAGACGTAGGCGATCAGGCCGCGGCGGTCGGTTTCCCAGAACCAGCCCTGCCCGGTCTCCTCGTATTCGCGCAGAAGTTCCTCTGCCCGATGCCGTTCGCGCTCCTGCGCCGCCAGTCGCGTCGATTCCGCGCGGGCCAGCCGCGCCTGCCGCATCGCCGCAATCAGTCCGATGCCGGTGCCTCCCGCCAGCAGGCCAAGCGTCGCCAGCGAGGCCGAATGGATCGAGGCGCCTGCCCACACCGCGACCGTGGCTGCCACGATCGAGGTCAGGCGGCGTTCTAGCAGCACTGTCGCCAGCAGGACCAGCAGGCCGTAGCCCTTGATCGTCACCTGCCAGTCCAGCGCGGGGGAGTCATGCGTCCACTGCGCTGCCGCCACACCGAACAGCAGCATCGGCAGCGCGACGGCCAGCAGCATCAGCGGGTAGCGCTTCCAGCTGCGATGATGGAGCCGCCCTTCCATCGTCGCCAGCAGGGGCGCGCCCAGGCAGAGCAGGATGGCAGCGAAAGCCAGCGAGAGCGACAGCGGCTGCGGCGCGCTGCGGGACAGGACCCCCATCGCCACCATGTTGCAGACGATTCCCGGGGCCATAAGCTCCCAGCGCCGCGCAATGAAGAAATGCAGCGGATCGCTGCTCGGCCCGCGCGGACGGAGAAAGGCGAAGTTCGGAACGGGGTTCCGGGTCTCGTTTTCAGTGCGGTCAACGGGCGCGCGGGAAATCGTCGCACTTTCGCGCGCGGTTTCGTCCGGCTCTTGGGTCCCCAACCACACCATTGCATCGGCTTTTGCCCTGCGGCCATTGCGAAAGTGTTAAGTTCCGGCAACCAAATCCCTAATTGGGGGCAAATCCAATCCTTACCGGATATGTCATGAGAAGCCCGTCCCGCCGGATTTCACTTGCCGCCGGTCCGGAAGCATGTTTGCTTCACAGGTGGCGGGCGCACTGGTCCAGTTTCCGTCCGCTTGGGAGAAAACATCCATGCGACATATCGCCATCGTCGGATCGGGACCGGCCGGGTACTATACGGCCGAAGCAGCGCTCAAGCAGTGGAGAGACGATGTCCGGGTCGATATCTTCGACTCCTCGCCCGTTCCCTTCGGACTGATCCGTACCGGCGTCGCCCCCGATCACCAGAGCATCAAGAGCGTAGCCCGCCGATACGAGACGACCGCCCTCAGCGACAACGTCCACTTCGTCGGCAATGTCATGGTCGGCCGCGACATCTCCATCGACGAATTGCGCGAACTCTACGATGCCGTCGTGCTGGCGACCGGCGCGCCGAACGACCGCAAGCTCGGACTGCCGGGCGAAGACCTGCCCAATGTCTTCGGCAGCGCCGCTTTCGTCGGGTGGTACAACGGGCACCCCCAGTTCGCCGAACTCCATCCCGACTTCGGCCACGAGACCGCCGTGATCGTTGGCAACGGCAATGTCGCGCTCGACGTCGTGCGGATTCTCGCCAAGTCCGGCGAGGAATTCGCAGGCAGCGATATCGTCGCCCATGCGCTCGCGTCGCTGGAAGGCTCGCAGATCCGGCGGATCGTCGTGCTTGGGCGGCGCGGACCGCATCAGGTAACGATGACGCCCAAGGAACTGGGCGAACTGGCGAAACTCGCGCGGGCCTGTCCCCGCGTCGACCCTGCCGACCTGCCCGCGCTGGCGGAAGATGCCGCACTCGATCCCGGTATGCGCAAGACCATGGGCCACTTGCGCAGCTTCGCGATGGCGGGCGATACGGCCAACGACAATGGCAATGAGGGGGGCATCATCTGCCCCGGCCGCGATATCGCCATCGAGTTCGACTTCTTCGCCGCCCCGCGCGCGATCCTCGGCACCGACCGGGTCGAGGGGATAGAAATCGAACGCACGAAACTGGTGGACGGCAAGGCGGTGGGAACCGGCGAAACCTACCACATTCCGGCAGGCATCGTCGTCGCCTGCATCGGCTACCAGACCTCGCGCATTCCGGACGTTCCCTATGACGAACAGGGCGGCCGCTTCGCCAATGTCGAGGGACGGATCATGCCCGGCCTCTACTGCGTCGGCTGGGCGCGCCGCGGCCCGACCGGCACCATCGGCACCAACCGGCCGGACGGTTTCGCCATCATCGAGAAGATCGACGCCGACCTGGGAGCGGACGGCGGCACCGGCAAGCCGGGACGCCCCGGCTTCGAAGCCCTCGCCGCGACGCGCGGCATCGACTTCGTGAAATTCACCGAGTGGCAGAAGATCGACGAGGCCGAAGTCGCCAATGCCCGCCAGGGCGCCCCGCGCGAGAAGTTCGTCGAGGTCGACCGCATGATCGCCAAGGCCCACCCCTCGGTTCAGGAGAGCTGACAACAAAAAAGGCCGGGGCGAACCCCGGCCTTTTCGTTTGCCTTGAACCCGTAAGGTCAGACGCGCATCGGCATCAGCACGTAGAGCGCCGGGCTCTGGTCGTTCTGACGGATCAGCGTCGGCGCACCGGCGTCGGCCAGGTGGAGTTCCACCGTGTCGCCGTCGATCTGGCCAAGGATGTCCTTGAGATAGTTGGCGTTGAAGCCGATCTCGAAACCGTCCGAAGAGTAGTCCGCCGGGACTTCTTCCGCTGCCGTGCCGTTGTCCGGCGAAGTAACGGAAAGCGTCACGCGGTCCTGCTCCAGCGCCATCTTCACGGCACGGGTCTTTTCGGTGGCGATGGTCGCTACGCGGTCCACACCCTCGAAGAAGCTCTTGGGATCGATCTTGAGCAGCTTGTCGTTCCCGGTCGGAATGACGCGGGTGTAATCGGGGAAAGTGCCGTCGATCAGCTTGCTGGTCAGCACGACGCCGTTTTCGCCGCCAAGCGTGAAGCGGATCTTGCTGGCCGAAAGATCGACGAGCACGTTGGTGTCGAGCGCTTCTTCCAGCAACTTGCGCAGTTCGCCCACGCACTTACGCGGCACGATCACGTCGGGCATGCCCTCGGCGCCGTCCGGGCGCGGCAGGGTGAAGCGCGCGAGACGGTGGCCGTCGGTGGCGGCGGCCTTCAGTTCCTCGTCCGAGACGTGGAGGAAGATGCCGTTGAGATAGTAGCGCGTTTCCTCGGTCGAGATCGCGAAGCGCGTGCGGTCGATCAGCTGGCCCAGCGTGGCGGCCGGGATTTCGAAGCTGGTCGGCAGTTCGCCCTCGGCGATGACCGGGAAATCGTCGCGCGGCAGGGTCGGCAGCTGGAAGCGGCTACGACCGGCCTTGACGACCATGCGGTTGTCCGCAGCGTCGAGGCTGACCTGGCTACCGTCCGGCAGCTTGCGAGCGATGTCGAACAGCAGGTGCGCGGAAACCGTGATCGCACCGGCCTGCTCGACCGAAACGGCGCCCAGGGTTTCGACGACCTGCAAATCGAGGTCGGTCGCCATGATGCGCAAGGATCCGGAGCCCGAGGCCTCGATCAGGACGTTCGAGAGAATGGGAATGGTGTTGCGCCGCTCGACGACGGACTGCACGTGCGACAGGCAGCGCAAGAGCGTGGAACGTTCGATTGTGGCCTTCATGGCAGCCTCAAGTCCCCCTTGGTCGGGCTAGGGATGCGCACATCCCGAATTTCAGGACGAATATCTCTAGCGAACGGAAAACAGGCGGCAAGCGACTATTGCCCGCTCTTCGGCGTTTCTGGGGATAAATGGGGGGATTTTGGACCTTTTTCAGGTCATCCGAACGCGTTCTCGCCGCCAGATCGCAAAATTGCTTCAAAACCAGATTCGTCGGGGGAAACCGATTCTTTTCGGCAGGCATTGCACCCACCGGACGCAAAGAGCGATGCGAGGGCCTCGGATCGGCGCGGATCGCAGGGTTTCACCCTCGCCATCCGCCCCGATCCCGAAGTCCTGTCAGATCATCACCATGCCGCCGTTGACGTGGATCGTCTGGCCGGTGACGTAGCCCGCTTCCTTCGAGGCGAGGAACACGGCGGCAGCGGCGATGTCGTCGCCCTCGCCCATGCGGCCCATCGGGATGCGGCCGTTGAGCGCGTCCTTCTGCGCATCGGGCAGCACGTCGGTCATCGCCGTGCGGATGAAGCCCGGCGCGATGCAGTTGACGGTGACATTGCGGCTGGCGAGTTCCTGCGCGAGGCTCTTCGACATGGCGGTGATGCCGCCTTTCGCCGCGCAGTAGTTCATCTGGCCGGGGTTGCCGGTGGTGCCGACAACCGAGGTGACGTTGATGATGCGGCCGAAGCGCGCCTTCATCATCGGCTTGGTCACGGCGCGCATCAGGCGGAAGGTCGATTCGAGGTTGATCTTGATGACTTGATCCCACTCCTCGTCCTTCATGCGCATGGCGAGGTTGTCGCGGGTGATGCCCGCGTTGTTGATCAGGATATCGATCTTGCCGAGCGATTCGAGCGCGGCGGGGACCAGCTTCTCGACCTGCTCGGGATCGCCGAGATTGCAGGCGATGGCGACGTGGTCGACGTCCTGCACATGCTGCGGGGTGTGCTCGTCCAGCTCGTCGCGGAAGGCGCGCAGCTTGTCGGCGTTCGAGCCAGAGATGGCGAGGCGCGCACCCTGAGCCGCCAGGGCGCGGGCGACCGAGGAACCGATACCGCCCGAGGCGCCAGTGACGAGGGCAGTCATTCCGTTGAGGTTGAACATTTCAGAATCTCCGTGAATCGCATGCCGGAACGGCAGCGACGGCCCGCCGAACGGGGCCTTTCTTCAAACCTAAGAAGGCGCCGGGTCAAGCCCGGCATGCCATCAGAGCGCGGGGATCAGAGACCCTTCGCGAGTTCCTCGATCTCGGCCATGGTCACGGCGGAAATCACTTCAACCTCGCCTGCCGAACGCTTGATCATCGGGCCGAGCACCTTGCCGCCGAGTTCGACGAACGTCTCGACGCCCGCCTCGCGCATGGCGATCGCGCTTTCGCGCCAGCGGACGCGGCCCGTGACCTGCTCCACCAGCAGGCGCTGGACTTCGGCGGGGTCGGTGACGACCGAGGCGGTGACATTGGCGAACAGCGGCACGTGCAGGCTGCCCGGAGCGGTCTTGGCCAGCGCCTCGGCCATGGCGTCGGCAGCGGGCTGCATCAGCGGGCAGTGGAACGGCGCTGAAACCGGCAGCAGCACGCCGCGCTTGATGCCGTGGTCCTTCACCAGCGCGACGGCGCGCTCGATGGCTTCCTTGTGGCCGGAGATCACGACCTGCGTGGGGTCGTTGTCGTTGGCGACGGTGCAGACGAGTCCTTCGGCGGCAGCGGCAGCAAGCTCGGTGGCCTTTTCGATGTCGGCGCCCAGCAGCGCGGCCATCGCGCCAAGGCCGACCGGAACGGCCGCCTGCATCGACTGGCCGCGCAGCTTCAGCAGGCGTGCGGTATCGGCAAGGCTGAACGCACCGGCAGCGCAAAGCGCAGTGTATTCGCCGAGCGAGTGACCGGCGACGAAGTCCGCCTTGTCGGCGAGCGAGATGCCGCCTTCCTTCTCCAGCACGCGCAGGACGGCGATGGCATTGGCCATGATCGCCGGCTGGGCGTTCTCGGTGAGGGTCAGCTCCTCTTCGGGGCCCTGCGTCATCACGCGGAAGAGGTTCTGGCCGAGCGCCTCGTCCACTTCCTGGAAGACCTCACGCGCGACGGCGCTGGCTTCGGCGAGTTCGGCGCCCATGCCGACCTTCTGGCTGCCCTGTCCGGGAAAAACGAATGCACGCATCTTGGCGGCTCCTTGTGTCCGGCGGCTTGCGAATGCGCCCTGCCGGTTTGTGAATCTCTATATGTGGCGCGGCGCGTTATTGACCTTGGGGCCGCTCCGCAAGCCCGGAGGGTGCTCTTTCTTCAAACAGGCCCGAACGGGACGATCCGGTTCATCGCATCATGCCCGATGTCGGCACTGCCGAGGTAGGAAATCGCATGATGCTCGCACCAGTGACGAACGATTTCCTCTGCCTCGATGCCGAAAGGCCTGTCGTTTTCGGGCACGTCGCTCACCCGGCCGAGGCGCAGTCCGGCCACGCCGCCAAGGTGCGCGGTAAGGTGGAAGAACAGCCGGTCGACGGCGTAGAGATACTCCGAAACTTCCTCCACCAGCACGACATGGTTGGCCAGCCCCGGCATCAGCGGGGTGCCGCAGAGCATGGCGAGCGTCATCAGGTTGAAGGCAACGCGCGGGTGACTGTCGCCGGTCGGCTCCACGCCCGAGGCATCGCCGGTCAGCCAACGCAGTGCGCGGCGCACTGCCTCCGCCCCGCCCTCGCGCCGGATATCAGCGAGCATCGGTCCGTGCACAGGCTTGCCGATGCGCGCACGATAAAGTCCGCCGAGCAGATAGCCCGCGTCGGAATAGCCCAGAAACGTCTTGGCCTGCGCATCGTGCGTGAACTTCGCGATGGCCGTTTCCGCCACCCTGCACGCGCCATAGCCGCCGCGCGCGAACCACACCGCATCCACCGAGGAATCGTTGGCGCACTCGACCAGCGCCGCGATCCGGCGCGCATCGCTGCCCGCGAAATGACCTTCCACTTCAAAGCACTGGTCGTGGATCACAAGCTCCACATCGGGAAACTCGGCAGCCGCCAGAGCGACGACGGCCTCCGCATCCTCGCGGGTGATCGGGGTGGACGGTGCACAAACTGCGATACGGGTCATGGCTCCTTCCTATCGAGGTTGTCAGGACGAACAAGGCCGCATACCGAAGCGTCATGACTTCCGCGCATCACGACCTCACTTCACATCCCTGGTTCTTCTGCGGCATCGGCGGATCGGGCATGTTGCCGCTCGCGCTGATCCTGAAGGGGCACGGCGCGCATGTGGCGGGCTCCGACCGCAGCCGCGATCAGGGCCGCACGCCTGAAAAGTTCGCCTGGCTGGAAAGCCTAGGCTTCGACCTGCACCCACAGGACGGCAGCGGCATTACCGGAGCCGAGCAGACTCTCGTCGCCTCGGCCGCCGTGGAAGACACGGTGCCGGAAGTGGTGCGCGCGAAAGAGTTCGGCTGCCCGCGCATGAGCCGTGCCCAGCTTCTGGCGACGCTGTTCAACGCCGCGCCCTTCGGCGTGGCGATCGGCGGCACCTCGGGCAAGTCGACCGTCACCGGCATGACCGGCTGGATCATGACCCACGCAGGACGCGACCCCACGATCATGAACGGCGCGGTGATGAAGAACTTCGCGTCGCCCGACGCGCCTTTCGCCAGCGCCCGCGTCGGTCAGGGCGAGGTCTTCGTGTCGGAAGTGGACGAGAGCGACGGTTCGATCGCGCTCTATCGCCCGAAAGTGGCGGTGCTGGGCAATGTCAGCCTCGATCACAAGAGCCTTGAGGAACTGCGCCAACTCTTCGGCGATTTCCTCGGCCGGGCGGATGTTTCGGCGATCAATCTCGACGATGCGGAGACGGCCGCCCTCGCCCCGCACGCCAAGGCCTTGGTGACCTTCGGCATCACCTCGCAGGACGCGCAGATCGGCGCCGCCGACGTGGTGGAAGGACCGATTTCTCTCACCGCCACCGTGCTGGATCGCCGCGACAGATCTTCGCACGCGCTCGTGCTCAAGGTGCCGGGGCGTCACAACCTCTATAACGCACTTGCCGCCATCGCCGCAGCCAATGCCGCCGGGGTTTCGGTGGCCGAGGCGGTCAAGGCGCTGGGCAGCTTCGTGGGACTTGCCCGCCGGTTCGATATCGTCGGCACCTCGCCCTCGGGCGTGACGGTGATCGACGATTTCGGCCACAACCCCGACAAGATTTCCGCCACTCTCGCCACGCTCAAGGCCCATCCCGGCCGCGTGATCGCGTTCTTCCAGCCGCACGGCTACGGCCCGCTCAAGCAAATGGGCCACGAACTGGCCGAAGTGCTCGCCAGGAAACTCGGGCCGAACGATGTCACGATCCTGTGCGATCCGGTCTATTTCGGGGGCACCGTGGACCGCTCCGAAGGCAGCGAACGCATCGTGCGGCTGATCGAAGCGGACGGCGGAAAAGCCGAATACGTGCCCTCTCGTGACGACTGCGCCACCCGCATCGTCCAGATCGCGCAGCCCGGCGACCGCGTGGTCGTGATGGGCGCGCGCGACGATACGCTGACGGTCTTTGCTAAGGACCTGCTCGCGCGGCTCTGAACCGCGAGATCAGTGCGCCTTGCTGCCGCGCGCCGTGGCAACAAGGTGCACCAGCACCGCAATCACCGCGCCCAGCACCAGACCCACGACCGCCGAAGCAACGGCATAGCCCAGCCAGCCGAGCGCACCGCCCAGCGGCCCGCCCAGCACTTCCAGCCAGTGCTGGAAAGCGTGGGCGATATGCGCAGGCGCCGGAACCCCGAGTTCCTCCAGCCCGTGCAACACGATCCCGCCGCCGACCCAAAGCATCGCCAGCGTGCCGACCGAAGCCAGCACCGTCAGCACCTTGGGCATCGCGCTCACCAGCATGCGGCCGAAAGCCTGCGTACCCTTGCCGTCCTTTTTTGCGAGGTGCAGGCCGATGTCATCCATCTTCACGATCAGCGCCACCGCACCGTAGACGCCCGCCGTGATGAGAATGCCCACGAGCGCCAGCGCCACCGCCCGCGTCACCAGCGAACTGTCGGCCACTTCCGAAAGCGCAATCGCCATGATCTCCGCCGAGAGGATCAGGTCGGTGCGAATCGCACCGGAAACGCGGGCCTGCTCGAAGCTCGCCGCGTCCGAGACCGGGTTTTCCAGCGTCTCGCCGTGCTTGGCCCCGCCCAGCTTCTCGATGACCTTCTCCGCGCCCTCGAACGCGAGATAGCTGCCGCCCAGCATCAGGATCGGCGTGATCAGCCAAGGCAGGAAAGCGCTGAGCAGCAGGGCGATCGGCAAGAGCACGACCAGCTTGTTGAACAGACTGCCCTTGGTGATCTTCCAGATGATCGGCAGTTCACGCTCGGGCGTGAAGTCGGTGACGTAGCCCGGCGTCACCGCCGCATCGTCGATCACGACGCCCGCAGCCTTGCTGCCGGCCTTGGCGACCCCTACCCCCACGTCGTCCAGCGAGGCGGCGGCGGCACGGGCAATCACCGCAACGTCATCGAGAAGCGCAACGAGGCCGGATGGCATCTGGAACAAACCCCCTGTTCAAAAGACTTTGCCGCCATGCGGGCGAACGACGCGCCGATCAAGCGAAACGAACAAAATGCGTCCGATTGACAATGCCCACCCGGCATTTTCGTTGCGGCCATGGCGGCATACCTCAAGATAAGCGAGATCCTCGCCTGCGCGGGATGACGAGAAAGGAGGCTGTGTCGGAGCACACCCCCAGCTTTTGCTTGCGTTCCGCGCCAGATCCGCTAAGGGCGCGCCTTCCGTCTCGTGCGCCATGTCGCATGCCGGACGGGAAGGAAGAAAGCCGGAGGGGCCCCGCAATCCCGCGGACAAGCCAGCGATCGGTTAGACAGAGATAAAGGAAGCTGCCGTGGCTCAGTATGAGCACGTGTTCCTGGCACGCCAGGACCTCAGCCAGGCGCAAGTCGATGCACTTGCCGCCACCGCCACCGAGATCGTCGAAGCCAACCAGGGCAAGGTCACCAAGACCGAGACCTGGGGCCTGAAGAATCTCGCGTACAAGATCAAGCGCAACCGCAAGGCGCACTTCGTGATGCTCAACATCGAAGCTCCCGGCGACACCATCGCCGAGCTCGAGCGTCAGACGCAGATCAACGAAGACGTCATCCGTTACCTGACCATCCGCGTCGACGAGCACGAAGCTGGTCCGTCGGTCATGATGCGCAAGAGCGACCGCGAGCGTACTCGCCGTCGTGAACGTGAAGGGAACTGATTTCCATGGCACGTGCATTCTTCCGCCGCCGCAAGTCCTGCCCGTTCTCGGGCAAGAACGCTCCGGCCATCGACTACAAGGACGTGCGTCTGCTTCAGGGCTTCATGTCCGAGCGTGGCAAGATCGTTCCCAGCCGCATCACCGCGGTTTCCGCAAAGAAGCAGCGTGAGCTGAGCCAGGCGATCAAGCGCGCCCGGCACATCGGCCTCCTGCCCTACATCGTCAAGTAAGGAGGACTAGCCTCATGGACATCATCCTCCTCGAACGCGTCGAGAAGCTCGGCGCCATCGGCGATGTCGTTTCCGTCAAGGACGGTTACGCCCGCAACTACCTTCTTCCCAACAAGAAGGCCCTGCGCGCCAACGAGAAGAACAAGAAGGTCTTCGAAGCCAACCGCGCGAAGATCGAAGCTGACAACGCCGAGCGTCGCTCGTCGGCCGAATCGCACTCGGGCAACGTCGAAGGCAAGCAGGTCGTCCTGATCCGCGCCTCGTCGAACTCGGGCCAGCTTTACGGTTCGGTCTCGGTTCGCGACATCGTCGACGCTCTCAACGAGCAGGGCGCCGAAGTCTCGAAGCAGATGATCGTGCTCGAACGTCCGATCAAGACCATCGGCGTGTTCGAAGTTCGCGTGAACCTGCACCCCGAAGTCTCGGTCAACGTCAAGGTGAACGTCGCCCGTTCGCCCGACGAAGCCGACCTGCAGTCGCAGGGCGTGGACGTGATGGCCGCGATGTTCGAACAGGACGTCTCGGGTTTCACCGAAGCCTACGACCCGAACGCCGAACCCGGCGAAATCGCGGTCGAAGAGGAAGTTGCCGAGACCGAAGAAGAAGCCTGAGCTTCCTTTTCGCGGTAACGACCGTCGAGAAAAGGCCCTCGCTCCGACCGGAGCGGGGGTTTTTTCGTTTCCGGCCAATCCGCCTATCGTCACGCTGCTATTGCGCTGCAACACAGATTGCGTAATTACGGGCGATGGAAACGATCAAAAGCACCCTCGCGGAACTGGTCCGCGTTTACGAAACCGCCGTCAGCACCCTGCGCGCAGACATTGCCGCCTTTGTCGAGAACGGCACCCCGCCCCCGTCCGAACGCCGCGAAACCCGCGCCTGGTCCTATCCGGAACTGCGCATCACCTACGCAGGCGTGGAGCGCGGCACGTTCTACAGCCGCTCGTTCGGCCGTCTGAACGAAGCAGGCACCTACACCACCACGATCACCCGCCCGCGCCTCTTCGCGGACTACCTCGAAGAACAGCTGGCGCTGCTCCACGAGGATTATGAGGTGGAGATCGAGGTCGCGCCTTCCGCCCAGGAAATCCCCTTCCCCTACGTCCTCGACGGCGTCGGCATGGGCAGCGTCACCCCGCAGGAACTGGCCGCCCACTTCCCGACCACCGAACTCGCGCTGATCGGTGACGAGATCTCGGACGGTGCGTTCCGCCAGTCGCCGGAGGAGCCGCTGCCGCTGGCCCTGTTCGACGGCCTGCGCACCGATTTCAGCCTCGCCCGCCTGCAGCACTATACCGGCACCAGCGTCGAGCACTGCCAGCGCTACATCCTGTTCACCAACTACCATCGCTATGTCGACGAGTTCGTGGACTGGGCCGGGACCCAGATCGGCTCGAACGGCTACACCGCGCTGTCTGGCGCCGGCGGCCTCTATCTCGACACCCCGGTCGACAATGCCCGCGAGCGCCTGTCCGACACTGCATGGCGCCGCCACCAGATGCCGGCCTATCACCTGATCCGGCCGGACAAGTCGGGCATCACCCTGGTCAACATCGGCGTCGGCCCCTCGAACGCCAAGACCATCACCGACCACCTCGCGGTGATCCGCCCCGAAGTCTGGCTGATGATCGGCCACTGCGGCGGCCTGCGCGAAGGCCAGCGCATCGGCGACTACGTGCTCGCCCATGCCTACTTGCGCGACGACCACGTGCTCGACCCGGTCCTGCCGCCGGAGATCCCGCTGCCCGCGATCGCGGAAGTGCAGCAGGCTCTCGCTTCGGCGGCCGAGGCGGTCAGCGGCGAAGGCGGTGCCAATCTCAAGAAGCGCATGCGCACCGGCACCGTCGTCACCACCGACGACCGCAACTGGGAACTGCGCTACACCGAATCCGCGCACCGCTTCAGCCTGAGCCGCGCCATCGGCATCGACATGGAGAGCGCCACGATCAGCGCCCAGGGCTATCGCTTCCGCGTACCCTACGGCACCCTGCTCTGCGTATCCGACAAGCCGATCCACGGCGAACTCAAGCTGCCCGGCCAGGCCAACCGCTTCTACGAGGAGGCCATCGCCAGCCACCTCAAGATCGGCCTCCAGGCTTGCGACCTGCTCCGCGCCGAAGGTGAGAAGCTGCATTCCCGCAAGCTGCGCGCGTTCAACGAGCCGCCGTTCCGCTGATCCGCTGCGGCCCACGCCGCAACGCTTGCGCAGAAAAAGGGCGCCGTTCCGAAAGGAGCGGCGCCCTTTTCGATTCCACCCCAAGTATCCGCCTCCCACATCTTTGCCGAAGCCGGCGCGCGCATTGCAACCGGCTACGGATATGTCCGGATCTGGCGCCATGCGGCAATCTTATAAGTTTGTGATGGAAATATGCACAACAAATGTCTATAAGTTGAGTATAGCTTGAAGTATTTTCATGTTACGCGATTATTTCAACGAATTACATTGAAATTACGCCAATGTAACGCCGCTTGAAATAATAGTTGCCGATCTACAACTGTGCGGAATTCAATAAACATCGACTATTATTCCATGATGACAGAACGCTCACCTTGGGAGCACACCCCCTGACCTGGTTCCGGCTTACGGCAAACCGTGCGCCGGAAACTGCAAAGGGAGTACCGAATGACATCCGAAATGAAGCGCCTGCTGCTGGCCTCCACCTTGCTGATGGGCCTGCCTGCTGCGGCTCACGCGCAGGACGACGCGCCCGCAAACGCAGCCGAGTCCGACGGCGGCGCCATCGTCGTGACCGGCTCGCGCCTGTCCAATCCGAACCTTGAACAGGCTGCCCCGATCATGGCCGTTTCCGCCAAGGAAATCGCGCTGACCGGCCAGGTCAACGTCGAGAACATCCTCAAGGATCTGCCGCAGGTGCTTCCGGGCGCGACGGCCGCGTCCAACAATCCGGGCGGCGGCGTCGCCACTGCCGACTTGCGCGGCCTCGGTGCGGAACGCACGCTGGTTCTGGTCAACGGCCACCGCTACGTGTCTTATGACACCAACCAGATCGTCGACCTCAACACGATCCCGACCGCGCTGATCGAGCGCGTCGACGTAGTGACCGGCGGCAAGTCGGCCGTCTACGGTTCGGACGCGGTGACCGGCGTGGTGAACTTCATCACCAAGCAGGACTTCGACGGCGTCCAGGCCAATGCCAACTATCGCCTGACCGGCGCAGGCGACGGCGCCCAGTACAACGGCGGCCTTCTGGTCGGCAAGAACTTCGCCGACGGCCGCGGCAACATCACGATCTATGGCGACTACATGCGCCGCAAGTCGATCCTCCAGTCGGCCCGCAGCTATACCTCGATCGCCCAGACCGACGACGGCGAAGGCGGCCTGATGGGTGGCGGCTCCAGCTCGATCCCGGCCGGCCGCATCGCGCTCGGCGGCAACAACTACAAGTTCGGACAGGACGGCAGCACTTCGGCCTACACGTCCGCCGATGCCTATAACTATGCCTCGGAGAACTATCTCCAGGTTCCGCAGAAGCGCCAGCTGCTGTCGGCCCAGGCCCACTTCGACGTCAGCGACCACCTGACGCTCTACGGTGAAGGCCAGTACATCCACAACCGCGTGAAGAACCAGCTGGCCCCGACGCCGCTGACCGGCACTTACTCGCTCGACACCGATTCCTCGTTCCTGTCGCCTGCCACGCAGTCGCTGCTGAGCGGCTACGACACCGACGGCGACGGCTACACTTCGGCTTCGGTCTATCGCCGTCTTTCGGAAGTGGGAGACCGCATCTCGAACCTCGACAGCAAGGCCTATCGCGGACTGATCGGCGCCCGCGGACAGATCTCCGGCGACTGGAACTACGACGCCTACTTCAGCTATTCCCGCACCAAGCAGGTCGAGCGCCAGTACGGCAACGTCTCGGCCAGCCGCGTCCAGCAGGCCCTGCTGACCTCCTATGATTCCAGCGGCAACCTGGTCTGCTCGGACACCAGCAACGGCTGCGTCCCGCTGAATATCTTCGGCGCCGGCAACATCAGCCAGGAAGCAGCGGACTTCATCTCGATCGACACCGTCAACCGCTCGACCATCACCGAAAAGGTCGTCAGCGGCGCGATCACCAACAACAACCTGTTCGATCTGGGCGCAGGCCCGGCCGGTCTTGCCTTCGGCGGCGAGTATCGCAGCGAGCACGGCAGCTTCAACCCGGACGAAGCGCTCGCCTCGGGTGACGTGATCGGCTTCAACGGTTCGGAACCGATTGCGGGCGGCTACAACGTCAAGGAACTCTTCGCCGAGTTCAACGTGCCCCTGATCGCCGACAAGCCCTTCATCGAGCGGCTCGAATTCAACGGCGCGGCGCGCTATTCGTACTACTCGACGGCAGCCAAGTCGGTCGGCACCTTCTCGGCCGGTCTCGTCTGGGCCCCGATCAAGGACGTGAGCCTGCGCGGCCAGTTCTCGCGCGCGGTACGTGCGCCTACGGTCAACAATCTCTACAGCGGCAACGCTCAGAACTTCGAACCCGCAACCGATCCCTGCGCCACCTCGACCGCGCTCACGAACGCCAATCTCAACGCCAGCTGCGCCGCCTCGGGCATCCCGGCGAACCTGATCGGCACCGCCTACAACGGCGGCGATTCGCAGATCGAGAGCTACAACGGCGGCAACACCTCGCTGCGCGAGGAAACGGCGAACACCTGGACCGTCGGCACGATGATCCAGCCCCGCTTCATTCCGGGCCTGTCGCTCACCGTCGACTACTACCACATCAAGATCGACAACTACATCACCGCCGCCGGCACCTCGAACATCATCTCGGCCTGCTACGGCACGGCCGCGAACGGCTGGACGCCTTACGACACCAGCTACTGCTCGCTGCTGCCGCGTGACGGGAACAGCTACACGATCACCGGCGCGGTCGATAACCTGTCGAACTCGGGCGGCATGAAGACCGACGGCATCGACTTCGACATGCAGTACGCCATCCCGCTGGCCTTCGGCGAGCACGGATCGAGCAAGCTGACCCTGCGCGCCAGCGGCACCCGCCTGATGAACTTCACGTTCAAGCCGATCGCCGCCCTTTCCGACCTGACGGTGGACTGCGCCGGCAAGTTCGGCCTGCTCTGCGGCAACGTCTATGCCA
>NZ_DAISLT010000009.1:40578-168477 GCF_036820275.1 Novosphingobium sp.
AGTGGCGCCTCAACGGCCGCGTGAGCTGGTCGACCGAGGGCAAGACGCTCTCGCTCGCCTGGCGCCATCTCTCGCCGGTCAAGGACGACGATGCCTCGACGACCTACAGCGTCGAGAAGATCAAGGCCTACGACTACTTCGATCTCACCGCGCAGATCGACGTGGCCAAGCGCTTCACCTGGAACATCGGCATGAACAACATGTTCAACCGCAAGCCGCCGATCCTCGGCGACAACCAGGAACAGGCGAACACCTACCCGACGACGTACGACGTCTACGGCCGCACGTTCTTCACCGGCATCACGGTGGACTTCTAAGGCTCACGAAAAAGGGGAGCCGGTACGCACCGGCTCCCCCTATCGGCCTCGAAACGGCCCCGGCGACCTTGCGTCGCCGGGGCCGTTCTCGTTACCAGCCCTGCTTCTCGCCCTTGTTCTGCTCGTCGAGCCACTTCTTGAGCGGCGCGAAATAGTCGAGCATCGGCTTGGCGCTCATCTGCGGGGTGCCGGTGAAGGCCTTGAGCGCCTCCGGCCAGGGCTTCGACATGCCCATCTCCAGCATCTTGTTCAGGTTCGCGCCGACCTTCTTGTCGCCGTAGAAGCTGCAACGGTGCAGCGGCCCCTTCCAGCCCGCCTGCTTGCAAGCCGCCTGGTAGAACTGGAACTGGAGGATGCGGGCGAGGAAGTAGCGCGTATAAGGCGTATTGCCCGGAACGTGGAACTTCGCCCCGGCATCGAAGCCGTCGTCGCTGCGCGCGGACGGCGGGGTCACGCCCTGATAATCGAGGCGCATCTTCGTCCAGGCCTTGTTGTAGTCGGCAGGCTGGATCGAACCGTCGAAGATGCCCCAGCGATAGCGGTCGATCAGCAGACCGAACGGCAGGAAGGCCACCTTGTCCATCGCCTGGCGCAGCAGCAGGCCGATGTCCTTGTCGGCGCTCGGCACCTTGGTCTTGTCGAGCAGGCCGATCTGCACGAGGTACTGCGGCGTGATCGACAGCGCGATGAAGTCGCCGATGGCTTCATGGAAGCCGTCGTTGGCGCCGTTGAGGTAAAGGAACGGCTGCTTGTTATAAGCGCGCTGGTAGTAGTTGTGGCCCAGTTCGTGGTGGATCGTCACGAAGTCGGTCGAATCCACCTTGGTGCACATCTTGATGCGCACGTCGTCCTTGTTGTCGACATCCCAGGCCGAAGCATGGCAGATCACTTCGCGATCGGCGGGCTTGACGATCATCGAGCGCTTCCAGAACGTCTCCGGCAGCGGAGCAAAGCCGAGCGACGAGTAGAAGCCCTCGCCCGCCTTCACCATGTCGATCGGCGTGCGCCCTTGCGCCTTCAGCAGATCGCCGATGTCATAGCCAAGATCGCCCGCACCCTTCGGTGCCACCAGCGGATAGATCGTGCCCCATTCCTGCGCCCACATGTTGCCGAGCAGGTCGGCGCGGATCGCCCCGGTCTTGGGCTGCACGGCATCGCCGTACTTCTCGTTGAGCTTGTGGCGGACGTAAGTGTGCAGCGCGAGGTAGAGGGGCTTCACTTCCTCCCAGAGGCGCTGCGTCTCGGCCGAGAACTGCTCGGGCGTCATGTCATAGCCCGACCGCCACATGGCGCCGACGTCGGCATAGCCGAGTTCCTTTGCGCCCTGGTTGGCGATGCCGACCATCTTGACGTAATCGCCCTTCATCGGCTTGCCGACGTTGTCGTGCCAGGTGGTCCACATCTCGGCGAACTCGGCGGGCGTATGGGTCAGGTTGCCCATCTCCGACTCGATGTCCGAACCGTTGATTTCCTTGCCGTCCAGCGTGCCGCGACCCTTGCCGTAAGTCGACGCCAGACGCGTGCCGATCTCGCTGAGCTGCGTTGCCGCACCGGGCGTGGTCGGCGCGGGCAGGACGATGCCCTGCCGCAGGATGCCGAGCTTGCGCGAAACGTCGGCATCGAGACCGGGCAGTTTCGAGAACTTCGCCGCTTCCACCGCATAGGCAACCTGCTTCTCGGTCAGCAGGCCGTTCGATTGCGCCGCCAGAGCATCCGTATCGTCGGTCAGATAAGTGTAGTTCACCCAGTTGATACGGGCATTGTCGACCGAGAAATCGAACAGGTCCTTCTCGGCGGCAGCGATGAACTGCGCAGCGCCTTGCGCGGTCTCCGGATAGGAGGGCGCGTCCTCGGCAAAGGCCGGCGCGGCCATGCCGAACGAAAGCCCGGCCGCAAGCGCGGCAAGCGCGGTGGATGCGAATTTCATGGGTTTGTCCTCATTTGTCTCTCTGATGGCGCGGGAGACTAGTCGCCCGCTGCGTCAGATCAACTGTTGAGGGAGGAAGAGAAGGGAATAAGCAGGGGAGCAAAGCCCCCCTGCACCCCCATTACCGTCCAGGTCACGCCCAGCCTATCCGTTTCGCGCCCATGGCTGAGTCGGGAGACATATAGGCTGCGCCGCAAGGAGCGCCCGACAGATAGGTGGTGCTCGACATTGACATTCCGAGGGTCCGGGGGATCATCCCCCGGAATCTGCCTTGTTCTTCAATCGAGCAGAAACTCCACCATGGCCCTCCCCATATCCTTGAACGTCACCGAAGACATGTGATTCCCAGGAGTCTCGACATAGCGCCCTTGCGGCAGCGCCTCGGCCAGTTCCGGCGCGGAACCGTTGTCGTGATCCTCACCGCCGCAGACGCAGAGCGTGGGCATGGCGATCTGCGCGATGGCATCGGCGCCGGTATCGTCAACCGAACCCAGCAGCAGCCGCGCGGCGACGCGGTCGATCTTCATCGACTTCATGAAGGCCTGCGCGACGAAGGCCTTGTCGCCGCGTTCGATGGTGCCGAAGCGATCGATGGCATCCACGAAGTGCGCGCTGCGCCGCGCCCATCCGGAAAGGCCGGTAAGGCCCATGCCGCCGAGGATCAGCTTGCGCGGAGCGAGACCCGCCAGCACGCCGCGCACCGAAGTCCGCGCGCCGAGCGAGAAACCGCCGAGGTCGTAGTCGGTGAGGCCGAGCGCCGCGATCACCAGCTTGAGGTCCTCGACCAAGACGTCAGCCGGATAGGCGGCGGGATCGTGCGGCGCGCCGCTCTGGCCGTGGGCGCGAAGGTCGGGCATGAAGACCTCGAACCCGGCATCGGCGAGGATCTTCGCGTTGCCGTACTTGATCCAGTTCACGTCGGCGCTGGAGAACAGGCCGTGGAGCAGCAGCAGCGGCCGCGCGCCGGTGTCGCCCATGACATGCACCGCCAGATCGGTGCCCGCGTAACCTTCGATGACTTCCTTGCGCAGATCGCTCACTTAGGGAACCTCCAGTCCTGCCGCTTTCCAGCGCGAGGCGACGCTTTCGGTCGCCGCGCTGTAATGCCTGGGCAGGTCCTTGGTATCGAGCCACGCAGGATGCAAGCTTTCGCAGCCCGAATGCGCGGCGGGACGGAAGAATTCCGGCGCGTCGAAACTGCCGAGGGTCAGGTCCATGTTGCCGCTGCTCTCGATGAAATCGAAGCCCAGCGGCGTACCGCATTGCGAGCAGAACGGGCGATGCGCGATGGCGGAGCTTTGATACCAGTCCGGCTCATGCGTCCAGACGACACCCGCTTTCGCCACCTGGACGAAAGCCGCCGCAAAGCTGCCGGTCGCCTTCTGGCAATATCGGCAATGGCAGAGATAGGCCTCGTCGTTCTCGACCTTGGCCTCGTAGCGAATGCGGCCGCATTGGCAGCCGCCGGTCATGGTTTGGGTCATGGGCGGAGAGTAACTTGCCCGCGCTCCGGAGCAAACCACAGACATGGCACCGCGACCGTGGTAAAATGCCGCATGGAAACGACAGATGAAGCCCTGCCCTTGAGCAGGCCCCAGCGCCGCCTGCTCAAGCGAATCTACAATGCCCGAACGACCCCGATCATCGCCGATGAGCTGCCGTTCCTCACCTACAGGGACGCCTCGCGCTATCTCCTGTCGCTGGACGACGAGGCCCGCGAGGCAGCCTATGCGGAAATGAAGAACTTCGCGGCTGCGGAAGGTCGTTAAGCGCTTCCCCGAACGAAAAGGGCCTGCGAAGCGAATGCTCCGCAGGCCCTTTTCTTTTCCTTCAGGCCGAAGCCTGCCGCGTCAGCCCTTCTTGAGGTGACGACGGCCGAGCAGTTCGGCGATCTGCACCGCGTTGAGCGCGGCGCCCTTGCGCAGGTTGTCCGAGACGCACCACAGGGCCAGGCCGTTCTCGACGGTCGGGTCCTCGCGAACGCGGCTGATGTAAGTTGCGCTGTCGCCCACGCTCTCGATCGGGGTGACGTATCCGCCGTCCTCACGCTTGTCGACGAGCATGATGCCCGGCGCCTCGCGCAGGATGTCCTGTGCTTCCTCGGCCGAAATCTCGTTCTCGAACTCGATGTTCAGCGATTCCGAGTGGCCGACGAAGACCGGCACGCGCACGCAGGTGGCCTGCAGCTTGATCTTGGGATCGAGGATCTTCTTGGTCTCGACCACCATCTTCCACTCTTCCTTGGTGGAACCGTCGTCGAGGAAGACGTCGATGTGCGGGATCACGTTGAAGGCGATCTGCTTGGTGAACTTCCTGGGTTCCACCGCGTCGCCCACGAAGATCGCGCGGCTCTGCTCGAACAGCTCGTCGAGGCCCGGCTTACCGGCGCCCGAAACCGACTGGTAGGTCGAGACGACGACGCGCTTGATCGTCGCCTTGTCGTGCAGCGGCTTGAGCGCCACCACCATCTGCGCGGTCGAGCAGTTGGGGTTGGCGATGATGTTGCGCGCCTTGTAGCCGTCGATCGCTTCCGGATTCACTTCCGGCACGATCAGCGGCACGTCGGGATCCATGCGGTAGAGCGACGAGTTGTCGATCACCACGCAGCCGGCAGCAGCGGCCTTCGGCGCATAGATCTTGGTCGGCTCGGAACCCGCGGCAAAGAGCGCAATATCCCAGCCGGTGAAATCGAAATGCTCGATGTTCTTTACTTTGAGCATTTTGCCGGTTTCGCCGAATTCAATCTCGGTCCCGGTCGAACGCGACGAAGCCAACGCTGCGATTTCGTCGCAGGGGAATTCGCGCTCGGCGAGGATGTTGAGCATTTCGCGGCCGACATTTCCGGTCGCGCCGACGACGGCAACCCGGTAACCCATTTCAAGATCCTTCTAGCAAAATCCTGCGGCAAGACGCGCGGCAGGAACGGGGCCGTTACAGCGTGCGCTCCCCCGTGACAAGCGCTCTACGCAAAAGACTTTCTTTCCAACCGCCAATCTCGACCGAAAATTGCCGCAGAGACGCCCTTTCCAGAAATGGAAAGAGCGTCTCGCGACAGATTCAGTGCGCGGTAGCGGAAGTCGCCGGGGCCTGCGAAGGCGCTGCGGCCAGTTCGTCCGCTTCGGTCCACTCGATGGCTTCGAGCGGCTCGGTCAGCGCCTTGGCGAGCACTTCGTCGACATGCGAAACGGGAATGATATCAATGCCCTGTTTCACGTTGTCGGGAATTTCCGCGAGGTCCTTGCGGTTCTCTTCCGGGATCAGCACGGTGGTGATCCCGCCGCGCAGGGCCGCCAGCAGCTTTTCCTTCAGGCCGCCGATCGGCAGCACCCGGCCGCGCAGGGTGACTTCGCCGGTCATGGCGACGTCCTTGCGCACCGGCACGCCGGTCAGGGTCGAGACGATCGACGTGACCATGCCGATACCGGCCGAGGGACCGTCCTTGGGCACCGCGCCCTCGGGCAGGTGGATGTGGATGTCCTTCTTCTGGATGGTCGAAGGCTTGATGCCGTAAGCGGGCGAGCGTGCTTTCACGAAGCTGAAAGCCGCCTGGATCGACTCGCTCATCACGTCGCCGAGCTTGCCGGTCGCCTTGATCTGGCCCTTACCGGGCACGGTCACGCTTTCGATAGTCAGCAGTTCGCCGCCCACTTCGGTCCAGGCGAGGCCGGTAACGGCACCCACCTGATGCTCTTCCTCGCCCACGCCGTGACGGAACTTGCGCACGCCCGCGAACTCGGCGAGGTTTTCCGGGGTAATCGTGACCTCGGTGGCCTTGGCTTCCAGGATCTGGCGCAGCGACTTGCGCGCCAGCTTGGCGATCTCGCGCTCCAGCGTGCGCACGCCCGCCTCGCGGGTATAGTAGCGGATCAGGTCACGCAGGCCGTCCTGGGTCAGCGTGAACTCACCCTTCTTCAGCCCATGCGCCTCGACCTGCTTGCGAACGAGGTGACGCTCGGCAATCTCGACCTTCTCATCCTCGGTGTAACCTTCGAGGCGGATGATCTCCATGCGATCGAGCAGCGGCTGCGGCAGGTTCAGGCTGTTCGCGGTGCAGACGAACATCACGTCCGAGAGGTCGATGTCCAGTTCCAGATAGTGGTCCTGGAACTTCGCGTTCTGCTCCGGATCGAGCACTTCGAGCAGCGCCGAAGCCGGATCGCCGCGGAAGTCCTGGCCCAGCTTGTCGATCTCGTCGAGCAGGAACAGCGGGTTCGACTTTCCAGCCTTCTTCAGGTTGGTGACGATCTTGCCCGGCAGCGAGCCGATATAGGTGCGGCGGTGGCCGCGAATCTCGGCTTCATCGCGCACGCCGCCCAGCGACTGGCGGATGAATTCGCGTCCCGTCGCCTTGGCGATCGACTTGCCGAGCGAGGTCTTGCCGACGCCCGGCGGGCCGACGAGGCACAGGATCGGCCCCTTCAGCTTGTTGGTGCGCGCCTGCACGGCCAGATACTCGACGATGCGGTCCTTGACCTTGTCGAGCGCATAGTGATCGGCATCGAGAATTTCCTGTGCCGAGGAAATGTCGCGCTTGAGCTTGCTCTTCTTGCCCCAGGGCAGGCCCAGCAGCACGTCGAGATAATTGCGGATGACGGTCGCCTCGGCGCTCATCGGCTGCATCGACTTGAGCTTCTTCAGCTCGGCCGTGGCCTTCTCGCGCGCTTCCTTCGACAGGCGCGTGGCCTCGATGCGCTCCTGAAGTTCCTGAAGCTCGTTCGCTTCCTCACCGTCGCCGCCGCCGAGTTCCGACTGGATCGCCTTGAGCTGCTCGTTGAGGTAATATTCGCGCTGGGTCTTTTCCATCTGGCGCTTCACGCGGCCACGGATCTTGCGCTCGACCTGCAGGACGCCGAGTTCGCCTTCCATGAAGGAATAGACCATTTCGAGGCGCTTCAGCGGGTCCGGCTCGGAAAGCACGGCCTGCTTGTCGCCGACCTTGGCGGAAAGCTGCGCGGCGATGGTGTCGGCCAGCTTGGCCGCATCCTCGATCTCGCCGAGCTGATCGCCCGCGTCCTGCGACAGCTTCTTGTTGAGCTTCGCATATTCGCCGAACTGCTCAACCACCGAGCGCATCATCGCCTCGGTCTCGGTGCCGTCCGCCTCGACGGGCTCGACGCGCTCGACCTGGGCCACCAGCATCTCGCCCTCGGCGGACTGCTCGGTGCGCAGGGTATCCAGCTTTGCCCGCTCCTGCCCTTCGACCAGCACGCGCACCGTGCCGTCCGGCAGCTTCAGCAGCTGGAGCACGCTGGCGATCACGCCGGTGTCGTAGAGATCGTCGCGGTCGGGATCGTCGCAGCCCGGATCGAGCTGAGCGAGGAGGAAGATGTCCTTTTCACCCGCCATCGCCGCTTCGAGCGCAGCCACGGATTTCTCGCGTCCGACGAAAAGCGGCACGACCATGCCGGGAAACACGACGATGTCGCGCAAGGGAAGCAGCGGAAGCAGGTTCAAGGTCATTTCCATTTCAACACACACGCGGGACGGCTGAGAGCCCCCCGGCCTTCCCGAGACGACATGGGGTGCGGGACGATATGGGGTCTCTCGCGCGCCGCGCAATGGCACCGCCGCCGAAAGACTGTGGAAGCGATAGTCGCACCACTTCCTCCTTTCCCCTAGATCGCAACTCCGGAAAATACCGGAGGTTTGATCCAATATAGCGCGATTTCCCGGAACTTCCGCCAGACCTGACGGAAATTACCTCCTGAAAATCGCGCATCGAGGCGGTCCGGAACGAGAGAGACCGCAGGATCAGAACGGCATCTTGAAGCCCGGCGGCAAGCCCATGCCCTGCTGGGCCTTGGCCAGTTCCTCGCCGGCGACCGAGTCCGCCTTCACGCGCGCGTCGTTGTAGGCGGCAGCGACCAGATCTTCGAGAATCTGCTTCTCGCCCGGCTGCATCAGGCTGTCGTCGATCGAAACGCCGATCACGCGGCCCTTGGCCGAGCAGCGGATCTTCACCAGGCCGCCGCCCGAAAGTCCTTCGACTTCCATCGCGTCGAGCTTGGTTTGCGCCTCGTCCATCTGCTTCTGGATGGTCTCGGCCGCCTGCTGCGCCGCCTTGAGCATCTCTTCCATCGACTTCATCTCAACGTCTCCAGTTGCGTCCGCCGCCACCGACGGCAAGCGGACGATCATCTTCGATAACTACGGCCTGCGGGAACGCCGCCTTGGTCGCCAGCACCAGCGGGTGCTGGTTCACGGCATCGCTTTCGGCATTCTTCTTCGCCTCGGCCTGCTCCACCAGCGTGGGCATTGGGGGTGTCCCGCCCTGCTCGCCGACCTTGTGGACTTCCCAGCGCTCGCCGGTAGCCTTGGCAAGGCCGGCCCGCAGCAGCGCCGTGATATCCTCGCTGAAACCCGGCGGCTGCGAATAGCGCAGCAGCCCGGCGCCGAGTTCGACGACGCGGACCTGCATGCGCATGGTGTTCGCGGTCGAAAGCTCGCCCACGTGCTCGACGTCCTCGACCAGTTCCTCCCAGCGGCGCAGGGCCATGGCGGCTGTGGGCGCCGGCGCAGGCGCGGCCAAGGCTGCGGGAGAAGTTCCCGAAGCGCCGCCCTCTCCTCCAGGGGATGGCGAAGGTGCGGCGACCGGCGCACGGGCGGCAAGCTCTTCCAGCTTCTTCACCAGCGAGCCGGGATCCGGCATGTCCGAGGCGTGCATGATCCGCAGCAGCGCCATCTGCACCGCCACCAGCGGATCGGGCGCGGACTTCACTTCCTCATGCCCCTTGAGCAGGAGCTGCCAGATGCGATGGACCTGCCCGGCCTTGAGCGCTTTCGCCCAACCCTCGATCGCCTCGCGCTCTTCCGCCGAATGGGCATCGTGGGCGCCGCCCGCGACTTGCGCCACGGCAATGCGGTGCACCAGCGCCATCAGCCCGCGCATGATCGCGATCGGCTCGACGCCGAGCGCAAACTGCCGCGCCACGAGTTCGAGCAGTTCCCCGCCCTTTCCATCCAGAATGGCGGTGATGAGGCTGCGCTGCACGCTCTTGTCGGAAAGACCGAGCATGTCGCGCACCTTCTCGGCGCGAACCTGGCCTTCTCCGTCGAGATCGGCATGGGCGATCGCCTGGTCGAGGATCGACAGACCGTCGCGCACCGATCCCTCGGCGGCGGCGGCGACCATCGCGAGCGCCTCGTCCTCCGCCTCGACACCTTCGAGGCCGCAGACCTTGGCGAAGTGCCCGGCCAGCATCGGCGCCGGGATGCGGCGCAAGTCGAAACGCTGGCAACGCGACAGCACCGTGACCGGCAGCTTGTCCACTTCGGTGGTCGCGAAGAGGAACTTCACATGGGCCGGCGGCTCCTCAAGCGTCTTCAGCAAGGCATTGAAAGCATTGCGGGACAGCATGTGAACTTCGTCGATGATGTAGATCTTGTAGCGCGCCGAGACAGCGGCATAGCGCACAGCCTCGATGATCTCGCGCACGTCGTCGACACCGGTATGCGAGGCGGCGTCCATCTCGATCACGTCGATATGGCGGCCTTCGGCAATGGCCTGGCACGGCTCGCACTGCCCGCAGGGGTCGATCGTCGGACCGCCCTGCCCGTCCGGACCGATGCAGTTGAGCGCCTTGGCGATCAGGCGCGCGGTCGAGGTCTTGCCGACCCCGCGCACGCCGGTCATCAGGAAGGCATGGGCCAGCCGGTCGCGCTTGATGGCGTTGGCCAGCGTCTGCACCATCGCTTCCTGGCCGATCAGCTCGGCAAAAGTCTGCGGGCGGTACTTGCGCGCGAGCACGCGGTAGGGCTGCGCCGGAGCATTGCCTGATGCGCTGCTCGGGGCCGGGGCAGCGGCCGCCTTTGCCTCGACCGCAGCCGATTCGCGCGGCGCAGGCGTCGCTTTCGGTTCAGGGGCAGGCTCGGGTTCAGGCTGGGGTGCCGGAGCAGAAGGAGCCGCAACAGGCTCGGGTTCGCCGAACATCGACGCCTGACCGGCCTCTTCCAGTTCGGCCTGGCTAGGTGCGGCCTCTTCCTCCTCCTTGTCGTCCCAAGGGGGGGTATCGCCGAACATGTCGCGTGAATCGTCCATCGCCTGCCAAACTAGGGACTGGCGGCCGGAATGTCAGGGGAAAAGCAATTTGCTCCACAGCCCAGACCATGAGATTTGCCTCGAACCTCGGCCTATCGGCGGGTCTGGCATCGAATTGTCATGATGTGGGCTGAAGGAGCCGGGCGACCCGCCGCTATCCGTTGTGGCTGCTTCCTTCCGGACCTGACCAGGTTGGCGAACGCAAACGTCCACCCGACTCCCGAGCGGGCCTATGGCGGGGGGCGACCGGTTTGTCCAGCCCACCTGCCTGACTTTTTAGCCGGGACGATCCACCGCCCGCCCCTTGCGAAGCCCATAACGGCATCGGCCCGCGCTCCCTTTCGGAAACGCGGGCCGATTGCAGCCGTAAAGAAAAATGCGCCTGGGCGCCGGGTTATCAGCGGAAGTTGTCGGCGTAAGCCTGGATCTTCAGGCGGCGCGGCGGCGTGGCATGCACTTCAGCCTCGATGCCGTAGCGCTCGGCATAAGCCTTGGCTTCTTCCAGATCGGGGAACTTCAGCGTGACCTGCTGCTGGGTATCGCCCGAACCGGCCCAACCCATCAGGGGATCGGGCTTCTTCGCCTCGGCGGGGACGAATTCGAGGACCCACTGGTCCAGCAGTGCCTTGCCGGACTGCATGGCGTTCTTCGGGCGCTGATAGATGCGTGCACTCATGATCGAGCGCTTTGCCTCCGAATCAGGGAGAGAATCAAGCGCAAATCACTTGTTGTTGGATGCTTCGCCCTTTGATCTCTCAAACGCATTGCGTGTCTTCAGGCTCGGATCCTCGGTCCAGGGCTGATCCGGCCAGCGGTGCCGGGGATAGCGGCCCTTCATGTCGCGCTGCACGTCACGCCAGGATCCGCGCCAGAATCCGGGGAGATCGCGGGTGGTCTGAATCGGCCGTCCCGCCGGCGATGTCAGCTTGAGCAGCAGCGGCTGCGCGGGCTGCCCGAAGGTCGGATGACGATCGAGCCCGAACAGCGCCTGCACGCGGACCTCGACACTGGGGCCGCCTTCGTCCTCATAATCGATCGCATGCGTGCTCCCCGCCGGGCTGCGAAACTCGGGCGGCGCGAGCTTTTCGAGGCTTTGCTGGTCGTCCCAGTTCAGGCGATTGCGCAAGGCGTCGGCCAGCGCGCCCTTGTCGATCGCATCGAGCCTTCGTCCCAGCAGCGGGCCGAGCCAATCGTCCAGATCCTCTACCAGCGCCGCTTCGGACAGCGCCGCGATCCCCGCATAGCGCGCGCGGCGCAGCAGCGAGAGACTGCCCTTTCCGAACGGCACGAGATCGAGACCCTTCTCCCGTACGCGCTCCAGCAGGAAAGCGGCAATCGCGGCTGGGTCGGGCGCGGGATCGGGACCGCTCGCCAGCGTGATCGCGCCGAGTCGCCGTTCGAGCCGCGCCTCGACCCGCCCTTCCGATTCGTTCCAGCGCAGGACCGAGCGCCGCGCGATTCGCTCGCCTAGCCCCTGCTCGACTTCCGACATCTCCAGCGAAGCCCCGGAAAGGATGCGCGCGCCCTTGGCCTGTCCCTGCGCATCGCCGATAACCAGCCACTCGCGCGCCGCCAACGGCGAGGCGGGGTCTAGCACATAGCCTCTGCCCCCCGCCGAGAGCCAGTTCTCGCCGCTCGCATCGCGCCGCCGCGCCACCATGTCGGGCCGCCCAAGCGCCAGCAGCACGCCTGCGGGAACGTCTTCGCCCTCACCATCGCCAGAGATCAGCGCACGCGCCCGCCGCGCCCAGCCCGACGCCAGCTTGCGCGAGGCTTCAGCGCGCGGTGAGCGGTCGCCGTTCCAGCGCGAAAGCCGCTGCGCCAGATCCTCGCTGCGACCGCCCAGCCCGCGCTCCTGAAGCAGCAGGGCAAGCTTGGCGGCGGTGCCCGCAGCACCGCGCTCGGAGGCATGGAGGATCATCGCCGCCTGCGCCGGATCCATCGGCAGACTGGCGACCTTGCGCCCGAACTCAGTGATTCGCCCTTCCCCATCCAGCGCGCCAAGCGCCTCTAGCTGGCGCTGTGCAGCTTCCAGCGCCGGCACCGGCGGCGGGTCGATCCAGGCCATGGCGGCCGGATCGCCCGCGCCCCATTGCGCCAGCGAGAGCGTCAGCGGCGCAAGGTCGCTGGTGAGCATTTCAGGCGGATCGAACTCGGGACGGCCCGGATGCGCGGCCTCTTCCCAGAGGCGATAGGCAGTACCCGGCCCCTGGCGCGCGGCGCGACCGGCCCGCTGCGCGGCGGAAGCCCGACTCGCACGGTGCGTTGCCAATCGGGTGACGCCCGCGGCCTTGTCGAACTCGGCGCGGCGCGAGAGGCCGCTGTCCACCACGACTGAAACGCCCTCCAGCGTCAGCGAGGTTTCCGCGATCGCCGTCGAAAGCACGATCCGGCGGCGCCCTTGCGGATCGCGGCGAATCGCCGCGCGCTGGGCGGCGGGTTCGCATTGCCCGTGCAGCGGCAGGACCAGCGCCCCCGGCAGCTTCTCCGCGAGTCGCTCGGCGACGCGGTCGATCTCCCGCACGCCGGGCAGGAAGGCGAGGATGTCGCCATCCTGCTCGCGCCACGCGGTCAGCACGGCGGAGGCCATGGCATCCTCGATCCGCTGGTCGGGCGAGCCGCCGAGCCAGCGAATCGCCAGCGGCCAGGCCTTGCCCTCGCTCTCGATGACGGGGACCGAGCCGCCCAGCAGGCGCGAAAAACGCGCGCCGTCGATCGTGGCGGACATCACGACGATGCGCAGATCCTCGCGCAGGACCTGGCTCGATTCGATCGCGAGCGCGAGGCCGAGGTCGCTATCGAGATGCCGCTCGTGGGCCTCGTCGAACAGCACGGCGGAGACGCCGGATAGCTCCGGATCGGAGACGATCGTCGAAACGAAGATCGCCTCGGTCATGACCACGACTCGCGTGCGCGCCGATCGCTTCACGTCGAGGCGGGTGACGTAGCCGATCGTCTCCCCGGCCTTCTCGCCCAGTTGTTCGGCCATGCGTTCGGCGGCGGCGCGGGCCGCCACGCGGCGGGGCGAGAGCAGGATCACCGTGCCCGTGCACCAAGGCTCGCCCAGCAGAGCCGGGGCCAGCGCCGTGGTCTTGCCCGCCCCCGGCGGCGCGATCAGCACCGCGTGAGGACCGTCACGCAATGCGGACAGGACTTCGGGCAATACGTAATGAATGGGAAGCTCGCTCACGCCCGCCTCCTTAGGACCGGCGGCGTCGGGGGGAAAGGCTTCACCCCGCCATCAGCCGAATCCGAAACGGAAGAGATAAAGCGGGACGTCTACGCTTCATCAAGGAATTGTACTTAAGCAAAACTCTCAGGAGTTCACGTTTTGCCCGATGCCAGTTCAATCCAGAGCAAGATGCATCGCGCCGGGCACTATCCGCTGCCCGTCGCGCAGTACTTGCGCCTGCGCGAACGAATCCCGCCGCTCTACGGACTTTTGTCGATCAACGCGGGCATTCTCGCCTATACGCATCGCGCTCTGGCACCCGGCTATCTGACGCTCACGATCCCCGCGATCCTCATCGCCTGCTGCCTGATTCGCATGCTGGTCTGGCTGCGTCCGGTCACCCAGCGCGATCTGGAAGCCGATGTCGCGCATCGCCGGATGAAGCAGGCCGTCTGGCTCTCGCTGATCTTCGCCACGACTTTCGCCGTCTGGGCGCTCTGCCTCGACCGTTACGGCGGGCCTTACGAACACGGCCACGTCGCCGTCTTCGTCTCCGTCACCGTGCTCGGCTGCGTGTTCTGCCTGACGTTCCTGCCCACGGCGGCGCTGCTGATCTGCGTCACGGCGCTGGGCATGTTCCTCGTCTACTGCATGACGACGGGGTCGGAAACGCTCACCGCCGTGGCGATCAACATCGCCCTCGTCGCCGCCGTGATCCTCAAGATCCTGCGCGACACCTACGATTCCTTCGTCGAGCTGGAAATGGCCCAGCGGGAACTTCGCGTCGAGCGCAGGCAGGCCCAGGCGCTCGGCGACGAGAACGCCCGCCTCGCCCAGACCGACGCGCTGACCGGCCTGCCGAACCGGCGATATTTCTTCGCGGCGCTCGAACGGCTGCTGGAAGGCCCGCAGGAGCAGGTCTTCTGCGTCGGGCTGATCGACCTCGACCGCTTCAAGCCGGTCAACGATACTTATGGCCATGCCCAGGGCGACCGCCTGCTCCAGGTCATCGGCACGCGCCTGATCGCGCAGTGCGACCCGAGCGTGACGATCGCCCGGCTCGGCGGCGACGAGTTCGGTTTCATCGTGCCCGGCGGCCCCGAGGAAGCAGAGGCGATCGCCCAGAAATTCTGCACCGCCATTCGGATGCCCGCCCGCCTCGGCGAAGTGACGGTGGCGGTCGGCGGATCGGCAGGCATTTCGATCTACCCGGAAAGCGCCCGCAACGCCCATTCGCTTTATGACCGTGCCGACTTCGCGCTCTATCACGCCAAGAACCACCGGCGAGGGCAATGCGTGCGCTTCTCGGACCAGCTGGAAACCCTGATCCGCTCGGAGCAGGCGCTTGATTCGGCCATGCAGAGCGCCGATCTCGCACGGGAACTTTCCGTCGCCTATCAGCCTATCATCGCCACCGAAAGCAATCAGCCGGTCAGCTTCGAATGTCTGGCCCGCTGGACTTCCCCCACGCTCGGTGCGGTGCCGCCGGAGCAGATGATCGCCGCCGCCGAGCGCGTAGGCCGCGCCCGCGAAGTAACCGCGACACTGTTCGGCCGCGCGCTCGATACCCTGGCCTTGCTGCCGCACCCGATTTCAGTCTCGTTCAACCTCTCCGGGCACGACATTTCGGATGAGGAAACGATCGCCACCCTGCTGGACCATATCCGCCGGAGCGAATGCGACGCGCGGCGCCTGCTTTTCGAGATCACCGAAACGACGCTGATCGCCGAATTCGAAACCGCCCGCGCCGTTCTCGAACGCCTGCGCGCGACCGGCGCTCGGATCGCGCTCGACGACTTCGGCACCGGCTATTCCAGCCTCTCGTCGCTGCACCAGTTGCCGCTGGACATGGTCAAGATCGACCGCAGCTTCGCCCCGCGCCTCGACGAGACCGTGGGCCGCCGCCTGATCTCGGCCATCCGCAACCTCGCGCGCGCTCTGTCGCTCGAATGCGTGATCGAGGGGATCGAGACAGAGGACCAGCTCCTTAGCGCGCGGATCGCCGGTTTCTCGCTGGCGCAGGGCTTCCACATCGCCCGGCCCATGTCGCTGGAAGACATGCTCGGCCGGGTCGAATCCTCGTCCAAGGCCTGGCAGCTGGCTTGAAAGTTCGCCGAAAAGCGACTGTCCGCGCCGCCCTTTCAGACGATCTCAGATATCGCCTTTGGTGCCGTAGTCGATGCGGATGCGCACCCAGGTTCCGAGCTGCTGCTTGCCGTTGATGCGCGGCGGGAGCACCTCGAACTGCCAGGCGGCGTTGAGAACCGCGCGCCCGAAGCCAGAACCGCGCGGCGATTCGCCCAGGATCTGGCAATTCTCGACCTTGTAGTGCTCGATGGTCTGGCAGGCGATCATGCCCCAGCCGCTGCGTGGGCGATTTTCGGGCAGATAGCCGCCGAGCTGCGCATCGGTCGGACGGCGGAACCAGTCCGCGTTGTAGAGCGTCGCGCCGCCCGGCCCTTCGCCCGGTCCGTAAGTCCCGCCGGAGCCGCCGCTGGGTGCAGCAGACCCCTGGGCCGGTTCCGGTCCCTTCATCTTGCCGATATCGGCGGCAGCGAAGTCCTGGCTGGACATCTTGAGGAACGTGAAGGCCGGCTTCTCTTTCACCGGCTTCTCGACCGGCGGAGTCGGCGGGACCTTTTCCTGGACGACCTTGGCCTGCTTGGTCTTCTCGGTCTTCTTTTCCTCGCGCTGCTTGGGCTTTTCCGGCTCCTCCCCGCCCTTGTCGCGATCATGGTCGACGACATCGAACGTCGTCAGCGACGTCGTCTTCTCAACCAGTTGGGGGACGAGGCCGGTCTGGTAGATCGCCAGAAGCAGCGCAATGAGGATCAATCCCCCAGAGAGGATCGAAGAGACGAAGCGTTGGCGCGGCGAACCGGGCTGATAGCCCGATGTCACCATCTCGGATTCGGCGGGCATGGCGGCGCCTGAATAGGGCGCTTCCCATGCCACTGCAATTGCAGGGTTGTTGCAGGATCATTGCACGGCGAAGTCCCGTGCGAAAAAACCGCCGGACTGCAGCATGAAGCGCGAAAAATCAGCCGTTCAGACCGAGGAAGCGAAACGGCGCATGCTCCACGAAATCGCCGTTAGCCTCGCCGGAGAACGTGTGATCCTGGTTATGTCCAAGATCGAGCCACTTCACCTTGCCCGTCTCCTTCGAGAAATCGATCTTCTTGAGATCGACCCAGAACGTGTTCGGAGTGAGCGCCGATTCGAAGAAATAGAGCTGCCGCTTGTGGTCAAACACCGTCCGCCAGCGCGTGGACGAGATATTGGGCTGCTCGGGCGTGTTGATGCCGTAGGGCACGGAGGCATTGCGGATCACGCTGAACACCGAAGCCAGCGCCTTGTTCGGGTCCTCATTCTTGGGAATGGCGTTGATGTAGAAGGATGCCCGCGCGAAGCGGTCCGCCGCGCGGTTCGTGCCCGGCAGCATCGCCGTGCCACCGATTCCCTGCCAGTAGGAATTGAGTGCAAGTTGCCCGTCGTAAGTCGGCGAGTTGGTCATGACCTGATATTCGCGGCCATGGTGGATCACCAATTTGCCCTTGATATACTCGAAAATGGCGCTGTCTCCGGTGGCATCGGAGAGAGAAAGGTGCACCGTCGTCAGCCGGTTCTCGCCCGGCACATTGTCGGTGACGACGGTGAACGGCTCCTTCTCCAGCGCCGCCACGGCCTCCGCCACGGTCGCGAAGTTATCGAGGGCATATTGCGCCCAGGCGGCGATGGTCAGACCGGGCTTACCCTTGCCGTCGAAATGCGGATATTCCGATTCGACCAGCCAGAGCATGTTGGCGTTGAGCCCCTTCTCGTTCACGCCGTCCGTGCTCGACACATCGTAGCCGCTGACGACCACGCTGCCGTACTTGGCCGTCCACTTGATCGAGTTCGGCCCCGCCTCGCCGGTGCGGGCGATGCCGCGCGGCAGGATCCACAGGTTCGAAACGATATCGCTCTTCCAGTCCATCGAACGCGCCGTGATGACATTGCCGTTCGGACCGAGATAGACCGCGCGCGTGCAGGCATCGGCGGCAACGCCAGCGGCCAGAAGCCCCGGCACTGCCAGCATGCCGAGCGCCCGGCCGAGTTTCGTCGTCACTCGCATGGTCATTCTCCTCTTCACGGGAAAGAAACGCGGTCAGAACAGCATGGAGAGGCCGAGCACCGGGCCGCGCTGCTGCTGAAGGGACGATACCGTCTCCGCGCGCTCGATGCCGTAAGTGCCGTCCTCGGCTTTCCCTCCGGAAAGGCTGCCGAGGCCGACAAGCAAGCCGCCAGCAAAAACCATCTGAAATGCGAACAGGCAGGAATGCACCATCAACGACCTCCCGAAACAGGAATTCGTAATAGCCAAAACCTATAGACGATTACTTATTATATCAACCGAATAGAATCCCGATATTCGGGCAATTCGTCCAGGATTTTTGCAAGAATAGGCCGATGAATCTGCCTCACCCCGGACGCAGAGTATTTCTCAAACGCATACGAAAACGCCGGGCAGAACCTGCCCGGCGTTCGATCCCCAAAGGGTAATGCGAAAATCGGTTCAGTAGCGACGCGCGATTGCGAACTCGACGGCCTCGCACATGGCGTCACGCGCGGCACCGGCCGGGAAGATCGAGATCGCGTCGATGGCACGCTGGCCGTAGAGCCGCGCCCGCTCGCGCGTGGCCTCCACGCAGCCGTGGCGGTTGATAAGCTCGACCGCGTGGGCAAGATCCTCGTCCTCGGTGCGGAAACCGGCGATGGCTTCCTCCCAGAACTTGCGCTCTTCGGCATTGCCGCGCGCATAGGCCAGAATCACCGGCAGGGTCATCTTGCCTTCGCGGAAGTCGTCGCCCTTGTCCTTGCCCGATTCGGCGGCCTCGGAATCGTAGTCGATCGCATCGTCCACGAGCTGGAAGGCAATGCCCAGATTGCGGCCATAGGCATCGAGCGCCTGCTCTTCCGCCTCGGTCTTTTCCGCGACCACCGCCGAAATGCGGGTGGCGGCGGCAAAGAGCGCAGCGGTCTTGGAGCCGATGATCTGGAGGTAGTGCTCTTCGCTCGTCTCGATCCGGCGCTGGGCGGTGAGCTGGTCGACTTCGCCCTCGGCGATGATCGAACTGGCCTTCGAGAAGATCTTGAGAACCTTGAGGCTGCCGTCCTCGACCATCAGTTCGAACGCGCGGGTGAACAGGAAATCGCCCACCAGCACCGTCGCCGGATTGCCAAACACGATGTTCGCAGCGGCCTTGCCGCGGCGCATGTCCGAACCGTCGACGACATCGTCATGCAGCAGCGTCGCCGTGTGAAGAAACTCCACGGCCGCGGCCAGACGGTGATGACGCGTGCCCTGATAACCGCAGAGTTCCGCCGCGGCGACCATCAGCATCGGACGCATGCGCTTGCCGCCGCCCGCGATCAGGTGGCCGGCCAGCGCCGGAATAAGCGGAATTTCGCTCTGCATCCGGTCGAGGATGACGGCGTTGACGCTGTTCATGCCGGCAGCGGTAACCGCCAGCATGGGAGCGAGGGTGGGCTGCGACCCGCGTGCGCGCAGGGGAAGGACTTCGGCACTCATCGCCCCGCGCATTGCGCGTTCGGCGCTCGTAACGCAAGAGCGAATGCCACGTCCCAAGCAAACACGCCGACTGGAAGCGGCGGCGATCCCGTGCTAGCGGACCTCGCGATGACCCAGGACACTCCCGCAGCCGACCCCGTTCTCGCCGGTTTCCGCGCGAGCATCGACAATATCGACGCCGCCCTCATCCACATGCTGGCGGAACGCTTCCGGATCACCCAGGCCGTGGGCGCCTACAAGGCCGAAAAGGACCTGCCCGCCTCCGATACGGGACGCGAGGAGCGCCAGATCGTGCGCCTGCGCAAGCTGGCGGAAGAGGCGAACCTCGATCCCGACTTCGGCGAGAAGTTCATCCGCTTCATCATCGATGAAGTGATCCGCCACCATGAGCGGGCGAAGAACGAAGCGTAATTCCCGCCGCTATCGTCATTGCGAACGTGACTCGCAATGACGGAACTCGCTGCGATAGCCCCAGCCTTCACCTTCGAGCGAGGGCCGGGGCAACGCCGAAAGCAATCTTACTCTTCGACCAGATCCTGAAGCTTCGTCATCAGGGTCTGGATGCGCGTGGCCGCTTCGGTGAAGGTGGTAACGTCTTCGCGGTTGTTGTTGCCGCGTGCTTCCTTGGCCGCCTCGACATAGCCTTCGAGATCGGCTTCCAGGGCATCGACGATGATCTCGATCTCGTCGGAGGAAAGCGAAAGGGTAATGGAATCGGTCATGGGAGAAATCCTTGATCTGACGAACCGCGCCCATGGGGACGATTGACCGGAGCCGCAACCGCCTCCGCTCCGGTTCCCCCGAAAATCAGGTCTAGCCGATCACGCGCGGCAGTTTGAGTTTCACCAGCAGACCGCCGAGATCCTCGCTTTCGTCGAGCTCGACAGTGCCGCCGTAGATTTCCACGACATCGCGCACGATGGCAAGGCCCAGCCCGGTGCCGGGCTTGCCGGTGTCGAGTCGGGCGCCGCGATCGAAGATGCGGATGCGTTCGGCTTCGGGAATGCCCATGCCGTCGTCCTCGATCCAGACTTCGCAGAGCGGCGCGTCGCGGTCCGTATCGACCGTGACGAAGACACTGCCGCCGCCATATTTCGCCGCATTCTCGATCAGGTTGCCGAGGATTTCCTCAAGGTCCTGCTTTTCCAGCGCCACCACCGCCTCGCGGTTGCCGTCGAGATCGAGGCGCGCCTGGTCATAGAGCCGCTCGACCGCGCGCAGCACGGCTTCGAGGCTCGGCCAGAGTTCCGCGCGCGACTGGCCCACGGCACGGCGACCGACCGCCCGCGCCCGCGCCAGATGGTGATCTACCTGCCGCCGCATGACCGCCGCCTCGCGAATGACGGTATCGGAAAGGTCCGGCGCCTTGGCGGTCGCCGCGTTCATCACCACGGTTAGCGGAGTCTTGAGCGCGTGGGCCAGGTTGCCCGCATGGGTGCGCGCTTCCTCGGCCTGGCGTTCGGTGTGGGCAAGCAGCGCGTTCAGTTCCTCGACGAGCGGCTGGACTTCCTGCGGCAGCGGCTGGGTGACGCGGCTGGCTCCGGTCGTGCGCAGCTTCTGGATCGCGCGGCGCACGTGGCGCAGCGGGAACAGTCCGTACCAGGTCTGCATCCCCGCCATCAGCAGCAGGCCGAAGCCCAGCGCGACGAAGCTGTAGACCAGGATGCCGCGCACCATCTTGAGCTGTTCGTTGAGGTCCGCGCGGCTGGCGGCGACGGTGAACATCCATTTCGAATCGCTGCCCGGCAGGATGATCGAGCGCTCCATCACCCGCAGCGGCTCGCCGGCGAACTGGTCGCTGTCATAGACATGCGGCTGCGCGTCGAAATGGTCGGCGGGCACGTTCAGGGTGCGGTCCCACAGCGAGCGCGAGGGGAAATCCTCGTGCCCCTTGGCGCGGATCTGCCAGTAGAGACCCGAATTCGGCTCCAGGAAGCGCTGGTCGCCGAGCGGGCGGATGAAGAACACTTCCCCGTCCGGCCCGATCTCGGCCGAGCCGATCATGCCGGTGAGCATGTAGCCGAGCTGTTCGTCGAAATTGCGCGAGATGAGGCCGGTCAGCGTGCGATCGAGCGCAAGGCCGCCGACCAGCAGCAGGATGAAGATCCACCCCGCCGCGATCAGCATCATGCGCCGGGCCAGCGATCCGGTGTTGGACGCCTTCATGCGCGGGCCGACCTGGTTCAAGGCCTCCTCTTCGCGCATCTCTCCTTCCTGCACCTTACCGCTCCCGGCGTTTTCAACCTCAGCCCCAGCCTTAGCCGCGACCGGGCTCTGCAGGATCGTCGAGACTGTAGCCAAGGCCACGGATCGTCGTGATGACATCGGCACCCAGCTTCTTGCGGATGCGCGTGACGAAGACCTCGATCGTATTCGAATCGCGGTCGAAATCCTGGTCGTAGATATGCTCGATCAGTTCGGTGCGGCTGACCACCTTGCCCTTGTGGTGCATCAGGTAGGACAGCAGCTTGTATTCCTGCGCGGTGAGCTTCACCGGCTCGCCGTCCAGCGTGACGCGGCCCGAGCGGGTGTCGAGACGCACCTCGCCCGCCGTCAGTTCGCTGGAGGTATTGCCCGAGGCGCGGCGGATGAGCGCACGCAGGCGCGCGATCAGTTCCTCGGTCTGGAAGGGCTTGGCGAGATAGTCGTCGGCGCCGGCATCGAGGCCCGCTACCTTGTCCGACCAGGAATCACGCGCGGTCAGCACGAGAACCGGGAAATTGCGCCCTTCCCTGCGCCACATGCCGAGCACGGTCAGCCCGTCGATCTCGGGCAGGCCGAGGTCGAGGATGACGGCGTCGTAGTCTTCGGTCGAACCCAGGAAGTGGCCGTCCTCTCCGTCGACCGAGAGGTCTACGGCATAGCCGGTCTGCTCCAGCGTGGTCTTGAGCTGGTTGCCGAGCGTGGGTTCATCCTCGACGATCAGGATGCGCAATTCGGTCTCTCCCTAAGTGAGGGGGGCTGCATGGAACTTCCGAAATGGGACCGGGGTCCCGGAGCGTCAAGCGACGGGAACCGGCTTGGTTCCAGCCCCTGGGCTTCGCTGTTAGCATTAGGCGTTCAATTATGAACGTAAAGATGAACAAGAACGGTTCATCCCCACCTCAATACACCCAACTAACGCGACTGGCCGATCACGCGCCCCGTCCGGGCGTCGACATCGACGAAGAAGACCTTGCCGTTACGGATGAACTTCAGGCGGTAAGCCATGGCGGCGGAATCGAATTCCGGCCCGAGATATTGCATCCCGGACATGCGCGGCAGCACCTGGCGCTCGATATCGGGCAGGGAGAGAACATTGCCGGCCCTGCGTTCGCGGCGCACTTCGCCCTGCTCGCCGCCGGGGTCGGCGGCGCGGGCGGTGAGCGACGGTCCGACCATGCCAAACGCGGCAAATGCCAGCGAGGCTGCGACCGTCAGAGAGGAAAGGGACTTGTTCATATCGACTTGCTGCCTAACCCTCTGGCCTTGAACAAGTCCTGAATGTGGCGGGAAGGTGGCGCCGCGTTTCCACTGTTGCACGAATCCCACAGCGCCCCCATGCCCTCGTCCAGCTTGCCAGCCCCCCGCTCCGCCCTGTAGGGCGCGCAGCTATGGCACTTGCACCAATTCTCAGCTGGGAAAACCTCGGCCTGATCCAGGGCTCCGGCTGGCTCTTCCAGGACCTCGACATCAACATCGCCCCGCGCGACCGGCTGGCCCTGATCGGCCGCAACGGCGCGGGCAAGACGACGCTGCTCAAGCTGATCGCCGGCTCGGTCGATGCGGACAAGGGCACGCGCTCGGTCCAGCCCGGCACGCGGGTGGTGACACTGGAACAGGACCCCTTCTTCACCGGGTTCGATACCCTTCTCGATTTCGCCATCCACGGCGACGACGCGCCGCAGCAGCACGAAGTGGAAGCGATCGCCGACCAGCTCGGCATCGACCTCTCGCGCGAGGCCAAGAGCGCCTCGGGCGGTGAACGCCGCCGTGCCGCGCTTTGCCGCGCCCTCGCCTCCGAGCCGGACCTGCTGCTGCTCGACGAGCCGACCAACCACCTCGACCTCGCCGCGATCGACTGGCTGGAATCCTGGCTGCAACGCTACAACGGCGCGTTCGTGGTCATCAGCCACGACCGTACTTTCCTGACCCGCCTGACCAACGCCACGCTCTGGCTCGACCGCGGCGGCCTGCGCCGCCGCGACATCGGCTTCGGGGGCTACGAGGCGTGGGAAGAGGAAGTCTACGCCGAGGAAGCGCGCGCCGCCCAGAAGCTCGACGCCAAGCTCAAGATCGAGGCGCACTGGCTGGAACGCGGCGTTACCGCGCGGCGCAAGCGCAACCAGGGCCGGCTTGCCAAGCTCTGGGAAATGCGCGCCCAGCGGGCCTCAATGATGGGGCCGCAAGGCGCCGCCAAGCTGGCGGTTGTGGCCGACGACAGCAAGACCAAGTCGGTTATCGTCGCCGAGCATGTGACCAAGAAGTTCGGAGCCGGAGAGAATCAGCGCACGGTCATCAAGGACTTCAACTTGCGCATCCAGCGCGGCGACCGCATCGGCGTGGTCGGCGCGAACGGGTCCGGCAAGACGACGCTGCTCAAGGTCCTGATGGGCGAGCTTCAGCCCGACGAGGGCACGGTGACGCGCGCGGCAACGCTGGACGCCACCGTCATCGACCAGCAGCGCAGCCGGATGAGTCCGGAAATGCGCATCCGCGACGTGCTGGCCGAAGGCGGCGACTGGATCGACGTCGTCGGCGTGCGCAAGCACATTCAGGGCTATCTCAAGGACTTCCTGTTCGACCCCGGCCTGGTCGAGGCGAAAGTCGGCACGCTCTCGGGCGGTGAACGCTCGCGCCTGCTGTTCGCCCGCGAATTCGCCCGCACCTCGAACCTGCTGGTGCTCGACGAGCCGACGAACGACCTCGACCTCGAAACGCTCGACCTGCTTCAGGAAGTGATCGCGGACTACGACGGCACCGTGCTGATCGTCAGCCACGACCGTGACTTCCTCGATCGCACCGTCAACGTCACGCTCGGCCTCGACGGCTCGGGCCATATCGACGTGATCGCGGGCGGCTATGCCGACTGGGAGGCCAAGCGCCGCGAACGCACGAGCGCGGGCAAGGCGAAGGCCAAGGGCGAAACCGCCCCGCCGCCTCCGCCGATGCCGCCGAAAAAGGGCAAGCTCTCCTACAAGGACCAGCGCGACTACGAACTGCTGCCCAAGAAGATCGAGGACCTGGAAGCCGCGATCGTGCGCGACGAGGCGGCCATGGCCGACCCGGCGCTCTACACCCGCGATCCGGCGAAATTCGCCAGCCTCTCCGCCGCCGTCGAAAAGGCGCGCGGCGAGAAGGATGCCGCCGAGGAGCGCTGGCTGGAACTCGCCGAACAGGTCGAAGGCTGATGGAAGGCCGGGGTGAAAGCCCCGGCCTTTTCCTTATTTCCCTCTGGAGCTTCCGGCCAGGCGCTCGGCAATGCGCTCATCCACCCGCTTGTCGAGCATCGACAGCGGCATCACGCCTTCGGCCAGAATGGCGTGGAACCACGGCAGGGTGAACCCGTCGCCCAGCGCCGCCTGCGCCCGCTGCCGTGCCTTGACCCAGGCGGTGTGGCCCATCTTGTACGAACAGGCCTGCCCGATCATCGTGCAATAGCGCTCGACCTCGCGCAGCGAGCGCGGACGGGCGAAGCCGACCGTCTCGACCATGTAGTCTGCCGCCTTCTCCCGGCTCCAGCGGTAGTGGTGAATGCCGGTGTCGATCACCAGGCGCGCGGCGCGGAACAGGTAGCTCTGGAGATAGCCCGCGCGTTCCAGCCCGCTGTAGCCGCCCAGCTCGTCCGCAAGCTGCTCGGCATAGAGCGCCCAGCCCTCGCCATAGGCGGAGATGAAACTGTTCTTGAGCAGCATCGGTAGCTCACCACCGGTCTGGGCGAAGCCGCCCTGGAGGTGATGGCCGGGAACGCCCTCATGATAGGTCAGCGACGGCAGGGTGTACTTCGGCCAGTCGCCCACGTCCTTGAGGTTGATCCAGTAGATCGCCGGGCGCGACCCATCGAGCGGCGCGCGGTAGTAATAGCCGTTCGAGGCGCCGTCCTGGATTTCCGGCGGCACGCGGCGGATTTCGAGCGGCTGCTGCGGCGGATTGTCGAAGGCCTGCGGCAGCTTCGCATACATCTGGCGAATGCCCTCGTTCAGCGCCGCGATCAGTTCGGCGCGTCCGGCATCGGTGTTCGCGTAAAGCTGGTCCGGCCGCTTGTTCAGCGCATCGAGACGGGCACCGACCGCGCCCTGGGTAAGGCCGGTCGACTTGAGGATCGCGTCGAGCTGCGCGGTGAGATCGGCGACCTGTTCGAGGCCGATCTTGTGGACCTCTTCGGGCGTATAGTCGGTCGTGGTCGCCTGCTTCAGCGCCTCGGCATAGATTTCGTCGCCCCGCCTGAGGCGCCAGGCACCGTCGCCCGCCGCCGTGGTCGGACGCTGCGCCTTCAGCAGCGCGATCTGCCGGTCGAGCGCGGGATGAACCTGCTTCTCCAGAATGGCCGAGGCCCGCGCCGCCCAGTCGCCGGCAATGCCCTTGGCCGCCGTGCGCTTGGCCAGCGACGTCACCAGCCCGCTCTCACCTGCGGACGTATCGCGCAGCTTCGCCATCTGCCCAAGCGCAAGATCGAGCGACCAGCCCGGCGCCACGACGCCGCGCGCACCATATTCCTTCTGGAGCTCAGTCTCGTCGTCGAGCGCGGTCCTGAAGGCGGTAAGCCGCGCGAGATAGGCCTCGGCATCGTCCCTGGTCTCGATCGTGTGGCGGCTGTCGAGGAAGTCGGGCAGCGAGAAGTAGGCCCCGCCCTGCTGGGTGATGAGATAGGGCCGCTGGGCGCTTTCGAGGTCGAACTTGTCCTGCGCCAGCACCCGCTGGCGCAGCTGATAGAGCGCCAGTTCGCGGTTGCGCCGCCCCGCCTCGCTGAGCGGTGCGGGATCGACTTTCTCGACTTCCGCGATCGCCTTGTGCCCGAGCGCCAGATCGGCCGCGCGGCCCTTGGCGCTGCCGTCGGACAGGCGGGATTTCAGGCCCGCGTACTTGCCCTTATCGAGGCCGAGAGAACTGGCCATTTCCGGGCTTTGCGCCAGCGCGTCGTAGAACAGGCCGTCGAGCTTCGCATAGAACGCCGTGTCGGCGGCGGTTCCCGCCGTGACGGCGGCGATCGCATTGCGCGAGGCAAGCAGGCTCCAGGCGAGGCCCGCGCCTGCCGTGGCCATGAATTCGCGGCGGTACATTCTGTTCTCCCGGGATGCGGTGGTGGCGCCGAAGGTGCCGCTCCTTTCGCGGAACCGCAACGAAACTCCGGTTTCAAAACGGATTAATTTGAAGCGAGCCGAAGTCTTGCGCGAACAGACTCCAGAATGGCACCATGACAGGACTTGGAAAGCCAGAACGGTTATGCGAGCGCCTTCAAGATGATAAACCGCATTCGCGACATTCGCCTCCAGAAGGGCCTGACCCTCGCCGACGTCGCCGCCGCCTGCCAGCCGCCGACGACCGCACAGACCATCGGCCGACTGGAGACGGGCATGCGCAACCTTTCGCTCGCCTGGATGAACCGGATCGCGAAAGCGCTGGATATCGAGCCTGAGCGCCTACTCCGCAGCGAGAGCGAAGTGCCCGCCATGGTCATGGCCGTGCTCTCCGAAAGCGGCGCCGACAGCCCGCGCACACGGCGCGAGGCGATCCTGCCGAGCGACCTTGCCGCCGATACGCCCTGGATGGTGATGGACGTTGAACAGTCCTGCGGCGAGTATCGCGCCGGGGATCAGGTCTGGCTGCGCCGGTCGCCCCCGCAGGATGCGCCGAAGCTGCTCAACCGCGACGTACTCGCCCCCCTGCCCGGCGGCCGCTTCGCGTTCGGACGCCTGATCGACGGCCATCGCGAGCGGCTTACCCTGCTCCCCCCGGCCAGCGGACAGCCCGTCGCCACGGTGGAACATCCGCAATGGCTGGCCGTTGCGGACATGCTCGTCAGAAAGCTCTAACCTTCCGCCATTAAAGGCAGCTCATGCGCATCCTTTCCATCGCCACGCTGTTCCCCAATCCGGTGAAGCCGTCCTTCGGGATCTTCGTCGGCAACCAGATGCGGGCGATCGCCGCGAGCGGTGATGTGGACCTCACCATGGTCAGCCCGATCGGCATTCCGCCCTGGCCGCTCTCCCGCCGCCACCCCTACAACAAGCTCGCGGATATCCCGGAGCGCAGCGAGGCCTCGGGCCTGCCGGTGCTCTATCCCAAGTTCACCCTGATCCCGAAGATCGGCGGCGACAGCAATCCGGCCCGCATCGCCCGCGCCGTGCTGCCGCTGGTCCGCCGCCTCCATGCCGAGCAGCCCTTCGACCTCGTGGACGCGCAGTTCTTCTTTCCGGACGGCCCCGCCGCCGCGATCGTCGCGCGCGAACTGGGCCTGCCCCTCACGATCAAGTCGCGCGGCGCGGATATCCATTACTGGGGTCGTCGCCCGGCCGCCCTCAAGCAGATGCAGCAGGCTGCGCATCAGGCGACCGGAATGCTGGCCGTCAGCCGCGCCCTGCGCGAGGACATGGTCGCGCTCGGCATGCCGGAGGGGCGCATCGGCGTCCACTACACCGGGCTCGACCACGAACGCTTCCACCCCATCGAGCGCGGTGCCGCGCGCGCGCTCGTTTCGGCCATGCCCAATCTCGGCATCTGGCCGGAAGGCCCGCTGATCGTCACCCCCGGCTCGCTGATCCCGCGCAAGGGGCAACGGCTGGTGATCGAGGCGCTCGCCCGGCTTCCGGACGCCCGTCTTGCGCTCGCCGGCGCGGGCGAGGACGAAAAAGCCCTGCATGCCCTCGCCGAGCGATTGGGCGTGGCCGAGCGCGTGCAATTCCTCGGCCTCGTCGGCCACGACCTGCTGCCGCATGTGCTCTGCGCCGCCGACGTGCTGGTGCTACCTTCCGCCAGCGAAGGCCTTGCCAATGTCTGGATCGAGGGGCTTGCCTGCGGAACCCCGATCGTCATCCCCGATATCGGCGGCGCGCGCGAGGTCGTGCAGGACGATACCGCCGGACGCATCGCCGCGCGCACCCCCGAAGCCATCGCCGAAGCCGTGCGCGATATCCTCGCCGATCCGCCCAGCCAGGCAGACGTTTCCGCCCATGTCAGCCGCTTCTCCTGGGGCGTGAATGCCCAGAACCTCGTCTGCTTCTGGCGCGACGTGCTCGCAGGCGAAGCGATCACCGCCGCCGCCTGAATCAAAAAGGGCCGCTCCTTGCGGGAGCGGCCCTTTCGTTTTTCAGCTATCGCTACCCTCAGGGGCGCGCGCCGCCTTCGCGGGCGAGACGATCCTGACGATCGATATCGCTTTCCTGCTTCACGAACGTGTCCGACTTCACGCCCAGCCAGATCAGGATCGGCGCGGACATGAAGATCGAGCTGTAGGTGCCGATGAAGATGCCCAGGGTGATGGCAGCGGTGAAGCCGAAGATCACGTCGGGGCCGAGGAACAGCAGCGACACGAGCATGATCAGCACCGACAGCGAAGTCGCGATCGTGCGCGACAGCGTCTCGTTCACCGAGAGGTCGAGCAGCTCGTTCATCGGCATGCGGCGATGCTTCTTCATGTTCTCGCGGATACGGTCGTAGACAACGATCTTGTCGTTCAGCGAGTAGCCCAGCAGCGTCAGCAGCGCGGCGACGATGTTGAGGTCGAACTCCATCTGCGTCAGCGAGAACATGCCCACGGTCAGCAGGATATCCTGCACCAGCGCGAAGAGCGCGCCGACCGCGAACTGCCATTCGAAGCGGATCCAGATGTAGATCGAGATGCAGATCATCGCGAGACCCAGCGCGAGCATCCCGGTGTGGAACAGCTCGCCCGAGACTTTGCCCGAGACCGAATCGACACCGTCGACGCGGGCATCGGCGAAGTCCTGACGGACCTTCGCGGTGATCTTGCGGGCCATGCCGTCGGCCAGCTTCGGATTGTCCTCCGAACCTTCCGGCAGCTTCATGCGCACGGAGACTTCGTTCGGCTTGCCGAAAGTCTGGATCACCGGCTCACCGAAGCCGAGCGCATCGACGCTGTCACGCAGCTTGGCGACCGGCGCGGTGGCGCTCTGTTCGAACGTCACGCGGATCATCTGGCCACCGACGAAGTCGACGCCGAGGTTCAGCCCGTGGGTGAACAACAGCACGATCGAGGCGGCCATCGCCAGCAGGTTGGTGATGAAGAACGGCCACTGCCAGCGCAGGAAGTGGATGTTCGTGTGATCGGGAATGAGCTTGAGGAGCTTCATGCGCCAGTACCTTTATACGTTCAGGTCGCTGGGACGGGCGCGACGCAGCCAGCCCGCAACCCACATGCGGCTCATCGTGACGGCAGTGAACACCGACGTGACGATACCGATCATCAGCACAACCGCGAAACCGCGAACCGGACCCGAGCCGAAGGCGAACATCAGCACGGCCGCGATCGAGTTGGTGATGTTGGCGTCGAAGATGGCGCGGCTCGCCTCCTTGTAGCCCAGCTCCACCGCCTGCACGACGCGGCGTCCGCGATGGCGTTCCTCGCGGATGCGCTCGTTGATGAGGACGTTGGCGTCGACCGCGGCACCGATGGTGAGCACGAAGCCGGCGATGCCCGGCAGCGTCAGGGTCGTGCCCAGCACGGCCATCACGCCAAGGATCATCAACACGTTGATGAAGAGCGCGATGTTCGCATAGACGCCGAAGCGGCCATAGGTCAGGAAGATGAACAGCATCAGCAGCACGGTGCCGACGCCCATGGCGACGACGCCCTTCTGGATCGAATCGGCGCCGAGATCGGGACCGACGGTGCGTTCCTCGACGACCGTAAGGTCGACCGGAAGCGCGCCCGAGCGCAGCGCGATGGCGAGCTGCGTGGCCGACTGGACGTTGAAGCTGCCCGAAATCTGAGCGCTGCCGCCCAGGATCGGTTCGTTCATGCTGGGCGCCGAAAGCACCTTGCCGTCGAGAATGATCGCAAAGCGCTTGCCGACGTTTTCGGTCGTCAGCTTGGCAAACTTCTCGCCGCCCTGCTGGTTGAAGGTGATCGAAACGACTGCGGCATTGGTCTTCGGTTCGAAGGCCTGCTTGGCGTCGGTCAGTTCATCGCCCTTGATGCCGCCGAGCCGCTTGACCGCAAGGACCGGAACGCCGCCCGCGGCAGGGGAATTGGGATCGGCATAAGGCACGATCTCGTCGCCCGGAGGGACGATGCCCTTGGCCAGGTCGCTCGGCACGGCGGTCTCGTCGACCAGCTTGAATTCGAGCTTGGCGGTCTGGCCCAGCAGGTTCTTCAGCGCCTGCGGATCCTGGAGACCCGGAACCTGCACGTCGATGCGGGTACCGCCGAGACGGCGGATGTCGGGTTCCTTGGTGCCGAGCGCGTCGATGCGCTTGCGCACGACTTCGACGGCGGTTTCCATCGCATTGCTGATCGCCAGGTCGATGCCCGCCTGGGTCGGCACGAGGATGAAGCGCGTGCCGTCCTGCACCGTGATGTCCCAGTCGCGCTGGCCGGTAAGGCCCGCACCCGAGGTCAGCGGCAGGATCGCCTCACGCGCGGCGTCGACCTGCGAAGGGTCGCGCACGGTGAAGGCAAGCTGCCCGCCGGTGCTGGAGAAATCGCCGATGGCGATGGTCGGGCTGGCCTGGCGCAGGCGCGTGCGCACGGATTCTTCCATGCCTTCGAGGCGCTGCTGCACCACCTGCTGGCGGTTGGCCTCCAGCAGAAGGCGGCTGCCGCCGGCCAGGTCGAGGCCGAGATTGATCTTGGGCTCAGGCAGGAATGCGGGCCAGCGCGCATTGGTCAGCGAGACCAGCGACGGCACGGCGCAAAGGGCGATGACGATCGTCAGCCCCCAGTACCAGAGCTTCTTCCAGGTAGGAAATTCGAGCATAGCCTGTGGCTTCTCTCCGAAAGAGCGCCCGATATCCGGCGCTCCATGCAGTCTGGCATCGCCGGAAGAGCCCGGCGATGCCGGAAAATCAGTCGTTCGCGGGCTTCGAGCCGGCCGGCGGGATCACGTCGACGATGGTCGACTTCACGGCCTTCACGACCACGCCCTGCGCCAGCTGGACGTCGGCATAGTTGTCGTCGATCTTGACGATCTTGCCGACAAGGCCGCCTCCGGTCAGCACTTCGTCGCCCTTCTTGAGCGCCGAGAGCTTGTTCTTGTGCTCCTTCTGCTGCTTCATCTGCGGACGCAGGATGAGGAACCAGAAGATCACCGCCATCGCCACGAACGGCAGGTACTGGATCCATGCCGGAGGAACGCCTGCAGGAGCGGCGGCGGCGAGCTGGTTGAGAATCGAGCTTTGCATTGAACTGAAGGGCCTTCTCGTCGTTTCATCCCCGGCGCGAATCGCGCGCCGCATCCGATGTGCAACACGCCTCGCCGGGAAAATCCATTCAAGGACTTTGCCGGATGGGCGCGGTTAGCAACAAAGCGAAGAACTGGCAACGCGCGGCCTTCCGGCCCTGCCCGCCCATCCCCCGCGATGCGTTCCGCAGATAAGTATCCACAGGCGCGCTTCAACCGCGATGAAGAAAGTCTCATCGAGACGCTTGCGCTCTCAAAATATGCTGCCTATAGGGCGCCCTCCGGTCGGGACGTAGCGCAGCCTGGTAGCGCATCACACTGGGGGTGTGGGGGTCGGAGGTTCGAATCCTCTCGTCCCGACCAATGAAAAATGCCGCTTCCTGCTTCGCGCAGGAGGCGGCATTTTCGTTTCTGCGATCTCTGCACCGATCCCGGACATGGGCCGGATACCCGGATTTCCGCACACGAATCGCGCGCGCCCGGATAAAACTCCAGCACCGCCAGAATGGGAGAATGCGATGACCCCTGAAAACGCCAGCCCCAACCAAGAGCGCAATGCAGCTATCTATGTTGCCGTGATCGATGGCGCGACCTTCGGCGAACTGGCCCTACGCTACGGCATCAGCAGGGTTCGTGTGCAGAAGGCCTATGCCCGCGAACGCACGAATGCCTGGGAAGCGCGCAAGCGCGGGGAAACCAGCTACCTTGATCGCCCCATCCCCCGGGATGTCTGATCCATTCCGCGCTGCCTCGCCCGCCCCCCCTCCAGGACCTCCTGATCCGGCGCCTTTCGAGCACCCACCTCAAGCCGCTTACTTGAAAGCGCTCCAGTATCCATTGATGATACGCAGATGAAACCTGCGTCGATTTCCATCGATGCACCCGCGCCGGAAGTTCTTGACGGAGGAATGCGGCAAGGTCATTCGGAGCAATACTTCAAGTCAAAAAGTAGGGGTGCAGATGAAGTTCACTCTTGTTGCGATCGGTATCGCTTTGGGCGCAGTCGCCGCCTCGCCTTCGATGGCGCAGACCTCGACCTGCTACCGGCTCGGCAATATCGCCTCCTGCTCCGTCCAGCCGAACAGCGGCGAAAACCCGATCCAGCAGCGCTACTCGGGCTTTCAGGAAGTCGAGCGCCTGCACAAGGAGAACGAGGACCGCGAAGAGGCCCAGCGACAGCAGGGCCTGCGCGAGGAAGTCGGCGCGCTGGTGGCGGACGGGCGCTGCGCCGATGCCCGCAAGACCGCGCTGAGAGCAGGCGACTTCGCGCTTGCCGATCGGGCGGGCGCGATGTGCACTCCAGCCCGGAAACGCTGACGGGGCGCATTTTCCTACATCGACGGCTTCGGTTATCTGGTTGCGGGCCACCATCCAAGGGAGTGCCCGAAATGCCCCTGTTCGATTCGATACTCGCGCCGGTCTCGAAGATCATCAACAAGGTGATTCCCGACCCCGAAGCCCGCGGCCGCGCCAAGCTGGAACTCCTGAAGCTCGAAAATTCTCAGGAATTGCAGCTGCTTCAGGCCAGCCTCTCACCCATCGTCGCAGAAGCGTCTTCCCCCGACCCCTGGACCAGCCGCGCCCGGCCGAGCTTTCTCTACGTCATCTACGCGATGATTCTCTGGGCCTTGCCGATGGGCCTGATCGGCGCACTGAGCCCGGCGACCGCCCGCGCCATCGGTGAGGCCATGACTGCCTATCTGAACGGCATTCCCGAACCGCTCTACGCCCTCTTCGGCACCGGCTATCTCGGCTATTCGGCGATGCGCCAGTGGGGGAAGACCAAGGGCAGCGATCGCTAGGACTCCGGCCGTTAAGACAAAGCCAAGCCTTCGCCGCTAGATTTCCTTGCAGGGATGCGCCTTCCGCCATCCCTGCAAGGAGCCAAGAGTGTTTCGGAACATAGCGCGCATCGCGCCCCTGATCCTGGCCCTGACGCTGGCCGCCTGCGGGCCGAGCCGCGAGGAGGAGCTGGAGCGGCAGCTCGCGGAAGCCAAGGCCTCGGCACAGCAGGAGGCCGACGCCCGCCTGCAGGCCGAGCGCGAAACAGCAGCCGCGCGGCGTCAGGCCAACGCTGCCGAACTCGCGAAATTCTACTCCGGCGATACGGCCGAACCGCAAGCCGATGCGCCGCAGGACACTCCGGACCAGAGCGCGCAGCCTGCCGCAGGCCCGCCCCCCGCGGGATATCAGGCCGATGGCCGCCCTGTCGGCGACGAGATGCCCGCCCCGCAGTGACGCACACTTCACATGTTCCGCGCCGCCGGGTGTTTCCAGCGAGCCGGAAAATGCTCTAGAGCCGCGCGCGGATTACAATCGCACCGGGAATTCGCAAAATGGCCAGCAAGCTCGTCTACGTCCTCAACGGACCCAACCTCAACCGCCTCGGCAAGCGCGAACCCGGCATCTACGGCTCGCAGACGCTCGACGACATCGGCGCCATGCTGACGGAGCGCGGCGAAACTCTGGGCTGCACGATCGACATGCGCCAGTCCAACCACGAAGGCCACCTCGTCGACTGGCTGCACGAAGCCGAGGACGAAGGCGCCCACGCAGTGCTCATCAACCCCGGTGCCTATACGCATACCTCGGTCGCGCTGCATGACGCGATCCGCTCGATCAAGGTGCCGGTGATCGAGGTCCACCTCTCAAACCCGCATGCGCGCGAGGAATTCCGCCACAAGTCGTGGGTCGGCATGGCCGCCAAGGCCACCGTCGCAGGCTTCGGCGCGAAGGGCTACCTGCTGGCGCTGGAAGGTGCGGCCGAACTCTGAATCGCATTGCAGCGATGCATCTCGCCGGAATCGTCACGTACGGTGACGATCCGGTGGAGAGGCGCCGCCATTCGTCCATTGGAATCAGGCTTGGCGGAACCGTCGGTCAGCGCCACGATGCACTCGCCCTGCTCGCTCAGCGACAGCAGCATCGCGCGAACCTGGTCTGCGGAGCCGGATTCCGGCACCCGGGCCAGCAGATAATTGCCATCCGTGCCGCCCATATCCGCGCCGGTGACATGGCGACGCAGCGCCGCAAGCGAGGCAACCGGACGCCCTTCGACCAGCCACTTCCCCTTGCCGCGGTCAAACACCGGAAGATGCGCCAGTTCCCCAGCTGGGAACTGTGCCTGCAAGGGGATCGCGCCCAATTCGAAATCGGGCAGCCGCGGCTCGGGCGGACGCGTGAACCACCAGAGGTTCCCGCCCACCAACAGCAACGCCGCGCCCACAAGGAGGACGCGGCGCGTTTTTTTCGTCATTGCCACGAAGTGATTCGCTCTCAGGCTTCCAGCGGAACGCCGGGCACGCTCTTGGCGGTGCGGATCGTCAGCGAGGTCTTGACGCTGTCCACGTTCGGGGCGGGCGTCAGCTTGCTGGTCAGGAATTCCTGGAAGCTCTGGAGGTCGCGGCTGACGATCTTCAGGATGAAGTCGATCTCGCCGTTGAGCATGTGGCATTCGCGGACTTCGGGAAGACCCTTCATGTGGTCTTCGAAGGCGCGCAGCGATTCCTCGGCCTGGCTCTTCAGGCTGACCAGCGCGAAGACGGTGATCGTGAAGCCGAGCTTCGAGGCGTCGAGGTCGGCGTGGTAGCCCTGGATGATGCCCGATTCCTCAAGGCTGCGCACGCGGCGCAGGCAAGGCGGCGCGGTAAGACCGACGCGCTGGGCGAGTTCGACATTGGTGATCCGCCCCTCGTCCTGCAACTCTGCAAGCAGGCGGCGATCGATGTCATCGAGATTAATCATGCGAAACTTTCCTTGCGGGGCGCGCAGCGTGATCCGGCATGCAATATCCACTCGAAAACGCCGACACCCCTGTAATATTATTATCCCATAGCGTAATCGTCCCGCATTGCAACGCCTACAATCTACCGACTTACAGCGTCTGCACAGTTTGATAGAAGGCCGGTGACCTCGGCTTAACCTCTCAGGGCGTAAACCGGGCAGGATAGGGATAGGGCGTCTTCGCAAGCACTTGCGGGGCGAGTAACGGTCTGATTCGAAATCCGCGGAAACGCGAATTTCGGTTCGGCACCGGCCCACGCCCCCACCCGACCTCCCATAGGGTATTATCATGGGGAGGTCGGGTGGGGGCGTGGGCCGGTGCCGAACGATCCGAAACGATAGTTTCGGATCAGACACCAAGGAGCCGGAATGCACTTCGACGATCGCCTTGCCACGGTACTGCGCCTGCCGTCCTCCGGGGACGCGCTGGCGCGCATCCAGTACCGGCAGTTGATCGACATCCTCGGCCGCCTGCCCGGCGAGGCCCGCTCCGACGCGATCGAGGCCGGTTTTGCGCGGGTCGCGGAACTGGCGAAGGCGATTCCAGCCGCCGACCGTGCGCGACTGGTGCGCCACCCGCTCCAGCCGCTGACCAACCCGCGCCTGCTTGCTCTCTTCGCCGAAGCGGAACCCGAAGTCGCGATGGCCGCGATCGGCACGGCGCGGCTGGACGAAGCTGCATGGCTGAACCTCGTTCCCGCACTACCGGTGCGCGCGCGCGGCATCCTGCGCCATCGCCGTGACCTCGGTGCAGAAGTGGAAGCCCTGCTCAATCGCCTCGGCATCCGTGACCGGGCCCTGCCGCCCGCCGAAGCTTCTATCGAAACGCCCGAGCCGCTGGAACTGCTCGACGAAGCCGCACTGCCTGAGCCGGAAGACCTTCCCGCCGAACTGATTCTCCCCGAACCGGCCTCCTTTGCGGCGTTGGAGCAGGCCGCCACGAACCGGACTTTCGCTCCTCCCGCCAGTGAAGACGAAGCCGGGATCGGCGCAATCGTCCGCCGCATCGAGGAGTTCCGCAAGGCGCGCGAGAACCAGACGGCAGCAAGCGGCAGCGCCACCCGGCTGTCGCTTGCCGATTCGCCCGCCCCCGCTCTTGCCGCCATGGATTTCGCCACCGACGCGGAAGGGCGCATCAGCTGGGCCGACGGCATCCATGCCAGCGCACTCATCGGTCTCAATCTTCCGGCCCTCGATCCGGCGCTGGCCGAGCCGCTCGATCCCTCCGCCCCCTTGTCGCCCAGCCCTCTGGCCTCGGCCTCGCTGCATGCTCCCGGCCTCGCGCTGTCTATGCGCCATCGCCAGCCGCTGCGCTCGGCGCGAATCGAGGTGACCGGCGCGCCCGCCGTCAGCGGCGCCTGGCAGGTCGACGCGGTGCCGCATTTCGATCCCGCCAGCGGCCGCTTCACCGGCTATGCGGGTCGCCTGCGCCGCCCCGGCAGGATCGCCGCCGTCGATGCGGCACCCGAGGACGGGCCGAGCGAAGCGGACCGCATGCGACAGGTCCTGCACGAGCTGCGCACCCCGGCCAATGCCATCCAGGTCGCCGCCGAGATCATCCAGCAGCAGCTCTACGGCCCCGCCCCGCACGAATATCGCGCCCTTGCCGCCGCCATCGCCGGGGACTGTGCGCATATCCTTGCCGGATTTGAGGAACTCGACCGGCTGGTGAAGCTCGAAGCCGGCGCGCTCGGAATCGAATCCGGCGAATGCGATCTCGCCTCGGTGCTGACCGAGACGGTCGCGCGCCTCAAGGCCTGGACCGAGCCGCGCGGCAGCGGCTTCTTGCTGCCGCCTGCGGAAGCGCTCCCCGCTCTCGTCGCCGTGGACCGCATCGAGATCGAGCGCCTGCTCTGGCGCGTCTTCGCAGTCCTTGCGGGCATGACCGCACCGCAGGAACTGCTACCCGTCCGCCTCGCCGTCGAAAACGGCCGCATCGCGATGCGGATCGCCCTGCCCTCGCTGCTCATCGCCCGCGACGCCCAGAGCCTGTTCGAGACACCGGTCAGCGAACGCGGTCAGTCGCTCTCCACCGGCATGTTCGGCATCGGCTTCACCTTGCGCCTCGCCGCCGCCGAGGCGTGCGCAGCCGGGGGCGGGCTGGAACGCGAGGACAACGATCTCAAGCTCTCGCTCCCCGCCGTCCAGGAAGCGCACCTGCGCGCCATTTGATGGATCGCCTTTACCGAAGCGGAACACTTTACGGCTAGGCCATTCCTGTCACATCATCACTCCATGTCGCCACCTTGTCGGACGCGACCCGATCGAGGAAATGTCAGTCTTGCCGGGGCCAAACCTCCTCATGCCGCCCAGCCCGGATGACCTTGCCCGCTTCGGCAAGGACTTCGGCCAGCGCTTCATCGTCACCGTCGACACCGAGGAGGAGTTCGACTGGAACGCGCCGCTGAACCGGGACGGCCACAGCACCCGCACGATACCGGCCTTGCGCACATTCCAGGAATTCTGCGAGAGCTTCGGCGTCGTGCCGATCTACCTGGTGGACTTCCCCATCGCCGATTCAGACTTCGCCGTGGAAGCCATCGGCGAGGCCGTCTCGGCCGGACGCGCGGAAGTCGGCGTGCAGCTCCACCCCTGGGTCAACCCGCCGTTCGATGAGGCGGTGAACGAATTCAACTCCTTCGCGGGCAATCTTCCCTTCGAACTGGAGCGCGAGAAATTCGCCAGGCTCCATGCCCGAATCATGAAGGCCTTCGGCAAGGCGCCGCTGATCTACCGCGCCGGTCGCTACGGCCTAGGCCCCCGCACCGCCGAGATCCTCACCGAATTCGGCATCGCCATCGACTCCTCGGTCCGCGCACGGTTCGACTATAGCGCCTCCGGCGGGCCGAACTATCGCCAGCACCCCTTGCAGCCCTACTGGGCGGGCGACCTGCTCGAACTGCCGTTGACGACGGTTTACTGGGGACCGCTGCGCCAGCTTGGCAATGCGATCTATCCGGCGCTCTGGCGCGCGCCGCAACTGCGCGGCGCGCTCGCCCGCGCGGGCCTGCTGGAGCGTATCCCGCTCACCCCCGAAGGCGTGACCGTGGAAGAAGCGCTGCGCGGCGTGGACGTCGCGATCGACCAGGGCCTGCCGGTGCTGGTGTTCTCGTTCCACAGCCCCTCGCTGGTTCCCGGTTACACGCCCTATGTCCGCGCGCCCCACGATCTCGACGCGCTTTATGATTGGTGGAGCACGCTTTTCCGCCATCTGGAACGCCGCGGTGTAAAACCCAGCCATGTTACCGACATCATCTCCAGCCTGCCTCTTGCACAGAACGAATTGCCGGGCTAACGCGCAATCCGCCCGGCATCGTCGATGAGGTCGGGCGCGGCAGTTGGGGCCTGTAGCTCAGCGGTTAGAGCTGGCCGCTCATAACGGCTAGGTCGCGGGTTCGAATCCTGCCGGGCCCACCAACGGCCCCGAAGCGAAGGCTTCGGAAATTATCATCGACACCCGAAGGGTCGGGGAGTGGCGCAGCCCGGTAGCGCGCTTGCTTTGGGAGCAAGATGTCGCAGGTTCGAATCCTGTCTCCCCGACCATTTCTTCACATATTCACGGCCTTTGCCACACCGCTCAGGTGCAGAGCGACTTGCCGTTTCCGCCGGTGACGCCGCCTGTCGTGCCGGTCGGGTTGAGCGTGCGGTTGTCGCGGATGATGAAGGCCGCTTCCTGTTTGAACTCCGCGTCCTTCACGAACATCGTGCCGAACAGCGGCTGGTAGCGATAATAGACTTCCACGTACATTACTGCCGAATTGGCGACCGGATGGATCTTCGCACCCGCCTTGCCCATGCCGTTCAGCAGGTTACCGGTCTTGCCGGTGTCGGCCACGCCGTAGGACGAGGCCCGGGCCAGACTGCCCCGACAGCGCTGCCAGTGGATATACTCGCGCTTCGTCGTTGGATCGACTTCGAGGCTAGAGAGGATGATCCGTCCGTTATCGACGAAGTTGAAGCTCGCGCCTTCCGACAGCGCGCCCCACATGACCGAATCGACGTCCGACTCCTTCACCGTCGGCGCAACGGCGGTGTTGTCCGTCTGACCGAGGCGCGAGGCGTTGTCGGCCACCGAAGTGGCGATTTCGCCGACCTGCATATTGACCATCGCCATATAGGCCACTTCGGTGCCGTACATGCCCAGCGTTGTCAGGATCGGCAGAACGAGCGCGAACTCGATGACGGAAACGCCGCTGCGGTCGGCAAGCAGGCGTTGTCCTTCGGCGCGGACACGGGAGAGCAGCGCGATCATTTGCAGGTCTTCGCTGCCGAGCCGTACTCGGTCTGGAGCGCAAACGGCTGGTTCTTCTTCACCGCCGTGGCCGTGAGCGTGCGTGCGGAATTGCGGTCGGTCAGGCCGGGCACCGGAAACAGCGGCTTGTAGGTAACGCTCACCTTGTAGACGACGATATCGTTGGCACCGCCGTTGCCGCTCTTGCCGATATCGGCGTCCCACCGGCCGTTGCCGTTCTCATCGGTATAGGCCTCGCCGTTGTCGCATCGGCCGTTGTTGTTCTTGTCGCTCCACACTTCCGGCCGGGCGATATCGGTAAAGTCGTAATAGCTGGAGCGCGAGAATTCGACTTCCGCCCCCGGCGCGACGCCTTCCACCACCCGGCGCACATAGGCGTCGCCCGTGCCGGTGTCGGCAGTTTCCAGCGTAGCGCTGCGCGCTACCTGTTGCACCGCGCCCTGAAGCACGGAACGGACATAGGCCATGTGGCCGATGTCGAAGATGCCCATCAGCAGAAACAGGAACACCGGCCCGATCAGCGCGAACTCCACGGCGGTCACGCCCGATCGGTCCGCCGCAACCCGGCGCAGGAACAGCATTCTTGCCGTCACTGGGTAATCCTCAACTCGCCTACCTGCTTGGCGATTTCCTGAAAGGCGCTGTCGAGTTCGCTCGAATTGCTGGCCAGATAGGAACTTTCGTCGGAAGCGCAGGCCTTGAGATCGTCGGACAGCTTCGAAGTGAATGCGATGACCCAGACCCGGATACCCTTGGCCTTCACCGCCTCGCAGACGGCACGGAAGCGCTGGGTGTGGCGGTCCTTCTCCTGGCTTTCCGATCCATCGGTGGTGACCTTGCGGTCCCACCACTCCATGCCCCAGGCTTGGGGCACATAGTTCGACGGGTCCATCTCGCCGTCGGTCATGAAGATGATGTGCCGCGAGACTTCGCCGCCGTTTGTCGGCTTCAGGTTGACGGTATCCTGGAAGATGCCGTTCGGCGAAAGCATCCGGCCGCCCCAGATCATGCCGATGTCGAGATAGGTGCCGCCGACGGCCGTAAGCTTGTCGGCGTAAGTGTCGAAATCGGTCTGGCTCATCTCGCTGAGCGCCTTCGCCTCGACCGGGCAATACGTACCTCCCAGAGCACCGGTCGCCGTGGTCGCCTGCGTATACGTCGAAGAACTCGACCCCGCTCGGCGATAGGCGATATCCGGCCAGAGCGGGCGCCACTTGGTGGCGTCGGTGGCACCCGGCGCGGTGTCGATGTCGATATCGTAAGCGCCGGAAGGCGATATTCCGGCCACAGTCGAATAGCTGATTGTGGCAGCATTGACGGTATCGCGTTCTTCGATGCACCCGGCCCAGGTCGACGACTGTGCCGCTCCGTTATCGCCCGTATAGGTCGTTGTCGGCGCGAAAGTCTTGAAGACGCTCGTCGGGAGTTCGACCTGCTTGTAATCCCAGTAGTAGAAATCGGACTTGGTGGTGGGCGCATTGACCCACTGCGACTTCGTATAAGTCGTCGCGGTCTTACCGTCCGAGGTTTCGGTTCCCGAATAGATGTAATAGTTGGAACCCGACTTTTGGCACTGGTAGACCGTTCGCTTGACCGGCTGAGAGTCCGTTACAACGATCGTCTGGTTGGGCGCCGTGCCGGACGTAGTCCAGGTCTGGGAAACGGACCCATTGGAACTGTAACTGCCCGCCGAGGGCAAGGCCTTAGTACAGTTGCTCTCCGAGCTGTATTTTGTGCTGCTGTACTGCTTCGGATTCGAAACGGATGCGTTCTGATAGTTCGTCGAACCCTTGGTCTTGGTTCCCGAGGAATAATCCACGAGCCAGGCAAGGCGGGATTGATACTTCCACTTGTCGACGATGTAGTTCGGGCTCAGCCCCGTCAGCAGCCTGCCGACGTTCACCGTCGAACTGTAAGGTACGAAACCGTAGCGCACGCGTGCGTTGGTTTCCTTGGTTGCGGTGTTTACCGTCTTGTAGAAATTCTTCACCGCCAACCGCAGCGCGGCGATGCGCGTGGTCTTGTCGAGCGAACTCGCCATCGAGCCTGTAGTGTCCAGCACCAGCATGACGTCGGAATTGCCCATGCCCATGGAAGAGGTGCAGCTGACCGCTACCGAAAAGCTGTCGAAGCCGAACAGTCGCATGATGAGGGTGTTCACGGTCGTGGTCGCCCCGCCCTTCACCGTCTGCCCGTCATCGTCGGATTTAGCCTTGAACGCGGTCCCTGAGGCTTCCTGCGAGGCGTCGTCGAAATTGGTCGCGAAGTAGGCGTCCGCGGCATCCTCGGATTTCTGGTCGAACCCCGCGGTCGTCACGGTCCTGCGACCGGCCAGAACGGCGGAGTCGCAAGCCGACTGCAACTGGTTCTCCACCTTGTAGCGGCGGCTGAGATCGACCGCCGCGCCGACGATCAGCGCGGCCACCAGCATGCCCACCGCCGCCATCGGCAGCACGGCGCCGCTGCGGTCCGCGACCATCTTCAAGGAAGCTTTCAGGAAGTGACGCATCGCGCGAGCCGTCTTTCAGCAGGAAACCCAGTGGAACCGGGCTTTTCTAACGGGAACTGCTTAATGAAACCCTCAAGCGCCCGGCCCAGGAGCCGCCCGGTTTCCGGGAATCACGCAATTTTGCGTAATTTCCCGGGAACCGAAGTCTTCACAAGACGTTGAACCCCTCGATCCGGGGACCGCGCCGAAGTTTGGGGGAGGTGCGGCCCGCCTCCAACCGGCCGTTCTCCTTGAGAATCATAATGTCGCCCAGCAAGGCCTTCAGTCCTCACGTCCAGCTCGCGCTCGCCATCATCATCGTCCTGGGGTTCTGCCTCCTGATCGACGCGACCATCCCGCTCGGCACCGGGGTCAGCGTGCTCTATCTGCTGCCGACGGTGATCGCCTTCGTGGCACGGCGCCCGATCACCCCGCTGCTGACCGCGATCGTCGGCATCGGCTGCGCGATGGCCGCCTATCTGATCGCGCCGCAGGGACTTGGCCTCGAAGTGGCGATGGCCAATCGCGCGCTCTCGGGTACGACCAACCTGCTGCTGGCCGCGATCGGCTTCGTGCTGATCCGCTACCGCAACGCCAACCGGCACCAGCAATGGCTGCGCGAGAGCGAGACCGATCTCGCGCGCGCCACCGCGGGCAGCCTGTCGCTGGCCGAGCTGGGCAATCGCACCCTTGCCTTCCTGGCCGAGCGTTTCGGCGCCGTCGCCGGGGCGATCTATGTGAAGGGCGACAGCGCTTTCGGCAAAGTCGCTACTTATGGCGTGCCCGCCGGAGCCGCCGTGCCCGATACCATCGCGCCGGGCGAGAGCCTGCTGGGCGAAGTGATCCGCCATGGCCGCACCTCGACGATCGAGCAGGTTCCCGCCGGCTATCTCGCGTTCGGCACCGCGCTGGGACAGGCCAGCCCGACCCGGCTGGTGCTGGGCGCCACCCATGTCGACGACACCGTCAACGCCGTGCTCGAACTTGGTTTCGCGAATGCCCCCGCCGCGCGCCCCGAAGACCTCGCCGCCTTCCTCGACATCGTCGGCGGATCGCTGGGCGTCACCTTGCGCTCGGCCAAGTACCGCGCCCGGCTGGAGCATCTGCTGGCCGAAACCCAGCAGCAGGCCGAGGAACTGCAGAACCAGAGCGAGGAACTGCGCGCCACCAACGACGAGCTGGAAGCCCAGAGCAAGCTCCTGCTCCAGTCCCAGAGCCAGCTGGAGGAACAGCAGGCCGAACTGGAGCGCAGCAATTCGCAGCTCGAAGAGCAGGCCCAGTCGCTCGAAGCCCAACGCGACGAACTGACGCGCTCGCAGGCGCGGCTGCGCAGCCAGACCGACGAACTCGCACAGGCCAGCCGCTACAAGTCCGAATTCCTCGCCAACATGAGCCACGAACTGCGCACCCCGCTCAATTCGCTGCTGATCATGGCACGCCTGCTGGCCGACAACCGCCACGGCAACCTCTCGGGCGAGCAGGTCCGCTATGCCGAGACCATCGAGTCCTCGGGCAACGACCTGCTGACGCTCATCAACGACGTGCTCGACATCTCGAAGATCGAGGCGGGCCGTCTGGAACTGGAGCCGCACCGCGTGCCGGTGAGCGCCCTGCTCGGCAAGCTGGAGAGCACGTTCGCCGCCGCCGCCTCCGGCAAGGGCCTTTCGCTGACGATGACGGCCACCGAGGGCGCAAGCGAGATCGAGACCGATCCCCTCCGGCTGGAGCAGGTGCTCAAGAACTTCCTCTCGAACGCGGTCAAGTTCACCTCGCACGGCGAAGTCTCGCTCGTCGTCGCGCCCACGGCGCCGGGCCGTCTTGCCTTCGCGGTTCACGATACCGGCCCCGGCATTCCCGCGGACCAGCAGGACGCGATCTTCGAAGCCTTCCGCCAGGCCGACGGCGGCATTGCCCGCAAATACGGCGGCACCGGGCTTGGCCTGTCGATCTCGCGCGAACTGGCGCATCTGCTGGGCGGCACGATCACCGTCGACAGCACCCCGGGCAAGGGCAGCACCTTCACGCTGGAACTGCCGGTAGCCTTCAAGCCGGGCGACGCCGCCAGCACCCCGCTGATCCCCGGCCGCGCCAATCCGACGCCGACCCCGGCGGCCAGCGCAACCACCGCCCCGCCCAGCCGCCGCGCGCCCGTTCCGCAGGATGACCGCGAGACGCTCTCGGGCGATTCCCGCGTGATCCTGATCGTCGAGGACGATCCGGCCTTCGCCCGCATCCTCTGCGACCTCGCCCACGAAGTCGGCTTCGAATGCCTGATCGCGGGCACCGCCGACGAAGGCGCCCTGCTCGCCCGGCAGTACCTGCCGCAGGCGGTGATCCTCGACATGCACTTGCCCGATCACACCGGACTTTCGGTGCTCGACCGCATCAAGCGCGATACCCGCACCCGCCATATCCCGGTCCACATCGTCTCCGCCGACCACGACGACAACGCCGCGCTCGCCAGCGGCGCCGTGGGCTACCTGTTCAAGCCGGTCAGCCGCGACACCCTCGTCAACATGCTCGAAGGCCTTGAGGCGCGGATGGACCAGCGCCTGCGTCGCGTGCTGGTGGTGGAGGACGACCCCCGCCAGGCCGAGGCGATCCACCTCTTGCTCGCCTCGCGCGATGTCGAGACGGTGGACGTCCAGAGCGCCGCCGACTGCCTTGCCCGCCTGGGCGAGGAGACCTTCGACTGCATGGTGCTGGACCTCAACCTGCCCGACATGTCCGGCCTCGACCTGCTCGAACGCCTCTCGCACGACGAGAGCGTCGGGTTCCCTCCGGTGATCGTCTATACCGGCCGCGAACTTTCCGAAGAGGAGGAGATGCGGCTGCGGCGCTATTCGAAGTCGATCATCGTCAAGGGCGCCAAGAGCCCCGAGCGCCTGCTCGACGAGGTGACCCTGTTCCTGCACCAGGTCGTCTCCGAACTGCCGGACGAGAAGCAGCAGCTCCTCGCCCGTGCCCTCGGCCGCGACGCCGCGCTGGAGGGCCGCCAGATCCTGGTGGTCGAGGACGACATCCGCAACATCTACGCCCTCACTTCGGTGCTCGAACCCCACGGCGTCCACGTCCGCATCGCCCGCAACGGCATCGAGGCGCTGAACGAGCTGGCCCGCACCGCCGACAGTGACGGCTCCGCCATCGACCTCGTGCTGATGGACGTGATGATGCCGGAGATGGACGGCCTCACCTGCACCCGCGAGATCCGCATGCAGCCCCAGTGGCAGAACCTGCCGATCATCGCCCTCACGGCCAAGGCCATGGAACGCGACCACCGCGAATGCCTGGAGGCAGGTGCCAACGATTACCTGTCGAAGCCGCTCGACGTCGACAAGCTGCTCAGCCTCGTGCGCGTCTGGATGCCGCGATGAAACCGATCGGCAGACGCGCCGCCGAAGCGGTGGAGGACATCGAGGTCGATCTCCTCGTCGAGGCGATATGGCGGCGCTACCAGTACGACTTCCGCGACTATTCGCGCGCCTCCCTGCTGCGGCGGCTCCAGCGCGCGCAGTCCCATTTCGGCTATCCGCATCTCTCCAGCCTGCTCGACCGCATCCTCCACGATCCCGACAGCCTGAACGTGCTGATCGGCTTCCTGACGATCCAGGTCAGCGAGATGTTCCGCGACCCCGAATACTTCCGCGCGATCCGCGAGCAGGTGATCCCGCACTTGCGCACCTGGCCCTCGATCAAGGTCTGGGTGGCAGGCTGCGCCAACGGCGAGGAATTCTATTCGCTGGCGATCCTGTTCCGCGAGGAAGGGCTGGAAGAGCGTACCCTGTTCTACTGCACCGACATAAACCCCGCCGCGCTCGTCAAGGCCGAGGCGGGCGTCTACGAGATCGAGCGGATCGCCGGGTTCTCGCGCAACTATATCGAGGCGGGCGGCAAGGCCTCGCTGGCGGACTACTACACCGCCAACTACGGCGTCGCCCGGTTCGATCCCACCTTGCGCCGCCGGGCGGTCTTCGCGGACCACAATCTCGCCAGCGACGCGGTGTTTTCCGAAGTCCAGCTGGTCTCCAGCCGCAATGTGCTGATCTATTTCGACCGCGCCCTGCAGGACCGCGCACTCGGCCTTTTCGCCCAGTCGCTGCCGCCCGGCGGCTTCCTCGGGCTGGGTTCGAAGGAGACCGTGCACTTCTCCGCCGAGGGCGACAGCTTCGCCGAATTCGCGCCTCTCGAAAAGATCTGGCGACGCACCACCCATAACGTCCAGGAGCACGCCCTTGCTGAATGAGCCGCTCAAGATCCTGGCCGTGGACGATATCCGGGAAAACCTGCTCGTCCTCGAAGCCGCGCTCGACCAGCCCGGCGTCGAACTCGTCACCGTCTCCTCCGGCTTCGAGGCGCTGGAGGCCATGCTGCGCCACGATTTCGCGCTGGCCCTGCTCGACGTGATGATGCCGGAGATGGACGGCTTCGAACTCGCCGAACTGATGCGCGGCACCGAACGCACCCGCTCCGTGCCGATCATCTTCCTCACCGCGCTCGCCACCGACGAGCGCCGCCGCTTCCGCGGCTATGAGGCGGGCGCGGTGGACTATCTGCTCAAGCCGCTCGACATGGTGGAGCTGAATTCCAAGGTCGCGGTCTTCGTCGAACTGGCCCGTCAGCGCCGCGAGATCGCCCGCCAGCGCGACGAACTCGGCCTCGCACTCGGCCGCCTGCGCGCGCATGGCGACAATTCGCCGCTGGCGGTGCTGGAGATCGACGCCAATCTCCGGATCGTCAGCTGGTATCGCAGCGCCGAGCGCGAGATCGGCTTTTCCGCGCAGGACGTGCTCGGCCTGAAGGTCGAGGAAGCGCCGTTCCTGCCCCCTGCCGACCGACCGCGCTTCGTGGAGGGCATGCGCGCGCTGCTCGGCGGCGAGGATCGCCGCGAAACGCAGGTCCACCGCTTCCTGCGGGCGAACGGCGCCTTGCGCGAGGGCGAATGGTACTGCTCTTCGCTGGCGGGAACCGGCGCGCGCGGGGCCAGCGTGATGATCGAACTGCTCGACGTCACCGAACGCCACCGCGCCGAGGAAACCCAGCGCCTGCTGATCGGCGAACTCAACCACCGCGTGAAGAACACGCTGGCGACGGTGCAGGCCATCGCCTCTCAGGGCTTCCGTCATGCCCGTTCGGCTGAGGATTTCCAGCAGTCGTTCAGCGGCCGCCTCCAGTCGCTCGCCCGCGCCCATTCGTTGCTGAGCGCAACGACCTGGGAACCGGCCGGACTGCGCAGCCTGATCGCCGATCAGGTCGTGCTCGGCGCGCTGAGCGAGGAACGGTTGCGGCTGTCCGGACCGGATGTGGACCTGCCGCCCGAACTGGCGCTGCGCTTCTCGCTGATCCTCCACGAACTGGCGACCAATGCCCACAAGTACGGTGCCTTCTCGAACGAGACCGGCACCGTCGCGCTCGACTGGTCGCTCTCGCGGCAGGTGCTCTCGTTGACATGGACCGAGCGCGGCGGGCCGCCCGTCGTGGCGCCCGAACGGCGGGGCTTCGGCTCCACCCTGATCGAGAGCAGCATGAAAGCCGACGGCGCGCGGATCGCCGCGGACTACGCCGCGGAAGGCGTCTGCTGGCAGCTTGACCTGCCCTTGGGCGAAGATGTCCCTTCCGAACCGGCGCAAACCGCGCCCGTGGAAACGGCAGCTCCGGCAGCCCCCTCCCCCGTCGGTTCCACACCCAAGAGCCTCAAGGTCCTGATCGTCGAGGACGAACCTCTGGTCGCCATGGAACTGATGATGGAAATCGAGGATTCGGGCGCGATCGCCATCGGCCCGGCCACTTCCTGCGAACAGGCCATCGCCATGATCCGCGAGGCCGCGCCCGACCTTGCCCTGCTCGACGGCAATCTCAACGGCGAGCGCATCGATGCCGTGGCCGACGAACTGGCTTCCCGCTCCACGCCTTTCGCTTTCGTCAGCGGCTACGACCGCCAGCACCTGCCCGGTCGCCACAACCAGCGGCCGATGCTGGGCAAGCCGTTCCTCGGCCGCGAAGTGAGCGCAATCGTTCGCCGGCTTGCGGAGGAAGCCGCTGCTCCGGCAGGCTGAGGGACGTGGTGGAGATCGGTTAAGGAAACTTTCAGGCGGAAAAGCGGTTTATTCCCCAAGGAACAAATCGAGGCAGAGGAGCCTTCCGCCCATGGCCCTGACCCAGGACAGCACTTATCGCACCGAGCGCATCTGGACTCCGCGCCCGCCGCAGGATCCCGGCCTGCGCCGCCGCTTTCACGGTCCGATCCAGCCGATGGACCAGCCTACCCTGATCGAGCGCCTGTTCGGCCACCGCTGAACGGGTTCGAAATCCGCTTGGAGATCCCCACCGCCCGGCGCTAGGCCGGACACATGCCCCAAACCCCATCCGTCCTGTTCGTCTGCCTCGGCAATATTTGTCGCTCCCCGCTGGCCGAAGCCGCGCTGCGCCACGAAGCCGAGAAGGCGGGGCTGAACATCGCGGTCGATTCGGCGGGCACCGGCTCCTGGCACATCGGCAAAGCTCCCGATCCGCGCTCCTGCACCGAAGCGCAGCGCCACGGTATCGACATTTCCGCCTATCGTGCCCGTCAGGTTACGGCGAAGGACTTCGACCGATTCGATCGCATCGTCGCGCTCGACGCCAGCAATCTCGCGAACTTGCGCCGCATCGCGCCTGCCGGACACCCTGCCGGACACAGGGCCCGCCTCTCGCTGCTGCTCGACCACGTTCCCGGTCTCGAAGGGCAGGATGTCGACGATCCGTACTTCGGCGGCCCCGAAGGCTTCGAGACGACGTGGCGGCAAGTCAGCGAAGCCGCCCGCAACCTCGTGTCGGAACTGTCTAAAACGCGGGACTGACGCACAGGGCGCCGCGGGCGATCCTTCGACATGGCGGCCCCGCCGCAAGCGCCGTTTGCTTTTGCCCCTGCTTCCATTATATGCCCGCTCGAACGCCCCGGCCCGCGGTCGCGCCCTTTTATTTCGCGGGATGCGACATCACACGGTCCGGGGCTTGCTCTTTTACAGTTTCGAAGGACGAACACGCATGTCCCGTCGCCGCCAGATCTACGAGGGCAAGGCCAAGATCCTCTACGAAGGCCCTGAACCCGGCACCCTGATCCAGTACTTCAAGGACGACGCCACTGCGTTCAACGCGCAGAAGAAGGGCACGATCCAGGGCAAGGGCGTGATCAACAACCGCATCAGCGAGTACGTGTTCACGCGCCTCAACCACATCGGCGTGCCCAACCACTTCATCCGCCGCCTCAACATGCGCGAGCAGCTCGTCCGCCAGGTCGAGATCATCCCGATCGAAGTCGTGGTGCGCAACGTGGCCGCCGGTTCGATCTCGAAGCGCCTCGGCATCCCCGAGGGTGAGCCGCTGCCGCACACGCTGATCGAATACTACTACAAGGACGACGCGCTGGGCGATCCGATGATCGCCGAAGAGCACATCGCCGCCTTCGGCTGGGCCACCAACGAGGAGATGCAGGACATCTCGGCGATGGCGATCCGCGTGAACGACTTCATGGCGGGCATGTTCGCCGCGATCAACATCCGCCTCGTCGACTTCAAGCTCGAGTTCGGCCGCATCTGGGACGGCGACTACAGCCGCGTGATCCTGGCGGACGAAATCAGCCCCGACGGTTGCCGCCTGTGGGACATGAACACCGGCGAAAAGCTGGACAAGGACCGCTTCCGCCGCGATCTCGGCGGTGAGGAAGAGGCCTATCAGGAAGTCGCCCGCCGCCTCGGCCTGCTCCAGGACGACAACGGCCCGAGCGAAGTCCTCGACCTCTCGAAGCATCGCAAGCTGCGCGGCAAGTAAGGCCCGCAGCGATTTAGCAGAAGGCCCGGCCACCTCACGGTGTGCCGGGCTTTCTTTCATCTGCCTCACGGAGCGCGAAACACGCGCCCGCAGTCCATTCTCACCCCTCCTCGTCATTTCCCCCTCCTCGTCATTGCGAGCGTAGCGAAGCAATCCAGAGCGGCTTGAGACCGACTCTGGATTGCTTCGCTACGCTCGCAATGACGATGCTGTGGGGACGAGAGGAATTGGCATTTTCAAGGCACCAGACCGGAAAACCGAGGAGCAGATTGCGGATGGCCCTCTGTTCCACGTCAACGCCCAGCCACCCGTCCTCTTGTGATCGGGCACCGACTGGGGCACCAGCACGACATGCGATCCCTTCTCATTACCGCGCTTCTGCTCTCCGCGCCGCTTCCGGTGCTCGCCCGCGAGGCGACCCCGCGCACCGACGATACCAGCTGGGCCTTCGAGAAGAGCGACGTCCCGCTCGACCCCGATTTCCGATTCGGCCGCCTTTCGAACGGCATGCGCTATGTGATCCGCCATAACGCGACGCCCGCCGGTACCGGCGTGGTCCGCATGGAAGTGGCCGCCGGTTCGCTGGACGAGAGCGACGCCGAACAGGGCTATGCCCACTTCGTCGAGCACATGGCCTTCAACGGCAGCAAGCGGGTGCCCGAAGGCCAGATGATCCCGCTGCTCGAACGCGACGGCCTCGCCTTCGGTGCCGACACCAACGCCTCGACCAATTTCGAGCGCACCGTCTACAAGCTCGACCTGCCGCGCAGCGACGCCAAGCTACTCGACACCGCGCTCATGCTGATGCGCGAAACCGCGAGCGAACTGACCATCTCCCAGGGCGCGATCGACCGCGAGCGTGGCGTGATCCTTTCGGAAATGCGGGACCGCAATACCTTCGGCCTGCGCAATGCGATCGATTCCACGCGCTTCTTCTATCCGCAGGCCCTCTATGGCCGCCGCTTCCCGATCGGCACCGTCGCCACGCTCAATGCCGCCAATGCGCAGAACCTGCGTGCCTTCTACGAGCGCGAATACGTGCCCGCCCATGTCACGCTGGTGGTGATCGGCGATTTCGACGCCGCCGAAGTCGAAGCCGGAATCCAACGCCACTTCGCTGACTGGACCGGCGCTACCGCCGAACTCCAGCCCGATCCCGGCCCGGTCGATGCCAAGGACCGCGATCGCACCGGCATCTGGATCGATCCCGCCTTGTCCGAACGTGTCGTCATCCAGCGCAACGGGGCGTGGATGGACGAACCCGACAGCGTGGCCCAGCGCCGGGAAGGTCTGCTCCGGTCGATCGGCTATGCCGTCATCAATCGCCGCCTCCAGCGGCTCTCCCGCAATGCCGAGCCGCCGTTCCGGGGCGCCGGATTCGGCACCGGCGACGTTTTCGAAACCGCCCGCTCCACCCGCCTCATCATCGACAGCGTGGACGGCAAGTGGGCGGACGGCCTTGCCGCCATCGCCCGCGAATATCGCCGCGCCCTCGCCCACGGCTTCAGCGCCGCCGAGATCGCCGAGCAGCTCGCCCAACTGCGCACCTCGCTCGTCAACGCCGCCGGTTCCGCCAATACCCGCAGCAACGCGTCGCTCGCGGCCATCGCCCTCGCCCTCGTGGACGACCGAGTCGTGCCCTCCACGCCCGCCTCCACGCTCGAACGATTCGAGGGCTTTGCCCCCACGATCACGCCGAAGGCCGTGCTTGCAGCCCTCAAGCGCGAGGCGCTGGCCCTCGACAAACCGCTGATCCGCTTCGAAGGCCGCAAGGCGCCCGAAGGCGGAGAGCAGGCGATCCGCACCGCCTGGCAGCGCGCCACCCGCGGCCCGGTCCCGCGCGAAGACGCACAGGCGCTAACCGCCTTCGGCTACACCGATTTCGGCACGCCCGGCACCGTCGTCAGCGACACGCGCGATCCGATCCTCGGCATCCGCGAAATCCGCTTCGCCAACGGCGTGATGCTGAACCTCAAGCCGACCCAGCTGGAAAAGGACCGTATCCGCGTCAGCCTCGCGATCGACGGCGGCGACCGGCTCGACACCCGCGACAATCCGCTCGCCACCGACATGGTGAACTGGCTCGACAAGGGCGGCCTCGGCAAGCACAGCCGCGACGACCTCGACACGATCATGTCCGGCCACACGCTCGGTTTCGGCCTTTCCAACGGAGCATCCAGCTTCGACGCCCAGACCGCCACGACCCCACGCGACCTGGAACTGCAACTCCAGCTGATAACCGCGCTCCTCGTCGATCCCGGCTATCGCTCGGAAGGCGAAGTCCAGTACCGCCAGCAGGTCAACAACAGCTTCGCGCAGCTCCGTGCGACACCCGCTTCCTCTCTGGCGGCCGATCTCGGCGGTATCGTTTCGGACAACGATCCGCGCTTCAGCCTCCAGCCGGTCGAGGCCTATCGTCACCTGACTTACGCGAAACTCAAACAGGACATCGCCGACCGCCTCGAACACGGCGCCATCGAGGTCGGCCTTGTTGGCGATTTCGATGGAAATGCTCTGAACGAAGAGAAGGCCATCGCCATGGTCGCCCGGACGCTGGGTGCCCTCTCCGCCCGCGAAACCGCCTTCCGCACTTACGACAGCCAGCCCCCGCGCACCTTCACCGCCGACCGCAGCCCCCGTATCCTGCGCCACACCGGCGCCGCCGACCAGGCGCTCCTGCGCCTGACCTGGCCGACCCGCGACGATTCGGACCCGCTCGATGCGCTCAGGCTCGAACTGCTCGAACGGGTGGTGCGCATCGAACTGACCGACAGCCTGCGCGAAGCCCTCGGCAAGGCCTACTCACCTTCCGCCGGCAGCGCGCTTTCCCACTTCTGGAAGGGTTACGGCACGTTCTCGATCAACGCCTCGGTCGACGTGGCCGACGTGGCCGCCAGCCGCGAGGCCATCGCCAAGGTCGTGCGCGAACTCGGCACGGCGCCGGTCAGCGAGGACGTGCTGCAACGCGCCCGCGCGCCGCTGGCCGAAGCCTTCCAGAACGCGCTCAAGGGCAATGCGGGCTGGCTCTCGCTAGTCGACCGCGCACAGACTCAGGCGGACCGGATCGAACGCTTCAGTAAGGCCCGCGAACGGCTGATGACGCTCACCCCTGCCGACGTTCAGGCGATGGCGCAGCGCTATCTCGATCCGGCGAAGGGGCTGGAAGTGCTGGTTCTGCCGGAAGGGGTGGACGTTCCGAAGAAGTAAGGGAAAGGCAGGGGTTAACACCCCTGCACCCCATTACCGTCCAGGTCACGCGGGCCAACTTCGTAGCGCGCCCATGGCGGCGTCGGGAGACTGAATGGCTGCGCCGCAGGGAGCGCACACCGGATAGGCGGCGCGCGGCGCTGACATTCCGAGGGTCTGGGGGATCATCCCCCAGGACTTCTCTCTTCTACCTGGCGTGATTGCCCCTCACCGGCCGCCCCGTCCGTTCCGCCCATTCCACGATCAGGTCGTCATAGAGCTTCTGGTCGATCAGGTCGTACTTCTCGGGGAAGTTCGTAAAGGCTGCCATGGCGCTTTTTACCGCGCCGGTTTCCATCAGCTCACGCGCCATGGCGAGATGGCCGACCGCCGCCGAGACCCAGCCCCATGCGGTCGAGAGCGTGAAGGCCGTGTCCGGAAGGTTGAAGCCCAGAGTGCAGACCGGGATCGGCATGTGCGGGATCACCTCCGCCTGCTGCTCGGGCGGCGCGCTGGCGAAAACGATCGCGTCCGCACCGGCCTCGGCATAAGCATGCCCGCGCCGGATCGCCTCCTCGACCGAGCCGGTGCCGCCGCCGCCGTTGGCGCTGGTGTAGAGTTCGTCACAGCGCGCGATGATGACGAGGCCCGAATCGCCCCGCGCCTTCGCTCCGGCCTCGATCCGAAGCTGCATGTCCTCAATCGAGCACAAGCCGTTTACGTGCTTGGAGTGCTTGGGATTCACCTCGTCCTCGACGTGATATCCGGCGATCCCGGCGGCGACGTAACGGCGGGTGAAATGATAGGCGTCGGCCACCGTCTCGCCGAGGGTGTCGGCATCGACGATGAGCGGGATCTGGATGGCCTGGGCGATCCGCGCGGACTGCTCGATCATCTCGACCTGGCTGAAAATGCCGTTGTCCGGCACCGCATAGTGAAAGGCCGAACAGGCATGCCCGCCGAGATAGGCGGCCTTGAAGCCGACATGCTCGACGATCCGTCCGGTCAGCGCCGAGTAGGCTTCCGCCGCGACGAAGTGCTCGCCGTTCTCGATCAGTGCGCGCAGTTTCTCACCCGGCGTCGGCATCGCATTTTTCTCCCGCTCTTATGGAGCGAGCGCTCGCACGATTGCGCCGAGGCGACAAGTCGGTGCCCCGCTTATCGGCGGGGCGTTGCGATCAGGCCGTTTCGGCTGCCGCACCGATGCGTTCGAGCGTCGGGATCAGCTCGTCGAAGTGATCGATCACCGCCGTCGCGCCAAGTTCCTGCGGCGGCCTGTCGTTGAAACCGAAGCTGACGGCCACGCAGGGGATGCCCGCCGCCGCCGCCGCGCCGGTATCGTAAGTCGTGTCGCCCACGAAGGCCGCCCGGATCGGCTTTTCCTCGCCTCCGGCCCGTTCCAGCATCAGTTCGAGGAGGTCCGGCTTCGGCTTCGCCCGGCCCGGCCCGAGCGTGTCGCCGCCGATCACCGTGAAGAAATGGTGTGAAAGGCCCATTTCCGCGAAGATCTTCACCGCGAGGCGTTCCAGCTTGTTGGTCACGACCGCGATCTTCACGCCGCGCGCCGCCAGCCCCTGGAGCATGGCCTCGCCGCCGGGATAGAGCCGGGTCTCCACGGCGATATGGTCGCTGTAGAAGTCGATCAGTGCCTGGTGCAGTTCATTCAGCCGCTCGTCCGACACCGGCCCACCGGTGACTTCCAGTCCCCTCGCCAGCATCTTCTTGGCGCCGCCGCCGACCAGATCGCGCACGGCGTCTCTTGCAATGGCCGGGCGGCCTTCCAGCGACAGGGCGTGATTGAGCGCCACGCCCAGATCGCCGAGCGAATCCAGCAGGGTTCCGTCCAGGTCGAAACCGACGATATCGAAAGGGAAGTCCGTCATTCGCAGATCAGTGGCCTCTCGCTGTGGAAACCGCAACAATTTGCTGGCAAGTGATGCACATGGCCGAACACTCCACGCCCCTCGCAATCGTCGTCCTCGCCGCAGGCAAGGGCACCCGCATGAAGAGCGACCTGCACAAGGTTCTCCACCCCATAGCCGGCCGACCGATGCTGGAACACCTGCTGCAAAGCGCAGCCGCGCTGACCCCGGAGCGGCAGGTCGTCGTGGCCGGGCATGGCCGCGAGCAGCTTGAGAAAACCCTCGGCAGCCGCGCCGCGATCGCCGTGCAGGAGCCGCAGCTCGGCACCGGGCATGCCGTGCAGCAGGCGGAAGCCGCGCTATCCGGTTTCGCGGGCGACGTGCTGATTCTCTATGGTGACGTGCCCTTCGTCAGCACCGCCACGATGCGCGCGATGATCGACCGGCTCCATGCCGACGATTCACCCGCCGTTGTCGTGCTCGGCTTCGAGCCGGAGGAACCGCTCCAGTACGGCCGCGTGCTTGCCCACGACGACGGACGCATCGCGATGATGGTGGAATACAAGGACGCCACCGAGGAACAGCGCGCCTGCCGCCTCTGCAATTCCGGGCTGATGGCGGTGAAGTCGGCCGACCTGTTCGACCTGCTCGCCCGCGTCGGCAACGACAATGCGCAGGGCGAATATTACCTCGTCGACATCGTCAATGTCGCGACGCTCGAAGGACGGCCCTGCGCGGTGATCGTCACGCCCGATCCGGACGAAGTGGGCGGCATCAACAGCCGCGGCGAACTGGCCGAAGCCGAAGCGCGCTGGCAGGCCAAGCGTCGTCTTGCCGCCATGGCCGACGGCGTGACGCTGATCGCCCCCGAAACCGTGTTCTTCGCCTGGGATACCAAGCTCGGCCGCGACGTCACCATCGAGCCGAACGTCGTCTTCGCGCCGGGCGTGACCGTGGCGGACGGCGTGGTCATCCATGCCTTCTCGCACCTCGAAGGCGCAACGCTGGAAAGCGGCGTCGCCATTGGCCCCTACGCCCGCCTGCGCCCGGGTGCAGTGCTGCGCAAGGGATCGAAAGTCGGCAACTTCGTCGAAGTTAAGAACGCGGAACTCGGCGAAGGCGCCAAGGCCAATCACCTCTCTTACGTCGGTGATGCCACCGTCGGCGCCAAGGCCAATCTCGGCGCGGGCACGATCACCTGCAATTACGACGGCTATTTCAAGCACCGCACCGTCATCGGCGAACGCGCCTTCATCGGCTCCAACAGCGCCCTCGTCGCCCCGGTGAAGATCGGCGCGGACGCCATCGTAGCGGCGGGAAGCACCGTCACCCGCGACGTCGCCGACGGCGAACTTCGCCTCGTGCGCGGCGAACAGCTGGTCAAGCCCGGCTGGGCCGACCGCTTCCACGACGCGATGAAGAAGAAAAAGGCCGAGAAGTCGGCCAAGTGACGTGAAAACGGGCGGTCCAGCCGGACCGCCCGCCCTCCCTGACGAACCCAGAGATCAGGCGCCGATGGCCTGCTTCTGTGCGATGAAGTCCAGTTCGGTCTTGGCCCCGACATTGGCGGGGTCATAGTCCAGCGACTGGCGAAACAGCTTCGCCGCATCGTCGAGCTGGCCCATCTCGATCTTGTTGTAGCCCATGCCGCGCAGCGCGCGCGCCGCTACCGGCGCATCGCTACCCTTGGGAGCCTTGTCGACGATCGCCCAGGCATGGGAAAACAAGTCGTAAGACTGCTGCCATTCCCGGCGTGACTTGAACAGTTCGGCGTATTCGTTGGCGAAGTGCGCATTCTCCGGCGCCAGTTCGGTGGCCCGGCGCAGTTCGGCCTCGGCCAGATCACCGCGCCCGAGATCGACAAGCGCAAACCCCTTGCCGAAGTGCGCATCGCAGACGGCGCTGCTGACCGCCACCGCCTTGCCCGCCGCGACCGGCGCATCGGACGCGGACGACTGGCAGAGACGCGGACGGGCATCGCCGCCCAACGCCTGTTCGCTGGCGAGAATCACCGAATCGAACATCTTGACCGCCTGCGCGGGCTTGCCCGCCCGGATCAACGCGAAGCCCTTGCTCACGTCATTCCGGCTCTCGACATGAAGCGCGGTGTTCACCACCGCAGCGCTCCCGCCGATGTCGCGCGCGAAAACAGGTCCAGAGCAAGCCACTGCGGCTAGCCCGATAAAAGCAAATGAAACCGACCTCTTGATGAAGTTCATCGGTGTTATCCTCTCCAGGAACACCGATCACGCCCCAGTCTTGCATCCACGGGGTACTTCTTGACCCCATAAGGTATTTGCCGGGCGATTTTCGTCGGAACAGTGTTCGTCGAAGAGGCCAGACTATCCGACGAGCGCGGTTTGACAAGAACTTTCACGAAACCCAGATAGCAGGCACGGAATCTTTCTCGTTCACCGGAGTATCCATGCCGAACAACCCCTGGAGCCACAGCCGCAATTCCGCGATCGCCGACGATGTCGATTTCGAGATCAAGGGCGCGGAACTCCAGTTCGTCGAGATCGAGCTGGACCCAGGCGAAAGCGCGGTGGCGGAAGCCGGCGCGATGGTCTGGAAGGATTCCTCCATCGCCATGTCCACCGTATTCGGCGACGGTTCCGAGCAGCAGGGCGGGGGCTTCATGGGCAAGCTGCTGGGCGCGGGCAAGCGCCTCGTCACCGGCGAGAGCCTGTTCACCACCGTGTTCACGCACGAAGGACGCGGCAAGGCGCGAGTCGCCTTTGCCGCACCGATTCCCGGCTCGATCGTGCCGATCAAGCTCGATGACGTGGACGGCCGCCTGATCTGCCAGAAGGACGCCTTCCTCTGCGCTGCGCGCGGCGTCTCCATCGGCGTCCATTTCCAGCAGAAGATCATGACCGGCCTGTTCGGCGGCGAAGGCTTCATCATGCAGCGCCTCGAAGGCGACGGCTGGGTCTTCGTGCAGATGGGCGGCACCGTGATCGAAAAGACTCTGGGACCGGGCGAGGAACTCCATATCGACACCGGCTGCGTCGCCGCCTTCACCTCCGGCATCGACTTCGACGTGGTGCGCGCAGGCTCGGTCAAGTCGATGATCTTCGGCGGCGAAGGCGTGTTCTTCGCGCGCCTGCGCGGCCCCGGAAAGGTGTGGATCCAGTCACTGCCCTTCTCGCGCCTCGCGGGACGGATGATGGCCGCCGCCGTGCCCTATGGCGGACAGAATCGCGGGGAGAGCACCCTGCTCGGCCTGGGTGCCGTCGCGGGAATCGGGACCTTGCTCAGCGGAGACGACTGAGATTCCGTTTGAAAAATGCCCAAAAGAGCATTTTTGGCGGCACCAGCCCACGCCCCACCGGCCTCCCACTAGTGTATCCTGGATGGGAGACCGGGTGGGGGCGTGGGCTGGTGCCGCCAAAATCCGCCTGCGGCGGATTTTCGAAGAGACTCCGAGACGGGTGGATTACATCCGATAACCCATCCACTTTGCACACATTACCAAGCCTTCATGGTGGCGCCACCAAACGCCAACCATTATCGGTATATCGGCAAGGCAGTTTCGGCTCGAACCAGGGTACATCAAGCGCATGTGTGGAATCATCGGCATCGTCGGCAAGGAACAGGTCGCGGATCGGCTCGTCGACGGCCTGCGCCGCATGGAATATCGCGGCTATGACAGCGCCGGCGTCTGCACGGTCGAGAACGGGCAACTGATCCGCCGCCGTGCGCAGGGCAAGCTGGTCAACCTCGTGAACGAACTGGCCCGCGATCCGGCACAGGGCCTGATCGGCATCGCCCACACCCGCTGGGCCACCCACGGCGCCCCCACCGCCGCCAATGCCCACCCGCATGCGACCGAGCACCTCGCGCTCGTCCACAACGGCATCATCGAGAACTTCAAGCCGCTGCGCGAAGCCCTCGAATCGCGCGGCCGCACCTTCGAGAGCCAGACCGATACCGAAGTGGTCGCCCACCTCGTTTCCGAACAGGTCGAAGCTGGGCTCTCGCCGGAAGAGGCCGTGAAGCTCGTACTCCCGCAGCTGCGCGGCGCCTTCGCGCTCGCCATCGCCTTCCGCCAGAGCCCGGACCTGCTGATCGGCGCCCGCCTCGGCTCGCCGCTGGTCGTGGGCTATGGGGAGGGCGAAACCTACCTCGGCTCGGACGCCCTCGCCCTCGCCCCGCTGACGCAGCGCATCTCCTACCTTGAGGAAGGCGACTGGGTGGTCATCACCCGCGACGGCGCGCGCATTTTCGATGCCGACAACAACCCGGTGGAGCGCGAGATCGTCTCCTCCGGCGCTTCGGCGGTCGCCATCGAGAAGGGCAATTACCGCCACTTCATGCAGAAGGAGATCTTCGAGCAGCCGACCGTGGTGGCGCAGACCCTGCGCAGCTACATCCACCAGGTGGACCAGTCGGTCGCCCTGCCGCAGATCGATTTCGACCTTTCGGCGATCAAGCGCATCACCATCGTCGCCTGCGGCACCAGCTTCTACGCGGGCATGGTCGCGAAGTACTGGATCGAGACTTTCGCCCGCCTGCCGGTCGACATCGATGTGGCCTCCGAGTTCCGCTACCGCGATCCCGTGCTGGAGCCGGGCGGCCTTGCCCTGTTCATCTCCCAGTCGGGCGAGACGGCCGATACCCTCGCCGCGCTGAAGCACTGCAAGGCGGCCGGACAGACCATCGCCGTCGTCGTCAACGTGCCCACCAGCACGATGGCGCGCGAGGCGGACCTGCTGCTGCCGACCCACGCCGGACCGGAAATCGGCGTCGCCTCCACCAAGGCCTTCTCGTGCCAGCTTGCCGTGCTGGCAGCCCTCGCGGCCCATCTCGCGGTCAAGCGCGGACGCATGGATCGGGCCGAGGAAACCGAGATCGTCCAGCACCTGCTGCAGACGCCCGCCAGCCTCAACGCCGCGCTCGCTTTCGACGAAGAGATCGCCGCGATGGCGCACCTCATCGCCCCTGCCCGCGACGTGCTCTACCTCGGCCGCGGTCCGGACTATCCGCTGGCCCTCGAAGGCGCGCTGAAGCTGAAGGAAATCAGCTACATCCACGCCGAAGGCTATGCCTCGGGCGAGATGAAGCACGGCCCCATCGCGCTGATCGACGAGGCCGTGCCGGTGATCGTCCTCGCCCCTTCCGGCCCGCTGTTCGAAAAGACCGTCAGCAACATGCAGGAAGTGCGCGCACGCGGCGGCAAGGTCGTGCTGATCTCCGACGCCGAGGGCATTGCCGAAGCGGGCGAAGGCTGCATCGCCACGATCGAGATGCCGCGCGTCCACCCGCTGATCGCGCCGCTGGTCTATGCCGTGCCGGTGCAGCTCCTTGCCTATCACGTCGCCTGCGTGAAGGGCACCGACGTCGACCAGCCGCGCAACCTCGCCAAGAGCGTCACGGTCGAATAGCTAGGGGTTGTTTGCTATAAAGCCCAGCCCGGCTAAATGACTTCGTCATCCTGAACTTGTTTCAGGATCCATCTCGCCGATCTGGCTGCCGCTGATGGTCAGGAATGGATCCTGAAACAAGTTCAGGATGACTTAGGATAGGTAGATCATGAAATCGGCGGTTTTCTCCCGTCGCAGGGGTGTTTCCTCCCATCGCGGAAATGCCTTATGGTTTACCGGTCGATAACCCTTCGCCCGGTAAGTCTTTAGGTGTGAGAAAGCGGCCGCACGCCATTCAACCGCTCCCCAAGGAGCTGCCGGTCTCCGCCATCCTCGGGCTGCATCAGCCAGCGGATGGTGAACCGGGAGGAGATTGGGCGCGCCTGCGCGGCATCCAGTATTCCAGCCTGCGCCGCGCGCCCGTCGCGCGGGCCGTGACGCAACTGGCCGCGATGCTGGCCGCGGCCGGATTGCTGGCACCGCACCTTGATCCCGTGATCGTGCTGGGCTGGGCCGTCCTCGTCTGTGCCGCCGCCTGGTACGGCGCCCGCGTCGACCGCGCCGTTTCCGCTGTCGAGGGACGCAGCCTGCACCCCGGCGAAACCCGCTCCTACCTCATGGCCACTCTGGCAAAGGGCCTGGTCTGGTCGATCCCGGTCTGCGGCTTCGGGCCGTTTCTCGATCCCCAGGTCCAGGTCAAGCTCTGGACCGTGCTGGCCATGCTGATGACGGCTTTCGCCGTACTGATCCCGGGCGTTCCGCTCGGTACGCTGGTTTTCACCGGCCTCACCGGCGGCTCGGCGATCGCCTGTTTCCTGCTGCTCGGCCTGTTCGACATGGCCCTCGTCGCCTCGGCCTTCATCACCGTCGTCGTGGCCGGCACCGTCCAGTCCGCCCGGCAGTTCCTGATCGGGAAAGTCGCCGAAGCGGGCATGGTCGAGCGGGACGAAGTGGTCTCGCTGCTTTTGCGCGAGTTCGAGGACGGCGAGGCCGACTGGCTGTGGCAGATCGACCCCGCCCGCCGCGTCCGCGCCGTGTCCCCCCGCTTCGCCTTTGCGCTCGGCAAGGAAGCGAGTGCGATCGAAGGCATGCCGTTCCTCCAGCTCATTGCCGGATCGGACTGGGAAGCCGGCGACTTCCCGGCCAGCCTCCATGACCTTGCCGAACGCCTCAAGCGGCGAGAGACCTTCTCCAACCTGCTGATCCGCGTCACCATCGGCGGCAGGCCGCGCTGGTGGGAACTCTCCGGCACCCCGCAGATCGACGAGAACGGCCAGTTCGACGGCTTTCGCGGCGTCGGCTCCGACATGACCGAGGCGCGGGAGAATTCCGACAAGATCGCCTGGCTCGCGCGCTACGACCCGCTTACCGGCATGCCCAACCGGCTGATGCTGGGCGAGGCGCTGGGCGAGGCGCTGTCCCATGCCGCGCAGTGGCGCCTGCGCTGCGCCTTCCTGATGATCGACCTCGACCGCTTCAAGGCGGTCAACGACACGCTGGGCCACCATGTCGGCGACCAGCTGCTGGCCCGCGTGGCCGAGCGGCTGAAGGAGCAGATGACCGAACGCGAAGTCTGCGGCCGTCTCGGCGGCGACGAATTCGCCATCGTCATCCGCGACGCCTCCGATCTCGGCTATGTCGAGCGCGTGGCGCAGCGCGTGATCCAGAGCCTGTCGCAGGCCTATGAGATCGACAACCACACGCTGTTCGTCGGCGCCTCGATCGGCTCGGCCATCGGCCCGCGCGACGGCGAGGCGGTGGAAACCCTGATGCGCAATGCCGATCTCGCGCTCTATCGCTCGAAGGACGAAGGCGGCAACGCACACTTCTCCTACGAGCCTGCCCTCCACGCCCATGCCGAGGAGCGGCGCAAGCTGGAAGCGGCAATGCGCAACGCGCTGGAGCGCAAGGAATTCTCGCTGCATTTCCAGCCGGTGGTCGATGCGCAGAACGAAACGGTGGTCAGCTTCGAGGCGCTGCTGCGCTGGAACAGCAGCGAGCACGGCGCCATCAGCCCGGTGAAATTCATCCCGCTGGCCGAGGATACCCGGCTGATCGTCCCGATCGGCGAATGGGTGCTGCGCGAAGCCTGCCGGGAAGCGATGAACTGGCCGGACCATGTCCGCGTCGCCGCCAATGTCTCGGGCGAGCAGCTCCTCGATCCGAACTTCGTCACCGGCGTCGTCTCGGCGCTCACCGAAAGCGGTCTTCCCGCCGCGCGGCTCGAACTGGAAGTGACCGAAAGCATCTTCCTGCGCGATGCCACCCTCGCCCGATCGGCGCTGGAAAAGATCATGGCGCTGGGCTGCAAGGTGGCGCTCGACGATTTCGGCACCGGCTATTCCTCGCTCGGCTACCTGCGCAAGCTGCGCTTCTCGACCATCAAGATCGATCGCTCCTTCGTGCAGGGCGCGGCGACCGACAATGCGGAGAGCCTCGCGATCATCCGCGCCGTCGTCGCCATGGCCGACAGCCTCGGCATGTCGACGACCGCCGAAGGCGCTGAGACCGAGAAGGAAGTCGAGATGATCCGCAAGCTCGGCTGCCGCAAGATTCAGGGCTATTACTACGGCCGCCCGATGACCGCGAAAGACGCGATCGCGCTGTTTCGCAACCACGCCTTTTCGGGAGCGTGAAAATCTACCCATAGATCGGCAGGATCTGCTGCAGATCGACCGTCGTGCCCGGCGGCGCGGCGCAGACGGCGGGTACGGCATCAGACCGGACGGTGCGCGCCCCCGCGATATGCTTTCACCTGAAAGCAATCGCCAAGGCGATAGGAAACGGGCCTCCAATTGCAATTCCCCAAGTGGGCCAGCATGACCCCGGACAGAACAGGCCGGGTGCCGCACAGCACGCTTTCCGGCCGGGACCAGGAGGAGAGCAGACCGTGACCGAGGCCTATATCATCGACACCGTCCGCACGCCGCGCAGCATCGGCAAGGTGGGCAAGGGCGCCCTCTCCACCATGCACCCGGAGCACCTTTCCGCCACCGTCCTCGCCGCGCTGAAGGAGCGCAACCGCTTCGACACCGCCGAGGTGGACGACGTGATCTGGGGCGTCTCCGCCGCGATCGGCCTGCAAGGCGGCGACATCGGCCGCATGGCCGCGCTCGACGCAGGCTACGACGTGAAGGCGGGCGGCGTCACGCTAAACCGCTTCTGCGGCTCCAGCCTGACCGCCACCAGCCTCGCCTCGGCGATGATCCTGTCCGGCATGTCCGACCTCATGATCGCGGGCGGGATGGACATGCTTTCCTATGCCAATGCCCACGGCATGAAGATGCGCGAGGCCGGGGTCGGCAGCGCGGGCATGGGCGCCGGCAATCCGCGTCTCCAGGCCAGGCATCCGCAGACCAACCAGGGCGTCGCCGCCGACGCCATCGCCGCGATGGAAGGCATCACCCGCGCGGAACTGGAAGCGCTCGGGGTCGAGAGCCAGCGCCGCGCCGCCCGCGCCATTGCCGAGGGTCGCTTCGACAAGTCGACGATCACGGTGAAGGACGACGAGGGCAACGTGATCCTCGACCACGAGGAATATCCGCGCCCGGACACGACCATGGAAAGCCTCGCCCAGCTCAAGCCCGCCTTCGAGATGTTCTTCGACATGCCTTCCGCGCCCGGCGGCAAGACCTATCTGGAACTCGTCCACCAGGTCTATCCTGACCTCAAGGTCAAGCCGATCCACCACGCCGGGATTTCCTCGGGCGTCGTCGACGGCGCTTCGGCGATCCTGCTCGCCTCGAAGGACTATGCCGAAAGGCACGGCCTGAAACCTCGCGCCCGCATAGTGGCGATGGCCGAGACCGGCGACTGCCCTACCCTGATGCTCAACGGCCCGGTCCCGGCCGCCAGGAAAGTCCTCGCCAAGGCCGGTCTGACCAAGGACCAGATCGACGTCTGGGAAGTGAACGAAGCCTTCGCCGTCGTCGTCGAGAAGTTCATCCGCGACCTTGACCTCGACCGCGCGAAGGTCAATCCGAACGGTGGCGCGATCGCGCTCGGCCATCCCGTCGGGGGCACCGGAGCCATCCTCATCGGCACCGCGCTCGACGAGCTGGAGCGCAGCGGGGGGCGCTATGCCCTCGTCACCATGTGCGCTGCCGGGGGCATGGCACCCGCCATCGTCATCGAACGCGTGTGAACGCAGTCCAAGGAGTATCGAGTTGGCAACCGAGGTGGAAGACAAGCTGACCGGCAGGCTGGGCGAGGCCCTGAGCGATGGCGAGGTCAGCACGCGGCGGCAGGTCGGCCTGCGCATGACGGTGATCTCCCGCCTCCAGCGCAACAATTTCGACCGCAAGGTGGCCGTCCTCAACGTCACCCGCTCGCAATGGGCGATGATCGCGGTGGTCTCGCGCTATCCGGGTTCGACCCAGCGCACGATCGCCGAATATCTGGAAATGTCGGAAGCCTCGGCAGGTCGCCTGATCGACCGGCTCTGCGCCGAAGGGCTGCTCGAACGCCGCGACCGCGCCGACGACCGCCGCGCCCGCGCCGTCTATCTCACCGAAGCGGCCCGCCCCCTGCTCGACCAGCTCGGCAAGATCGCCGACGAAGGCGAGGAGAAGATGTTTCACGGTTTCTCGGACAGCGAGGTCGAGCAGCTTCGCGATTACATGAACCGGATCTACGACAACGTCAGCCGCGGCTGATCCCGGTCCACGCGCAAAAGAAAAGGGCGGCCCTATGGAGCCGCCCTTTTTCGTTCTTTCGCGAGAGGCTCACTTCGCCGAAGCGATGTCCTTCTTCGACAGCGAGGTGGTGAGCTTGCCGTCCACGGAAGCGAGGCTGGCGGCCGGAACGGTGACGAGGCGGCCGTTGAGGATGACCTGCGGATTGCCGTCGGCCGCAACGCGGTAGATCGGCGCGAGGCGGCCGCCGTTGCCGATGTAGAGCATCTTGCCCGCGGCCAGGTCGAGCGGCGTCGCGGCGGCTTCCGTGACGGCCTGAACCGACTGGCTGGTTTCGGCGAAAGCAGCCGGAACCAGGGCGAACGAGGCAACCGAAGTAGCGGCAGCGAGCGCAACGAACTTCTTCATTTAGGCATCTCCGTATGATCTTTTTGACTTGTCGAAGAAAGCCGTCGCGGCTTTTTCAACTTACTAACCTAGGTTAGGTTTTGTTGAACATATAGTCAATTGCGTTTCGCGCACCCATCATGGAGGTTTACGCAACCATCGCCTCCGCGAAAATCCGTGTCTCCTGCCGGGCGCCAGAACAGCATGGAAGATCGCGGGAGCGTATCGCGCGGCTCCGATCCGGCATGATCGTGCCCGCGATGGCGCGTGCCTTGTCAGCCCTGCCCTTTGCGCTCAAATCGAAAGAGGCCTCGGCAGGCCCGGAAATCCTGCCATGCGAGGTCCGGTGCAAAGACCGATCACAACAAAATCAGGCGGGACAGGCGGAAAATGTCGACAAAGGTGATGCAAGGGGTGCGTGTCCTCGAAGTGGCGCAGTTCACCTTTACCCCCGCGGCCGGGGCGATCCTCGCCGACTGGGGCGCGGACGTCATCAAGATCGAGCACCCGGTGCGCGGGGACACCCAGCGCGGCTTCCTCAACATGGGCGGCGTGCAGCTCGATCCGCTGCGCCACACCCTGTTCGAGCACCCCAACCGCGGCAAGCGCAGCGTCGGCATCGATCTTTCGACCGAGGAAGGCCAGGAACTGCTCTACGAACTGGCGAAGCAGTGCGACGTCTTCCTCACCAACTACCTGCCGCAAGTGCGCCAGAAGAACCGCTTCGACGTCGAGCACATTCGTGCGGCCAATCCGACGATCATCTACGCGCGCGGCAGCGCCTGGGGGAACAAAGGACCCGAGCGCGAAAAGGGCGGCTTCGACGGCACGGCGTTCTGGTCGCGCAGCGGCATTGCCGACTGCATGACCCCGCCCGAACTGCCCGGCCCGCTCTCGCAGGGCATGCCCGCCTTCGGGGACTCGATCGGCGGCATGTTCATCGCCGGCGGCATCTCCGCCGCGCTCTATCACCGCGCGAAGACCGGCGAAGGCACCGAACTCGACGTCTCGCTGATGAGCACGGCCGCCTGGGCCTCCGGCGCCAATATCGCGCAAGTGGTGGAAACCGGCGTAGTCTCGCGCAACGCGATGCCCTCTTCGGGCGGCAGCGCGAAGAACCCCTTCATGGGCAATTTCTGGACCTCGGACGGACGCACGATCAACTTGTGCATGGTCAGCCCGACCGGTCTGATCCGCGACACGTTCGAACATGTCGGCCGCCCCGATGCCGCCGAAGACCCGCGCTTCCAGGATGTCCTCAGCCTGATCCGCAATGCGCAAGCCGCCAGCGACATTCTGGTCGAGGCGTTCGCCAGCAAGCCGTTCGCCTATTGGCGAGAGCATCTGAAGACCCTGAAGGGCCAGTGGGCGCCGATCCTCAACCTGCTCGAACTCTCCGGCGACGAACAGGCATTGGCCAACGACCTGCTCGTGGAAGTCGAGGCGGCAGATGGCGGCGAACCGCTCAAGCTGGTGCGCGGCCCGGTGCAGTGGAACGGCGAGGCGCTGGAAACCACCCGCTCGCCCCAGGCCTCCGAGCACACCGAGATCGTGCTGATGGAACTGGGCGTGGACTGGGACAGGATCGAGGACCTCAAGGCCAGGGGCGCGATTGCCTGAACGCCCTTCGAAATACGCGAACAAGGAATTGAAGATGAAGCCAGGAACCCGTCTCAAGAGCGCGGCCTGCGACACCGAAGTCATGGTGATCCGCAGCGCCGAGGGCACGATCGAATGTGGCGGCGCGCCGATGGGCGAGGCAAAGCCCGCCGATGCGGCGCCGCTCGCCGCCGACTTCGCGGCGGGCACGCTGATGGGCAAGCGCTACGTCGATGCCGACGGCAAGTACGAACTGCTCTGCGTAAAGCCCGGCAAGGGATCGCTCGCGGTCGACGGGGTGGCGCTGGTCGTCAAGGACGCCAAACCGCTCCCCGCCTCCGACTGAACTCCGGCACCATCTGGGTATCCGATGAACATCGCTCTCCTTCTCGAAATGGCGGCGGAAGCCGCTCCCGACCGCGTGGCCCTCGTCTGCGAAGGCAAGCGTTGGACATATGGCGACCTGCTGGCCGCCGCCCGGGGGGCCTTCGAGCTGATCCGGCAAAGCGATGCCCAATATGTCGCCTTGCTCGATGAAAGCAGCGAAGCAGCCGTGATCGCGGTGTTCGGCGCGGCGCTGGCGGGCGTCCCCTATTGCCCGCTCAACTACCGCCTGCCCGACGCCGATCTGGCGGCCCTGCTCGGCCGCATCGCCCCGGCCCTCGTGATCGGCGACGAGGAGCGCATTACCCGGATAGCCGGTGGACAGGGCCACACCGTGCTCGCCCGCGAGGATTTCGCGCTCAAGGCGCAGGAAACCGTCCCCGCCGAGGATGCGCGCGAATACGACCCCGGCGAGGGCATCGCGATCCAGCTCTTCACCAGCGGCACGACCGCCGCGCCCAAGGCCGCGATCCTGCGCCACTCGAACCTGCTGGGCTATATCCTCGGCACTGTCGAATTCGGCTCCGCCGATGAAGCCGACGCCGCGCTCGTGGTGGTGCCGCCCTATCACATCGCCGGAATCTCGGCGCTGCTGTCCTCGATCTATGCGCAGCGCACGATCGTCATGCTCCCCGCGTTCTCGCCGGAAGGCTGGCTGGAACTCGTGCACACGGAGCGCGTCTCCAACGCCTTCGTGGTGCCGACGATGCTTTCGCGCATCATCGAGGCGATGGAGCGCATGGAAGCATCCGACGTATCCAGCCTGCGCGCCATCGCCTATGGTGGCGGCAAGATGCCGCTCGAAGTGATCCGCAAGGCCCTGGACCTGTTCCCGCAAGCCGGCTTCACCAATGCCTATGGGCTGACCGAAACCAGCTCCACCGTGGCCCTGCTCGGCCCGGAGGACCACCGCGCGGCGCTGGCCTCCGACGATCCTGCCGTTCGCGCCCGCCTGACCTCGCTCGGCAAGCCGATCCCGACCGTCGAGATCGAGATTCGCGGCGAGAACGGAGAGGTACTCCCGGCCGGTGAGCCCGGCGAGATCTACGTGCGCGGCGAGCAGGTCTCGGGCGAATACAAGGAAAAGAGCGCGCTCGACGCCGAGGGCTGGTTCCCCACCCGCGACGCCGGTTACATGGACGAGCACGGCTACCTGTTCCTCTCCGGCCGCGCCGACGACGTGATCGTGCGCGGCGGCGAGAACATGTCTCCGGGCGAGATCGAGGACGTGCTGCTGACCCACCCCGCCATCGCCGATGCCTGCGCCTGCGCGATCCCCTCGGTGGAATGGGGCGAAACCGTGGGCGTTGCCTTGATCCTGCGCGAAGGCCATGCGGAACCGGCCGAGCCGGACCTCAAGGATCTCGTCCGTGCCCGCCTGCGCTCCTCGCGCGTGCCCGAGAAGATCGTCTTCCTCGCCGAGCTGCCCTACAACGAAATGGGCAAGCTGCTGCGGCGAAAGGTCAAGGATCTCCTTGCTGGCTGAAGCGGAAGCCTCCGGTCCGGCGATCCCGCTGGCGCGCTGGGCCGACCGGCAACTGGAGGCGCTCGCCCGCGACCACGGCCTTCCCCGTCTCGCAGGCGCGACCTTGCTCGGCGAACGCGGTGCCCATGGCGACTACCGCATCGGCGGCCGGATTTCCGCCGGACTGGGCGGCAGCCGCTTGCTCGCGACAAAGGACGGCGGCTGGTTCGCACTGACCCTGATCCGCGAAGACGACCGCGAACTGCTCCCGGCCCTGTTCGGCGACGCGGACCTGGCGATCCACGACAACCACGCCATCGCCGCCGCCGTGCTGCAACACCCGTGCGGCGAACTCGTCGAACGCGGCCGGGCGCTCGGCCTGCCCGTTGCCGGTGCCGACGAAACGCCGGTTTCCGCGCCCATCGAAGTGCTCGAACGCGGGTCCTGTCGGGCGCGCCGCGAAAGCCGCCCGCTCGTCGTGGACCTCTCCGCGATCTGGGCCGGGCCGCTCGTCGGACACCTGCTCTGGCAAGCGGGCATGGAAGTGGTGAAAGTCGAAAGCCGCACCCGCCCCGATCTCATCCGCCGCGACGATCCGGCAACGTTCGACATCATCAACCAAGGCAAGGCGAGCCTGCTGGTCGATTTGACCGATCGCGAGGACAAGCAGCGCCTTGTCGCACTGATCCGGCGCGCCGACGTGGTGATCGAAAGCGCCCGGCCGCGTGCGCTGCGCCATCTCGGGATCGATGCCGATGCCCTGGTGCGCGAGGTGCCGGGCCTTGTCTGGCTCTCGGTCACGGGCCACGGCGCGCGCGGGGAAGCGGCGAACTGGGTCGGCATCGGCAACGACTGCGGCGTTGCGGGCGGCCTGTCCCGTGCCCTCGCGGAAGTGACCGGCGAGATCGGCTATGTCGGGGATGCCATCGCCGACCCGCTCACCGGCATCGTCGGCGCGCGCGAAGTGCTCGGGACGCTGCGCGAAGGCACGGCAAAGCGCATCGGCCTGTCGATGAGCGCGATCACCGCGATGGCCCTCGCCGAAGAGCGCAGCTTCGATGCCGCTTTGTTGGCGCGGGAACTGCGCGCCTGGGGTGACGCCACGGGGTCTTCTTTCCCCGCGATCGCCAGGCGCGAAGTATCGGCCCCGGTCAGCCCCCTCGGTATCGATACCGAACGCTATCTGACGGAGAACGTGGCGTGCTGATCCTCGATGCCGAGATCTACGGCCACGGCCGGGCCGACATGCGCATCGAGCACGGCACCATCACCGCCATCGGCAGCTTGGAACCGCGTCCGGGCGAACCGGTCATCAAGGCGCAGGGCGGCGCGCTCCTTCCCGGCCTTCACGATCATCACCTGCACCTCGCGGCGCTGGCCGTCCGGGAAGCCTCGATCGCCTGCGGGCCGCCGCAAGTCACGGGCCACGACGATCTCGCCGCCGCGCTCACCCGCCCCGGCAGCGATTGGCTGCGCGGCATCGGCTTCTGCGAAAGCGTGCTCGGCGGCACTCTGCCGGATGCGCGGATGCTTGATGCCATCGTCTCCCATCGGCCGCTCCGCATGCAGCATCGCACCGGCCGCATGTGGTTCCTGAACTCGGCGGCGCTCGCCGAACTGCTCAGCCGTGCCGCGCCGCCGCCGGGTCTCGAACGCGAGAACGGAGCCTACACCGGCAGGCTGTTCGACGAGGACCGCTGGTTGCAGCAGGCCCTCGCCGCCACCCCGCCGGACTTCGCCGCGACCAGCCACCGCCTCGCGGCCTGCGGCGTGACCGGGGTGACGGACATGTCGCCCGGCAACGACCCGGATATGGCGCGGCATTTCGCCCGCCAGATCGCCGGCGGCGCGCTCAAGCAGTCGCTTGTCCTGGCCGGGGCACTGTCCCTGGCGGAGGCGCCGCAGGACGGCTGGCGCCTTGGGCCCGCCAAACTCCACCTCCACGAAAACGCCCTGCCCGATTTCGACGAAACCTGCCGCTGGATCGCCCGCGCGCACGAACAGGCGCGCGGCGTCGCGATCCACTGCGTGACCGAGGTCGAGCTGGTCTTCTCGCTGGCACTGCTCGAAGCGGCGGGAACGCGGGAGGGCGACCGTATCGAACATGCCTCGATCGTCCCGCCCGAACTTGCCATCCGCATGGCCGACCTGCGCCTCATGGCCTGCGTACAACCGCATTTCATCGCGGAGCGGGGAGATCGCTATCTCGCCGAGGTCGAAGCGCGCCATCACGCCGACCTCTATCGCCTGCGCAGCCTGCTCGACGCCGGACTGACGCTCGCGGGCGGAAGCGACGCGCCTTACGGCAGCACCGATCCCTGGGCCGCCATGCGCGCCGCGGTCCGGCGCCGAACCCGCGAGGGCGCGGACTTCACGCCGCAGGAAGCGCTGACGCCGGAACAGGCCCTCGCGCTCTATCTCGCCGATCCGCTCGACCTCTCGCGTCAACGCCGCGTAGGCCTGGGCGAACCTGCCGACCTTTGCCTGCTCGACCGCCCATGGCATGAAGCCCGCGAACGGCTCGACAGCCGGGATGTACGGATCGCCGTGGCTTCAGGCCGGGTCATCCACCAGCGCATCGACCAGTCCCCAGTCGAGCGCCTCACGCGCACCGAGGCGGCGACCGCCTAGCACCATCAGCAAAGTCCGCTGGCGTCCGATTCGCCTGCTCAGCGAGACGCAGCCTCCCGCCCCCGGAAGAATGCCCATCGCCAGTTCGGGCAGCTGGAACCACGAGCGCGGTGTCGCGGTGATCCGCCGGGCAAAGGCCGCCAGTTCAAGACCGGAGCCGACGCAGGCGCCGTCGACATGCACTTCCAGACGGTCCGCGCAGCGCACCGCCTCGCGTGCCGGCAGCGTAGCGCAGCGAATCGCATGGGCAGTCGCGGGGTCCGTCGTCGTCCCGAATTCGGAAAGCTCGGCACCGAGACTGAAGGCCCTGCCCTCGCCCCGCAGGATCACCCGCGCGATCGTAGTGTCGGCATTGGCGAGCGCGAAAGCCTCGTGCAGGGCATCGCGCATCGCGCGGTCGATGGCATTGCCCGCTTCCGCGCGGTCCAGCGTCACGGTCAGAACATCGTCCTCGCGCGAGAGGCGGACGCGGCCTGCCGCCGCAGCCGCACCGCAGGACCGCGCGGCGATCCAGCGGCGGTGCGCCTCGCTTCCCTGCAAGGTGGCATAAGCCAGCGACTCCGCGTTCAGGGCCTCTTCGTCCGGCAGATGCGGCAGCAAACGCAGCAGTTGCGTGACGACCCGCGCGGCAAGCGGCTTGGCGGAGATCGAACGGAACAAAGCCTCAGCCGTGAAACGCGGTTCGAGCACGGCATCCAGGCGCGCAGACAGCGGATGATCGCAAGGTCCCAGGCCGATCACCGGCATGGCGGGAAGCGCGGAAAGACCGGCCCCGAACCCGGCCTCTTCCCGGGATAGATCCACGAAGGCCACCGGCACATCCGGAAGGTTGGTCGGATCGGCCAAGTCGCGCAATCGGAAGATCGCATGCTCCGGAATCATCGTGCCCCGCATCGCTTCGGGTCTCTCGCCCATTACCCCTGGAGCATGAACGGACAGTCCTTTCCTGGCCAGCCCGCCGCAGAAAAAACGCTTCCGAACGCATTCCTTTTCCCGAAAAATCGCTGTTTTCCGCCGTTCCGGCCTCGTTCCCGAAGGTCAAAACTCATCGCATGCGCGAAGCCTATTGATGCCTGATCGCCTTGATGATAACCAAGCTTAGCAAAAAACGAATTGGCCTCAGTTTTAAAAAGCCGACTCGCGGAGAGAAGTGAGTTCACCATAACCACCCCTAAGGGAGGAGAGACCTCATGCCTGGAAAGACGACCTCATCGAACAAGGCGAAGATCGCCCGCCGTGTCATCGAAGTGCTGGAGTACTTCGACGATTCCCATCGTGAAGCGACCGTTATGGACATCGTGCGGCGCTACAACCGCCCGCAGTCGAGCACCTCGGAACTGCTGTCGAGCCTCGTCGAACTGGGCCTGCTTCACAAGGATCCGTACTCCCGCGCCTATAGCCTGACGCCGCGCGCCGCCCTGATCGGCACTTCGGGCCAGCCCGAACTGGTTCGCGACGGACGCATCGTGCGCCTGATGGACCGCCTTGTGGCGCAGACCGGGCTTTCGGTCGCGCTCACCTCGATGGTCGGTCTCGACGTGCAGATCGTGAACTGGCGCCACGGCCCCCGCGCCCTCGCCGCCACGCGCGAGCTTGCCGGAGGCATCAAGGAACCGCTGGCCCGCAACGGCGCTGGTTTGCTCATGCTCTCGACCATTGCCCGCCAGCGCTGCGAAGGCATGGTCCGCCGCCTCAATGCCGAAGCGAGCGAACTCGAAAAGTTCCAGTTCTCGGACATGATGGCGCGCGTCGATGCCTGCCGCGATCCGCGCTACGTGTTCGGCCCGGCCGGTTTCGGCAGCGGTGCCGACGCGCTTTCCGGCCTTGTCCCGCGCCAGCCCGAAGGCCACCCGCTGGTCATCAGCGTGATCTACGGCAAGGACGACAAGGTCAATCCGGAGGCCCTGCTCCAGTCGCTGAGCGACGCAATGCGCAAGTGCCTGCCCGATCCGGTCGCCATGCCGGAACCCGAACAGCTTCCGCATGCAGCCTGAATCCGGGGCCTCGATCCGGGCCTGAACGGGTCGCACCGAACAGGTTGGGCCTCGCGAGTTCGCTCGCGAGGCCCTTTTCCTTGCGGCGCTACTTCGTTCCGGCCTGGATCTCGTCCAGCATCGTCTTGGCGAGCTTGAGGAAATTCACGGTGTCCGCCTGCGCCGAAGGCACGGCCCGGCGGAAGGTCGCAAAGCCGTGGATCAGGCCGCGACCCTCGTAATATGTGGTCGGCACGCCCGCTTCCACGAGCTTCGCCGCATAGGCCCGTCCCTGATCGCGCAAGGGATCGAGACCCGCCGTCACCAGCACCGTCGGCGGCAAGCCCGCAAGATCGCCGAGGATAGGCGACGTGCGCAGGCTTTGCGGATCGGCCTTGTAGTGCTGACGGAACAGCGCGGTCATGCTGTCATCCAGACCGTAGCCATTGCCGAACTGCTTCATGGAGGGATAGTCGCGGGTAAAGTCCGTCGCCGGATAGATCGGCACCTGCATGATGACCGGCACCGCCGCCGGCTTGTCACGCAAGGCCGCCGCGGCGATCAGCGCGAGGTTGCCGCCGGCACTGTCTCCGCTGAGCACGAGGCCGGTAACTTCGCGGCCCAGAATCTTGCCGTTGGCGGCGACCCAGCGCGCGGCGGCCTCGCCGTCGTCGGGAGCGGCGGGCCAGGGATGTTCCGGTGCAAGCCGGTACTCGACCGAGACCACCGGGAGATCGAGCTGACGGGAAATCTCGGCGGCCAGAGCCGCGTGGGTATCGATGCTGCCGAGCACATAGCCACCGCCGTGGTAATAGACGACGACCGGCCCCGGTCCACGATCCGTCCGGCTATCGAACAGACGCAGCGCGATCGGCCCGGCCTCGCCCCCCGGCATAGTGAGATCCTTCACCACGGCGATATTGCCGATCGGCAGGTCTCGCGAAGGCATGGCGGAAGGCGGCAGCTTGCGGATCTGGGCAATGACCTCGGCCGTCAGCGCCGGCATCGGCTGGGCATTGGAGGCCTTGAGATAGGCGGCCACGTCCGGGCGAACGTAAGGGGTGCCGGCGGAATCCTGCCTTGCGGTCGAGACCGCCGGAGCGGCGTCCTTGGCCGCAAGCCCTGTCGGTACGGCCAGTACCAGCAAAGCACCCAGCCCCGGTGCCAGATAGGCGAAAGTCGAAGCGCGTTTCTTCGTATCGATCACGAACTGCATCCTGTCCTCCCTGTTTTGAAGGAGCTTTGTACTGGCGCAGTTCAACCTTTGCGAGCGGAAGACGTGAAAGCGTCCTCAGCCCGGATCAATAAACGCCCCCCTGTTGTTCGGCAAAGTCCTGCACGTCTCCGGCCTTGGCCGCAGCGGCAGCCTGACGCGCCTCCTGCACGCCGCGAATCTGCGCGACGAGCGCGTCGCGGCGACGGGCGAACTCGTCTTCCGGCGAATACTGGCGCGGTTCGGTGTCGGGCTTGAAGGCTTCCCAGATCACCGCGGCCTTGGGGTCGTTGCCCGGCTCCGCGCCCATGACCTGCTTGCCGCTGACCCGGTCGATCCGGACCATGCGGATACCTGCAGGCGCGACGAAGGGCTGCGTGCCCCAGCGCTCCCTGGTGGCCTGGACCACCTGCTTGAAGATCGGCGCGGAAATGCGGCCGCCCTGGGCATAGCCGCCCAGCGAACGCGGCGTATCATAACCGAGGTAGACACCGCCCACATAGTCCTGCGTACCGCCGACGAACCAGACGTCGGTCGGGCCGTTGGTCGTGCCGGTCTTGCCGAACATCGGAATGCCGAGATCGCGCAGGACGACGGCGGTGCCGCGCGTCACCACGCCTTCAAGCATGTGCACGACCTGGTAGGCCGTGCCCGAATCGATCACCTGCTTGCCCCGCCGCTGGATGCGCGGCATCGGCTTGCCGTCCCACTCGGGCGTGTTGCAGGTGTCGCAGCGACGGTTGTCCGACTTCCAGATGATCTTGCCGTTACGATCCTGGACATAGTCGATCGGCGAGGAGGCGAACTGCACGCCGTTGTTGGCCAGCGCCGAATAGGCGTTCACCATCCGCGAGACCGTGGTCTCGCCCGCGCCGAGCGCGAAGGAGAGGTAGGGCTTGTAGTCGCCGATGCCGACCGTCTTGAAGGTCTTCACCACTCGGTTCATGCCGGTGTCGTTGGCGATGCGCACGGTCATCAGGTTGCGCGACTGTTCGAGGCCCCAGCGCATCGTATGGCTGCCGGAGCCGCCCTCGCCGCCGAAGTTGCGGAAGCACTTGTTGCCCAGCGCGCCGCCTTGATAGACGCAGAAGGTGCCGTCCAGCACCTGCGTCGCCGGGGTCATGCCGTATTGCAGGCCGGTGGCGTAGACGAAGGGCTTGATCGTGGAGCCGGGCTGGCGCTCGGCCTGAACCGCACGGTTGAAGGAATCGAGCCCGGAATCGAACCCGCCCTGCATCGCCATGATGCGGCCGGTGCCGGGCTGCTCGATGACCATGCCGCCCGAGACCTCGGGGATCGTGCGCACCGCGTAAGTGCCGGAGGAAACCGGCGCGACCGCCACGAGATCGCCCACTTTCGCAAGATCGGAAATGTTGGTCAGTGCGGAGATGTTGCCGTCGGCAAAGCCGATCCGCCCGGTCGAGCCGCTGCGGTCGATAATCACGCCGACGCGCCAGTCCTTGTAGTCGATCGTCTTGTTGGAGACGATCAGCTGGGACTGCCAAGTGCTCATGTCGTCGATATGGGCGATCGGCCGCGACCAGGCGCGGGCGCCCTGATAGCGCAGCAGCCCCGCGCGCAAGGCGTCGCGCACGGCGTCCTGCATCTGGTAATCGAGCGAGGTGCGCACCCAGAGGCCGCCCGCATAGACGCTGTTCGGGCCGTCCTCAGCCTTCTCGCCGTACTGGTCGATCAGGCGGCGGCGTACTTCCTCGATGAAATAGCCGTTGCCGGTGGGGTAAGTCTCCACACGGCGGGCGATCAGGCCGAGCGGCTGCGCCTTGGCGGTATCGGCATCGGCGCGGCTGGCCCAGCCGTTCGTCACCATCTGGTCGAGCACCCAGTTGCGGCGCTCGATCGCCATGTCCTCGTACTGCTTGCGGCCGTAGCGCTCGGGCGCCTTCGGCAGGATCGCCAGGAACGCCGCCTCGTGAAGCTGGAGCTGGTCGACGTCCTTGCCGAAATAGGCACGCGCCGCCGCCTGCACGCCGAAGCTCTGGCGGCCGAGCGGAATCTCGTTGAGGTAGAGTTCGAGGATCTGCTGCTTGTTCAGCACGCTCTCGATGCGGCGGGCGACCACCATTTCCTTAAGCTTGCGGGTGACCGAATATTCGTCGCCGATCAGGATGTTCTTGGCCACCTGCTGGGTGATCGTCGAACCACCCCGCGCGCGGCTGCCGGTGCCCAGCTTCGAGGCATAGTCGATTACCGCGGCCCCCAGCCCGGTGACGTCGACGCCGCCGTGGGTCCAGAACGTCTTGTCCTCGGCAGAGAGGAAGGCATCGACCAGCGGCTTGGGGAAATCGACATAGCGAAGCTGCACGCGGCGCTCGCGCGCATAGCTGTAGACGATCGCGCCGTCGACGCCGCGCACCATGGTCGGCAGCGGCGGCTGGTATTCGAGCAGCTTGTTCGCGTCCGGCAGATCGTGCGTGAAGGCGATGTAGAGCCCGCCCAGCGCGACGAGGCCGACCCCGCCGACATACGTGAAACGCCGCAGCCACTTGCGTTCGCGCCAGGCTCCGCCGAGCGCGGCGAAGGGGCGGGCAAAGCGCGAACCGGCGCCGCGATGGATGCGATAATGGGCGTCCTCGGGCGGCTGCTCGGCGCCGTTGTCGATGATCTCGTCGGTCATTTCGACTGCCCTCTAGAGCATTTTCGGGTCAGGTGGAAACACCGAGCGTCCGGAAAATGCGGCAACAACAGATTAATCGGAGACTGAGCCGCTCCGGTCGAACGCCTCACGCCCTAGCACGCCCTTTTCCGGCAAGGCCAGACGCCCGGCACTCTTTTCGTCGCAGCGCTGGCTCTGCCAGCAGTTCCGTTTCACGCCCCGCCCTTGCGCGCGAAATAGGCACGGATGGCGCGGGCGGCGGCGTCGGCCAGCGCCTGCTGCCCCTTGCGCGAACCAAGCAGTTCGGCGTCCGCCGGGTTGTTGATATAGCCGGTCTCGAACAGGATCGAGGGAATGTCCGGGGCCTTGAGCACGGCAAGCGCGGCGGTCTGCACCTCGTCGCGGTGCAGGCCGAGTCCGGCGCCGCGCATCTCGCGCAGGACCAGTTCGCCCACTTGCGTCGATCCCGATTGCGTCCCCCGCTGCGAAAGATCGAGCAGGATCGCGCCGACCGTCTGGCTGGTCTGCGCCAGCGCCACGCCGTTGACCCGCCCGGCCTGGTTCTCGCGCGCGGCGAAACGCTCGGCCGCCTCGCTGGATCCCTTCTCGGAGAGGACATAGACGCTGGCACCCCGCGCGGAATCGGCGTCGGCGCTGTCGGCGTGGATCGACACGAAGAGATCGGCGCCCAGACGGCGCGCGATGTCCGGCCGATCCGGCAGGGCGATGAAGCGGTCGGCATCGCGGGTCATCGCCACGCGGATACCGCCGCCTTCGAGCAGGCGATTGCGCAAGGCGGTGGCGATCCGCAGCGCCACGGTCTTTTCCTTGAGATCGCCCTGCCCGGCACCGGGATCGAAGCCGCCGTGCCCGGCATCGATCACCACGAGCGGACGGCTGGCGTCGGGCGGTCCGTCCACGCGCGGCAGATCGACCGGCATGTTGCCGTCCGGCAGGTCGAAGCGGACGACGTAATCGAGAGCGCGGGGCGAAAGGACGAAACGCGGCCAGAGCACCCACAACGCGATCACCAGCGCCAGAGGCGCCGACAGGATCATGGCGAGCTGGACGGGGCGCGACATCGCTTCTGCCTAGGATTGCCCCGCCCGCCCCGCAATCCCGCTGGCACGCGCTTTTCCCCCGATTTCACGCGACTGCCCGCAATTCCGAAGGCGATATGACACACAGTTCGGCAATGAACTTGCCGTACAGTGTCTTGGATGCTAGGCCGTTCCGACCCGGGCCAAACAAGCTCCGGTCCTCGCAATCCGGAAAGACGCCTCTCGAATGGTGCCGGGCAGGATCGGTCGAGCCAGTCCCGGTCGTCAAAAACCGGAAAATTCGTTCCGGATCGAACAGGTTGACGCGAGAGATGAGAAGCCAATTGCCGCCTTGCCAGCCGACGCCCGAAAGGGCGGTGGCGGTGTGGGCGCAATTCTTCGCGTGTCCGAATTCGCCACGCGCACTTCCGCTCGCAGACACGCCCGCAAGTCTCTCGGCACTTCGCCGCAAGACCGCAGGCACCACCGCGCCCTCCGGCGCGGCAGACAGAAAAACCGTCGCACTCGGGGCGCTGGATTGCCCCGTTTCACACCTTACCCATGCCCGCTTGGAGACAAGCCGTTTCGAGGCTGGCCTTGCCGCATCCGGCAGGCCTCATGTCCTCACGGCGGGCACCATCGCACAGACACGCGCCACCCTGGCTGATCCGGCCGGGGCAGAGCGCGTACGGAGATTATACAATGGCAACGCGCATGCTCATCGATGCGCGCCACCCGGAAGAAACGCGGGTGGCGGTACTCAAGGGAAATCGCATTGAAGAGTTCGATTTCGAATCGGCCGACAAGAAGCAGATAAAGGGCAACATCTACCTGGCGAAGGTCACCCGCGTGGAACCTTCGCTCCAGGCGGCGTTCGTCGATTTCGGCGGCAATCGCCACGGCTTCCTTGCCTTCAGCGAAATCCATCCCGACTACTACCAGATCCCCAAGGAGGACCGCGAGGCCCTGCTGGCGGAAGAAGCCGCCCATGCCGAGGAAGAAGCCGCCCTGCGCGCTTCGGAAGGCGACGACGAGGACGAAGACGGCGGCGAAGGCTACGATGCCGATGGTTACTCGGACGGCGGCCTGACCGAAGTCGACACGTCCGAAAAGGACCAGGTCGCCACGATCGAGGACGGCGCCGTCGAGAACGGCTTCGAAACCGCCGAGGAAGAAGCGTCCGAGGAAGAGAACGGTGGCCGTGGCCGCCGCGGCCGTGGTCGCCGCCAGGGTGGCCGCAGCGGCGGTCGCTCGAAGGAAGCCGACGAGCTGCGCGCCAAGCGCATGGCGCTGCGCCGTCGCTACAAGATCCAGGACGTGATCCACCGCCGCCAGGTGCTGTTGGTGCAGGTCGTCAAGGAAGAACGCGGCAACAAGGGCGCGGCCCTCACCACCTACCTCAGCCTCGCGGGCCGCTACTGCGTGCTCATGCCGAATTCGAGCCATGGCGGCGGCATCAGCCGCAAGATCAGCTCGGCCTCGGACCGCAAGCGCCTGAAGTCGATCATCGCCGAAATGGACCTGCCGCGCTCGATGGGCTGCATCGTCCGCACCGCCGGCCTCCAGCGCACCAAGACCGAGATCAAGCGCGACTTCGACTACCTCGCCCGCCTCTGGGACGAGCTGCGCGAACAGACGATGCGTTCGGCCGCACCGGCGCTGATCCATTCGGACAGCGACCTGATCAAGCGCGCCATCCGCGACATCTATAACCGCGATATCGAGGAAGTCGTGGTCGAGGGCGAGGAAGGCTACCGCGCGGCCAAGGACTTCATGAAGCTCCTGATGCCGAGCCACGGCCGCAAGGTTAAGCCCTATTCCGACCCCGTGCCGCTGTTCCAGCGCTACGGCGCCGAAGACCAGCTCACCGCGATGTACGACCCGGTCGTGCAGCTGCGCTCGGGCGGCTACATCGTCATCAACCCGACCGAGGCGCTGGTCTCGATCGACATCAACTCGGGCCGCGCCACCAAGGAGCACGGCATCGAGCAGACGGCGGTCGCCACCAACCTCGAAGCCGCGCAGGAAATCGCCCGCCAGCTTCGCCTGCGCGACATGGCCGGTCTAGTCGTGATCGACTTCATCGACATGGAGTACGGCTCCAACGTCCGCAAGGTCGAGAAGGCGGTCAAGGAAGCGCTCAAGAACGACCGCGCCCGCATCCAGGTCGGCCGCATTTCCAGCTTCGGCCTGATGGAAATGAGCCGCCAGCGCCTGCGCACCGGCGTGCTGGAAGCGACCACCCGCTCCTGCCCGCATTGCGACGGCACCGGCCTCGTCCGCACCGCCAGCTCGGCGGGCCTCTCGGCGCTGCGTCTGATCGAAGACGAAGCGGCCAAGGGCAAGGGCGTCGTGGTTTCGCTCTTCGCCTCGACCGAAGCGGCGATCTACCTGCTCAACGCCAAGCGCGCCGACCTGGCCGACATCGAGGACCGCTACGGCGTCAACGTCGAAGTAATCCCCGAAGGCGAGAACGAAGGCGCGAAGATGCGCGTGATCTCGTCCGGCCCGCGCAACGAGTTCGTTCCGCGCTTCGATCCGATCGCCGAAGACGTCGAGGATGACTTCATCGACGACGAGGACGAGTTCGAGGAAGAAGAGCGCGAGGAAGCGCGTGGTTCGGGCGGATCGCGCGGTGAAGCCCGTGACGATGACGAAGGCGGTTCGCGCCGCAAGCGTCGCAAGCGTCGTCGGGGCCGCGGCCGCGACCGCCGCGACGAAAACGGCTCGGAAGAAGGCTCCGAATTCGAGGCCGAAGGCGAAGGTGAGGCTGATATCGAAGCTGAAGCCGCTGCCGATGAAGGCGAAGCGGATGCCGAAACCGACGGCGAATTCGCGCCTGTCGCGGAAGGTGACGACTCGGAGGCTCCGCGCAAGCGTCGCCGCCGTGGTGGCCGTCGCCGGCGCGGACGTCGCGACGAGAACGGTGAAGGCGCCGAGAACGGTGGCGAGGAAGCGGCCGAGGCCGTGACCGAAGCCGAAGAACCGGTCGAAGTCGTCGCCGAAGTGCTGGTTGCCACCGAACCGGTCGTCGAGGCTGAGGAAGCGCCCGCCAAGCCGAAGCGCACCCGTCGCAAGAAGGCCGAAACGGTCGAAGCGGTGGCTGAAGCCCCGGCTGTCGAAGCGCCTGCCGCCGAGGAAGAAGCTCCGGCCAAGCCGAAGCGCACCCGCCGTAAGAAGGCCGAGACGGTCGAAACGGTGGCTGAAGCCCCTGCTGCCGAAGCGCCTGCCGCCGAGGAAGAGGCTCCGGCCAAGCCGAAGCGCACCCGCCGCAAGAAGGTAGAGGTCGCCGAGGAAACCGCCGAAGCACCTGTCGAAGCTCCGGCCGCCGAGGAAGCGCCTGCCAAGCCGAAGCGCACCCGCGCCAAGAAGGCAGACACCGCCGAAACCCCGGCCAAGCCTGCACGCAAGACCGCAACCCGGGCGAAGCCCAAGGCTGCCGCCCCCAAGGCCGCTGCCGAGCCGGTGACGGAAGAGCCCGTCACGGCTGCCCCTGCCAACGACGAGACCGTCGCGGCCGATTCTTCGGACGACGCTTCGGCACCCCGTCGCGGCTGGTGGCAGCGCACCTTCGGCAATTGACGGCGCGAGGGCGGTCCAGGCCGCCCTCCTCCCGGCAAGATCATCAAGGCCCCGCACGGCAGCGTGCGGGGCCTTTTTGTTATCCCGGCCGATTGGCCCAATTCTCAGATCGCGCAGCTGCTTTCGGTCGTCGGATCAATGATCGCCGCAATCTCGGTAATGCGCGTCGCCGGAAAGCCGGACAGCTCCGCATGTTCGCGAATCCGTTCCTCGTTCTCGGCCAGGTAGATGCAGAAGGTCTTGTCGCCGGCGACATAGGAATGCTCCCATTGCACGCCGGGTATTCGCGCCAGAGCCGCATTGGAGGTCCGCGCCGCACCGCCGAGTTCCGCCCCGCTCATCGCGCCCACGCCGGGCAAGTCGCGTTCGATCACATAGCGCTTCATCATCGTCGCTCTCCCATCGGTTGGGGACCGCGCACTGGGCTGCGAGCCTGGCCCGCGGACCATTGCACCGGGCGATCATACGCCCGTTCCGTCGGCTCCGCGCCGGGAATCATTCGCCTGCCGCAATCCCGCAGGACCGATTTGCAACACCCTGAGACCACGAAACCGCTATCACACGCACTCTGGCCCTTGCCCCGCGCGGTTGAATCGCTAAGGGGACATTCACAGTCGCGGTTCGTGCCGCAGTGCAAGATCACGGGGATTTCTTCATGGCGAGCTTCACCCTCCCGGCCAACAGCAAGATCAAGAAGCAGGGCAAGGTTCACAAGGCCGAGGGCGCCGCCCGCGTCAAGAAGTTCACCGTCTACCGCTACGATCCGGATTCGGGCGAGAACCCGCGCTACGACAGCTTCGAGATCGATCTCGACAACTGCGGCCCGATGGTTCTCGACGCGATCATCAAGATCAAGAACGAGATGGATTCGACGCTGACCTTCCGCCGCTCGTGCCGCGAAGGTATCTGCGGTTCCTGCGCGATGAACATGAACGGCTCGAACGGCCTCGCCTGCACGACGGCGATCGAGGACCTCAAGGGCGATATCCGCATCACCCCGCTGCCGCACATGGAAGTCATCAAGGACCTCGTTCCCGACTTCACGCACTTCTACGCGCAGTACGCCTCGATCCGTCCTTGGCTGCAAACGGTTTCGACCACGCCTTCGGGTAAGGAGCGCCTCCAGAGCCCCGAACAGCGCGAGAAGCTGGACGGTCTCTACGAGTGCATTCTCTGCGCCTGCTGCTCGACCTCGTGCCCGAGCTACTGGTGGAATTCCGACAAGTTCCTCGGCCCGGCGATCCTGCTTCAGGCCTATCGCTGGCTGGCCGACAGCCGCGACGAAATGACCGGTGAGCGCCTGGACGAGCTGGAAGACCCCTTCCGTCTCTACCGCTGCCACACGATCATGAACTGCGCGAACGTCTGCCCCAAGGGCCTCTCGCCCGCGCGTGCGATCGCCGAAATCAAGAAGATGCAGGCCGAGCGTCAGGTCTAAGTCTTCGGACCCGGCCTCTCTCAAGCGCACTGACCCCGTGTCGTTCGAACCAGCTCCCGTCGCAGGCCGTCCCTTCAAGGGGGACGTGCGATGACCGCGATGCTCGAACGCTACGAAACGCTGGTCGCGACCGGCGAGCTTCGTTCCGATCCGGAACAGGCCGCCGCCGCGGAGCGGCTGAACCAGCTTCAGCGCGAAATCTACAAGGCGCGGACGTCCACCGGCCTGTTCGGCAAGCTCCTGGGCAAGAAGGCCCCCTCCCCGCGCGGCCTCTACATGTGGGGCGGCGTCGGGCGCGGCAAGTCGATGCTGATGGACCTGTTCCACCAGACCCTCGACATCGAAGAAAAGCGCCGCATTCACTTCCACGCCTTCATGCTGGAAGTCCACGCGTTGCTGCGTGAAGAGCGCCGCAAGGAAAGCGGCGACCCGATACCGCCCGTCGCGGCGACGATCGCCCGTAATGTGCGCGTTCTCGCCTTCGACGAGATGGTCGTGAACAATTCAGCCGATGCCATGATCATGAGCCGGCTGTTCACCCACCTCATTCTCGACGAAGGGGTGACGATCGTCACCACGTCGAACCGGGCGCCGAAGGATCTCTACAAGAACGGCCTCAACCGCGAGCATTTCCTGCCCTTCATCGACCTGATCGAGAAGGAACTGGACGTCCTGACGCTCAACGGCCCGACCGACTATCGCCTACACCGCCTCGGCGGCATGGCGACCTGGTACCATCCGCTGGGCGAGGAAGCCACGGAACAGGCGCGTGAGGTCTTCTATCGCCTGACCGACTATCCGCCGGAAGACAGCGAACACGTGCCCTCGGCCGACCTCGATGTAGGCGGTGGGCGCATGCTGCACGTCCCCAAAAGCCTCAAGGGCGTGGGCGTGTTCAGCTTCAAGCGCCTCTGCGGAGAGGCGCGCGGTGCTGCGGACTATCTGGCGATCGCCCGCGCCTATCATACGGTCCTCATCATGGGGATCCCGAAGATGGGCCCCGACCGCCGCAACGAAGCCGCGCGCTTCGTGACTCTGATCGACGCGCTCTACGAGAACAAGGTCAAGCTGATCGCAGCCGCCGATGCGGCTCCGGAAGACCTCTACGAGGCCGGAGACGGCCGCTTCGAATTCGAGCGCACGGTCAGCCGTCTCAACGAGATGCAGAGCGCCGATTACCTCGCCATGGGCCACGGCGAAGACTGAAATCGTTAACAGTCTGCGAATCAAACGTTAACGCGAGAGCTTCCAAATGCTTTCGCGAGCAACGATTCTCGCCCGAACAAAGCGTCTCCGCTTCAAGTCGTTAACAGACTGGCAGCAATAAAAAACGCCCTGCTCCGATGTCGGAGAGGACGTCAGCATGTTCTTCGAACACGCCATATCCGCACTAAAGCCCTGATTCATTGGATTTTCGAGAGCCTAGAACGAGAAAGTGCGGCACTTCTTGCGAAGTGCCGCACCCGATTGGTTATTAGCGGCCGAGGCTGCCCCAGTTCCAGCTGTACATAACATTACCCCATGTGAACCGCCGCTATGTTGCGGCTGAGCACATGGATAACAATAGGTTAAAAAGTCATCAAGACTTTTTTAACCAGTTCGTCGCGGCTCTCTCCCCACGATTTGCGTGAGGAGATCCCGGAATGGGACTGGACGGCTGACGTAGTAGCCCTGGATCGCGTCGCACTGCATCGCGCGCAGGATTTCCAGGGCCGCCTGGGTCTCGACACCTTCGGCCACCACGACCCGGTCCTGCGAGTGGGCCATTTCGATGATGGATTGCACGAGCAGGAGGTCTTCCTTGTTCCCTTCCATCGCCTGAATGAAGACCTTGTCGATCTTGACCTCGGTCGCGGGGAGATAGCGCAAGTAGTCGATCGTCGCGTTGCCGGTGCCGAAATCGTCGATCGAGAGATGGAGACCGGACTGGACGAGCTTCTGAAGCATCTGGAACGTCCGCGAGCTTCGGTCGAGACGGTCGGTCTCGGTGATTTCCAGAATCAGCTTGTCCGCGGGCAAACCATAAGTCGCGAGGATTTCCGCGATCATGCCGGGTAGCCCCGGATTGCGCAGGAGTTGGGCGGAGATGTTGACCGACATCGTCATGTCGAAACCATGGCGGCGCAGTTCGACCGCCGAGCGCACGGCATCGTCGATCACGAACCGCGTGATTCGCTCGATTCGGTGGAATTCCTCGGCAATGCGGATGAACTTGTCCGGACTGATCGGACCGCGCTCCGGGTGGGTCCAGCGTACAAGCGCCTCGGCGCCGGTCACCCGATTGCTGGCAACGTCGAGCTTGGGCTGATAGGCCACCCATACCTCGCCGTTGTCGATCGCGCGGTCGAGCTGGGTGAGCAGCGAGATTTCCCACTGCGCCTCGTGCTTGCGGCTGTCGAACTTGTAGACGAGTTCGTCGTTGCGCACGGCTTCCTCGGCCGACTGCATGGCGCTGGCGACGCGGCTGGAAACCGGCCTGTCAAACTCCGAATCGATGCCGCAGTTGAACGAGAGGTCGATATCGAGTCCGCCGACCTGAATGCCGTTCTGGACGATCCGGTGCAGGCCTTCAAGATTCTCGAACAAATCGAAGGTACTACGGATCGTCGAGAGCCACATGAACATGCCGCCTTCGTGATAGACCGTGACTTCGCTGTCACTGATGCGGATGCGGCGCACGATCTCGTTGGCGACCTGGCCTTCGACATGCTCCGCGAAACTGCCGATGATCGCGCCGTAGTTGCGGATTTGAAGCGCCACGAGAATGCGGCTCGACACCGCATCGTACTTGCGCAGGACCTGCACGCTGGGCAGGCCTGAACCCGAATTGGTCTCCCCAGCCACCTCTACACGGTCGAGATTGCGCATGCGGAACACAGCTACGGCCGCCATGGCGATTGCGGGAACGATGTCCACCTGGATACGGAACTGATCGAGTGCCAGCGGCGCCACGATCAGAACGGCGACCAGGCCCGTAAAACGATAGATATCGAGAACACGGCCGCGTCCGAGGCCGGTCAGGATGACGCCAAACACCACGAGGAAGGCGGGAAGCCACCCCAATTCGATCGGAACGCCTTCCTTCAGGGTTTCCGCGGCAATAGCGTGGAAAAATGCACCGGGGGCATAACCCTGCGCGGGCAACGTGTGGAGGTCATGATAGACTTCCGCACTCGGTGCAATGATCACGTCCTTACCGCGAATGGCTGTCTTGTCGAACCGTCCCTTCAGGATGTCGACGTAGCTCACTGTCGGGATGGTCGTGTAATCGATGGCGTAATCCGGACGAAAAACGCGGTCGCTGGGTCTCGACACCCCGGCGATCTTTGCCGCCAGACTCGGTATGTCGCCTACCGGACTTCCAGACGAAAATGGCAGGCTGATGCTCAGGTTGAAGGGATGATCCAGCGCCAGCAGCGAAACGGCATCGGCATTCTCAAGAAACGCGTGCGACGGGGTCGCAGCGGCATAATTGCCCCGCGGCCCGTCCTTGGCGGGCATGGCCCCCAGGAACACGCGGTTTGGAAACGCCTTGAGTGCTTCCAGGAACTCATCGCGGCCAGGATCCTTGGCGTTATCGGTCAGGAAGCGATCCACGAACACGCGCTTGACCCCGGCGCCCTGCAAGTTGCGGATGACCTGCGCATCGTTCCCGCGAGTAACGTCGAGAACCTCCAGTTCCTCAAGCGTCTTGCCATCCTGCAAGACCATGACGATCTCGCCCTTGGATGGGTGCATACGCAGCCAGGTGCGGCCGTTCACCAGAACGTCCTCGAGCGGCAGGGCCGCGCCGGTCACGCCCAGCAGGACGCCGGTCAGCGCCGCCCAGAAGACGATCCGGAACCGGGCGCTTTTCCAGATCTTCGCGATCCGCGCGCGGAGGTCAGACATCATGCCCTCGCAAATTCTTCCCCTCTGCGCTCATTCGCAGGACATGGATGTCCTCGGCGGAAAGCGTCCGCTTTTCAATCGTGTAATGACGACCTGCTCTGTTCATGGACGTCCTGCGATGGCGTTGTCGCTGCCCGGACTAGAGCAAAGGTCCTAAGAAGAAGTTAGGTTAATCCATCTTCACGATAGATTTCTTCCGCCTCTGGTTAGCTTAGCTAAACCGTGGGGAAAGGGGCAAAATCAGGCTATGCCCAAATGCGCCAGCGACCGCTCGAGCATCAGCAGCTGCCAGAGCAGGCGCGAATGATCGCTTTTGCCGGAAATATGATCCTCGACAAGCCCCCCGAGGCGCGGTGCATCGAACCAGCCGGTTCGAGCCAGGGTCGCGCTGGAAGCGATTTCGCGGGCGGACTGCGCCAGAGGTCCCCGGAACCACTGCGCGATCGGCGTGACGAAGCCCTGCTTGGGCCGATAGAGAATCGGTTCCGGCAGGAAGCGTCGCATGGTGCGCTTCATCAGCCACTTCCCCTGTCCGCCGCGCACGCGCATGCTTTCCGGGAGACGCGCGGCGAATTCGATCAGGCGATGGTCCAGCAGCGGCTCACGCGCTTCGAGGCTGACCGCCATGCTCGCACGGTCCACCTTGGTCAGGATATCGCCGGGAAGCCAGTGCTTGAGATCGGCATATTGTGCCCGGTCCAACCCCGAACGGGCCGGAGCAGCACGCATCAGGTCGAGCACGGTTTGCTCGGCGCGATAGCCTCCGCGCAGGCGGCGGAAATCGTCCGAATAGAGCCTGTCCCGCAGTTCCGGCGGCGTGAAGCCGATGGAGCGGGCGTAGCCTTCCGCACTGTCCGCCGCGAGCGAGAGCAGCGTGGATTTTGCCCGCAGTGGGCGCGGCGCCCAGTCCGCCTTCGGATAGAGCGCCCCAAGCGTGCCGAACACCGGCCCGCGAATCGCCTGCGGGATCAGCCCGCGCACGCGATCCTCGCTGCGCTGGAAAATATGACGGCGATAACCTGCAAAAGCCTCGTCCGCGCCGTCACCGGAGAGCGCGACAGTCACCGATTCGCGCGCCAGCTGGCAGACGCGCCAGGTCGGTAGCGCGGAAGCATCCGCGAAAGGCTCGTCGAACATCGCGGCAAGACCGCCAATGGCCTCGAAATCATCGGGCGAGACCTGCCGGGCGCGGTGATCGGTGCCGAACTGCCGGGCGATCTGTGTCGCATAGCCGCTCTCGTCGAGCGCGGCGACGTCGAAGCCGATCGAGCAGGTCTTGACCGGCTGCCCGCTCGCTTCGGCCATGAGGGCGACGACGCTGGAACTGTCCACCCCGCCGGAGAGGAAGGCGCCCAGCGGCACATCGGCAACCATGCGCGAAGTAACCGCCTCGCGCAGCAGGTGGAGCAGTTCCGCTTCGAGGTCCTCCACCCTGCCCTTGCGGCGCTCGGCGAAGGAAATGTCCCACCACTGGACCGGCCGGGGCAGCGGCGCGCCGTGGCGCAGCAGCAGCGAATGGCCCGCGGGCAGCTTGGTCACGCCTTTCAGGATCGAGCGCGTATCGGGCACGTAGCCCCAGGCGAGATAATCCTCGACCGCCAGCGGATCGATCTCGCGGCGCAGCAGGGGATGGGCGAGCAGCGCCTTGAGTTCCGACCCGAAGGCGAGGCTGCCGTCGCTCAGCGGTGCGAGGAACAGCGGCTTCACCCCCAACCGGTCCCGCGCGAGAAACAGGGTGCGCGCCTCGATATCGTAGATCGCGAAGGCGAACATGCCGTGGAGGTGGGTGACGCAGTCCGGACCCCAGCGCTGCCAGGCGGCGAGAATCACCTCGCTGTCGCCGTCGGTGCGGAACTCCGCGCCTGTCGCACGCAGTTCGCGTCGCAATTCGCGGTAGTTGTAGATCTCGCCGTTGAAGACGAGCATCGCCCGCCCGTCCGGCGAGGGCATCGGCTGCGGCGACCCCGCCACGTCGATGATCGAGAGGCGCAGATGGCCCAGCCCCACGCCGGGTGCGGTCCAGACGCCGCTGCCGTCCGGCCCGCGATGCGCCAGCGCGTCGCACATGGCCTCTACCCGCGCCGGGTCCACCGGCTTGGGCGTTTCGAGATGATAGATACCGGCGATGCCACACATAAGTGCTTGGCCTAGCGGAGCCCGGTCACGCGGTCCATCCACGTGCCGGTCGGCCCATTCGCGGCCTGGAAACGAGCAATCGCATCGGCGGCGTCCCGGCTTTCCGACGAGAGGATCAGCATGGCCGTGGGCCGTGCGTGGAGACGCAGGTTTCCGCCGATGACGGCGAGCTTGAGGCGCGCATTGCTGCCGCTCGCTAGGTCTCCGGTGCGATACCAGGTCACGGCGAGCCGCTCGACCTTGCCGCCGCCCAGCAGGCGCTCGCTGCGGCCTTCTCCGAATGCGGGTCCGGGCGACTGCCATGACCAAGCGGTGCCGGGAGTCAGGGCGCCCTGCCCGAAGCCGCCCGCCTCGCGGCCCTCGCCCTGCCCGGCGTAGAGCGCCACGAAAACATCGACCGTGCGACCTTCGCCATCGGCATAACGGCCGAGCAGGCGGTGGTCGGCGCCTTCCGCGCGCGGTTCCCACCAGATTGCCGGAGTGTAGTCCACGCGCTTCCAGCCGGGGACTTGCGGCAAGTCGATCCGGTCGGGCAGCGGCGCGGCGAGCGTGTCACCGAGATGCGCCCAGGCCTTTGCGCCCGTCAGCATCAGCGCCAGAGCAGCCAGTGCGATCGCGGCCGGCACGCGCGCATGTTCGAGCCGGCCCAAAACCGGCGAACTTGCGATGACGGCGGCATCGATCATCGGCGTGTCGAGCGGTCGGTCGAAGAAGCGCCAGGCGCCCGCGATCACCAGCGCGAGCACGACGGCGAAGAAAACCCAGCCGTAGACGATATGATCGAAGCCCGCCGCCTTCTCCACCCCGACGATCTGCGCGGCGTAGATCGTGCCCCAGGCGCGCACGCCGTTGGCCAGGATCGGCACCAGCAGGCAGGCCAGCATCATCGCCGCACGGCGGCGCCAACTGGTGAAGCAGACATTGCAGGCGAGCGCGCCGAAAGCGATCATCGCGATCAGGAACTTCACGCCGGAACAGGCCTCCGCCACTTCGAAGAGACCGGCGGGGGTATCGATGAACACGCCGTCGATCGTCGCGGGAATGCCGCTGACATGGGTGAGCGCTACCGTGATCTTCGCGGTGATGGTCTGGAGCACTTCGACCAGTTCCTCGCCCACCGGCACCAGGAACGCCATGTAGCAGAGCGGGAAGAACAGCGCCGCCGTCACCCGCGGCCCGAGCACCAGTGGAACCGTCGCGCCGAGCATCGCCACCGCGCCTGCCTGCCGCGCCAGATCGAGGCCGGACAGCGCGCCGAGCAGCCAGAGGAATGCCGCGCCCGCCATCGGGATCAGTCCCGGCCACCAGCAGAGCGGCACCAGCTTCGTCAATTCGCCGCGCCGCTGCCAGACCAGCCAGCAGAGGATCGGCGGGATCAGCACGATGTGATTGTAGGTCGAGATATCCCACCACTGCCGCGCCATCGCCGCCCAGTCGCCGAAGAAGGCGGCGAGCAAGGCGGATGCGGCGATACTCCAGCGGATCAGAGCGGCGCGCCACGGCGCGGGCACGTCCCGCCAGTGCCAACCCGGGGGCGCATTCGCAGCCAAGGTTTCAGGCGGCATCGATCAGGCTTTCCTTCTCCATGCCGATCATGCGCGGCAGCACAGCCAGCGCGGACTCCCAACTGGCATGGGTGCAAATCCACGCGCGGGCGGCCTGCCCCATGGCGTGGCGGCGGTCGCGGTCCTCGGCCAGTGCGATGACGGCATCGGCCAGCGCCGCGTCGCTTTCCGCCACGACGAAATGGCGTCCATCCTCGGCCTCGATGCCGGTTGCCGCCCCCGGCGAGAGCACGACCGGCAGTTCCATCGCCATCGCCTCCAGCACCTTGTTCTGCACGCCGCGCGCCATCTCCAGCGGCACCAGCGCCATGTCCGCAGCAGTAAGCCAGGGCCGGATATCCTCGACACGGCCCCAGACGTGAACGCTCTCGCGGCCGTGCCGGGCGAGCAGCGAAGGCGGCGGATTGCGCCCGACGACATGCAGGCTGGCATCGGGGCAGCGGGCGCGGACCAACGGCAGGATGCGCGTGATCGCCCGCTCCACCGCTGCGACATTGGGCGCGTAGTCCATCTGGCCGGTGAACACGAGGCGCGGCCCCGAGATCGCCGCCATGCGCGGCTCCGGTGCGACGCCCGTGGGATCGAACAGCGCGCTGTCGATGCCGTTGCCCATGGCCTCGACCGTAGAGGCCCGATCGTCCAGTCGCGCAGCGAAGAGCGCCGCCTCGGCCTTGCTGACGAGCAAGGTGCGGTCGGCACGGCGCGCGATGCGCGCTTCCTCGGCGCGCAGGAGCCGCCCCTCGCGGCGCTCCATCCAGCTGCGAAAGCCTCGTCCCACGGCGCCATAGGCCTCGAACTTGGCCGAATCGACATCGACGAGATCGACGATCACCCGCCCGCGAAAGCTCTCCGGCACATATTGCGCCATCTGGCCGGAGAACACGAAGATCGTCTCGATGGGGCGGTTTTTCAGAACCCCCTCGATCCACCGCGTCATGCGGGGATCGCGGAAAGCCGTCAGGCTGAGCGGCAGTCCTACGGCGAGCGCCTCGATCCCGGCGCGCGGCAGGGACTTGCCTCGAGCGAGCAGCAGATGGCTTGCCGCCAGCGCGGCCATTTCTCCCTCGCAGGCATGATCCGCAGCATCGTCCGCGAAACAGCCGAGGTGCACCGGCGCCAGCGACGCCAGTGCCTTGAGCACGTTGTGCGAGCGGATCTTGTCCCCCCGGTCGGGCGGGAAAGGTATGCGGTGCGCGAGGAAAAGGATCTCGCCCATCAGCCGATTCCGCGCGCGATAAGCGGCCCGAGCCGGTTGGCCACGGAGAGCGGCAAGCGCTGCCAGAGCCTGATCTGAAGCGAGAGCTTCGAACTGGTCGGATCGGCCTCCCGCTTCGCCGCGCCCGGCGCGGTCCAGGCGGCGTAAGTCAGCGGTTCGGGCTCGAAGCCCCAGTTGCGCTTGAAGTGATAGGCCCCGCTGCCGGTCTTGGAGCGGCCGAAGTCGAACGTCGTGCATCCGCGCCGCCGGGCATGGAGCATCAGCTCGTAATACATCCGATCGTTGGCGCGCAGTACGCGCGCTTCGTGGGTGCCGCCGCCCCAGTAAGGCATGGCCGCGCCGCGATGGTAGAGGGTGATGACCCCGGCAACGGGGCGCCCTTGGTGACGCACGGTCAGCACGTCAGCCTCTTCGCCGAACGCATCGAGCACGGCATCGAGCAAGGCTCGCGGGAATACCGGAGTGCCGAGATTGCGGTAGCTCTCGGCGAAAACCGCATAGTGCGCGGCGCGGTCGCGCTCGGACGTGCCGATCTCCACGTCGAGATCGTTCGCCAGAGCCTTGCGCACTTCGGCGCGCTGCTTGCGCGGAATGTCGAGCAATTGCGCTTCGTCGTCCGCCGCGAGGGGCCGTGCGAAGTTGCAGTGGCTTTCGGTCTTGAGCGCCCAGCCCAGCCCCGCTTCGGGCAGCACGCCGCCGCGCAGTTCGATGCTCGGGCAGGACTGGCGCAGCGCGAGTTCCTCCAGCGCCGCGAAAAGCGCTGCGGAATCGGCGCCCTCGGCCGTCAGCAGCCCGCCGCCGACCGCGAAACCGGACGAGGCCAGGAGCCTCCCGAAGATCGGCGAATGAATGGCATCGAGCGGCAGGAAGGCGAGGATTTCGCCCTGCCGCTCCTCGATCAGCGCCAGCGCGCGGTTACCCGTCGCCTTTGCGACCGAGACGAACCAGGCCGGTCGATGAAACGGCGTCGCCTGCGGATGGTGGGCGGTGAACAGTTCCAGCCGCGCGACTTCGCCGGGGTCGTCCAGATCGACAAGCCGCACGGCGCCCGCAAGCGGAGCGAGAGGCGCGTTCATGCCGCCAGCGCTGCTTCGAGCGGAACCGCCCGCTCGGCCTCGCGGGCGGCGAGTTCGTCCATCCGCCCCCAGCGGAACTCGCCGACCAGCTGGCGCAGCTTGCCCGCCATGACGCCGAGGTTCGTATAGTGCCGCAGCCGCGAACGCAGCGACGCATTGGCTACGCGCGGCTGGTTCGGGTCGATCTCCCAGGGGTGGAAGTAGAACACCGCCGGTCGCCCCTCGCCATTCACCTGACGGATCGCCCAGCGCGAAAAGCGGTAAGGCAGCACGCGGAAGAACCCGCCGCCGCCCGCCGCCAGTCGCCGTCCGGCAAAAGTCGCGGTCGTCACCGGAATCTCGACGAGCGCACTGTCCGCCAACGGCCGGAACGCGAAGCGCGGCGCCTCGCGCCAGCCGTAATGGTCGTGCGCGATCGGCGCGACGCTGGAGCTATAGGCATAGCCCTGCTCGGCCAGCACCTCGAAAGCCCAGGGCGTGCGTGCGTCGATGGAGAAACTGGGCGCCCGGTAGCCGCTCACCTTGACCCCGGCGGCGTCCTCGATAGCCTTGCGGCTCATGTCAAGGTCGCGCGCGAACGTCGAAGCGTCCATGCGGAACACGCGCTCATGGTCCCAGCCGTGGCTGGCCATCTCGTGCCCCGCCTCGGCAATGCGGCGCAGCAGCCGGGGATGGCGCACCGCAACCCAGCCCAGAGTGAAGAACGTGCCCTTGACGCCCGCCGCGTCGAACAGCGCGAGAATATCGTCGCAATTGCGCTCCACCCGCGTGCGGATGGCGGGCCAGTCGGCGCGGTCGATCACCGTCTCGAAGGCACCGACCTGGAACCAGTCCTCGACATCGACCGAAAGGCCGTTGATGGGGCGGGTGTCGTTCATGGCGTCCATCCTCATCGGCTGGGTGTGAGGTCAGGCCGCCCGGCGATGGCCTTCGCCGCCCTCGAACCACTCGATCAACATGGTGAGCGTGTGGCGCAAGGTGCGTTCCTGCTCGTCCAGACGCTCTTCCATGCGGGCTCTTTCGGCGGCCGCCTGCGCAAGCTGCTCCTGCAAGGTCGTGACGCGCGGATCTTCTCCGAGGGCGGCCGCATCTTTCTGGCGCTCGACATTGGCGGCCAGTTCGAGAACCGCATGCTCAAGCTCGTCGATCTGCGAATCGCGCCCGGCCAGTGCCGCCTCGATCAGGGCGATGGCCGCCTTGGCATCGAGCGCGTCAACGTGCGGTGCAGCGCCTTGCGCGACCGCGACGGGCACCTCGGCTTCTGCAACAGATTCGCTCTGGCAGACGAGGTTGCGGGTGCCGTCCTCGTCCAGTTCGTCGAGCACGTCGTGCAGCATGTCGAGATCGATCAGCGAACGCTGCTCCACCGCGCCCAGCAGGAGCAGGCGACTGACGATCTGGTTGATCCGTCGCGGAATGCCGCCGGTCGCCTCGTGCACTTCGGCGAAGACGCGGTGGTCGAAGCCCGGATTGCCCTTCCAGCCGACGCAGTTCAGGCGGTGCTCGACATAGGCCTGCACCTCGCGCGGCTCCATCGCCGTGAGGTGATGGGTGGCGATCACGCGCTGGCGAAGCTGTTCGAGCAGCGGGCTCTCCAGCAAGGTCGTGCGGAACTCCGGCTGACCGAGCAGCAGCGTCTGAAGCAGCGGATGCGAACCGAGCTGGAAGTTCGACAGCATGCGCAGTTCCTCGACCGCATCGATCGCCAGGTTCTGCGCCTCGTCCACGATCAGCAGACAGCGGCGGCCTGCGCGCGCTTCGGCATGGAGGAAGCCCTCGATCGCCCCGAGAGCCGAGGCCTTGTCATGTCCGGCCACGGGAAGTCCGAAGGCCTGCGCGACGACATGGACGATCGCCTCGCCGTCCAGCGCACTGGTGACGATGCAGGCCGCGGTAAGACGCGCCGGATCGATCGTCGCCATGAGGTGCGAGACCAGCGTGGACTTGCCCGCGCCGACCTCGCCGGTGATGACCACGAAGCCTTCGCCCTGTGCCAGACCGTAGCCGAGATAGGACAGCGCCTTGCGGTGCGTCGCGCTCTCGAAATAGAAGGCCGGATCGGGCGTCAGCTGGAAAGGCCGGCCCTCGAACCCGTAGAATTGGTCGAACATCCCTGCTCTCCTTCGCAATCAGAAGCTGTAGCGCAAGCCCGCCAGGGCAGACGCGGTCCAGTAGTCGTCGTAAAGCGGATCGCTGCGGGTTACCCCGTCGATTCCAAGGGCCATGCTCGCGCGCAGACGGCGGGCGAGCATGCGGTAGTAGCCGAGCGTGGCGCCGTAGCCCGCGACATTGCCGGTCAGGGCGTCGGTGCTGCTCAGCCAGTTGGCGTAGACATTGGCCGACCAGCCCGCCTCGCGGCCGAGCTGGCCGTTGACGAAGGCGGCGATCCACCAGTTCTCGTCGATCACGCCGTCGGCGGCGGCGAGTACGGTATTGCGCCCGGCGATGAAGTCGCGGCGGTCGTAACCGGCGCCGATCCCCGCGTTCAGATGGCCGATCTCGCGCGAGTAGCTCGCGGCGATGCCGCGCCCGCGATAGACCGCCGAGCGGACCGAGCCGAGCGCGCCGGAGAGGCAGTTGTTGCCGTCGAGCGAGATCACGCAGCCGCGCAATTCGCCGGTCACGGGGTCGCGCACGGCCACGAAGTCGTTCGGCAACTGGTCGAGCGCCCGGCCGAGTTGCCCGCCGAAGCCGCTGACGTTGTCGTAGACGCCGACGCTGAGCTGGCTGCGGTCGTCGGGCGCATAGGCCAGGGTGCCGCCGAAACTGGTCGAGCCGTAACGACGCCCGATATGCGCCGAAAGCGAGGTCCGGCGGCTCGGCCGCCACATGACGGCGACGTCCCAGAGCAACCCGCTGACATCGTAGGACAGCTGGCGCGGGGCGCTTTTGTCGGTGACGTAGCGACCGTCGCGACCGACCACCGGATTGCCGTCGGCATCGCGCAACGCATCGCGGCTGGAAACCTCGACGTCTTCGTAGCCGAGCGCGCCGACGACCTGCACGGTGCGGCTGACCGGAACCGTCACCAGTCCGCGCGCCTGCATGTCGCGCACGCGCTGGTCGAGGTTGGAAACGTCTTCCTGGTAGATGCTGCCCGCGACGCCAAGGCCCACCGGCGCGATCACATGCGGCGCGACACCGGCCTGGACATCGGCCATCTGGGTCACGCTCTTGTCGAAGAGGTCCGCTGCGGCGCCGCCGGGCATGGCGACATAGGCGTCGGGCTGCTCGACCTTGGTGAAACCGGCACGGTAGTTCGCCGAAAGGTCGATGTCCCCGGCGCGGGTCTTGAACGAAGGGCCGCCGTAGACCGAATAGATATTGGTGCGGGTGGTGTCGTTCACCAGCCCGCCGGAGAGCGCCGAGCCGCCGTTCTCGACGCGGGCCTGGGTCGCCAGCGCGCCGGCTTCCAGCGTCAGGCCCGACGTGATCGTGGTATAGCCGCGCACCAGCCCGCTGATCGCGTCGCCGTCCCGCGCATTGCGCCCCCAGCCGATGTAGCGCTCGTAGCGGACCGAGGCCGAAACCGCGTTGTTGCGCCCGGAAATGCCCGCATCCACGCCCGCCGCGAGCTGGGTATAGGTCAGCACATCGTTGCCGGGCGAGAGCTGCGCGTCGACGATCTGGTCGATCTCGATATAGGGCGTCACTTCCAGGCGGCGCGGCTTCCCGCCCCGCTCGCCGCGACCGGACTTGCCATGCCCGCCCGCGTCGGAAGAGGAGGCGGTCGCTTCGTCCGAACCGCTGCCGACCTGATCGTAACCCACGGTCTGCGCCTGCACGCAAGGCGCAGACGCAGCGGCCAGCGCCGCCAAACTCAATGTACTCAATTTCATCTGGCGGGACGTCATCCCTTGTACCCGTAATAGGAGCCGAAGCGGCGACCGCTCGGGCTGAATTGCGCGTCGTTCAGCAGAAGCTGCACATTGGGGCAGGCATTCAGCAGCGAGATCGCATCTTCCAGCGCACCCTGCCCCGTCCGGTCGGCACGCACGATGACGACGGTCTGGCCGACGTACTTGGCAAGCTCGGCAGCGGGCGAAGCCGCAAGCGCGGGCGGCGAATCGAAGATCACCATGCGGCGCGGCGCGTTCTCGGTCAGCCGCTCCAGCACCCGCGCGGTGCGCGAGGACGAAAGATATTCGCTGTCGTTGATCGTGGTGTCGCCCGCGGGCATGACCCAGAGACCGGGGATATCGGTGCCGAGCACGCAGGCCGCCGGATCGATCGTCTCGTCCATCAGCGCGTCCATCAGCCCCGGCCCGCCCGGAAGACCGAGCGCGGAAAGGATCGAGGGCTTGGCGAAATCGGCATCGACCAGCAGGACTTCGCTTTCCTTCTCCGCCGCGATCGAGAGAGCCAGGTTAAGCGCGCAGTAGGTCTTGCCCTCGCCCGGATGGGGAGAGCTGATGAGGATGCGCTGCGCGGCGGCCCCGGCACCCTGGCGGCGCAAGTCTCCCGCCTGGACCAGAAGCTGGCGCTTCACGATGCGGAATTCCTCCAGCAGCGTGGTGACGGTGCCCTCCGGCACGATCAGGCCCTGCTCGCGAAGCTGCTCGCGGTCGACCGGATGATGCTCGCCGTTGAAAACCGGCGCGACCTGCGGCGCGGTTTCGCCCGGAGTCTGGCCCGGCGTTTCGACAGGAAGTTCGGTGCGGACACCCGGCGGAGGCGCGAAAGGCGCTGGAGAAGCGGCGGGAACGCTGGCGACCGGCACGGCCGGTTCAGCGGGAGCCGGAACCGGAGCCGCCGCCTTGCGGACGGGTTCGGCGGGCAGCGGTCCCGGGCGCGCGATCATCGCGTTGAAATCGAAGTGTCCGGCGGCGCGCTCGATCAGCGATTCGCCCGGAGCGCGGGTCTTCGCGGACCGGGTGCCAGGCTTTTCCTGACCGGACTCTTCCTGGCCGGACTCTTCCTGACCGGCTTCGTTCTGGCCCGAGAGCGGAATCTTGCTGTGCTGGGTCATCAACCGTTCCTCAGGCCACCATGCCGCGCTGGATGAATTCGACCGCCAGCAGCACCCCGCAAAAGACGCAGAGCGCCGCACCCGCGCCGAAGAAATACTTGAGTCGGCGGCGGCGAAGCTGGCGAACCTGATCGGTCACGTTCTGCGAGATCGCGCCGAGCACCGGCAGGCCGGTCGCCCGCTCCAGCCCCGCCGTCGTGGCGAAGACCGAACGAACCTTGCCGAGCGCGAAAGCCCCCGCGCAACCGCCGACGATCCCGGCCATCAGCACGCCCACCAACAGCAGCGGACGGTTCGGCGCCACCGGCTTGCGCGGCGTCGTCGGCGGATCGACCACCTGGAACTTCACCGCCTCGCGCTCGGTCTTCACTTCGCCGCGCAGGCGCAGTTCCTCGCGGTCCTGGAGGAGCTTGTCGTACTGCTGGCGCAGCACGTCATAGTCGCGGTTGATGCGCTGGGCCTCGGTGGCGAGTTCGGGGTCCTGGATCGCCGAGGCGGTCAGCGAGGCCACATCGGACTGCAAGGCTGCTTTGCGCGAGGTCAGCGCCTGGACATTGGCGAGCCGCTCGGCGCGGATCGACTGGAGCGAGCTGTAGGCCGGATTGGGTGTGCCGCCGCCGCTGGCCGCTTCCTGCGCCGCCGCGCTGCGAAGGCCGGCGATCTGGTTGCGCGCCACGATCACGTCGGGGTGATTGTCGGTCAGGCCGCGGGCCTTTAGGTTGGACAGTTCGGCCTGCGCAGCGGCAAGCGCGCCGGCAGCCCCGCCCGCCGCACCGCCCGCGATAGAGCGCGGGGTTCCGGCAAGCTGTCCATCGATCGCCGCCAGCGAGCTTTGCGCGGCGGAAAGGTCGGCCTCGAGATCGCGTAGCTGGGTGCGCGAGCTTTCCATCCGCTGCGCGACCGCTGCGCCGCCGAGCGCCATCTCGGGATGCTGCGCCTCGAAAGCGGTGCGACGCTGCTCGGCGGTTTCCAGTTCCTTTTCGCGGGCGCGAAGCTGCTGGTTCACGAAAGTCAGCGTTTCGACCATGTCGCCGCGATCGCCCGAGAGGTTTTCCTCGCGGAAGATGTCGATCAGCTTCTGCGCCACTTCGCGGGCGAGCTGGGCGTTCTCGGCATCGGAAAACGAGGCGTAGTTGGCGGTCGCGGTGATCTCGAAGAGGTTGTCCTGCTGGGCGACCACCGAGACGTTCTTGCCCAGCCCCGCCACGGCCGCTTCCATCTGCTTGGGCGACTGGATGGTGTCGCCCAGACGGGTGCCGCGCACGACTTTCTCAAGGTTCACCGCGCTGGTCAGGGTCTGGCGGATACGCTCGATATCGCGCTTCTTGTCGGCCACGCCGATGCCCACCTGTTCGGCCAGCGCGTCGTCGAGCTGGATGAAGATGCGCGCGCGCGACTCGTAGGTGTTCGGGATCAGCGCGATCGCCAGCCAGCCCAAGAGGCAGATCGCCCAGGCCGCCGCCAGCGCGATCCAGCGCCGGTGCCAGACGCTGTGCAGCGCCGCGAGCAGTTCTTCGTAGAGGCCGTTCATCGCGCCGCGCCGCTCCCTCAGATCCTCAGAACATGCTTTCCGGGATGATGATGACATCGCCCGGATTGAGCATCACGTTGGCCTTGCTCTTGCCCTTCTTCAGCAGGTCGCTGAGGCGCAGGGCATATTCGGTCTGCTTGCCGCTCGCCTTGTCGAAGCGGATCAGGCGGGCGCGATTACCCGCCGCATATTCGGACAGCCCGCCCACCGCGATCATCGCGTCCAGCACGGTCATGTTGGCGCGATAGGGGATCGAGGCAGGCTTCTCTGTCGCGCCGACGATGCGGATCTGCTGGCTGTAAGTGCCTGAAAAACCGTCAACGATCACCGAGACCAGCGGGTCCTGGATGTACTGCGAGAGTTGGAGGCGAATATCTTCGGCCAGCATCGCGGGCGTCTTGCCCACGGCGGGCATGTCAGCGATCAGCGGCGTGGTGATCCGCCCGTCGGGCCGCACCTGCACTTTGGCGCCGAGTTCGGGGTTGCGCCAGACGAACACGGTCAACTGGTCGAGCGGACCGATCACGTATTCCTCGCTGGGTCCTTCCTGCATGGCCACGAACTGCGCGGGCGGAAGCTCCGGCTTCGGCGCGGCATGGGCGCAGCCGGCCAAGACCATGCTGGTGAGCACGGAGCCGGTCAGCAGTCCGGTGAAGCGGCGATGCGGCATAGACCAATCCCTTCAGGCGCCCGTCTCTTCCGCCGTACCAGACTGGCGGACCGGGCAAATTTCCAGCCTCGCCTATCGCTCAAAAGGGTGAACATTGCGTTAGTCGTGGGGCAGCGATTCCCGCGCGGTCCCGGAATGGGACAACATGGACGTCGGGTTCTAACGGCGAGATTTCGGGTATCGAAGCCCCCTTAGACCAGCATTTCCAGCGCCGGTCCCTGCCCCAGGAAGTTCGCCGGACTCGCCGAAGCGCCATAGGCTCCGGCACAGAACACCGCGATCAGATCGCCGACTTCGGCACGCGGAAAACCGCCCTTGTCGGCCAGCTTGTCGAGCGGGGTGCAAAGGCAGCCGACGATCGAGGCTTCCTCCTCCACGGGCGCATCGAAGCGCGTGGCGATGGCGGAAGGATAGTTGCGGCGAACCACCGTGCCGAAGTTGCCGGACGCGGCAAGCTGGTGATGAAGGCCGCCATCGGTGACGAGGAAGACCTCACCGTGGCTCTCCTTGCGATCGACCACGCGGGCCAGGTAAATTCCCGATTCGCCAACGAGATAGCGGCCAAGTTCAATGCAGAATGCGGTATCCTGCAAGACATCGGGCAAATCGGCGAAACGCGCGGCCAGACGCTCGCCCACCAGAGCCAGATCGACCGGGGTATCACCCGGGAAGTAGGGTATGCCCAGCCCGCCGCCAAGGTTGCAATGGGGCAGCGCCGCGCCGCTTTGCCGCGCCAGCCGCACCGCCAGATCGAGCGCCTGTCCCTGCGTTTCGGCAATGGCCTCGGCGTCCAGAGCCTGGCTTCCGGCGAAGATGTGGAAGCCCCGCCATTCCGCACCGCTGGCGACGATATGCCGCACCAGTTCGGGCACCCGCTCCGCATCGATGCCGAAGGGCTTGGCGCCGCCGCCCATCTTCATGCCCGAGCCCTTGAGGTCGAAATCCGGATTGACCCGGATGGCGAGACGCGGGTTCAGGCCCAGTTTCTCGCCGATGGCGATGGCCCGCCGGGCCTCGGCTTCCGATTCGAGGTTGATCGTCACCCCGGCCCGGATCGCCGCTTCCAGTTCGCGGTCGCGCTTGCCGGGACCGGCGAAGCTGACCGCCGCCGGATCGATTCCCGCGCCGGTCACGATGGCGAGTTCGCCGCCCGAGGCGATGTCGAAGCCGTCGACCAGCCCGTTCATCAGCGAGAGCAACGGCGGGAACGGATTGGCCTTGACCGCGTAATGCAACGCCAGTCGCTCGGGCATGGCGGCGCGCAGTTCTGCTACCCGGCTGCGAATACGGTCCGCTTCGTAGAGGAACAGCGGGGTATCTCCGGCCTGCTCCACCCATCCCGTCACCGGCCTGCCGCCGATCGCAAGAACGCCGTCCAAGGGCGCAAAACCGGCCGGAAGCGGACCGAGCGGTTTCATGCCCCGGCTCCCGCCAGTTCCGCGGCAAGGCCGGTGCGGTCGATCTTGCCGTTTGGCCCGATCGGCATGGCCTGACGCCAGTGAATCACTTTGGGTTGCATGAAATTCGGCAGTTCCTGCATGAGTTTACGCGGCAATTCTGCCTCACCGTCCGAAGTTCCGGGTGCGGCGCGGACCACCAGATGGACCGCCTGCCCCAGCCGCGAATCAGCCACCCCCAGCGCCACCGCCTCGGTGACGAGACCCGTGGCCAGCGCGGCCTCTTCCACTTCCTGCGGACTGATGCGGTTGCCCGCACTCTTGATCATCGCATCGCGGCGGCCGACGAAATAGAGCAGGCCGTCGGCATCGCGCCGCACCCGGTCTCCCGACCAGACCGCCATGCCGCCATAGCGCGATCCCGTGGGCGCAGGCCGGTAGCGTTCGGCAGTGCGCGCGGGGTCCTGCCAGTAGCCGTGGGCGACCAGCGGACCGCAATGGACCAGTTCGCCTTCCTCGTTGTCGGCGGCGATTTCTCCGGCATCGTTCACCACCAGCACTTCGGCATGGGGGATTTCCTTGCCCATCGAGGTCGGATGCGTGTCGATCAGCGCAGGATCGAGGTAGGTCGAGCGGAACGCCTCGGTAAGGCCGTACATCGCGAAGAGCCGCGCCTCGGGGAACAACGAACGCATCCGGCGCACGAGATCCACGGTCAGCGCCCCGCCGGTATTGGTCAGGCGCTGCAGCTTAGCGGCGACTTCGACGGGCCAGTCGATCTCGCAGATCTGCACCCAGAGCGGCGGCACCGCGCCGAGGCTGGTGATATCGTGACGGTCCACCGCCTTCATCACGTCGCGCGGCATCAGATAATCCAGCGGCACCACGCAGCCGCCCGCATGCCAGGTCGAGAGCAACTGGTTCTGCCCATAGTCGAACGAAAGCGGCATGACCGCCAGGACCCGGTCCTGGGGGGTAACGCCGAGATAGTCGGCCACGCTTTCCGCCCCCAGCCACAAGTTGGCATGGCTGAGCATCACGCCCTTGGGTCGTCCGGTGGAGCCGCTGGTGTAGAGAATCGCCGCGAGTTCCTCGGGATCGGCCTGCGAGGGCGCCATGTCCCCGCCCAGCGCCTGCGCTTCGGCCAGCGCCGCGCCTTCGTCGATCCTGCGGCAGACGGCGGGCACGTCGCCCTCCTCCAGTGAGGCCAGTCGCGAGGGCGTGGCGATCAGCATGACCGCGCCGCTGTCTGTCAGGATATGCGCGACCTGCCCGTGCTTGAGCAGCGGATTGATCGGCACATGCACGAGGCCCGCACGCGCGGCGGCCAGCGGCAGCAGGCAGGTCAGTTCGCCCTTGGCCGCCCACGACGCCACCCGCGCGCCCTTTTCCGGCACTTCCTGCGCGAGCCATGCCGCAAGTCGGGAGACACGTGTTCTTAATGCCTTGTAGTCCAGCACATCTCCGCGCAGCACGAGCGCCTCGGCCGAATCCTCTCCGCGCAGTGCGAGATGGTCGAGCGGCAGGATCATGACGGGAAAGGCTCCACAAGGGTTTGGTACAGGTCGATTATCACCGCGATCTTAAGCAAGTGCAATCGGACGGCCAGCTAACCGCATGGCTTTCCGAGAGCAACCAGCGCGCGCCCTTCGACCGGCTGGCATGGTTTGCGGGGCTGGCCGAGCATTGCGGGCTGACCCCATTGATCGCCGTGGCGCGCGAAGGCGGCGACCTAGCCGCCTTGCCTTTGCAGGGCGATGGGGACCATCTCCACGCGCTGTCGAACTGGTACACCTTCCGCTACCGCCCCCTCGCCTCGCATTCCGACGCCTTGCTCGGCGCCCTCGCGCAGGATCTGGCCGGAAAGGCCCGCCGCGTGACGCTTTCGGGGCTTCCCGAGGAAGACCGCAGTGCCTCCCGCCTCGAAAAGGCCTTTCGCAAGACCGGATGGCTGGTCCGCCGCGAGCCCTGCGACAGCAACCACGTCCTGCCCGTCGATGGCCGCAGCTACGAGCAATATCTCGTCTCGCGCCCCGGCAAGCTGCGCACGACGCTGAAGCGCAAGTCCGGCAAAGTCGAAACGCGGGTGCTCGATCGCTTCGACGCGGACGTCTGGCGCGCCTACGAATCGATCTATGCCGAAAGCTGGAAGCCCGAGGAAGGCAGCCCGGCCTTCCTGCGCGCCTTTGCCGAGGCGGAAGGCAAGGCGGGCAGGCTCCGGCTCGGAATCGCCCTTGCCGAGGGCGCGCCGGTGGCGGCGCAGATGTGGACCGTCGAGGGCGGCACGGCATGGATCCACAAGCTGGCGCACCGCGAGGCGGCCAGGCCGCTCTCGCCCGGCTCGGTGCTCAGCGCCGCGCTGCTGCGCCATGTCATCGACGTGGACCAGGTCGATCTCGTCGATTTCGGCACCGGCGACGATCCCTACAAGCGGGACTGGATGGAAATTGTGCGTCCGCGATACAAGCTGGACATGTTCCGCCCATGGTCGCTGAAAAACTGGCCGATACTGGGTCGCGATCTGCTCAGATCGGGCGCGCAATACCTTGCCGCAACTGCGAAGCGCGGCTAGAGGCGCGGAGTACTGAAAAAATGCCCGAAGAGAGGGGCCATGCAAGACGATACCGACCTGCTGCTGCGCCGCATCCTGACGGACGTGCTGGGCCTCAAGCAGGGTCAGGCCGAGACGTTCGATGCCGATACCGGCCTGTTCGGGCACCTGCCCGAACTGGACTCGATGGCGGTCGCCGGCCTGCTGACCGAGCTGGAAGACCGGCTGGACATCATCATCGAGGACGACGAGATCGACGGCGAGATGCTGGAGACGTTCGGCGGCCTGCTCGAATTCGCGAAAGCCAAGCGCGCCCCTGCCTGACTCTTCGGGGTATGATCCGGCTGGCGGGGAGCATCGCATGATTCCCGCGACATGGCCGCTATCCGGTGAAAACACAGGCGAGGAAATGGCCCTCGTTTGCGATCGTGCACGCCCGTGCCGCCTGCTGATCGTCCCTGCGCTGTTCGACGAAGGCAATCGCCTGCGCCGCTTCACGGTGGAAGTCATGCGGCGGCTAGACCGGGCCGGAATCGACACCGTGCTGCCCGACCTGCCCGGCACCAACGAAAGCCTGCTCGGCCTCGAAACGCAGGATGCGGGCCTCTGGCGTGAAGCCATGCAGCATGCCGCGCGTCATTTCGCTGCGACCCATGTGCTGGGCCTACGCGGCGGCTGCCTGTTCACGCCGGACTTGCCCGCCCTTCACTATGCTCCGGTCAAGGGCGCGCAAATCCTGCGGGGTCTGCTCCGGGCCCGGATACTCGCCGCCCGCGAGGCAGGGCTGGAGGAAAATCGCGATTCGCTGATCGAGACGGCGCGGCGCGAAGGGATCGTGCTGGCCGGATATCCGCTCGGCGCCGCGCTTTTCCGCGAACTCGAAACGCTGGAAGCCGGTCCGGCAGAGGTCATCGCGCAGGACCGGATCGGCGGCAGCGGCCTCTGGCTACGCGCCGAGCCGGACGAGAATGCCGCCCAGGCCGACGCTCTCGCCGCAATTCTTGCCGAAGCGCTGCAAGGATGACGCGGCGGCATTTCACCTTCGCCTGCGAGGGCGCGCAGCTTGTCGCCACGCTGGATGAAGCGGCAGGCGATACGGCGCTGCTGATCGTCTCCGGCGGCAACGAAGTGCGCGCCGGGGCGTGGAACGGACAGGCGCGTCTCGCCGCCGACATCGCCGCCCGAGGGTTCCCCGTGCTCCGCTTCGACCGGCGCGGAGTGGGAGACAGCGAGGGCGAAAACCACGGCTTCCGTTCGAACGGGCCGGATATCCGCGCCGCGCTCGCTGGCCTACGCGCCGAATGCCCGGAAGTCCGCCGCGTGGTGGGTTTCGGCAACTGCGATGCCGCCAGTGCGCTCATGCTGTCTCAGGGCGCAGGGCTGGATGCGCTGGTATTGTCCAATCCGTGGACCATCGAGAACGATGCGGCGGAAGCGCCTGCCGAAGTGGTGCGCGACCATTATCGCCGCCGCCTGGCCGATCCGGCGGCAATCCGGCGGTTGCTGACCGGGAAAGTGGCGATCGGTGGACTGGTGCGGAGCCTGCTTGCAGCAATGCGTCCGGCTCCGGCGGCTCCCGCCGGTCTGGCGCAGGAGATCGCGCAAGGGCTGGAGTCATTCTCAGGCGAAGTGCGCCTGCTAGTTGCCGAAAGAGACCGCACCGGCCTCGCCTTCCTGGCAAACTGGGACAAGGCGGATACGCGGCTGCGACGCTGCGTGGGTGCTACCCATAGCTATGTCGAGCGCGAAGCGCAGGATTGGCTGGTCGCGCAAATTCTGGACGTGCTGAACGGAGAATAGCCTGGTCGTCATTGCGAGCGTAGCGAAGCAATCCAGGGGCAGTTTACGCGGCTCTGGATTGCTTCGCTACGCTCGCAATGACGAGGGAAGAGTGACAAGAAGGTCGTGCCGCTTCCACCCGGTCACGATGCGCACCCAACGACGCTGCGCGCGCGAGGTAGACATTCCGCGGGTCTGGGGGCTCAGCCCCCAGATTCCCTTCGGTTCCTAGATCAGGCCTCGACCTTCGCCGCTTCGGCAAAGTCGCGATGCGCAAGGTAACGTTCGGCATCGAGCGCCGCCATGCAGCCGGTGCCCGCCGCAGTGATCGCCTGGCGATAGACGTGGTCCATCACGTCGCCGCAGGCGAAGACGCCGGGGATGGCGGTCTTGGGCGTACCCGGCTCGACGAGGAGATAGCCGGTCTCGTCCATGGCGAGCTTGCCCTTGAACAGTTCGGTCGCAGGCGCGTGGCCGATCGCGACGAAGGCGCCGTCGGTAAGGATTTCGCTCTGCTCGCCGGTCTTGGTGTCGATCAGCGCGAGGGCGCGCAGTTCGCCGTTTTCGCCTTCCATGAAGCGTTCGACGCGCTTGTCCCACACGACCTTGATCTTGGGGTTGGCGAAGAGGCGGTCCTGGAGGATCTTCTCGGCGCGCAGAGTGTCGCGGCGATGGATCAGGGTCACTTCGTCCGAGTGGTTGGTGAGGTAGAGCGCTTCCTCGACCGCGGTGTTGCCGCCGCCGATCACCACGACCTTCTTGCCGCGATAGAAGAAGCCGTCGCACGTGGCGCAGGCCGAGACGCCCTTGCCCGACAGTTCCTGCTCGCCGGGAACGCCCAGCCACTGCGCCTGTGCGCCGGTGGCGATGACGAGGGTATCGGCTTCGTAGACGTCGCCCGAATCGGCGATGGCAGTGAAGAGCGGCCCCGAAAGGTCCACCGAGGTGATGATGTCATACATCATGCGGGTGCCGACGTGGACGGCCTGAGCCTCCATTTCCTGCATCAGCCAGGGCCCCTGGATGACTTCCCGGAAGCCCGGATAGTTCTCGACATCGGTGGTGATGGTAAGCTGGCCGCCGGGCTGGAGACCCTGCACCACGATCGGCTCCATGCCGGCGCGCGCGGCGTAGATCGCGGCCGAGAGGCCTGCGGGGCCGGAGCCGATGATGAGCATGCGGGTCTTGTGCGTCGTCGCCATGTGAAAGTCTCCGGCGTGAATGGGCGAATATCGTTGAGGCGCGAGATAGGGGCAAGCACCCCGGTTTGCCAAGCGGCAGGCGGCATAAGGAATATCTTGATCCCCGCAAATCCCGGCTAACCCGCCATTGACCTATGTCACGCGGCGGATCACGGTTCCGTCATGAAAAGCCAGCTCGGACCGACCTCGAACCGCTTCATCTCGCAGCGCCTGCGCCTTAACTACGTCGACTGGGGCAATCCGGAGGCGCCGCCGCTGATCCTCCAGCACGGCGGGCGGGATCATTGCCGAAGCTGGGACTGGGTAGCCGAAGAGCTGCGGCACGACTGGCACGTCATCTGTCCGGACCTGCGCGGCCACGGCGATTCCGAGTGGTCGCCCGAGGGGCACTACGGCATGGACGCCTTCGTCTACGACTTCGCGCAGCTGGTCCACACGCTGGGGCACGAGAAAGTGACGATCGTCGCCCATTCGCTGGGCGGCAACATCGCGACGCGGTTTACCGGGCTGTTCCCCGAGAAAGTGGAGAAATTCGTCAATATCGAGGGCCTCGGCCCGCCGCCGCACATCCGCCGCCAGATGGAAGAACGCGGGATCGGCGATCGGCTGAAACAATGGATCGAGGACAAGCGCCGCGCCTCGGGCCGGGCGCCGCGCAAATATGCGACCCGCAAGGACGCCTACCAGCGCATGAAGGAGGAAAATTCCTTCCTCACCGAGGAGCAGGCCCGACACCTCACCATCCACGGCGCCAGCCGCAACGAGGACGGCACCTGGAGTTGGAAGTTCGACAACTACGTCAACGTCTGGTCCGCTTCCGACCTGCCTACCGACGACGTGGTTTCCCTATGGCAGGCGATTACCTGTCCGGTACTGATGCTCTGGGGCAAGAACAGCTTCGCCCAGAGCCCGGCGGAAGACGGTCGGATCGACCATTTCCCGAGTGCCACGCTGATCGAGTACGAGAATGCCGGACACTGGCTGCATCACGACCAGTTCGATCGCTTCATGGCCGACGTGAAGGCATTTCTCGCACGCTGAGTAAGCGGCAACGCCTCAGGTCAGCAGGAAATATCCCAGACCGAGCCAGCAGCAGGCGCAGAGCGCGACGGCGATGATGAGGCCGCGCGCATCGTGCTCCCGATCGATCAGCCTTCCGCTTTGCGCGGCATAGACGAGACTTGAACTGATTCCGTGATTTACGCCGGCGAACCCATCCGAACGGCGATCGAACATACCTTCGTCAATGACGTTCATTCACAACATCCCCTAATGCGCGGCGGATTGTTCCGCCGGTTCGATGCCGTCCACCTTTTTGGCGTAACGTCCCGAGCCTTCCCGCAGAATCGGGATGCTAACATCTTCCCCGCGCCTTGCCCATAGTCTCGTACAAGCCCCGTTTTCCCTCGTGCCGCGCCTTGCAAAGCCCGCCCTTGGCCATATACGAGCGAATATAGCCACTTTCTCCCGGAGACGTTCCGTAATGCGCCGGTTGCTTGCCTCCATCACCTCGCTCTTCCTGGCTTTCGCGGTGCTGGTTCAGCCCGCCGCCGCGCAGCAATCCGGGCCGCTGATCCTGGCCGCGGCGAGCCTTCAGGAATCGATGAACGCTGCTGCCGACGCCTGGGTGAAAAAAGGCCATCCGCGCCCGAAGATCTCGTTCGCGGGCTCCTCCGCCCTCGCCCGCCAGATCGAGGCCGGGGCTCCCGCAGACGTCTTCGTTTCGGCGGACGAACCGTGGATGGACGAAGTGCAGTCGAAAGGCCTGCTGCGGCCGAAGACGCGCGTGTCTTTCCTCACCAACAACCTCGTGCTGATCGCTCCTGCGGGTAAGCCCGTGCGCCTCAAGATCGCGCCGGGCTTCCGCCTTGCCGCCGCGCTCGGGGCCAACCGGCTGGCCGTGGCCGACCCCAATGCCGTGCCCGCCGGGGTCTATGCCAAGCAGGCGCTGACCAGGCTCAAGGTCTGGCCTTCGGTGCAGGGCAAGCTCGCCCCGGCCGAGAACGTGCGCGCCGCCCTCGCCCTCGTCAGCCGGGGCGCGGCGCCGCTCGGTATCGTCTACGCCACCGACGCCCGCGCCGAACCGGGCGTGCGCGTGGTCGATACTTTCCCCGCCGCATCGCACGATCCGATCAGCTATCCGGTCGCCCTGCTCGCCTCCTCGCGCCACAAGGATGCCGAAGGCTTCCGCCGCTTCCTGATCTCGGCAGAAGGCAAGGCCGTGTTCCGCCGCTTCGGCTTCGGTACGCGCTGATCCCGCGACGCGCGTGGCGATGCTCACTCCGGAGGAATGGCAGGTTCTGGTCCTGTCGCTGAAAGTCAGCGGCGTGGCCATGGGCGCCGCCTTGCCGATCGCCTTCGCACTCGCCTGGATGCTGGCGCGCTGGCGGTTTCCGGGGAAAGTCCTGCTCGACGCGCTGGTTCACCTGCCGCTGGTCCTGCCGCCGGTCGTCACCGGCTGGCTGCTGCTGATCGCCTTCGGGACGAACGGCCCCCTCGGCCGCTTCTTCGCCGATTGGCTGGGGCTGACCTTCATCTTCCGCTGGACCGGCGCCGCGCTCGCCGCCGCGGTCATGGCGCTGCCGCTGATGGTGCGCGCCATGCGTCTCTCGATCGAGGCCGTCGACCGCCGCCTCGAAAGCGCCGCGCGCACACTCGGCGCCGGGCGCTGGCGGACGTTCGCCAGCGTGACGCTGCCGCTGGCGATGCCCGGCGTGCTGGCGGGCCTCGTCCTCGGCCTCGCCCGCTCGATCGGCGAATTCGGCGCGACGATCACGTTCGCCTCCAACATCCCCGGCGAGACCCAGACCCTGCCGCTGGCGATCTACAGCGCCCTCCAGATGCCCGGTTCCGAGTGGCAGGTGACGCGCCTAGCGGTGCTGTCGATCCTCGTTTCGGTCGTCGCCCTCGTCGCATCCGAATGGCTCGCCCGCCGAAGCGGTCAGGGCAGCGCGCACCATGCCCTTTGACGTCTCGATCGCCCTGCGGCGCGGCAAGCTGCGCCTCGACTATGCCTTCCAGACCGGGAAAGGCGGGCTGACCGCCCTGTTCGGGCCGTCCGGCGCGGGCAAGACCTCGCTGCTCGATGCCATCGCCGGTCTCGCCCGGCCGAGCGAGGGGCACATCATGGTCGAGGATCGGGTGCTGTTCGACAAAGCCCGGCGCATCGATCTCAAGCCCGAGCAGCGCCGCTGCGGCTACGTCTTCCAGGACCTGCGCCTGTTTCCGCACCGGAGCGTGCACGACAACCTGCTCTACGGCTGGCGCCTCGCCCCGCCCGAGCAGTGCTGGATGGACCTCGACACCGCGCTCGGCTTCCTCGGCATCGGCCATCTGCTGGACCGCCGACCCGCCACGCTCTCCGGCGGCGAGGCGCAGCGCGTGGCAATCGGCCGCGCCCTGCTCTCCGGCCCCCGCTTCCTGCTGATGGACGAGCCGCTCGCCTCGGTCGACGCGGAAAGGCGCGAGGAGATCCTCACCGTGATCGAGCGCATTCGCGACGAACTCGCCCTGCCGATCCTCTACGTCAGCCACGACCGCGCCGAAGTGGACCGGCTCGCCAGCCGGGTAATCGCCATCTAAATCGCGCAGCCGCATTGCCCGAGCCTCGCGCGCCTCTATATCTGCGCGGCATATTTCCACGCTTGAGGAGGATTACCCCATGACCATCGCCATCGGTGACACGCTGCCCGACGTGAAGCTCGTCAAGGCCGGTGAAAGCGGCCCCGAACCCGTGCAGAGCGCGGAATTCTTCGCAGGCCGCAAGATCGCGCTGTTCTCCGTGCCCGGCGCCTTCACCCCGACCTGCTCGGCCAAGCACCTGCCCGGCTTCGTCGACAAGGCCGCAGAACTGAAAGCCAAGGGCATCGACGAGATCGCCTGCACCGCCGTGAACGACGCCTTCGTGATGGGCGCCTGGGGCAAGGCCCATGGCTCGGCCGACGTGACCCTGCTGTCGGACGGCAACGGCGACTTCGTGAAGGCGATCGATCTCGTGATGGACGGCACCGCCTTCGGCATGGGCCATCGCGGCAAGCGCTTCTCGATGGTCGTCAATGACGGCGTGGTCGAACAGCTCAACGTCGAAGCGCCGGGTGCCTTCGAGGTCAGCTCGGCCGACCACCTGCTCGGCCAGCTCTGATTTCGGCGCGATAGCGCAAGAGGGGCGGCCTTCCTTCCCGGAAGGTCGCCCTTTTTCGTATCCGCGGCATCGACGGGGCGTTGGCTGTCCCGCCTGCCTTGCCGCGCCGTCGAGAGGCGGTTAGCGTCGCGTCAAAGCGAGGAGTTCTCATGGCACGTTCGGTTATCGTCACCGGTGGTTTCGGCATTCTCGGCGCGGCAGTGGCCGCCGCCTTCGCCGCAGCCGGCGACAAGGTCACCCGCATCGACTTCGCGCCCGTGGCCAAGGAACCGCTTGCGGGCGCGCTGGACATCGGCGGCGTGGACCTGACCGACGCGGAGGCCACGCAGGCCGCGCTGGACAAGGTGGTCGCGGCCCACGGCGGCATCGACGTGCTGGTCAACGTCGCGGGCGGCTTCACCTGGGAGACGCTGGAAGGCGGATCGCTGGCGAGCTGGGCGCGGATGCAGGCGATGAACCTGACGACGACGGCGACGATCACCCAGCTTGCCCTCCCCCGGCTCAAGGCATCGACGGCGGGCCGCGTAATCAGCATCGGCGCAGGGGCGGCAGTCAAGGCCGGCATGGGCATGGGCGCCTATGCCGCCTCCAAGTCCGGCGTCCACCGCCTGACCGAAGCGCTGGCCGAAGAACTCGCGGGCACGAGTGTCACCGTCAATGCGATCCTGCCCAGCATCATCGACACGCCGGCCAACCGGGCCGACATGCCCGATGCCGATTTCTCGACCTGGGTTCAGCCGGAAGCGATTGCCGATGTGATCGGTTTCCTCGCCTCGGACGCCGCGCGCGCGGTTACCGGCGCGCTGATTCCCGTCACACGCGGCGGCTGACCGCCCTTTTAGCCTAGCCTTTCAGCCCCGCTCGCCGAACAAGCGGCAGGCCACCGCATCGAGCCGCGCGACCAGGCCGGGATCGCGCGCATCGGGCGCGGTGATCAGAGCATGGTCGAGCGCCCTGTCGATCGGGCTTGGCGCGCGCTCGGCGGGCAGGCTTACCGCGAGGGCGCGCAGCGAATCGCGCGCCACGCGGGCATTGCCGTGCATGACTTCGAGGACATGGCTGACTTCGACGCCCGCCTCTTCCTCGCGCCATGAATCGTAGTCGGTGACCATGCCGAGCATCGCGTAAGGCAGCTCCGCCTCGCGCGCGAGCCGGGCCTCGGGCATGCCGGTCATGCCGATCACGTCCGCCCCCCAGGCCCGGTACATGCGGCTTTCCGCGCGGGTCGAGAACTGCGGGCCTTCCATGGCGAGGTAGCACCCGGCAGGATGGACTTTCGCCCCGGCCGCTTCCGCCGCCGCACCTGCCAGTCCCGAAAGACGCGGGCAGACCGGATCGGCCAGGCTGACATGGGCGACCAGCCCGGTGCCGAAGAAGCTGCCGACGCGCCCCGTCGTCCGGTCGATGAACTGGTCGACCATGACCATGTGCCCCGGCGCCATTTCCTCGCGCAACGAACCGATGGCGGAAAGCGCCAGCACGTCCGTCACCCCGCAGCGCTTGAGCACGTCGATATTGGCGCGGTAGTTCACCGCCGAGGGCGGGATCGCATGACCCGCGCCGTGGCGGGCGATGAACGTGAAGCGCACCCCGCCCAGCCGACCCGTCGTGACCGGCCCGGAGGCCGCCCCGAACGGGCTGGAGACCTGGATCTCCTGCGCGTCCTCCAATTCGATTCCGGCCGCCAGACCCGAACCTCCGATGATGCCCAAATGCCAGAAGCTGCTTTTCTCAGCGCGCAAGGATACCTGCCATGATGATGTCGATCGTGTGTTCGCGGTAGCGGTCGCGAAGCTCCTCGGTCAACGTGTCCTGGTCGAAGCAATGCTTCAGCACCAGCCGCGCCGAGAAGAAACGGTCCACCGCGCCGGTCACCGTAAAGTAGAAGAGTTGCGGATCGATTTCACGAAACACCCCTGCCCGCACCCCGTCGCCGATAAGCTGTTCGTAGGCCCGGTAGATCGGCGAGAGGTAGCTGTCGGCGATGCGGCGCGCTTCGGCATCGTCGCTCTCGCGCACCATGCGCATGGTCAGACGGTTGAGATAAGGCACTTCGTAGAAGGTATCGACGACCTTCCAGAGATGGCGCCGCAGCTTGGCCTCCGGCGCCCAGCCGTCCTTCGCCAGCAGCGCATCCACGCTGGTGACGATCGCCTGCCAGTCCCGGTCGAGCAGCGCCTTGAGCAGCCCGGCCTTGTTGCCGAAGTAATACTTCACCAGCGCCGAGTTGAGCCCCGAACGCAGCGACAGCTCCGACAGCGAGATGTCGATCACGTCGCCATCCCGCATGATCGCGCTCGCCGTATCCAGCAATTGCCCGCGCGCGCCGGGAGGCGGCGCGCCGTGCTCGGTCGAGGAAGTGCCCTGCGCCATCTCTCAGTCCCGCGCCCTTACTTCGGGCCCATGCGGATCGCGCCATCGAGGCGGACGGATTCGCCGTTCATGTAGTCGTGTTCGAGCATGAAGAGCGCCAGCTTCGCATATTCCTCGGGCTTGCCGAGACGCTTGGGGAACGGCACCATCGCCGCCAGCCCATCCTGCACCTGCTGCGGCATACCGGCCATCATCGGCGTCTCGAAGATGCCGGGCAGGATCGTGTTGACGCGAATGCCCTCGCTCATAAGGTCGCGAGCCACCGGCAGGGTCATCGCCAGCACGCCGCCCTTCGAAGCCGCATAGGCCGCCTGCCCGATCTGCCCGTCCTGCGCCGCGACGGAGGCGGTGTTGACGATGGCGCCCCTGGAACCGGCGTCATCGAGCGGATCGAGCGTCACCATGCCCGCCGCCGACTTGCTGATGCAGCGGAACGTGCCGACGAGGTTGATGAGAATGGCCTTTTCGAACAGCGCCATGTCATGCGCACGCGGCGCCCCGGTCTCGCGATTGCGGCCGACGGTCTTGGATGCAGGCGCGATGCCCGCGCAATTGACCAGAACCCGCTCCTGCCCATGCGCGGCGCGAGCCTTGGCGAAACCGGCATCGACGCTGCCATCGTCGGTCACGTTGACCGCGCAGAAAACGCCGCCGATCTCGGCCGCAATAGCCTCACCGGCCTCGGCATTGAGGTCGAACACCGCAACTTTCACGCCCTGCGCCGCCAGCGCCCGCGCGGTGGCCGCGCCAAGACCCGATGCCGCGCCGGTGACGACCGCGGCCATACTGCTATCGAGTTTCATGCTGCTTCCCCTTCCTGCTCGCGCACGAGGTCCCGACCCCTTCGTCGGAACATCGAAGACCCGATGATTTAATCAACCGGTTAAACAGCTGAAATCGGCAGGTCAATCGGGCAGGTCGGTCCCGCGCCACAAAACCCGCCCCGGCGTCGTCACCGGGCGCGGAAACAGCATACCGCAAGCCCTGGGATCAGCCGACCGGATCCATTCCGCGCTGGACCTGCGAGCGTTCGATATTGGAACGATCGCCGCGGCGCTGTTCTTCCCACTGGCTCTTGGTCATGCAGACCTTCTTGGCGCGAAGGCGCGACCCGATTTCGGTGACGCGCTCGCAGATCATCGGGTCCTTCTTCTCGATATCGTTCTGGGCCACCGCAGTTCCGGCGACAGCGGGCGCGGCGGCAGGCGCGGCCTGGGGAGCGGGAGCGCTTGCCAGCACCGGCGCGGCGGCGAAAGCGAGGGAAGCGGCGGCAAGTCGTGTGAGCATGTGCATGATGCAACTCCGTGGCATCGGTTCCTGGAGCCGTATGCCGAATGACTGGATGAAACGAAGGTAAATCGGGACGTACCGCACATCAAGTGCGGGCGATATCGAAGGCAATCGTCATGCGCTCGCCCGCCGCGAAAGGACGGGTTCCGTGCCACATCCACGACGGGAACAGCACGAGGCGCGCAGGCTTCGGCTCCACCGAAGCGCGCGGTGCAAAATCCCCCAGCCCTTCCGGCGCGCCGCCCAGATCGAGCCACCCCTCTCCGGGACGAAGCCCGTCCGGAACGGAAAGATAAAGCGCCGAACTGATCCACCCTTGCGGATGGTGATGCGGAGCATGGAAGCCCGCCCCCGCCAGCCTGACCGACCAGCTTCCCGCGAACCGCGGTCGGTCGACACGCTTCTGCCCCAGCATCGGGTGCGCCGGGTCGACGGGCGGCAACTCGGCCTCGAACTGGGCGACCTCGCGGCGCAACACTTCGCGCACGCGGACCAGTTCCGGCTCGCACCGCCCCAGCAGAGCGCCGTCGGTCTGGGTGCCGCCCCGCACCGACTGGTCGAGGAAGCGCCCGGACCGGGCATGGAGGCGTCGGAGCATCGGCACGAGCGCATCGAGACCGATCTCGGCCAGATCGAGATCGATCACCCGGAACAATCCGTCCTGACCGTCGAGCCAGTCCGATCGCGCATCGCCGGCAAGACGCCACGCAATCGCCGCATAAGGCCAGAACGCTTCGGCGCCGCTGCGTGCCAGCCAAGGCTCGATTTCCGCCACCGCCTGGGCGACTTCCCCCCTGCGCAGCCAATGACGCAGACGCCAAACCGCATGGCCCGAATCCGTGGCCGGTCCCAGTTCTCCGAACGCAGCGCCCGCCTCCGCGCTGCGTCCGAGTTCATCGAGCGCAGCCGCACGCGCCAGCACAAACGGACGCACCGGGCCATGGGTCGCGATCGCCCGGTCGGCCACGGCAAGCGCTTCAGCGTAGCGTTCCCCGGAAAGCAGGAGATCGATGGCAAGATTACGCAGCGATTCGCTTTGCGGAAAGCGCTGCAAGGCCGCCTCGATACTTGTCAGGGCGCGGTGCTCCTGCCCTGCCATGACAGCAAGCTGGGCGAACTGGCGATGCCCTTCCATCCAACCCGGATTGGCGCCGAGCATGGCTTCCAGTTCGCCGAGGGCACGGTCGCCCTCCCCTTCCGCCAGCCGGGCGGAGGCAAGGCCGAGTCGAATCTCCCCCTTGGCCGGCGCGAGGCGGATTGCCTGCTCGAACAGAGCCGCCGAAGGCAGCCCTGCTTCCAACGAAACATGCGCGAGCGCATGAACAACCCCGGCATTGTCCGGCGCCATCCTGTGCGCCGCCCCCAGCGCCGCAACCGCGCCGTCGCGCCGGTCGAGCGCACGGCGCAGCATCGCCGTCCAGTGCAGCAGGGTGACATCCGGAGCGTTGCGGGACAGCCATGAGGCCAGATGCGCTTCGGCCTGCTCCTCGCCGCCCTGGGCCAAGGCCTTTTCCGCAAGACCAGCCAGGTGCTGCCGCTCGTCCAACGTCGTCGCTTCCTTCAATGACCATTTCCGGCGGCAGCAATCGTCGCTGCCACCGCCCCACGCTCGGCTTCGGTAAGGCCCGGATGCCAGACGTCAAAAATCAGCACGATCCGCAAGACATCGGTGGGATTCATCGCCTCATGTTCGATGGTGTCGTCGAACGCAAAGGCTTCCCCCTCTCGCCATTCGCGAGTCTCCGCCCCGACCCGGAACCAGCATCCCGGCGGCACAACCAGCGGGAGGTGGCAAACCAGCCGGGTATTATCGACACCGACGTGAGCCGGGATCGCCGTATGGGGCGCCAATAACGAAAACATGGCGTTCGGTGAGGCGCCGGGCACCTGCGGCTGCGGCAGGCGAGAGAGAATCTCCATCGTGCGCGGGGCCTGCCGCGCGTTGTGCGCCACTTCCGCGCCTTGCTTCAAAAGATGGATAGCGCTCCAGTCCCGGTTCTGGTTGAGCGAGCGCCACTGCGCAAGATTTTCGCGCTCCTCGTACTGGATGTAAGGCTCCAGTTCTGCCCTGTCGGACTTCAGCAGGGCCAGCATTTCGGCCCGGATATCCTCGAAGCCCGCTTCGACGTCGGCGAGCCAAGGCGTCGCATGGCGCGGATGAAACTCGCGCTCGACCAGACCGGGATAATGAAAATGCGTCGGCTCGCTGTGGTAGACACGCGTCTTGTGCAGGATGTTATCGCGAAAGCGTGCCAGACGCCAAGCAAGATCGGCCTCGTTATCGATCGGGTCCGGCACCGCTGCGGCCGCCGCTTCCAGTTCCCTTACGCGCGTGTCGAGCCAGGCCTCGTGGAAAGCCCTGCCCCCCGCCACGGCCGCTTCGAGTGGCGGCGGCAGCGGCCCTTCGGGCACTTGCGCCAGGGCCTCGCCCCAGGCCGCCCCGGCCTGCGGTTCCTCAAGCCGTTCCAGCAGCCCCGCCCGCATGACCAGCGCCATGAAATCCAGCGGCGCCAGTTCCAGAGCACGGTGAACCGCCTCCAGCGCCTTGCGCGGTTGCCGCAAGGCCCGGCGCAGACCCGCCAGCTTCAGCCACTGGGCCACCAGAGCGCGCAAGTCGAGGTCGGACCGGCCGGAAGCCAGTCCCGCGACCAGCAGATTTTCCAGCGCCTGCGCAGCGGCAGGCAGGTTACCGGCCGCAGTGAGCCGGTCCACTTCAACGAAAGACGAAACCCCTGAATTCATTGCCCCCCCGAGCGCGTTCAGACCGGACCCGACACGAAACCGGGCATCCGGTCATCGTCGAGCGAATAGCCGAAACGTTCCACCCACGGGCGCAGGATGTCCAGCACCGGTACGAGATGCCTCTCGTACCGCCGCCATCGCCCTGCGGCGCGCGTGTAGACTGCCTCGGTAACTTGTGCGTAGCTGGCCGTGCGCACGACGCCCCGCGCGCGCGCCGCCTCGCGGTGATCGAAGTCATTTCCGTGCCACGGCAGGCCCAGCCAGTCGAACAACGGCGCCAGTTCACGCGCCTGATCCGCCACCAGCCTTTCATAGACGACCGTGTGCACAGGCATGTCCAAGACCGCCCGCGCCTGCTGCCAGAAGGAAAAGCTGAGATCGTAGAACCGTGCCGCCGCCTCGAGATCGAGGAAATTGCTCATAGCATTGTTCGGACGGAAATTGGTGATGAAGCAGCTCAGCACGACATCGCAGGGATGGCGCAGCGCCTGCACGAACTTCGCATCCGGGAACAGGCGGCGAATCACCGGCACCTTGTTGAGATGGAGCGGATGCTTGTCGATCACGACCGTATCCGGTCCCAGCGCTCCCAGCGCCGAGACGCGCTCGAAGTAGCGGAGACGCGCGGCGGCGATCGTCGCCTCGTCGAGACCCGGTAGAGCTTCCAAGCCGCCGAGTTCGGTCTCGATCTCGGCGAAGAAAGGCTCTTCCTCAAGGACGAGCGTGTTCGGTGCCGTCATCAGCATCGTGTCGAGCAGGGTCGTGCCCGAGCGCGGAAAGCCGAGGAGAATAACGGGCGCCGGTCGCTCGGCCAGTGGCGCCTTGCCCCAGCCCGCGGCCCACTGCGGCGTGACCAGCGCCTTGTCGCGCAGGAGTTCGCCGCGAAACCGTTCGGCGCGTTCGGCGGGGCGCGTGGGATCGTCCAGGCGAGCGGCATTCATCGCCGCGAAAGCCGCAAAGGCATCGTCGCAGCGGCCCATGCGATCGAGCATGATCCCGCGCAACTGGTGCCGGCGGCTCGCCTCGACCACCTCTCCGGACTGCTCCAGCGCTGCGAAGGCCTGCTCGAAAGCTTCCGTTCGCTTGAAACGCAGAACATCGATGAAGGCCAGCGACTGCGCATCGGCGCCGTTCGCCACGGCCCGCGCGTGCAAAGGTTCAAGCTCGGCCTCGCGATTGGTCCGCTCGTAGATCGCCGCAAGGCCGACGAAGGCCGGGCCGAGTGCCGGATCGATCGCCAGCGCTGCCTCGAACTGGGTTTCGGCGATCGGATAATCGTTCCGACGCGCCGCTTCCTGGCCGTAGTCGGAAACCACGGCAGCGTTGTCCGGCGCACGCCGTGCGGCCTCGGCCATAGCCTCATAGGCCTGCTCGTCCATGCCCGTATCGCGATAGAAAGTTGCAAGCGTCAGAATCGGAACGTGATCTCCGGGAAAATCGCGCGCGGCATCACGCAGGACCGTTTCCCCTTCCTCCATGCGCTCGGCCCTCAGCAGCGCACTTCCAAGGTTTACCCGGATCGGCGGTGAATCCGGGGCAAGCTTCATCGCTTGCTGGAGGACTTTCACCGCTTCGGCATGTTCGCCCTCACCCGAGAGCGCATTGCCGAGATTGTTGAGCGCCGACCAATCTTCGCTCTCCCGGTTGAGGACATGGCGATAGAGCCGGATGGCCTTCGCCATGTCGCCCGCTTCCTGCGCCAGATGTGCGCCGAGGCGGGCGAGCCGAAGGCTGGGTTCGGCAATGGCCGACGCCTCGTCGCACAAGGCAAGCGCCTGCTCGCCGCGCCCGGTTCGCAGGTAGGATTCGGCAAGGTTCGTCCTGACGACGAGATCCTGCGGACGAAGCGCATGCGCGCGTTCGAGATAGCTGACGGCGCGCTCGAACTGGCCACGGTGGAACTCGACCGCCCCGCCGAGCGCTGCCAGCGCAGGATCGCCGGGATTCGAAGCGATGGACGAAGCGACTCTCACGGCCGCTTCGTCGAGACGCCCCATGCGGGCTAGGCCGGCGATCTGGCGAAGCTCTTCCGAGGGGGCGGTGGTGCTGGTCATCGGCGATCCGGTAAATTCGTGGCGGATCCCCACCAGGATGAGGTCGCCGGATACAAAGGCGGCGGCCCTCCCGGGGAAGACCGCCGCCAGAGACTAAACGTTCGTGGGAACGATTAGAAGTTCATGGTGATGCCCGTGAACACGTAACGACCCAGAACGTCGTACGTACCCGGATAGGCATTGCCGTTGCAGACGACGCTGGCGCAGGCGTTCGAGGTGACCAGCGGCGGGTCCTTGTCGAACAGGTTGGTCGCGCCCAGACGCCAGGTCAGGTTCTTGCCGAGGTCGGCGGTCAGCGTCAGGTCGAAGTAGTCCATCGCCTTCAGCTTGTCGTCGAGCGAGTTCAGGTTGCGAGCCGCACGCCCTGCCGAGGTCGCCAGAGTTGACGACGGGTTGGCGAACTCAACCGTAGCCGACGAAAGGTGGCGCCACTGGAGCGACAGGCCGATACCGTTCGTCATGGTGTAGCTCACGCGGGCCTTGTGGCGCCACTTAGGCAGCGGAGTGCCGCAAGTCGGGCCGTAGTAACCGGCGCAGTTGTATGCTTCGGTCAGACCATTATCGACAGTATAGCGGTTCAGCAAGGTGCCGACGACGCTAAGCGACACGCGACCGGCATTGCCGACCTCGGTCGAATAGTTGCCGTTGAACTCGAAGCCGCGCGTCTTCACACCGCCCACGTTGTGGTAGATGTCGACCACGTAGCCGCCCGAGGTCAGCCACAGCGAGCCCGAGGGATCGCGGTTGATCAGGTCGCAAGCAGCTGCCGTACCCGAGCCGCAAGCCGCAAGGATCGCGTCCGCGCCGTACTGCTGGATCGCCTGCTTGACCTTGATGTCGAACCAGTCGACGCTGGCCGTCAGACCCGGAAGCCAACGCGGCTGGAGAACGACGCCAAGGGTCTTGGTGGTCGACTTTTCCGGGTTGAGGTCAGGGTTGCCGCCGATCAGGCCGTTGTACTGGCCGGCCGGGTTGAGCGAGGTGCCGCCGGTAACGCCCTGTGCCGCGCAGACCGGCGTGAGCACGTCCTGGCCGGCGCAAGGATCGGTCGTGCCGTCAAGCGCGACGATCTGCGGAGCGAACAGTTCCTGGATGTTCGGCACGCGAACCGCGCGGTTGTAGCCGGCACGCAGGCGGATGTCCGAAACCGGGGCAAGATCGATGCCCAGCTTGTAGGTGTTGGTGTTGAAGGTACGGCCGTTCGAGATGCTGTAGTGCGAGTAACGGTAGCCGCCATTGAACGACAGGTTCTGGATGAAGCTGTCCTGGATGATCGGAATATCGATTTCGCCGAAGAACTCGGTGACCTTGTAGGCACCAGCAGTGTCGAGCGTCGGAGCGCCTTGGCCGGTGAGATCGCCGGTGGTGAAGGCGTTGTCGGTCTTCAGTTCCAGCGAGTCGCGGCGGTATTCGACGCCGAGCGCGACGTTGATGCCGTCCGAGGCCCACGGCGACTTGATGCCGTATTCGCCGAGCATGCCGGTGAAGCTGGCGCTGGCGACCTGCTGCGAGGTCTGGCCCTTCATGAAGCCGGTCGCAGTCAGGTAGTCGAGCGAAGCCTGCGAGATGTTGCCGCTGAACACGTCGTAGGGCGAGCAGTTCGGGTCCTGGCCGGTGACGGTCACGCGGCATGCCGGACCGTTCGCGGTCTGCACGACGTCAAGCGCATTGGCGAGACGGGAAGCAGAGAACTCGTTCGAGTAGACCTGCGTGTAGTTGGTGCGACCATACTGGTAGTAGGCGTCGTAGGACCAGGCGTTGCCCAGTTCGCCGCGCGAACCGATGACGGTACGGAACGAAGTGTGCTGGAGATCGCTCTGACGCGCGCCGCCTTCGACGTTGCGACGCAGAAGCTGCATGAACGCCTTGTTGTAAGTCGCACCGGTCGTGGGATCGGTGAAGTTGATCGGAGCGGCACCGGGGTTGGTGTTGTAGTTCGCACCAGCCGCCAGCGGGAAGTTGCCGAGGAAGCCGTTGATCAGGTTGCTCGGCTGGCAGAGTTCGGCGCGCTGGGCGGCCGACATCAGCGGGTTGTCGCAGTTGATGGTCAGCGTGTTGCCGAAGTCGCCCGAAGGGGCGATCTGCGCAACGGTGCGGTCATCCATGAACATGAATTCCATGTACGGATGGATGGCCTTGTTGATCTCATAGTCAGCGAAGACGCCGGCCGTATAGCGCTCGTCCGGACGCTGATAGTAGTTCAGCGGCGCGAAGTTGTAGATGTTCTGACCACCCTGCGTGATCGTGCCGGCACCGAGAGCGCCGATCGTCGACGAGCTGGTGTTCGCCGGATCATAATACAGGACGTTGCCAGGAGCGGCCGTGGCCGAACCGCCGCAGCTGAAGTTACCGGCAGCGTTCACGCCGATCGAGCACGACGAGTAGTCGCGCTTGCGCTGGAGAACCGGAGTGGCGCGGCGGTAGCCGACATAGGCAGTGGCGTGGCCACGGCCGTCGTCGAAGCTCGTGCCGAATGCCGCGGAGAGGTCGTACTGACCACCGTCGACGTTGTTGCCTTTCGGATAGGCATAGGCCGGATCGCCCGCCTTGGCATCGAGCAGACCGCGGATGAAACCGTTATTGTTGTTGTGCGTGTAGACACCATAGTTGGCGTCGATCTTGAAGCCTTCGAACTCGGTATCCATCACGAAGTTGACGACGCCGGCAACGGCGTCCGCGCCGTAGGTGGCCGAAGCACCGCCGGTCAGCACGTCGACGCGCTTTACGAGCGCGGCGGGGATAAAGTTAAGGTCAGCCGCGGAAGTGGTGCTGTTCGGGTCGCCGGTCATGAGACGGCGGCCGTTGATCAGCACGAGGGTACGCGACGGGCCGAGGCCGCGAAGGTCGACCGTGGCGGTGCCGGTGGCACCGTTGGCGAGACCCGAGCTCTGGCCGGCGACGACCTGCGGCAGCGAGTTCAGCAGGTCTTCGGTGCGGGTCGTGCCCTGAAGCTGGATGTCCTGCGAGGAGACCGTGGTGATCGGCGCGATCGAGGTCTGGTTCGGTGCGACGATGCGGCTGCCGGTGACGACGATGGCGCCGCCGGTCGAGCTGTCGTCAGCGCCGGCGTCCTGCGCCTGCGCGCCGCTGCTGAGAAGGGCGAAGCCGAGCACCAGAGGTGCTGCGCCAGCCTTCAGCGCGGTAAGAGTGTGCTTTTTCACTGGTGTGTCCCTTTTTTCTAAGGCGACGGTGTGACTCCGACGCCTTGGATTCCCCGCCACGCGCCCTGCCCTTGAAAGGATGTTGCCCCAGTAAGGATATTTCGCGTGACGGAAGATACGCTTTCATTACGCAAAGGAAGACTTGCTCAAAGAGCTTTGAACGTTGCCGCGCAACATTAACGAAGCCTTGTGTCATATACGCAACAAACCTGCATCAAACCTGCGAACGACATCCCGATTTCCCAAAAGGCACAAGGAAAGATTTCCACCATCATGCGTGACATTGCCGCAACATGATTTCAATGCCGGTCGCTCGCAAAATCACAATGCTGCAAAAGCGCAGCAAATTCCCTTACCTTCACCGCCTACCCAAGTACGCTTGCCGCGCCCCCGGCCAGCTTGCTACGACAAGCCGCGAACACCGCAACAAGGGGAAAAGCGTTGAGCAAGGCACATCTGGTAGCGGCAACGTCGCTGCTGCTCCTTTCCCATGCCGCAATTGCCGGGGACAAGCCGGACGCGGACCGTCCCGAAGCCTATCGCAATCTCGTGGCCTGTCGTGAAATCCAGGACTCAACGGCCCGCCTGGCCTGCTTCGATCAACAGGTTGCCGCTCTTGAACAGGCCGCCAGCCAGCACGAAATCGTCATTGCCGACAAACAGGCCGTCGAGACGGCAAAGCGTGGCCTTTTCGGATTTGCGACGCCGGTGGCCAAGCTAATGGGTTTTGGCGGCAACGCCGATTCCTCCGACGAATTGAAGGAAGTCGCCACAAAAGTCAGTGGCGTAGGTCGCGGCTCGTCGGGCTGGGTTCTCGATTTTGAAGACGGCAGCACTTGGGAACAGAACGATACGCGCGACTTCGTCCTTTCCCCCAAGGTCGGCAACGAAGCAAAAATTGCCCGCGGCATTTTGGGAACCTTCACCGTTTCGGTTCGCGGTCAACGCCCGATCAAAATGCGCCGGGTCAAATAGCCTCCCAGTGAACGCGGCACCCTAGTCCGAGCGCGAAACACATCAAGCAACAAAATAACGATCAATTCTCCCACGCCGACATATCAAAATGCGGAAGAGGTCCAAAAAGCCGATTTGTGACAAAGTGGTAACAATTGACCGAGCTAAATCTAAAAAAACCCGTTAGAAATGCGGGATTTGCCTGTTGCATCTTCGCCACATGCCGAACTGCATTTCCATCCTTTCCCTCGTTTACGATTGAAACCCGAGGCCCTCGGCGCGAGAAATCCCTCCATGGTGATCCCGTGCGTCTGCGCACGATGATTACCGCATCCGGGTGCACGGCAGGTCTGGTCACGCTTCCAGCCGTGCTCACGAAAGCAACAAGGGACACAATAACGTGCAAAACTCTCTGAAGAAGGCTGCGCTGCGTAGCGCTGCCAGCCTGCCCGTATTCGCTCTGGCCTTCGCCACGAGCGCTTACGCGCAGGACCAGGCGGCCGCCGATGCCGACGATTCGGCCAACGCTCCCGCCATCGTCGTCACCGGTTCGCGCATTTCGACGCCGAACCTGGAATCGGCCAACCCCGTCGCCATCCTGACCGGCGAGCAGGTGTTCAGCACCGGCAACCTCTCGGTCGGCGACCAGCTGAACCGCCTGCCGCAGATGCGCAGCACCTTCAGCCAGGCGAACTCCAACGCCCACCTTGGCACCAGCGGCCTCAACCTGCTCGACCTTCGTGGCCTGGGCACTTCGCGTACGCTCGTACTGGTCAACGGCCGCCGCCACATCGGCAGCGACGTTCTGGTCAACGCCGTTTCGGTTGACGTAAACACGATCCCCGCCGACCTGATCGAGCGCGTGGACGTCGTGACCGGTGGCGCTTCGGCGGTCTACGGTTCGGATGCGATCGCCGGCGTCGTGAACTTCATCCTCAAGGAAGATTACGACGGCATCAGCGTTCGTGGCCAGAACGGCATCTCGAACTATGGCGACGCGGGTAAGCAGTTCGTTTCTGCCGTCATCGGCAAGAACTTCTCGGAAGGTCGCGGCAACATCACCGTGGCTGCCGAATTCTCGCATTCCGACGATTTCTATGCTTCGGGTCGTCCGGGCCTGCGTAACAACCACGGCTTCGTCGTGACCGATGCCGACAACACCGGCACCGTCGTGAACGGTTCGAACGGCATTCCGGATCGTACCTTCTACAACGACATCCGCTCGGCCACGATCTCGCTCGGCGGCATGGTCGCAGCTTACGGTGGTGGCAACTGCGGCGCCGGTGGAAACGGCCGCGCCTATACCTGCAACTTCCAGTTCCAGCCCGACGGCACTCTCGTTCCGCAGACCGGCGAGCGCATCGGTATCGGCCCGAACGGCTCTTTCCTGGGCGGCAACGGCTCCAGCAATCGCGAAGGCCGCCTGCTGGCGCTGTCGCCTGACCTGAAGCGCTACACCGTCAACCTGAGCGGTCATTACGAGATCACTCCGGCGCTCGTGCCGTTCTTCGAAGCCAAGTACAGCCGCACCGACGTGCGCGGCTCGCAGAGCGGCCCGTTCTTCTCGCAGGGAGCCACTCTCGGCGGCGATCCGCGTGAACGCGTTCGCCTCGACAACCCGTACCTGAACGACGACGCGCGCCAGACCCTCACGAACGCGTTCCTGAACTCGACCGTGAACGCCAACACTGGAGCGGCCTTCACGGACACCGTGGTGAACGGCGTTGTCACCCAGACCGCCGCACAGAAGCTCGCCGCTCAGCGCGCTGCTATCAACGACGGCAGCTTCGGCTTCAGCCTGCGCCGCAACTGGGTTGATTTCGGCGTTCGAGACGAAGAGATCAAGCGCGAGACCTTCCGCATCGTCGGCGGCCTCAAGGGCGATTTTAACGACGACTGGAAGTACGAACTGTCGGTCAACTATGGCCAGCACAAGGAACGCAACCTGATCCGCGGCAACGTCAACGTCCAGCGCTATCTGCTGGCTCTTGACACCGCAACGGATGCCAACGGCAACATCGTCTGCCGTTCGAAGATCGACCCGTCGGCGGCGTTCTCCTACGTCAGCGACAACGATCCGCGCCTCGCCGGCGACGTGGCCGCTTGCGTTCCGCTCAATCCGTTCGGTCAGGGTTCCGTCTCGAAGGCAGCCAAGGACTACATCCTCACCAACAGTCTCGCCACCGGCAAGATGACGCAGTTCGACATCCTGGGCTATGTCTCGGGCGATACGAGCCAGTTCTTCAACCTGCCCGGCGGTCCGGTGGCCTTCTCGGTCGGTGGTGAATACCGCCGCGAAACGGTCCGCTACGACCTCGACGACCTGACCCAGGAAGGCTATGCGTTCTACAACGCCATTCCGACCTTCTCGGCTCCCGCGTTCGAGGTAAAGGAAGTCTACGGCGAAGTGCTGTTCCCGATCCTCAAGGACAAGCCCTTCTTCGAGAACCTGAGTCTGCGCGGCAACGGCCGTATCTCGGACTACAAGGGTTCGGCCGGAACGGTCTATGCCTATGGCGGCGAACTGATCTGGAGCCCGGTGCACGACATCAGCTTCCGCGGCACCTACTCGCGCTCGGTGCGCGCTCCGAACCTGACCGAGCTGTACTCGGCCGCGGGCCAGAACTACGCGCCGCAGTTCAGCGATCCGTGCTCGTCGCGCAACATCAACAACGGCACCACGTATCGCGCAGCCAACTGCGCGGCAGCAGGCATTCCGGCAAGCTACGACTACAACTACTCGTCCTCGCTGGAGATCGTCAGCGGCGGCAACCCGAATCTGCGTGAAGAGACTTCAGACTCCTTCACGGTCGGCACCCTCATCCAGCCCCGCTGGATCCCGGGCCTGTCGATCTCGGTCGATTACTGGAACATCAAGGTCAACAACGTCATCGCCTCGGTCGATGCCCAGACCATTGCCGACCAGTGCTATGACTCGCCGAGTCTGGACAACATCTTCTGCTCGTCGTTCCAGCGTGCGGGTGCAAATGGTGGTCCGCGCGGCGAACAGGCCTACCAGATCCTGGAAGGCTCGCTGCTCCAGAGCTCGCTCAACTACGCGAAGCTCAAGGCTCGCGGCATCGATACCCAGGTCAACTACGATCACTCGTTCGACTTTGGCCGCGTATCGCTGACCGCTTACTGGACGCACTACCTCCAGAACGACCAGTTCATGGACCCGACCAATCCGGGCTTCAAGGATACGCTGCTCGACGAGCTGAACGCGCCTTCCGACGCCGTGACCATGAACGCTTCGTTCCAGCGCGGCAGCTTCAAGCTCGGCTATCAGCTTCGCTGGCTGGGCGGCATGTACCTCAACGAGTATGAGGACTACAATTCGGTCAACGGACTGCCGCCGCAGAACGAAGACTATGCGCCGATCAAGAAGTACCCGGATGTGTTCTACCACGACATCCGCGCATCCTATGACGTGAGCGACAAGTACACGTTCTATCTTGGCGTCGACAATGTCTTCAATAAGATGCCTCCGTACGGCCTAACCGGCGTGGGCGACGGCTCGGGCATCTACCCGAACATGGGCCGTTACTTCTACACCGGCATCACTGCCAAGTTCTGATCGTTTCGATCATTACTGCTCTTTGGGGGCGGCGGGTTATCCCGCCGCCCCTTTTCTTTGTCGGTCGAACGCGCCAAGAGGGGGCCATGACCCAAGCCAGTGAACGCGCTCAGGCCGCGCTCGACAGCGGGCGCCAACAGGACGCCGTCGCGATCGCCCAGGATGCCGCCGAACGCGGCGATGCCGATTGCCTTGCCATGCTGGCCCGCTGGCGACTGATCGGCAGCCCCCTCCCCCGCGACCTGCACGAGGCCCGACGCCTGCTGCGTACTGCCACTCTCGCCGGCAGCGAGGATGCCGCGCTGATGGAATCCGCCCTCACCGCCAACGGAACCGGCGCCCCCCAAGACTGGAGCGCCGCCTTGGCGATCCTGCGCGAGGCCGCCGAGCGTTACGGCGGCGCGGCAGCAGACGATCTTGCCCTGCTTTCGCGGATGGACCTCGATAGCGAAGGTTATCCCGTCACTCTCGCGGAACCCGAACGACTCGGCAACGGCTACAAGGTCCATCGCTGGCGGCAATTCCTGACGCCGGAAGAGTGCGCCCATCTCGCGATG
>NZ_DAISLT010000010.1:0-155422 GCF_036820275.1 Novosphingobium sp.
GGATCACCCGCCCGCTCGCCGCGCTGACCCGCCGCCTCGAACGCTTCGCCGCCAAGCAGGACCTCGAAGGCCAGCTGGCGCCTTCCGGCCCCGAGGACATGCAGCACCTGATCGTGGCCCACAACGCCATGGAATCGCGCATCGCCGCCCTGCTCGACGAGAAGAACGTCATGCTCGGCGCCATCGGCCACGACCTCAAGACCCCGCTCGCGGCGCTGCGGGTGCGGATCGAATCCGTTTCGGACGATGTCGAGCGCGCCCGCATGGCGGCGACAATCGAGGATATCGTCCACACGCTCGACGATATCCTTTCGCTCGCGCGCGTCGGCCGTCCCAGCGATCCGCTCGAACGCACCGAACTCTCCGCGCTGATGTTCTCGGTGATCGAGGAGTACGAGGACATGGGCGAACCGGTCGAAGTCGGCGAGACCGAGCGCATCGCCCTGGAACTGCGCCCGACCTGGATTCGCCGCGCCCTGCGCAACCTCATCGGCAATGCCCTGCGCTATGGCGAGCGCGCGCGGGTCTCGCTTTCCCGCGAGGGCGACCGCGCGGTCATCCTGATCGCCGACGACGGCCCCGGCATTCCCGACGATTCGATCAATGCGATGATGAATCCCTTCACCCGCGGCGATCCCTCGCGCAACAGCGCCACAGGCGGCGCCGGCCTCGGCCTCGCACTGGCCCGCGCCATTGCCGACCAGCACGGCGGGGCGCTGGTGCTGGCCAATCGGGTTTCAGCGGATGGCACCGTCGAGGGGCTTACCGCCCGACTGGAACTGCCGGTTGCCTAAGCCTCCTGCTCCACGGCTTGCGTCGCACCGCTACGAGGGCGCAGCCGTGCGATCAGTCCTGCCAGCGAGCGGGTGATCAGGGCGTTCCGCGCCATCCACGCATGGTATTCGCGGTACTTGGCATCTTCGGCGAGCAAGTGCGCTTCCTCGGTCCGCGCGCGCCAGTAGTAGATCCCGCTCACCACCCCCAGCAGCACGGTGTTGCGCACCATGTCGGTCAGCGCGTGGCTGCTGACCAGGAAGGGCAAGGTCGAGGTCCACCAGAACAGGTTCTTGGACAGATAGGCCGGATGCCGGGTGAAGCGGTAGGGCCCGTTCGTCAGCACACCGCGATAGGTAAGGTTGGAAAAGCGCAGGCCGAAGGCGAACGTCGCCCAGGCATAGACCGCCGCGAGGAACACCATCAGCGCCGCCCAGAACCACAGCAGCGCCGTGTGGCCTTGCAGCCAGTAGGACCAGCCGGGCGTGTTGACTTCGTAGCCCAGCACATCGGCGCGGCCCATCGTGCCCCAGACGAACGGCGGATAGCACATAAGCGCCGCCACCCAGCCCGCCAGCAGCGGATTGCCGCTGCGGATATGGGCGTCGAGCGGGCGGAAGGTAAAAATGTAGCCGACAGTGCCGAGCTGCACGTCGATCAGGAACAGCAGCGCGATCACCGTCGAGGCCAGCGGCACCGGATCATGGATCATGGCGCCGAAGTTCGCCTCGACGACTTGCGCGAAACCGCCGGGCAGGATCGAGATCATGAAAGCGCCGAAGAAGGCCTTGATCGCCCAGCCGCGGCCATGCTTCTTCACCGCCTCCAGGTCCCAGACCTCGCGGCCGATCAGCAGGGCGCCGAAGTGCCAGGCCTGGTCGCGCGGCTCGATCAGCTTGCGATCCAGCCAGAACACATAGGGGATCGAGAGCAGGAAGACCGGCAGCGCCGCCGCGCCAATCACTTCCATCGCAAACAGGTACTGCCCGTCCCAGTACCAGCGGCCGACGCAGTAGAACGCCCCGATCAGCGCCCAGGTCGCCCAGAGGCCCGCGAGCTTGGTGATGGAGAGGTCGAGCGTCTCGGAAAGCGGGCGGCGCAGGCTCCAGTCGATGCCGGTCGAGGGCCGCAGATGGACCTTGTCCACGAGGACCGACCAGAGCGCCATGGCCGTGCCGGTCACGAAGAGCGTGGCGACCGAGGCATAAGGCCCGCTCATCGGCGCATGGGGTCCGGGAAGCGCAAGGACTTCGGAGATCGAGGCCCAGTTGCGGCAGACCAGCAGCCAGCCGAGCAGTGCCGCCAGTCCGGCAAGGCCGACGCCTGCCGAGACATCGCTGGCGGGCCGGATTTTCGCGGGCGACATTTTCGCGGGAGTCGGGGCGCTGCTCATGCGCCCCGGACTACCCGGAATTGGTTAAGAGGTGCGAAATACCGAAGGTTCCGCCGCCCCGGACAGCTTCCGGAAACGGCGGACATTCTCAGCGGAACGCCGAGATCCGGCCCGAATCGTCCAGCAGGTAAAGCGTCTGGTTCGCCACGACCGGCGCGAGCGAGATCGGGTCCTTCACTTCAACGAACGGCGTCAGCGTGCCGGTTGCCGGATCGACGGTGCCCAGTTCGCCGCGCGAATTGCCGACCCAGAGCTTGCCGCCCGCGAGCACCGGACCGACCCAGAAGATCGGACCCTTGCGCTTCTTCGCGTTCTGGTAGCGCGCCAGCTGCGTCAGCCAGCGGACTTTGCCGGTATTGCGGGCGATGGCGAGGATCTCGGCATGATCGTCGAGCGTGAAGACCCAGTCTCCCACCACCATCGGCGTAGAGATGCCGGCGAGGTTGAGTTCCCAGATACGCTGGCCGGTGATCAGCTCATAGGCTGCCATGCGGCCGCCTTGGCCCAGCGCATAGACGCGGCCCTGATCGATGATCGGATCGGCGTCGACGTCGGTGAGGCTGCCCACTTCGGTCGAGATCGAGGTGCGCGACAGAGCGTCCGACCAGACCTGGCGGCCGTTCTCGTAACGATAGGCCACGAGTTCGCCCGAGGAGTAACCGGCGATGACCGTCCCCTGCCCGGCTGCCGGAGCGGCAACGCCGAACACGCCCGCCTGCGAGAGCGAGGCCGATTCGTTCCACAGCACGTTGCCGTCCGCGGCATTGAGCGCGAAGATCTGGTTGTCCTGCGTCATCACGTAGACGGAATTGAAGCCGATCGTCGGCGAGCCGCGCAGCGGGCCGCCGGGCTTCTTGGTCCAGACCTGGCTGCCGTCCGTCGCCTTGAGCGCGGCGACTTCGCCAAGCCCGGTGGTGACGTAGAGGTTGCCGCCGTCGTAGCTGACACCGCCGCCGAAGATCGAATTCTCGGTCTTGCCGGAAACCGAGAAGCTCTTGGTCCAGAGCGAACCGCCGGTCTTGGCATCGAAGGCATGGACGACGCCGTCGGTGTCCATCACGAAGAGCTTGCCGTCCGCCACTACGGGTGCGGCGGCGAGGCGGGCGCGGTTGGTGGAACCGGCGATCTGCGCGGTCCAGACGCGGCTCGGATGATCGGCCAGCGCCAGGTGGCCGTAGGACTTGGCGGCGTTGCCACCGGCCTGCGCCCACTCGCTGTTCTCATGCTGCGGCGGCAGGATCACCGAGACGGCTTCCTGCGTCGGATCGACCTTGGCGCCGCTCTCGATTCGCGAGAGGATCGGCACGCGCTCACCCACGGTCGGGGTCTTGGGGCCCTTGCTGTTCGACTTGCAGCCGGAAAGACCCGCGACAAGCGCCAGAGCGATCAGCGAAACGACGCCCGCACGGCCGAAAATATGCTTCTTCTCAACCATGTTCATTCTCCGGCAGCAGGCGCGGGCTGCGCACTGGCCTTTGCCCCATTTTTCACCTGGCCGAGCGGCTCGCCGCGTTCGTCCACCACGTCGTCGATCGCATCGACGCCGAGCACGGCGGCAAGCTGGCGGGCGCGGCTGCGCAGGCCCGACTCGACCTGCTCGTCCTTGGCGATGGCGGCGAACAGCGGACCGGCCTGGTCCTGCTTGTTCATCTTGATATAGGCCATGCCGACCAGTTCACCGGCAACGCCGAACCAGGGGTTGCCCGGCGCGGCATAAGGCTTGAGGCGGGAAACCACGTCTTCCGGCTTCATGCCGTCGAAGTTGACGGCAACGCCGCGCACGGCGGCCAGATCGCGCAGCGGCTGCGGCGCCTTGGCGTCGTTGGCCACTTCGCCGTAGAGCTTGACCGCGTCCGGCAGGCGCTTCTGCTCGGCGGCAATGCCAGCCAGCATCAGTTTGGCCGAGATCGGGCTGCCGCCCGTACCCTTGGCCAGCGCTTCGAGCTTGCCCTTGGCGGCATCGAGGTTGCCGGACTTCATGCTGTCGATCGCCTGGACATAAGCCTCGGCATCGGCACTCCGTTGCTCGCTCTGGCGATGGCTCCAGTAGAGCCAGCCGCCGAAGGCCGCGAGCGCCAGAACCACAGCCGCGATCACGGGCTTGCCGTAGCGGGTGAAGAAGCCTTCCATCTGGTCCTGCCGCAGGGCGTCGTCCACCTCGCGCAGGAAAACATCCTGCTGCGCGGCGAGTCGCTCGGCAGACTTGGGATTGGTCGGAGTGCTGTTGGAAGGAGGCAGAGCCAAGTTTCGGGCGCTTTCTGCGGAAAATCGGAAATGGTTGCCGGGCTGTTTAGCGAATGACCACGGCTTTTCAACGGGGATGATCGCTGCACCCCATGCGGTGAAGCCTTGCTGAATGATGTCGGCGTGTCAAATCAGGCGGTCTTGCCCCAGTGCCTCACCATATGTGCGGCTATAGGCGGCGAGCATTTCCGCCTCGTCGTAATGGCTGCGCGCAAAAGCCCGGTTGGCCGCGCCGAGGCGCGCGCGCAGCCCGTCGTCGCCTGCCAGCCGGGCCAGCGTTGCGGCCAATGCGGCCTCGTCTCCGGGCGGCGTGATAAGTCCCCGGTTTTCCACCGATACCATCCGGGCGACGTCCCCGACGGCGGGTGAAGCCACCGGCAGGGCGGCCGCCATCGCCTCCACCACCGAGATCGGGAACTGCTCGCTATCGGACGAAAGCGCAAAAATGTCGAAAAGGCCGACTGCATGCGAAGGATCGGCCACGAATCCGGGCAAGTGCACCCGGTCCACAACGCCGCACTGCGCCGCCGCTTCGGCGATAGCCGCCCGCTCCGGTCCTTCGCCGAGGATGACCAGCCGCCACGGCTCGGGCAATCCCGCGAACGCCCGCACCAGTCGCGGCAGGTTCTTCACCGGCCGGAGGCCCGCCAGCGTCCCCACCCAGCGCTCGCCCGGTTGCTTGACCAGTCCCGGCAGCATGTCCGGCCGGGGGCGGTCGAGATAGGCGCTGCAATCGATGCCGTTGGGGATGAGTCGCACCCGTTCACGCGGCTGTCGCCATGCGGTGAGCGCAATCTCCTCCAGCCGCTGCGAGGGCACGACCAGCGCCGATGCCCGCCGCAGCGCGATGCGGCGAAAGCGGTTGCGCGCGGGCTTGAGGCCCGCAGCCTCGTCCTCGTTGAAGCCATCCTCGTGATGGACCAGCGGCGGCAGGCCGAGCAGCCCGCCGAACAGGCGATGGGCCATGACCGCGTCCATCGCCCCCCAGTTGTACGTGAGCACGAGGTCGAAGTCTGCCATCGCCTGCGCGATCCGCCACAGCCGCCGCGGGGTCGGACGCCCCTGAAGGCTGGGAAAGTCCTCGGGAAACTCCACCGGCAGCGCAGGGTCCAGCAGCGCAGCGGCGCCGTGCGCGCCGGGCTGCGCCGAGACGACGGCGTGGGCGATGCCGGGGCCGAACAAGTTCATCAGCCGCACCGCGCGCAGCTCCTTGCCGCCCGCAGAGAAACCGGAATGGAGATGGAGAATGCGCAAGGCGGCAGCCGTCAGGGGACTTGCGCCAGCAGTCGCTCGATCGCGGCGACGGATTCGGGTTCGTCCAGCGTCGGGGCGTGGCCGACATTATCCAGCGTCACCGCCTCGGTGCCCGGCAGGCGGCGGAGCATCTTTTCCAGAGTCGCGGCGGAAAGCAGGTCGGACAAGGCCCCGCGCAGCACCAGCACCGGCCGCCCCGCCAGCGCTTCCCAGGCCGGCCAGAGATCGGGCTGGTCGTCGACATCGTAGCCCAGGAACGGCTCGGCAATCTTCATGTCGTAGTCGAAGACCACGCGCCCCGCGTTCGAAACGGTCATCAGGCGCTTGGCCCGGCCGATCCAGAAATCGAGCGGCTTGCCGGGATGGGCCTCGCTCTGGTTGTCTTCCAGGGCGCGGGCGGCATGGACCCAGGTGGGATAGCTGCGCCCCTGCCCCACGTAGTCCTTGATCCGCTCGACCCCGTCGGGCTCAAGGAACGGCCCGACGTCGTTGATGACCGCCGCCGCGATCCGGTCGGGGATCAAGGTGGCCAGCCCCATCGTCATCAGCCCGCCCAGCGAGGTGCCGATGGCGATGAAGCGGTCGATCTTCTCCTGCTCCAGCAGTTCCAGCAGGTCCTCGCCATACTGGACCGGGTTGTAGCTGGCCGAATCGCGGGCATATTCACTGTCGCCGCGCCCGCGCATGTCAGGGCAGATCACCCGCCAGCGCGGCGAAAGGCGCTCGGCCAGAACGTCGAAATCGCGGGCGTTGCGGGTCAGGCCGTGGAGGCAGACGATCGGCGGACGCTTTTCTTCCTCGCCGGGATAATCCCGAAAATGCAGCTTCAATCCATCCCGGCTCGACCAGAACCGATCCTCGAATACCGTCATGCCGAAGCCGCGACCTCATCTTGTGGCCCGGCTTGATCGACGGGCATCGGATCGCCACTATTGCCCGATGCGAAGCGAACCGCAAGCAAGCGTCTACCGCCCTGCCCCCCGTATCGAGGCTATCGCCGACTGGATCGCCAGTCCGGTGTCCCCTGCCGATTTTCCGAAACATATCCTGCGCTTCCGCAACGACCGCTGGGCCGCTGCCGTCGGTCTGTACGCGCTCGACGACGAGGACTGGGCCGCCCATTTCGGGCGTTTCGAGGCACTGCCGGGCAACCTGCCACGCCCGCTGGCGCTGCGCTATCACGGCCACCAGTTCCGCAACTACAACCCCAACATCGGCGACGGGCGCGGCTTCCTCCATGCCCAGATGCTGGACGGCGAAAACCGCGTGCTGGACCTCGGCACCAAGGGCTCGGGGCAGACGCCCTACAGCCGCGACGGCGACGGCAGGCTGACGCTGAAGGGGGCGGTCCGCGAGATTCTCGCTACCGAGATGCTGGAGGCGCTGGGCGTCTATACCAGCAAGACATTCTCCGTGATCGAGACCGGCGAGGCGCTCTGGCGCGGCGACGAGCCTTCGCCGACGCGCTCGGCGGTGATGGTCCGGCTCAGCCACGGCCATATCCGCATCGGCACGTTCCAGCGCCTGCTCGCGCTGGAGGAGCGCGAGCACATGGAAGCGCTCGTGGCCTATTGCCTCGAAACCTTCCCCGGCAACCTGCCCCCCGAGGACGCACCGGGGCGTGACGAACCCGCCGTGATCCTGCTCCATCAGGTGGTCGAGCGCATGGCCGACCTCGCGGCGAGCTGGATGGTCGCCGGGTTCGTCCACGGCGTGCTCAATACCGACAACATGAACATTTCGGGCGAGAGCTTCGACTACGGCCCCTGGCGCTGGCTGCCGCGCTGGGACCCGCGCTTCACCGCCGCCTATTTCGACCATTCCGGCCTCTATGCCTTCGGCCGCCAACCGGAGGCAGTGCTGTGGAACTGCGGCCAGTTGGCCATCGCCCTCAGCATGTTGACGACGACCGAACCGCTGGTGGCCGCGCTTGATCGGTTCGCACCGCTCTATCAGCAGGCGATGAGTCGCCGCTTCACCTGGCGTCTGGGCGTCGTACCGCAAGGACAGGAGCAGGACAGCGCACTGATCCAGGCCGCCGAACAGGCCATGCTTGCCAGCGGCGAGGCGCCCGAGCAGTTCTTCTTCCGCCATCGGGGCGGACGGGACGATAGGCAGAACGCGGGGCAGGACCGATTCGGCGAACTTCTGGACACTTACGCCCCGGCCGCCGAGACCTCGGACCCGTTCTGGCAGCAGGCGCTCCCGCCAAGCACGCTGATCGATGAAGTCGAACGCATCTGGAGCGCAATCGACCAGCATGACGACTGGTCCGCACTCCACGCCCGCGTCGCGGAAATCCGCGAGCTTGGCCGCCAACTAGGCACTGCGCCCACGCCCGCCGGTCACAAGTCGGAAGGCTGACCCCAAAGGATTACATCGGCCGTTAGCATCCCGGTAGGAATACCTGTGCAAGAGCATGTCCGACAGCGAGTTATCGAGAGCGGACCAGCATCTTCATGGGCGCGACAGCGAGCGCATACAGCACCCGGCAACCCTCCGTCGCCAGCGAGGCCGGGAACGTGACCGAGATCGTCTCCTACGAACCGGCGACCGGCGCGGAGATCTGGCGCGGCAGGCCTTGCGACGTCGACGAGGTGGTCGGTCGCGCGCGGCGTGCCTGGCCGACCTGGGCCGCGCAGCCGCTCGCCACCCGCATCGAACTGCTGCGCCGCTTCGCCAACGAAGTGCGCAAGGATGCCGAAAAGCTGGCCGCCACGATCGCCCGCGAAGTCGGCAAACCCTTGTGGGAAGCCCGCGCCGAAGTCGAATGCGTGGTCGCCAAAGTCGAAGTCTCGATCCGCGCCTATGCCGAGCGCACCAGTCAGCGGAAGCTCGATTCGGCGCTTCAGGGCACGATGGCCGTGCGCCACAAGCCGCACGGCGTGCTGGTCGTGCTCGGACCGTTCAACTTCCCCGCGCATTTGCCGAACGCCCACATCGTTCCGGCGCTGCTCGCGGGCAATGCGGTGATCTTCAAGCCGAGCGAGAAAGCCCCCGCCACCGGGGAAATGCTCGCGCGCTGCTTCCACCGCGCCGGGATTTCCGCCGCCGTCATGCAGTTCGCCGCGGGCGGACCGCTGGAAGGGCAGGACTTCGTGGCGCATGACGGCATCGACGGGGTGCTGTTCACCGGTTCGGCCAATACCGGCATCTCGATCAACCGCCGCCTCTCGGCCCGGCCGGACAAGCTGGTGGCGCTGGAGATGGGCGGCAACAATCCGATCGTCCTCTGGGATACACCCAAGCTGACGGACGCCGCCGCACTGATCGTGCAGTCCGCCTTTTCCTCGGCGGGACAGCGCTGCACTGCCGCGCGCCGATTGATCGTGAAAAGTTCGCTTTACGATGCCGCGATCGCGGAAGTGAAGGCGCTGGCCGACCGCGTGATCGTCGGCGCCCCCTTCGACGAACCGGCCCCGTTCATGGGCCCGGTAATCGACACCCTGGCGGCCGACGGACTGACCGAGAGCTTTCTCTATCTGCTGAGCAACGGCGGCCGTGCGATCAAGCATCTGGTGCGCAGCGACGAGACGCTGCCGTTCCTCAGCCCGGCGATCATCGACACGACGGCAATGAAGGACCGCCCCGATGTCGAACTGTTCGGTCCGATCCTCCAGGTAATCCGCGTCGACGATTTCGACGAGGCCATCGCCGAGGCCAACAATACCCGCTTCGGCCTCGCTGCCTCGCTCGTGGGCGGGTCGCCGCAGGACTACAACCGTTTCTGGGCCAATGTCCGCGCCGGGATCGTCAACTGGAATCGCACGACCACCGGGCCGAGCCATGCCGCGCCGATGGGCGGGATCGGGCTTTCCGGAAACCACCATCCGAGCGGCTACTACGCGGCGGACTACTGCGCCTATCCGGTCGCATCCGGCGAGATGGAGCAGCCCCGCGCGATGATCGGCGTGGGCCTGCGATAAGGGGCCAGCGGCAAGCTACTTCCCGCTGGCGACCAGATCGACCTCGGTGACGCCGCCGTCCAGCTTGCGGGCATAGACCACATAGGCCTGCCCGCCCTTGCGGCCGCCGATCACATGGTCGCCGCCGTCGAGCCGGTATTCGGCGCTGTAGCCACCGCGCTGGGCCATCGAATAGTAGAAGCTCACGACATCCTCGGGCGAGACCGGGACAGCGTAATTGACCACGCGCAGCGCGCAGCCCTCCGCATCGGTTCCCGCCGCTTCCTGCACCGCGCCACGCGGGTAGACGGGAATGGCGGCGGGGAGCTTCTTCGCCCAGGCCTCGGAATATTGTACTTTGCCCGCGCAGTCGGTCTTCGCCTTGCGCGCGGCATCGGTGATCTGCGCAGCCGAGGCGGCATTCTGCGCCAGCGCCGGGGCGCCACCCTTCTGCGGCGCGGGCGCGGGCAGAAGCTTGCCCCCGGCAGCATCGGCCGCGGATTTCTTCGCGGCGGCCACGGCTTCAGGCGTGCGGGCGGCAGGCGCCAGCGTTATCGCAGCGCCACTTGCGGCAGATGTGCTCCCGCCCGCCTTCTCCGGATCGACGACGATCCGGTCTCCGAGCGAACCGCCGATGGCCGAATCGCTTTCCGCCGCTTCGGGCTTCTGCTTCGAATTGCAGCCCGCTAGCGCCAGCGCACCCGCTAGTGCGAGAAGCCCCAGACCGGGGCCGACAGCGATAACCCTCGTGGCGGTAGCCTTCATGATCCCGTCCTTCTTGTGCCGAGCAAAAGCTCGCCGCAGCATCGCAGTAAGAATCGAGCCTTCCCGGTAAACGGCGTAAATTCAAGCGCAGCACAGGGTTAAAGCGGCCCGCGTTCCAAAATGGGATGACCCCTAATGGGATAGACGGGCGCAAGACCTTACGAAGCGGCAACCGGCCGGACAGGTCGAAGGCGCCTGCGGCCCTAAGGTCGCAGACGCCCTCTCCCACCCGTACTCCTGGAGTTCGGGAGGTCTCCCCCGCAAGTCGCCGTCCTCGCGGGGAAGCCAGTCCTTGTTCGGTTAGCTTAGCGGCAACGCGAGCCGCCACGTTCCACTTCGCGGCCCAGCAGGGCACCTGCGGCGGCGCCGAGCACGGTGCCGGTGGCGCGATCGCCGCGGGTGTCGATGGCGCGGCCAGCAAGCGCGCCCGCCGCACCGCCTACCAGGAGGCCGGTGGTGCCGCCCGAACGGCGGCAGTCGTAGCCACGACGGTCGCCCCGATAGCCTCGGTCGCCGCGATAGTAGTGATCGCGATTGCCGTAGCCACGGCGACGGTCCTCGCGGGAATAACGCTCGCGCCAGTGGCCGTATTCCTGCTCACCGGGAGCAACGAAGCTGTGCGTCGGCGCGAAGCTGACGGCAGCCGAAGCGGGAAGAGCGGTCGCCAGGCTGGCCGTTGCGGCAGCGAGGGCGGTTGCCTTGAAGAATGCGTTCATCTCAAATCTCCTCGTCATTGCCGGGAGGGTGCCGTTTTGAGGCTCGATCCGCGGTACGCATTCAGCTTTAAGCGAACGAAGCTGAACAACCCGCAACACAGCTGTCAGATTCGGCAATATCGACGAGGCGAAGGACGTGTTGCGACGAACCGCTTGCGAAACCGGCATTTTCGCACCTATCGCAGCAAGCCACTCACGGGATATTCGATGCAGACCGCTTCTTCTCGCCGCTCCGGCGGCCTTGCCCAGGCTTTCGGCGCCTATTTCATCTGGTGCCTGTTCCCGCTCTACTTCGCGGCGCTCCATGCGGTCTCGCCGTTCGAAGTCGTGGCCTGGCGCCTGCTGTTCACCCTGCCGTTCTGCCTGGTGATGGTGGCGGTGCTGCGGCAGGGCGCCCAACTGCGCGCGGCCCTCGGCAATCCCCGCATCCTCGGCGCGCTGGCGCTGAGCGGGCTGCTGATCGGCACCAACTGGCTGGTCTACGTGATCGCGGTCATGGAAGGCCATGTCCTCGCGGCCAGCCTCGGCTACTACATCAACCCGCTGGTCAACGTGCTGGCCGGAACCCTGTTCCTGCGCGAGCGCCTGTCGCGGATGCAGTGGACGGCGGTGGGCCTCGCCGCGATCGGCGTGGCCATCCTGTCCTGGGGCGCGCTCGATACCCTGTGGATCAGCATGGGCCTCGCGCTCAGCTTCGCGGGCTACGCTCTCGTTCGCAAGCTGACGCCGGTCGAATCGCTGCCCGGCCTGACGGTGGAGACGCTGGTATTGCTTGTTCCCGCTTTGGGCATGCTGATCTGGCAAGGCACCAGCCCGGCAGGACTTGCCATGGGCCAGTCGCTCACCACCAGCCTGCTGCTGGCCTGCGCGGGCATCGTCACCGGGATTCCGTTGCTGCTCTTCGCCGGAGCCGCACGCAAGCTGGACTTCTCAGTGCTCGGCTTCATCCAGTTCGTGACGCCCACGGGCGTGTTCCTGATGGGCCTCTTCGTCTTCGGTGAGCCGCTGAAGCCGATTCAGGTCTTCTGCTTCCTGTTCATCTGGACGGCCATCGCGGTGTTCTGCTGGGACCTTCTGTCCCGCAGACGCAAAACCGCGACGGCCTGAACTCAGGCCTTGCGGCCTTTCACCAGCAGCGCCTGCACGAAAGCGTCGAGATCGTCGACGTCGACATCGAGCACTTCGTCCCATTCGCCGAGCAGCGTCTCGATATCCTCGCGCGTGTAAGGCTCCGGCGCCTTGTGCTGCACTTTCGGTGCGCGGTGCGGCCAGGGGTGCCCAGTCAGGTTGTTGTAGAGCCAGCCGACCTGGAACAGGAAGATCAGGTTCAATCCCAGCGGCAGCAGATAGCCGACGCCCCAGTGCTGCTCTCCCGTCGCGCCGAGCGCGTAGAGCAGGGCGCAAGCTCCGCCCGGCGGGTGGAGGCTGCGGGTGAGCGACATGGCCACGATCGCCAGACCCACGCCGGTCGAAGCGGCCAGCCAGGGGTTGCCCAGCAGATGGCCCATCGAAAGGCCGACGATGGCCGAGATCATGTTACCGCCGATCACCGACCACGGCTGCGCCAGCGGACTGGCCGGAACGCAGAACACCAGCACCGCCGAAGCGCCGAGCGGCGCCACGAGGAACGGGAGCGTGGAAAGCCCACCCATCTCCACGCCCTTCATTTCGAGCAGCATCGTTATACCGCCCGCCAGCGCAATGCCCAGCAGCCCGCCGAACGCGCCGCGTGCCCATGCGAGATAGGTTTTCAGGCTCCACTGCCCCGAGTTCTTCAACAATCCAGCCGCCACCGGCGCCGACCTCCCTATGTCCTGAACGAACGGGGGGCCTATGAACCTCTCTTGCCGTCATGGCGAGCCGAGTCGTGCTTGGGCAGGCGATAGCCAAAATGTAACCGGGTTCGTCACGGCTCCGGCCCAGTGGTGCCGCAAATCGGCCACGATCGGGTGATTGCCTGCCCGCTCCCGATGGAGCATCCCCATGCCTGCGATCGATACCGTACCTGCCGCCCCTCTCGCTTCAGAGCAGACGGTGGATTCCTTCGATCTCAGGCAAATGCGCAATTCTCCCGGAGCCCGGTTCAGCGTGGTACCGCCCCGCTGCCCCCAAGGCCGCCCCGGCGAGATCGTGGTTTGCGCGCCCGATCCGGAGAAGGAGCGGCTGCGGCCCCTGCCCGAAGACTATGAAATGCCGAGCGCCGTGCCGCGCCTCGAAATGAAGCTGGACGAGAACACCACCGCCGATGTGCACCTGCAAAGCCAGGGTTTTCCCAACGGCATGGTCAGCAACCGGCTCATGGTCGGTGTGAAGCGCAAGTTCTGAAACGAAAAACCCGGTCCGCCCAAGGGAAAGGCGGACCGGGCTTGCAAAGACGCTCCGGTGACAGGAGGGGGAAGGGTCCGGAGCGCCCTATGCTTTTCCGGTTATATCAGGCGAACTTGCCGGCCTTGGCGATCTCGGCCACCGGCTTGCGGTTCGAGGCGACTTCGCGCTCCTGAAGGAATTCGGGAAGCTGGCTCTTGTCGCCCATCCTGCCGATGGCGAAGGCGGCTTCGAGGCGGTGGTCGGCGGGGATGCCGAGCGCCTTTTCCGCATCGCCGAACTTCAGGCCGGTCATGCCGTGGGTGTGATAGCCCAGCGCCTGCGCCTGAAGCGCGGCGAGCGCCCAGGCGGCACCGGCGTCGAAGCTGTGGCTGTGATTGTCCGAGTTACCCTTGTCCGAGCGCATCTGGCTATCGGAAACGACATAGACGATCGCCGAGGCATCCTTGGCCCAGCCCTGGTTGAACTCGATCAGCTGCGAGAGCAGCAAGTCCCAGTTGGCATCGCCCTTCTTCGCATAGAGGAAAGTCCAGGGCTGCACGTTGTAGGCCGAAGGCGCCCAACCGGCAGCTTCGAAGATCACGTCGAGGTCTTCCTGCGGAATCTCGCTGCCGTCGAAAGCGCGCGGCGACCAGCGATCGACGATCAGCTTTTCGACTTTGGGATGGGCAGTGCGTCCGGTCATCTCGGGTATCCTTGGCAGAGAGGTGAAATTCCTGAAGCGGGGGATAGCCTGCGAAAGAGCATCGGGGAATCGAGATAATTTAAACGGAACCGTTCCAATCTTTAGAAAAGCCGTCGATCCCTGCAGGGGCTGCGTTTCGGTAGCGGCCCCGATCGCCCCTGTCGTTTGCCTACTCCTTGCAGGTTGCGCTTTTTGCCGAATTCCGCGCCTTGCGCATGGGCGCGCCCTGCCCCACTTATCGGGCATGACCGCCAGCCGCCTGTTCGACCGCGCCCTTATCCGGCTCTCCCCCCGCCCCGATTCGAACGAAGACGTCGCCCAGTTCCTGCAGGGCCTCGTAACCGCCGACGTGACGAAAGTCCTGCCCACCTGGACGGCGCTGCTCTCCCCGCAGGGCAAGGCGCTGTTCGACTTCATCGTCTGGCCCGGAAGCAACAAGGCCGGCTGGGGCCTGCTGATCGACTGCGAGGCGGAAGTGGCCGACGCCCTGGTCAAGCGCCTGTCTATGTACCGCCTGCGCCGCGCCATCGACATTGTCCGCGACGATTCGCTGGCAGTCCACTGGCGCGCCCATTCCGGAGACGGCGCCGCCGCCGATCCGCGCCACCACGGCCTCGGCGAACGCTGGATCGCGCCGATCGATCCCACCAATCCTTCCGAAGCCGAGGGCGCCGATGACGCGTGGCGCGCCCACCGCCTGGCCATGGGCGTGCCCGAAGGCCGCGCCGAACTCGGCGAAGGCGAGACGCTCTGGCTGGAATGCAATGCCGTTGAACTGAACGGCGTCAGCTTCAACAAGGGCTGCTACGTCGGGCAGGAGAATACTGCGCGCATGAACTGGCGGCAGAAGATCAACCGCCGCCTGATCGTGGTGCCGCTCGCCCGCTCGGACGAAAAACGCCGCCGTGCCGCCTATCCCGAACTCGGGCTGGCCGTGGACCATCTGCGCGTGGAAGACATCGACCCCAAGCTCGCGCCGAAGTGGCTGGAGCTTCCGGCCTGACGAAACAGGCGCTCAGGCCGAAATCTCCGCTGCCGACTCCGCGTGAAGGAAAGGCCGCTCCACCAGATTGGCGACGTAGATTCTGGCCCGCACCGGCTCGCCGTGGCTGAAGCGTTCGCGCTCGGCCCCGCTGTCTGCGAAGCCGGTCTCCTCCAGAACGTCGCGCTTGGCGGGATTGTCGGCGAATTGACTCGCAACCACGCGGCGATGGCCCAATGCCCGGGCCTGCGCCAGCACCGCCCGCACCGCTTCGCGGGCAAAACCCCGTCCGCGATGGCAGGGGGCGATCCAATAGCCGAGTTCCACGTCGTCCTCGATCTGCCCTAGGCCGATGCCGCCCACCAGCTTGGGGCCACCGGGCGCGCGCAAATACATGAAGAAGTGCGGCAGGCGCGGATCGCGCGGTCTTGCAAGGTAATCGCGCATGGCCACCGTCGAACGCGGCAACTCGCTAGCGCCCAGGTTGCGCTCGGCAGCTTCGTCGGAAATGGCCTCAACGAGTTCGTCGACGTCTTCCGGCCAGGCGGGCCTCAGGAACAGTCTCTCCGTGCGGACGAACATGGGCAGTCCTCCGTTTTTTATTATTTTGCGCCCCATACTATGCACAAAGAGAGTTGCTTTGCACGGATTTTGCTACGGATCCTGCTGTAGCCGGGGGAACTGCCGCGGCGGTCTCTTCGGCGGATGTCGCCATCCTCCGAAGAGCGCCTTTTTATGAGATACTTACGCGAGAGATGGCAAATCAGGCCGCACGCTTGTCCGCGACGGTCTGGCCGCCGCCGAAACCGGGATTCGGACGGTCGTCATCGCAGTCGCCGGGCGAATCGAATTCCACCGCATATTCGCGCGAAAGACAGCTTGTCCCCCGGCCCTCGCTGAACCGTTCGACGACTCGGCCCGTGGGCCGGAAACCGACCTTCTCCAGCACGCGGCCCGAAGCCGGGTTGTCCACGAAGTGGCTGCCGACGATCCGCTTGTGGCCGATCGCCCGCGCCAGCGAGAGCACCGCCCGTGCGGCCTCGCTTGCAAAGCCCTGTCCCCAGTGCTCGCGGGCGATCCAGTAACCGAGATTGACCTCGCCATCGAGCAGGGAAAGACCGATGCAGCCGACGATCCGCGTGCCGTGGGCGCCGGGCTGGGTGATCAGGAAGCGCGGCAGCAGCATGTCCTGCGCTGCATCGAGGAAGCGCCGGGCATCCTCGCCCGTGTAGGGCCAGGGTGCGCGCGACAGATTGCGCACGACGCCCTCATCGGCGATCAGGGCCAGGAATTCTTCCTGATCCTCGGTCCAGCCGGGCCTCAGGAACAGCCGTTCGCTGCGAACGAACATAGAGTATCTCCACTCATCCGCCCCGCGCTTCCCCTAGGATTTGCGCGTGACATTGCGATTACGCACAACGTCCGAAGAGCCTGAAATATCCGCGCAAATTCGTAAGAAATTGTACGGGCTACCGCTCTGTGGAACCGCTGTGCCGTGCGTGAGGGAGACACGAAAAGAGGGAGACGGGCTGGCCCCTCTCCCTCGTTCAGCCGATCTGTGAAGATCGGCGGGACCATCCCGTAAGGATGGCCCTTTCATCGACCATCCGATTATTCGGCGGCTTCTGCCATGGCGTCTACCGACACGTACTTACGGCCGAGTTTGCCATCGTGGAAACGCACGCGACCTTCGGCGAGCGCGAACAGGGTATGATCCTTGCCCATGCCGACGTTCACGCCCGGATACACGCGGGTGCCGCGCTGACGGATGATAATGTTGCCGCCGATCACTTCCTGACCGCCGAACTTCTTAACGCCAAGGCGGCGGCCCGCAGAGTCGCGACCGTTGCGCGACGAACCGCCTGCTTTCTTATGTGCCATTGCTCAGTCCTTCCGATCTTTGGCTCAGGCGACCGACACGATGCGCAGCAGGGTCATCTGCTGGCGGTGGCCGTTCTTGCGACGATAGTTGTGGCGGCGGCGCTTCTTGAACACCACGACCTTTTCGCTCTTTGCCTGAGCGATGATCTCGGCCGAAACCGTGATCTTCGAGGCGTCAGCGACTTCGCCGTCGTTGCCGGCGAGCAGAACGTCGCCCAGCGTGATGGTCTCACCGGCTTCACCAGCCAGCTTTTCAACCGCGATCTTGTCTCCGGCGGCAACCCGATACTGCTTGCCGCCCGTGCGCACAACTGCGAACATGGTGCCCTTACCTAATCTCAATGAGCCCTAAACAGGCCGAAACAACTTTGCCCCGGCCGCTCTGGTCCAGGAAGGAACCGTGGAGCCTTGCGGGCGACGCACCGGCATCCCCATTTGCATGGGGTTCCGGAAAGAATGGTGCCGTTAGTCCAGCGACCGATTCGTGTCAACCAAGGAGTGGCCGGGGAAAGGCCCGAAATCGCGATTGGGCCATGGACTTGCCATGGATTGACGCTCGCGATCGTCCCTGACCATGCTATGGCAGGTCCATGATCCGCGCACCAGTCCGTTTCTCCGCCCATTCCTTGGGTTCTGCCCCGAAATCGGGGCTCATTTCCGCGCTTTCCCTGAGTCTGGCCCTGGGCCTGACAGCCTGCTCCACGGCGGGAAGCTACCCATCGCTGGCCTATCGTCCGGTGGAGCGCACCGCCATGCCGGCAGCCGCCGAACCGGCACCGCCGCCGATTCAGCTTCCCCCAGCGACGGCCGATCTGACCACCCGAATCGGCGGCCTCGTCGCTGCCGCACAGGCATCCGACAAGCAGTTCGCCGCCAAGCGCCCTGCCGCCGACCGCGCGGTTGCCGCAGCAGCGCGCGCAGCACGTACCAGCGATTCGTGGATTTCAGCGCAAGTCGCAGTCTCCGCACTTCAGGCGAGCCGCGACACGACCGTGGCGGCGCTGGCGGATCTCGATTCGCTCTATGCCGACGCCCGTCAGGCCGAGCCGGTCGAGGAATCGCCCAGCGCCAAGGCCATCGATACCGCGCGGGATCAGGGTCAGGCCCTCTTGAACGGCCAGAACGATGTCATCTCCGCGCTCGATGCCCGCCTGAAGGCCTGAATACGGCAAAACCCCTCCCCCTTGCGAGGGAGGGGTTCTCCGAACGAACCGATCCCGACCTGAAAGCCCCCCGGCTCAGGCGCGGATAGAGAGGTACGATTACCTCAGGCGGCGATGACGACGACGGCCGGTCCCCCACCCGGGATCAGCACGGGAAGCAGGGGGCCCTGAATGGCCGCCACGCCTGCGACCTTCCGCTCGGAGTTTCGATGCCGCGCATCCGGAACTGCCCCCAGTCCGATCCGCTACCTGACAGCCGTATCGCTGCCGGGCTTCATCCACGCCGGTCTCATCGCAGAACGACAAGGTCGGCGCAGATCGACATCTCCTTGCGAGCCCCATGCTCCCGTTTCGCGGCGAAAGATTTGACGCCGATCAAAAGGGAAAAATTCTCGCCCCTGGATTAGGGCCTCAGCCCCGCGCCCCGAACAGCGCGCTGCCCACGCGCACATGCGTCGCGCCGAGCATCACGGCGGTTTCGAAATCCTCGCTCATGCCCATAGAGAGCTGGTCGAGGCCGCTATCGCCTGCGATCTTCGCCAGCAGCGCGAAGAACGGCGCCGCTTCGATGCCAAGCGGCGGTACGCACATCAGACCGGCGATCGGAAGCTGCGCCTCGCGCGCAGAGGCCAAGAGCGCAGGCACTTCCGCGATCGCGCAGCCGCCCTTCTGCTCTTCGGCGCCGATGTTCACCTGCACGAAGCAGGGCACCCGGCGGCCGGTCTTGTCCATCGCCTTGCCCAGCGCGGTAACGAGCGAAGGCCGGTCCACCGAATGGATGCAATCGAACAGAGCCAGCGCATCCTCGGCCTTGTTCGACTGAAGCTGGCCGACGAGATGCAGCCGCACTTCGGGATTTTCCTCGCGCAGGGCAGGCCACTTGGCCTCGGCTTCCTGCACGCGGTTCTCGCCGAACACATGCTGGCCCTGCGCGATCAGGGGCGCGATCGCCTCGGCCGGGTGGGTCTTGGAAATGGCGACAAGTTCGACCGCGGCGGCTTCGCGCCCGGCGATGCGGGCGGCCTGGGCGATACGGGCGCGGATGTCTTCGAGAGGAGTTGCTGGCTGATCCATGGCGCGCTGCTATAGCGGCTTCGTGCCGAACCGCCACCCGCCTCTTCCCCAGATCTGGCTCATCAGCGACGCCCGCAACGACCACGCGCTGGAGCGGGCGCTCGCCCGCCTGCCGCGCGGATCGGGGCTGATCTATCGGCATTATCACCTCGATCCGGCGGCGCGGCGCGCCCGGTTCGATGCCCTCGCCCGCATGGCCCGGCGCTTCGGCCACCGCGTTATTCTGTCCGGAACCGCGCGGCAGGCACGGGCCTGGAACGCCGACGGCGCCTATGGAGCGGCGGAAAAGCTGGCCCCGGGTCCCACGACATTACGTCTCGCCACCGTCCACTCGCTGCACGAACTGGCCCGCGCCCACCGTGCTCGCGCCGATGCGGTGCTGCTCTCGCCGGTCTACCCGACGCGTTCCCATCCCGGCGCAGCGACGCTGGGGCCGGTGCGTTTCCACCTTCTCGCCGCACGATCCGCCGTTCCGGTCATTGCCCTGGGCGGCATGAACCGGCATCGCGCGCGCCATCTACCGTCGCGAAAATGGGCGGCGATCCAGGGCCTTGCCTGAATTGCAGCCGAGTCGCCCACAAGCCTGTTCCCGATCCATTCTTGACGGCGAGTCCCGCCGCAGCGCATTATCCGGGGCCTGATCAGAGCCCGATTTCAGGGGGAATTCCTAATGGCCACCCGGCCCCTCGCGCCCGGACGGCGTATCGCCAAGCCGAACTGGCGCGCCGTTCTCAAGCGCTCGCTGCGCCGCGCCTCCGAACTGAGCGGCGCCTTGACGCTGTTCGCGGCGATGGCCTTCCTTGCCCTCGCGCTGGTGAGCTATCACCAGACCGACCCCTCTGCCTCGACCGCTGCGGGCGGCCCGGCGCAGAACTGGATGGGTGCGGTCGGCGCCTGGGTGGCCGAGCGGGCGCTGGTGCTGTTCGGCCCGGTTTCGGCGCTTTTCGTTCCCCTGCTCTACGTCTTCGCCCGCAAGCTCTGGCTGCTGGTCGAGGAAGACGACAACGAGATCGAGCACTCCAACCAGCGCTGGTGGCTTCCAGTGGCCGTGCTAGCGATCGCGATGACGCTGATCGCCACGGTCATGTCGCTGGTCTTCACCGCGCCCGGCGGCGTGCTGCCCGCCTCGATGGGCGGCATCACCGGCCTGCTCGGCGCCAAGGCCGTGACCGGTCTCGCCGCTTTCGCGCCCGAGATCGTGCAGGGCTGGATCAAGCTGGTGCTGGCGCTGCTCTGCGCGCTCGCCGGTGTCGCGCTGGCGGGGCGGGTCTTCGCCGTCGACTGGGTGCGCCTGCTGACGCTGCCCGGCCGGATCGGACGTCTGCGCGGTGAAGGCGAGGCCGCCCCAGCCGCCTCCCCAAAGACCAAGGCGCGCGATATTGCCGAGGATGTCGACAAGCCCAAGGCTGCCCCCCGCATCGACGCTCCGCCCGCCGCGACCTTCGACGGCCCTGCGGAAAAGCCGCGCAAGGCGCCCGAGATCAGCGACCCCAAGGCCAGCGCCACCCCCGCGCAACTCAACATCGGCAACCGCCAGAAGGACATGTTCGACAAGTTCGTGCTGCCGGGCCTCGACCTGCTGAACGATCCGCCGCCGAATTCGCAGCCGAAGATCGACAAGCTCAGCCTCGAACGCAACGCGCGCCTGCTCGAAACCGTGCTCGACGACTTCAATGTGAAGGGCGAGATCACCGCCGTGCGCACCGGCCCGGTCGTCACGATGTACGAACTGGAGCCCGCCCCCGGCATCAAGTCCAGCCGCGTGATCGGCCTGGCCGACGATATCGCCCGCAACATGTCGGCGATCTCGGCCCGCGTCTCCTCGATCCCCGGCCGGACCGTCATGGGCATCGAATTGCCGAATGCCGACCGCCAGATGGTCTCCTTCAAGGAGATGGTCGCCTCCGAGGCTTTCGCCAATCACAAGGGCATGCTGCCCATCATCCTCGGCAAGGACATCGCCGGTGAGCCGGTGGTGGCCGACCTTGCGACGATGCCGCACTTGCTGGTCGCCGGTACGACGGGTTCGGGTAAGTCGGTCGGCCTCAACACGATCCTGCTCTCGCTGCTCTACCGCCTGACCCCGGCACAGTGCCGCCTGATCCTGGTCGATCCCAAGGTGCTGGAACTCAAGAGCTACGACGACATTCCGCACTTGCTCTCGCCCGTCGTGACCGAGCCGCCCAAGGCCGTGCGCGCGCTGAAGTGGGCGGTGGAGGAAATGGAGCGCCGCTATCGCCAGATGAGCGAGATCAGCGTGCGCAACCTCGCCAGCTTCAACGAGAAGGTCCGCGCCGCCGCCGCCAAGGGCAAGCCGCTCGGTCGCCGCATCCAGATCGGCTTCGATCCCGAAACGGGCGAGGAACTCTACGAGGACCGCCAGCTCGATTACGAGACGCTGCCGCAGATCGTCCTCATCGTCGACGAATTGGCCGACCTCATGGTCACCGTCGGCAAGGAAATCGAAGTGCTCATCCAGCGCCTCTCGCAGAAGAGCCGCGCGGCGGGCATCCACCTCATCATGGCGACGCAGCGCCCCTCGGTCGACGTCATCACCGGCGTCATCAAGGCCAACCTGCCGACCCGCGTGTCGTTCGCCGTCACCAGCCGCATCGACAGCCGCACCATCCTCGGCGAACAGGGCGCCGAACAGTTGCTGGGCAAGGGCGACATGCTCTACAAGCCCAGCTCCGACCCGGTGAAGCGCGTCCACGGCCCGTTCGTTTCGGACGAAGAGGTCGAACACGTCGCCGATCACTGGCGCGGACAGGGCAAGCCCGACTACGTCGATGCCGTCACCAACGAGCCGGAAGAAGGCTCGTTCGGCTTCGACGACCTCGATGCCACCGCGTCCGACCAGCCCGAAGAGCGCAAGTACCGTCAGGTCTGCCAGCTGGTGTTCGAGAACCAGAAGGTCTCGGTCTCGTGGCTCCAGCGTCAGATGGGCGTGGGCTACAACACGGCGGCCAAGTGGGTGGAACGCATGGAGCAGGACGGCTACGTCGGCCCCGCGAACCATGTCGGCCGCCGCGACATCTACCGCGACGAGAACGGATCGCCGCTCTGATGCGGGCGCTGCGGGGCGGGCTTTTTCTGCTGGGCCTGCTGGCAGCGCCCGCCGTCGCGGCAAGCACGGCGGCGGAGTGGCAGCGGCTCTTCGTACCTCAGGTCGAGAACCTGCTGGGGCGCCGCATCTACGTCGATAAAGCCAGTGTCCGCACCGGCATGATCGGGCGGCAGTTCCAGCAGATGCAGGTCCTGCTCCGGCCCAACGCGGGATATCCGGCGGGCACCCTGCTCTATACCGACCGCGCGGTGGACTGCGCCGGAAGCCGCGCACTGGCCTACCACTGGCGGATCGTTGGGCCGGACGGGGTCGTCTTGCGGGATTGGAGCGACACCAGCCCTGCGGTCTCCGGCGTGCAATGGGCCGGTGAGGACGGGCTTGTTCTCAAGTATGTCTGTACCGGCAGGTTGCCGCGGTAGGGTATAGGAAAGGAAGTCCTGGGGGATGATCCCCCAGACCCTCGGAATGTCGGCCTCGCGCGCGCATCATTGTCGTGCACTCACTGCCAGTGAGGTCTCCCGGCGTCATCGTCAGGCAACCGGCACCCCAGTCTCGTCATTGCGAGCGTAGCGAAGCAATCCAGAGCGGCTCTGCGCGACTCTAGATGCTTCTCTCACCCGACAACGTAATTCAGGCCGTCGGCGTGCCGGTCTCGACTTGGGTCTGCGCTTCTTCGTCCGCCTTACTACGCGCATCGCGCTTTTCGGTGAACCACATGAACAGCAGCGTGCCTTCGTAAAGCGCAAGCAGCGGGATCGCCAGCAGGAGCTGCGAGACGACATCCGGCGGGGTGGCCACGGCGGCGATGATGAAGATGCCGACGATGGCGTAGCGACGCGCGCCCACGCACTGCGCACGGGTGATGATCCCGGCACGGTTGAGCAGCATCAGCAAGACCGGCAGCAGGAAGCTGATGCCGAAGGCCAGGATGAACTGCATGACCAGCGCCAGATAGTCCCCGGTGCCCGGCAGCGCTTCCAGCTTGAGGCCGCCCTTCTGCCCTTCGAAGGTCAGGAAGAAGTGAAAGGCTGTGGGCATCACAACGTAATAGGCCAGCGCCGCGCCCATCGTGAAGAGGATCGGCGTCGCCACCAGAAACGGCAGGAACGCCTTCTTTTCCTTGGCGTAGAGGCCGGGAGCCACGAACTGCCAGATCTGGTTGGCGATCACCGGGAAGCTGACGAAGAACGCCGCGAACAGCGCAATCTTCACTTCCACGAAGAAGGCCTCGTAGAGCTTGGTGTAGATCAGCTTACCCTGCCCCGGCGGAAACGCCTCCGTCAGCGGACGGACGAGAAAGGCGAAGATGTCGCTGGAGAAATAGAAGCAGACCCCGAAAGCCACCGCGAAAGCCAGGAAGGCGCGCAGGAGCCGGGTGCGCAGCTCGACCAGGTGTTCGAGCAGCGGCGCCTGCGTATCGTCTATGTCTGAAATGCGGAAGGGCTGCATGGTGCGGCTTCTAAAAGAGGAACTTGGTCTGAAAGATCAGGGCGGCGGCGGCGGAAGATGCATTTCGGCCTGCTCCGAGGGCTTGGGCTTGGACGGAAGCTGGGCCTCCCCCGCTGCGCCCTCGGCAACCGGTGCATCGTCAGCCGGTTCGGGGAGCGAAGGCGTTTCCGAACCCGTCGGCGCCTGCATCTGGTTCATGTCGGGCAGAACGGGATTGGCCTTCATGATGGCCTCGTTCTGCTCACGCCACTTGCGTTCCATTTCCTCCAGTTCGGCCTCGCGCACCATGGCGTCGATGCCGGAGCGGAAATGGCCGGAGATCTTGCGCATCTTGCCGATCCATCGCCCGGCCGTCCGCATCGCCAAAGGCATATCCTTCGGGCCGATGACGACGACCGCCACGATGACGATCAGAAGCAGTTCTGAAGCACCTACGTCGAACATTGCGAGCGCCGGTCCGACGCGTTCTTAAGACTGCTCGGTCTTGTTCTCGGCCTTCGCCGGACTCACAGGAGCATCGCCCTGCTGGGCGGTGATCTGCGGGGCGGTGGTCGAGGAGGTCTTGTTCTCTTCCTCGTTCATGCCCTGCTTGAAGCTCTTGATGCCCTTGCCGAAGTCACCCATGATTTCCGACACGCGGCCGCGTCCGAACAGCACGAGCACGATCACCAGGACGATCATCCAGTGCCAGATCGAGAAGCTACCCATAACCTCAACTCCAAAAACCGTGCGGCCGATTCCGACCGCATAAAGCCCATCTAGGCATTTTACCGCGAACTTGCCAGTCCGTCATTGATATGACCAACTGCGGTCGCTTAGCGGTCATCTTCCGGGAAGAGGTCCGGATCGCCAAGGCCTTCCTTGTCGTCATCCTCAACTTCTTCATCTTCTCCAGGCACTTTTCCAGGACGCAGGCCGGTCTGGATCATCTCGTCATCCACAGGATCGAGCAGGCCCGCCGCCCGCAACTCCTCCAGCCCCGGCAGCTCCCGCAGCGAGCCAAGCCCGAAATGCGCCAGGAAATCGGGCGTCGTCGCGTAGATCACCGGACGGCCCGGCACTTCGCGGCGCCCGGCGACGCGCACCCAGCCCGCTTCCATCAGCACGTCGAGCGTGCCCTTGGCAGTCTGGACCCCGCGAATCGCCTCGATCTCGGCGCGGCTGACCGGCTCGTGATAGGCGACGATCGCCAGGACCTCGGTCGCTGCGCGCGAGAGGCGGCGCACGTCCTCCTTCTCGCGGCGCAGGAGATGCGCGAGGTCCGGCGCGGTCTCGAAGTGCCAGCGCTTGCCGCGCTCCACCAGCAGCACGCCCCGTCCTTCGTAGTCCGCGCGCAGCCGGGCGAGCGCCGGGCGCACGTCGGCCTGGCCGAGGTGATTGGATATCTGCTCGACCGTCAGCGGCTGCTCGGCGGCGAACAGCGTCGCCTCCACGGCGCGGACAAGGTCGTCCATCGGTTCTGTCATCTTACTTGCCAGCCATCTTACTTACAGGCCTTCAGGCGGAGCGGACCGAACGTCTGCTCCTGCGCGATCTCGGCCTTGCCGGTGCGCGCGAGTTCGAGAGCGGCGACGAAGCTGGAAGCCAGCGCCGAGCGTCGCAATTGCGGATTGGCCCAGCTTTCGCTCGCGGGAGGGAGGAAATCGCGAAGATCCATCCAGTCGAGCGAGACGCCGAGCATGGAGGACACGCGGGCGATGGCGCTGTCGAGCGTCATCACCATGCGCTCGCGGACCATGTGGACCACCGGCTGGCTGCGCACTTTCACGTCGCCATAGGCGCGCACGAGATCGTACCAAGAGCACTGCCACGCCGACTTGCGCTCCACCCGCAGCCCTTCCGGCGCACCGCGCACGAAAACGTCGCGGCCCAGCCGGTTGCGTCCCATCAGCCGCGCCGCCGCCTCGCGCATTGCCCCGAGGCGTTGGAGCCGCAATTGCAGTCGCAGCGCCAGTTCTTCGGGACTGGGATCGGCCTGTTCGTCCTTGGGCAGCAACAGCGCCGACTTCAGATAGGCGAGCCAGGCCGCCATCACCAGATAGTCCGCCGCCAGTTCCAGCCGCAGCGCCTCGGCCCGGTCGATATAGTCGAGATAGGCTGCGACCAGTTCGAGGATGGAGATGCGGCGCAAGTCCACCTTCTGCCGCCGCGCGAGGTCGAGCAGCAGGTCGAGCGGACCTTCCCAGCCCTCGATTTCCAGATAGAGCGCTTCCTTGCGGGCTTCGGCCCGCTCCTCGCCCTCCCAACCGGCGGCGGCATCGGCCAACCCGGTAGGCAGATCGAGGGGAAGTTCGGAAGGCGCGCCCACGCTTAGGCCGCCAGTGCCAGCAACGCGTCGCGACGGGCGAGCAGCTCTGCGTGGGTTCCGGTGGATTGCGCCCCCGCGACCGAGGCCAGCGCAAGGTCCAGCTTTTCCAGAGCCTGCGCGCTCATCGCCGGAACGCGGTTCGCGATGCCGATCATGTCGTCCATCTTCGCCCAGCAATTGAGCGCAATGTCGCAGCCCGCCGCGATCGCTTGTTCCGCCAGTTCGGGAACGCTGCCGGTGAGGGCCTGCATGTCGAGGTCGTCACTCATCAGCAGCCCCGTGAAGCCGATGCGCCCGCGGATGATCTCGCGGATCACGAAAGGCGAAAGCGTCGCCGGGTTCTCCGCATCCCATGCCGTGTAGCGCACGTGGGCGGTCATCCCGAAATGCGCGTTGTTCAGCGTGCGGAACGGCTCGATATCGCGTTCCAGCTCCTCCTCGCTCGCCTCGACGGTGGGGAGTTCCTTGTGACTGTCCGCCATCGCGCGGCCGTGCCCCGGAATGTGCTTCACACAGCCGACGATCCCGGCGCGCGCCAGCCCCTGAAGCGTCGCCCGCCCCAGCGCGGCAACGCGCATCGGGTCACCGCCGAACGAACGGTCCCCCACGATGTCGTGCGCGCCGGGGTGGCGTATGTCGAGCGGCGGGTGGGCATCGGCGGTCACGCCCACTTCGGCAAGGTCCCGCCCGAGCGCCTCGGCATTGTCCCGCGCCGCCTCGATGGCGCTGGCGGGAGCGAGATCGTAGAGCCTGTCGAACGCCTCGCCCGGCGGATAGGCGCACCACACCGGCGGCTTCATCCGCGTGACGCGGCCGCCTTCCTGGTCGATGGTGATGTAGAGCCGCTCGCGCCCATGGATGGCCCGCAGGTCGTCGGTCAGTGCACGGAGCTGCTCGCGGTCCTGCACATTGCGGCCGAACAGGATGTAGCCGGCCGGATCGGCATCGCGGAAGAACGCGCGCTCGTCGGCGCTGAGGGTCAGCCCGGAAAGGCCGAAAATGGCGGGTGTCATAAGCGCGGTTGGTCGCAGAATTCTGCGGTTTTCGCAAGAATTCGAGGTTCTGGAAGTGTGGACAGGAAAGGGAGAAGTCCTGGGGGATGATCCCCCAGACCCTCGGAATGTCGCCGTCGCGCGCTGCCTAATCGTCGTGCGCTCCTTGCGGCGCAGCCAATAAGTCTCCCGACGCGGCCATGGGCGCGCGACGTGGTCGGTCCGCGTGACCTAGACGGTAATGGGGGTGCAGGGGGGCTATGCTCCCCTGCTTATCCCTTCCTTACTGCTTAACCTGACAGCTCAACCCAGCCGACTTCATCCCGCCGCACAGCGCGCGCGCCGCCGCGAGATCGCCCGGCACGGCCTGGAGGCGGTAGACCTTGCCGATATCCGCCTGTCCCTCGACGATACGATGGCTGACGCCGGACAGTCCGGGGTACTGCACCTTCAGCGCATTCCAGCCCGCCTCGGCGGTGGGCTTCGAGGTATAGGCGCCGACTTGCACGCCCACGCCGGTTACGACCGGCTCCGGCTTGGCCGAAGCACTGGCCGACGGGGCGGGCTTGGGAGACGGTTGAGCGGCCGGCTGACTGTCGAAGCCCGGTCCCGGCGCTTCGCCCTGCCCGATCTGCGGCATGCGGGACTGGCCTTCGGCGACCGCGTAGCTGGTGTCGCCGGTGCCCGCCACCACGTCTCCGCCCGGATTTTCCGGCCGGGTCTTGTAGGGTTCCTTGGGGGCCTCGATCACGCCACCGCTGGCGACCAGCGGCTGCTCGGTCTTCTGGCGGGTCGCCCACCAGATGCCGCCGACGATCACGAGAATCGCGGCAACCGCCAGCGCGACGAGCAGCAGGGTCTGGCCGGAGCCGCCGCCTTGCTGGTCCTCGAACGCCTCGTCCTCGCCTTCGAGCCAGGGCAGGCGCACGTCCTCGTCACCGAGTTCGAGTTTTTTCGGAGCCTGCTCCGAACCCTCGAAGCCGGAGCCGGAGCGCCCCGCGTTCAGGTCGTCATGGAAGGACCCTCTGCGGCTTTCGCCGTCCCGGTCCCCGCCTTCCTGATTCTGGCCCCAATTCGCCATGACTTACATTTCCTCCACTGCCTCGACGCCGAGCAGCGCGAGACCATTGCGGACAAGCTGCCCGATCTGCGCGGCCAGGAAAAGCCGTGCGCCGGTCAGGTTAGCGTCGGCAACGTTAACGAAGCGCTTTTCGACGCGGTCGTTGCCGAGGTTCCAGTAGCCGTGGAAGGCCGCGGCGACATCGCCGAGGAAGAAGGCGATGCGGTGCGGCTCGCGCGCGGCGGCAGCGGCTTCGACGATGCGGGGGAACTGCGCGGCCAGCTTGACCAGTTCCAGTTCCTCTTCGCCCAGCAGTTCGAGGTGCTCGGCCGAGGGGGTGAAGCCACCCTCGGCGAGGCCCTTGCGCAAAGTCGAGTGAACGCGGGCATTGGCGTACTGCACGTAGAACACCGGGTTGTCCTTCGAGGCTTCGACCACCTTGGCGAAGTCGAAGTCCATCTGCGCTTCCGGCTTGCGGGTCAGCATGGTGAAGCGCACCACGTCCTTGCCCACTTCGGTGACGACTTCGGCCAGGGTGACGAAGTTGCCCGAACGCTTGGACATCTTCACCGGCTCGCCGTCGCGCAGCAGCTGGACCATCTGCACCAGCTTGATTTCGAACGGGGTGGGTTCGCCATCCGCACCCGTCATCGCGGCAACCGCAGCCTTGATGCGCTTGACGGTGCCCGCGTGGTCCGCACCCCAGATGTCCACCAGCGCATCGGCGCTCTGGGCCTTCTGGAAGTGGTAGGCCAGATCCGCGCCGAAATAGGTCCAGGTGCCGTCCGACTTCTTGATCGGGCGATCCTGATCGTCGCCGAACGCAGTCGACTTGAACAGCGGCAGTTCCACCGCTTCCCAGTCCTCAAGCGTCTTGCCCTTGGGCGCTTCAAGCACGCCGTCATAGACGAGGCCCTTCGAACGCAGCCATGCCTCGGCCTCGTCCGGCTTGCCGGAGGCCTGAAGCTCGGCTTCCGAGGAGAAGAGGTCGTGGTGGATGCCGAGCAGGCCGAGGTCCTGCTTGATCATCACCAGCATGGCGGCAACGGCCTTCTCACGGAACAGCGTCAGCCATTCCGATTCGGGGGCAGCGACATATTTGGTGCCGAATTCGGCCGCGAGCTGCTGGCCGACGGGAATCAGGTAGTCGCCGGGATAGAGGCCCTCGGGGATCGAACCGACCGCCTCGCCCAGGGCCTCGCGGTAGCGGACGTGCGCCGAGCGGGCGAGCACCTGCACCTGCGCACCGGCATCGTTGACATAGTATTCCTTGATGACCTTGTGGCCCGCATATTCGAGCAGCGTGGCCAGCGCATCGCCGACCACGGCACCGCGGCAGTGGCCCATGTGCATCGGGCCGGTCGGGTTGGCCGAGACATATTCGATATTGACGGTCGTACCGCCGCCCATCTCGGAGCGGCCATAGTTCGATCCCAGCGCGCCGATCGCGCGCAGTTCGGCGATCCAGGTCGCAGCCGAGAGGCGCAAGTTGATGAAGCCCGGCCCGGCGATCTCGGCCGAAGTCACAGCGTCGAGCTTCGACAGTTCCGCCACCAGCGCCTCGGCCAGATCACGCGGCTTCATGCCTGCGGGCTTGGAGAGAACCATCGCCGCATTGGTCGAGAGGTCGCCGTGCGAGGCATCGCGCGGCGGCTCGACCGTGATCGCGCTTCGCTTCAGACCGCCGGGCAGCGTGCCGGCTGCTTCGAGCGCATCGAGCGCGGCGTTGAGGTGGCCTGCGAAGGCGGCGTAAAGGGTCTGGTTATCGCTCATGACGCGCGCGATTAGCCGGGAATCGCGGATAAACCAACCTCCGCTTCAAAATCGGCTGCAATTCCGCTAGGCGAGCGCCCATGCCTACCACCCAGATTCCCAGGACCTACCGGGTCAAGAGCTTCGGCTGCCAGATGAACGTCTATGACGGCGAGCGCATGGGCGAACTGCTGGCCGAGCAGGGCATCACTGCCGCGCCGGAAGGCGAAGAGGCCGACCTGGTCGTGCTCAACACCTGCCATATCCGGGAAAAGGCGGCGGAAAAGGTCTATTCCGACATCGGCCGCCTGCGCCGCACGGACGGTTCCTCGCCGCTGATCGCGGTGGCGGGCTGCGTCGCCCAGGCCGAGGGCGACGAAATCATGAAACGCTCGCCCGCCGTGAAGATGGTGGTCGGCCCGCAGGCCTATCACCGCCTGCCGGAGATGATCCGCGTCGCCGCCGAGGGCAAGCGCGTCACCGATACCGACATGCCCGCCGAAACCAAGTTCGGCGCCCTGCCCCGTCGCAGGCGCTCGGGTCCGACCGCGTTCCTCACCGTGCAGGAAGGCTGCGACAAGTTCTGCACTTATTGCGTCGTCCCTTATACGCGCGGCGCCGAGGTTTCGCGGCCCCATGCCGACCTGATCGACGAGGCCCTGCGGCTGGTCGATGCCGGGGCGCGCGAGATCACCCTGCTCGGGCAGAACGTCAACGCATGGACGGGCGAGGATGCGAAGGGGCGTAAGGTCGGCCTCGACGGACTGATCCGTGAACTCGCCGATATTCCCGATCTCGCCCGCATCCGCTACACCACCAGCCACCCCAACGACTTCACCGAAGGCCTGATCGCCGCGCATGGCGAAGTGGCGAAGCTGATGCCGTTCCTCCACCTGCCGGTACAGGCGGGCAGCGACCGCGTGCTCAGGGCGATGAACCGAAGCCACACGGCCGAGAGCTATCTGAAGGTGCTGGAAAAGGTCCGCACGGCGCGGCCCGATATCGCGCTTTCGGGCGACTTCATCGTCGGCTTCCCAGGCGAGACCGATGCCGAGTTCGAGGAGACGCTCGCGCTGGTCGATGCGGTCGGCTACGCGCAGTGCTTCAGCTTCAAGTACAGTCCCCGCGCAGGCACCCCTGCCGCAACGATGACGCAGCAAGTGCCCGCCGAAGTCATGACCGAGCGCATCATGCGCCTCCAGGCCGCGCTCGGCCGCGACCAGACCGCCTTCAACGCGGCCTCGGTCGGCAAGACCTGCGAGGTCCTGGTCGAACGCAAGGGCAAGCTGCCCGGACAGTGGCTCGGCAAGTCGCCGTGGTTGCAGTCGGTCTATTTCGAAGGCGACGTGGCCGTGGGCGATCTGGTGAAGGTGGAACTGGTCGACAGCGGCTACAACGCCGTGTCCGCCAGACTGCTGGAGACCCTGGCCGCGTGACCGAAAGGCAGGCACTGGTCCTGGTTCCGGGCCTTTCGTGCGACCGCCACGTCTGGCAGGCGCAGATCGCGGGACTGGCGGATATCGCGGACGTGACCGTCGGCGATACGCTGCACGACGATTCGATTCCGCTGATGGCCGGCCGCGTGCTGGACGCCGCGCCGGAACGGTTCGCCATCGCCGGGTTCTCGATGGGCGGCTACGTCGCGATGGAGATCTGGCGCCGCGCCCCGGAACGGGTCATGCGCCTTGCGCTCGTCGATACCAATGCCCGCGCCGATACCGAGGAGCAGGCGGCACTGCGCCGCGCCGCCATCGCCACGGCCCGTTCGCGCGGGTTCGAGCACGTTCTGCGCGGATCGCTGCGCCAGCTCGTCGCGCCGGACTGCCCGGAAGCGCTGTTCGAAGAGGTCGTCCAGATGGCCCTGCGCGTCGGCTTCGGCACCTACATGGACCAGCAGGCAGCCATCATCGACCGCGCCGATTCGCTGGAGACGCTGGGCACGGTGACGGTTCCGGCGATGGTCATGGTCGGCGAGGCGGACGCCCTCACCCCGCCGCGTCTGGCCGAGGAAATGGTGCGGGCGCTGCCCGGCGCTGTCTACGAGGTGATCGCGGATGCCGGACACATGGCGCCGATGGAGCAGCCAGAAGCGGTCAATGCCGCGTTCCGGCGCTGGTTGACCGCTTAGGCGGCGATTTTCGCGCTGCCCTTTGCCCCTTACACTGCCGTCATCCTGAACTTGTTTCAGGATCCATTTCTGACCATCGACGGTGGCTTAATCGGCACGATGGATCCTGAAACAAGTTCAGGATGACGAAGAGTAATACACAAGGGTCAGGAATAACCCCGACTACAGTTCAATCGAGCGGCTTGAGGGCATCCTCGGCGATCAACGGTTTGCTGATCGGCGCTGCGTCTGCGCTCACTTCCGCGCTGGCATTGCCGGGGTAGCGCCGGCCGGTGAAGCGCAGGCGCGAGACGCCTTCCGCCATGCCGCCGCCCGAAACGCTGACGGCCAGATCGCGCCAACCGTGGGACTTGCTGTCCAGCACGCCGACCGGAAGCTGCACCACGCTGGTCTCGCTCACCTGAATCAGATCGCCGTCCTGACGCTTGAGCACCGCGAGATTGCAGCCCCCGGTGCCGCAGAACATTGGCCCGCCGAGATAGACCAGCACTTCGGGCGTACCGTCGCCGTCGAGGTCGGTCTCCGCCGTGGCATATTGCAGCTTGCCGAGATCGCTGGAGACCGCGTCCTTGTGATGGGCACGAATCCAGTCCTCCGCCGTCATCGGCGCGGCTTCGGTCACATCCTCGACCGGCTCGGCGCTGGCCGAGGCGGTAGGTTCGGACGGCGCGGCGTCCTTCTTGCAGGCGGCCAGCGACAGACCGAGCGCGAGCAGCGGGGCGAAAGCGAGAGCCGTCCTGGCGGAAGTTGTCCTTCTCATCGCGCAAGGCTAGCCGCTTGCCCGCCCCGCCCGCAAGAGCGCTTCATCGCATCGGCGACACGACCCGAAGGACGCCGATCCTACGAAAGGAGCCTCCGGTATGCACCGGAGGCTCCTCGCGACCCGCCAGGGACTCGGCGGCTTGGAAGGGGGCTTTTTTAAGCGCTTACCAGAAGAAGCCGTTGTTGACGGCAACCACCTGGCCGTTGCGCATGTTCACCATGACCACGTCGTTGCCGTAGCGGACCCAGCGGTGGCCGGCGCGCGGTGCGGGCAGGCGATAGCGACCATAGTCGTTCACCCAGTAGCGGCTGCCGTAGTAGTTCGGCTGGAAGCGGTGGCCGATGGCGACCGGGCGATACTGGTAGCCGCGCGGGCCCTGATAGGCGGGGCGGCGGAAATCATTGCGGTGGCTCTGGCGATAGTCGCGCCAGTCCTCGCGCAGTTCGCGGCGCGAACTGTTCAGGTCGCGGCGGGCTTCGCGAACGTCGCGGCGATCGCCGTAACGCTGCGCCTGACGCAGATTGCGCTCGTCGTGGCGGACGTCGCGGGCGCTTTCGCGGACCTCGCGGCCGCTCTGGGCAGAGGCCATGGTGGGCACCGCCGCGGCGGGAATGAGAACGCTCGCTGCCAGGGCGGCCATGATGAACTTGCGCATTGTGCTTCTCCTTGAACCGATCGGACCGAAGAGCCCTGAAGGGTTCTGGCCGGTCTGTGAGTTCAGGTTTGCACCACGCAAGATGAACGAACTTAAAATGTTGTTTGCAGGAAAATTTCAGGTTTGTCTTAGCCCTGCGACAAATCGCCGGAGAGCGCGCCGAAACGGGCGGTTATCCCCCATGAGCTGCGCAATTTTCCGATAGAGACGCCTTGCGGTAAGCGACGCGCGGAGCCATCTTCAAGACAGAACGAAGCATCCTCATCTGAAAGGAGCACATGGCCCGCAAAGCAGCACGTGCCGGTGAAACGGCGCAGTTCAGGCCCGAAGCACATCGCCGGGCGCGTGTCGAAGTCGAGTTCGACGAACAGACTTTGCTGGGGGCCTTGTTCGGCCAGTTCGATGCCAATCTCGTACAGGTCGAAAATCGCCTCGGCGTCTACATTGCCGCGCGCGGCAACAAGATCCAGATCGAAGGCCCGGAAGACGCCGTCGCCCGCGCCCGCGACACGCTCAAAAGCATGTACCACCGGCTGGAGCAGGGCCAGGCGCTCGATTCCGGCGCGGTCGAGGCGCTGATCGTCATGTCCGCCGAACCGACGCTGGAGGGGATCATCTCCGGCGATACCGGCGCCCCGCCGATCATGATCCGCACCCGCCGCAAGACGATCGTGCCGCGCTCGGCCATGCAGATCGAGTACATGCGCGCGCTCGCCCGCTCGGACGTGATCTTCGCGCTCGGCCCGGCAGGCACCGGCAAGACCTACCTTGCGGTGGCCCAGGCGGTTTCGCAGCTGATGACCGGCTCGGTCCAGCGCTTGATCCTCTCGCGCCCCGCCGTGGAAGCGGGCGAGAAGCTGGGCTTCCTGCCCGGCGACATGAAGGACAAGGTCGATCCCTACCTGCGGCCTTTGTATGACGCGCTCTACGACTGCATGCCGCCCGAACAGGTGGAACGCCGCCTTGCTTCCGGCGAGATCGAGATCGCGCCGATCGCCTTCATGCGCGGCCGCACGCTGGCCGATGCGTTCGTCATCCTCGACGAAGCGCAGAACACCACGCGCGAGCAGATGAAGATGTTCCTCACCCGCTTCGGCCAGAACAGCCGCATGGTCGTCTGCGGCGACCCCCGGCAGGTCGACATCCCCGGCGGCGACCGCATGAGCGGCCTCGCCGACGCGGTGAGCCGGCTGGAGGGCGTGGAAGGCATCGACGTGACGCGGTTCACCGTACAGGACGTGGTGCGCCACCCGATCGTCGGCCGCATCGTCGAGGCTTACGAGGGGCCGCTCAGCCAGTACGAGCAGTAAGCAAAGCCGACGGCCACGGATGCGTCATTCGCTCGTGGTCGTCGTCCGATCATAGGCTTGATGGACGAAGCGGAGCACATATCCGGTCTCGCCGATGGCGCGCCGCCCTTCGTTGTTGATGCTCTGCTCGATGAACAACAGACTTTCGACGCTTTCGTCGGCTTGGTCCGTCTTCCGGCCGAATGCCGTCATCGAAGCCTTGATGTGCACCTGGTTGACGTCCTGATCGAAGGCCTTCTCAGTGATCGAACCCTCGCGCGCATTGGCTTTGGCATAGGCATCGCGAACCGTGATGTAGGGCCGTATGTCCGGCATGCGCGGCGCATTCCACCGAACCGAACAGGCATGGAACGGCGGAAACTCCAGCCAGACCGTGGTGGACTCACCGGGCAAGCGCCAGCCTCGCGCCGGATCGTCGTTCATCGTGACCTTGACTTCTTGCGCGGACATCTCCTGCGCACCGCGTTCTTTCAGGAGTGCAACGACGGCATCATCTTCGGGAAACGCATGAAGGCAGACTTCGTCATATAACGACACCATCCGCATCAGGTTTTCATCGACCCCGTCGGAACCGGCAGCGGCTGCCAGAGCAAGAAATAGCGCCATTATCGTTCCCCCTCATCGCGCGCGCCTTATCGCAATCGCCCACATCGCCGCTTCTGGGACGAAAATCTTCCGTCGGCAACAGCTTACGATCACCACCAAGGCCAGACATGCGTTCACGCTCGACCTGGCAAACGACACAAAGTAAAGCCCCCCCATGGATCTCGAAATCGATATCGAAGCCCCCTGGCCCGCCGCAACCGACTGGGCCGACCTTGCCGAAGCCGCGCTCGAAGCGCTGGTGCAGGTGGCCCCGGAACTCGACAACCCGCGCCTGCTCGCCAGCCTGCTGTTTACTTCGGACGAGGAAGTCCACGTCCTCAACCGCGAATGGCGGGCCAAGGACAAGCCGACCAACGTGCTGTCCTTCCCCATGCTCGAACGCGCCGACCTGCTCGATCTCGCGCCGGACGGGCCCCCGGAAATGCTGGGCGATCTCGCCCTCGCCTTCGAGACCTGCGCCCGCGAGGCGGAGGAAAAGGGCGTTTCGGTGGAGCACCACGCCAGCCACCTGATCGTCCACGGCCTGCTTCATCTCGCCGGGCTGGACCACGAGATTTCGGACGCGGATGCCGAGGCAATGGAGGCCCTTGAAACAAAGGCTCTTGCCCTCATCGGCATTGCCGACCCATATGGCGACAGAACTTAACCTGTAGGGGTATTACAAGACGATGGCCGACAATGGCCGCCACACCGAGTCCGGCTCGGGAGACGGGGACAGTACCGGCACGCTCTGGCGTGTATTTCGGAGGCTTTTCCAGAACGACGGCGATCAGTCGCTTCGCGCGCAGATCGAAGGCGTCATCAACGAACATGAAGGCGATACCGAGGACGAGGCCCTCGCCCGCGGCGACCTTTCCTCGATCGAGCGGCAGATGCTGCGCAACCTGCTCCACTTCAGCGAGCACGATGCGGACGACATCGCCGTGCCCCGCAGCGAGATCGTGGCGATCCCCGCCTCGGCCACATGGGCCGAAGTGGTGGAAGCCTTCGCCGAGCACGGCCACAGCCGCATGCCGGTCTACGGAGACTCGCTCGACGCCATCAAGGGCATGATCCACATCAAGGACGTGTTCCCCATCCTCGCGCGCGGACAGCAGCCGCCCGAGGACTGGTCGAGCCTGCTGCGCCAACCGCTCTACGTGCCCCAGGCCCGCGGCGCGCTCGACGTGCTGGCCGACATGCGCGCCCAGCGCACCCACCTTGCCGTGGTGATCGACGAATATAGCGGAACCGACGGCCTCATCACCATCGAAGACCTCGTCGAGGAAATCGTGGGTAACATCGAGGACGAGCACGACGACGCCCCCGAAGAGTTGCTAATTTCGCAAGAGAACGGTATGTGGGACGCCGACGCCCGCGTCGAACTAGAGGATGTGGCGGAAAGGATCGATCCCCGCCTCGCACAAGTCGAGGAAGCGGTGGATACGCTGGGCGGCCTCGCCTTCGTCCTGGCCGGACAGGTTCCTGCCGTCGGCACCGTTCTCGACCACGACAGCGGCTGGCGCATCGAAGTCACCGATGGCGACGAGCGCCGCGTCACGCGGCTCCGGCTGCATCCGCCGGTCACGGAAATGGCCGAAGAGACCGATTAACCCAGGGCGCCCGCCTTCCGGCGGCGCCGGACCCCGAGTGAAAAGACGAGACATTGCCAGTACGCCGACTCCCCCCCCTGCGCGCGCTTGAAGCCTTCGTTCGCGTCGTCCGCCTCGGTTCGGCCAAGGCCGCAGCCAATGAACTGGCCCTTTCGCCTTCCGCGCTGTCGCGCCGCGTCGCCGCTCTGGAAGATTTCACCGGCAAGCGCCTGTTCACCCGCCAGCACCAGTCGATGAAGCTGACCGACGAAGGCCAGGCCTTCTACAACGTCGTCGGCCCCAAGCTGGAAGAACTGGCCGAGGCGGTGGAATCGCAGATCGACCGCGGCCAAGTGCTGCGCCTGCACCTCGGCGTGCCTTCGCTGTTCGGCGGCCAGCGCCTGTTCCCGCGCCTGCCGGAACTGCGCAAGCTGCATCCCCGCCTGCACATCGACATCGACACCGGCGCCCATCTGGAAGACCGCGTGGGCGACACGCTGGACGCGGCGATCATCCTCTCCCCCGAGCCGGACCCGGCCTACTACCGCATCCAGCTCGACCACAACAAGGTGTACGCCATCACCTCGCAGGAGATGGCGCGGGAGATCGGCACCGTCCCCGACGAGGCGATCCTCTCCAAGCAGACCTTCCTGATCCACCAGGACCTGCCGCAGAGCCTGGACGCCTGGAAGAACGCGATCGGCCTCGAAAAGCTGGAGCCGGCCTCGGTCGACCGCTTCGACTCCGGCCAGCTGGTGCTGGAAGCCGCCGCGCAGGGTCTTGGCATCGCGATCATGCACGACGACCACTTCCGTCGCAGCCACGACAACCGCCTGGCGCGGCTCTTCGACATCGACGTCGAAAGCCCCTACCGCTACTGGTTCGTCTGCAAGCCCAAGGCGTTGGAATCGCGCCCTGTACGCATCTTCCACGAGTGGCTGCTGCAGGCCGGGCTGTAACGATTTTCGAGCCGCCGCCGCTTGCGAAAGCGGGGGCGGCGCTTTTGCGAAATGACGGGCGATTTCATTCCCCGGACGGGCACTTCGCAGGTATGATCCCGCGACTTTTCCGACTGTCCGGGGGCTTCATCATGCGTTTCGTCTTCTTCACTGCCGCCGCTGCGGCCGCCATAGCCTCGGCCACGCCGAGCCTCGCCGCCGAGCCTGCTTCGGCCACCACGGCCGCGCCGGTCACCGATCCCGCCCGCATCGCCGCCGCCCGCCAGACGGTCGACTACGTGTTCCCCCTCGGGACTTACGCAAGGCTGATGAACGGCACGCTCGACAAGATGATGGATTCCATCATGGATTCCACGATGAAGCTGCCGCTCAAGCAACTGGCGGGCCTCAGCGGCGTCGATACCGAGAATCTGGGCGAGGCCTCCATGGCCGAGATCATGGAAATCTACGATCCGGCCTTCAAGCAGCGCATGCAGATCTCGACCCGCACGATGATGGGCGAGATGATCCCGCTGATGACCCAGGTGGAACCCGATATCCGCGACGGCCTGACCCAGGCCTATGCGGGCAAGTACACCGCCGCCCAGCTCGGCGAACTCAACGCCTTCTTCGCGACGCCGACCGGCAAGGCCTATGCCGCCGATTCCTATCTCATCATGATGTCGCCGGAAGTGATGACGAAGATGCAGGGCTTCGTGCCCAAGCTGATGGAGCAGATGCCCGCCATCGTCGAAAAGGTGAAGGCCGCCAGCGCCGCGTTGCCGGAGCCGCGCAACTACTCCGACCTCTCGAAGAGCGAAAAGGCGCGTCTGGCCAAGCTGCTCGGCGTTTCAGAGTCGCAGCTTGAGAAGGATGAGAAGGCCAAGGCCGCCAAGCCCGAGTGACTCACGAAAAAGGGCGGCGCCATCGGCACCGCCCTTTTCTCTATCGGCAAACCGAAAAGGCCGATCAGCCTTCCGAGATGGTCGCCTTGACGATCTTGCCGGGCTCGCGCGGCGGCTCGCCCTTGGGCAGCGCGTCGACGAGTTCCATGCCTTCGACGACCTGGCCCCAGACGGTGTACTGCTTGTCGAGGAAGCGGGCATCGTCGAAGCAGATGAAGAACTGGCTGTTGGCCGAGTGCGGATAGCTGGTGCGGGCCATCGAGCAGACGCCGCGAACGTGCGGCTCGGCGTTGAATTCAGCCTGAAGGTCCGGCTTGTCCGAACCGCCCATGCCGGTGCCGTTGGGGCAACCGCCCTGCGCCATGAAGCCGGGGATCACGCGGTGGAACTTGATGCCGTCGTAGAAACCTTCGCCGGTCAGTTCCTTGATGCGCTCGACGTGGCCGGGGGCGAGGTCGGAACGCAGCTTGATCTTCACGTCGCCGCCTTCGCCGTTGCCGGTGTCGAGCGTGAGCGTCAGGTATTCGTCAGCCATTGCGGGTCTCCTTGTGCCGGTGCGACGCCGCAGCCGGTCGGGTGTTGGCGCCCGATATAGGCGATGATCCGCCAATGTCACGTGGGGAGCGTTCGTCCATGCCATTGCCGCCACCTCGCTCGGAAACTTTCCAATCCCGCCCGCCCCCTGTTGCAATCGCGAAATAGCTGCGTAGACCGGCCCGCATGAGCGAAACGGACCTCAAGGACGACCTGGCGGAACAGGCGGAAGACACCGCGCGTCACGACGTGCCCGAATCCGAATCCCTCGACGACGACAACCGCCTGAAGGCCGAATTCGTCCGCAGCGTGAAGGACGCGCTGGACGAGGAAGACTTCGAGCGCGTCTACGACCTCGTCGAACCGCTCCACCCCGCCGACATCGCCGACTTGTTCGAGCTGGTCGACGAGAACGAGCGCCTCGGCCTCGCCCGCGCCATCCGCGACCTCATGGGCGTGGAAGTCATCGCCGAAATGAACGACTGGGTGCGCGAAGCCCTGGTCGAGGCCCTGCCCGCCGACGTCGTCGCCGAAATCGCCGAGCAGCTCGATACCGACGATGCCGTCGCGATGCTGGAAGACCTCGACGAGGAGGACCAGCAGGCCGTCCTCGCCGAAATGGAGCCGGAAGACCGCGCCGCCATCGAGACGGCGCTGTCCTATCCGGAAGAATCCGCCGGCCGCCTGATGAGCCGCGATTTCGTGGCCGTTCACGAATCGATGACCGTCGGCGACCTCATCGACTTCCTGCGCGAGCACCGCGAACTGCCCACCGAGTTCTGGGAAGTGTTCATCGTCGATCCGATGCACCGCCCGATCGGCACCTGCGCGCTCTCGTGGATCCTGCGCACCCCGCGCAATATCCCGCTCTACGACGTGATGGCCCGCGACCAGACCTTGATCCCGGCCGACATGGATCAGGAAGAAGTCGCGCTGCGCTTCCAGAAATACGCGCTGATCTCCGCCGCCGTGGTCGACGATGCCGGGCGGCTGATCGGCCAGATCACCGTCGATGACATCGTCCACATCATTCAGGAAGAAGCGGGCGAGGATACCCTGCTGCTGTCCGGCGCGGGCGACGGCGACATCAACGAGCCGATTCGCGACGCCTATTCCGCGCGCGTGCGCTGGCTGATCGCCAACCTGCTCACCGCCACGCTGGCTTCCTCGGTGATCGCCATGTTCGAAGGCACGATCTCGAAGATGGTCGCGCTCGCCACGCTCATGCCGATCGTCGCCGGTCTCGGTGGCAATGCCGGGACGCAGACGCTGGCGGTTACCGTCCGCGCGCTCGCCACCAACCAGCTTACCGCCTCCAACGCCTGGCGCGCGGTACGGCGCGAGATGTCGATCGCCCTGCTCAACGGCTGCACGGTGGCGGTCGTCATCGGTATCGTGGTGAGCCTGATCTTCGGCAATGTGACGCTGGGCCTGGTCATTGCCATGGCGATGATGACGAACATCCTGATCGCAGGCATGGCGGGCGTCTTCGTGCCGCTGACGCTGGAACGCTTCAAGGCCGACCCAGCTATCGCCTCGTCCATCTTCGTGACGATGACCACCGATTCGATGGGCTTCCTCGTTTTCCTGGGCCTCGCGACGGTTTCCGGTCTGGTGGGTTAGATTCAGATTTGAAAATGCCCTTTCTGGCATTTTCGTAGCGGCACCGGCCCACGCCCCCACCCGCCCCCCATCAGGATACACTCGTGGGAGGTCGGGTGGGGGCGCCTGAACTCAACTGGGGCCGGTGCCGCTAAAATCCGCCTGCGGCGGATTTTCAAACCGACGCCCAATACCTATCTAACGCCCATGCCGCTGCACATGACCAAGATCGCCTTTTCCGCCGAGAGCCCGGCGGACTTGCGCGCCTGGCTGGAAAGCCACGAGGATATCGGCGAGGCCCGCCTGACCACCCGCTACCTGCCCAAGCGGCAGGAGGAGATGGTCGGCGGCTCGCTATACTGGATCTACGAGCATGCGCTGATCGGCCGCTCGCCGATTCTCGGCTTCGAGCAGCGCGACGATGGACGCTGGCACATCCGCTTGGCGCCCACGCTGATCCCGGTCGTCACCCAGCCCAAGCGCGCGCATCAGGGTTGGCGCTATCTGGCCGAGAAGGACGCCCCGCGCGACCTCGGCGAAGGCGAGACGGCAGGCGACGCGATGCCGCCCGCCATGGCGCGGGAACTGGCGAAACTGGGACTGGTATGACGGGCTTCAGCAAGGACGAGCGCGCCGCGCTGCTGGCGGTGAAGGGCGTCGGCCCGACGGTTGTTTCGCGGCTGGAGGAACTGGGCATCGCCAGCTTCGCCGATCTCGCGACCCGCGATCCCGACGCGATCTGCGCGGAAGTGTCGAGCACGCTGGGATCGACCTGTTGGCGCAACAGCCCACAAGCTCGCGGCGCCATTGCCGCCGCCGTGGCGCGGGCGAGCGAGAGTCTTCGGACCGGGTAACCTCAGCCCCGATCCACCCACCAGCGCATCAGCACATGGGCGATGGCATGGGCCGGGGGCGCACCGAAGGCCTTGCCGTTCTCGCCGCGACCGATCGCCTCCAGCGCCTCCACCACTTCGTCGCGGGTGAACCAGCGCACGTCCTCAAGTTCGGTCTCGTCGATGGTGATCGCATCGTCGTCGGCCACGGCATGGCAACCGATCATCAACGAGGACGGGAACGGCCAGGGCTGGCTTGCCACATACGTCACGTCGCGGATGCGCAGCCCCGCTTCCTCGTGAATCTCGCGGGCGACCGCCTCTTCCACCGATTCGCCCGGCTCCACGAAACCCGCCAGCGTCGAGTAGCGCCCTTCCGGGAAGCGCGGCTGGCGGCCCAGCAGGGCGCGGCCTTCGTGCTCGACCAGCATGATCGTCACCGGATCGACGCGCGGGAAATGCTCGGCGCCGCAGTCGATATTGGTGCAGGTGCGCTGCCAGCCGCCCTTGGCGAGCGCGGTAGGATGGCCGCAGACCGAGCAGTGGCGATGGCGGCAATGCCAGCTCACCAGCGAGCGGGCGCCGCCATAGGCCGCCAGTTCGCCGGGATCGAGCACCGCCATCGCATGCCAGTTGACCGGCGAGGCGTGAGGGCCACCCGGCGGCGTCTCCGGCGGGACTTCCGCGAAACAGGGAACCGCCCCGTCGAGGCCGAGAAAGATCATCTCGCTGCCCGGCTCGGCTTCGGCAAGCGTGTCCCAGGTCAGCGCGCCGTCGTCTTTCAGCACCGCATCCAGCCCGTCGAGCCGCAGCAGCCGCGCCTCGCTGCTTTGCAGGGCGAGCAGCGCCGCCGGATCGTTGCGAATATGGTCGGCGCGGTCGAGATGCGATCCGGCAAAAGCGATCGGCAGCAACTTTGGCGTGAGCAGTTTCGGCAGGGGGGTATCGGTCAACGCAGCGTCTCCAACAGGGCCATGATGTCGGCCTTCAGCGCGGTCTGGAATTGGGGGATCAGGTCGACCGCATTGGGCGGCATGAACTGCGCGAAAAGCTGCGAGCGCAGGCCCCGGATCATGTCCACCATGCCCACCGTCCCCGCCGCGCCGGACCAGCCGAAGATGCCGTTCTCCGCGCCCTTGCCCACGCGTCCGCCCGCGCCGAAGCCGCTGCCGGGGGGCAGCATCGGGGAGTTGCTCTCGACCGGCGGCAGGAGATCGCTCGTCCCGGTCACGACCGCGCTTTCGGCCAGCACGCGCTTGCCGTCCAACATGCCGCGCTGGGCGAGCAGGCGCAGGAAACGGTCGTAGTCGCGCGGACTGCTGACGAGGCCGGAGCCCCCGAAGGGAAACGCCGGCGGGTTCAGGAACAGCGAGCTGCCCGGCTCGTCGATCGGCACCAGCACTTCCCCGAGCGCGGCGTAGTTGGTGGTAAGGCGATGACTCTGCGCAGCCGGGACCTGGAAGAACGTACTCGTCATCCCCGCCGGTTCGAACAGCGCCTCGCGCAAATAGACATCGAAGGGACGGCCGGTGACCAGTTCGATCACCCGCCCCATCAGGTCGAGGCCCAGCGAGTAGCTCCAGTGCGTCGCCGGATCGTAGACCAGCGGCACGTCGGCGAGGCGATCGGCGAAGAGCGCGAGGCTCGGCGCCGGGGGCACATCGGTCAGGCCCGGAATCTGCAGCCGCGTGATCTGCCCGGCGGCAAGGCCCTTCGCCTGCAACAAGTCGCGGATCGGGCCGGTCTGGACGATCGAATAGCCGAGGCCCGAAGTATGGGTGAGCAAGTGGCGCATGGTGATCGCCCGAGGGGCGGGATGGAGCGCGGAGAGCGAACCGTCGTAACGGTCCTGAACCTGCATCACCGCGAACTTCGGCAGAACGTCGCGCAGCGGCTGGTCGAGCGAAAGGCGGCCCTCCGCCACCAGTTGCATCGCCATGATCCCGGTGATCGGCTTGGTCATCGAATAGATGCGGAACAGGCTGTCCGCCGAGATCGGGGTGCCGTCGGTGAAGCCCTGCGCGCCGCGCGCGACGAATTCGGCCTCGCGCCCCGGCTGGCCGAGCGAGGCGACGAGACCGGGGAAGACGCCCGCCCGTTCGGGGGTTCCGGTCCAGCGTTCCAGCAAGGCTCGCACGCGGGGCAGGCTCTCCTGCTGGGTGGCGGCCCGGAGCAGCCCCGGCAGGAACGCCGCGCCGATCCCGGCGACGCCCGCCATGCGCAGCAGCATGCGGCGATCGAGGGCTGCCGCCAGCCGCTCGCGAACTTGCGTCATGCCATCTCCGCCAGCGCGAGGCCCGCCGCCTTGGCGAAGAGCGTCGGCAGGCCAGCCTCGTCCAGCCGGTCGAGCGGCCACCACTCGCCCTCGCCCAAGGGATCGCCGCGAAGTTCGCCGAGATGGACGGAAAGCCCGAGTTCGAGCGCGAAATGAGTGAAGACATGGCCGACCCGTCCGGCGCTTTCCCAGCGTCCGGCGATCGGCGGTTCGCCGTGACCGTCGCTGCGCGCGGACCAGCCGTCGTCGGGCAGCGCGCGCATGCCGCCGAGCATGCCCTTGTCGGCCCGGCGCACCAGCCAGACCTGGTCGTCGCGTTCGATCCAGAAGGCGCGGCCCTTGCGGGTGGGCTTGGCCTTCTTCGGCGCCTTGACCGGGAAGCGCTCCGGCTCGCCCAAGGCCCGCGCCCGGCAATCGGCGGCGATCGGGCAAAGCAGGCAGCGCGGCGCACGCGTGGTGCAGACGGTCGCGCCCATGTCCATCAGCGCCTGCGCGAAGTCTCCGGCGCGCAGATCGGGCGTGATCGTGTCGGTCAGCGCGCGGATCGCAGGGCGTGCGCCCGGCAGCGCCTCGTCCAGCGCGAAGAGGCGCGTGACCACCCGCTCGACATTGGCGTCCACCACCACGGCGCGGCGGCCGAAGGCGATCGCGGCGACGGCGGCAGCGGTATAGGCGCCCAGCCCCGGCAGCGCCCGCAGGCCTTCCTCGGTATCGGGAAAAGTCCCGCCCCGCGCCGCGACTTCGCGCGCGCAGGCCAAGAGGTTGCGGGCGCGGGCATAGTAGCCGAGGCCCGCCCAGGCGGCCATGACGTCCTCGTCGGAGGCGGCGGCGAGATCGGTGACGGTGGGCCAGCGACTCGTGAACTTCGCGAAATAGTCCTTCACCGCGGCGACCGTGGTCTGCTGGAGCATGACTTCGGAAAGCCAGACGCGGTAGGGATCGGATGCGAGCGTTCCCGGCGGCGCCCGCCACGGCAGGGTGCGGGCATGGGCGTCGTACCAGTCGAGAACCTTGTCCGGAACGTTGGATGGGATCGTATCGCGGCTGGCGTCCATCAGCGCCCTATGGCATTGGAGCGCCCACAATGGAACGGCATCCGAGCAAAGGAACAGAAAAGAAGGGGACGTCCCCCAAGCGCCCGGCCTCGGGTAAGGGGGCGGGTAAGGGGACGGGCAAGAGCGTTGCGAAAGCGGCCGATGCCCCCAAGCGCTTCGAGCGGCCGCGCGGCGGCCAGGCGCGCCAGATTTCCGACCTCATGCCCGAAGTGGGCCGCACCGCCTTTCGCCGCTTCGGCTTCGTGCAGTCCAGCGTGGTGACGCGCTGGCCCGAGATCGTCGGCCTGCGCCATGCCCGCGTCTGCTCGCCCGAATCGATCCGTTTCCCGCCCGGCGAGAAGTGCGACGGCATTCTCCAGCTCGTGGTGCTGCCCGCCCATGCGCCGATGATCCAGCACGTCGTGCCCGAGATCATGGAGCGGGTGAACCGGTTCTTCGGCTACATGGCTGTCGCCAAAGTGAAAATCCGGCAAGGCGAGGTTAAGGCACCGCCTGCCACCCGGCCGAAGGCGGCTCCGCCCTCGCTCAAACCCGTACCGTTCGAACTGGGGGATTCGCTGCGCGACATCGGCGACCCGGAGCTTCGCGCGGTGCTCGAATCGCTGGCCCGAAGCATCGGTGCCCAGGATGATCAAAAGCAAGACCAGGAAAAGCAGTGATGAAGTCCACTTTGCGTCTCGCCGCACTCGCCGCCACCGCTTTGCTGAGCGTCGCTGCCACCAAGCCGGTTCACAAGCCTTTGGCACCTTCCTCGAATCCGGCATCGAACTGGGCGAACCAGATCGTCGTCACCGAGGACGGCAGCCACCGCTACGGCAACCCCAAGGCCGAGATGCAGCTGACCGAATTCGTCAGCTACACCTGCCCGCACTGCGCCCACTTCAACCGTGAGGCCGACCCCACCCTGCGCCTGACCCTGGTGCCCAAGGGCCAGATGGTCGTGACCGTCACCTCCCTGCTGCGCAATCCGATCGACCTGACGATCTCGATGCTCACCACTTGCGGCGATCCCAAGCGCTTCTTCCAGCGCCACAATGCCTTCCTCGCCAGCCAGGACGCCTGGATGGGCAAGCTGGAGAAGATGGGCGAGGAACAGCAGAAGCGCTGGTATCAGGGCGCCCTGCCCGAGCGCATGAAGGCCATCGCCAGCGATCTCGATTTCTACACCCGCGTTGCCGCCTGGGGCATGAGCCGCACCCAGGCCGACGCCTGCTTCGCCAACGAAGCGGTGTTCGACACGATCAAGCAGCAGCAGGCCACCGTGGCCAAGAACGGCGTGAACTCGACGCCCAGCTTCATCCTCAACGGCAAGCTGCTCGACGCCCACGACTGGGCCGGCCTCTCCGCCGAAATCAACAAGCAGATGGCCGCGAAGCGCAAGGGTTCCGTCTAAAGAACCCCGGGAAACGGGCCGTTTTCTGTGGGAAAGCGCCCGTTCAACCGCTTCCTGACGCTGTTATCCGCGCCTCCCTTCCGCTAGTTTTCCCGCCTTCTCACAAGGATTCGCCGACATGATCCGCAAGACCGCCCTGCGCACCCCCCTGCGCGCTATCGCCCTTGGAATGATCGCCGCGCCGCTCGCGCTCGGCCTTGCCTCCTGCGGCAAGAAGGAAGCCGGATCGACCGAAGCGCCCAAGTCGGCACAGGCCCTGCCCAACGTCGCAGCACCCGCAGGCAAGGCCTGGGCGGACCAGATCGTCAAGACTCCCGAAGGCGGCTACCGCATCGGCAACCCCGATGCGCCGATCAAGCTCGTCGAATATGGCGCGCTGTCCTGCTCGCACTGTGCCCTGTTCGCGCACGAGAGCTACGACAGACTGCGCAGCGACTATGTCGCCAGCGGCCGCGTGAGCTACGAACTGCGCTATTTCATGCTCAACGCCTTCGACATCCCGGCCAGCCTGCTCGCCACGTGCGGCTCGATCGAGGCGGTCCTGCCGCTCAGCGAGCAGTTCTGGGCCTGGCAGCCGAACATGTTCCAGAACCTCCAGTCCGCCGGCGACGCGCGGATGAAGCAGATTCAGGAACTTCCCAAGGACCAGCAGATGCAGGCCATCGCCGAAGTCGGCGGCATGACCGAATTCTTCGCATCGCGCGGGATCTCGCGCGATCAGGCCAAGGTCTGCCTCGGCGACGCTGCCAAGGCCAAGGCCTTCGCGGATCAGACCCAGAAGGCAACGACCGAGTTCAACGTCAACGGCACGCCCACTTTCATCATCAACGGCAGCAATGTCGGCTCGATGGAATGGAAGGAACTCGAAGCCAAGCTCCAGGAAGCCGGCGCGCGCTGATCCGCGCCGCCGTCATGAATTGAACCAGATACGATGCGCATAAAACGGCTCAAGCTCACCGGTTTCAAGAGCTTCGTCGAACCCGCGGAACTGCGCATCGAACCGGGGCTGACCGGCGTGGTCGGCCCCAACGGCTGCGGCAAGTCCAACCTGCTCGAAGCGATCCGCTGGGTCATGGGCGAAAGCTCGGCCAAGTCGATGCGCGGCGGCGGCATGGAAGACGTGATCTTCGCGGGCACCGCCACCCGCCCGCCCCGCGCCTTTGCCGAAGTCGTGCTTCAGGCCGATGCCGCGCCCGACGCGCAGGGCCTGCGCGAGGAACTCGAAGTGGTCCGCCGCATCGAGCGCGGTGCGGGCAGCGCCTATCGTATCAACGGCAGCGACGTGCGCGCCAAGGACGTCTCGCTGGTCTTTGCCGATGCCGCGACCGGCGCGCATAGCCCCGCGCTCGTCAGCCAGGGCCGCATCGCCGCCGTCATCGCCGCCAAGCCCGCCGAACGCCGCGCCATGCTGGAAGAGGCCGCAGGCATTGCCGGTCTCCACGTCCGCCGCAAGGACGCCGAACAGAAGCTGCGCGCCACCGAGGCCAATCTCTCGCGCCTCGAAGACCTCATGGCCGGGCTGGACAAGCAGGTCGCGGGCCTGCGCCGCCAGGCCAAGGCGGCAGAGCGCTACAAGTCCCTGTCGGACGATATCCGCCTGGCCGAGGCGCGGCTGGTCTTCGCCCGCTGGCGCGATGCCGCCCAGGCTGCCGAGGCCGCGAAGAAGGAAGCACAGGGCGCCGAAGCCCGCGTGACCGACGCGCAGGACGCCGCGAAACTCGCACAGGACGCCCAGGCCAAGGCCGCCGAGGCTCTGGTGGAAGCCCGCGACGAACTGGCCGACCGCCGCGACGATGCCAGCGCGCAAGGGCATCGCATGGCGACGCTCACCAGCCAGCTCGAAGCCGCCGAACAGCGCCTCAAGGACCTCGAACGCCAGAAGACCCGCCTCGACGAGGATCGCGGCGATGCCGACCGCATGACCCGCGATGCCGCCGAGGCCCTCGCCCGGCTGGAGCGCGATCTGGCGGAAGGGGCGAAACAGCTCGAACAGGACGAGGCCCAGCGGCCGCGCCTCGCCAATGCCCTCGAAGGCGCCGAACGCGCCGCCCGCGCCGCCGAACTCGATCTGGCGCAGGCCACCGCCGCGCAGGCCGGGGTCGAGGCGGAATGGCGCATCGCCGAAGCCGAACTCAACCAGGCGCGGGGCCGTCTAGACCGGCTCGCCGCCGAAGCCGCGCGGCTCGAAGGGCAGATCGAGGCACTGGCCGCTGCGGGCGATCTCGAAGCGGCGGTCATCGACGCACGGGCCAAGGCCGAAGCCGCCACCGTCGCTCTCGCCGCCGCCCGTGAAGGGCTGGAGGCACAGCAGACGCGCAAGGCCGAGCTTCAGGGCGAGCGCGATGCCGCCGCCTCGGCGCTCGCCGCCGCCCGCGCCGATCTCACCGGCATCGAGCGCGAACATTCCGCCCTGCTCAAGGACCGCGAGGCCCGTGCCAAGGGCGCCAAGGCCGCGCATGGCCTGCCGGTCGCCATCGACGCGGTGCGCGCCGCGCCGGGCTACGAACGCGCCGTCGCCGCCGTGCTCGGCCGCGATGCCAAGGCGCCGCTGGGCGAAGTCGCCAAGGCGGACGGCCGGTTCTGGACCGGCGCAGAGGCTCCGGCAGCGGTAAAGGACAGCCTCGCCGCCCACGTCACCCAATGCCCGGCGGAACTCGCCGCGCGCCTCGCCCTCGTCCATGTCGTCGAGGAAGACGACGGCCGTGCGCTGGGAACGGGCGAATGGCTGGTCACCCGCGCGGGCGCGCTACGCCGCTGGGACGGTTTCATCGCGCGCGGCGAAGGCGCTGCCGAAGCTGCACGGCTCGAAGCAGAGAACCGCTTCGCCGAACTCGACGCCCAGTTGCCGCCGCTGCGCGAAGCCGTTTCCGCCGCCGAAGCGCGCCAGAGCGCGGTGCAGCAGGAACTCTCGGCCCATGCCGCCGCCGTGGTTGCCGCCGAGCGCGCCATTGCCGAGGCCGCCAATGCCGAACGCAGCGCCCTGCGCGCTGCCGACCAGGCCGAGGACGCCCGCGTCCGCCAGGAAACCCGCCGCGCCGAACTGGACCGCGCGCTGGGCGATCTTGCCGAACAGCGACAGGCCGCCGAACGGGACATCGCCGCCGCCGAAGGCAAGCGCTCCGTTCTGCCCGATCCCGAAAAGGGCCGCGCCGGACTGGTGCTCGCGCGCGAGAAGAACGACGCCGCCCGCGCCACGCTCCAGATCTCGACCGCGACGCTCGCCTCGCACGACCAGGGTCTGGCCGTGGCGCGCGAACGCACCGCCTCGCAGCGCGGTGATATCCGCAACTGGCAGTCGCGCGCCGGGGATGCCGCCAACCGCCTCGCCCAGATGGCCGGACGGCTTGAGGAAATCGAGACCGAGCGCGCCGTCGTCGCTGCCAAGCCCGCCTCGCTCATGGAGCAGATCGAGCAGGGCGAAGCGGTGCGCAATCGCATTGCCGAGGAACTGGGCAAGGCGGAGGCCGCCGTCGCCTTCGTCACCGACGCCGCCCGCAAGGCCGATGCCGCGCTCGCCGCCGCGCAGGAAATGCTCGCCAGCGCCCGCGAGAACCGCGCCGGTGCCGCCGCCCGCGCCGAGAACGAGGACGCCCGCCGCGTCGAGATGACCCGCGTTTCGGGCGAGCGCTTCCAGTGCCCGCCGCCGGTCCTGCCCGAACGCTTCGCCTTCGCCCCCGCCGATGTGCGCGAGGCGCAGGACGAAGTCGTCGCCATGGAACGCCTCGTCGCCGACCGCGAGCGGATCGGGCCGGTCAACCTCGTCGCCGCGACCGAACTGGCCGAAGCCGAAGCCCAGCTCGGCACCAGCATCACCGAAAAGGCGGAACTGGCCGAGGCCGTGAACCGTCTGCGCGGCTCGATCGGCAATCTCAACCGCGAAGGCCGCGAGCGCCTGCGCGCCGCCTTCGAAGCGGTGGACGGCCATTTCCGCCGTCTCTTCACCCGGCTGTTCCAGGGCGGTCAGGCGCACCTCGCACTGGTCGATTCGGACGATCCGCTGGAAGCCGGACTGGAGATCTTCGCCCAGCCACCGGGCAAGCGGCTCCAGTCATTGACGCTGCTTTCGGGCGGCGAGCAGGCCTTGACCGCCGTCGCCCTGATCTTCGCGCTGTTCCTGACCAATCCCGCGCCGATCTGCGTGCTGGACGAAGTCGACGCCCCGCTCGACGACGCCAATATCGAGCGGTTCTGCGACCTGCTCGAAGCGATGACGCAGGAAACCGACACGCGCTATCTGATCGTCACCCACAATGCCGTGACGATGAGCCGCATGCACCGCCTGTTCGGCGTGACCATGGTGGAAAAGGGCGTCTCGCGGCTGGTCAGCGTCGATCTCGTCGGCGCCGAGGAACTGCTGGCGGCGGAATAGGCCCCGCCCCCCAACCATGCCCCTGATCGACAGCTATCTGCCGCGCTTCCAGTTCTCGGAGACCCATTCCTGTCGGATTACGGCCGATGCGAGTGCCATCTTGCAGGCAGTCGCGGCCTACAAACCCGAGAACGACCGCTTCTTCCGCGCCATGATCGGCTTGCGCGAAGTGCCCGCCCGGCTGCTCGGGCGGCGCGGCAGCGAGCCGTTCGGAATGCGGAATTTCACGCTGCTCGAACGAACCGAGCGAGCCCTCGTCTATGGCCTGATCGGGCAGTTCTGGCAGGCGAACTACGGGCTTCGCAAGATTGCCGACGGCCCGGCCTTCAAGGCCTTCGGCGAAGCCCGGGTTCCCCGGCTCGCCCTCGGTTTCGAGATCGTGTCCGAGGCCGAAGGCATCCATCGTCTTACCACGCAGACGCGCGTGTTCTGTCCCGACGACTTCTCACGCCGCAAGTTCCGGCTCTACTGGTTGCTGATCCGCCCCGTCAGCGGCCTGATCCGCAGACGTATCCTCGCCTCGATCCGCAAGGCCGCCGAAGCTACTTGAGCACGAAGCGCGGCCCCGGCCCTTGCACTCCGGCCTCGTCGTCCCGGTTATAGAGGCGGCACTTGCCAAGGCTCAGGCAGCCGCAGCCGATGCACTCGTCCAGCTTGCGACGGGTCAGTTCGAGCAGCGCGATCTTCGCGTCGATCGCCTCGCGCATGGACAGGCTGATCTTCTCCCAGTCCTCCAGCGTCGGCGTGCGTCCCTGCGGCAGCGCGGAAAGCTCGCGCTCGATTTCTGCGAGGCCGAGGCCCAGCTTCTGCGCGATCAGCACGAAGCTCACCCGGCGAATGTCCGAACGCAGGAAGCGCCGCTGGTTGCCGCTCGTGCGCAGCGCCGTCAGCAGGCCCTTTTCTTCGTAAAATCGGATCGCCGAAACCGCCACGCCGGTGCGCCGCGCCAGATAGCCGATGGAGATGAAGCGGTCCTGGATCATGGATTCCTCGAATTTGGCGCTTGATCTCAAGTTAACTTGAGGTTGCATCAAGGCCAAGCCGGTGATTCGTCCGGCGACGCGCAGGAGATGCGAAAAATGGCCCAGGGCCGCCTTGAACACGCCAACATCACGGTCAGCGACATCGACCGGAGTTCAGCCTTCCTGCAGGACCTGCTCGGCTGGCACGAACGCTGGCGCGGTCCTGCCATCAATGGCGGCGAGACGATCCATGTCGGTGGGGATTTCAGCTATATCGCCGTCTACACCGACCGGAAGCCGCGCGAGCGCTTCGGCAAGGGTGCGCCGCTCAATCACGTCGGACTGGTGGTCGGCGACCTCGATGCCGCCGAACAGGTGGTGATCGCCGCCGGGCTCGAACCCTTCAACCACGCCGACTACGAACCCGGACGGAGGTTCTACTTCTTCGACTGGGACGGGATAGAATTCGAACTTGTCAGCTATGACTGAATGCAGGAAGCGCCGGAATCAAAGAATTCCGGCGTTGCCGACCACCCAGCAGGCGAGCGCCATGACCAGCCCGAGGTCGCGATTCGAACGGAAGCGCGTAAGGGCGTTCTCGCCGTCCTCGGTATCGAGCGTAACGATCTGGAAGCCGAGATGCAGCGCAACCGGCACGAGCGCCACCAGCGCCACCCAGTCCTGCCGCAAAGTCCAGAAAGCCAGCGCCCAGAACGCCAGCGCCAGCGCGTAGAACCCGGCCACGCCGCCCCGCACATGGCTGCCGAGACGCAGCGCCGAAGAGCGGATGCCGACCACAGCGTCGTCCTCGCGGTCCTGAAGCGCGTAGATCGTGTCGTAGCCGATGCACCAGAAGATCGAACCGGCGTAGAGCGCGGCGATCACCGCAAGCTGGTCTCCGCGAATCTCGATCCAGCCGACCAGCGCCCCCCAGGTGAAGACCATGCCCAGCCACGCCTGCGGCCACCAGGTGATCCGCTTCATGAAGGGATAGGCGGCAACCAGCGCCACGCTGCCCAGCGCCACGAGCTGCGCCTGCCAGCGCAACTGGAACAGCACCACGAGACCCACCGCGCAGAGCGTCAGCAGCCAGACCCAGGCCGCCTTCACGCTGACCTGCCCGCTCGCGACCGGACGTGAGGCCGTGCGGGCCACCTTACGGTCGAGATCGGCATCGACGATGTCGTTGAGCACGCAGCCTGCGCCGCGCATCGCGATCGAACCGACGAGCAGCCAGAGGATCAGCCCCCAGCGCGCCTCGCCTCCCGCCAGCAGCACGCCCCAGGCGCAAGGCCAGAACAGCAGCCACCAGCCGATCGGGCGATCGAAGCGGGCCAGCATGGCATAGGCGCGCGGCGTCTTAGGCAGGGCGGCAACGAGCCCGCGATGCTGCGTATCGGGGACGAGAAGAGAGTCGTTCACGCCCGAACGGGTAGCCGATCCCAGGCACTATGTCATGAACGAACGTGAATAGTGCACATGTGCACGCCCGCCCCGGTTGCACGCAAAACCGCTTCGCGCGAAAAGGGCGCCGTCAATTTTCCGGAGCATCGACAAGATCATGGCCGCCACCCCCGCCTGGCCCCCACGCAGCGCGCCGCGCCTTTTCGTCACCGGCCCACTGGCCGAAGGCGGCAGCGTCGCGATCGAAGGCGGGCAGGCGCACTACCTCTCCAAGGTCATGCGAGTCGCGCCGGGCGACGCGGTGATTCTCTGCGACGACAAGACCGGCGAATGGGCCTGCGCCGTTACCGCCGCGGGCAAGCGCGACATCACGCTGGAAGTGCGCGATCGCCTCCGCGAGCGCGAGGCCGTGCCCGACTTCTGGCTCTGCGCCGCGCTGCTCAAGAAGCCGAACTTCGACCTCGTGCTGGAGAAAGCCACCGAACTCGGCGTGGCGAAAATCCAGCCGCTCGTCACCCGCCGCTGCGTGGCCGACAAGCTCAATGGCGAACGCGCGGCCACGATCGTCACCGAAGCTGCCGAGCAATGCGCCCGCACCGCGCTGCCCGAAGTCGCCGAGCCGATGAAGCTGGAAACCCTCCTGCGCGACTGGCCCGAAGACCGCGCCCTGTTCTTCGCCGACGAAACCGGCGGGGCGCCCGCTGCCGCACAGTTCGCCGCGCACTCCGGCCCGGCGGCGCTGCTGGTGGGGCCGGAAGGCGGCTTCGATGACGGGGAACGCGCGCTCGTACGGGCACACCCGATGGCGCGGGCGATCACGCTCGGTCCCCGGATTCTACGCGGGGAAACGGCGAGTATCGGGGCTACCGCTTTGTGGATGGCGGTTGCCGGGGATTGGTCGGAAGGAAAGGAATAAGCAGGGGAGCAAAGCCCCCCTGCACCCCCAATACCGTCTAGGTCGAGTGCCACCCAGCCGTTCTGCGCCCATCGCGGCGTCGGGAGACTGATTGGCTGCGCCGCAGGGAGCGCGCGACGGATAGGTGGCGCGGGACGTCGACATTCCGAGGGTCCGGGGGATCATCCCCCGGAATCTTCCCTTTCCACCTGAGTCCACAACAAAACAAACCGCTCGGTACAAAAAGTTGTAGCGTCCGGACGCGGGCCGCACTACCTCCGCCGCCATGAGCACTCGTGAGGTTTCGGATCGCGAAGATCCGGTGATCGAAAGCCTGGACCAACTCGCCGCGCCGATGGCTGCGGGCGAAAAGCCGCGCGAGGCGTGGCGGATCGGTACCGAGCACGAAAAGTTCGTCTATGACACGGCGGATCACCACGCACCGTCTTATGACGAGGAAGGCGGCATCCGCGACATGCTCGGCGCCCTGACCGAGTATGGTTGGGAGCCGATTGTCGAGGGCGGCAACGTCATCGCCCTCAAGGGCAGCGACGGCAACGTCAGCCTGGAACCGGCGGGCCAGCTTGAGCTTTCCGGCGCGCCGCTGGAGAACCTGCACCAGACTTGCGCCGAAACCGGCCGCCACCTCGCCCAGGTGAAGACCATCGGCGACCGCATCGGCAAGGCCTTCCTCGGCCTCGGCATGTGGCCGGACAAGACCCGCGCGGAACTGCCGATCATGCCCAAGGGCCGTTATGACATCATGCTGCGGCACATGCCGCGCGTGGGGACGATGGGCCTCGACATGATGCTGCGGACCTGCACCATCCAGGTCAACCTCGACTATTCGAGCGAGGCGGACATGGTGAAGAAGTTCCGCACGTCGCTGGCGCTGCAACCGCTGGCGACCGCGCTCTTCGCCAATTCGCCCTTCACCGAGGGCAAGCCCAACGGCTACCTTTCCTACCGCAGCCACATCTGGTCGGACACCGATCCCGCGCGCACCGGCATGTTGCCGTTCGTGTTCGAGGACGGCTTCGGCTACGAGCGATACGTCGACTACATGCTCGACGTGCCGATGTACTTCGTGTTCCGCGACGGCAAGTATATCGATGCCGCCGGCCACTCCTTCCGCGACTTCCTGAAGGGCGAGCTTTCCGTGCTCCCCGGCGAGAAGCCGCGCCTGTCGGACTGGACGGACCACCTTTCCACCGCCTTCCCCGAAGTGCGGCTGAAGTCCTTCCTCGAAATGCGCGGTGCCGATGGCGGCCCCTGGGGCCGCATCTGTGCGCTCCCCGCGCTGTGGGTCGGCCTGCTCTACGATCAGGGCGCGCTCGATGCGGCTTGGGATCTGGTCAAGGACTGGGACATGGAAGGGCGCGAACTGCTGCGCAATTCCGTGCCGAAGCTCGGCCTCGACGCACCGCTTCCGGGCGGCGGCACCCTGCGCAAGATCGCTTCGGAAGTGATCGATATCTCGCGCTCCGGCCTTGCCGCCCGCAATTTCCTCAATGCGGGCGGGGACAACGAGACCGGCTACCTCGAACCGCTCGCGCAGATCGTCGCCAGCGGCAAGGTCCCGGCCGAGCGCCTGCTCGACCTCTACAACGGCGAATGGGGCGGCGATCTCTCGAAGATCTACGCGGTCAAGAGCTTCTGAGTTAGGTAAGGGGGCGGTCTCGGGACCGCCCCCTTAATCGTTCAGCGCATCAGCCCGCCGATCAGGTTGCGGGCGAACCGGCCAAGCCCCGGAAAGCCGATGGCCTTGCCGAACGCATCGCCCACCGTGCCCGCCGCCGCACTGGCTGCCGAGGCCTTGGGATTGGCGCGGCTTTTCTTGCCCTGCACCGACTGCGCCAGGATCGACCCGGCGCTCGCCGCCGCCGCGCCTGCCGCGGCCTTGGCGACTTTGCCGCCGAGACCGTCCCACAGGCTCGGGCTCCGGCGTTCCTGCCTACCGACTTCCTCGGCGCCCTTTTCCGCCACTTCCTGCGCGGTCGCGGCGGCATCGGCAGCCTTGGCGGCGAGAATTTCCTCGGCGCTTTCGCGGTTTACCGGGGTATCGTATTTGCCCTGATAAGGGCTGATCGACTGGATGATCGCCCGCTCCTTCGGCTCCACCGGCCCCAACCGCGAGCGAGGCGGCGCGATCAGCGTGCGCTGGACCACCGTGGGCGCGCCCTGATCGTCGAGCGTGGAAACCAGCGCTTCGCCGACCTTCAACTCGGTGATCGCCGCTGCAACGTTGAGTTCGGGATTGATGCGAAAGGTGTCCGCTGCCGCCTTGATCGCCTTCTGATCGCGCGGGGTGAACGCGCGCAGGGCATGCTGCACGCGGTTGCCAAGCTGGCCCGCGATCTCCTCGGGGATATCGATGGGATTCTGCGAGATGAAATAGACGCCCACCCCCTTCGAGCGGACGAGGCGGACAACCTGCTCCACCTTGTCCTGAAGGGCCTTGGGCGCATCGTCGAACAGCAGGTGCGCCTCGTCGAAGAAGAACACCAGCTTGGGCTTATCGGGATCGCCCACCTCGGGCAGCACCTCGAAGAGTTCGGACAGCAGCCAGAGCAGGAACGTGGCGTAGAGCTTGGGGCTGCGCATCAGCTTGTCGGCCGCGAGCACATTGATGTAGCCGCGCCCCTTGTCGTCGCAGCGGATGAAATCGGCGATTTCCAGCGCCGGTTCGCCGAAGAACTGTGCGGCGCCCTGACTGTCGAGCGCCAATAGCTGGCGCTGGATCGTGCCGACGCTGGCCTTGGAGATGTTGCCGTACTTCGTCGAAAGCTCCGAGGCGTTCTCGGCGGCATGGGCCAGCATCGCCTGCAAATCGGGCAGGTCGAGCAGCAGCAGCCCCTGCTCGTCGGCATAGCGGAAGACGACGTTGAGCACGCCTTCCTGCGTATCGTTGAGGTCCATCAGCCGCGACAGCAGCAGCGGCCCCATTTCCGAGATCGTGGTGCGGACGGGATGGCCCTGTTCGCCGTAGATGTCCCAGAAGATCGCCGGATTGTCGGAATAGCCGTAGTCGGTCAGGCCGATTTCCTGAGCCCGCGCTTCGAGAATGGCGGCGTTCTTGAACTGCGGGCTTCCCGACATGGAGATGCCGGAAAGATCGCCCTTCACGTCGGCCAGGAACACCGGCACCCCGGCAGCGGAAAACTGTTCGGCTATGGTCTGGAGCGTCACCGTCTTGCCGGTGCCCGTCGCCCCCGCGATCAGGCCGTGGCGATTGGCGCGCCCCAAGCGCAGGACCTGCCGTTCACCGTTGGCACCGAGTCCCAGGAAAATCTCTTCCATTCATGCCTCCTTGCACCGTTCCAGGGTGATAGAGCGCACCTTCGGCAAGGGCGAGAGGGATTCTGATCGGGATCGATCCGAACCTTGCGACGAAGCGCACTGGTGCCGCCAGGGATCGGGCGCTAAAGGCGCAGTCGCAACCATGCCCCAGCCCTTCATCCTTTTCGACGACGCCCGCCCGGAAGGTGCAGCCGACGCGCGCATCTATCGCGATCCGGTGGAGATCGTCGTCGCTCATGCCGAGCAGGACGTGCTGCCGGCGCTCACCCGGATCGAGGCACTGTCCACCGAAGGGCTGCATCTGGCCGGATACCTCGCCTACGAGGCCGGACAGGCGCTGGAACCGCGCCTTGCCGGGCTGCGCAAGGCCGAAGGCCCGCTGGTCTGGTTCGGCGCCTTCACGGGCTTCGAGACGGTCCCCGCCGCCGATCTCCCGCGCTGGCTGGCCGAACAGGCCGAACCCGGCCCTGTCGGCATCGGCTCGCTCGATCCGCTGGTCTCCACGGGCGACTACACCCGCGCGTTCGAGATGATTCACGGCGCGATCGAGGCGGGCGACATCTATCAGGCCAACCTGACCCTGCCGCTGGAAGGCCCCTGGCACGGCGATCCGCTGGCGCTCTACGCCGCGATCCGCCCCGCCGCCGCCGCCGGATATGGCGCGGCGATCTGCGACGGCAGCGAATGGCTGCTCAGCTTCTCGCCAGAGCTGTTCTTCGCTCTGGACGAGCGCACCGTGACCGTCCGCCCGATGAAGGGCACCCGCCCGCGCGGGCAGGACGCGGCCGAGGACGCGCGGCTGCGCGAGGAACTGGCCACCAGCACCAAGGATCGCGCGGAAAACCTGATGATCCTCGACCTCATGCGCAACGACCTGTCGCGCGTGGCCGAGGCGGGCAGTGTCCGCGTGGAGCAGCCTTTCGCGATCGAGACCTATCCGACCGTCCACCAGATGGTCTCCACCGTCCGCGCCCGTCTCTCGCCGGGGAAGAATGCAGTCGATCTGCTGCGGGCGCTGTTCCCTTGCGGGTCGATCACCGGTGCGCCCAAGATCCGGGCGATGGAACTGATCGCCGATGTCGAACGCCACGCGCGCGGACCTTACTGCGGCTCGATCGGTTTCATCGAACCCTCTGGCGATGCCGCGTTCAATGTGGCAATCCGCACGCTACGCCTGATGCCGGATGGCAAGGGAAAGGCGGGCCGGGCGGTACTCGGTGTCGGTTCGGCGGTGGTCGCCGATTCACAAGCGCTTCCCGAATGGCGGGAATGCCTGGTCAAAGGGGGTTTCGTGCGAGATTCGGCAGGGGCAACTTCACCCGCCAGTTTCGATCTTGTCGAGACGATGCGTTTTACGCCCGAAGAGGGCATCCCGCTTCTCGAACTCCATCTGGAGCGGGTTCGCACCAGTGCCGAGACGCTGGGTTTTAGTTTCGATCGCCATGCCGTGCGCAATGCCATCCAGGCGCTCTGCTTCGATGCCGATGCGCCTGCCAAGCTGCGTCTCGTCACCGCGCGCAGCGGCGCCTATGCGCTGGAGCTGGCCGAGTTACCCGCAGTGTTCGACGGCCCGGTAACGGTCGGCGTGCTGCCGCTTCCGGTCGACAGTGGCGACTGGCGCCTGCGCCACAAGACCAGCGATCGCGGCTTCTACAATGCCGGTCTGGCCGTTGGGAAAAATGCCGGAGCACAGGAAGTGCTGTTCCTGCGCGATGACGGACTGCTGACCGAAGGCTGCTTCACCAGCCTCTTCGTCGAGCGTGACGGCATGCTGCTGACCCCGCCCGCGGCACTAGGCCTGCTGCCCGGCGTGCTGCGCCGCTCGCTGATCGAGCAGGGCCGCGCGGTCGAGGCGAACCTGACGCTGGTCGACCTTTCGGGCGGTTTCCTGATCGGCAATGCCCTGCGCGGCCTGATGCCTGCTAGGCTTCTTACCTGATGCACACTTCCGCTTCCCTTGCCCGCATCGCCCCCTCCGGGACGACCGCGATGACCGACCGCGCCATCGAATTGCGCGAATCCGGCATCGACGTGATCTCGCTCTCGGTCGGTGAGCCCGATTTCGCCACCCCGCCCCATGTGATCGCGGCCGCCAAGGCCGCGCTCGACGCCGGGCAGACCAAGTACACGGCGGTCGGCGGCACCTCGCAGCTGAAGCAGGCCGCCGCGCTGCATTTCAAGCGCGATCTCGGCATCGAGGTTCCGTCTTCCCAAGTGACGGTCAGCGCGGGCGGCAAGCAGGCGATCTTCCACGCGATGCTGGCGACCGTGGGCGAAGGCGACGAAGTGATCGTGCCCTCGCCGTGGTGGGTCAGCTATCCGGAGATCGTGCGCTTCGCAGCCGGCAAGGTCGTGCCGCTGCGCACATCGCCGAAGGACAACTTCCGCTTCACGCCCGCCGATCTGGAAGCCCAGATCGGGCCGCGCACGCTCTGGGTGCTGCTCAACAGCCCCGGCAATCCGACCGGTGCCTATTACCCGGAAGACATGCTGCGCGGCATCGGCGACGTGCTGCGCCGCCACCCGCGGGTGATGGTGCTGTCCGACGATATCTACGCACCGATCAACTATACCGGCCGTCCGCATGTGACGCTGGCGAACCTTTGCCCGGACCTTGCCGACCGCATCCTGACCGTCTCCGGCGTGTCCAAGAGCCACGCGATGACCGGCTTCCGCATCGGCGTCGCCGCCGGACCGCAGTGGCTGATCAAGGCGATGGAAAAGCTCCAGTCGCATTCCTCGGGCAATCCCTGCTCGATCAGCCAGGCCGCCGCCGTCGCCGCTTTCGAAGGCCCGCAGGACTTCCTGATCGAATGGCGCGAACGGTTCCGCCAGCGCCGCGACAGGGTGGTATCCGCGATCAACGCGATACCCGGCCTGTCCACGCCCTCGCCCGACGGCGCGTTCTACTGCATGATCGACGCAACCCCGCGGATGGACCGCTTCGGCGGGGACGACGTGAAGCTGACGCTGCATCTGCTGGAGCACGGCGTGGCGCTGGTTCCGGCCTCGGCCTTCGGCGGGCAGAACGGGTTCCGCATCAGTTTCGCCGCGGATGACGCGCGGCTCGAAGAAGCGCTGCGGCGCATAGAGAAAGCATTGACGTAACATGGAACTGGAAATCCTCTTCGAGGACGGCGAAGCGCTGGTCATCGACAAGCCCGGCGGCCTCCCGCTCGACACCCCGCGCGCCGGTGGTCCGAGCCTCGAAGACCGTCTGGACGAGCTGAAACTGGGCTTCCAGCGCCTGCCCGCGCCGGTTCACCGGCTGGACCGCGACACTTCGGGCTGCCTGCTGCTAGCGCGTAACCCGAAAGCCCTGAAGCGCTTTTCCGCCGCCTTCGAAGAGAAGCAGGTCCAGAAGCGTTACCTCGGCATCGTCGCCGGTACGCTGACGGAAGAGGAAGGCACGATCGCGCTCAACCTCTCCAAGGTCAGCACGGTCAAGGACGGCTGGCGCATGATTCCGGCGAAGAAGGGCAAGCCCGCCGTCACCCACTGGCGCAAGCTGGACGAGAAGAACGGGCTGACCCTCGTGGAATTCCGCCCCGAAACCGGCCGCACCCACCAGATCCGCGTCCATGCCGCCTCCGGCCTCGGCCACGCGCTGCTGGGCGATCCGGTCTACGGTTCCAGCAAGGGCGCGCCGCGCACCATGCTCCATGCGGCAGGCCTGACCGTGCCGCGCGGCGACAAGGAACCGATCGTTGCCGTGGCGCCGCTGCCGCGCGATTTCGCCGCGCTCGGCTTCAGCGATGAATGAGCGAGGTTGAAGCCACGATAGACCGCGCCCAGGCCCTGGCGAGCGAGAGCTTCATCGCCGCATCGGGGCCGGGCGGGCAGAACGTCAACAAGGTGGCGACGGCGGTCCAGCTCAGGATCAACGTCTATGCGCTGCGACTGACGCCGCCGGTCTTCGCACGGCTCAAGGAACTGGCGGGCAGCCGCATGACTTCGGGCGGAGAACTGATGTTCACCGCCCGCCGCTTCCGCACGCAGGAAGCCAACCGCGCCGATGCCCGCGAACGCCTCGCGGAAATGCTGCGCGATGCCCACAAGCTGCCCGAGAAGCGCGCCAAGAGCCGGCTCAACCGGGTCGGCAAGGAACAGCGCCTGAAAGGCAAGAAGCTGCGCGGCTCGGTCAAGGCCGGGCGCGGCAAAGTCAGTTTCGACTGACGCTTATTCTGCCTGTGCCGCAGTCGAGGCGGTCGGCTCGGGACGCGCCTCTAACATCTCAGCTGCTTGGTCCAGCGCCCGCGCTTCACCGACCGTGACGCCCCCCGGCCCGGGCGCGGGATCGGGCTGTCCGCAGGCGGCCAGCAACAACACGGCGATCAGGCAGCCGGACAATCTGAACATCAGCACACGGACCTCTCAGGCAAACACCCCCTCCCAAGGTATAGTCCGGCCCGCGCGGACTTCCAACCGACACGATTTGCACCGATACCTGTCACCCGCAGCAACTGCCATGAGGAGTCATCATGTCGAAGATCGTCGTCGTCGTCGGAAGCCTTCGCGCCGAATCGTACAACCGCCAGTTCGCCGAGGCCCTGATCCGCCTGCCCGCCGCCTCGGGACATGAATTCGTCTTCGCCGATATCGGCGCCCTGCCGCTCTACGATCAGGACCACGACGGCGATCAGGCGCAATCGGTGAAGGACCTGAAGGCGCTGGTCCGCAGCAGCGACGGCGTGATCTTCGTGACGCCGGAATACAACCGCTCGTTCCCCGGCGTGCTCAAGAACGCCATCGACAACGTCTCGCGCCCCTATGGCGACAGCGCCTGGGCGGGCAAGCCTGCGGGGGTGATCGGGGTTTCCATCGGCGCCATCGGCTCGGCTATGGCGCAGCAGCACTTGCGCAACGTGCTGGCCTATCTCGACATGCCGACTCTGGGCGCGCCGGAAGCCTTCATCCAGTGGAAGGATGGTCTCATCACCCCGGACGGCACCGTGGGCGAACAGTCCGCCAGTTTCGTCGGCGGCTGGCTGGAAGCGTTCCTCGGTCTGGTGGAACGCCACAAGGATTGAGGCGGAAACGTCGTCCCGAGACCGATCTCGGGACGACGTTTATTTTCAGGCCAGAATACCGGCCGTCTTGCCCGCACGGGTGAACATGCCGATGATCTGCTGGACCTGCTCGGCCGAGTGTTCGGCGCAGAGCGAGCAGCGCAGCAGCGTCATGTTGGCAGGAGTCGCCGGGGGACGCGCGAGGTTCACGTAGAGGCCCTCGTGCAGCAGCGCTTCCCACATCATCGCGCCGCGTTCGAGGTCGGGCATGATGACGGCGATGATCGCGCTCTGCGGCTCATCGGTGCCGAGCTGGAAGCCCGCATCGGTGAGGCCCTTGTGCAGCGTGCGCGAGCTTTCCCAGAGGTGCGCGCGCTTCTCGGCGGCCGTCATCAGCCTGCGGATCGAGGTCGTCGCAGTCGCGACGACGCTGGGCGGCAGGCTGGCGGTGAACACGTAAGGACGGCAAACCAGGCGCATGATCTCGAACTTGGGATGGTTCGAAACGCAGAAGCCGCCGACGGTGCCGACCGACTTGGAGAACGTGCCGATCACGAAGTCCACATCGTCGAGGCAGCCCTGGTCCTCAGCCACGCCGCGACCGTTGGGACCGATGAAGCCCATCGAGTGCGCTTCGTCCACCAGCACCATCGCGCCGTACTTCTTGGCGACCGCGATCATCTCCTTGAGCGGGGCGATATCGCCCAGCATCGAGTAGACGCCTTCCAGCACGACCAGCTTGCCCGCGCCTTCGGGAATGCGGCGCAGGCGCTTTTCCATCGCCTCGATGTCGTTGTGCTTGAACGGCACGACTTCGGCGTCGCCCATCTTGCAGCCGTCCCAGATCGAGGCATGGCTGTCGATGTCGAGAATGATGTAATCACCCTTGCCCGCGATCGTCGAGATGATGCCGAGGTTGGCCTGATAGCCGGTCGAGAACACCATGGCATGCTTCATGTCGTAGAAGTCGCATAGCGCTTCCTCGACCGCCTTGTGCCCGGCGTAGGTGCCGTTGAGCACGCGGCTGCCGGTGGTGCCCGCGCCGAAGTCGTCCAGCGCCTGCTTGCCCGCCGCGATCACGTCCGGATCGAAGGTCATGCCCATGTAGTTGTAGGTGCCGAGCAGGATCGTCTCGCGCCCGTTGCACATCGCCACGGTGGGCGAGATCACCTTTTCCATGACGAGGCCGAAGGGATCGGTGACGCCGGTGGAGAGCAGGTCTTGGCGCATTGCGATCAGGGGATCGAACTTGCTGAACAGGTCGGTGTGGGCCTGCGTCTCGTTTTCGCTGAGCATGTCGGTCATCGCGAAGTCCTTCAGCCCTGAAGCTTGACCACGGCGTCGACGAGCTGGCCGTAGTTTTCGATCTCGGCCTGCTGGTTCATCGAGATGATGATGTCGAACCCGTCTTCGATCTCGGCCACGAAGTCCATGACGGTCAGGCTGTCGAACTCGAGATCGTCGGTGAAGCGGGTCGCGTCGGTAATCTCGACGCCCTTCTTGTTGAACGGCTCGATCAGCGCGGCGATGCGGGCCGAGGTCTCTGCGCGGTCCATGGTCATTTCAACTCCGGTAATATTCGGGCGGCGCTCTGGCCGATAATTGCGGCGCAAAAGCGGCGACGGGGGGTAAAGTCAAGCACAGGCGGCATTCGCCCTATCACAGAAGCGCGCGGACCGCCTGCATGAACGGGCCGATCGACACCGGCTTGGCCAGATAGCCTTCGGCGCCGGCCTCGCGGATGCGCTCCTCGTCGCCCTTGCCGGCATAGGCGGTGACGGCGAGCACCGGGATCGTGCGCAAGACCGCGTCCTTCTTGGCCGCCTCGATCAGGTCCAGGCCCGATACATTGGGCAGCTGGATATCCATGATGACGAGGTTGGGCACGAACTGGCGCGCGCGCTCCAGCGCGTCGAGGCCGTCTGCCACCGGCTCCACGGCGAAGCCTTGGCTCCTGAGCACATCGCAAAAGAGCTTCCGATTGAGGTCGTTGTCCTCGACAACTAGGATACGCTTTGCCATTCGACGCGGGATCACCATCTAGGTCGGGGACACCCGCTCTATGACACGCAAGCGAGACTGACAATTCTTCGAGAGTCGCCATCCCCATCGCAGGACCCGCAGACTCTGGCGCTCGGCGCCCTCGGCTGGATCCTGAAGAACCAGGACCGCGCCGAGCGCTTCCTGGCGCTGACCGGCCTGACGCCCGGCATGCTGCGCGACTCGCTGGAAGATCCGGCGACGATGGCGGGCGTGCTGGAATTCCTCTGCTCGCACGAACCGGACCTCGTGGCCGCGGCCGATGCGCTAGAAGTTTCGCCGGAAACGCTGGTTCACGCACTGAAAAGGCTCGGCGCATGACTAATCGCACGGGCCGCCCCCTGCTCATCACCGACTGCGACGAAGTGCTGCTCTATATGGTCACGCATTTCCGCGACTGGCTGGCCGAGGACGAGGGGGTCACTTTCGCGCTCGATCGCGGTGAGTTCGCAGGGGCGATGCGCCGCACCGAATCCGGCGAACTGCTGGAGCAGGCGGAAATGTGGTCGCTGCTGAACAAGTTCTTCGACGGCCAGATGCACCGCCAGACCCCGGTAGACGGCGCCGTCGCGGCCATGCGCGAGATCACCGCCCATGCCGACGTCGTAGTGCTCACCAATCTCATGGATTTCCGCCAGGAAACCCGCCGCCTGCAACTGGCGGAGCACGGCATCGACGTGCGCGTCTTCACCAACCAGGGGCCGAAAGGTCCGGCGCTGAAAGCGATCCTCGACGAATACGGGCCCTCGCGCGCGGTCTTCGTGGACGATCTGGCGCAGCACCACGGCTCGGTGGCGGACTTCGCGCCCGAGATCGGGCGCCTGCACCTCTGCGCCGAGCCGCTGCTCGCCCCGCATATCGCCTGCGCCCATGTCGCCGGTCATGCCCACGCGCGAATCGACCGCTGGCAGGACGCCGCGCCCTGGCTGATCGACTGGCTGACGCGCAGCGACGCGACCAAGACCGAATCCTGAATCCGTCCCTCACAAGGAAGATCCCGAAGATGAGCGCAATCGAATCCCGCCTGGCCGAGCTTGGGCTGACCCTTCCCGAACCCGCCGCCCCGGTCGCCGCCTATGTGCCGGTGGTCGTCGCGGGCGGCCTCGCCCATGTCTCGGGCCAGCTTCCCTTCGTCGACGGCAAGCTGGTGACCGGCCGCCTGGGTGAGAACGTCGATCTGGAATCGGGCATCGAGGCGGCGCAGGCCTGCGGGGTGATGATCCTGGCCCAGCTCAAGGCCGCGCTCGGCTCGCTCGACCGCGTGGAGCGCGTGGTCAAGCTGGGCGCCTTCGTCAATTCGACGGGTGACTTCACCGACCAGCCGAAGATCGCCAACGGCGCTTCGGAACTGATGGTCGCGGTCTTCGGCGAGGCCGGAAAGCATGCCCGCAGCGCCGTCGGCGTGCCGGTGCTGCCGCTCGGCGCCGCCGTCGAAGTGGACGCCATCGTTGCCGTTCGCCCTGCTTGATCGCTGGTGTTCGCCGCCGCCCGATCCGCGCAAGGTCGCGTGGATCGGGGGGCACGACTATGCCCATCGCGGGCTGCACGGCGCGGTGATTCCCGAAAACTCGCTCGCGGCCTTCCGGCTGGCGATCGAGGAAGGCTATGGAATCGAACTCGACGTGCAGCGCGCGGGTGACGGCACCCCGGTGGTCTTCCACGATTCGGTGCTGGACCGCCTGACCGGCGAGACCGGCGCGATCGCGCGGCGCAGCGCCGCCCAGCTTGCCACGGTGACGCTGGGCGGAACCGCCGAGAGCATTCCCAGCCTGCGCCAGGCCCTCACCCTGATCGGCGGCCGCCAGCCGGTGCTGATCGAGCTGAAGTCCTCGCGCGGGACCCGCATCGCCGCGCTGTGCCTCGCGGTGCGGCGGGTGCTGGAGGGCTATACCGGCCCCCATGCGGTCATGAGTTTCGATCCGCGCGTCTCGCGCTGGTATCGCCGCCATTCCCCGCACACGGTGCGCGGCCTCATCGTCTCCGAAGGCGAGGATCGCGCCCTGCCCGGCAAGATCCGGCGACGCGCGGCACTCTGGCAGGCGGGGCCGGACTTCCTGGCCTATGACATTCGCGACCTGCCCAGCCGCTTCGCCGCCGCCCAGCGTAAACGCGGGCTGCCGGTGGCGACCTGGACGGTCCGCCGCCCCGACCATCATGAACGCGCGGGCATCCACGCCGACGCGGTGATCTTCGAGCGCCCCTCGGAAGAACCGGCATGAGCGAAGGCGAGTTCGTCGCGCGGCTCCACGGCGCGGTCGGCGGGCTCCCGGCCGTGGAATGGGATGCCCTGACCGGCGGCGGCAATCCCTTCGTCTCCCACGCCTTCCTCGCGGCCATGGAGGAATCGGGCAGCGTCGGCGAGGGCACCGGCTGGACCCCGGTGCCGATCACCATAGCCGGGCCGGACGGACGGCTGGCGGCAGCGCTTCCGGCCTATCTCAAGCAGCACAGCCAGGGCGAATACGTCTTCGACCACGCCTGGGCCGACGCCTGGCACCGCGCGGGCGGCTCCTACTATCCCAAGCTCCAGATCGCCGCGCCCTTCACCCCGGCGACCGGCCCCCGCCTGCTCACGCCGCATCCGGAACTCGCTCCCGCCCTGATCGCCGCGGCGGAATCGGTCTGCCGCGACAACGGCCTGTCCTCCGCCCACGCGACCTTCATCGAACCCGCGCAAGTCCCGTTCTTCGAAGCGGCAGGCTGGCTGCTGCGCGAGGATATCCAGTTCCACTGGGAAAACCGGGGCTATGCCGACTTCGACGCGTTTCTTGCCGCCCTCTCCTCCCGCAAGCGCAAGGATATCCGCAAGGAGCGTGAAAAGGCGCAGGAAGGCGTCGAAATCCGGCACCTTACCGGGAGCGACCTTCGCGAGGAGCACTGGGACGCGTTCTGGGCCTTCTATCAGGACACCGGCGCCCGCAAGTGGGGCCATCCCTACCTGACGCGCGAGGCCTTCTCGCTATTGGGGCAGACGATGGCCGACCGCATCCTGCTCGTCCTCGCCTACATCGATAGGCAGCCGGTGGCAGGCGCATTGAACTTCATCGGCAGCGAGGCGCTCTACGGCCGCTACTGGGGAGCGGTGGTGGAGAGGCCCTTCCTGCATTTCGAGCTTTGCTATTACCAGGCGATCGATGCCGCCATCGCGCTCGGCCTGTCGCGAGTGGAGGCGGGCGCGCAGGGCGGCCACAAGCTGGCGCGCGGCTATGAGCCGGTGCGGACGGTCTCGGCCCACTACATCGTCCACGAAGGCCTGCGCGCGGCCATCGCGGACTATCTCGAACAGGAACGGGCGGGGATTGCGGGTGACCAGCTCTGGCTGGACGGACGCACGCCCTTCAGAAAGGCCTAGGGCGTTTTCCAGTCAGGCCGCGTCCCGCGCCGATGCCGCGAGCCACTGGCGCGCGCGGCGCTGGGCTTCGGCGATCTCACGCGCGGTCATGTCCTCGGCCACATCCGCACGGCAGCTGACCGCCTCCTCGTCCCCGGCGACAGCCGCAAGGTTGAACCACTTGTGCGCCTCGATCAGGTCGCAGGCGGCACCGTGGCTGCCGGTGGAGAACACCACCCCAAGGTCGAAGCAGGCCGAACCATCCCCCATCGCCGCCGCGGCAAGGCGGTCGGGCAGGAACAGGTCGCCCGCGCCCCTATCCGCCGGTTCCGCGACGAACTCTGCGGTTTCGATGAGACGCTCACTTGCGATCCAGGCCTGTTTCATAGTCAGCTAACCCCCGGTCTGCCGCCCCCTGCGGTCCGATGCAGGGAAGCTGGCACTAAGTTGGTCAACAAAGCGTTAAGCATATACCTGAAACAATCCCTGTAAGTTTACGTGGCAGGAGATCGAGACAAACTTGTGCATGAGCCGGTGGTATCCGACCGAATGTTCAGGTTTTTTGTGGACTGCCATGGTTATAGCCTTGTGCAGGTAAGGGGGCGGCCCTATAGGCCGCGAAACCGCGGTTTGCCGGGAGGCCACTGGAAAAATCCGGGGTCGCAGGGCGTAGGCAGGCCGGGGGGATTCGTGCGGAGATTCTCTGGATGGCAACGGCCCTAGCTGACGAAATTGATGTCCTCGCCAAGGCCAAGCGCATGCTTGGCGGTTCTTATGTTCCCGTAGAGAACGAAGCCTACATGTGCGAGGCTCAGCAAGACTACTTCCGGCGGCTTCTGCTCGCCTGGAAAAAATCGATCCTCGACGCCTCTGCCGGTACGCTGGCACAACTTCAGGACGGCCCGATCCGGGAGCCCGACCTCAACGACCGCGCTTCCAGCGAGACCGATTGGGGCATCGAGCTGCGCACCCGCGACCGCCAGCGCAAGCTGATCGCCAAGATCGATTCCGCCCTGCGCCGGATCGAGGAAGGCGAATACGGCTACTGCGAAGTGACCGGCGAACCGATCGGCCTCGGCCGTCTCGAAGCCCGTCCGATCGCCACCATGACCGTGGAGGCCCAGGAAGCGCACGAGCGCCGCGAAAAGGTCTCCCGCGAAGAATAAGGTTCTTCGCCATTTCAATCCTTCCGCCCCGTTCCGGCGGGCTGCGCGGCATTTCCGCCGTTCGGGGCGTTAAGGCTTTGTTTGCCATTTCGGCTTAGTGATCGATCGCAAACGCGCCTTGCGCGCGAAGCGATGCTTAACACGTAGCGGGGCTTTCGCAGGCCGGGCTTCGTGATATCATCGCCGGACCGAATGCCGGACGAGAACGCATGACCCAGATCGAAAATCGCCAGATAGCGCGTGACAGCCTGTTCCTGATGGCCGACCTGCGGATCGACGGGCTGGACGGCGAGTACCGGATCAAGGTCCGCAATCTCTCTGCTGGCGGGATGATGGGCGAAGGCGGAGTCCAGGTGGTGCGCGGCACGCCGGTCTCGGCCAATATCCGCAATATCGGCTGGGTACCCGGAACGATCGCCTGGGTGCAGGAAAACCGTTTCGGCGTGGCCTTCATCGAGGAAATCGATCCCAAGCTGGCGCGCGCTGCGGTGACGCCGGTGTCGGACGACAAGCCGAACTTCGTGCGTACCTACGAAGCGCAATATTCTCCCGCAACGTCGGAACCGAAGAACTTGCGCAAGCTCTGATTCGAGACCTGCCGGAAAAATCGCACCCGCTTCCGCGCGAACCATTTGCGGCAGGCCGCAAATCGACTAGGCCTAGCGAATGTCCGCCCCGCGCAAAGCCTTTCGGACCCTGGTCCCTCTGGCCGCCGCGCTGGTCGTTTCCGCCTGCGGGGGTACGGACAATTCGGCGCTGGGCGTTGCCGTCATCGGCTCTCCGCGCGAGAAATTCGACATCGACGAGAACGCCTCCACCAGTCGGTCCCTCGCCAGCCAACTCGTCAGGGCCTCCACCGTCGAGGGACTGGTTTCCTTCGACGAGAAGGGCCGCGTCATCCCCGCCCTGGCCGACCGCTGGATCGTTACCGACGACGGCCAGAGTTACATCTTCCGCCTGCGCGACGGGGACTGGTCCTCGGGCGATCCGCTCACCGCCGATTCCGCGAAGAAGGCGCTGGATTCCGCGCTCAAGGCACTGGACGATACACCGCTGGCCCACGATCTCGCCGGTATCGACGAGATTCGCACGATGGCCGGGCGCGTCATCGAGATTCGCCTCGACCGGCCGATGCCCTACCTGCTCCAGCTCCTCGCCCAGCCGGAACTGGGGCTGAGTTTCAAGGGGCGCGGCGCCGGGCCGATGCGGCTGGAAGGCCGGCAAGGCTCGGCCAGGCTGACGCCGATCGACCCGGCCAGCCTGGGGCTGCCCACGGTCGAGAACTGGCCGCGCCGCACCCGCCGGATCGACCTTTCGGTGCTGGACGGCCCCGCCGCAGTGGCCGCCTTCAACACCGGCAAGGTCGATCTCGTCATGGGCGGCGAGATCCAGGATTTCCCGCTCACCCGCTCGGTCGGCATCCTGCGCGGGACGATCCAGGTCGATCCGGTGGTCGGCCTGTTCGGGCTTCAGGTCACGAGCGACAAGGGCTTCCTGGCCGATCCCGCCAATCGCGAAGCCCTGGCCATGGCCATCGACCGCGAAGGCCTGATCGCCCCGTTCAGCCTCGGCGGCTGGTCGGCGACGAGCCGGATCGTCACCCCCAGCCTCGACGGCGATCTCGGCACCATCGGCGAGCGCTGGAGCGAACAGTCGCTGGACGAGCGCCGTGCCCTCGCTATGGCCCGGGTACGTCGCTGGGCTGCCGCAGCCTCAGGCGGAAAACCCGCCGCCGACGTCGCCCCGCCTGCTGCGCCGCCAGCGGTTCGCGGCGGTCGGGGGGCACCAGCCCCGGCCGCACCGATCGCCCATGGCCCGCACCTGACCGTCTGGCTTCCCGCGGGCGGCGGTGCCGATACCCTGCTGGAGAAACTCACGGCGGACTTCGCCGCGATCGGCGTCCGCCTGACCCGCACGGACAAAGCAGACGAGGCAGACTTGCGGCTGGTGGACGATGTCGCCCGCTATCCGCGCGCCGCCTGGTTCCTCAACCGGCTGTCATGCAATGCCCGGCGCGGTCTCTGCTCCGCCGATGCGGATGCCCGCGTGGCCGAAGCCGCCACCGCCGCAACGCCGGATGAACGCGCCGCCCTCCTGACCGAGGCCGAGGCCGAACTAACGGCGGCCAACGTCTTCATTCCCTTCGGAACCCCGATCCGCTGGTCGCTGGTACGCGGCAGCGTCGCCGGTTTTGCGCCGAACACCTGGGGCTGGCACCCCTTGATGCCGCTTGCCTGGGTCCCCAAGTAAAGTCCGATCAGCCCTTCGAGGAGAGGCACGACTTTGGCGACTGGACAGACTTCCGCGCGGCGCATGGACATGGAACTGCCGCTCGGCACCGACCCGGTTTCGATTCTCCGCCGTGTGGAGATGCTCGAATATGTGCTGGAACGCGCGATCGCCCTGCCCGGCATCCGCCGCAAGGTCGGCCTCGATGCCGTGATCGGCCTGGTGCCGGTCGCGGGAGACGTGATCGCGGCGGCGCTCGGCATGTACCTCGTGTGGGAGGCCCGCAATCTGGGCATGTCGAAGTGGCAGCTTGCCCGCATGACCGCCAATGTCGGCGTCGATACCCTGTTGGGCGCGATTCCCGTGGCGGGGGACCTGTTCGACTTCGTGTTCCGCTCGAACAGCCGCAATCTCAGGATCATCCGCAAGCATATCGACAAGCACCACCCGCATGCGCGGGTGATCGAAGGCTAGAGGCGCCTCAAGCCGCCTGTGCGGTTGCTGCCAGATCGCATTTCTGGTTGGTTTCCTTCGCGCCGCCGCCAAGGAAGGCCACCGCGAGGAAACCGGCGACCACGGCCACCGCGAAAGCCGCCGTCACTTTGCCGAGGTGCTTGTCGATCACCGCCTTGATCGGCGCACCGAACAGGCGGAACAGCACGCCGACGATCAGGAAGCTGATCGAACGCGAAACGATCGACGCACCGATGAACACGGCAAGGTTCATGCCGATGAAACCGGCGGTGATCGTCAGCAGCTTGAACGGGATCGGCGTCGCGCCCTTCACCACGATGATTTCCGCGCCATATTCGCGCAAGTAGCATGCGGCCTTGGGGAAGCTGTCCGCCAGCCCCAGCGCCCGCAGCAGCGTTTCGCCGAAAGCTTCGTAGGCGAAATGGCCGATCGCATAGCCGAGCAGGCCGCCCACTACCGAGGCCAGCGTGGCGATCACCGCAAAGCGAATCGCCTTCTTCGGCTCGGCCAGACACATCAGGCCCAGCAGGGGATGCGGCGGCACCGGGAAGAAGCTGGCTTCCATGAAGGCAAACAGGGCGAGCCACCATTCGGCATGGCGGTGCGCTGCCTTGGCCATGGTCCAGTCGTAGAGGCGGCGCAGCATCGAATTCTCCGGGCTATTGCGGGATGGGTGCTTAGAGCATTTTCAAGTCTGGTGGAAACACCGGACGAACCCGAAAATGCGGCAAACAAACGAAAAGAGCCCGCGATCCGATTCTGCATGAACGGAATCGTGCCCCTCCGAAATGGCGCATGGGCAGGAGGCTATAACCCATTTGGTTATTCCCCTTGACATTTCGACGTGAAATAGGTACAAAACAAGAACATCGAGAGCGATTGATTCGCCTGCTCGCTTCCCACCGCATCACACATCAACAGCAGGGATCATCCCCCATGAGCCCGCGCCGAGGCCTGGCAGGCCGACCGCGTAGTGGCCGAGGCCAACCAGGTCGGCTCGGTGCTGCGCGCGGCGCAGCTTTCCCTGCCGCTGCGGCTGGTTCACGCCAGCCGGGGCAAAGTCGCCCGCGCCGAGCCGGTCGCCGCGCTCTACGAAGCCGGACGGGTCCGTCATGCCGGTCTGTTCCCGGCGCTGGAAGACGAAATGTGCGGGCTGATCGCCGGAGGTTCCTATCTGGGCCCCGGGCGCTCGCCCGACCGCGCCGATGCGCTGGTCTGGGCCTTGACCGAACTGATGCTCGGCACAGGCGGCGCGCCTCGGGTGCGAGTGGCCTGGTTTCGCATCGAACGGAGCGCTCCGCTCCGGACATTCCTGAAAGGAAACCTCGCCCGTGTCCTTCATCGATACCCTCCTCGCCGCCTTCAAGGCCGAGAATGCCCGCGTGCCGCTGGCGCGCGGCCCCGCCTCGCCCTGGTTCTTCGCCGAGAGCGGCGGCGGACGGGCACCGTTCGAATATGCCTCGGCCGTGCGCCGCGCCTATCTCGAAAACCCGGTCGCCCAGCGCGCCGTGCGCCTGGTGGCCGAGGGGATCGGCGGCGCCCCGCTGCGCCCTGCCGATCCCCGGCTCATGGCTCTCGTCACCGAGACCAGCGCCGGACAGTCGCCGCTGGAGACGCTCGCAAGCCATCTGCTGCTTCACGGCAATGCTTATGTTCAGGTGCTCAAGGACGCGCGGGGACATCCGGTCGAACTCTTCGCCCTGCGCCCCGAGCGCGTCTCGATCGTCGCGGGCGAGGACGGCTGGCCCGCCGCCTTCGCCTATGACGTGGCCGGGCGGCGGCTGACGATCCCGCTGCTGGACGAGGACGCCTCGCCTAACGTGATCCACATCCGCCACTTCCACCCGGCCGACGACCACTACGGCGCTGGCTGCGTGGCCGCTGCCGACGAGGCCGTGGCCACCCACAACGCCGCTTCGCAGTGGAACCGCCAACTGCTGGAAAACGCCGCCCGGCCTTCCGGCGCACTGGTCTACGAAGCGGACGACGGCCAGACGCTCACCGGGGACCAGTTCGACCGGCTCAAGGCCGAACTCGCCAATGCCTATGCCGGTGCGGGCAATGCCGGACGGCCGATGCTGCTGGAAGGCGGCCTCAAGTGGCAGGCCATGGCGATGACCCCGGCGGACATGGACTTCGCCACGCTAAAGGCCGCCGCCGCGCGCGACGTGGCGCTGGCCTTCGGGGTGCCGCCGATGCTGCTCGGCCTGCCGGGCGACGCCACTTACGCGAACTATCGCGAGGCCAACCGCGCGCTCTGGCGGCTCACCCTGCTGCCGTTGGCGAGCAAGATCCTTTCCGGACTCTGCGAGGGCCTCGCGCCGTGGTTCCCGGAAGCCCGTCTCAATATCGACCTCGACCGCGTGCCCGCCCTTGCCGAGGACCGCGAGCGACTCTGGGCGCAAGTCAGCGCGGCCGACTTCCTCGATGCAGAAGAAAAGCGCGCCCTGCTCGGTCTTGCCCCGGTGGCAAAGAATGAAAGGAACATATCATGAACGAAAGGGACATGCTGGCCGGGCTTCTCGCCCAGGCAACCAGCGAGGGCAGCGAACTCGTGACCTTGCGCGCCATCGTCGAGGAAGCCAGCGAAGTCGGCGCGCGGCGCATGCTTTCGCGGATCGGTCTCGACGATGCGACGGCACCGGGCGACCTCTCCGAACTGCGCGAACTGCTCCAGGCCTGGCGCGATGCCAAGGCCAGCGCCCAGGCCGCCGCCATCGGCTGGATCGTGCGCGGAGTGCTGGCGCTGTTGCTGCTCGGCCTCGCCGTGCGCCTCGGCGTCGGGGAGCTGCTGCGATGATGCTTCGACAGGCTCAGCACGCCTTGCGCTTCGCGGGCTACGCCGCCCTGTTCGGCAGGCGCGACGCCGGGCGCGACCTGATCCGCCCCGGCGCCTTCGCCCGGACGCTTGCCGAGCGGCGCGATCCTCTGCCGCTGTTCTGGCAGCACCGGCCCGACCTGCGGATCGGCTGGATCGAAACCGCCGCCGAGGACGACCGCGGCCTGCGCGTCGTCGCCTCGGTGGACAATCCGGACGGCGCCGCCGGTCTCGCGCTGCGGCGCGGCACCGTAAACGGCCTCTCGTTCGGCTACCGCGCCCGCGCCAGCCGCACCGGTGCCGAGGGCCGCGAACTGCTCGATCTGGAGCTGTTCGAGGTCAGCCTCGTCACCCATCCGATGCAGCACGGCGCGCGGGTGCACCTGATCTCCTGACGCCCTGATCTCCTTGGCCCCTCCCCCATTTCCCTGCCGCCGCGAACCGGCGGCTTCAACCGAAAGGTCCCTGCCCGATGGAATCCCCTGTTCCCGCCGAAGCGCTCGACGCCTCGTTCGATCTCGTTGCCCGTCAGGACGCCACCGAAGCCGCCGTCGAGAGCTTGCGCGGCGATGTCGCCGACGTGAAGGCCCGCCTCGAAGTGAAGGGCTTCGTGGACGGCTACCTGCGCATGGGCCGCGAGACCGAGATCAAGTCGCTGTCCGGAACCGTGCTTGCGGACGGCGGCTATGCGGTCCCGCGTGAGGTCGATGCACTGATCTCGGCCCTCCTCCGGTTGGGTGAGCGAGACCGCAGCCCGCGCCGAAACCACCACCCAGCTTCGCCGAGATCGCCCCGCCCGCCGGCGAACTCTACACCAACCCGGCGTCGAGCCAGGCCATGCTCGACGATACCGCCTTCGACATCCAGTCGTGGCTGGCGGACGAGATCGCCATGGAATTCGCCCGCGCGGAAGGCGCCGCCTTCGTGAACGGCGGCGCGGCAACTGGACTTGGCAGGACGGCATCGACGCGCCGCTGGTCGAACAGGCCGAGACCTACCTGCTGGCTTATGGCCCACCGGAAAGCCCGCTCGCGACCTGGACGCTGCAATCACCCCGCATGGATCTGCCACCCGACCTGCTGGCGCGCCTTTCCGCCCTCGCTCCCGGCGCTGCGTTCAGCGTGCGGCAGCAGGTCACTTACGCGGTTTCCGCGCCCCTTAACCTCTTCCCCAACCCGTCTTTCCGCAAGGAGTCCTCCAGATGAGCGAAACCCTCATTTTCGAAAGCACCAGCCCGCGATTTGCCCTGCCGCTGCTCCATGCCGGGCAGGCGCAGAAGGAAGTCTTCGTCAACGAGGCCCTGGCGCGATGCGATGCTCTTTTGCACTCGACTGTATCCGGAGAGCGACCCGCCCCGCCCGAGACCGCCGAAACCGGCGAATGCTGGCTCGTCGCGGCGAACGCCACCGACGCGTGGAGCGGCCACGATGCCGCAATTGCGAGCTTTCAGGGCGGCAACTGGATCTTCGTCAAACCCCGCCGGGGGCTTCGCGTCTACGACCTTTCCACAGGTCAGGAACGACTCTTCGACGGATTTTGGAGAAAAGGTTCGCTTCCCGTGGAACCACTTGGCGGGATGACAGTTGATGTTCAAGCTCGGGCGGCGATCGGGGAACTGGTCTCCGCCCTGCAAGCCTTGGGTATCGTTCCATCAGCATGACACGCAGCACTGCGCAGGGGCAATAACGTGAAGTCGATTTCCAATAAAGGAGTCACGACGCTTCACCAACCCCCCGAAAACGCGACATTTCTGCAACAGTCAGCGTCAATGTGCGCTTGCACACGGAAAGCTGAGGGGGTAGACACCACAGGCACTCGGTGGCTCCAAATCTCTTTGTAGGGGAAACGTATGAGGAAACTCGTCATTGGACTGGCGCTGGCTTCGACAGCTATCGCCACTCCCGCGCTGGCGCGCGACAACTCGTGGTACATCGAAGGCGACTTCGGTGCCATGATCGTCGAAGACGCCGATCTCAAGATCAATGGCGTCAGCAATGCTGACACTGCAGACTTCAGCGCCGGCTTCGACGGCGGTGTCGCTCTCGGTTACGACTTCGGCCCGTTCCGTCTCGAAACCGAAGCCAGCTATCGCCAGGCTTCGTTCAAGGGCAGCAACGGCCCGGACGCCAGCAACCTGACCTTCATGGTCAACGGCCTGCTCGACTTCGGTCCCGATGACGGCCTTCAGGGCTTCGTCGGCGGTGGCGCCGGCGTTGGCCGCGTCAAGTACGACATCTACGACGATTCCGACACCGGCTTCGCCTGGCAGGCTATCGCGGGTATCCGCGCGCCGATCAGCAGCCATGTCGACGTCGGCCTGAAGTACCGCTTCAGCAACGTCAACAAGGTCAACTTCGTCGACTTCGACGGCAGCGACGTTCGCACCAAGTGGCGTTCGCACTCGCTGATGGCGACCATCGGCTACAACTTCGGCGAACCGGCAGCTCCGCCGCCGCCGCCGCCGCCGCCGCCGCCGCCGCCGCCTCCCCCGCCGCCGCCGCCGCCGCCGCCGGTCGTGGAATGCAACAAGGGTCCGTACATCGTGTTCTTCGACTGGGATAAGTCGGACATCACGCCGGAAGCCGCCACCATCCTCGACAGCGCCGTCAGTGCCTATGGCAACTGCAACAGCGTGCCGATCATGCTGGCCGGTTACACCGACCGTTCGGGTACCCCGAAGTACAACCTGGGTCTTTCGGCACGCCGTAACGACTCGGTTCGTGCATACCTGACCAGCCACGGCATTCCGGACGGCTCGATCTCGAGCCAGGCCTTCGGTGAAGCCAACCCGCGCGTTCCGACTGCTGACGGCGTGCGCGAGCTGCAGAACCGTCGCGTCGAGATCACTTACGGTCCGGGTTCGGGCATGTAAGCGAACCGGCAACGGTTACAGATCGGGGGGTCGGAGCAATCCGGCCCCCTTTTCTTTTGCCCTCGATGAATGACGTCAGGCACAAAAAAGCCCCGCTTCCGCGGGGCTTTTTGTTTTGGGTTCTTAGGAATCAGACGGCGTAAGGCGTCGGATCGATCAGCCCGGCATCGGCGAAGCCCGCCTTGCGCAAGCGGCAGCTGTCGCACTCACCGCAAGCCACATCGCCGGGCTGCGGATCGTAGCAGGACCAGCTCATCCCCGCGTCCATGCCCAGGCGATCGGCCTCGCGGGCGATATCCGCCTTGCCCATGAACTGCAGCGGCGCATGAATCTGGAACTGCGTGCCCTGATCGCCTTCCTTGGTGGCGAGCCGGGCGATATCCTGAAACGCCGCGATGAATTCCGGGCGACAATCGGGATAGCCCGAATAATCGAGCGCATTGACGCCGATGAAGATATCGGTCGCGCCGATCGCCTCGGCCCATGCCAGCGTCAGCGACAGGAACACGAGGTTGCGCGCGGGAACATACGTCACCGGCACGCCGGGACCGACGCCGTCCTTGGGCACGTCGATATCATCGGTCAGCGCCGATCCGCCGAACTGGCGCAAGTCGAGCGGCAGAACGACATGACGCTCCGCCCCGACGAACTCAGCGATCTTGCGCGCGGAATCGATCTCACAGCGATGGCGCTGGTTATAGTCGATGGTCAGTGCGTTCACGGCAAAGCCCGTCTCGCGGGCAATACCGGCCGAAACCATCGAATCGAGACCGCCGGAAAGCAGGACGACGGCCTTGCGCCCCTGATTGTTCTGGCCCCGGTTATTTTGAGAAGTGGTATCTTGAGAAAGCTGCATGGGCGTGAGCTAAGCCTTCGGTGCCGCAATGACAACCTCACGCTGCACTATCAGCGGCAAAGCCCCGTCCGACGTCCCTCGCCCGCGTAGTCGAAAGGCTGGCCGTCGACGATACCCTGCGTATCGAGCTGGATCAGCGCATTGGTCTCGCGGCGAATATGCGTCCGGCCATAACCCTTCCCAGCGCAGATGTACTGCACCACGACTTCATCCGGCGTATCCTGCACGACCACCGATTTGCAGGGCTGCCCCGAATGACGGAACTGGATCAACTGGCGGCCGCTGCGCACACAAAGGTTGACGTTGGAGGTCCCGGTGCCGTGCTCGCGCAACTCCCAAGACCCCGGGGTCAACAGGTCCAGCATTTCCAGCGGGCGCTTCTGGCCCTCGGCGCTCGCGCCGCCGAGCAGAGCGGCGGTGCCGGTCAAGCCCATCAGCGCCAGCCGCGCGCAACTACGCCCGGCGGACGGGCCGCTGCGGGAAAAAGCCGGGAAATTTCGAAACCTGTGGAACATCATGCGCCCCATATCGTCATTCCCCGCCGACAAGACAAGTCGGTGGGGAAGCGATCCCCTCAAAGCGGCGCTTTCAGACAGGCACGTGGAGGATCTTGGAGCAGAACGCGCAGTCCACCGGCACCATGCCGGTTTCATCGCGCATGTCCGCCCGTTCGGTCTCGGGAAACCGCTCCAGAATGCTGCGGTAATAGTCCACCGAGCAGCGGCATCCGCGCACCAGCGGCACCAGCGGCTCGGCGCGGACTTCGTCTTCCTCATGGAACAGACGCCATAGCAACTGTTCCAGATTGAGCACCGGATCGACGAGTTCCGCCGGCTGGATGCTCTGCGCCATGATCGAGACATGCTCCCAATCCGGATGCATCTCCTTGGCGTGAAGGCGCTCCTTGCCTTCCTCGCCGTCGGGCAGGTGCTGCACCAGCAGGCCGCCCGCCACGCAGCGCGGCCCGTTCGATCGGACCGCGATACGGATGACGGTCGGCACCTGCTCGGACTGCGCGAAATATTTCTCGCAGGCCTCGGCCAGCGAAGCGCCTTCCAGCGGCACCACGCCCTGATAGCGCTGGTTGGATACCTGGAGATCGAAGGTGATCGCCAGAAAACCCGTGCCGAAGATCGTCTGCAGCGAGCAGTCTTCTTCCAGCTTTTCGGCCAGAGCCTCGTCATGCCGCAAGTAGCCGCGCAGTTCGCCGTTGCGGTAGTCGCAGACGAGCAGATCCACCGCGCCGCCTTCGGCCTGAGCCTGGAAGGTCAGCTGCGCATCCTCTTCCTTGAGGAGCGAGCCCATCAGCGCGGTGAGGACCAGCGCCTCCGCCAGCACATGCTTGACGACCTTGGGATAGCTATGCGCGGAGAGCACGGTTTCCAGAACCGGCCCCAGCCGCACGACCCGCCCGCGCGCATGGCGCGTGGGGACCGTGAAGGCCAGGACGCGATCGAAACCGGTATCGTCGCTGCGCGGCAGGTCTTCGCTCACAGCTTGCCCAGCGCCCAGAGCAGCACCGACTTCTGGCCGTGGATACGGTTCTCAGCCTCGTCCCAGGCACCCGACTGCGGACCGTCGAGCACTTCGTCGGTCACTTCCTCGCCGCGATGCGCGGGCAGACAATGCAGGAACAGGGCATCCGGAGCGGCATTCGCCATCAGCTTTGCATCGACCTGATAGGGCTGCATCGCCGCGACGTGAACCTCGCCCCCGGCCTGACCCATCGAGACCCAGGTATCGGTGACGACGACCTGCGCGCCGCGAACGGCCTCGACCGGATCCTGGGTGAAGATCACTTCGCCGCCGGCCGCACGGGCACGCTCGACGAAACCGGCATCGGGTTCGTAGCCTGCCGGGCCGCCGATGCGGATGGTGAACTTCATCAGGCCCGCCGCCTCGATCAGCGAATTGGCGACATTGTTGCCGTCACCCAGCCATGCGAGCTGAAGGCCGGGCAGCGCGAAGCCGCGCTCCACGATCGTCAGCAGGTCGGCCACGATCTGGCACGGATGCGACAGATCGGTCAGGCCGTTGATCACCGGCACGTCGGCGTAGCGCGCGAGTTCCTCGATCTTGGCGTGGTCGTCGGTGCGGATCATGATCGCATCGACCATGCGGCTGAGCACGCGGGCGGTATCGGCCACGGTTTCACCGCGACCGAGCTGGGTCGAACCCGATTCGAGAATAAGCGCGCTGCCGCCGAGCTGGCGCATGGCCATGTCGAACGAAACGCGGGTTCGGGTCGAGTTCTTCTCGAAGATCATCGCCAGGACGTGACCGGCGAGCGGGGCGTCTGCATCGGGCCGGCCCTTGGGCAAACCCTTGCGCGCTGCCTTGCGGTCGATCGCGTCATTGATCATCGCGGCCAGAGCCGGGCCGCCGGCATCGCTCAGATCCAGAAAATCCCGGCTCATCAGGCGACCTCTTCCGGCTGATAGCTCGCCGCAGCAGCGGAGAGGCGTTCCATGAACTCGTCGATGTGGCTGTCGTCGATGACCAGCGGCGGCAGCACGCGCACGACGTTGTCGCCCGCCGAGACCGTCAGCAGCTGGTGGTTGTCGCGCATGTGGGCGACGAAGGCGCGCGGCTCGATCTTGAGCTTCACGCCGATGAACAGGCCGCGGCCGTGGACCGATTCGAACAGCTCGGGATAGTTGCCGATGAACTGCTCCAGCCGTCCGCGCAGGCGCTCACCCTTGGCGCGCACATCGGCGAGGAACGTCTCGTCGGAAACGACGTCGAGCACGGCGCCGATCGCCGCCATCGCGAAGGGATTGCCGCCGTAGGTCGAGCCATGGGCGCCGATCATCATGCCGCGCGCGGCCTTCTCGGTGGCGAGGCAGGCGCCGACCGGGAAACCGCCGCCGATGCCCTTGGCCGTCGATACGATGTCCGGCACGATGCCGTACTGCTCGTAGGCATAGAGCGTGCCGGCGCGGCCGACGCCGCTCTGCACTTCGTCGAGAACCAGCATGAGGTCATGCTCGTCGCACAGCGCGCGCAGGCCCTGGAGGAATTCGTCGGAGGCGATGCGGATGCCGCCTTCGCCCTGGATCGGCTCGACCAGGAAACCGGCGGTGTTGGGGCCGATCGCCGCCTTCGCCGCTTCGAGATCGTTGAACTCGACGTACTTGAAGCCGGGCAGCAGGGGCAGGAAGCCCTTGTGCATCTTCTCCTGGTTGGAGGCGCTGATCGTGGCCATCGTCCGGCCGTGGAAGGCGTTCTTGAAGGTGATCAGCTCGTACTTGTGGTCGTTGCCGACATGCTGGTGATAGGCGCGCGCGGTCTTGATCGCGCATTCCACCGCTTCCGCACCGGAATTGGTGAAGAACACCGTATCGGCGAAAGTCAGGTCGATCAGGCGCTCGGCGATCGCCTCGCCCTGCGGGCTGCCGTAGAGATTGGAGACGTGCATCAGCGTCTCGGCCTGCTTCTGGATCGCGCCGATCAGGCCGGCGTGCGAATGGCCGAGCAGGTTGACGGCAATGCCGCTCGCAAAATCGAGGAATCGGCGACCGTCTTCACTGATGAGGTGGCAATGTTCGCCGCGAACGGGCCGAACGCCGCACCGGGGGTACACAGGCATCAGCGGAGTGATCGACATGACGGAATTCCTCGATAACGAATCAGTGAAGTGAGAACGGGAATCGCAAACGACAAATGGCGGCCCTATCCGGACCGCCATTTGCGCGCTTTTAGGTGTTTGCAGCCCCCCGGTCAAACGCCGGGGGCGTTGCAGATCGGGATCAAGCCTGGAGCGGCGCCAGGTTGACCGCCGAGTACTTGCCTCGTCGATCGACCTCGATGTCGAACTCCACGCGATCGCCTTCGTTCAGGGCACCAAGGCCCGAACGCTCGACAGCGCTGATGTGCACGAACGCGTCCGGCTGGCCGTCATCACGGGTGATGAAGCCGAAGCCCTTCATGGAGTTGAAGAACTTGACCGTGCCGCTGGCCTTTTCGCCGGTCAGCTGACGCTGCGGCGCGGGCTCGCGCTTTTCAACGGCGATCACGTCGCCGACGACGACGAGTTCGCTGGCCGAGATCTTGCCGCCGCGATCGACGAGCTGGAATTCCAGCTGCTGACCTTCGGCCAGACCTTCGAGACCGGCACGCTCGACAGCGCTGATGTGCACAAACACGTCTTCGCCGCCTTCATCGCGCTGGATGAAGCCGAAGCCCTTTGCACCGTTGAAGAACTTTACGACGCCCTTGCCCTGGCCGACGACCTGGGCCGGCATGCCGCCGCCACCGCCGCCACGGGGTCCGCCGAAGCCACCGCCGCCGCCGCGCGGGCCGCCGAAGCCGCCGCGATCACCGCCGCCGCCGCCGCCGAAGCGATCACCGCCGCCGAAACCACCGCGGTCACCACCGCCACCGCCGAAGCGATCGCCGCCGCCACCAAAACGGTCACCGCCACCGAAACGATCCTGGCCGGCAAAGAACGGATCGAACTCGTTCTCCCCAAAACCACCATCGCGCTTGTCGCGTCCCCTTCCGCGACGACCTCTGTCAAAACCCATGTCTACGAACGTACCTTCGCTGCGCCCCAAAAAGCATGAACCCGGACACGTGGACGAACCGCGCCGGGCGGCAGACCAGGATAGCCGGAACCAGCCGGAAACCTGCCTGCAATCGCGAGTCATACACGAGGTTCTGCCACATGGCGAACACAATTAAGGGGCATTTTCCCCTCAGATTGACGAAATATCGCATTTTCACGGCGTTCTGCCTTGCTTTTAGCAGGGACAGAACCCTTGACGTGGGCGGATTTCAGGCCGAACCGGAACCCAAACGGCCCGTTCCAACCGGAGACTCGCTTCCATGTTCCGCCAGATCACCGACACCGTCTTCGCCAGCCCGCAGATCGGCACCGATGCCATTGCCGAAGCGAAAGCCCTGGGAATCGTGCGGATCGTCAACAACCGCCCCGAAGGCGAGAGCGAGGATCAGGTTCCGGGCGACGTCATCGAGGCCGAAGCCCGCGCTGCCGGAATCGACTACGTGGCCATTCCCGTCGGCCATGGCGGCTTCAGCCAGGCCCAGGTCACCGCCATGGCCGAGGCGCTGGATACGGCCGAAGGTCCGGTCCTGGCCTACTGCCGTTCTGGTACGCGCTCCACGCTGCTCTGGGCGCTCGCCCGCGCCAAGGCCGGAGACAATCCTTCGGTCATCGCCTCGAAGGCGGCTGGGGCAGGTTACGACGTTTCGCCGATCCGCCAGCTGATCGAGATGTTCGCCGCCGGCAATTAAGCCGCAGGCGGGCAGCCTCGCCCCGGCTCCCGTTCGCGCAGCTTCTCAAAGGGCGATATCGCCCTGCTCGCCCGTGCGTACGCGCAGGACATCCGCCAGATCGAAGACGAAGATCTTGCCGTCGCCGATCTCAGCGGTGCTTGCGGTCGTGCGGATGACGTCGATGACGGTAGGCGCGAAGGCGTCCGACACGGCGATCTCCAGCTTCAGCTTGGGCACCATGCTGGAGGCGTATTCGGCGCCGCGATAGATTTCGGTCTGGCCTTTCTGCCGACCAAAACCGCTGACTTCCGAAACCGTCAGGCCGGAGATACCGGCTGCCGAAAGCGCATCCTTCACGTCGGCGAACTTGAAGGGCTTGATGATCGCGATGATGTATTTCACGCCCGCACCTCCTTGGCGATCCTCGCCGACGGCCTCGCACGGCTGCGCGCACAACATCACACATTGCCGCCAGGGCCACAAAGGCAATTAGGAGGAGTTTCCGGGCGGATTCCGGACAGAAAAATGGGCCGGAGCGGCTGGCTCCGGCCCTTGAGTTTGTGTTCGCAGGAGGAACACCGGGAGGCGACGACGGATCGTAGGAGAGGAAGAAGTATCCGCCGCCGCCAAGCTCGAAACTTAGTTGTAGGCGCGCTCGCCGTGCTCGCCGATGTCGAGGCCTTCCAGCTCGACTTCCGGAGCGACGCGCAGGCCGGTCACTGCCTTGGCAATGAAGATCGCGATGACGGTGCCGATCGTGGAGATCACGATGGTGGCAAGGACCGCCTCGGTCTGGATCACGAGCTGCGATCCGATCGAGAAGTCGGCCTTGCCGGGGCCGCCGAGAGCGGGCGAGCAGACGATGCCGGTGCCGATCGCGCCGACGATGCCGCCGATGCCGTGGACGCCGAAGGCGTCGAGCGCATCGTCATAGCCGAGCATGGGCTTGAGCTTGCTGACCGCGAAGAAGCAGATCACCGAAGCAACCGCGCCGAGAACGATGGCGCCGAACGGGCCGGAGTTGCCGGCGGCCGGGGTAACGGCGACAAGACCGGCGACCACGCCCGAGCAGAAGCCCAGGGCCGAACCCTTGTGACCGGCGAGGCGCTCGGTCAGCATCCAGAACAGGCCGCCCGAAGCCGTGGCAACGAAGGTGTTGATCATGGCGAGGCTGGCCGCGCCGTTGGCCGAGAGGGCCGAACCGGCGTTGAAGCCGAACCAGCCCACCCACAGAAGGCCGGTGCCTACGAACGTCAGCGTCAGCGAGTGCGGCGGCATCGGTTCGTTGGGGAAGCCCTTGCGCTTGCCGAGGATGATCGCGGCGACGAGCGCCGAGACACCGGCGTTGATGTGGACGACGGTGCCGCCCGCATAGTCGAGTGCGCCGAGGTTGAAGAAGTAGCCGGTCGGCGCCCAGACCATGTGCGCGATCGGGAAATAGACGATGGTCAGCCAGATCAGGCCGAAGACCATGACCGCCGAGAACTTGATGCGCTCGACCGTCGATCCCAGCACCAGTGCCATGGTGATCGCCGCGAAGGTCATCTGGAAGCAGACGAAGACGTACTCGGGGATCGTGCCCGAGACCGAATCGGGGGTCACGCCCTTGAGGAAAGCCTTGCCGAAGCCTGCAACGAAGGCATTGCCGCCCTCACCGAAGGCCATGGTGTAGCCGTACATGACCCAGATCAGCATCGCGAGGCTGGCCGCCGCGCCGATCTGCGTCATCGTCGAAAGCATGTTCTTGGAGCGGGTCAGGCCGCCGTAGAACAAGGCGAGGCCGGGCAGGATCATCAGGAAGACGAGCAGCGTCGACGTCAGCATCCAGGCAGTGTCGCCCTTGTCGATGGTCGGCGTGGCGGCGGCGTCCTGCGCCCAGGCAGGCATGGCGGCGAACAGTGACGCACCCAGTGCGCCCGCGCCGCAAAGAATCTTGCGGTTCATCGTGGTTTCCCTCCTGTCGAAAGCGCGGGTCAAAGCGCGGTGTCCCCGGACTCGCCGGTGCGGATGCGCACGGCCGAAGCCAGGTCGAGGACGAAGATCTTGCCGTCGCCGATCGCCTCGGTGCTGGCGACCTGCTGGATCGTTTCCACGATCTTGGGCGCCAGATCGTCGGGCGCGGCCACTTCGATCTTCACTTTCGGGAGCATGTTGGTCGAATACTCGGCCCCACGGTAGATTTCGGTCTGACCCTTCTGGCGTCCGAAGCCCTTCACCTCGGTCACGGTCATCCCGGCGACCCCGATTGCCCCCAACGCTTCACGAACTTCGTCGAGCTTGAAGGGTTTGATGATGGCTATGATGAACTTCATGCCTATCCCCTGTTCTTGACCGGCCCCGCGCCGGTTGAAACTGGATAAGCAAGAGGTGTGCCAATTTACCAATCGGCAGGTTTTAGACGAAATTTTGCTCCGCCCAACGCAAGTGCAGCATGAAGCGTCGCTCGATTCCTGAGCAGTTGCCTATTTTTTAGGCAACTGTAGCGACGCAAAGACCGGCAAATGGTCAGATCCTATCGCCGAGAGCGGGCTATGATGAACGTTTGTTCCCAGAACCGCCCATTGCTGCGACACGATGATGCGGTCTAGCCGCGCCAGCGGCCGCCGCGAGGGGAAGCTGCGGCCCGGCGCAAGCACCTGCCAAGGCGCGTGAAACTCCCGGAAACAGCCGCCCCCGGCCGACCATTCGTTGAGATCGCCCATCATCACGGTCGGCACGGAAGCCTCGCAGGCATCGACATGGGCGAGCACGCTTCGCACCTGCAACCTGCGGCGCAGGCCCGAGAGATCGAGGTGCATGCCCACGACCCGGAACCGATGGCCGTCCAGCGCAAGGTCGGCCCGGATCGCGCCGCGCGGCTCCAGCACCGGCAGCGGCACCGCTTCCGCTTCGAGCAGTTCGATGCCCTTGCGCACGAGGATGGCATTGCCGTGCCAGCCAAGGCTGTCCGGCTTCATCGACAGCGGAACCGGCACGTAATCGGTGGTCGTGTGGATGGCATCGAGCGGCAGCGCACTCATGCGGCGGCCGAAACGGCGATCCACTTCCTGCAAGGCCACGACATCGGCGTCGATCTCCCGCAGCACGGTAAGGATGCGCTCGGGATCACGCCGCCGGTCGAGACCTACGGCCTTGTGGATGTTGTAGCTGGCGAACTTGATCTGCAACGATGGACTTCCGGCGAATGCTATAGCCTAGCAATCCGCTGAAACGACCGGAAGTTCCAGACCGAATCGACGAAGCCTAGCGCTCCTTCGTCGCGCTGAACGTCAGGTCCGGGTTGCGTTCCTGCTGGTAGCTGACGTCCCAGGCCGAACGGGCCATGAACACCGGGTCGCCGTCGCGGTCGCGCGCGAGGTTCATCTTGTTGAACTCGCCGAAGTCGCGGAGTGCCTTGTCGTCACCCTTGAGCCAGCGGGCGGTGTCGAAGGGCGCCGGTTCCAGCACCGCCTCCACCTTGTATTCGGCTTCGAGGCGGCTGATCAGCACGTCGAGCTGGAGCTGGCCGACCACGCCGACCACCCATTGCGAGCCGATCTCCGGGTAGAACACCTGGATCACGCCCTCTTCGGAAAGATCGTCCAGCGCCTTGCGGAGCTGCTTGGTCTTGGTCGGGTCCTTCAGCGCCACGCGGCGCAGGATTTCCGGGGCGAAGTTCGGCAGGCCGGTGAAGCGGACCTGGTTCTTCTCGGACAGGGTATCGCCCACGCGCAAGGTGCCGTGGTTGGGAATGCCGATGATATCGCCCGGCTCGGCATTGTCGGCGATTTCGCGGTCCTGCGCGAAGAACAGGATCGGCGAGTGCACCGCGATCGGCTTGCCGAGGCCCGAAGGCGTCAGCTTCATGCCGCGCTTGAAGGTGCCCGAGACCAGCCGCATGAAGGCGATGCGGTCGCGGTGCATCGGGTCCATGTTCGCCTGGACCTTGAAGATGAAGCCGGTGACTTCCTTGTTCTCCGGCTCGATCGTGCCCTCGTTCGAAGGCTGCGGACGCGGCGGCGGGGCGAACTTCTCGATCGCGTCGATCAGTTCGGTGACGCCGAAGTTCTTGAGCGCCGAGCCGAAGTAGACCGGGGTGAGGTCGCCGCCGCGATAGGCTTCGACATCGAATTCGGGATAGCCGGCCTGCGCCAGTTCGAGTTCCTCGGCCACGGCATCGGGCAAGGGCGCGCCTTCGTCGACTTTGCCGAGGAATTCCTTGCTCGCCCCTTCCGGACGGCTGATCTTGCCGCTGGCAATGTCGAGAATGCCCTCGAACAAGCCGCCCATGCCGACCGGCCAGGACATCGGGCAGACGTCCAGCGCCAGCATGTCGGCCACTTCGTCCATCAGGTCGAAGCAGGCGCGGCCCTCGCGGTCCACCTTGTTGATGAAGGTGATGATCGGCACCGAGCGCAAGCGGCAGACCTCGAAGAGCTTGCGGGTCTGCGGCTCGATGCCCTTGGCCGCGTCGATCACCATGATCGCCGAATCGACCGCGGTGAGCGTGCGGTAGGTGTCTTCCGAGAAGTCCTCGTGGCCCGGCGTATCGAGCAGGTTGAAGGTGATTCCGTCCCGCTCGAACGTCATGACCGAGCTGGTCACGGAAATCCCGCGCTGCTGCTCGATCTTCATCCAGTCCGACCGCGCGCGCCGCGCGGCGCCGCGTGCCTTGACCTGTCCTGCCAGGTGGATTGCGCCGCCTTGCAGCAGCAGCTTCTCGGTCAGGGTGGTCTTACCGGCGTCAGGGTGCGAGATGATCGCGAAAGTGCGCCGGGACTGGTGGGGGACGTTGCTCATCGGCGCGCTATTAGTGGGCGCGGGGCAAGATGGAAAGGGCGGAAAGCCTACTTCCTCCCTGTGGGCCGGAGCGGACTGTCCCCGTCCCGCACATCCCCTTCGTCATTGCGAGCGTAGCGAAGCAATCCAGAGTCGCGCAGAGCCGCTCTGGATTGCCGCGTCGGCTTCGCCTCCTCGCAATGACGAAAGCGGGTGCCGGACGGATGGAGTTCGTTCGAACGCCCCCTCAGCCTCCACGCGCGACTTGGAAGCCGGCGAAGGACTGGCTCACCGGCATCAATTCCAGCGTGTTGATGTTGAGATGCGGCGGCAGCGTCGCCACCCAGAGCACGGTCCCGGCGATGTCCTCGGCGGTCATCGGGTTCGCGCCGCCGTAGAGATTGTCCGAAGCCTGCTGGTTGCCGCCGGTGCGCACGAGGGTGAACTCGGTCTCCACCATGCCCGGCTCGATCGAGGTCACGCGCACGCCGGTGCCCGCGAGGTCCGAGCGCAGGCCCAGCGAGAACTGGTGCACGAAGGCCTTGGTGCCGCCGTAGACGTTGCCGCCGGTATAGGGATAGGTCGCCGCCACCGAGGACAAGTTGACGATCGCGCCCTTGCTATCGATCAGCGCAGGCAGGAGCTTGTGGGTGAGCGAGACCAGCGCGGTGACGTTGGTGTCGATCATCGTCTTCCAGCTATCGAGCGAGGCGCTCTGGGCCGGTTCGGTGCCGAGCGCGAGGCCCGCGTTGTTGACGAGGCAGTCGATCCCCGCGAACTCGGCCGGAAGCGCGGCGAACGCGGCATCGCGCGCCGCTTCGTCACGCACGTCGAAAATCGCGGCGTGGAACTTGTCGGCTCCCAGTTCAGCCTTCAGCGCTTCCAGGCGCTCGGCGCGGCGGCCGGTGCCGATCACGCGCCAGCCCGCCGCCACGAAGGCGCGGGCACAGGCCTCGCCGATACCGGAGGTGGCGCCGGTTACGAGTGCGGTCTTCATGGAGTTTCTCCTTCAATCGGCGGTGAGGACGCTGACGTCCATGCGGAAACTCCGGCTGGCGCCGGGTTCGAGCGAAAGCACGCCGGGCTTGGCGCGAAACTCGCCGGAATAGCCCAGCGGATCGGCCATGCCCTGCCAGGGTTCGATGCAGAGATAATTCGCACCGGGCTTTTGCCAGATGCCCAGCATCGGTGTGTCCGGGAAGGCAACGGCAAGCTGCGTGCCGCCCGGCGCTCCGAACGTGAGCGAGCGGCTGGAAAGGCGGTCCCAGATCAGCGCGTCGGTTTCGAACTGCGCGGCCTCGGGCGTCAGCAGATGACCCTCGACCGGGGTGGCGACGGGTTCGGGCTGGACGAGGCCGGTCGGCATATCGATCCGGCGGATCGGCTGGGGCTCGGGCTGCTCGAAGGCGATCGTGTGATCGGCCTTGGCGGCGCCGCCGGGCAGCGGCCAGGCGAAGGCGGGATGATATCCGAAGCTGAAGGGCATTGCCCCATCACCGACATTGGTCACTGTCGCCGTGGTGCGCAGGCTCATGCCGTCGAGATGGAACTCCAGATCCAGCGTGAAGGCGAAAGGATAGACGTTGCGGGTTTCCGCGCTGTCGCGGAGGCGGAAGACAGCGCGATCGGGCGCGGCTTCGACGACCTCGAATAGCGAATGCCGCGCGAAGCCGTGCTTGGACAGTTCGTATTCGTGCCCATCGAGCCGATAGCGACCGCCGTTCAGCGCACCGACGATCGGGAACAGGATCGGTGCATGGCCGGTCCAGAACGCGGGATCGGCGTCGGTCATGTATTCGCGGCCGATCCGGTCGGTCAGCGACCAGAGTTCGGCCCCGAACGGCGCGATCCGCGCGGTCAGATCGCCGGAGGAGATGGTCACGAATTCCCTATCAGTCACCGGCGATCTTCCCTTTTTCCTCAAGCAGGCGGCTCAGGTCCGCAGCACGGCCCCGAGCTTGGCGGCGGCGGCGGTCACCTTGGTGCTGATCGCCTTGAGGTCTTCCTCCTTGTAGCTCTTTTCAAGCGGCTGGAGCGTGACTTCGAGTGCGAGCGACTTCTGGCCTTCGGGCACGCCCTGGCCGCGGAAGTCGTCGAACAGGCGGGCCGAGACGATATTCGCCTTGTCCGCGCCCGCCACCATGCGGACGAGATCGCCTGCGGCCTGCTCGACCGGCACAAGGAACGCGAAGTCGCGCGTCACCGCCTGAAGCGCCGGGGGGGCATAGCGGGTGCGGGCGAAAGTGGCGGCGCCCTTCTTGCCGGGGATGGCGTCGAGATAGATCTCGGCAATCGCGACCGGGCCTTCGATGTCGAACTGCTTGGCGACCGTGGGATGCAGCATGCCGAAGCGCGCCAGCACGTTCTTGGGGCCGAGGCGCAGCGTGGCCGACTGGCCGGGGTGGAACTGGCCGCCAGCTTCACCCATGACCTGGAGCTTCTCGACCGGGGCACCGGCTTCCGCCAGCAGCGCCGTGACTTCGGCCTTGGCGTCATAGGCGTCGAATGCCACCGCCTTGCCTGTCGCCCAGCCGCGCGAGACTTTCTCACCTGCCAGCACGAAGCCGAGTGCGAGACGCTCGTCGCTCGCACCGCCCTCGCCGCGCAGATAGCGGCGGCCGAGTTCGAACAGGCGCAGCGACGAGGCACCGCGATCGAGGTTGCGCTTGGCCGCCATCAACAGGCCCGGCAGCAGCGAAGGCCGCATGACCTTCATGTCCTCGCTGATCGGGTTGGCGAGCGACCAGAGAGCGTTGCCGTCAGCAAAGGCATCGGCCTCGGCGGAGGGCAGGAACGACCAGGTGACCGCCTCGTGCAGACCGCGCGCGGCAGCGGCGCGGCGAACGCGGCGCTCCAGCGCCTGCGTCGGCGTGGCGGTCGGACGGGCCACGCCATCCGCCCGCGGCAGAGCGACGCTGGTCACCTTGTCGAGGCCGTGGATGCGGACGACTTCCTCGACGATGTCGGGAGCGCCGTCGACGTCGGGGCGCCAGCCGGGAACGGTGACCGCCCACGACTTGTCGAAGTTCGCCTGCTCGGCAACGACCGAGAAGCCGAGGCTTTCGAGAATGCGCTGCTGTTCGGCTTCCTCGATGCGAACGCCGCCCAGCTTCTCGGTCAGCGCCGGATCGAAGTGGACGATCTTCGGCGTGGCCGGAGCCGCACCGCTGCGCACCGCCTGCGAGGCCTCACCGCCGCACAGCGTCTGGATGAGCTGGGTCAGGTGATCGAGGCCGGTGTCGAGGAAGTTCGGATCGATCCCGCGTTCGAAACGGCTGCGCGCGTCCGAGGTGAGGTTGAGCTTGCGGCCGGTCTTGGCGATGCGCTCCGGATCGAAGTAGGCGATTTCGAGCAGGACGTCGGTGGTCTCGTCACCGCAGCCCGAATGCTCGCCGCCCATGATGCCGGCAATGTCGTGCACGCCCGAATCGTCGGCTATCACGGTCATCTCGGCGTCGAGCGTGTAGCTCTTCTCGTTCAGCGCGACGACCGTTTCGCCGTCCTTCGCACGACGCGCGACGACCGCACCGTTCAGCTTGGCAAGGTCATAGGCGTGGGCCGGGCGACCATAGGCCAGCATCAGGTAATTGGTGGCATCGACCAGCGCCGAGATCGGACGCTGGCCAGCCGCCTTCAGGCGCTGCTGCAGCCACTGCGGCGAGGGGCCGTTCTTCACGCCCTTGATCACACGGCCATAGAATGCCGGGCAACCCTCGGCATCGTCGGTGCGCACTTCGACCGGGCAGGGGAAGCTGCCGGCGATGTCCAGCGCCTCGATCGGCTTCAGCGTGCCGAGACCGGCGGCGGCGAGATCGCGCGCGATTCCGTAGACGCCCATGCAGTCCGGACGGTTGGGGGTGATCGCCACCTCGATCACCGGATCGGCGCCGTGATAGTCCGCGAAAGGCGTGCCGACCGGCGCATCGTCGGGCAGTTCGATGATGCCGTCGTGGTCTTCGCCCAGTTCCAGCTCCCGCGTGGAGCACATCATGCCGTTCGATTCGACGCCGCGCACGGCGGCGACCTTCAGCACCATGCCGTTGGCGGGCACCGTGGCACCGGCAAGGCCGAGCACGCCGACAAGGCCCGCACGCGCATTGGGGGCGCCGCAGACGACCTGGAGCACGCCCTCACCCGTATCGACGGTGAGGACCTGCAGCTTGTCCGCCTGCGGATGCTTGTCCGCCGTCAGCACCTTGGCGACGCGGAAGCCGGCCAGCTTGGCGGCGGGGTCTTCGATGCCTTCGACCTCAAGGCCGATGGCGTTGAGCTTCAGGGCGATATCCTGAAGCGAGGCGTCGGTCTCAAGGTACTGCTTGAGCCAGGAAAGCGAGAACTTCATTGTCTAAATCCTTCCCGCGCTCAGGCCGGAGTGCCAACGCCGCCCGAAAGGGTCGGCACGTCGAGGGCGGAGAAACCGTAGTGGGAGAGCCAGCGCACATCGCCGTCGAAGAAGGCGCGCAGGTCGTCCATGCCGTACTTCAGCATGGCCAGGCGATCGATGCCGATGCCGAAGGCGAAACCCTGCCATTCGTCGGGATCGAGCCCGGCGAATTCGATGACGCGGCGGTTGACCATGCCCGAGCCGAGCACTTCCATCCAGCCGCCCTCGCCCTTCGACGGGTCGCCGCCGATCACGCGCTTGCCGTCGATCAGGGTGAAGCCGATATCCGCTTCCACCGAAGGCTCGGTGAAGGGGAAGTAGCTAGGGCGCAGGCGCAGGACGATGTCCTCACGCTCGAAGAAGGCCTTCAGGAAGGTCTCCAGCGTCCACTTCAGGTGGCCGAGGTGGACGTCCTTGTCGATCACCAGGCCTTCGACCTGGTGGAACATCGGCGTGTGGGTGGCGTCGCTGTCCGAACGGTAAACGCGGCCCGGCGCGATGATGCGCAGCGGCGCGCCGTCCTTGAGCATCGTGCGCATCTGCACCGGCGAAGTGTGCGTCCGCAGCAGCATCTCGCGGTTCTGGGCATCCCGGTCCGGGAAGTAGAACGTGTCGTGCATCGCGCGCGCCGGATGGCTTTCCGGCATGTTGAGCGCGGTGAAGTTGTGCCAGTCGTCCTCGATCTCCGGCCCGGTGGCGACCGAGAAGCCGAGGTCGGCGAAGATCTCGGCAATCTCGTCCATCACTTGCGAGATCGGGTGCACGGTGCCGCGCGGCGCTTCGGGCGCGGGCAGCGAGAGGTCGATGGTCTCGGCAGCGAGGCGGGCGTTGAGCGCCGCCGTCTCCAGCACGTCCTTGCGGGCGGCGAGCGCATCGCTCACGCTTTCACGCAAGGCATGGATCTTGGGGCCTTCGACCTTGCGCTCTTCGGGATCGAGCTTGCCCAGTGTCTTGAGCAGGCCGGAAATCGATCCCTGCTTGCCCAGAAACTCGACACGCAGGGCCTCCAGCGTTTCGAGATCGGATGCTTCCGCAATCCGCGAGAGCGCCTCCTGGCCGGTTGCTGCGTAGTCCACTGGTGTCTGCCTGACTGTTGCTGATATCTGGAAGCGCGGTCCTTAAGGGGACGGCGGCCAAATCGCAACGGTGACGAGCATCACCTCTTGAGCCGGGCGTGACGCGCGCGCTCGCGCAGGAGCGGGCCGGTCAGGGGCTTGTCGAGCTGGCCATACTGGCGCGGGGTCATGCCCATGAAGGCGCGGAAATCGCGCACGAACTGCGCCTGGTCGTGATAGGCCGCGTCGATCGCGCCGATCCACTTGCGTGCCGGTTCCAGCGTGAACTGGTCGATGCTACGCAGGAAGCGCTGGCGGCGCAGCAGCAGCTTGGGCGAGAAACCGAAGGCAGCGCGGCAGACCCGCTCGACCGTGCGCGAATGGGCCTTGGCATGGCTTGCCAGATCGGTGGCGGAGCGCACTTCGGGATCGGCAAGGGCATCGCAGATTCCCAGGATCAGCGCTTCGTGCGCGACCGGGCGGAGCGGCATCGCTTCCAGGAAGGCGGTGAACAGGTCGAGCTGCTCGCCGGGAGAATCGCCCTGCCCGATCACATCGTAGAGCGGTCGGAACGCCGCGAACGCATCGTCCTCGTCGCCGTCGGCCAGAACGTCGGCATAGCGATCCGCCGGAACGCCGATCAGGGCCGCCCAGCCGAGCGGCGTCAGGCGAAAGCCCCATTGGCGCGTCCGACCAAGGGAAAAGCGGACTTCCTGCGAACGCGGACCAGCAACCGAGAACCGGCATCCGTTGATGGACGATCCGCTGCGCATCACGCCTTCAACGCCCGCGCCGTAATGAAACCGGAACGTCGCCCAATCCGGAGAGAGCACGTCGTGAAGACGCTCCCCCTCATCCATGTCGATTTCGCAGTAGAAAAGGACCGAAACGTACCGATCCAGCCCCGCAGGTACGGGGCAATACTGTATGACGACCCGCCTAGCTGTCATTCCCTGTCTGATCTTCGTACCGAGGCTATGCCCCGTCTTTACCCCGGCGTCTTTGGTAGACAGACTCGGTATGGAGCGCAAACATTTCGAACGGCCCCGAAACGCAAAAAAACGGGGCGCGGGTGACTGGCACCCACGCCCCGAATTTTTCTCGCATGATCCGCGAAGTCCGGCGCCTCGGCACCGGAACTCACACGGTTCAGGCCGGGATAGCAGCCTTCGCCTGAGCGATCACAGCCGCGAACACCGCACCCTCGTTCATGGCGAGGTCGGCCATCGACTTGCGATCGAGTTCGATGCCGGCGAGCTTAACGCCGTGCATGAACTGCGAGTAGGTCAGGCCTTCAGCGCGGACGGCAGCGTTGATACGCTGGATCCAGAGCGCACGGAAGGTCCGCTTCTTGATCTTGCGGTCGCGGTAGGCGTACTGGCCGGCCTTTTCGACGGCCTGACGGGCAACGCGGATCGTGTTCTTGCGACGGCCGCGGTAACCCTTGGCCTGGTCCAGAATACGCTTGTGCTTGGCGCGGGTGGTTACGCCCCTCTTGATACGGCTCATAGGTCAGTACTCCTCAGTTGAGCCCGTAGGGCGCCCACTTCTTGATCGTCTTGGCATCGGCGTCAGAGATGACTTCGGTGCCGCGATTCTGGCGGATGTACTTGCCGTTGTGGCTCATGAGGCGGTGACGCTTGCCGGCGACGCCGTGCTTCACCTTGCCGGTGGCGGTGAGCTTGAAGCGCTTCTTCACACCGCTCTTGGTCTTCAGCTTGGGCATTTCGTTTCCTTTCACAGGGACACGTCCGGTCAGCCATGGCAGCCCTTTTCGCCAGGCCGACCCGCGAATCTCCTGACGGAGACTCAACCGTGTCGATTGAAGGGCGCGCCTTTAGTGCCGGATCGCCCCGCTGGCAAGAGATAAGGTAAAGCACGCCTTCCCGCCCCCTCCCCCGTTTCGCGCTTTCGACATTCGATGCCCCCGTTCGGTCCGAACGACAGCTGCGAACTCTACAATGAGGTCGGTCGCCAAAAATTTTCGGGACAGGCAGTTTCGTCGCAATATCGGAAGGAATGAATACGTGCGTGCATCTTTAGGAGCAGCCCTGGCTACCGTCGCGGCGCTGGGCTCGGCTCCCGCCCTTGCGAAGGACAACGAGGCCCGCATCAGCGCCGGGGTCACCGCCGGAACGCTCGGCATCGGCCCCGAGTTCGGCTACCGCCTGTCCGAAAACATCGGCATTCGCGCCAATGCCACATTCTTCTCGTTCAGCCACGACATCCATTCGGACGATATCAAGTACGACGCGGACCTGAAGCTGCGTTCGGGCGGCGCGATGATCGACGTCTATCCCTTCGGCGGCGGCTTCCGGATTTCGGGCGGGCTGCGCGTCAACGGCAACAAGGCCCGCGGCACCGGCCGTCCCAATGATGGCTCCAGCTACACGATCGGGGGCACGACCTACAGCGCCGCCGACATCGGCACGCTCCACGCGGCAACCGACATCAACAAAGTCGCGCCCGCGCTGACGCTCGGCTACGGCGGCGGCATGGCCCGGGGGCTGACGTTCGGCATCGAAGCCGGCGCCCTTTTTCAGGGCCGCGTCAAGGTGAAGCCGCTCACGGTTACCGGCCTGTGCGCCGATACGAGCATCGGCCCCTGCGCCGCCTTGGCCGCCGACCTCGAAGCCGAGCGCCAGAGCGTCAACGACGATATCGACGACTACAAGGTCTACCCGGTGCTCCAGCTGACCCTGGGCTACAAGTTCTGATGATTGCGAGGCGCAGAACATCCGTGTGCGCCTCGTAAACCCATCCGCGAACGATCAGTGGTGGCAGTCCAGCGCTTCCACCACGTCTTCCAGCCGCGCCGGATCGCCGAGCGCGAGGATATGGCCGTCCGACTGGGCATGGAGCGGCTCGCCGTTCCAGTCGCACATCGTGCCCCCGGCGCCCTCGACGATGGGAACCAGCGCCGCCCAGTCGTGCAGCTTGAGGCCCGCCTCGCAAACCACGTCGAGGTGGCCGCTGGCCAGCAATCCGTAGTTGTAGCAGTCGCCGCCCATGACCATGCGCTTGTGATCGGTCTTTGCGGCCAGAGCCATGAAGTGCTCGCCCTGGTGGTCGTCGAAATAGTGGGGGCCGGTCGTCGCCAGCATGGCGTCCGACAGTTCGCGGCAGGCGCGCGTACGCACTTCCTTGCCGTTGAAGGTCGTGGCGAAGCCGCTCGCACCCAGCCAGCGCTCGCCCAGGATCGGCTGGTCGATGATCCCCAGCACAGGCCAGCCGTCGACCAGCAGGGCGATCAGGGTGCCGAAGATCGGACGCCCGGCAATGAACGAGACAGTGCCGTCGATCGGATCGAGCACCCAGGTGCGGTTCGAGCTGCCTTCCTCGCTGCCGAATTCCTCGCCGATGATCCCGTCGCGCGGGACTTCGGCCTTAAGGATGCGGCGAATGGCTTCCTCCGCCGCGCGGTCAGCCACCGTCACCGGCGAGGCATCGCCCTTACGCTCCACGCCGACGCCGGAGCGGAAGTGCGGGCGGATCGCCTCTCCCGCAGCATCGGCGAGGCGAAGGGCGAGGGCGATGTCTGTGTCCAGTCTCATGCCCCTGCTCTGCCCGGCGGGGCGCTGCATGGTCAAGGCCGATGCGGCCGAAATCGGTCTTCGAAAGCCACGGACGAAACCCATATGGATTTTTCCCCTGTTGCAGCCGGACGCGGCGAGACTTATCCCGATGGCGGGGCATCTTCAGGGGCAACGGGTCATGCACCACAGGATACGCCCGGCGATCGACAGGATGATCGCACCGGCACAGGGACTCACGCAGGGCCTGACGAGGGATGGGCAACCCCTCAGCTACAACCGCGCGCCCGCCGCCGACCTGGCGCCGTGGATTTCGCGGCTCTACGTCACCAAGGTCCTGGCGCCGGTCGACTACGTGCTGGAATGCGGCCTGTTCAACGACACCGCCTGCCTGCGGATCCAGCTCGCCGGGCTGTGGAACGCAGAGACGGCGACGGGGCCGCAGGAAGCCGGCAATGCGGCCCTGTTCTTCGGCCCGCAATCGCGCCGCATGCCGGTGCGCGTCACCGGCAGCTTCATCAGCCTGGGCTTCGCGCTCCGACCCGGGGCCTGCACGGCGCTGAAAGGACCGCGCGTGGGCGACTATATCGACCGGATCGTGCCGACCGATGTCGTCGCCCTCCCGTCGGACCGGATGCTGGCGATGTTCGCGCCCGATGCCGCGCCCGAAGACTGGCTCTGTGCGTTGGAGGCCCTGCTCCGCCAGCGCGTGGAGGATCTCGACTGCGCCGCGCCCGATCCCGTCACCGCCCGGTTCGAGGACATCTGCTACCGCGCCCCCGCGCTTTCGGTGGCCGAGGCCGCGGCGGAATGCGGGGTGGAGCGGCGCAAACTGGAACGCGTGGTCAACAGGGATTTCGGCATGGCCCCCAAGCAGGTCCTGCGCCGCGCCCGCGCGCTCGACATGGCCAGTTACCTGCGCGGCGTGGCCGATGCGGAAGAGGCGGACGTGCTGGCGCTGCGCTACTACGACGAAAGCCACCTCATCCACGAGTTCACCGAACTGTTCGGCATGTCGCCGCGCCAGTTCGTGCTGAAGCCGCAGCCGCTCCTCACCCTGACGCTCGAATCGCGGCAGGCCCGCAGGCTGGAGGCCCTGCACCGCCTCGAACCAGGCCAGCCCCGCCCCTGGGAGTGAGGCGCAAAAAAGTTCCACATGAAACAAAAGCGCGCCCTCCTGCGAGGACGCGCTTTTGTTTCATCGACTATTTCATTCATGGCCCAAGACACGAATCCGGGCCAACCGGTCATCAGTCGAACAGGCTCGAAACCGAGCTTTCGTCGGCGATGCGGCGGATCGCCTCGCCGATCAGCGGTGCGATCGTCAGGATACGGATCTTGTCCGACTGCTGGGCCGCTTCGGTCGCCTGGATCGAATCGGTGATGACCAGTTCCTTCAGCGCCGAGTTCGTCACGCGCGAAACCGCCGCGCCCGAAAGCACGCCGTGGGTGATGTAGGCGGTGACGCTGGTGGCGCCCTCATCCATCAGCGCCTGTGCGGCGTTGCAGAGCGTGCCGCCCGAATCGATGATGTCGTCGATCAGGATGCAGGCGCGGCCCTTCACATCGCCGATGATGTTCATGACTTCCGACTGGCCGGGCTTGTCGCGGCGCTTGTCGACGATCGAGAGCGGGGCGTTGTCGAGGCGCTTGGCCAGCGCGCGGGCGCGCACCACGCCGCCGACGTCGGGCGAGACCACCATCAGCGACTGGTCGCCGTAGCGAGCCTGGATATCCGCCGCCATAACCGGCGCGGCAAAGAGGTTGTCGGTCGGGATATCGAAGAAACCCTGGATCTGGCCTGCGTGCAGGTCGACCGAAAGGACGCGGTCGGCACCGGCTTCGGTCAGCAGGTTGGCAACGAGCTTGGCCGAGATCGGCGTGCGCGGGCCGGGCTTGCGGTCCTGGCGGGCGTAGCCGAAGTAGGGGATCACGGCGGTGATGCGCTTGGCCGAAGCACGGCGTAGCGCGTCGATGCCGATCAGCAGTTCCATCAGGTTGTCGTTGACGGGGTAGCTGGTGGGCTGAACGATGAAGACGTCCTCGCCGCGGACGTTCTCGTGGATTTCGACGAAGATCTCCTCGTCGGCGAAACGGCGCACGGCCGCGTCGGTGAGCGGCAGCTCAAGATATCCCGCAATCGCGCGTGCGAGCGGAAGGTTGCTGTTGCCGGACATGATCTTCATTGCGAATCCCCGAGACGGCTTGGTGATGATGGGTGGCTGGACGCGGACGCCTCTAGCCATGAGTCATCGGATTGCAACAGAAAGCGTCGCCCGTCACCGGCCCCTCCCTGCGAAAAGGCCGGCCCCGGCGGACCCGGAACCGGCCTTTCGATCGACCAAACATCTGAATGCAAACGCGAGTCCCGAAACGAAACGCGCGCTCACACAGCATCTTACCGCCCCCGGTGCTCACCCTTGATCCAGCGCACCGTTCCGGAGCTGGCGCGCATGACGACGCTCTCGGTGGTCATCTTGCCGCCCTTGAGCCACTTCACGCCCGAGAGCAGCGAACCGTCGGTCACGCCGGTGGCCGCGAAGATGCAGTCGCCCTTGGCGAGGTCCTTCAAGGTGTAGATCTTGTCGAGGTCCTTGATGCCCCACTTGCGGGCGCGGCTGCGCTCGTCCTCGTTGCGGAACAGCAGGCGGCCCTGGATCTGACCGCCGACGCAGCGCAGCGCCGCTGCCGCCAGCACACCTTCCGGCGCCCCGCCCGAGCCCATGTAGATGTCGATCGTGGTGTCTTCGTCGGTCACGGCGATCACACCCGCCACGTCGCCGTCGGGAATCAGGTGGATGCCGCAGCCGATCTCGCGCAGTTCCTCGATCAGGTCGGCATGACGCGGACGGTCGAGCACGCAGACGATGATCTCGTCCGGCCGGACGCCTTTGGCTGCCGCCACGGCGGAGACGTTCTCGGTCGCGGTCTTGTTCAGGTCGATCACGCCCTCGGGATAGCCCGGCCCCACGGCCAGCTTCTCCATGTAGACGTCGGGCGCGTGGAGCAGCCCCCCCTCCTCGGCGGCGGCCAGCACGGCAAGCGCGTTGGGTCCGGCCTTGGCGGTGATCGTCGTGCCTTCCAGCGGATCGAGCGCGATATCGATCTTCGGGCCGCTGCCCGGCGCACCGCCGACCTTCTCGCCGATGAACAGCATCGGCGCCTCGTCCCGCTCGCCTTCGCCGATGACGACGGTGCCGTCCATGTAAAGTGTATCAAAGGCCTTGCGCATTGCTTCCACTGCGGCATGGTCTGCCGCCTTCTCGTCGCCGCGCCCCACCAAGCGCGAGGCGGCGATGGCCGCCGCCTCGGTAACCCGGACCATTTCGAGGACCAGCACGCGGTCGAGAACTTTACTTGCAGGCGTCTTGTTTTCAGGCATGTTCACTCCGGATTAATCCGAGGAGGAAAGGTTCTGGGAGCGGCTTAGACAGAGGATTTTCAATTGTCGAGAAGACGGCGCATACTGTTCGCAATCGCATTATTTGCGCCCATTCCGGCGATTGCACAAACTTCTTCGGGAACCTCCCGACCCGCGACTGCAAGCGCCGCAAGCGGCTCAGTTTCCGAAGAGGACCGGGCCATCGCCCAGCGCATGATGGGAACCGGCCGGGTCACCGCAGAGCCCGCACGCCAGAAGTGCCTGCGTGAAACCCGCGAGGCACGGCCGGGCGAAATCGTCGTCTGCGCCCCGGACGAAGACAAGTACCGCGTCCAGTCAACGTCGCAGGAAGATCCTCTGTCGGATCAGGCCCTGAACGACGGCCGACTGACGCCGCCCGACGTGGCCGGCAACGGCATCTTCAAGGGCAAGGCGACCGCCACCTTCGGCAAAGTGGACAAGCCCTACCTGATCGATCTGAAATCCATTCCGGAAGCGCCCGCCGGCTCCGATGCCGACAAGATCGCCAAGGGCGAAATGCGCGCGCACTGAGGAGAAACGGGCGCGTCTCCGCGCCCGTTCTTCCCTCACCCCTCGATGATCTGCATCACCAGCGGCTGGGCCGCAAGGCTGTCCGACCCGTCGAGGATCCGCAGCGCTTCGGTCACGGCCGATTCCGGCCCTTCGTGGGTGACGATGGCCAGGATCACTTCGCCGGTCTTCGCGTCCTCGCCCCTCTGGATCATGCTGGCGATCGACACGCCCGCATCGCGCATGGCGGCGGTGATGTCGGCCAGCACGCCCGGACGGTCCGGCACAGTGAAGCGGATATAACTACGGCCGCGGCGATGGCCGGTCGCCGCCGGCTCCATCGCTTCCAGTTCCTGCGCCGGCATCGAGAACGCTGCGCCCTTCTCTCCGCGCGCAATGTCGATGATGTCGGCCACGACCGCGCTGGCGGTCGGCCCGTCACCCGCGCCTGCGCCCTGGAACAGCAGGCGGCCCATGAAGTTGCCCTCCGCGACGACGGCGTTGGTCGCACCGTCGACATGGGCAAGCGGGTGGTCGAACGGCACGAGGTGCGGATGGACGCGCTGGAACAGGCGGGCGGTGCCGTCCGCACGGTCGATCTCGCTCATGCCGAGCAGGCGGATGACATAACCGAGCGACCGGGCCTGCTCGATGTCGGCGGCCTTCACCCGCGAGATGCCGGTGGTCTCCACCGCATCGAAACGGAGCCGCGAACCGAAGGCGATCGCCGCCAGAATCGAGAGCTTGTGCCCGGCATCGATGCCCTCGACGTCGAAGGTCGGGTCGGCCTCGGCATAGCCAAGACGCTGCGCCTCGGCGAGCACGTCGCCGAAGTCCCGCCCGGTGTCTTCCATGGTCGAGAGGATGTAATTGCAGGTGCCGTTGAGGATGCCGTAGACCCGCTCGATGGCATTGGCGGCAGCGCCTTCGCTGAGGCCCTTGATGACCGGGATGCCTCCCGCGACGGCAGCCTCGAACTTGAGCGCCACGCCCGCCTTCTCGGCCGCCGACGCGAGTTCCAGGCCGTGGTGCGCGATCATCGCCTTGTTAGCGGTAACCAGGCCCTTGCCCTGCCCGATGGCGCCCCGCGCCAGAGCGAGCGCCGGACCGTCCGATCCGCCGACCATCTCGACCACCACATCCACATCGCTGCGGGCGGCCAAGGCGGCGGGATCGTCCTCCCAGTCGTAGCGCGAGAGGTCGACACCGCGATCCTTGGTGCGGTCGCGCGCGCTGACCGCGGCAATGCGGATCGGCCGACGCGCGCGGCGGGCAATGAGTTCGGCATTGGTCTCAATAAGACGGACGACGCCCGTTCCGACAGTGCCGAGACCGGCCAGCGCAATATTCAGCGGTTCAACCATGGACTACCCTTTCGGGTTCGGGCCCTAGGGGAGCCCACGGTGAAATTCCAGTACCTTCGCGCCGTTCTGCCCGAAACTTCGGCGAAGCCTCAACCGACGGTCCTGGCACCCTGCCCCAGCGTGCGGCGGCATTCGCCAAGCTCACCCAGAACCATGCGGTAATCGGCGGCGGCCTGACGGCGTTCCGCAACCCCTTCGGCGACATTGGTGCCTTGCGGCGGGGTGTTCGGCAGGAAGCACGCCAGACGATACCACTCCACCGTTTCAGGACGCGGCGGATTGCCGATGTCCGCGACGAGTTCGGAGAACGACACGCCCCAGGCCGGTGCCGCGCCCGGTTCATGGTGCACGGTGATCGAGGCGGCGGAACCGTCCTTGGTATTGAGGAAGATCTGCGTCTCCCCCTGTCCGGCAAGATTGCCCGGCACGAACATCAGTTCGCGCACGCCGGTAATCTTGACCGGGGCGTTGCCGGAAAGCAGCGACCTGAGGATGCCGCGCACGCGCCCTTCGGCCTGATCGCTCCAAAGTTGCTGAGCGGTCGGCGTAACCAGCTGAAGCTCTCCCGGACGACCTGGAACGGCGCGGGCGAACAGCAGCACATCCTGCTTCTTGAGCTTGGGGGCCTTGCCCTTGCCGTCCAGCGGCAGGTCCACCAGATAGACGAACGATTCGCCGATCGGCGCCTTCCCGGCAATCAGCGCCTGGGTCTGCGCGGTGATATAGAACCGGGCCATGCCCTGGGCGAGACCGGGCGCACGCGCGTCCTCCACCCGCACCATCTTGCGAATCTGGGCCTTGACCACGAGACCGGCCGATTCGGAAAGGTCGGCTATATCGGCAAAGGTCGGCCCCGAATCGATTCCGGCGCCAAGTCCGGTAGCGCTATCAGGAATGCTCCCTTGAGCGAGCGCCGGAAATGCCTGCACGGCCAGCGCAACTCCCGCCAGATTCGCGACAAGTCGGTGCAGCTTGGATGACATCGGGGACACTCTCCGTGGAAAAAGACCAGCCTATAGCGGCTTGGGGGCCGGCCACAAAATCCCCCTTTTGCGATTGGAACTTATCCGCGGTGAATTGACCGTTAACGGTTGACCTGCCGATAAGGCGTTGCACACATGCAACTGTCGGGTTAAGGAAACTCGCAAATTGGGGCCAAAAAACAAAAAAGCCCCACGGTTCGCCTCCCGTCGAAAATTTACGGATGGGCTGACTGTCAGCCGTCAGGGTGGGTAATTTGGAGTTTCGTCATGGGCCTCGCTTCCGGGGAGGGCCATGGACGCCCTTGGACTTGTCCGGCCTTCGGTCCGGTTCGGGGCTTGGTAATGGAGTGATGCGTTTGAATGGCTTACGCTGACCAGCAAATGAGCGGTAACAAGATTACCGCGCTTGTCATTGTTGCGCTGATCCACGTCTTTGTAGGCTATGCGCTCGTCACGGGCCTGGCCTACCAGGCTGCGCAACAGGTCATCAAGAAGGTGACCACAGTCGACATCAAGGAAGAGAAACCGAAGGAGGAAGAGCCGCCGCCGCCGCCGCCGGAGCCGCAGGAAAACACCCCGCCGCCTCCGATCGTCGCGCCGCCGCCGCCGATCAACATCGCCCCGGCACCGCCGCCGGTGCAGACGGTTATCACACCTCCGCCGGCTCCGCCGGTGGTGATAACGACCGCAGCCCCCCCGGCACCGCCGGCACCGCCGGCAGCGCCTCCCGGACCGTCCAAGGCTCGCGGCGTTTCGCCGAAGGGTCAGGCGGGTTGGGCCGCCCGTATTCAGAGCAACTACCCGACCAAGGCCGCTCGTGAAGAGCGTGAAGGCCGCGTCGGCGTACGCGTTGGAATCGGACCGGACGGCAAGGTGACCAGCTGCTCCGTCACGTCTTCGAGCGGTAGCCCCGATCTCGATGCGGCGGCTTGCGACGGCATGACCCGTTATGCGCGCTACAACCCCGCGCTTGACGATGCCGGCAATCCGATCGCGGGCAGCACGTCGACGGCGATCGTCTACAAGCTCAACTAACTTCAAGACTGCTACGGGCCGCACACACCCTGGCCCGACACAGTCCCTGCATTCTTCTTGAGAGGTAAATCGCATGCTTATCGTTGATATCCTTGCCGCCGCGGGCGAAGCTGCGCCGCAGAACAAGTTCGGCTTCATGGAAGCGCTCGAAGCCGGTGGCTTCATCTCGTACGCGACCGTGATCATCATGGGCGTGATGTCGTTCGGTTCGTTCTACATCCTGTTCACCAAGTGGTTCGAACAGTCGAAGATCATGCGCCAGTACAACGTCGTCCGCACGACGTTCTGGAAGGCCCCGACCCTGCGTGAAGGCGCCGCCAAGCTCGAGAAGAACAGCGCCTGGCGCCAGCTCGTCGACGACGGCATCGCCGCCGAAGACCAGCACGCCAAGATGACCGACTCGCTCGAAGCCCACGACTGGATGCACGCTTCGCTTGCCCGCTCGGAAGCCTCGATCAACGCTCGTCTCGCTTCGGGCCTGCCGTTCCTCGCCACCGTCGGCGCGACCGCACCGTTCATCGGTCTGTTCGGTACCGTCGTCGGCATCTACCGCGCCCTGATCGCCATCGGCATCGCCGGTTCGGCCTCGATCGACAAGGTTGCCGGTCCCGTCGGTGAATCGCTGATCATGACCGCGCTCGGCCTGATCGTCGCCGTTCCCGCCGTTCTGGCCTACAACTACCTCCAGAGCCGCAACAAGCGCATCGCTGAAAACCTGACCGGTTTCTCGGCCGACGTTCTTGCGAACATCAACTCGAAGGGTGCCGTCAAGCCGATCGTCGCCGCTGCCCCCGCCAAGCCCGCTGCCGCTCCGGCCAAGCCGGCTGCTGCTCCGGCCAAGCCGTAAGCAGTTCGGACGCGCCGGTCGCTCTGCGGCCAAGGGCGCGTCCAGGGAACCAGGCGGCGGTGCGTAGCATGCGCGTCCGCCGCCTGCCCAGGGCAACGCAAGGATTAGGATAAGACTATGGCGATATCCTCGGGCGGAGGCGGTGCCGAGACACCGATGTCCGACATCAACACGACGCCGCTCGTCGACGTCATGCTGGTGCTTCTGATCATCTTCCTGATCGCGGTTCCGGTTGCGATCCAGACGATCGAAAAGCTGAAGATCCCGGTCATCGAAGCGGTCGAATCGAAGGACAAGGTGGAAAACCTTCTCCTCACCGTCTCGACCACGGACGATGCCGGCAAGGCTGCGGGTGAACCCGGTTACGCTGGCGCTTCGCGCAATGGCGAATGCCGCGTCTACTTCAACAACATCACGCCGGTGACCTCGCAGGAACTGCGCGACCAGGCTTTCAAGCGTCTCGATAACATCGTGAAGCGCGAAGGCGGTCCGGAGGCCCTTCAGGCCAACCCCGATCTCGTGCCGCAGGTCCACATCCGCGGTGACGTCAACGCCCCGTGGCGCTGCGTTGCCGGTGCGATCTACAACGTCCAGATCTCGGGCTACCCGACGGTTGGTTTCATCACCAACCCGGTCGACCCGACCTGACGTCGGCAGGAACAGGAGTAACTTTCCATGGCAATGTCAGGCGGCAAGGAAAATGGCGAGCCGATGATGGAAATGAACACGACGCCGTTGATCGACGTCATGCTCGTTCTCCTCATCATGTTCATCATTACCATCCCGGTTGCGACCCACTCGATCGACATCGATCTTCCGGTTGCAACCCCTCCGACGGATACACCCCCGCCGGTTGACCCGATCCGTAACAAGGTCGTGCTCACCGCGGACGACAAGATCCTCTGGAACGGCACGCAAGTGGACGGTCCGGGTCTGGCGAACCTGCTCAAGCAGTCGCTCACCTACCCGACCGAACCCGAGCTGCAGTACCAGCCGGAAGCGCAGGCCAGCTATGAACTGTCGGCCGGCGTGCTGCAGATCATCAAGGCTGCGGACGTCACGAAGTTCGGCTTCGTCGGCAACGAACAGTTCCGCGACTTCGGCAAGTAAGCCGGAAGCGGAACCGGTCTCTCAAGGACCAACGAAGGGGCGGAGCGATCCGCCCCTTTTTTGTTGCCCCCGATCCGTCGTCTTCGGTCCGGTCAGTCGCCTTCGGTTTCGACGGAATCGACCCGCATCGCCATCGAGGCCAGGCTTTCGGCTTCCACCAGCAGGTCCTCGTCGGCCGACCCCGACGGCAGCGATTCCCGGCCGATCATCGAGATTGCCGGAACCGAAAGCGGGCTGATCCGGTCGAGCCGGACATGGTCCACTTCCTTCGCTGCCCGGTCCAGCACATCGGCCACGCGCGCCACGTCCGTCATGCGGGCGCGGGCATCGGCCCAGGCCGCTTCTATCAGCAGGTGATCGGGCTCGTACTTGCGCAGCACGTCGTAGATGAGGTCGGTCGAGAACGTGACCTGCCGCCCGGACTTGCGCTTCCCCGGCTGCTGCCGCTCGACGAGACCGGAGATCACCGCCACCTCGCGGAAAGCCCGCCGCAGCAGATAGGACTGCTGGACCCAGTCGACGAACTCATGGGTCAGGATATCGGGCGAGAGCAGCGCGGCGGGATCCTCCACCGGCTTCAGCCCCCAGACCACCAGCGCATAGTCGGTCGCCACGAAACCGAGCGGCCCCAGCCCCCGGTCCTCCATTCGCCGCGTGACCAGCATGCCCAGCGACTGGTTCGCGGGCCAGCCCTCGAACGTGTAGAATGTCGTATAGGCCCGCCCCTGGTGCGGAAAGCTCTCCACCAGCAGCCGCCCCGGTGCGGGCAGGTGCGAACGCCAGTCCTGCACTTCAAGCCACTCCCGCACGTCGTCGGGGAAACGCGCCCATCCCGCCCGGTCGAACAGCATCGCCCGCACCCGGTCGGCCAAGTGAGTCGAGATCGGCATGCGCTGGCCAGAGTAGCTGGGGATCGTCGCCGAGCGCCGGGCCGCCCGCACCACCAGTTCCAGTTCGCGCAGCGCCTCGACTTCGAGGTCCATGCCGGCAAAGCGGAAGGTATCGCCGGGCTTGAGGCTGGCCCCGAAGCCCTCCTCCACTTTGCCCAGCGAACGCCCGTTGCGAAAGCGCACATCGAGCATCTCGGCATCGACGATGATACCGGCATTGAGCCGGTGCCGCGCCGCATGTTCGGGATGAGTCAGGCGCCAGGTTCCGTCCTTCTCGCGGACGATGCGGCGGAAACGGTCGTAGGAGCGCAGCGCATAGCCCCCGGTCGCGACGAAATCGAGCACGCGGGCGAAGATGCCCTCATCCACCCAGGCATAGGCGAGAGACGATCGTACTTCGGACAGCAGCGCCTCTTCCCGGAAGGGACCGGCGCAGGCCACTGCCATGACATGCTGGGCCAGGACATCGAGACCGCCCGGACGGAACGGCTCGCCGTCGCGCTGGCCGTCATGAACCGCCTGCTGGGCCGCAAATGCCTCCAGGAACTCGAAGCGGTTCCCCGGCACCAGCAGCGCCTTGCTCGGTTGGTCGAGCCGGTGATTCGCGCGCCCGATCCGCTGGAGCAGGCGCGAGGATCCCTTCGGCGCCCCCATCTGCACGACCAGGTCGATGTCCCCCCAGTCGACGCCGAGATCGAGGCTGGCGGTGCAGACCAGCGCCCGCAACCTCCCCTCCGCCATGGCGCCCTCCACCTTGCGCCGCGCCTCCTTCGAGAGCGAACCATGGTGGATGCCGATCGGCAGGTTGTCCTCGTTGGCGTTCCAGAGTTCCTGGAAGATGTATTCGGCCAGGAAGCGCGTGTTGGTGAAGATCAGCGTCGTGCGGTGGGCCTTGACCTGCTCGATCAGCTGCGGGATCGCCCAGGTCGCCGCGTGGCCGCTCCAGGGAACGCGTTCTTCCTGCGGCAGGAGGATCGAAACCTCCGGCTCGGCGCCCGCCTCCCCTTCCACGAGATCGACACTGTCGATCTCGCCCCATGGCGCCAGCCAGCCGCGAAACGCGTCCGGGTCGGCAAGCGTCGCCGAAAGCCCGGCCCGCTGAAGTTCGGGCGACAAGGCCTGCAAGCGCGACAAGGCCAGCGCCAGCAGATCGCCGCGCTTGCCGGTGGCGAAAGCATGGATCTCGTCGATAACCACGCGCTTCAATCCGGCGAACAGCGTCGGTGCCTCGGGATAGCTCAGCAGCAGCGACAGCGATTCGGGGGTCGTCAGCAGGACATGCGGCGGGCGGGCGCGCTGGCGCGCCTTGCGGTCCGAGGGGGTATCGCCGCTGCGCGTCTCGATGCGGATCGGCAGGCCGATCTCCTCCACCGGGGTGAGGAGATTGCGCTGGACGTCATGCGCCAGCGCCTTGAGCGGCGAGACATAGAGCGTGTGCAGCCCCTCCGGCACCGGCGCCTCCGCCAGCCGCGAGGGGCAGAAGGCGGCGAGTGTCGGCAGGAACCCGGCCAGTGTCTTGCCCGCCCCGGTATCCGCGACCAACAGGGCGTGATTTCCCCGATCCGAGGCGGCCAGCATCTCCCACTGATGGCGCCGCACGCGCCAGCCCCGGCCCGCGAACCAGGCGTTCAGCTCGGGCGGAACGGCGGCGGTCTCGGCTGTCATGATCTCGATCTCGGCACGGTCATCCCGCTTGCTTGAAGCATCTTGGCACGGATCAGAAAAGCCGGAGCGAAGCTCTCGGTTGCCGCTAGACAGGAATACCGTCCCCTCAGTGTCCTGCCTGTGGCCCGCGTCGCAGGCCCGACGCTGCCAGCTGCGCGTCGATCTCGGCAATCAGGCGCTCCAGCCCTTCCGCCGTGCGGCTTTCCGCCCGCGCGACCAGCACGTCCTGCGTGTTGGAGGCCCGCAGCAGCCACCAGCCGTCAGGCGTGGTGACGCGAACACCGTCGATATCGACGAAATCCGCCCCTGCGCCGGCCAACCGCCCGCGCACTTCGTCGATCGCGGCGAACTTGCGGCTCTCCTCCACCTGAAAGCGCAGTTCCGGGGTATTGAGCATGTCCGGCATCGCGCCGCGCAGATCCGTGACCGAACGGCCGAGCCGCACCGTCGCCGCCATCAGCCGCACCGCCGCGTAGAGACCGTCGTCGAAGCCGTAGAAGTTGTCCGCGAAGAAGACATGCGCGCTGGTCTCGCCCGCGAGCGGGGCGCCGGTCTCCCGCATCTTCGCCTTCATGTGCGAATGGCCGCTCTTCCACATGAGCGCCCGGCCGCCGTGCCGTGCGATCGTGTCGAACAGCGCCCCCGAGGCCTTGACGTCGCCGATCACCGTGGCGCCCGGCAGACGGGCCAGCAGGTCCTCGGCGAAAATGCCGAGCAACTGGTCGCCCCAGATCACCCGCCCGAGACCGTCGACGACGCCGATGCGGTCGGCATCGCCATCGAAGGCCACCCCGAAATCGAGCCTTTCCGCCATGACGAGCGCCTTCAGGTCCGCGAGGTTCTTCTCCTCGGTCGGGTCCGGGTGATGGTTGGGGAATGTCCCGTCGACTTCGGTGAACAGCAGATGGTGCTCGCCCGGCAGGCGTGCGGTCAGCCGCTCCAGCGCCGGGCCGGAGGCGCCGTTTCCGGAGTCCCAGCCGATGCGCAAGGTGGACAGCACCTCGGGTGCGATCCCGGCAATGCCCTGGGCGATGCGCTCGACGTAGGCATCCAGCACATCGCGAAACTCCACCTGACCGGTGCCCTCGTCCCAGGCCCCCGCCGCCGCCATGTCGCCGAGCCGAACGATATCCGCCCCGAAGAATGGGCGCCCGCCGAGCACCAGCTTGAAACCGTTGTGATCGGCGGGGTTGTGGCTGCCGGTGATCTGGATGGCGCCGTCCACGTCCTCGCCCGAGGCCTCGGCGTAGTAGAGCATCGGCGTCGGCCCCAGTCCGATCCGCACGACATCCGCGCCGCTGGCGATCAGCCCTTCGACAAGCGCCGCTTCCAGCGCGGGCGAACTGAGCCGCCCGTCATAGCCGACCGCGACTTTCCGACCACCCGCCCGGTGCACCACGGTCGCGAAACAGCGGCCCAGGGTATAGGCGTCTTCCGGGCCAAGATCCCGACCGACCACCCCGCGAATGTCGTATTCGCGCAGGATCGCGGGATCGAACCTGTGGCTCATGCCCGGGCCTTACTTGCCGTCCAGCTTGTCGAGGAGAAAATCGCGCGCGGCATTGGCCTCGTGGACTTTCTCGTTGGTGCCGCCCCGATCGGGATGAACCTCCGCGATGACGCGGCGATGGGCGTCGAGAATCTCGCGGCGATCCGCACCCTCACCCACGCCCAGCAGCGCCCGCGCATGCGCGCCGGCATGGACATCGGCAAAGGAAGGACCCGGCAGCGGCTTGCTCTGCCACGGCCAGCGTCCTTTTATCAGCCGCCAGGCGATGCAGCCGAGCGCGATGAGCCAGAGCAGCTTCATTCGTCTGCGGCGAGTTGCAGGTCGGGCACCCGATCCTTCGGCACCGGCAGGTTGAGTCCAGCCACCAGCTGGCGCAGTTCCTGACGTGCGACGAGATGGCTGGTGCCGAGTTCGCCGAGGTGCCCCTTGTCGAGCAGGGTCAGGCCCGAGGGGAACAGCTCGCGGAAGATGACGCGTTCCGAAAGACCGTTGGAAATGCGGAAGCCCACACGCTTCGACAGTTCGAGCAGCGCGCCTTCGAGGCGGCGCATGTTCTTCGCCTCGACGTGCTGGACGCGGTTGCGCACCACCACCCAGTCGAGTTCGCGGCGGCCTTCGTTGATGGTCTTGAGGCCGCGCTTCTTGCGGGTTTCCCACATGAGTTCGGCGTAGAACGAGAGCTTCTTCACCTTGAACGTCTCGCTTTCCACCTGACCGATCAGGTCGAAGTCGATGAAGCTGTCGTTCAGCGGGGTGACGAGCGTGTCGGCGGTCGCCGCGACGTGGCGGGCGAAGGCATCGTCACGGCCCGGCGTGTCGAAGATCAGGAAGTCGTAGCCCTCGGCAATCGCCTCGGCCAGTTCGTCGAGTTCGTCGATATCCTCGCCGTCGTAGACCGCGAAACGGGCGCCCGGCAGCGCGATCTCGCGGCGGCGCTCGGTCTCGACGCGGTTTTCCAGATAGCGGTACAAGGTGCGCTGGCGCGGATCGAGATCGATCGCGGCGACCTTGGCGCCCTGATAGGCGAGTGCGATGGCGACGTGGACGGCCGTCGTGGACTTGCCGGTGCCGCCCTTTTCATTGGCGAAGACGATGCGATGCGCTGTCACGGACCCTGTTCGCTTTCCCTGTTGCCCCCGGACCAAGCCCGGATTCGTTGCCCCCGGCCTTTAGACCGGGAAGCGAGATCAAACCGTTAACCGCCGTAGCGGGTCAAAACCCATTGTGCGCCCCATTGCTCACTGGGGCGCGGTGCGGCTAAAGGCAGCCGCGACCACCGGTCAAGTGCATCCTATCGGAGCAGTGACACCCAATGCAAACCCTTCACAGCCTTGATCCACTGCGCCGTGCCGTTGCCGAGCTGCGGGAATCAGGAAAGATCGCCCTCGTTCCGACCATGGGCGCACTCCATGAAGGCCATCTGACACTTGTGCGCGAGGCCCGCGAACGGGCCGATCACGTCGTCGTCTCGATCTTCGTGAACCCGCTCCAGTTCGGCGCCAACGAGGATCTCGACAAGTATCCGCGCCAGCTCGAACGCGACAGTGCGCTGCTGGAAGCGGAAGGCGTGGCGCTCCTCTGGGCGCCGACGGTCGAGGCGATGTATCCACAGGGCTTCGCCACCAACGTGTCGGTCTCGGGCGTCAGCGACGGCCTCTGCGGCGCCTCGCGCCCCGGCCATTTCGACGGCGTCGCCACCGTGGTCTGCAAGCTGTTCCACCAGGTCCTGCCCGACGTGGCGCTGTTCGGCGAAAAGGACTGGCAGCAGCTCGCCGTGATCCGCCGCATGGCCCGCGATCTCGACCTGACCCGCCCCCATGTCGACGCCGTGCTCGGCGTGCCGACCGTGCGCGAGGAAGACAGCCTCGCGAAGTCCTCGCGCAATGCCTATCTCACGGACGAGCAGCGCGCGCAGGCCGTCACCCTGCCGAGAGCGATGAAGGCCGCCATCGCCGGGATCGAGGCGGGCGAGCCGGTCGCCGCCGCACTCGAAGGTCTCAACGAAGCGCTGCTGCATGGCGGCTTCTCCTCGGTCGACTATGCCGAACTGCGCGATGCCGATGCCCTGACTCTGCTGAGCGAGCGCGGCGAAGCGCCGATGCGCCTGCTGGTCGCTGCACGGATCGGCACCACCCGCCTGATCGACAACATGGCGGTCGCGCCCCGATAAACGACCGCCTCCGGATGGTGATTTTGCCGAACGGAAATCTCACAGCAATAGTCATTTGCCCGCAGCGATTTCGGGCTTAAAGTCGTCGGGGGTTGGGAAGGCCGGGTAGCGTCGTGCGCGATGCAACAGGCGTCCGGTTCAACAGAGGGAAGTCATCATGAAGAAGATCGCCTGTGCGCTGACCGCGCTTGCCGTCATGGCCACGGCGCCTTCGGCATTCGCCGAAGACAAGTCGTCCGCCCGCAAGATTCAGGACAAGGGCACCCAGCAGATCCCGGTGTGCCGCAAGAACCTCGGCACCGTTGCCATCGTCGAGCCTGAGAACCAGTGGTGGCGCGAATTGAGCCTGGGCAGCCCCGAGGCGATCCTGCGCGTCTTCGTGCAGAAGTCCGGCTGCTTCACGATGGTCAATCGCGGCCGCTCGCTCCAGAACAGCGCGATGGAACGCGCCCTCGCCGAACAGGGTGAGCTTCAGAAGGGTTCGAACATCGGCAAGGGCCAGATCAAGGCAGCCGACTACTTCATCCAGCCGGACATCGTCTCGACCAACAACAATTCGGGCGGCGGCGGCATCGGCGGCGTGCTCGGCGGCGTCGGCGGCCTGTTCGGTCGCGGTGTCGGCGCGATCGCCGGCGGCCTCAACATCAAGAAGGGTGAGGCCAACGTCACGCTCTCCATCGTCAACGCGCGCACCACGGTCGAGGAAGCGCTGACCGAGGGCTATGCCCGCAAGTCGGACGTCAGCTTCGGCGGCGGCGGTGGCGGCTTCTTCGGCGGCACCTTCGGCGCGGCTGGTGGCGGTGGCTACCAGAACACCCAGATCGGCCAGATCATCGTGCTGGCCTATCTCGACGCCTATACCAAGCTGGTCACCCAGCTCGGCGGCCTGCCCGAGAATGCCTCGGCCGCAGCGCCGCAGGCCACCAACGCCTCGGCCCGCTGATAGAACTGCAAGACTTCGCGGGATCGCCGTCCGGACAAGGTTCCGGCGGCGGTCCCGTGGGGTAGCGATCCTGTCATGAGCGGCCCCAAGACCCTCTACATCGAAGACGACACCCGCGCCGCCTCCCAGGTGCAGGAACTGGCGCAGCAGGCGGGCATCGCGCTCGTCTGGGCGGGCAGTGGCCAGGAAGGCCTGCGCCTGGCGGGCGTCGAGAACTTCGACGTCATCATCCTCGACCGCATGCTGCCCGATCTCGACGGGCTGACGATCCTCTCGCGCCTGCGCGAAAGCGGGATCGGCACGCCGGTGCTAATGCTCTCCGCGCTCGGCCGCACCAGCGACCGCGCCGAGGGCCTCGACGCCGGTGCCGACGACTATCTCGCCAAACCGTTCGAGGCGCCCGAACTGCTGGCCCGGCTGCGCGCGCTGCACCGCCGCGCCTCCGGCCGCGAGCATAGTGCGGTGATCCTGTTCGGCGCCTTCGAGTGCCATGTGAAGGCGCGCACCGCCTTCCGCAACAACCGCCACCTCGCGCTCAGCCCCAAGGAATTCGAGCTTTTCCGGTACTTCATGGAGAACGCCGGCGAAATCCTCACCCGCGAGATGCTGCTGCGCGACGTCTGGAAGATGAACTTCGATCCCCAGACCAACGTGGTGGACGTCAACATCGGCCGCCTGCGCCGCAAGCTGGAAGACGGCTTCGATTCGCCCGCGCTGGAAACGATCTGGGGGTCGGGCTACCGCCTGCTCGACGGGCGCTAGGGCCATGACGCGCCGCATCGAGATTCACAGGTCGATCTTCGCGCAGATCGTGGTTTCGGCGATCCTGATCGCGGCGCTCATCACATTCGGCCTCTGGCTGCTGACCGACGCGACGATCCAGCGCACCAACCGCCTCGCGCTGGAACACGCGGTGGACGTCGACCTGGCGGGCATGGTCGACATCTTCGCCAGCGGCGGCGCCGTGGAACTGTCCAACCGCATCAACGACCGCCTGGCGCTCCAGCCGCGCGACGCCAATCCGGCGCATTACCTGCTGGCCGATGCCCGGGGCGCACCGCTGGCGGGAGACCTCCGGACCTGGCCCGGCCTCCATGCGGGCGTTTCCGAGGCTGGCGAAGTCCTGCTTCCCAACGGGCACCGTGCGCTTGCGCGATCCACCCAGCTCGGACCCGACTTGCGCCTGCTGGTGGCCCACGAATATCGCGATCTCGGCCTGCTGCAGCGGCAGGTGGCGCTGACCTTCCTGGCAGGCGGGCTGCTCGCGATGAGCGCCGTGGCGCTGGCGGGGCTGCTCGCCGCCCGCCGCCTTGCCGGGCGTATCGGGCGCATCAACGCCGCCTTCCGCCATCCCGACGATGCTGCCCTCGCCCAGCTCGCCCGCGATTCGAAGGACCGTGACGAGATCGACGAACTGACCCGGCATTCCGGCGAAGCCCTTTCGCGCCTGCGCCGCCTTGCCAGCGCCCAGCGCGAAACCACCGACCAGGTGGCGCACGAGATGCGCACCCCGCTCATGCACCTCGACAACCGGCTGGTGAAGGCCCTGTCGGCAACGCCCGACGGCGAGACCGCCGCGCGCATCGTCGATGCCCGGCTGGAGATTCGCGGCATCATCCGCATGCTCGAATCGCTGCTCGACATCGCCGCCAGCCAGGCGCGTCGCGGCGACCGCCACGGCCTTGCGCCGGTGAACCTCAGCATGCTCGCCGAGCGGCTGGGCGAACTCTACGCCGACAGCGCGGAAGATTCCGGCCATACCTTCGAACTGGCGATCACCCCCGGCGTCATGATCGAGGGCGAGGAAATGCAGCTTACCCGGCTCATCACCAACCTGCTCGACAACGCCTTCAAGTTCGTCCAGCCCGGCGGCACCGTCCGGCTGGAACTGGAGAAAGGCCCCCGCCTGACCGTTAGCGACGACGGACCGGGCGTGCCCGAGGACGACCGCGAGACGATCTTCGACAAGTTCAGCCGCGGCGGCAATCAGGACAGTCAGAACGGTCTCAACGGCACAGGACAACAAGGTGCTGGACTGGGCCTTGCGCTCTGCCGGGCGATCGCCGAACGCCATCATCTTGAAATTGCACTCGCACCCTCCGAAAAGGGCGCCTGCTTCACGATCGTTCCGGAGTCGAAACCATGATCGCGGCCAAGACCGGTCTTTCTTCACTTTGCGGCGCGGCTCTTCTCGCGGCGGGCCCTGCCCTTTCGGCCGTGGATCAGGACAGCAGCCGCGACGAGCGCGTGGCCATGGCTCTCACCACCGCCGAGCAGGCGGCCCAAAAAGCCGGTTCCAGTACCGACCGCACCGCGCTGGCCGATGCCCTGCGCGTGATCGAGCGTTCCGGCGCGCGGCCGATGGAAGGCTGGACCGGCACCGATCCCGTTCCCGCCTGGCGCGCCCTGGTTCCCGGCGCGACCGGCGTGGCCCTGCGCGGCAGCCCGCTCGGCCCCGGCTACCGCTCCGGCCAGATCGGCGCGGGCCAGAGCGACAAGTTCCAGCAGGTCTTTCTCTCCGGCCGCAAGGCCAGCATCGCCCTCTCCACGGTCGGCGGCGAACCGCTGAGCCTGCGGGTCATCGATGCCGCCCAAAAGCCGGTCTGCGTAGCCGATGCCCAGCGCCGCACCTGCCGCTGGGTGCCGATCTTCACCCAGCGCTACATGATCGAAGTGCGCAACGGCGGACAGAGCCAGGCGAACTACTTCCTCGTCGTGGACTGATCGCCTTCACGGAACCTGGGACAATTTCTCCCGATGACGAACGCGCTCTTTCCGGCTAAACGGTGAGGCGTGGGCACTCTCAGGCACTTTTTCCGGGCCCGTCCCGGCCTTGCGGCACTGCTGCTGGCCGCCGCCCTGTGCCTGAAAATCTTCGTGCCGACCGGTTACATGCCCTCCACTCAGGGCGGGTCCCTCATGGTGGAACTCTGCTCGGGCTCCGCACCCGCCGGTTCCAAGGTGCTCATCCAGATCGAGCGTAAAGGCGCGAGCGGCGGGCATGACGCGTCCACCGCCGACCATCCTTGCGCCTTCTCCTCGCACTCCGCCGCCGCACTCGATGCTGCCCTGCCGATGCTGCTGGTGGCGGCCCTGCTCTTCGTCTTCGTCGCGGCAATCCGTTATCGCCCGCTGACGCTGCGTGCGGTGCGCGCCCAGGTTCGCCCACCGCTCAGAGGGCCGCCCCTCCCCACCTGACCCCGATGCCACGTCGCCGGTTCCAGGCCGGCGCCACGACAGACGACCGCGCGCATTGCCTTCCGGCGCTGCGTGCCGATCAGGTGAAATATCGAAATGTCCAGGTTCCTGCTCGCGCTCGGCGCGGCACCGCTCGCCCTGCTTCCGGCAGCGGCCAACGCCGAGGAGGCTGATACGGCCCCCGGTGATTCCATCCTCGTCGTCGGCCAGCGCAAGGCCCCGATCAGCCTCGACGCGCGCGGCCTCTCCGTCAGCCTCGGCGACGATCAGTTCGCGGGCGTCAATGCCCGCAACGTCGAGGACCTGATGAAGTACGCCCCCGACTTCTTCGTGCGGACCCGCTATGCGGGCGATTCCAACGGCGTCCCCGGCTTTCGCGGCACCCATTCCACCCAGAGCGCCCGCACGCTGGTCATGGTGGACGGGTTCACCGTCTCCAATTTCCTGGGCAATTCGTTTTCCTACTCGCCCAAGTGGGGCGTAGTCGGCCCGGGGGAGGTCGAACAGTTCGACGTGGTCTACGGCCCCTACTCCGCGCGCTACGCTGGCAATTCGATGGGCGGCGTGGTCAACATCACCACCCGCTCGCCGGAGAAGACCGAAGCCTTCGCCACCGTGCAGGGCATGAGCCAGCCTTACGACCAGTACGGCACCCACGACACCTATTGGGGCTATTCGGCCGAGGCGGGCATGGGATTCCGGCAGAAGGACGGCCCCTGGTCGCTCCGCCTCTCCGGCCGCCACTTCCGCAACGAAGGGCATCCGCAGATGTTCTACGGCCTCACCCCCAATACGGCGAGCGGCGGCACGGCGGTGAGCGGTGCGTTCGTCGATCCCGGGCAGCATATGGCGAATGCCCCCGGCACCGCCAGCAACCCGATCTTCGCGGCCCAGAGTCCCGCCACGATCACCCAGGACCAGGCCAAGCTGCGGCTCGGCTACGACGGCACCTCGGGCGTGACCGGCGAAGTGCTGCTGGCCTACTGGCACAATCTCGACAGCCAGACCGCGCCGGACTGCTACCTGCGTGACGCCGCGGGCAAGACCGTCTGCGACGGCCTCGTCTCGATCGACAGCCGGAACTACACCGCCGGCGGCGCCAACTGGTCGCGCACGATCCGCGACGAACTCCTGGGCGGGATGAAGCTCTCCGCCCCGTTTTCGGATGCGGTGTCCGTCACCGCCGACCTTTCGACCTATCAAATCCTGCGCTCCGACGCCTTCACCTCGAAGGGCTACGACGCCGGAGCAACGGACGGCGCCGGAACCCTAGCGCGGCAGGGGCCGACCGCGTGGTACACCGGCAATCTCGCACTGACCGCCCGGCTCGGCGATGCCGAACTGGCGGGGGGAACGAGCGCCAATCTTTACCGCACCGACCTCACCACTTACACCCTGACGAACTGGCGCCGCGATCAGGGCCGCACCTTCTCCACCCGCACCTTCGGCAAGACCCGCAACCTCGCCGCCTGGGCCGAACTGCGGGTGCCGGTCGAGGCCGTGACCTTCACGCTGGGCGGCCGCTTCGAGGACTGGCGCGCCTTCGACGGCGGGCTCGGCCGCGTCGGCACCACCGGCCTTGCCGTCACCAACGGCTACGCCAGCCGCCACGCCAACGCCTTCCAGCCCAAGGCCTCGGCGGAATGGACCATCGATGCCGATACCCGGCTCCAGCTCAGCCTTGCCAAGGCCACGCGGTTTCCCACGGTGGGCGAACTGTTCCAGGGCAGCCTCGACGGCAATGGCCAGTTCGATCCGCAGAGCTTCGATCCGAACCTGAAGCCCGAACGCTCCACCGACGCCAACCTCGTGCTCGCCCGGCAATTCGGCAAAGTGAAGCTGACCGCTTCCGCGTTCTGGCAGCGCGTGCGCAACACGATCTTTTCGTTCACCGGATTCAACCAGAACGGCGTGACCACATCCACTTTCAAGAACATCGACCTGACGCGGCAATACGGCTTCGAACTGATCGCCGAGACCCGCGACGTCCTGATTCCCGGGCTCGATATCGATGCCAATGCCGCCTGGATCGATTCGGCCACCTTGCACAATGACAGCGCCCCCGCCGCCGAGGGCGTGCAGTTCCCGCGCATTCCGCGCTGGCGGCTCAACGGCAATCTCCGCTACCGCGTCAGCCCGCCAGTGCTGGTCTCGCTCGGGGTACGCTATGCTAGCCGACCGAATACCGACTTGTTCGGCCTCCAGCGCGGCGACACTTACGGCTATACTTCCGAACTCTTCGCGCTCGACGCCAGAGTAAGCTGGGAGGTAACCGACCAGCTCCGTCTCAGCGCGGGCGTGGACAATCTCACCAACGACAGGGCCTGGGTCTACCATCCCTACCCGCAGCGCAGCTTCCTGGTGGAAGCGGGGTGGAAACTGTGACGACGATCATCGCAAAGCCGCGCACCGAACGCTGGTATCGCGCCGTCTGGCGCTGGCATTTCTATGCCGGACTGTTCTGCCTGCCGTTCGTCCTGTGGCTGTCGGTGACCGGCGGGATCTACCTGTTCAAGCCGCAGATCGAGGGCCTGCTCTACGCCCCCTACCGCGATGTCGCGAGCGGCGCTGCGCCCCTGCTCGCCCCGAAGACGATCGCCGCACGCGCCGTCGCGGCGGTGCCGGGTTCGGTGCTCCACAAGTACTTCCTGCCCGAGGCACCGGGAGACAGCGTGCAAGTGCTGGTCGGCAAGGGCGCGGAGGACGTGCGGGTCTGGGTCCATCCGCAGACCGGGCAGTTACTCTATCAGGCCCCGGAGGAAGACCGGCTGATGCGCGTGGTGTTCCGGCTCCATGGCGAACTGCTCGCGGGAGATCGCGGCTCTGCGCTGGTGGAAGCGGCGGCATGCTGGACGATCGTCATGCTGCTCACCGGACTGTTCCTCTGGTGGCCGCGCCGAAGTGGAGGAAAGCTGGCAGGCGTGCTCTATCCGCGCCTGCACCGGGGCCGCGCGCTGTTCTGGCGGGATATCCATGCCGTGACCGGGCTGTGGATCTCGCTGGGCGCGTTGTTCCTGATCCTGTCCGGACTGCCCTGGGCCAAGGCATGGGGAGACTATTTTCGCGAGGTCCGCGCCGTCACCGGCACGCTGGAGGGCAGGCAGGACTGGTCCGCCGGTTCTCTCAGCGATTCCCGTGACCGGGCCATGGCCGATGCGGCCATGCGGGCGATGATGTCGGAGCATGCCGATCATGGCGGCGCCATGGCGGCGATGCACATGCCGCCTCCTCCCTCCGCCCCGGATGCCGCACTCGATGCCGTGATCGCCCGCGCGGAAAGCCTGCGCTTCGCCGCTCCGGTGGAAGTGAGCCCACCGACGGCGGGCGCGCCCTGGCAGGTCCGCAGTCAGGCCGAGAACCGGCCCGCGCGCGACAATGCCGAAATCTCCGGCGAAGGCCGCCTCATCGGCATCCAGCGCTTCGCCCAGCGCCACTGGATCGACCGTACGGTCGGCTACGGCGTCGCCATCCACGAAGGGGCATGGTGGGGGCTGGCCAACCAGCTTGCCAACCTCGCGGTGTTGCTTGGCCTGGTGACCCTATGTCTGTCGAGCATGGTGCTATGGTGGCGAAGACGCCCCCAAGACATGCTTGGTGCGCCTGCCGCCTTCGCACCGCTCAGGCATAGTTGGCTGCTTGTCGCACTCGTCGTCGCGCTGGCGCTGGCGATGCCGCTGTTCGGGCTTTCGCTGGCTCTGGCGGTCGTGGTGGAGTGGAGCCTGAAGCGGCTGGCCCCGCATTGCGGCGCATGGATGGGCTGGCGCGCGACACGCACCGCAGACTGATCCACTTCGCTCCGGCGAATATTTGAACACACGTTCAGATCAAGCCTTCTGATCGCGGTCATTTGGGTCTAGCCCGGTGAGGAAACGCGCCGGGCCAAGGGCCTAGAATGGCGCCGCAACGGGAGAATGCGTGTGTCCTACAAGGTTGCCATCGTCACCGGCGCCGCCGCCGGCATCGGCGCGGCCTGTTCCAGGCGGTTGGCGAGACAGGGCGTGGCGGTGGCCGTGCTCGACCTCGATGCCGAGCGCTGCGCGGATACTGTCGCCGCCATCCGCGAGGCAGGCGGCACCGCGCTCGCCGTCGGCGCCGACGTGTCCGACCGGGCCTCGGTGAAAGCCGCCGTCGAGCAGGTTCGCGAGACGCTGGGACCGGTCTCGATCCTGGTGAACAATGCCGGCGTCACCGATTTCACCCCCTTCGAGGACCTCACCGACGAGCGCTGGGATTTCATCTACGCGGTCAACGTGCGCGGCCTTTTCATCATGACGCAGGAATGCCTTCCGGACATGAAGGCCGCTAGCTGGGGCCGGATCGTCAACATCTCGTCCTCCAGCGCACAGACCGGGGCGACGAACATGATCCCCTATTCCTCCTCGAAAGGCGCGGTGGTAACGATGACCCGCTCCATGGCGCAGGAATTCGGGCCTTACGGGATTACCGTCAACAATATCCCGCCGGGCTCGGTGATGGGCACGATCATGTCGGAAGCGAACCGCGACCGCTTCCAGATCCCCACCGAAGTCCTGCTCCAGTCCGTGCCCGTGCGCCGTCTGGGCGAGCCGGACGACATCGCCAATGCCTGCGCCTGGCTGTGTCACGAGGATTCTGGCTACGTCACCGGCCAGACGATCGGCGTCAACGGCGGGCGCGTGGTGACCTGACCCAGCACAGTTTGAAAAGGCCAAAAATGAAGGGCCGGCGGTTCGCACCGCCGGCCCTTCGTTCCACATGGGGGTGGAATTCTAACCTAAATCAGGCGCCTGGGATCAGGCTTCGACCTTCTTGCCTTCGGCCTGGTAGCGCTCGATCGCCTCGATGACGATCTGGCGGGCTTCCTCGGCGCCGCCCCAGGTGCCGACGCGCACCCACTTCTCGGCCTCAAGGTCCTTGTAGTGCGTGAAGAAGTGCTCGATCTGGCTGAACACGATCCCCGGAAGATCTTCCTTTTCCTGCACGTCCGAATAGTACGGGAAAGTCTTGTCGTCGGGCACGCAGACGAGCTTCTCGTCGCCGCCGTGCTCGTCTTCCAGGTTCAGCACCGCGATCGGGCGAACGCGCACGACCGCGCCGGGCACGAAGGGCGAGCGCGCGACGACCAGGGCGTCGAGCGGATCGCCGTCGGGCGAAAGCGTGTGCGGCACGAAACCGTAATTCGCGGGGTAGCGCATCGGCGTGTGCAGGATGCGGTCGACGAACAGCGCGCCGGAGTCCTTGTCGAACTCGTACTTCACGGGCTCACCACCGACGGGAACCTCGATGATGACGTTCAGGCTCTCCGGCGGGTTCTTGCCGACAGGAATCATGTCGATGCGCATGTTGGTCCTTACATTACTGGCACGGAACTATCGTGCCGGTTCATCTTTGACCGGGGGGCTTAGCCTTGCAAGTTATGCATCGCAACTGCCTTGTCGGGGTAGATGTCCCTCGTTTGCGACACATTCGCCGCTGCGATCGACGAAATACAAAGAAACCAAAGGAAAAAGCCCGAAAGCGGATCGATATCCACCTCCGGGCCATCCATCGTCCCTCAAGGGACAGTCAATTCCGCCAGAGCGGCGGCGCTTATCGGCTGCGCGGCGCCAGCAGGCGATCCAGCCCGTTGATCTTGCCCGGCGTGGTGCTTTCCAGCCAGGGCCAGCGCAAGCCGCCGTGATAGTCGAGCGCCACGGTGTTGAAGGCCTCGCCGCGCTTCACCAGCAGCGAGATCGGCGTCTTCGCGGTTTTCGCCGCAGTGATCGCGTCCTTGATGACTTCGCCGCTATAGGCCGTGCCGTTCACCGCCACGACCTTCACGCCGCTGACGAGACCGGCATTGTAGCCGAGGCCGTCGAACACGGCGGCCGTCACCGAGCCGTCGTTGTCCAGCGTCACGCCCAGCGAATAGGTAAGGTCGAGCGACTTGCGCGAATCCGAGACGCCCTTCTCATAGCCGTTCTGCGTGTCCTTCCAGACCAGCTTGTAGCCGGCCATCTCGACGCCCTTGGTCGGCGCGGGCTGGTTGGTGTCGTAGATGCGGGTCTTGAGGAACGTCGCCCAGTCATAGGGATAGACGCCGTTCAGCACTTTCGCGACTTCGTCGAAGTCGTACGTCAGCTCGCCCCAGTCGCCGTCGCGAACGCCGAAGAAGGCCTTGGCGAAATCGTCGAGACCCTTCTTGCCGCCGGTGCCCTGGCGGATGATCTGGTCCGCTTCGAGCCAGGTCAGCGCGCCTTCGACATAGTAGTCCTCGGTGCGGGTGACCGACGTGTAGGGGAGCGGGCGGCGCATGTTGAGCGCAGGCGCAAAGGTGGTGTCCTCCACCGAACGCCAGCCACGGCCCGGCGTCGCTTCCGAATAGCGCGCGACGGCGCCGGCCAGCGTGTCGAGAATCGTCTGCTTGGTCTGTACGCCCGAACGCGCCGCCAGGATATAGCCCCAGAACTGGGTCTGGCCCTCGTAGACCCAGAGCAGCGTGTTCTGCATCGGCTGCTGGTAGTCCGGCGTCCAGAGATCGGCCGGGCGGCGGTACTTGCCGTTCCAGCTATGGACGAATTCGTGCGGGATCACATTGCGATCCCAGTCCATCTTGTCCCACTCGGTCCAGGTCTTGGGTTCCATCTGGTTCTCGCTCGAACGGTGGTGTTCGAGACCGATGCCGCCCATGCGGTCGGTCAGCGCCAGCAAGAAGTCGTAGTGGTTGAAGTGGCGCGCGCCGAACGTCAGCAGCGCTTCCGACACCAGGTTGCGATAGGTCTTCATGTTCTCGGGCTTGATGCCGAGCAGCTTGGCCTCGTCCGCGACCACGTCCATGCTGACGCCCTGGCCGAGGTCCCAGCGCTGGGCGTACTTGCCCGCGAAGATCGGCTCGTCGACCAGGCGCTCGTAGTCGGTCGGCGTCCAGGTCACGGTGTCGCCCTGTTGGGTCTTGCCGTCGAGCGAAGTGTAGACGGTCCAGCCGGTCGGGAACTTGACGGTCGGCTTCACCGTGATGCCGCGCGTGTAGTAGCCCGAGGGGTAGAGGCTCATCTTCTCCCACTGGAGGTTGAGCATTTCCTGCGTCATCGTGACGCGGCCTTCCTTGGTCTGCACCGGCGAAGTGTGGATGAACTTCGCGGTAACGACCTGGGTTCCGGCGGGAAGGTCGAGGTGGAAGGCGTTCACCGCCACGGTGTCGCGCTGCCACTTGATCTCCTTGCCGTCCGCGAAGAAGTGGATCTGCGCGAGCAGCGCCGCCGGGCCGGTGGGCGAGTGGTTGCCGGGCAGCCAGCTCGGCTGGACGAGGATCAGCTTGTCGGTTCCGGCCGCGACCGGGAACTGCTGGGTAACCCGGTAGACCCCGTGGACGACGTCGCTCGCATCGATGTCGAGCGCGATGGTGCCGGGATAGGCCTTGTCCTGCGCGGCGGGCAGCGGCGCGGGCAGCGCGGGGGCCGTGGGACGGCTCCGCTGGGCGGAATCCTGCGCGAGAGCGGGGGTTGAAACCGAAAGGAGGGCGAGGAGCGTGACGACCGCGTTACGATATTTCATGTCGCCAGTCTTTGCGGCTGTTGCCGGTTTTGGCAACCATCCAATTCGTTCCGGCGCTCGGGGACCACGCGTCGCCGCGCGTCCCGGCGCTTCCCCGGATTTTCATCCCTCCGGCCCCGCGCCCGGTCCACAGCCACTTTCCCCGCCGCCGCAATCGGGCTAAGCGCGCGCGTTATGAGCACCACACCACAGGCCATTCGCGGAACCCAGGACATCTTCGGCAAAGACGCCGAGGCTTTCGCCCATGTCGTCGAGACCTTCGAGCGCGTCCGCAAGCTCTACCGTTTCCGCCGCGTGGAAATGCCGGTCTTCGAGAAGACCGAAGTGTTCTCGCGCTCGATCGGCGAGACGACCGACGTGGTCTCCAAGGAAATGTACTCATTCGAGGATCGCGGCGGCGAATCGCTGACCCTGCGCCCCGAATTCACCGCCGGCCTTGCCCGCGCCTACCTTACCGACGGCTGGAAGCAGTTCGCCCCGCTCAAGGTCGCGACGCACGGCCCGCTGTTCCGCTACGAGCGCCCGCAGAAGGGCCGCTATCGCCAGTTCCACCAGATCGACGCCGAGCTGATCGGCTCGCCCGAACCGATCGCCGACGTTGAACTGCTGGTCATGGCCGACCAGCTGCTGAAGGAACTGGGCATTGCGGACGGCGTGACGCTCCAGCTCAACACGCTGGGCGATGCCGAAAGCCGCGATGCCTGGCGCGCCGCGCTGATCGAATACTTCCGCGCCCACAAAGCCGAGCTTTCGGAAGATTCGCAGGACCGCCTGGAGCGCAACCCGCTGCGCATCCTCGATTCCAAGGACCCGCGCGACAAGGTCTTCGTCGGCGATGCCCCGAAGATCGACGAATTCCTCTCGGCCGAGGCGCAGGACTTCTTCGCGGCGGTGACGGCGGGCCTCGATGCCGCCGGTGTCGCCTACGAACGTGCGCCCTCGCTGGTGCGTGGACTGGACTACTATCGCCACACCGCCTTCGAATTCGTCACTACCCGCCTCGGCGCGCAGGGCACCGTGCTCGGCGGCGGCCGCTATGATGGGCTGATGGAAAGCCTCGGTGGCCCCGCCACTCCGGCCGTGGGCTGGGCTGCGGGGATCGAGCGTCTGTCGATGCTCGTCGCCGATGCCGGTACGCTCGCCGAAGAACCGCTGACCGTGGTTCTCGCGGTCGAGGACGATGCCGCGCTGGCCTATGCCCAGAAGGTCATCACCGCGCTGCGCTTCCAGGGCCTCGATGCCGAGATGGTCGCCACCGGCAGCGCCCGCAAGCGCTTCGACAAGGCCGTGAAGATGGGCGCCAAGGTGCTCGTCTCGTTCGGCACCAAGGACGGCGCGCCCGCAGCAAACCTGCGCGCGGCCGAACCGACCGCCGAATACCTCGCGGTCGAACAGGTTCTCCAGTCGGTCCATCCGTGAGCATCTCCGGCACTCGCCTTGCACAGATCGCCGCGCGTTTCTCCGAGCTTGAGGCGCGCCTGGCCTCGGGCACGCTGGAAGGCGACGCCTTCGTCACCGCCAGCCGCGACTATGCGGAACTGGAGCCGGTAGCGCGCGTCGCCGCCGAAGTCGTGTCGATGCGCGGCGAACTGGAATCGCTCCAGACGCTCGAAGATCCCGACCCCGACATGCGCGCGCTGGCCGAGGAGGAAGTGCTCCGCCTCAAGGCCGAACTGCCCGAGGCGGAACGCCAGCTCGCCATCGCCATGCTGCCGCGCGATGCGGCGGACGTGCGCCCGGCCATGCTGGAAATCCGCGCCGGAACCGGCGGTGACGAAGCCGCCCTGTTCGCCGCCGATCTCTATCGCATGTACGAGCGCTATGCCGCCGAACAGGGCTGGCGGGTCGAGATGATCTCCGTCAACGCCAACGACCTCGGCGGCTTCAAGGAAGTCGTCGCCAACGTGAACGGCGCGGGCGTCTTCGCCAAGCTCAAGTTCGAAAGCGGCGTCCACCGCGTGCAGCGCGTGCCGGTCACCGAATCAGGCGGGCGCATCCACACGTCGGCGGCGACCGTCGCGGTGCTGCCGGAACCGAGCGAAGTCGATGTGCAGATCGAGGACAAGGACCTCAAGATCGACATCTTCCGCGCCTCGGGCGCGGGCGGCCAGCACGTCAACACCACCGATTCGGCGGTGCGCATCACCCACTTGCCAAGCAACCTCGTTGTGATCTGCCAGGACGAGCGCAGCCAGCACAAGAACAAGGCCAAGGCCATGCAGGTCCTGCGCGCCCGTCTCTACGAGAAGATGCGCGAAGAGGCCCACGGTGCCGAGGCCGAGGCCCGCAAGGCCATGGTCGGCTCGGGCGACCGCTCGGAGCGCATCCGCACCTACAATTTCCCGCAAGGCCGCGTGACCGACCACCGCATCAACCTGACCCTGCACCGCCTGCCCGAGATTCTCGAAGGCCCGGGCCTTGCCGAGATGGTCGACGCGCTGCTCGCCGAGGACGAGGCCAAGCGCCTCGCCGCGATGGATGCCTGACCGGACGGTCGGAGAGGCGATCCGCGCGGCGGCGGAGCACCTTTCCGCGACCAGCGACACCGCAAGACTCGATGCCGAAGTGCTGATGGCCCATGCACTCGGCTGCTCGCGCTCCTCGCTGCTGCTTTCGCGCATGCGCGACGCCGCGCCGGACGGCTTCACGCCGCTGGTCGAGCGCCGCGCCGCGCATGAACCCGTCGCCTATATCACCGGCCATCAGGAATTCTTCGGAATGCCTTTCGCGGTCGGCCCCGATGTCCTGATCCCGCGCGGCGATTCCGAAGTGCTTGTGGAAGCCGCGCTCGCGGCCCGCCCCAATGCCCGCACCGTGCTCGATTGCGGCACCGGCTCCGGCGCCCTGCTGCTGGCGGTACTGGCCAACCTGCCCGAGGCGACCGGCGTGGGCATCGACAGTTCACCGGGCGCTTTGACGGTCGCGGCGGGCAATGCCGAAGCACTGGGCCTTGCAAACCGTGCCCGTATGGCGGCAGCCGACTGGCACCTCCCCGGCTGGGCCGAAACGCTGGGCGGCCCGTTCGACCTGATTCTGGCCAACCCCCCTTACGTAGAAACCACATTGACGCTCGACCGCTCGGTGGCCGGTTACGAGCCCGCCAGCGCGCTCTATTCGGGCGAACTGGGGCTCGACGATTACCGCGTCCTGATACCGCAATTGCCGGACCTGCTGGCTCCCAGCGGCGTCGCGCTGGTGGAGATCGGCCATGAACAGGCCGAAGCCGTCGCGGCGATCGGCGTGAAATCCGGGCTTTGCAGCCGCCTGCACCACGACCTCGGAAATCGACCGCGCGTGCTGGAGTTTTCAACAGCCGCGTAAGTTTTCACTTGGAATTCCGACCCGGAATGCCTAAGAATACCAGTGAACCGGCACATGGATGGAATTTCCCATGTGGGCGGCTCGCCTCCAACCTTAGCAGATCGTCGCGGCCTTTAGCGCCTCGGCACGGCAAACGGTGGAGTTCACGGCACTCGGGGGCGATCCGTGATCATGTGACGTGTGGCAGATCGGCCCGACGGGAACAGGCCGATGCCCTGGGTTTTGAGGAAATAATCCTTGAATAATAATCGTGGTAATAACCGTCGGCGTGGTCGCGGTAACAATCGCCAGCAGGGCGGTCAGCAAATCAACCGGATCGACAGCAGGGCTCGTGGCAATGCGCCGCAGATGCTGGAGAAGTACAAGAAGCTGGCCCATGATGCGCACTTGAATGGTGATCGCGTGCAGGAGGAATATTACCTCCAGTTCGCCGATCATTACTTCCGCGTCATTGCCGACCAGAAGCAGCGTCAGGAAGAATCGCGCCAGCCGCGCCGTGACGATCGTTCGCCCGAATATGGCGACGACTACACGGCCGACGACTACGGCGACTACGATTCGCCCGTCCCGGAGCGTCAGGAACGCCCCGAGCGGCAAGAACGTCCTGAACGTCAGGAACGTCCTGAGCGCCAGGAACGCAATTACGACCGTCAGGATCGGCAGGAACAGCGCCAGGAGCGTCAACCGCGCCGTGAGGATTCTCCCCGTCGCGAAGACTCGCGCCGTGAAGACGCACGACGCGAAGACTTCCGCCGCGAAGAGCGCGCACCGCGCGTCGAAGCTGTCGAGGAAGAAACCGCCGTCGCCGCTCCCGGCAACGAAGCACCGGCCGAAGGCGAGACGACCGTCTACGAGCCTGCGGAAAATCCCTTCGTCCGTGACAACCGCGCCTCGCGCGGATTGAAGCAGCGCAAGCCGCGCCGCCGCCGCGACGAGGAAGAGGGCGAGAACGCCGACGGCGAGGCTCCGGCCGCAGAAGCCGAACCGGCTGCCAACCTCGATCCGGCCACGCTGCCCCCGGCGATCGCCGCCGCCCCGGCCAAGCGGGCACCCCGCGCCGCCAAGGCCGCTGCCGAGAAGGCCGCCGAAAAGCCGGCTGAACAGGCCGTTGGGGAAGCCGAGGCGACCGAGGAAAAGCCGCGTCGCCGCCGCACCCGCAAGGCTGCCGCCGATGAAAGCGGCGAGAGCCCGCTGGAAACGGTCAACTCCTAAGATGGCACCGGGGTTCGCCAGAACCTCAGGGCATCCCGAATGAAAACGACCCACGTCTCGCCGGAAGGCAGGGCGTGGGTCGTTTTCATGGAAAAAGCCTACCGCTTTCCAACACCCAAAGCGCGACGGCGACGAACTTCGCTTGCCTCCCCCCGCCTTGCCCCTCCATAGCGGCGCTATTGATCCCCTTCGGCACGAGGCCCGGCCCCTGAAACCCGCACTGGACTTTCTCGAACGCCGCCCGCGCCTTGCGGCCGGTCTCGCCGCGATTCTCGCAGGCGCCGCGGCGGCCTGCGGTTTCCAGCCGCTGGCGTTCTGGCCGCTCACCCTGCTCGGCGTGGCGGTGCTGGCCGAACTCGTGGTGCGTGCTCCCGGTTGGCGTCGCGCCTTCCTGATCGGCTGGTGCTTCGGCCTCGGGCACTTCACGCTCGGCAACAACTGGATCGCCACCGCCTTCACCTATCAGGCCTCGATGCCCGCGTGGCTGGGCATGATTGCAGTGTTCCTGCTCTCGCTCTATCTCGCGATCTATACCGGCCTCGCCGCGCTGGGCGGCTGGCTCGTGCTGCGGCTCGATGGGTCCGGAAAACGCTCGGGACCGGGCGCCTTCCTCCTCCTCGCCCTCGCCTTCGCACCGGCCTGGATCGTCAGCGAATGGCTGCGCGCCTGGGTCTTCACCGGCTTTGCCTGGAACCCGCTCGGCATCGCCCTGCTCGGCGGATATCAGAGCCAGGGTCTCGCCATGGCCGTGCCCTGGATCGGGACTTACGGCCTTTCCGGACTGCTGGTCCTGATCGCCTGCCTCCCTGGCCTGTTCTGGCGCCTGTCCCGCGCTTCCGCCGGTTTCGCACGCTGGATCTGGCCGCTGCCTGCCCTCGCCGCCTTCGCCGCCCTCGCCGCGCTGATGATCCTGCCCGACCGCTGGGCCGCCCGCAGCGAAGGCGCGGTTCGCTACACTCTGGTCCAGCCCGACATCCGGCAGGAATTTATCGACGACCCGCGCTATTACGAAGGCAACTTCGTCAAGCTGGCCAAGCTGTCCCTCCCCCGCTCGCCGGGAGAGACCCGCGTGGTGTTCTGGCCGGAATCGGGGCTGGGCGACTATATCCGCGACGGCTATCCGCCGTTCCTCTACCGAATGTACACGTATGCGGGCGATCCGGTGCTCGCCCGCGAGCGCATCGGCCGGGTGATCGGCCCCTATGCCGTGCTGATGACCGGCGCGGTCGACCTTGTGCTCAAGGATGAAGAGGGAATCGCCGCGCGCAATTCGGTCTCGATGATCGACGGCGATGGCAATCTCCTCGCCAGCTATTCCAAGGCGCATCTCGTGCCTTACGGCGAATATCTCGCGCTGCGCTGGCTGCTCGAACCGCTCGGCGCCACCCGTCTCGTGCCCGGCGCGATGGACTTCTGGCCCGGCCCCGGCCCGCGCAGCTTCGACATGGGCCGCTGGGGCAAGGTCGGCGTGCAGATCTGCTACGAGATCATCTTCAGCGGGCAGGTCGTCGATCCGCACGTGCGGCCGGACTACATCTTCAATCCCTCCAACGACGGCTGGTTCGGACGATGGGGCCCCCCGCAGCATCTGGCCCAGGCACGGCTGCGCGCGATCGAGGAAGGCCTTCCCGTCATGCGCTCCACCACCACCGGGATCAGCGCGGTGATCGACGCCGACGGACTGGTGCGCGCCCATGTGCCCTGGCACCAGTCTGGAAGGCTCGACGGGCGCATCCCCCCGCCCCGCGAAGCCACGCCTTTCGCAATTTTCGGAAACCTGCTGCCGCTGGCACTTGCCGTGGCTTTCTGGATTGTTGCGCTTTCCGTTATTGCGCTCCGCCGTCGCGGTCGCTAGACCCTTACCCACATAAAGATTTCTTTATATGTGGTGTCACGATGCGAAATGACTATGTCTTCACCTCCGAGAGCGTCTCGGAAGGCCATCCCGACAAGGTTTCGGACCAGATTTCCGACGCCATCGTCGACCTCTTCCTCTCGAAGGACCCGGAAGCCCGCGTCGCCTGCGAGACCCTGACCACCACCCAGCGCGTCGTTCTCGCGGGCGAAGTGCGCGGCAAGGGCATGATCGACAAGGACGGTCACTGGGAAGACGGCGCGCAGGAGGAAATCCAGCACATCGTCCGTGAGACCGTGAAGCGCATCGGCTACGAACAGGCCGGCTTCCACTGGCAGGACCTGCTGTTCGAAAACCACCTGCACCCGCAGAGCGCGGACATCGCGCAGGGCGTGGACTCGGCCGGCAACAAGGACGAAGGCGCCGGCGACCAGGGCATCATGTTCGGTTTCGCCTGCGACGAGACGCCGGACCTCATGCCGGCCACGCTCGACTACAGCCACAAGATCCTCGAACGCCTCGCCGCCGACCGTCATTCGGGCGCGGCCCCGTTCCTGGAGCCCGACGCCAAGAGCCAGGTGACCCTGCGCTTCAAGGACGGCGTGCCGGTGGAAGCGACCGCCGTGGTCGTCTCGACCCAGCACAAGGCCGGTTACCACGAAGGCGCCCAGGACGCGGAACTGAAGGCCTATGTGAAGAAGGCCGTGGGCGAGATCCTGCCCGCCGGCTTCGTCACCGAAAACACCAAGTTCCACATCAATCCGACCGGCAAGTTCGAAATCGGCGGCCCTGACGGCGATGCCGGTCTCACCGGCCGCAAGATCATCGTCGACACCTACGGCGGCGCGGCTCCGCACGGCGGCGGCGCGTTCTCGGGCAAGGACCCGACCAAGGTCGACCGTTCGGCGGCCTACGTCACCCGCTACCTCGCCAAGAACGTCGTCGCGGCCGGTCTCGCCAAGCGCTGCACGATCCAGATCGCCTATGCGATCGGCGTGTCCGAGCCGCTCTCGCTCTACGTCGACACCCACGGCACCGGCACCGCCAGCGATGCCGCGCTCGAAGTGGCCATCACCAAGGTCGCAGCCGATGCGCTCGGCGGCCTGACCCCGCGCGGCATCCGCACCGGTCTCGGCCTCAACAAGCCGATCTACGGCCCGACCGCCGCTTACGGCCACTTTGGTCGCAAGCCGGAAGGCGACCTGTTCCCCTGGGAACGCACCGACCTTGCTGATGCCCTGAAGGCAGCCCTCGCCTGATCCTCGGGTTCGGCGAAAGGCCTTGAAGCGGGCCGGGTTTCCCCAGCGGAAGCCCGGCCCGTTTTCGTTCCGGCTTTTCACGTGAGGACGCCGATCGGGGCACGAATTGAGACGGGCAGCATCGACAGGAAACCTTCCGGCCCGTAACTGCATCAGCCCATTCTCCAAGGCAGACCCATGGCATACCAGACCCTGATTTCCGTGCCCCAGCTTCACGACCTCCTCGCCGCCGGAGAGGACGTCCTGATCCTCGACTGCGACTTCGAACTGGGCGCGCCGGACAAGGGACGCGAAACCTATCGTGCCGGACACCTGCCGGGCGCACGCTATGCCCATCTGGACGAGGATCTCGCCGGGCCGTCGGACGGGACCAATGGTCGCCATCCGCTTCCCGCCCAGGTCGCCTTCGCCGCCTGGCTGCGCGCGCAGGGGCTGAAGCGCGGGCAGCAGGTCGTCGCCTGCGATTCGAGCGGCGGCGCCTGGGCAGCGCGCGCCTGGTGGCTGCTGCGCTGGGCGGGGCACGCCGAGATAGCGGTTCTCGACGGCGGCAAGCAGGCCTGGGCGCAGGCAGGCCTGCCGATGGAGACCGGCGATCCCTCGCCCACCGCCCCCGGCGACTTCACGGCCGGTGAGACGCTCGTGCCCGTGCCGGTCAATGCCCGGCAGGTTCTCGCCAATATCGACAGCCGCGAAGCGCAAGTGCTGGACGCCCGCGATCCCTCGCGCTTTCGCGGCGATCCCAATCCCATCGACCCGGTGGCGGGCCATGTCCCCGGTGCACGCAACCGCTTCTTCCGCGACAATCTCGGCCCGGACGGCCGCTTCCGCTCTGCCCCCGAACTTGCCGCGGACTTTACCGCCCTGCTCGGGGAGAGCCCCGCCGTGCTCTCCTGCGGCTCGGGCGTGACGGCCTGCCACAATGCCCTGGCCATGGCGGTCGCGGGCCTGCCCCAGCCGCGCCTCTATCCCGGATCGTGGAGCGAATGGATCGCCGATCCCGCCCGCCCGGTCGCCACCGGCGAGGGCTGAGAGTAAGACTCCGGGGCCTGCTGATCGGCCATACCCGATAAAGAGGCGCTTGATCCGGAAGAACAATTCGGTACTTGCCCCGCGCGCGGATTCCTGCGCTTGAATATCGGGTAGCCGGACTCGACGCGGGATTCGCCCATGACGTCGATGCCCGGCCGGGGGCACAGATGAAGATGCGGCTTTGGGCCTGTCTGGCGGCAGGACTCGTGGCAGGATTCGGGCCGGAGCCTGGTACGGCTGCGCAAGCGGCAAGCCGTCCCGCACCTGACTCTCCGGCACAGGAGATTCGGGCGCTTGCGGACTACGACACCTCCGGCGACCCCAAGGCCGCGCTGACCCGGATCGATGCCGCGCTGGCCCGCGCGCGCAAATCCGGCAAAGTCGCTCCGCTCGACATGCTCCTGGCCGAAGCCACGCGCGGCGAAGCGCTGTTCTGGTTGGGCCGCTACGAGGAGGCGCTCGCCGCCTTCCGCAAGTTCGATGCGGACATGGCCGCGCGAAGCGAGCCGATGACGCCGCGCCGTGCCGATATCGTCAACAATATCGGTTCCGCCCTCTCCAGCCTCGGCAGGCTGGAGGAGGCCCGCACCTACAAGCTGCGCGCGCTCGATCTCAGCGAAACCATCGCCGGAAAGGACAGCAGCGAATATGCCGCCGCGCTCTACGGCCTCGCGCTGATCGACTACCGGCGCGGATTGCCGCTGGAGGCCATCCCGCGCATCCGCCAGGCAGTGGGAATCGCCCGCGCCGCCGCAACCCGTACCGGCCGGAACTTCGAATCGCCGGTCGTCTACGGCATCACGCTCAGCACCCTCCAGATTCAAGCCGGCGATTCGACGTCCGCCGTGGAGGCCGCCCGCGCCGCCGCGACCTGGGCCGACGCGTACCTGGGCCAGGATCACCGCCTGACCCTGGCTGCACTCAATGCCCTGGGCGCAGCGCTCAACGACGCCGGACTCTACGCCCAGGCCACGCCGATCCTGCGCCGCGCGCTGGACCTCCGCATGACCCGGAGCAACCCCGACGAACGCGACCTCGGCTATTCGCTCAACGCCGTCGCCTATGCGCTCGACCTGGCGGGGTTCTCGGAGGAAGCGCTGGCCTTTTACGAACGGTCCGCGAAGATCTTCGAGGCCCTGCCGCCCTCGGCCCAGCCGATGTCCGGCGCCAACGTGTTCGGCCAGATCGCCCGCATCGTCCGCGACGATGGGCAGACCGACCGCGCCCTCGCGCTCTACCGCAAGGCGCTCGCGATGGCCCGGCGCATTGCCTCCTCACCCGACGATCCCGAAGTGCTGCGCGCCGAACTCAGCCTCGCCAAGATGCTCATCAGCACCGGGGACATCGACGCCGCGCAGGCCCTGCTCGATCATGTGAACGCGGCCTATGCCCGCCGCGCCCTGCCGACCAACCTCGACCGCGTCGCCGGACTGGCCCTGCGCGCCGCGATCGACGCGCGGCGGAGCGATCCCGCCGCCGCGCTGGCCTCGCTGAAACCGACGATGAAGGGACTGCGCGACCATCTTCTGGACCGCACCACAGCCGCCACCGGCACTATCCGCCTGCGCGACCAGGCCGCCGCGACGTTCGTCCTGGAAGCCCGGATCGCGATTTCCGCCGGAGATGGGGAAACCGCCTTCGACGCCCTGCAGATGGCGGGCATGGGCGATCTCCAGACCGCCTTCACCTCGGTTGACGCCATCCACGACCGCTACGGTCCGGAGGCCGACGAAGCGATCCGCACCTATCTCTCCGCCGCCGCCGAACTGCGCGAACTGCGCAAGCGACAGGACCGCGAAGTCGGTCTCGATCACAGCGAAACCGCCTCCGAAAGCGGAACGACACAAGCCATCGCCGCCGCCGAACAGCAATTGCGCGCGCTGGACGACCGGATCGGCAAACTGGTCCCCGGCTACGCCTCGCTAACCTCCTTCGAACCGTCCACGCTCGCCGCCGCCCAGGCAAGGCTCGGACGCGGTCAGGCGCTGGTACTCTATGGACAGGATGCCGACGGCCTCGTGGTCATGGCCGTCACCCGCGACAAGGTGGTGGCTTCCGAAACGCCGATAGCCTCACGCCGTTTCTCCGACCTCCAGCGCAAGCTGCGCGCCTCGATAGAGAACGGGGTACTCACCGACGGCACCGCCGCCTTCGACCGCCGGACCGCCTGGCGCCTCTATCAACTGCTGTTTCCCGCACCAATCGCCCAAGCTCTGCGCGGAAGCCGCGACCTTGCGATCCTGACGTCCGGAATGCTCGCCTCGCTGCCCTTCGGCACACTGGTAACGGCGCCGCCGGAAGGTGACGACGCCGATCCGCAGGCCCTGCGCAACACCGCCTGGCTGGTGCGCCGCCATGCGGTGAGCACGCTGGTCAGTGCCGCCTCGCTTGCCGAGGGGGGAAGGCACCGCAGCCGTCCCCACGGGTTTGCCGGGATCGGCGCACCAATCCTGTCGGCGCCCGCCCTCGCGGAAAACCTCTCGGGCGCGCTTCCGGCAGTCGATCCCGCTCAGCTCCCTCCGCTGCCCGGTGCCGAGCGGGAATTGCAGGCCATGGCGAGGAACGTGCCCGGCGAGCGGCACCTCTACATGGGCGCGCAGGCTACCGAAGCCGCGGTGAAGGCCGCACCGCTTTCGAGGGCCGGGGTCATAGCCTTCGCCACCCACGGCCTCGTCGGCGGCGCCTATCGCAACCTCGTCGAGCCTGCGCTGGTGCTGACGCCGCCCACCGACACGACCGACGGCGAGGACGGCCTGCTCACTGCCTCGGAAGTGGCACAGCTCAAGCTCGATGCCGACTGGGTGATCCTCTCTGCCTGCGATACCAGCGCAGGAGAAAGCGAGAATGCGCCGACTTATTCCGGCCTCGCCCGGGCCTTCGTTTCAGCGGGCGCACGGGCCTTGCTGCTCTCGCACTGGCCGGTGCGCGACGACGTCGCCAGCCGCCTAACCTTGCGCACGGTGGAGGCCGCGCATGGCCGGACCAGCCGCGCAGAAGCGCTACGCCGCGCGCAAGTGGAAGTGCTGCGCGACACCAAAGTGCCGGGCAGCGCCCATCCGGCGACATGGGCGCCGTTCGTGCTGGTGGGGAACTGAGCCAGCTCCGGAGCGAGACGCGTCTCGTCCCGGAGCTGGCGCGAGTACGTTACTTGGCCAGTTCGGCCTCGATCGCATCGACCAGCAGGGCGTCCTGCGGGGCGGTGCCGGGGGCAAAGCGGCCGACGACAGCGCCGTCACGAGCGATCAGGAACTTCTCGAAGTTCCACAGCACTTCGGGATCGTCGTTGGGGGTCATGCCGTAGCCCTTGAAGCGCTCCTTCATGCCGTCCACGTCGCCCTGCTTGGTGGGAATGGCATCGGTCAGCGCGGCATAGAGCGGCTGCTTGGCCTCGCCGGTCACGTCGGCCTTGGTGAAGAGCGGGAACGAGACGCCGTAGTTGAGCTGGCAGAACTCGACGATTTCCTCGTCGGTGCCGGGTTCCTGCGCGCCGAAGTCGTTGGCCGGAAAGCCCAGCACTTCGAAACCCTTGGCCTTGTAGTCCTCGTAGAGCTTTTCGAGGCCTTCATACTGCGGGGTAAGGCCGCACTTGGAGGCGACGTTGACCACGAGCAGCACCTTGCCCTCGTGATTGGCAAGCGTGTCGGCGCTGCCGTCGATGCGGGTCAGGGGAATGGCGGCGATATCGGTCATCTGGAGTCTCTCCGTTCAGAATTCGATCACAGGGTCGATGCGGACAAGGCGCCCGTTCAGCCCTGCGTGCGGTAGTCAGCGATCACGTCGCCGCATTCGGCGAGTTCCGCCTCGTGGCCTTCCTCGCGCCAGGTCTCGGCCAGCGCTTCGGCTTCCCACTGCTTCATCGCCGGATGGTCGAGCACGGTATCGACCCAGACCTGACAGGTGCCCAGATCGAGGCCATAGGTACGGATGCGGAAAGCGACGGGGGCGAAGAAGGCATCGATCGCGGTGAACGTTTCACCCGCCAGCCAGGGGCCGCCGAAGCGGGACAGGCCCTCGCCGAAGATCTCGCGCAGGCGGGCGACGTCGCGTACTAGTTCCGGGCGCATGGCTCTGGGCCGCACGCGCGTGCCGACGTTCATCGTGCAATCGTTGCGCAAGGCGGAGAAGCCGCCGTGCATCTCGGCCACGGCGCATTGCGTAAAGGCGCGGGCGGCTTCGTCAGCGGGCCAGATGCCGGGGTGCCGGTCGGCCAGATAGAGCGTGATGCCCAGCGAATCCCAAACCGTCCGCTCCCCGTCGAGCAGGGCGGGGACCTGGCCGGTGGGCGAGAAGCTGCGAAACGCGTCGTAATTGGCAGGCGCCGTGAAGGGCTCGATCCGATCGGTGAAATCGATGCCGAGCGCCTTCATCAGCACCCATGGCCTGAGCGACCAGCTGGAGTAGTTCCGATTGGCGGTGATCAAGGTGTAAGCCATCCGGAACTCTCCTTGGCGGGCATCAGGTTATGTAGTGCGCCGTGGTCTTAGCGGCGACGTCCTCGGCCGTCACGCCCGGAGCCAGTTCGATCAGCTTGAACGGGCTCTGGTGGTCGGGACGCTGGAACACGGCAAGGTCGGTGACGATCATGTCGACCACGTTCTTGCCGGTCAGCGGCAGAGTGCAGGCCGGGATGAACTTGGGATCGCCGTTCTTGGCATTGTGCTCCATGACGACGATGATCTTCTTCACACCGGCGACGAGGTCCATCGCGCCGCCCATGCCCTTGATCATCTTGCCGGGGATCATCCAGTTGGCGATGTCGCCGTTCTCGGCAATCTCCATCGCGCCCAGCACGGCCAGGTCGATATGCCCGCCGCGGATCATGCCGAAGCTGGTGGCACTGTCGAAATAGGCCGACTGCGGCAGTTCGCTCACCGTCTGCTTGCCGGCGTTGATGAGATCGGCGTCGACTTCATCCGCGTAAGGGAACGGCCCGATGCCGAGCATGCCGTTTTCCGACTGGAGCGTCACCGTCATGCCGCTGGGCACATGGTTCGCCACCAGCGTCGGGATGCCGATGCCGAGGTTCACGTAGAACCCGTCCTGAAGCTCCTTCGCCGCGCGGGCGGCCATTTCATCGCGATTCCAGGACATCAGGCGGTCTCCCTCTCGCGGGTCGTCGTGAATTCGATCTTCTTGTCGTAAGGCGCGCCCAGCACCAGGCGCTGGACGAAGACGCCGGGCAAGTGGATGCAGTCCGGGTCGAGCGAGCCGGTGGGGACGATCTCCTCCACTTCGACCACGCAGACCTTGCCGCAAGTGGCGGCGGGCACGTTGAAGTTGCGCGCGGTCTTGCGGAACACGACATTGCCGCTCTCGTCCGCCTTCCACGCCTTCACCAGCGACAGGTCAGCGAAAATGCCTTCCTCAAGGATATATTCCTCGCCGCGGAAGACTTTCACTTCCTTGCCCTCGGCGATCTGGGTGCCGACGCCGGTCTTGGTGTAGAAACCGGGAATGCCGGCGCCGCCCGCGCGCATGCGCTCGGCCAGCGTACCTTGCGGGCAGAATTCGACTTCCAGTTCGCCCGAGAGGAATTGGCGTTCGAACTCCTTGTTCTCGCCCACATAGGACGAGATCATCTTCGAAACCTGCTTGGTCCGCAGCAGCTTGCCGATACCTTCGTTGTCGATACCGGCGTTGTTGGAGGCGAAGGTCAGGTTCTTCACACCCGAATCGCGCACCGCGTCCAGTAGACGTTCGGGGATGCCGCAAAGGCCGAAGCCGCCGGCGGCGATCACCAGGCCATCCTTCAGCAGTCCGTCCAGCGCATCATCGGCGCTGGGGTAGATCTTGTTCATGCTGTTCTCCCATCTGGAAGGAAACCTAGACAGCCCATCCCATTACGAATAGCGATTGTTTTTTATCAAAATCGATAAGTCGATATTATGAAACGTATCGCCCTTTTTCACCTCGAAACGCTGATGTGGATCGATCGGCTCGGCACGTTCGCAGGTGCGGCACAAAGACTCAATACCACGCAACCCGCCATCTCGGCCCGGGTGCGCGAGATCGAGGAGCAACTCGGCGTGCCGCTGTTCCAGCGCGATGGGCGGCGCATGGTGCTGACCGCGCGCGGCCGCCGCCTCGTGCAGGATTGCGAGCCGCTGCGGCAGGGACTGGAACGGGTCCTGCTGGGCGCCAGCGACTTCGCCGGAGCGAGCGGCACCGTGCGCATCGGCTCGGGCGAGATCGCCGCCGCCACCTGCTTGCCCGATTTCATCGGCACCATCGAACGCGAGCGCCCCGGCGTAACTCTGGAGATCGAACTCGACCTCACCGCCCGCCTGCTCCAGCAGCTCCTCTCCGGCACCCGCGACATCGTGTTCCTGGCCGGTCCCGTCACCAGCCCCGGTCTGCGCACCGCACCGATCGGTGCGGTGGAGCTGGTCTGGGCGGCCAGCCCTGCCGTTGCCTCTGCGGGCGGTTTCGCGGAATCGCTCCCCGTCTGGTCGCTGCCCGATCACTCGCCGCTCCACGGCGTCACCCTGACGACGCTGGACCAGCACCGGATCACACCGCGCGCGCTCAACACCTGCAACAACGTGCGCATGCTGATCGAGATCGTCGCGCGCGGTGAAGGCGCGGCCGTCTTGCCCGAGACGATGGTGCTCGACGAACTGGCGCGCGGCACCCTTGCCGAAGTGCTCCCGCGGCCGAAGCAGAAAGTTCATTTCGAAGCCGCCGTCCGCACCCGCGAACAGGACCCGCTCATTCTCGACCTGTTTGAACGCGCCGCCCTTCTTTCCATAGAGAAGCGCTTGGTCATGGAGAAACCCTGGGAAATTTGATCTTCGTCATGGCAATTCCATGACCGTGCGATAGGCTATCCCGCATCAACGGGAGAAATACCATGCGCTCGATACTCGTGAACGCCGACCGCAAGCCCGACAGCGAAGCCCGCATCGATGCCGCGCTCGAACTGGCCCGTCATCTGAACGGACACATCACCGTGCTCGTCGATACCCCGGTCTCGCGCTATATCGCGATGGACCCGATGGGCGGCAGCTACGTGATCTCCGAAGCGCTGGACAGGGCCCGGGGCGAGGACGACGCCGCAGCCGAAGCCATCGAGGCCCGCCTGACCCGCGGAGACGTCGCCTTCGACATCGTACGCAGCGAGCAGGATCCGGTGCCCGCCCTCGCCGGCGCGGCGCGGCTGTCCGACCTGGTGGTGGTCTCGCGCTCCAGCGGAATGGCCGGGCAACTGGCCATGGTCGCCCGCGCCCCGGTGCTCGCCCTGCCGGAAGGCCGCACGCTTTCCCTGCCGATCCGCCGCGCCGTGATCGCCTGGGACGGGGGCGAGCAGGCCGCGGGCGCGCTCAAGGCCGCCGTGCCGCTGCTGCAAAGCTGCCAGGTTGTGAAGCTGGTGACCGTGATCGAGAAATCCGGCGGTTTCCCGACGACCGACGCCCTGCGCTACTTGTCCCGCAACGGCATCCATGCCGAATACGAGGAATTCGAAAGGCGCGGCTCCACGGAGGAAACCCTGGCGCTCGCAGTAAACCAGAACCACGCGGAACTGCTGGTGATGGGCGCCTACGGCAAGAGCCGCCTGCGCGAATTCCTGTTCGGCGGCGTCACTGCCTATTTCCTGTCGGAAGCCAGTGCACCGGCGGTGCTGTTCTCGCACTGAACCAGTTGAAAAGGTCGAATCTCGGCAAGGGCGTCGGTGTCATGCACCGGCGCCCTTCGCTTTGGTTCTACGGCGGCAGGGAAGCTTCCCTTTCCGATACTTAGCTAGACAAGCAAATTTCGCGTCCGCAACAGGTAACGATTGCACTTGGTCGTTCATCCCGATCGCCCTGACGATTGCGTCAAGCGGGACATGAGGCTTAGTTCGATTATCAAATAGCTGTTTTATATGGATTCATATCCCATTACACCGCGTAGTTACACGTCACGCAACATTGCTTGCACGTTTCGCAACTGCGTTTCGGTCATTTCGCACTTGCACAAAAACCGAGTCAGGGTCATAAAGACAGTGCCTTTCAGGCATCCTCTCCCAAAACTTTCACGGCCCGGTTGGAAACTTCCGGGCCTTCTTTTTGCTATTTTGAGAACGCTGTTCTCAAACAGTTCCATCGGAAACATCCGGAGCGGTCGCGGGTTGGTTTGAAATCCGGGAGGGCCGTACCTAGTTCCTGTCCACATCCCGGACGGCCCGCGCGAACCGGCGCGATGTCGGAATCGGGAGGATGGAAAGGACACCCATGGCTGACGCCCCACCCCAGGCCGACGAACGGACGGTGAAGCTGCAGGTCGCAGCCGCGCGTCAGGAAGAAAGCGGCCAGGGAATTGCCCGCCTCTCGCGCGCCTCGCTCTCGGAAATCGGCGCGATGGAAGGCGATGTACTCGAAATCACCGGCAAGGCCGCCACTGTCGCCCGCGCCGTGCTCGCCTATGACGAGGACGAAGGCCTCCAGGTCATCCGCCTAGACGGCCTCCAGCGCGGCAATGCCGAAGTCGGCTCGGGCGACCACGTCGTGGTACGCAAGGCCGAATCGCGCCCGGCGCAGCGCGTCGTCTTCGCCCCCGCGCAGAAGGACATGCGCCTGCAAGGCCCCTCGGCCGCGCTGAAGCGCAACTTCTTCCAGCGCCCGATGGTGCAGGGCGATCTCGTCGCCACCACCGGCCAGCAGCAGGTCGCGGACATTCCCCCGCAGCTGCGCCGCATGTTCAACGCGCCCGCCTATGCACTGACGCAAATCCGCCTCAACGTCGTTTCCACCACCCCGCGCGGCATCGTCCACATCGACGAGAATACCGAAGTGGAACTGCGCGAGGTCTTCGAGGAAGCCCACGATGCCCGCGGCGACGTCAACTACGACGACGTCGGCGGCATGAGCGACACCATCCGCCAGCTGCGCGAGATGGTGGAACTGCCGCTGCGCTATCCCGAGCTTTTCACCCGCCTCGGCGTCGCCCCGCCCAAGGGCGTGCTGCTGCATGGTCCGCCGGGCACCGGCAAGACCCGTCTGGCGCAGGCCGTCGCCAACGAGAGCGAGGCCAACTTCTTCACCATCAACGGACCCGAAATCATGGGTTCGGGCTATGGCGAGAGCGAAAAGGCCCTGCGCGAGGTCTTCGAGGAAGCCACCAAGGCCGCGCCCGCAATCGTCTTCATCGACGAGATCGACTCGATCGCCCCCAAGCGCAGCCAGGTCCACGGCGAGGCGGAGAAGCGCCTCGTCGCGCAGCTGCTCACCCTGATGGACGGCATCGATAGCCGCGCCCATGTCGTCGTGATCGCCGCCACCAACCGGCCCGACGCCATCGACGAGGCGCTGCGCCGTCCCGGCCGCTTCGACCGCGAGATCGTGATCGGGGTGCCGGACGAGGCCGGTCGCCGCGAGATTCTGGGCATCCACACGCGCGGCATGCCGCTGAGCGAGCGGGTGGACCTTAACGAACTGGCGCGCACCACCCACGGCTTCGTCGGCGCCGATCTTGCCGCGCTCGCCCGCGAAGCCGCGATCGAGGCGGTGCGCCGCATCATGCCCAAGCTCGACCTTGAGGCGCGCACGATCCCCGCTGAAGTGCTCGACAATCTTCAGGTCTACCGCGAGGACTTCGTGGCCGCGCTCAAGCGCGTCCAGCCTTCGGCCATGCGCGAAGTCATGGTGCAGGTGCCGAACATCGGCTGGGCCGATATCGGCGGCCTCGACCAGGCGCAGCTCAAGCTGAAGGAAGGCGTGGAACTGCCGCTGAAGAACCCGGAAGCCTTCCACAAACTGGGCATCCGCTCGGCCAAGGGCTTCCTGCTCTACGGCCCGCCCGGCACCGGCAAGACGCTGCTGGCCAAGGCCGTCGCCAAGGAGGCCGAGGCGAACTTCATCTCGATCAAGTCGTCCGACCTGCTCAGCAAGTGGTACGGCGAGAGCGAGCAGCAGATCGCTCGCCTCTTCGCCCGCGCCCGTCAGGTCGCGCCCTGCGTGATCTTCATCGACGAGATCGACAGCCTCGTCCCCGCGCGCGGCATGGGCGGGGGTGGCGGCGAGCCGCAAGTCACCTCGCGCGTGGTCAACACGATCCTCGCCGAGATGGACGGGATGGAGGAATTGCAGTCGGTCGTGCTGATCGGCGCGACCAACCGCCCTGCCCTCGTCGATCCGGCGCTGCTGCGTCCGGGCCGCTTCGACGAACTGGTCTATGTCGGCACCGCGGACGAAGCCGGTCGCGAGCACATCCTCGGCATCCACACCGCCAAGATGCCGCTTGCCGATGACGTTTCCCTCCACGACGTCGCCGCGCGGACCGAGCGCTTCACCGGCGCCGATCTGGAGGACGTGGTGCGCCGTGCCGGTCTCACCGCCATTCGCAAGCGCGGCGCCGAAGTGGAACAGGTCCGCCGCGAGGACTTCGACGATGCCCTCGAAGACAGCCGCGCCACCGTGACCGAGGAAATGGAAGCCGAATACGAGCGCATGAAGGGCGAGCTGAAGAAGCGCGCCATGGAAGTGACGCCCATCGGCTTCATCGCCCCCGGCATGGTGGAATCCCGGCGCGAAAGGAAGCACGGGGATTGATGAATAAGGCCGTCGTTCCGTTCAGTCCGGAACGACGGCATCCCTTCCCCTCTTGCGGCCACCGCCACCTTGCGGCACCTGCACCGCCATGCATTCTCCCGCCCGCATCGTGCTTGCCGCCGTCCTGTCTCTCATCGCGGCCGTGCCCGCCGCTCAGGCGAAGGACGTTCCGGTCTGCACCTATCGCATCGACAATGCATTCCCGCACGACACCGGCGCCTTCACCGAAGGCCTGCTGTTCGACAAGGGACTGCTCTACGAGAGCACCGGCCAGAAGGGCGATTCCCGCATCGTCGTGCGCAAGCTGGAAACGCTCGATCCGGTGCGCGAGGCCCAAGTCGACCCTTCCGTCTTCGGCGAAGGACTGGTGGACTGGAAGGACCAGCTCATCAGCCTCACCTGGCGCGAGGGCGTGGGCTATCGCTGGGACCGCGCAACGCTCAAGCTGCTGGGGACCTTCCGCTACGAAGGCGAAGGCTGGGCTATGACCCGCAACGGCGAAACCATCTACCAGAGCGACGGCTCCGCCAGCCTGCGCCTGCGCGATCCCGCGACGATGCGCCAGACCGGCACCCTCGCCGTCACTGCCGAGGGCAAGCCGGTGGAGAATCTCAACGAACTCGAATGGATCGATGGCCAGATCTGGGCCAATGTCTGGATGACGGACCGCATCGCCCGCATCGATCCGAAGACCGGCAAGGTCGTGTCCTGGCTCGATCTTTCCGGTCTGCACGAGCAGGCAGGCGGGGTCGGCGTCGATGCGGTGCTCAACGGCATCGCCTGGGACAGTGCGGCGCGCCGGATTTTCGTGACCGGCAAGAACTGGAACCAGATCTTCCAGATCACCCCGGTCTGCACGAAAGGCGCCTGACTTGCTCCGGCGGTCCGCTTCGGTTAGAAGCGGACCCGCAACCGAAGGAATGGATCGATGAACATCTGAGCACATAGCCCGTTTTTCCCAAACGCTATCTGCCGGTGTTCGCATGACATTTCTGACTCTCGACCGCGTAGCCTGCTCGGCCCCCGACGGTTCCCCGATCTTCTCCGATCTCACTTTTTCGCTCGGCCGCGAAACGCTTGGCCTCGTTGGGCGCAACGGCGCGGGCAAGAGCACCCTGCTGCGCGCCATCGCCGGGGATGTGCCGGTTTCGGCAGGATCGATCGTGCGCCAGGGCCGCGTCGGCCTGCTGCACCAGCTTCCTCCCGACGAGAACGCCAGCGTGGCCGAGGCGCTGGGCCTTGCGGAACAGTTTGCCCGGCTGGAGCGCATCACCGCCGGTCGATTCGAGGATGACGATTTCGACCTTGCCGACTGGACCCTGGCCGAACGCTTCGAAAAGGCGGCGGCACAGGCGGGTTTCGCCGACCTCGATCCGCAGCGCAGGCTCGCCAGCTTCAGCGGCGGCCAGCGCACCCGCCTGATGCTGACCGGGCTGCTGCTGGGCGAGCCGGACGTGCTGCTGCTCGACGAGCCGACCAACAATCTCGATACTGCTGGACGCAAGGTCGTGGCGGACCTGCTCGATAGCTGGAACGGCGGCGCCCTCGTCGCCAGCCATGACCGCGAACTGCTGCGCCGCGCCGACCGCATCGTCGAGCTGACCAGTGTGGGCGTGCACATGGTCGGCGGCGGCTGGGACGCCTTCGACGAACGGCGCAGCGCCGAACGTACTCGGGCCGCCGCCGCGCTGGAACGCAGCGAGGATGCCCTGCGCCACGCCCGCCGCGAAAAGCAGCAGGAAACGGAAAAGCAGGCCCGGCGCGACAGCAAGGGCCGCAAGGATGCAGCCAGGGGCAGCGATCCGAAGATCCTGCTCGGCGCCCGTAGACAGCGCGCGGAAGAGAGCAGCGGCCGCCAACGCAAGCTGGGGGACGAACTCGTCGGCCGGGCGCAGGAGCAGTTCGACAGCGCCCGCCGAGAGATCGAAGTGCTCGCGCCCATCCACATCGAACTGCCGCCCAGCGGATTGCCTTCCGGCCATGTCCTGATCGAGGCGCGGGGGATCACCTGCGCGCGCGGCGGACGGCCCTTGTTCGGTCCGCTCGATCTGGTGCTGCGAGGGCCGCAGCGCCTGGCGCTCACCGGCCCCAACGGCTCGGGCAAGACCAGCCTGATCCGCCTGCTCGCAGGACTGGACCGCCCCGACAGCGGCGAAATCCATATCGACCGCGCGCGGACCGCCCTGCTGGATCAGCACGTTTCGCTCCTGGGAGATTCGGGCACCCTGCTCGATGCCTATCTGGGGCTCAATCCCGGCACGGACCGCCACGCCGCCCATGCCGCGCTGGCTCGCTTCGGCTTCCGCAATACCTGGGGCGATCGCGAGATCGCGGGCCTCTCGGGCGGCGAGCGGATGCGGCTGGCGCTGGCCTGCCTGTTCACACGCAAGGAGGTGCCCTGGCTCCTGATCCTCGACGAGCCGACCAACCACCTCGACCTCGCCTCGGTGGAGATGCTGGAAGAGGCTCTGCACGGCTACGACGGTGCCGTGGTCTGCGTAAGCCACGATGCGGATTTTCGCGAAGCGCTCGGGTTGAACGAGGCGATCGCGCTGGGTTCAGGCGCATAAGAAAAGGGTGCCCCCGCCGAAACGGGGGCACCCTGCTACCGGCTTACCAGTCGTAAGCCTTGGGCAGATAAGTCCGATCCAGACTCTTGTAGCGCTGCCTCAGACGGCTCTGATGGTTGTCGAGCGGCTGCTTGACGCCGTCGATATAGACCTCGACCGGTGCCGAGGAGAGTTCCAGCGGATCGCCGTCCCAGACGACGACGTCGCCCACGGCGCCGGGCGCCAGCACCCCCTCTTTTCCGCCCATGCCGCTGATCTCGGCCGGAACCGAGGTGATCGCGGCGAAAGCCTCGCCCCAGGTCAGGCCCGCCGCGCCCGGCAGCTTGTTCAAGGCGACAAGATTGCCCGCCTGCTGCGGCGCATAGCGCGGCTGGTTGCTGCCTGAGAACAGGCCAATGGCAACCTTGACGCCCGCCTTCTTCATCCGCCCCACGTTCGACTGGGTCGCCGCGAGGCTTTCGAAGCTGGCGGGAAGATCCCGCAGCGGCATCGTGATGACCGGCACTTTGGCCGCCGCGATCGCACCGGCCACCAGCCAGCCCTCGGTCGCGCCCACCAGAACGAGGTTCAGCTTGGGAAACTCGGCCTTGAGCGCCAGCACGCTGCGGATGTCGGCAGCGCGTTCGACCCCGACGTAGAGCGGCTGTCGGCCATCGAGCACCGGCGCCAGCGCGACGGCGTCGGCACGGGTCAGCATGGCATCGCTGCTGCGCGCGGCATTGGGGGTCGTCGCCAGATCGCGCGCCTCGCGCAAGGCGTTACGCAGCGCGACATGGGCGGCGACGCGGCTGCCGCCCGCCAGCCTGGCGCCCGCCTCGCCCAGTTGCACGAACTGGAACGCGCGCGGCCTGTTCACGAGATCCGTGCCCGTGCCGAGATCGATCAGCGCGCCCTGCCCGGCGAAGATCGAATCGCCGTTGAAGGGGGCCACGCTGGCGCGGGTCACGCCGCCTTCGCGGCTCACGGCGATGTGTTCGCTGGAGGGGTTGATCGCCGGAGCCACGTCGAGCGCGGCGTTGAAGGGCGACTTGTCCGCCTCGGTATCGTTGCTGTTGGGCACGCCTTCCACGTCCCAGAGGCCAAGGTCGCTGACAGCCGAGAACAGGCCCGGCGTCACCCACTTGCCGGTTCCGTCCACGCTCTGCACGCCGGCAGGCACGGCGACACCGGCTCCGGCGGCAACGACCTTGCCGCCGCGCACCACGACCGTGCCGTGCTCGATCGGCGCGCTGCCGTCTCCCGTGGCGACGGTGGCATTGGTGATCGCGAAGTCCTGCGCCGAAGCGACGGCGGGAAGCGCTGTTGCCGCGATGGCAGCAATCATGGGCGCGGCGATAATGAGAGCGCGGCGGCTCATTTCACGTCTCCTTCACCCGGCTGGCCCAGCTCGAAATCGCTGACCGGACGGCGCTTGGCATCCTGTGCGTCGAACATCAGGGCGCCGTCGATCCATACCTTGTCGGGGCGCGAGTAGACCGAGAGCGGGTTGCCGTTCCACAGCACCACGTCGGCCATCTTGCCCGCTTCGAGGCTGCCGGTCTTCGCGCCGATGCCCATGGTCTTGGCGGCGTTGTAGGTGAACCAGCCGATGACCTTGGCGTCGGGAATGTCGATGCCGATGCGGCGACCGTCGGCCTGGGCCTTGGCGGCTTCCTGGTTGAGGCGCTGGATGCCGTTCTCATCGTCCGAGTGGATCACCACGCAGGCTCCCGCATTGGCGAGCAGCGCGGCGTTTTCGGGAATACCGTCGTAGGCTTCCATCTTGAAGCCGTACCAGTCGGCCCAGACGGCGGTGCAGATGTCGTTCTCGCGCAGGAGATCGGCGATCTTGTAGGCTTCCACGGCGTGGTGGAAGGCGGTGACCTTGTAGCCCATCTCCTTGGACATATCGATCACCTGCGCCATCTCGTCGGCGCGGTAGCAGTGGTTCTGGACCAGAATCTCGCCCTTGAGCACGCCTTCCAGCGTATCCTTGCCGAGGTCGCGCTCGGAATGGTCGCCGTCCATGTACTTGCGGGCGTCGATCCAGGCCTGGCGGTCGACGGACATGTTGCCCATGCGCGTAGAGGGCTTCTGGCCCTTCGATCCGTAGACGCGCTTGGGGTTCTCGCCGCAGGCCATCTTCAGCGAATAGGGCGCGCCGGGGAACTTCATGCCCTGCACGGTGATGCTCGGCACGTTCTTCAGCGTGACCGCGCGGCCGCCGATGAGGTTACCGGATCCGGGCAGGATCTGGAGGCTGGTCACGCCGCCGTTGGCCAGCGCGCGGGTGAAGCCGGGGTCCTGCGGCCAGACCGAGTGCTCGGCCCAGACGTCGGGCGTCGTGGGGCTGGTCATCTCGTTGCCGTCCGCCAGCGCGTCGACGCCGGGCGAGGGATAGACGCCGAGGTGCGAATGGATGTCGATCACGCCGGGAGTCACGAACTTGCCGGCGGCGTCGATGCGGGTGAAGCCATCGGGGATCGCCATGTCGGCGCCGCCGACGGCGACCAGCTTGCCGTCGCGGAACAGCACGACGCCGTTCTCGATCCTGCCGCCGCGCCCGTCATAGACGGTAGCGCCGACCAATGCGGTGGGCGTGCCCGGATAGGATTTGTAGGTCGACGGATAAGGATCGGCGACGATGGGCGCCGCCTTCTTGTCCTGTTTCTTCGCATCCGCGCCCGTGGCGCCCAGCGCCAGCGCCGCGCCCAGCACAAGCGTGGACGACCAGCGCCGCCATGTCGGCGTTACCCTCATGTCGTAATTCCCCTGTTCGAATAGAGTCCGGCCCGGCGAACCTTGGTTCACCGGGCCGGTTTGGTGTCAGTGCGGTTTCGGTTCCGGATGGAACCCGGCTTCCTGTGCCTCGAGACCCAGTTCGCTCTGCCCCGCGAGGTCGCGGTCGATGCCGCGATCCTCCAGCGTGTCGAGGTGCATCCAGCGCTTCACCAGCGGCGAGAGCGCCAGCACCACCACGGCGACGCCGATCGTGGTCCAGCCGATGGTGGAGTAGATGCCCAGCGTCACCTGCTTGTCCATCACGCCGCTTTCGCCGCCGGTGGCTTCGCCGATCTTGCCCGCCACGAAGTTGCCCACGGCGGTCATGTAGAACCACGCGCCCATGATGAAGCTGCCGAGGTGCAGCGGCGACAGGCGCGTCATGGCCGAGAGGCCCACGGGCGACAGGCAAAGCTCGCCGGTGGTGTGCAGGGCATAGATCAGGAACACGAAGAGCACCGGCGTCATCGCCGCCGCATTGCCCGTGCTCGCGCCCCAGACGAAGACCAGGAAGCCGAGGCCGACCTGGATCAGCGCAAGGCCGAACTTGGCCGGGGCCGAAGGCTCGATGCCCTTGCGGCCGAGGTACTGCCAGAGGGCCGCGAAGATCGGGCCGAACAGCACGATGTAGATCGGGTTGATCGACTGGAACAGGCTGGTCGGCACGCCGCCGCGGTCCACGAACTTGTCGGTATAGAGGCTCAGCGAGCCGCCCGCCTGCTCGAACAGGCCCCAGAAGATCGGGTTCAGCGCGATCAGGAACAGGATCGCGAAGATGCGCTCGCGCGGTTCCTTGGGCAGCTTGAACGCTTCGTAGAGCGTGTAGCCCAGCATCGCGATGCCCGAAACGACCAGCAGCGACTGGATGACGCTGACGTACTGGATCAGGAACCAGATCACCCCGACCGAGGCGATGCCGATGCCGTAGAGGACGAGTTCGCCCTTCTTCGCCAGGGCCTTGGGCGGCTCGCCCCGGCCCTTGAGCGCGGGCTTGCCGGCCACGAAGATGAGCAGGCCCAGCACCATGCCGATGCCGGCGAGGCCGAAGCCCCAGGACCAGCCGATGGTCTCGCCCAGGTAACCGACCAGGATCGTACCCAGCGCGGCGCCAGTGTTCACGCCCATGTAGAAGATCGTGTAGGCCGAATCGCGGCGGGAATCGGTCATCTTGTAGAGCTGGCCGACGATCACCGAGATGTTCGCCTTGAGGAAGCCCGAACCGACGATGATCAGCGCCAGCGCCAGCCAGAACACGTTGATCGCAGGATCCGCCTGCTTGACCAGCGGGTCGGTCGCGCCGTGGATGCCCTCGTAGGCCATGAACAGGTGGCCCACGGCCAGCACGATGCCGCCGAACAGCACCGCCTTGCGCTGCCCCAGGTAACGGTCGGCCAGATAGCCGCCGAGCACCGGGGTGATATAGACGAGGCTGGTATAGGCGCCGTAGATCAGATTGGCGCTGCCGTCATTGAACAGCCAGAATTTGGTGAGATAGAGGATCAGCAGCGCGCGCATGCCGTAGTAGGAGAAACGCTCCCACATCTCGGCATAGAACAGCACGAAAAGGCCGCGCGGGTGGCCGACGAATTCCTCGCTCTTGCGAGTGGCGATGACGCCGCCGATAGCCAGCACGGCAAAGAGGAGAACGGCGCCGATCGCGGCGATCCAATCCCCCTCGTTCCAGGTTGCGATATCTTTCATGCGCCCTTCTTTAATCCTGTCGCCCGAAAAGCTCGTCCAGCAAGCTTGAAACTGCGGACGTTAGCGGCCAAATCGCCCGTGTAAATGGCTGGCAGATGCGCTAACGGGCGGTCTGACTGCCTGACGATACGCGAGATTTCCCTACCCCTGGAGAGCCATTGCGCAAAAGGCACCGGAATGGCATTTTCTTGGGAAGACAGAACCAGTTCACGCGAAATATTATGATTCGCCAGTGGCCTCGGTTTCTTGCTTTGGGATTTTTCCGAAGGGCATTTTGAAAGGGAAGCACGCGATGATCAGATCCGAACTGCTGCTCGCTCTCGCCAAGGAGAACCCCGAGCTTCGCGCCGAGGATGTGGAGCGCGCGGTGGACACTTTCTTCGACGAGATAACCCAGCGACTGGCCGACGGCGGCCGCGTGGAACTGCGCGGATTCGGCGCCTTCTCCACCCGGCACCGCGAAGGCCGCACCGGCCGCAACCCGCGCACCGGCGAAAGCGTGGACGTGCCGGAAAAGCGCGTCCCCTATTTCAAGCCCGGCAAGGAAATGCGCGCCCGCCTCAATGTCGAGTGACGTAAGCATCGGTTCGGCATAACCCGCTCATCCCGGTTGCCCTGTCGCGCGCGATCTGCCAGATCGCGCGCAGATGCCCAAGTGGCTGGCCTCGTGCGGACGTGGCGGAATGGTAGACGCAGGGGACTTAAAATCCCTTGATCCTTGATCGTGCGGGTTCGAGTCCCGCCGTCCGTACCAGAACTCGCGCTCGTCAGCGGCGCCGCAGCGACCAGCGACCGGAGCGTTTCGTCTTGCCGACAGGGCCGGACTTCATCACCCGCGAACGGAACAAGCGCGCCCCGCCGCGCACCAGCAGTGCGACCCAGAGCATCTGCCAGCCGATCGCCAGGACATGCGGCAAGAGCGCCGGTTCCCGCGCTGCACGCGCCAGCATCGCAAAAGGCGAACTGAACGGCACCAGCACGGCGGCGATTTCCACCGCGCTGCCGGGCTGGGTCATGGCGAAACTGGCGAAAAAGAACACCATGAGCTGCGCCATCGTCACCGGCATGGACAGGGTCTGCACTTCGCGCACGGTCGTCGCCATCGAGCCGATCGCCAGGAACACCGAGCCAAGCAGCAGATAGGCCATGGCGAAGTAGACCACGCCCAGCCCGATCAGCAGAGGCCAGCCCACCGCCGGATCGGGCAGGCGTTCGGGCGCAATGCCGCCGCCCAGCCAGAGCAGTCCCCCGGTCGCCGCCCAGGTCGCGATGCCCACGAGCGAAACGCCCAGCATCGCGAAGAGCTTGCCCAGGAACACCGCGTCCATCGGCACGGCGGCTGCCAGCACTTCGATGATCTTGTTGCCCTTTTCCTCGACGAGGTTGGACAGGACCATGCCCGCCAGCATCATCGTCAACAGGAACAGCAGCGTCTGCGCGCCTTGCGCGGTGGCGAAGCGACCCTTGCGCTCCGTGGCATCGCTGCGGGCCACCGGCTTCAGCGCAACGGCGGGATAGGCGGATTTCGCATCCGAGCGCGCCTGCGCCGCCAGCATCGAGACCGGCCCGCGCCAGACCTCGATCAAGCCACCCGGTCCGGTGAGAACCGGCGCCTCCAGCGACCCCGACAGGATCGCCGCCACTTTCACCTTTCGCAAGGCCAGCGCCGGGGCGGGGTCATAGCGCTCGCCCTCGGCCAGCCTGCGGATCACCAGCAGTTTCGGCAGTTCATCGTCGAGCACCGGCGCCAGCTGCGTGCGGGCGCGCTCCAGCGCTTCCACCTCGGCCACCGGCATCGCCACGCCGAGCACCGGGCGCTCCTGACTCGCATCGACGCGCGAGCCGAGGCTCCCCGCCAGCACGGCGATCAGGACCGGAAACAGCGGCCCCAGCAGGAAGAAGAAGAAACTGCGGCTGAACAGGATCGCCGTGAAGTCGCGCCGGGCCACCACCCAGGCCGCCGCAAGAACGGACAGACGGCCCTTCATCGCCCGTCCTCCTGCTCCGCACCGGCATCGAGCGCCCGCGCCGCCGCCTCCCCGGCGATGGCGACGAAAGCATCGTGAAGCCCCGCCCGCTCAATCGAAAGCGAGAGAATGCCTGCATCGCCCTCGATCAGCGCACGCAGCAGAGGCTCGACACCGCCTTCCGGCAGCGAGAAATTCCAGAATGGCCCTTCCCGCCGCGCATCCTCGGGCAGCGCGGCACGCCACGGTCCGTCCTCCGCCCTTGTTTCGAGGCGGACCTGCTGGGGAATGCGATCCCGCGCGGCATCGACGGGACCGGCGAAAGGCACCTTGCCCCCGGCGATGATCGCCACATCGTCGCAGAGGCGCTCGGCATGGGCGATGACATGGGTGGAGAAGATCACCGTCGTTCCCTCTCCGGCAAGCTCGCGAATCATCCGCTCCAGCTTGCCCTGGTTGAGCGCATCGAGTCCGGAAAACGGCTCGTCGAAGATCACCAGGCGGGGCTGGTGGACCAGGGTGCCGAGAATCTGCACCTGCTGCGCCATGCCCTTGGAAAGCTGGCGAATCTGCCGGTCCGCCGCATAGCCGAGACCATGCCGCTCCAGCAGTTCGTGCGCACGCCGCCGCCCTTCCTTGAGCGGCAGGCCGCGCAACGCGCCGAGAAAGGCGATCGCTTCGGTGGCCTTCATCGCCGGATAGAGACCGCGCTCCTCGGGCAGGTAGCCGATGGCATGGGCGACATCGTGCGGCCGCGCCGCGCCGAGGATTCGGCGACTTCCCGCATCGGGATCGATGATCCCCAGCAGCATCCGCAAGGTCGTGGTCTTGCCCGCGCCGTTGGGACCGAGAATGCCGTAGACCGCGCCCACCGGCACCCGCAGGTCCACGCCGTCCACCGCCGTGAACCCGTCGAAGCGCTTGACCAGCCCCTGCGCCTCGATCGCGAGGGACAGTCCTTCCAAGTTGCTGGCCAAGGACCAATCTCCTACTGCGGCGCTCATGCGATGGCACTCTGGTGGTGCCTATGAACCGGAAAGTCCGCAAGCTTGGTTAACGATGCGCTGAATGCCCTGACCCGCGATCTCGAGGCGCAAGCCCGGGAACTGGGGTTCTGCGCCTTCGGCATCGCTTCCGCCGAGGAAGACCCCGCACACGCGGCGCGGCTCGATGCCTGGCTGGCGGAGGGCATGCACGGATCGATGGAATGGATGGCCGAACGTGCCCATCATCGCCGCTCGCCGCAGGGGTTGTGGCCCGAGGCGCGGCGAGTGATCGCGCTGGGCATGAGCTATGCGCCCTCAAGCGATCCGCTGAGCCTTGCGGAGGTGCCGGAAGTGGGCCGCATCTCGGTCTATGCGCAAGGCGCGGACTATCACGACTGGGTGAAGAAGGCGCTGAAGAACCTCGCCCGCTGGCTGGTGTCGGAAGCCGACAAGCGCGGGCTGGGTCCCGCCGGAGTCAAGGTCTTCACCGATACCGCGCCGGTCATGGAAAAACCGCTGGCCGCCGCTGCCGGGCTTGGCTGGCAGGGCAAGCACACCAACATGGTCAGCCGCGAGCATGGGTCCTGGCTGTTCCTTGGCGAGATATACACCACGCTCGACCTGCCGCTTTCCACCGAGGGCCGCGATCGCTGCGGATCGTGCCGGGCCTGTCAGGACGCCTGCCCGACCCAGGCTTTCCCCAGCCCCTACCGCCTCGATGCGCGGCGCTGCGTCAGCTACCTCACCATCGAGCACAAGGGGCCGATCCCCGAGGAATTTCGCGTGGGCCTCGGCAACCGCATCTACGGTTGCGATGATTGCCTGGCCGTCTGCCCGTGGAACAAGTTCGCCGAGACGGCACACCGCCTGAAAGCCTTCCTGCCCCGCGCGGAACTGACGGCGCCGCACCTCGCCGACCTGCTGACGCTGGACGACGCGGGTTTCCGTAAGCTGTTCTCAGGCTCCCCGATCAAGCGCATCGGCCGCGACCGCTTCGTGCGCAACTGCCTCTATGCGGCGGGGAACAGCGGGAATGCCACGCTGATGGCGCAAGTCTCGCCGCTTCTGGCCGATCCCGACCCCGCCGTCGCGGAAGCCGCACAGTGGGCGGCGCAGCGGTTGAAGACCTCCCCACCGACCGGCGGGGAGGATTCTCCGGGATTTACAGCAGTTCCTTGAGGGGCCGCTCCTTGTCCGCGAGCGCGGCGAGATCGGGCTTTGCGCCTGCCTCCACCAGCTTGCGGCCCTGGACGTAGTCCTTGACCATGTTCACGCAGTCGAGCGCGAGGACCTTGCCTTCCTTGAGGTAGATCACCGAGAAGCTGCGATCCTCGGGATTGCCGCGGATCACCGTCTGGTCGAAGCCGAGGTTGATCCCCGCCGTCTGGAGCTTGAGGTCGTACTGGTTGGACCAGAACCACGGGAACGCCTTGTAGGGCTTCTCGTCTCCGCAGATCGCCTTGGCCACGCACGTGCCCATGTCGTTGGCGTTCTGCACCGATTCCACCCGCATCACCGTACCGCCCGCGAAATCGCAGGCGAAGGCGGCGCAGTCACCGATGGCGTAGATGTCGGGCAGCGAGGTGCGGCAATATTCGTCCACGTCCACGCCGTTGGCCCCCGCCGCTCCGGCGAGGATCAGCGGGCCGACGGCGGGAACGATGCCGATGCCGACGATCACCGCTTCGGCCGCCAGCACTTCGCCGTCCGCCAGCTTCACGCCGGTCACCTTGTGGCCGTCGCCTTCGAGGCACTCGACCGCGACCCCGGTGCGCAGATCGACACCGTGCGTCCGGTGCTCGCTCTGGTAGAACTGCGAAAGCGGCTCTCCGGCCACGCGGGCCAGCACGCGCGGCAGCGCTTCGAGCAGCGTGACCTTGAGCCCCAGCTTCGACAGCACCGCCGCCGCTTCGAGGCCGATATAGCCGCCGCCGATCACCACCACGTTCCTGGTGCCCGCATCGACTTCGGCCATCAGCGTGTCGCAGTCTTCGCGGGTGCGCACGGCATGGACCCCGGCGAGGTCGGAACCCGAGCACGAGAGCC
>NZ_DAISLT010000011.1:0-17260 GCF_036820275.1 Novosphingobium sp.
CGCGCTCAGCAATTTGCCGGCGCTCCATTGGCCTGGTTTGTCACCGCCGTGCACACGAACTCGCGGCCCGTTGGGCAAAATGGGGCTACAACGTCCGAGTTCGCCGAATCTGTTCCTTCCCGATACGAACGCGAATGGCTGCAAAGTCCCCACACCAAGTCGTTCAGGTTCGTGCCTAACTGGGTTACCCTTAGGGCAGCTATTAAGGAGCCGAGATGAGGTGGTCTACGTCGGCTTTGTCGGCGTGAGCAGGGGAGGGCGCTACCGGCGGGTCGCGATCCTTTGCGGTCGCTCAGCCGAAAGTATTGCATACCCAGGTCGGTCGGTCTGCTTTCCCACTTTGATTGCCTTAGATGGTCGAAACCCGACTTCCTGGCCAAGGAAATCCGATCAGCGATCTAAAGGCAATCCGTTCCCGATAAAGAAATGGCAAATCGAATTTTGCATTCTGGTCGGCCGGGAACGGATTTTGGGGCTGATCCTGCCTCGGAATCGAGACAAACGAAATTGCTCTCGATCGCTCGAAGCTGCTAAAACGCCGACTTCACAGTTCCACCATCGACCCGGATTGTCGCACCATTGACGTAGTCAGCTAACCCACTCGAAAGGTAGACAACTGCCCCGGCGATTTCTTCCGGCCGTCCAAGGCGGCCGACATCATTCGGAACGATGTCGGCCACGCAGCCTCGCTCTATCTCCTCCCAGGTTTCACCCCAACCCTGCTGCGGCGCCATATTCTCTAGGAAGGTCTTCACCGCCGGCACCAGAATGGCTCCGGGCGCGACGACGTTTGAGGTAACGCCCGTGCCCTTCAGCCTGCGTGCCAGCGAAACCGCCAGATTGTGGCGCGCGGCCAGCGAGGCCTGGTAATGCGGGAGCATGGCCGTGGGCTGCTCGGCCAGCCCGCCGCCGATCTGGATCACCCTGCCCCACCCGCGCGAAACCATGACCGGGACGATCCGCTGGATCATGCGGACGCCGGACAGGACATTCACGGCATAGGCCTCGCCCCATTTGTCCGGCGTTGCCGTGTGCCAGTCATGATGATGGTAGGAGCCGGCGTTATTGACAAGGATGTCCACGTCGCCACCGGCAAGCGCCTGGGCGAGCACCCGGTCGGCCCCTTCATTCGTGGCAAGGTCGCCGATTGCCACATCCGCCCGGCCACCCTCTGCCCGAATGGCATCGGCAACGACGCGTGTCCGGACTTCGTCCCGGCCATGGACGACGACGGCTGCGCCTTCCTCGGCGAGCATACGGGCGATCGCTTCGCCAAGGCCGGATGATGCCCCGGTCACGAGGGCACGCCGGGAATCCAGATTCGTCTTCATGGGTAAATGTCCTGCCTCTTGCTGAGGACAGGGAAATGGCCGCAAAAGACTGTCTTGATTAGTCCGCTCAATCAGGATGTATCGTGCGCAATAACGGGATAATCGGTCGGAACAGCCTGGGTGAAATCCAAGCGGCGCTTGAAGTCGCCGGCAGGGGCAGTTTCAGGGCCGCGGCAGAGGCGCTGGGAACTTCGCCCACGGCGCTCAGCAGCACCATACGATCGCTGGAGGACAGGCTCGGCGTCAGACTGTTCAATCGCACCACGCGCAGTGTCGCGCTGACGCCGGCGGGAAAGGCATTCCTGGCGCGGGTTTCTCCTGCTCTGGTGGAGATCGAGCGCGCGGCCGAAGAAGCTCGCAACCAGGCCGCTGAACCATCGGGCGTGCTGCGGATCAACAGTTCGGTGACGGGTGCCTATCAGATTCTTTCGTCGATCCTGGGACCGTTCCTGAAGCGATATCCAAAAGTCACCATCGAACTGACGACGGAAACGCGCCTCATCGATATCGTGAACGGGCAATGCGATGCGGGGATAAGGATCGCGGATTCGGTGCCTGCCGACATGGTTTCCGTGCCCTTGCCCTTCGGCCTCGATTTCTGTGTGGTAGCGGCGCCGGATTACCTGGCCATGCACCCCGCGCTCACGCACCCGGCGGAGCTGATGCACCACCCTTGTCTCCGGGCCATGTTGCCCGGCGGGGGAATCTATCGCTGGGAGTTCGAGCGCGGAGAAGAAGCCATGGCTCTCGATGTGCCCGGAACGCTGGTGCTGGACGATCAACTGCTGCTTCTCGAAGGCGCCCGCAGGGGGCTGGGCATAGCCTATCTGGCCCGTTCGGTGTGCGAAGAGTCGCTGGCCTCCGGTCGCCTGCGCAGCGTGCTGGCGGACTGGATGCCACGCACACCGCCCCTCTCCCTCTACTATCCCCATAATCGCAACACTTCCTCGGCCTTGCTGGCTCTGGTCGATGCGGTGCGCAGCATGGCCCGGGCGCTGGATGCGGAGGCAGCTACAGCTTCTAACAGAGCATAACGGGCGTTTTTGCCCGTCCTTTGCCAAATCGGCAGGCCACGGCCACCACAGAAGCAAAGGCAATCCATGCGCAGGCCCTATAAAGCCAATATCCGGCGCCTTCCCGGGGTCGCTGCAGCCCTTTTGGTCGCGGCGAACGGGCTGCCGGCCATCGCGGAGGGGCAAGCGTCGCCCTCTGACATTCCCGCGGCCTTCGTTCCGCCTGCGATTGAACGCGACTATCAGCGCCGCACTTACGAGATTCCGATGCGCGACGGCGTCCGGCTGCACACGGTCGTCATCGTCCCGAAAGGACTGACGTCGGCACCGATGCTGCTCGACCGCACACCTTATGGTGCCGATGCGATGACTACGCAGCAGGACGGCCCCAAACTCGGTGACATCCTGTTTCCCAGCTATGCCGACCTTGCGCGGCACGGCTACATCATGGTGGCGCAGGACGTGCGCGGCAAGTTCGCATCCGGAGGCGACTATGTGGTCAACCGGCCCTTGCGCGGCCCGTTGAACCCGACGCGGACCGACCATTCGACCGATGCCTGGGATACGATCGACTGGCTGGTCCGGCACATTCGCGAAAGCAACGGAAGGGTCGCCACGATCGGCGGCAGTTACGACGGCTTCACCGCGCTGATGAGCCTTGTCGATCCGCATCCGGCACTCAAGGCTTCGGTGCCGATGAACCCGATGGTCGATACCTGGAAAGGCGACGACTGGTTCCACAACGGCGCCTTTCGTCAGGAGATGCTGAGCTATATTTACAATCAGACCGCGGACAAGCACTCGGCGGTGCGCTGGCCCGTCACCGCGCGGGACGACTACGAGACGTTTCTGCACTACGGCTCAGCGGGGGCCTTGGCCGGCGCCATGGGTATGGACCAACTGGCATTCTGGAACCGACTTGCGGCGCACCCGGAATACGATGCCTATTGGCAGGATCAGGCGCTCGATCGCATTCTGGCACGCAAGCCGCTGACGGTACCGACCATGCTCGTGGACGGCTTATGGGATCAGGAGGACAATTACGGCGCACCCGCCGTCTATCAGGCCGTAAAAGCCGATGCCCGTGAAGTGCATCTGGTGCTGGGGCCGTGGTATCACGGACAGGAGAACGGCTCGGGATCGCGGCTTGGCCCGCTCGACTGGGGGCAGCGCACCGCCGAATGGTTTCGCGCGCATGTCCTGATCCCTTTCCTCGACGAACATCTCAAGGACGGTGCGCCCCAAGCCGGTATCGCGCGGGTCATTGCCTTCGCCAGCGGAGATAACCGATGGGAAAACCTGCCGGACTGGCCCGCAGCGGGAGGCGGTTCGCTTCCGCTTTACCTCGATACCGGCGGCAGGCTGTCCATCGGCGGGCAGGGCGTATCGCCGGGCTACGACGAATACGTCAGCGATCCGGCCAAGCCGGTACCCTATCGCCCGCAGCCGGACCTTTCCGTCTACGGCCCGGACTCGAGCTGGGATACCTGGCTGGTGGACGACCAGCGCTTCGCTGCATCGCGAGGCGATGTCCTGACCTATACATCGCCCGTGCTCACGGCGCCGCAGCATGTCGCCGGGCAGCCGGTCGCCCATATCTATGCCTCGACTACCGCCAGCGATGCGGACTGGGTGGTCAAGCTGATCGACGTCTATCCGGACACCGTGCCCGAGCAGCCCGCCATGGGCGGCTACCAGTTGCCGATCTCCATGAACATCCTGCGCGGACGTTATCGCAAGGACCCTGGGCATCCCGAACCGATCACTCCCGGCCGGGTCGAGCGCTACGATATCGTCCTGCCCGACGCAGACCACGTTTTCCTGCCCGGGCACCGGATTATGGTGCAGATCCAGTCGAGCTGGTTCCCGCTCTACGACCGCAATCCGCAAAGCTACGTCGCCAATGTGTTCCGCGCCGCGCCCGCAGATTACGTGAAGGCATCGCAGCGCGTGTTTCACGCATCCGATGCGAGAAGCGAGGTTCTGCTGCCGCTCGCTGCGGGTTCCTGATGTCGCTCCATCCCTCCCTTTGAAAGATCATCCTCCCATGAAACAGGACATTGCATTCACGAGCGCCGGCATGACGATTGCGGCGTGTCTTTACACCCCAGACCGTCCGAACGGGCGCGCGCTCATCGTCGGGCATCCCGGTAGCTCCACGAAGGAACAATCGCCCGCGCTCTATGCCGACAAGCTGTGCGAGCAGGGCTTTCATGTGCTGACGTTCGATGCTGCCCATCAGGGCGCGAGCGGGGGAGAGCCACGCGGACTGGAAAACCCTGCCCAGCGTGTGGAGGATTTCAAGGCCGCCTTGTCATGGCTACGGACCCGGCCTGATCTGGCTCCGGAGCGGATCGGCGCTCTCGGCATTTGCGCGTCGGGCGGATATGTCATTCAGGCTGCAGCCGGGGATCGGCGCATTGGCGCGGTGGCGACAGTTGCGGCAGTAGACGTTGGCCGACAGATTCGCGTGGGCGCCGACGGACACCAAGATCCTGCCATTCTCGACGCATTGCTCGGCAGCGCCGCGCAGGGCCGTTCCGAGGCAGCGGTGCACGGCGAGATCGGCGCTTTCCCGATCTTCCCTGCCGACGAAGCTGCCGCGCGCGCCGGCGGGGAACATGTCTTCGAAGGCTGGCACTATTACTGCACGCCGCGCGGCGACCACCCGCGCGCGGCCAAGGCGCTCACCTGGGACAGTATCGACAGGATGGCGACATTCGACGCCTTCCGCTTCATCGGCATGATCGCGCCGCGTCCGCTGCTTATGATAACCGCAGAAAAGGCTGTGACGGCGTGGATGACGCACGAAGCCTTCGATCAGGCGAGGGAGCCTAAGCGCCTTCATATGATCGAAGGCGCTACGCACGTTGATCTCTACGACCAGAAGCGCCCGGTGGAAGAGGCGGCTTCCGTGATCTCGGACTTCTTTATACGATGGCTCTAGCTGGCCAAGCGGAGTGATGACGTAACTTTAGGTCGCCACATCTCCACCTTTCGATGATGGCAGTCCGATAAGCCGCCCGGTAGGTTCCCCCGATCCCAGGTGCATGGGATCGAGCAGCGATCAGTCCGTTCGCGACCGACAATTACCGGCTGAGCGTCTCGGATGGGCGGTAGCCGCTCTTTCTGCCATGGACCCTTTGTGGTCGCTCAGACGTCATATCCCGGTGCCCAGGTGCGGACTGTCTGGTTACGGCAGCTGGCGATCCAACTTAAGACGTTCCGAGCCGGCCTTCTGAGTGTCCACTTCTGCCAAAACTTGGCAGATGTCGGCGCTGCAAGATTTTGCCCCGAAACCTGCCTGACCGGAGGCGCCGACGTCACCGTCGATGGATCCTAAGTTCGCGTATCTTGAAAGCAGCCGTAGTGGATTGGCATCAATGCCCGATTGGGTCATTATCGACCGATGAAGTCCGCAGACCGAACCACCAGCATCGCGCTTCTTCGTCCCTGACGTTGGAAGCTGGGGCGGCGATACTTCGTATCGCTCGCTGGCCTTCACCCGAGAGTACTCGGGTTGAACCATCGCCGCATGCGCGGCTTGCAAACAATCGGTCTTCATCATGGATAATATCTTCGAGAGCCCCTTCAAGGGCATCACGCTCGATCGCCTCGTAACCAACCCGAACATTCAGGTTGGACGCTATAGCTACTATTCCGGCTATTATCACGGCCACGGCTTCGATGAATGCGCCCGCTTTCTCCTGTCGGACGATGGCGTCGACAAACTCGTAATCGGCTCCTTCTGCTCTATCGGTTCGGGAGCGGCCTTCGTCATGGCTGGCAATCAGGGGCATCGGAATGACTGGATCAGCACCTTCCCCTTCTATTGGATGTCGGAGGTCGCCGCCTTTGCAGGCGCGCGAAACGGTTTTGAAGCCGCCGGGGATACGGTAGTTGGCAACGATGTCTGGATCGGGACGGAGGCCATCATCATGCCTGGTGTCACAATCGGGGACGGGGCGGTAATCGGCACACGCGCGCTGGTAACGCGGGACGTCGAGCCCTACGCCATTGTAGGCGGCAACCCCGCCAGGACGATCCGCAAGCGGTTCGACGAGGCCGACATTGCGCGGCTTCTAGAACTTCGTTGGTGGGACTGGAGCGACAACGAATTGAGAGCGGCCATGACGATGCTCACTAGCGGCGACATCTTGGCCCTCTATCGTCACTGGCAGACGTCCAACAAGCCGTTGGCATGGCCAAAGCGTTTTACGTAAGCTTCTGTCCGTCCCGTCGGCGGCTCCAGAAAGGCCGGTTCCAGGTTAAAATTGTGAAAAGCTGCTATTTGACCGGTTCTGGGGGAACCAGCCCTTCGGGACCGTTGGCTGGAACGGCAGTTATGTTCCACGACGCGGTGTTCGGCTTCCGGCAGCATGCGACCAACTCGCGTCGTTCATCCGCGCCGCTGGAAAAGTCGGCTTGCGTCGGAATCGGCCCCATCGAGGGTTCGATAGCGGTCGGACGGTTAGGCGTCTTCAACAACGTCTGGTTCTGGTGAACGGTATCGTACGCGCCAACGGCACGAACGGCGGGTTAAGCCGCCTGACAGCTTGCCTGTAGCCGATGTTGAACAGCCGCCGTCCCCGTCGCGCGGACCGTGACGGCTCCCGAACCGATTACCAATTCATTCTGAGCGGTATAGGGCCATCATGTGAGGGGAAGAGAGGGAGAACCTCTTCCGCCAATTCCTGTATGATTTCCGTTGCGGGGCGGTCGGAATACTGAATACCCAGCGCGGCATGATTGACGCCGGCCTCACGCCACTCGCCAAGCAGGTCGATCAGCCCGTTGCGCCCGGTCCTGAGCACATGCCCGCCTTGCAACGGTGTCCGCGGAAATGCCGGATCATCAACCAGATCTATCCACTCATTGGTCACATGCGGTCGAAAACCACCATCATCGATACGGGCGCGCCATGCACTGATGTTTCTGCCGAGTTGTTGCGGGCCTGTTGATACATGGGTCTGATGCGGATAAGTCAGCCAACCGTCCGCATACCGGGCCACCCAATCCGGTGTCTGCCGACTACTTCCCGTGACGATCAACGGGATGCGTCCGATCGCGGCCTTCGGGATGAGACTTGTGCCCTGCAGCCGTCCCGGCCTTCCGTTGATCTTGGCGCTGCCCTCGGCGACGAGCCGGCGAAACCAGTCCACGGCGTTGCTGAAGCGTTGGCTCCGCGTATTTCTATCTATGCCATGGGCAGGAAATTCGACCGGACGGTCCCCCGAGGCGATACCAAGAACAAGACGTCCTCCGGACAGGTGGTCGATGGTCGTTGCCATCTTGGCCAGGTCGATGGGGTGGCGCAGCGAGAAGATCGCACTCCCTGTCGCAAGAGCCAGCCGCTGCGTTCGGGCGGCCAGATAGGCAAGATAAGTGAAGGGATCGAATACCTGCCCCGCATCCCCAAACCCGGGATCGAACAACGGGACGTCCCGCACCCAGGCGGCGGCAAACCCGCGCCTGTCGATGTCGGCAACAAGATCGGACTGCCCCTCCAGCACCCGCATGTCGCCGCGGTACAAGCGCAGCGGAAGGAAAATCCCGATCGTAAGCTGGTCTTGAGCAAACATCCGGCAGTAACCCGGATGCCGGGCAAAAGCTTCGGCGGACCGTCCACCCGTCAACGGGTCGTGCGTCGCGGTTTCCATGGTCACAGTCATGAATGAAGTTCCTTTATGCCTGTTGTGCTCACGGCCCAGTGGCGGGCACGGGTAGCGAAATGCCTCGCTGAACCGCTGGACGCGCTGTGACCTGCTCGTGCCAGCGATGAAGATGCCGGTGATGTGCGAAGTCAAACCCGCACAGATCCGCGATATGCGTCCATCCGAAGGTCGCGATGTCGGCGATGGAATAGTCTTCGCCGGCGAGCCATGCATGCCGGGACAATTGTGCATCCAACACGGCAAAAGCGCTTTCGGTCAATTCTTGATAACGGCTGATCGCTGCAGGAATCCGGTCCTGCGCGAACAACTCGAAGTGGACGCGCTGCCCCAGCAGCGGACCCATGCTCGACGCATGGAACTGGAGCCACTTAATCGCCTTCCAGCGCGTGGATGGTCGCTGGGACAATAGCCTTCCGGTCTTCTCGGCGAGATAGAGCAGTATGGCGGCGGACTCGAACAGCGTGAGGTTCGCCTCATGATCCACGATGACCGGAATGCGGCCATGGGGATTGAGTGCCAGAAAGACCGGCTGCCGGTGCTCACCGTCCTCGATGCGCACATGATGCAGGCGATAGGGCATCGCCAGTTCCTCTAAGGCTATAGTGACCTTGAAGCCGTTCGGAGACGCGTCGGTATAGAGGTCGATCGACCCGGTCTGCATGCATTATCTCGCTATCAGGAAGGAGGTGGGCTAAGCGGATCAACGCCGCTGTGAGGCTGGATATCGCCTTTCTTCGTCGCTACTAAACGACGATTTCTGCCCTTTGAGTTTAGTCAGGCTAAATCATGAATCCCGTTCTGCCGCTTCTTGCTCTGAGAGCTTTCGCTGAAGCGGGTCGCCATCGCAGCATCAAGCACGCCGCCGAGGCGTTGGGCGTGACCTCGGGGGCGGTCAGCCAGCAAATCCGGCAGTTGGAGGATCGTCTTGGAGTGACATTGTTCACCCGTACGCGCCATGGCGTACAGTTGACCGAAGCCGGATCGAAAGTTCATCCCGCGATGGTCATGGCGTTCGATCAGATCGCAGGTGGTCTCGGGGAACTGGAGGCCATAAATGCCCGTCCGACATTGACGATCAGCACCGTCCCGTCCTTTGCCGCGTCCTGGCTGGTGCCCCGTCTGGGGCGCTTCACTCAGCGATGCCCCGATCTCGAGGTTCGGATCGAAGCTTCGGACACGCTTGTCGATTTACAGAAGATGCGCGTGGATATCGCCATTCGGCATGGCCTCGGAGATTATCCGGGCCTGGTTTCCGATTATTTGATGGCGCCAGTTCTGTTGCCGGTCGCAGCTCCGGCAGTATTGCGGGCAGGGCCGTTGATCCGCGAGCCGGCCGATTGCTTGGCCTATCCCCTACTCCAGGATTCGGATCGAGCCGACTGGCCGCTATGGCTCCGGGCAACGGGGTGCCCCGACGATCCGCGCGCAGAGCGCGGTCCGGCTTTCGACGACGACCTACTGCTAATCCGGGCTGCAATCGCCGGTCAGGGCATCGCGCTGGTCCGCGACATATATGCGAACGAGGAAATCGCAACCGGACGCCTAGCGCTCGTGTTGGACCGGCCGTGGCCGACCGATTTTGCTTATTATGCCGCAACATTGCCGATCGCACGAAAGCGAGGGTCAGTTATGAATTTTATTAGCTGGATGAAGGAAGAGTCTTCGAGCGGCAGCAAGGTCGAATGACAAGGCACCAGGCGACCCAACTCAAGACAATTAGGGTCGCTCGTGCGACGGCAGCTTCTGCCCGAACCCGCCTTTCGAACTCTTTGACCGATGAAAATTGCCGCACACCACGCATAGCTTTGCCATCTTGGCGCTGCGCAGATAGGTGATTGTGATGACACCCCAATCATCTGGTCCTTGGGATTTTTCCGGCGACGTTGCGAAAGCGCTCGCTAATCCCCATCGTCTTGAGTTGCTCAGCCAGCTGAGCGCTGCCCAGGTGCGCTCGGTCGAAGCGCTTGCCGAGCTCGCCGGTCTGTCCATTGCCAATGCATCCCAGCATCTTCAGGTGCTGCGGCGGACCGGCCTCGTTCAGGTGCAACGTGACGGCAAACACATGCTCTATAGCCTCGGCGATGGCCCCGTGCCGACGCTTCTTCAGGCCTTGCGCAACTATTGCGACTACCAAATGAGGGCGGCCGCCCAGCTGGCGCGCGACAGCCTCTCGCAGCCTGCGGAGCTCGACTCGGTTAACTGGGACGAGCTGTCCGAGCTTATCGAACGCCAGTCTATCGTCCTGCTCGATGTGCGTCCCGCCGACGAGTTTGCAGAGGATCATCTGCCCGGCGCGATCAATATCCCGCTGACGGAGCTGGGGAGCCGCACGTCAGAGCTTAGGTGTGACATCGAGATCGTCGCTTACTGCCGCGGGCCATTCTGTGTCTTGTCCGAACAGGCTGGTGTGCTGCTCCAACGCGAAGGCTTCAAAGTCCGGACGTTCGCTGCAGGGATAACCGCCTCAAAAGCCTGACCATCACAGGTCAATCATCATTCAAGCAATGCATTGAATGTTTGAATGGCGGGTGATAAGGTATCCTGATGGAAAAGGCCAACGGTCAATCGATCCTCGATATCGCCGCCTCTGACCGAGCCGCATCGCTCGGCGTAGCGAGCTTGAGGCTCGCGTGCGACAGTGGCCACTATCGCGGGGAATCCGGAATGACCGACTATACCGGCTTGTGGCAGTGCGTGATCATCGCGATCGCAGCCTCGAGCATTTCGATCACCATCACGCTGACAGAGATTTTTCGTCCGCTCAGGGAGTTGATAAACAAGGCCGGTCATATGATCGGATATCTCTTCCATTGCTTCTACTGCATGAGCCACTGGGCCGTGTTTGTGGGCATAGTGATCTATCGTCCCGTCTTGATCTCCAGCGGCATGAGGTGGGTAGATCTCATCGTGTCGGCATTCGTGACGATCACCCTGTCCACGCTTGTGAGCGGCATCATTTTCTCAGCCTTCAATATGGCGATGTCCTACAAGATGAAGGAACGGGAATTGACGAAGTTAATGAGCGGCGACGACAAATAATCGAGAAACCCGCCATTCCCCGGTTGGCCTCGCAAGGACCGTTTTGTCCCATCCTAGGCCTTTGATTTGGGCTCACGCCGCTGAGCCAACGGCGGCTTTCCTTGGCTGGCCGCCAATAAGCCGACAGACCGGAAAGTCCCACGCCCGGTTGTTCAGGTTCGCTAGCAACTCGGTGAACCGATGGCAGCTGTCAGGAAGCTGAGAAGGGGAGGTCTACGGCCGCTTTGTCGGCGTGAGCAGGGGAGGGCGCTACCGGCGGGTCGCGACCCATTATTGCCGTTCAAACGATAAATTCCGATGCCGAGGTACGGACGGTCCGGTTCCGGCAGGTCGCGACCAAGTTACGACGTTCCTATCTAAAGGATGTATGGCACGCCTTGATGGAAGCTGACGCTTGCAAGGCAACGCAAACCGTTGAACTATCAAAGCTATGGTAAGTAATGCCACTGCTCAAGAACTAGGTAAATCAAGGGCCTTGGAGGCATCGACTGATGAAGATCGTCTGCTCGTTCCCATGGAGCGTGTCCAATCTCAGAATCGCCAATATAGAGTAACTCCAATCATGCCCCAGCAGCAGGTACATTCTGCTGCTGGGGCGCCGGTTCACATCTTCCAGCGCAGGTTGGCGAGGACGCGGCGCGGCTGGCCGTAATAGCCGCCATTGAAGAAGCCGACATTCCGATAATAATGCTTGTCCAGCACATTTGTCAGGTTGAGTCCGGCACTCAAATGATCGTTGAGGTTGAACCGGGCCAGCAGGTCCACCAGCGCATAACCCTTCTGGCTGACGGCGCCAGTCTGCGTGATCGGCAGGCCGGCGGTCGTGAAATTACCGGTCGGGATCGGCATGAAGCGATAGATGCGGCTTTGCCATGACAGGCCGCCGCCCAATACGAATTGACCGAGGCGATAGGTGCTGTTGAACTTTACCAGATGCAGCGGGGTTTCGGGCGAGAAGCGGTCGCCATTGGCCGACTTGCTGCGCGAATAGGTATAGCCACCGGTCACGTTCCAGCCCGGCGTGATCGATCCCGATACCTCGAACTCGCCGCCCCAGGTCTTGACCCCCGACACCGACCGATAGGCCTGACCTCCGCTGGGCAGCGGCAGTCCGTCGCTGTTTGGGTCCAGCTCGGCAACATTGCTCTGGACCATATGATAGCCGTTGACCGACACATAGAGGCGCTTGTCGAAAAACTCGCCCTTCAGGCCTGCTTCGTAATTGCCGCCGGTCAGCGGCGCGAGCTGCTGGTCGTTGACGTCGTGCTGGGACTGGGGCGTGAAGACCTCGGCATAGCTGGCGAAGGCGGAAATCTCCTTCGACAGGTCGACGATCAGGCCGATATAGGGGGTCACGCGCTTTTCGCTGTTGATGCCGGTCGTCGTCGTATGGACGCCGGCCGTGTTGTAGTTATCGGTCGCCGTTTCATAGCTGGTGTAGCGCGCGCCCAGGATCAATTTGATGAAATCGCTGGGGTTGAGGCGGATCGAGCCGTAGAAGCCGGTCTGCTTGCCCTGTTCGATGCTGCGCGGAATGCCCGTGTTATTGGTGGTGGGACGCGGAATATCGCCATTCCATGTAAAGATGCTTGGAAAACTGCCCGCCGCGTTGGAATAGCCCCGCGCCGTGATGGATGCGCCGATGGTGCGGAATTCCCGGTCGTAATGGTTGACGCCCAGCACCACGTCATGGTCGCGGCCGAACAAGCGAAGCGGACCGGTTGCATAGCCGTCGAGCGATTTTTCACGGGTCTCGCCGACGGTGTAGGTGTCCGACACATTGAGGCCGAGGCCTGTAGTGGCGTCGGCAAACCGGGTGGTGGTGCCGCTGGTGCTGCTCGATCCTGCGAACAGCAGGCTTTCGGTATCCGTCCAGCGTTGATTGTAGGCTGCTCGGGCGACCCAGCGGCCGATTTCCTGCTCCAGTACGCCGAACGCGTTGATATTGTCGCGCTCCCAACGGTTCCAGCGCGCCGCGCCGCTGTACGAACGGGGCAGATCGGTGCGGGTGCCGTTGCTGAAGAAGAGGGGGACGCCGCTCCATGCGCCGCCCTTTGAATCGGTGCGCAGATAATCGCCACCGAACCGCAAGCGGGTCGTGTTGGTGATGTCGGCCTCGATCACACCATAGATGCTGGGCGATGTGTCATGCTGGAAGCGGACGAAATTCTGCTTGTCGGTATAGGCGCCCACGACGCGCGCGCGGATGCGCCCGCTGGCGATCAGCGGGCCGCCGACATCGGCCTCGGCGCGATAATAGTCCCACGATCCGGCGCTCAGGCTGACATTGGCCTGCAAGGTGTCGGTCGGCCGTTTGCGGACCAGATTGACCGTTGCCGATGGATCGCCGGTGCCGGTAACGAGGCCCGTTGCGCCGCGCACAACCTCGATGCGTTCGAATACCGATGTGTCGCTCATGACGCTGTTGCCGCTGGCGCCGACATTGAAGTTGGACGGCACGCCGTCGAGCTGAAAATTGGTGATCGAGAAGCCACGCGCCTGAAAGCGCGTACGGTTGCTGTCATAGGATTGGACAGTGACGCCCGGCGTCTGCTCCATCACTTCGGCAATGGTGATGAGGTTGAAGTCCTCGATCCGCTGGCGGGTGAAGACGGTGATCGATTGCGGCGTCTCGCGCAGGGTCAGGGGCAATTTGGTGGCGGTGTTGGTGGCCTTGACCTGATAGCCCTCTGTCCGTCCGTTGACCAATATGGCGTCGGCATAGCTTTCCGGCTGATCGTCGGCGGGCTCGCCGGTCTGGGCCAGCGCGGGACTTGCGCAGACCAGCGCCAGCGCCGTCATGCAGGCGCGCGCGGAGACGGCCCCGAAGGCAATATCGTGTGTCATTATTTCCCCTGTCGTCAATTGGAATGGATGAAGGATCAGCGGCGCGGACGCCGGTGGACATAGGTGCGGAGGATCAGCAGCATGGCGGCAGCCAGCGTGAGCAGGCCCCACCATCCCACGCTGCCTTGCGCGACACCCCATCCGACCATGGACACTGCAAGACTGGCGGCGAGGGTGACCCCAGCCCCGATTCGCAGGCGCGCCCGGTCGCGGGCGCTGGGGTTGCGACCCAGCGCCCAGCCATGATGTTTGGCGCTGGTAAGCCCCAGGAAGGCCAGGCCGGTAAGGGCGAAAAGGAAGGCAAGAAGGATCATTGGACAGGCACGGCGATGCCGTCCTCCGTCAAGGCGGCCCGGGATCGCTCGCGGCGGCGCTTCACGGCGGGTACATGACGCGCCACCTTGCGCGCTAACAGGCCGAAGACGACTGCCAGCAGGATAAAGCTGCTTTCCACACCCGCCATGGCGCTATCGCCACGCAGCAGGCTCGAGACTAGCCCAGTCCGGGTCGCGACCATGTCGAACAGCGCCAATCCCGCCAGCAGCAGGGCACCCGATGCGAACAATATTGTCCATCCCTGCCGGGGAGGACGAACCAGCCCCACCACCATGCACCCAGCCCATAGCAGGAACATCGCCAGGATTTCGCGGTCGGCCCGGCCCTTCATGGCGGGTTCGATCAGCCGGTTGGCCCACAGGAATCCGGTCAACGCCACGGGCAATCCGGCGATGAAGCCGACATTGAGGCGCTCGATCAGGCGGATGCCGATATGCGCCTGCGCCGGATCGGCCAGTTTCTCACGCCGCTTGACCGTCCACAGCACCAACCCTGTGGCCACCATCACCGTCCCGGCGAGGCTGCACAGAAAATAGAGCCAGCGCATCGCCATGGGTGCAAAGCGCCCCGCGTGCAGGCCGATCATCGCGTCGCGGGTCACGGCTCCCCCGCTTTGCGCCGCTGGGCCCGTGCGCAACTTGCCCGTCACGCCATCGAAGGCGATCGCCTGCCCGCCATCGACGATCCGATCCGACAGGCGGCGCGAGATCTGTACGCGCGCGGCGCCATCCCCCGGTTCGGTGATACGGATGATCGCGACATGGCCTCCGACCCAGCGCCTTTCCGCCTGCGCCACCATCGCCTTCAGGTCCGCCAACGGCGCGGCCTCGTCCGATCGCCGGACGACTTGCGCGGCCGGCAGCAGATCCTTGTAGAAGGCGTCCCGGCTCGGATAATTGGCGGCCACGCCCCAGGGCATGTACAGCGTCATCAGCGTGATCAGACCGGTATAGGTGATCATCAGGTGGAAGGGCAGCGCAAGAACCGCCGTTGCATTATGCCCGTCCAGCCAGTTGCGCTGCCCAGAACCGGGGCGGAAGGTGAAAAAGTCCTTGAAAATCTTCTTGTGCGTGATGACCCCGGAAACGATCGCCACCAGCATCATCATCGCGCAAAAACCGACGAACCAACGCGCCCACAGCACCGGCACATAATGGAGGTCGAAATGCAGCCGGTAGAAGAAATCCCCGCCACGCGTATCCGGCACGGAAACGGGCATGCCGTGCCCGTCCAGCCACTGTTCATTGCCCGCGCCGCGGCGGCGCCGACCGGGCTTTTCCCCCTTCTTGGGTTGCGGCTGCCAGCTCAGCAGCGTACCCGCGCCCCGCTCGCCGGGCAGTTCGATGGTCCAGCTTTTGGCGCCCGGCGCCTTGCGATCGAGAAAGGCCTGCGCGCGGTCCAGCACGAGCCCCCGATCCATGTCCGGCCCCAGCATCGGACGAGTCCATCGGCTGATCTCATCACGCCAGAAGCTGACCGTGCCCGCCAGAAAGATGGTATAAAGCGCCCATCCGACCAGCAGGCCGGACCATGTGTGCAAGATAGCCTGTGTCTGCCGCAGGGTCACAGCGACGCCCCCTTCAGCAACGCAAGGCCGACCAGCGCCGCCAGCGCACCGAAGCCGCACACACGGCCTACCGACCGCGCGGCGAACACCCAGACCGCGAGGAGCGCGTAGAGCGGGAAGGCCAGCATCGTCGCGCTCAATGTGGCATCGAGCGGCGTGATCGGCAGCAAGCGCGCGATCGCCGCGCACCACAGCGCGACCAGCCCATAACCGCCGATGACCGCCAACATGCCTCTTATGGCGATTTCCCTGCCCGACCAGCGCTTCATCGTAAATCTATTGACCTGATTGCTGTGAGGGCCGCGCCTTAATGTATCATGAGAAGCATTCGCAACAACGGGATGGCGTTTTGGCCCGACTGGACGTACTTTGGCCCAATCGAACAGCCGCCCCGCTAAAAAGGTCATGATGAACGCCCAGAACCTAGCCGACCGCTCCTTGCCGCCGGTGGAGATCAGCAGCGCAAATATCGGCGCGGACAGAGCGATTCACGCTTTCGCCGGGCGCCAGTCCGCAGGCTATTATGACCCGCCCCACCAGCACGATCGGGGGCAATTTTCTTACCGAACGGAAGGATTTGCCACAGTGAAGGTAGAGGGGCGGAGCATCCTGCTTTCGCCCGGCCGGGGCGTTTGGATCCCCGCCGGGGTCGTCCATGCGGTGACCTGTCGCGGCCCTGCCGCCTACAATGCCTTCTATGTCGATGGCGCAGCGCACCCCCAGCCCGCCGAGGTCCGCGTCATTGCGGTCTCGCCCTTGCTCCATGCGCTGGTCGAGGACGCCATGCTGGAACAGCCAGGTGCCAACGGCGAGCGGCAGACGTTCGTCACTGGCCTCATCCTCGACGAACTTGCCCGCTCGCCGGATGTTGCCGCCATGGCGCCGGTGATGCCGCGCTCGGCAGGGCTGCGGCAGATTTGTGACCAGTTGTCGCACGATCCGGCAAGACCGCTTGACCTCAACGCCTGGGCCGCGACCGCCGGGATGAGCCGCCGAACCTTCACACGTACATTTCGCGAGGAAACCGGCTTGTCCCCGGGCGAATGGCACCAGCAACTGCGGATGCATTTTGCGGAGACCTGGATGGCGCAGGGCGTCCCCTTGCCCAAAATCGCGCTTCGCTTGGGTTATAGCAGCACGGCCAGCTTCTCGCGGGTTTACTGTAGGATATTCGGGACTTTACCGGCGGTATGATGCCGTCCCAAGCGGCGTGATATTATATGCAACATTCAGCCCCCCACCATCCTGCTGATCGGGCCGGATAAGACGGGACAAGGGGCGGCCCATAAGCCGCCCCTTTTTCGCTCAATACTTGAAACCGAAGCTCAGGAAGAAGCTGCGGCCCGGTTCCGGGAAGCCATCGGCGAGCACGTAATAATCGTCGAACAGATTGCGTACGCCAGCACTCACCTCGATGCCCTCGCGCAGCGCATAGTTCACCGTGAGATTGGC
>NZ_DAISLT010000011.1:17270-154207 GCF_036820275.1 Novosphingobium sp.
TAGCTGCCGGTACGGTAATAGCGCGTGCCCGCCGTGTTCACCGTCCAGCGGTCTGAGGCGATGTCGGCATTGGGCAGCACATGCAGCCCTTCGAGCGGCGACCAGTCGGCCCAGAAGAAGGCCTTGTGCGTCGGGACCCCGGTCGGCTGGAACGCGGTGTTGGTCGGATCGTCGAGATCGCGGTGGGTGTAGGTGTAGTTTCCGCCAAGGCTCAGCGTGCGGGCAAGCCGTGCGGTCAGCGCGATTTCGCCACCGTAGTAGTTGCCGCTGCCGAGGTTGCGGCTCTGGGTGACCGGTTGCTGCACGTGGGTCACCGGATCCTCGTAGATCGTCGGGAAAGCCACGATCACGTTGTCGAGGTGCGAATAGAACGCGGCTGCCTCGGCATGGAGCGGGCCGAAGTCGCGCGCGCCGCCGATCTCGTAATTGGTCGCCCGTTCGGCCTTGAGGTTCGGGTTCGAGGTGGCGCCGCCGAAGCGGGAGCTGAAGCGCTCGAAAATGGTCGGGAACCGCGCGCGCGAGGAAACGCTGGCGTGCAGGCTGGTCTGCGCATCGGCAGCCCAGACCAACTGCGCCTGTCCGTTCAACGCCTGCCCGTTATGCAGCGGGTAATCGATCAGGGCGTTGCCGGCATAGTCCTCCGCCCGCGAGAGGTTGCGCCAGTCGAAGCTGACGCCGGCGGTGAAGGCCAATGCCGAAGTAAGGTCGAGCTTGTTCTCGGCGGCGAGGCTATAGGTTTCCTCGATGCTGGTCTGCTTTGGTTCGGTGTCGCCCGAGGGGAATGCCTGCTGCCATTCGACATGCTTGTCGCGCCGATAGTGGGCTGCGATGCTCAGCCGGTCGATATCGCTGACATCGACGCTCAGTTGCGCCGAGCCGCCCCACGCCTTGTCGGCATAATAGCTGTTGAAGGCCCGACCCTTGCTCTGCGTTGTCTGGCTGGCATCGTCGAAGGCGCGCAGCAGGTTGTCGAAGCTGTTGCGGTAGACGCGGGTCTTCAGCGTCGCCCGGTCCCCCAGCGCGGTGGTGGAGAGGAAGTAGATGCTGTCGATGTTCCAGTAAGGCCACGACCAGTTGCGCTGGGTAGCAGGCCCATCGGTAATGTGCAGCGGCGCGTTCTTCGAGCCTTCCTGCCGGGTATAGCTGATCGAATATTCGTCGGTCGCGTTCGGCGTGAAGCCCAGCTTGGCGTTCACGCGCCAGTCGGCGGTGCGCGAGAAGTCACGATGGCCGCCGTCCTCAGCCGATCCGGGAATCGGCTCATAGCCGCCGGCAAGGTCCCAGTGATCGGTGAAATTGCGGGTATAGCTCGCCTGCGCGTACCACATGTCCTGCTTGGTGCCGAGCAGGGCGAAGACGTTGTAGCCGGTGTACTCGCCTTTGCGCCCGAGATTCAGGGTGCCGCGCGCCTCGGCCTCGATCGGCTCCGTAGGCTTGCGGGTGACGAGGTTGATCGCGCCGCCCATCGCCCCCGGCCCGTCGAGCACCGAAGCATAGCTCTTGGCCACCTGCACCTGGGCGATGTCGGAAGTCAGGAAGCGACCATAGTCGAGCCGCCCGTCGGCCGGCAGGTAGACGCGGATGCCGTCGATCGAGAGCGGTACCTGATAGCGATCGAAACCGCGCACGTTGATCAGTCGCTCGTTGCGCGAACCGCCGCTGTTCGACGAGGAGACGCCCGGCATCAGGTTCACCGCATCGTCCAGGCTGTTGCGTTGGAACAGCGCGATCGCCTCGGCATCGAGCGTGGAGGACGTAATCGAAGGGCCGCCCGCTGCCGGTGCGGTGACGATGATCTGGCCAAGCGTGAAGGCATCGCCGCGCTGCGCGTCCTGATCGGCGGGCGCCTCGGACTGCGCAAAGGCGGGAGTGGCAAGAATGCAGGAAAGAGTAACCGCATACACGGATGCGAAACGCATAAAATTGAGCCCCTGAAGTTTGTGCTGTTGTCGCTGCGACGAATCGCTATATCCGCCCGTATACAGTTATGACTGTAAATGACCTTGTATGAAAGCGATGCGAAATGAAGGGCTTCATCGTAAGCGGCGCCAAAGTCCACGTTTCGAAAGGCGGTTTGGGCATAGTCGCATTGCTGGCGCTGGCGCCTTTCGGAGGCGTCCGGGCGCAGGATATGCAAGACATGGGGAAGGGCGCTGCCTGCTCCACTGCGCCTGCCGCTCTGCCGCGCGAACTGTCCGGTTGGGACCAGCGCGGATCATTGGCCGCTGGCCGCGATCCGGGGACGGCCGCGAAGTTGGAGACGGGCGCGGCCATCGACGCCGTGCTCCATCCCACGCCCGAGGTCCGTTATGCCCTGCGGCCGGAAAAGCCGGGCGGATCGGTAAGTTTCGGCGGCCTCTATGCTTTCAACATCCCTGAGGCGGGCCATTACCGCGTGGCGCTCGGATCGGCGGCGTGGATCGATGTGATCAAGGCCGGCGACACAACAAAGGGCCTGACCTCGATCGCCCATGGGCATGGTCCGGACTGCTCAGGCATTCGCAAGATGGTCGATTTCGCGCTCGAACCGGGGGACTATCTCCTGCAGATCTCGGCCAACGCCGACGCGAAGTTACCGCTGCTCGTCACTCGCCTGCCCTGAGGCTGTGATGCGTCATGCCCTTACGGGGCTGCTGCTGATCGTCACCGCGTTTTCCGGAGTGATGGCAGTCTCCCGCGCGGCGACGCAGCCTTCCGAGCGCGCGAAAGCAGCCCGGATCGAGTTGGGACGGCGGCTGTTCTACGATGCCGATCTCTCGATCAACGGCACCATGTCCTGCGCGACCTGCCATGAGCAGCACCACGGCTTCGCCGACGGCAATCGCACCCATGCCGGCGCGCTCGACGATCCGGGGCGGCGAAATGTGCCCACGCTTGCCAATGTCGGGGACTTCCCGCGCCTGACCTGGGCCGATCCCCGCCTCACCAGTCTTGAAGCGCAAGTGGCAGTGCCGATGTTCGGCGACCACCCGGTGGAAATGGCGATGAAGGGGCACGAGGCCGAAATCGCCCGGCGTCTCAACCGCGATCCCTGCTACCGCACACAGTTCGCAGAGGCCTTTCCCGAGAGCGATGGCACGATCGACTATCCTGGCGTCGCCACCGCCCTTGCCGCCTTCGAACGCGCGCTCGTCTCGCGCGGTAGCGACTGGGACAAGTCCCATCTGGAGGGGCAGGCCCTGGAAGGTGCGCTGATCTTCCAGCGCAACTGCGCAGGCTGTCACAGCGGGGTGAACTTCACCGATTCACGCTATCACCGCATTGGAGCCGTGCCGCCGCCGGATGCCGCCGATCCCGGCCTTGCCGAAGTCACCGGCCGGACACGAGACCGTGGCCGATTTCGCACGCCCAGCCTGCGCAATATCACCGTCAGCGCGCCGTACCTGCACGATGGCTTTGCCCCGACACTGGATGCCGCGATCGCAGCCCACAATCGCATCACCCCGCTCCCGGCCCAGGCGCGCGGCGCGGTAGCCGCGTTCCTCGCGAGCCTGACTGATCATGCATTCCTGACCAACCCGGCATTCCAGCTACCGCAGACCGCCTGCGGCAAGGCGCTGTAGATTTGCGCCACGCCTCATAGTCGAAGCAGGTGAGTCCGGGACAACCGTGCGACGGAAGCGCAGCCGATAGCGGAACGCGAACCGTTGTTAGGTCGGAATCTGCAAGCTGCCGGTCTCTTTCCCACCAGTATTGCCGGTCCCGAAGATAAACGACATAATAGATTTAAAGCCCAGCCTGCTAGAAAGACGACATTGTCTCTCATGCTCGTGAATCGCGGAAACGCCCTACATTCCGGCGATCGGGTCCAGTAAAATCAGACCCTTATGAGACATTCAGCCGCCAGATCTCTCTCCCACGAACAGACCGTCAGCTATTCTGGCGCCGCCTTTATCGCGCAGCCCTCGTCAGGGTCGCAGCCCGCCTGCTGCGTAGAGGGCCCTTCCAGCCGCTCGGTCAGGAGTGTGCCCAGAACATGGCCAAAGGTCAGATCGTCGACATGACCGAAATGCTGGAAGCGGCGGCGGCCCAGGGCGTCGATGATCACCAAAGTCGGCGTGCCCTGCATCTGATAGGCTGTCATCGTCGCGGGTAGGCGACCGTCCTGCCGGTCGATGCCGATGGGGAAGCCGAGGCGATATTCATGGGCAAAGGCGGCCAGCGCTGCGCGCGTCCCCTGCGCCTCATGATGTTCGAACACCGTGTGCAGGCCGATGACTGCCAGCCGGTCCTTCGCAAACATCTGCGCCACGCGCTGCACCTGCGGCAGGCCATGCGCCACGCAGCCGGGGCAAAGCATCTGAAAAGCTTCGATCACCAGCACCCGGCCCCGGAAATCGGCAAGGTCGAGCGGCTTGTCGCTGTTCAGCCAGTCGCTGGTGTCCAGCGGCGGCGCGTCATGGGGTGTCATCATCATGGCAGGAAACTCCTCATGCGGCCGGACCCCGGTGAGAGGGATGGGGGAAACAGGGGTCCGGCCCGCGCGATCAACGCTTCAGGGCGACAGCAGGGAAGTCGACCGGCACGTCGAGCGCGACATTGATGTAATTGGTGAACAGGTTCAGCGCGACATGAGCGATGATCTCCACCACGCCCCCATCATCGAAGCCCGCAGCCTTCAGCGCCACGATATCCTCCGCGCTCACAGCCGCGCGATCCCGCACGACTTTCAGCACAAAGGTCAGCGCGGCCTGCGTGCGCGGATCGGCGGACCGACCTACCTGCGCCGCCGCCATGTCCTCTGCCGATGCGCCTGCCTTGCGGCCCAGCGCCGTATGCGCGGCGAGGCAATAGTGGCAGTCATTGGCGTTGGCGACTGCAACGGCAATCTCCTCCCCCAGACGCGCGCCCAGCGTGCCGCGGCCCAGAGCGCCGAAACTGCCCCACATGCTGGCCAGCGCGGCGGGTGAGTTGGCCACCGCCCTGAACATGTTCGGCACGACGCCGAATGCGCCATTTATCTGGTCCAGCACCGGCCTGACGGCGGCGGCGGACGAAGCGGGATCGACAAGATCGACATGGGCCATATGCGTTCTCCTTCTTGTGGTGATGGATTGTTCAGGCGTCGGGCACCCCGGCACGCCAATGGCGCAGGGCGGATTGCCCCTTGCGGCTGAGCCGCCAGCGCCGGTCGATGCTCCCCGCGACGATGCAGGAGGCGCTGCAGGGATCCTGACAGCAGCCGTCCCCGACCTCGCCCTGAAGCAGCTTGCGCGCCCACAGCTCTCCGGCAATGCCAGCGACATCGGCGACGGGCAGGCCCAGCCTCGCGGCGATTTCCGTGCAGGTCAGTGGCGCGCCGTCGAGCAGGGCGACGATATCCGCCGCCCCCTCCCGCCCGATCATGTCAGCCGATCAGGCGGCGAAGCTGTTCGAGCGGTTCGCCCGAGAGCGGCAGCAGGGGTTTGCGCGGATCGCCCGCTTCCAGCCCTTTCAGCCGCAGCCCCGCCTTGACAGTGGTCGGCAGGCCACCCTGCACGATGAAGCGGAGCAGCGGCAACATGGCGTAGAAGAGCGTGCGCGCCTCCTCCAGATCGCCCGCCGCCATCAGGTCGACCAGTCGTCCCGGCTCCCCGCCCAGCAGATTGGGCGCGGCGGTGCACCAGCCCGAAGCTCCAGCGGCCAGCGCCTCCAGCGCCAGATGGTTCGCGCCATTGTAGAAGGGGATGGTGCCCTCGGACAGTTCGCGAATGGCATGCATGCGGTTGATGTCGCCGCTGCTCTCCTTGACCAGCCGGACGGTCGCGAACTCGCGGACCAGACGGACCAGCAGCGCCGGATTCATGTCCACACCGCTGGTTGCGGGATTGTTGTACACCATGATCGGCAGGGCTGTGGCCGACGCGATGGCGGCGAAATGCTCGACGATCTCGGCATCGGTCAGCTTCCAGTAGGACACCGGGATGACCATCAGCATGTCGGCCCCGGCCACCTCCGCAAAGCGCGCCTTGGCGACGGCCGCCGCTGTCGTCAGTTCGCCGATGCCAACGATAAGGGGCACCGCGCCCGCGACCGCCTCCACACCGATTTCGACGCCGCGTTGCCACTCCTCGTCGCGCAGATAGGCGCTCTCGCCCGCGCTGCCGAGAATGGCGATGGCGGCAGGCTCCGACGCCAGCAACGCAGCGATCACCGCGCGAAAGGCGGCCTCGTCCAGGTCCGACCCGTCCGGCAGAAAGGGCGTGACGGGATAGGCGATGATGCCCTTCAATGCCTCAGCCTGCATCGACCGTCTCCTTTGCGCCCGCTTCTTCCCGAATGGCCAGTCGGCCCATGTTTTGGAGCATCGGTGCATTCTCGCAAGCCAGATAGCGTGCAGGTGCCGCCGGATCGGCGTTCACATGATGATGCCAGGCCCAGACAGGGATGTAGACGGCGTCACCGGCCGACCATTCGACCCGGCGATCCTCGATCATCGAGTAGCCGCGTCCTTCCAGCACGAACAGGATGGTTTCATAGGTATGCCGGTGCCGGTTGGACCGCCCGCCGGGGTTCAGCCCACCGATGGTCATGCTGATCGCATGGCTGGGCAGATCGACGAAAGCGACGGGATGCTTGCGTTCGATGGAATAGGCGCTTTGTGCACCGTCCGCTTCGACCGCGCGATGGGCTAGGCGTTCCGGCAGCGTGACCGAGAGATTGGGCGGCGTCTTGTCGAAGTCCGCGGAGTGAAAGCGGGATTGTGCGCTCATGACTGGCTCCTTTTGAAGGGGTGAGCGCCTTTTCCGCCGATAGCCGCGATAACGCCAATATCTTGATCTGCTTTCAACTATAAGACAAACCTATCGCCATGGATCTAAGAGCCTTCCAATATGTCGTCGCCGTGGCCGAGCGGCTGAACTTCACCAGCGCAGCGCGCGACCTCAACGTGTCCCAACCCGCGCTGTCGCAGAAGATCCGGCAACTGGAGGAGGAACTGGGCCTCCAGATATTCGCGCGGACATCCCATCAGGTCGCGCTGACGCGGGGCGGCGAACTGGTGGTGGATCATGCCCGCCGCACTCTGGAGGCCGCCGCGCGCCTGAAGCAGGAGGTCGGCGCCTTTCGTGGTCTCCAGCGCGGCAAGCTGCGCATCGCGGCGATCCAGAGTTTCGGGACGCTGCACATGCCAGAACTGCTCGCCACCTTTCTGGCGCGCCATCCGGCCATCGATGTCACCGCGCTGGAATGGGCCAATGCGGACATTGCTGCAGGCGTGGAGAGCGGTGTGCTCGACCTCGGCATCGCTTTTGGTCCGTTCGAGGGCGCGGTTCGGGCGGAGGCGATTTATGAGGACCGGCTGATGCTGGCCTGCTCTCCCGATCATCCGCTGGCCGGCAGACCTCAGGTGCCGGTGGCGACGCTGGGAGATGAGAGCATCGCGATGCTGACAGGCGAGTTCGATACCCGCCGCGCCCTCGACCTGTTTTTCCGCGAGAATGGGATAGCGCCGCGCCGCGTCGAGTTCGACACGTTCGCGGCGATCCTGAACCTGGTCGGCATCAATGCCTGCGTGACCATCCTGCCCGGCCGGTCTCACGACATTGGAGCACAAGCGCGAGGGGTGGTGTTCCGCCCGCTGGTCCCGCAACCGTCGCCCCGAACCATCCACCTGATCATGCCGCCTATTCAGGTGCAGTCGCCTGCGGCGAAGGCCTTCGCGCAAATCGTGCGCAACCTGTTCGCCGTCACGTCCCCCAAGCCCTGAAATGGTATAGGATCGGGGAGATCGTACGATAGGCTAATGATGAGGCAGAGGGCATCATTGCTAGTGCGGACATTCGATAGCCGGACTTCACACTTTAAACTGAACGGGCCCTCGCACCGCCAAGAAATTGCAGCATGATGCGGGAGAATTCGTCGGCGCTGTCCACGTTCGAAATGTGCGCGGCACCTGCGATCACCTGACAGATGCCGTTGGGAGCACGCTCGGCCATGGCGAGGCTTAGGCCAGGTGGAGACATGCGATCCCCTTCGCCCGCAATGAACAGGGCTGGCATGGCAAGTTCTCCTATGCCGTTCGCACGGTCGAAATTCGTTATGCCGCGCGCGACATGGGCCAGGGACGAGCCATCGGCACTGGCGGCAATGCCGTGCCAGACCTGCCAGGTGCGTAGGCCCTCCGCCGTCTCCTGGAATGCCGGAGAGACCAGCGTGGGCCAATTCTGTTCCAGTCGCAGGACCGGGCCGTGGGGCTGTTCGAACGTCCTCGCCCAGCCTTCGGCCATGGCCTTGAACTGCGGCGTTGCGGTCCGGTCAAAACTGTTGGCCACGATCAGCCGGCCAACGCGCCGGGGATGGCGCAGCGCCAGTTCAAGTGCGACCATTCCCCCCAGCGACAGGCCGACGAGATCGAATTCGTCCAAGCCCAGATGCGCGATCAGGGCTTGGGTATCGTCGGCCAGATCCTGCACGCCAAACGGTGCCTTAAGTGCGCCGGAGGCGCCGTGTCCCGCATGGTCCGGAACGATTGCCCGATAGCCTGCGGCTTTCAGCTCGGGAACCTGAGGTGCCCAGGCCCGTCCTGAATTGCTGATGCCATGGAGCAGCAGCACCGGCCGTCCTTCCCCGATATCGACATAGTAATTGGTGCGACCCTGCACGGAGTAGAAAGCCATGTGTGTTTCCTTTCGAGGGTTCAGGAGAGGCGTGCTCCGGGCCGCAGTCGGAAGGCCATGAGCGCGAGAATGAGGCACAGGGCGGCCATCAGCCACCACGCAAGCGTGAGATCGGAAAGATGCTGGCGCAGAATTCCCGCGATCAGGGGAAGGATCGCGGCCAGCACGTAGCCGCCGCCCTGCACGAAACCGGCGATCCGTCCGGCTTCCGCGGCATCTCGGCCGTGGTCCATGGCGACAATCAACCCGAGGGGGAACAGCGCGCCGATACCAAGGCCACAAAGCAATACCGCGCATCCTGCCAGCGGTAACGGCGCGAGGGAAAGGCACAGAAGTCCGGCCACCAGGGCGCCGATGGCCAGCAGGATGATCGGCCGCCTGTCCGCACAGCGCCCGACCGCCATGGCAACGCCGATACCGGCGGCAACTTCGGCAAGCGTCAGAGCGGACAACAGCATGCCGGCGTCCTGTGCGGACAGGCCCAATCCCGTGTAATATGGCGGCAACCAAGCGAGGACGAGCGTATAGGCTCCGGTACCCAAGCCAAAGAAGGCCAGCAGCAGCCAGCTCCTGGGATGACTGGATACCGCGCCTCCGGGTTCCGCGGGCGCGGCTGTATTCATGGTGCCCGTCGCCCGCCACCATGCGGCCGCGCCGACGAGTGCGGGCAGCGCCCAAATACCCGTTGCCAGCGCCCACCCTTGCGCGAGCGCGATGCGCGGAGCGGTAAAGCTGGCCACGGCCGCGCCGCCCATGATCGCGGTGGAGTAGAAGCCCATCAAAATCGCTGTTTGCGGACCGGCGCGGTGCCGGATGATCGTCGGCAGCATCGCCTGCACCACGGCAATGCCTATGCCACCGATCACGGCGCTCGCCAGAAGGACGGGAATTACTGGCCACAGCCCGCGCATCAGCCCGGCAAGGACGAGCGCCGCGAGTCCGGCCGCCACCCCGCCCCGCTGCCCCAGCAGCGCCTGGACCCGCCCGGTGCCTAGCAGGCACAGGCCCATGAGCAGGACCGGCACGCTGGTCAGTAGACTGGCCTGCATATCGTCCATCCCCGTGTCGTGTTGGATCTGGTCCAGCAGCGGCCCGATCGAGGCAAGCGAGGGACGCAGGTTGATGCCGACGAGCAGGATTAAGACCGCAAACAGCAGCCGACTGGGAGGTCTGATCATGGTGCTACTCCGATAGGGCGGCCGTACTTGCAGCACGGCTTCCCTCTGATATAACTCTACGTAGAGGCAAATGTCTTGACGTCAAGATACATGGAGCGACGATGGACAGGGCAGAGTTGGCAGCAGGCCAATGGGCGCAGGAACGACCAGACCTCGATACCAAGCCGATGATCCTGCTGGGGCGATTGGCCGAGGCGGCGCTGAGGACGGCGCGGGACCATCTAAACCCGCTTTTTGCCGAGCATGGATTGCAGCCCGGAGAATTCGATGTCCTGGCCACCTTGCGGCGCAGCGGTGCCCCCCATGCGCTGACGCCCACCGATCTCTACGAGGCGGCGATGATCTCCTCCGGCAGCATGACCAACCGGATTGATCGGCTCGAGAAGACCGGCCTCGTAGAACGTCGTCCCAACCCGGCTGACAAACGCGGAACCCTGGTGGCGTTGACGGCTGATGGGCTGAACCTGATCGACGCGCTCATCGCCCTCCACGTCGCCAACCAGCACAAGATTGTCAGCGGCCTGGATCTGCGCGAGCAGGAGAGACTCAGCGAATTGCTTGCGAAACTGCTGGCGACAACGAAAACCAGCGCGGGGTAATCTGCGGGCGTGCCGACCTTCCCGGACTCTCAGCAGCCGATTTCAGCTTGCCAGGTGCGGACCGTCCGGTTCCGACAACTCCTGATCTTTTGGCTTTCTCATCGCACGACGCTTGGTCAGGAAGGTTCTCCCCGATCGCCCCATGGCGAACTTGAAGGTGTGGTCACCTCTTTGACATTCGGGGTGAGATTGGCGGCCATGAAATCGATGAATGCCCTGAGCTTTGGCGTTACCTTTCGGCTTGCCGGCCACAGGATGCTGAACTGCTCGGTCTCGCGCATGTAAGTGTCGAGCAGAGAGACGAGACGGCCGTCCTGGATTTCCCTGCGGATCGCGAAAGGCGGCAGGCAGGCTATGCCATGGCCGCTGACTGCCAGATCAATCAACGGATCGATGACGCTGGCGCTCATGGTTTCGGGGATGACGATCCGCTGCCCCACGTCTGACGTGATGGGCCAGGGACGCAGCTTACCGGTGGTTGGCGAGCGCCCCCTCAGGCATCGATGCACGACGAGGTCCGCCGGACAGGACGGCGTGCCGTATTCCGCGAGATAGCCGGGTGCGGCCACGATCATGAGGCGAAAGCGGCCGGCGTTTCGGCTCATCAGCCGGCTGTCCGAGGGTTGCCCCGTGCGCAGAACGACATCGAAGCCTTCCTCGACAACATCCACCAGGCGGTCATTGAAATCGAGATCGAGCTGGATCTGGGGGTAGGCGGTCATGAAGTCGGCCAGCACGGGGGTCAGCAGCATGGCGACCAGCGGCAGGCTTACCTTCAGCTTTCCTCGGGGCGCGACGTGTGTCTGTGCCAGTTCCTCTTCGGCGGCCTCAATCTCCGCGAATATCCGCTGGCAGCGCTCCAGGAACAGGCGTCCCTCCTGCGTCAATGCCATCTTCCGCGTGTTGCGATGGAACAACTGCACCTGCAGGCGCGCCTCAAGCCGGGCAACCGCCTTGCCGACGGCGGACGCGCCTAATCCTAGCTTGCGGGCCGCCGCAACGAAGCTTCCGGTTTCAGCGGTTTGCACGAAAGCGCCGAGCGCGCCGAGTTGATCCATGGCGAACCTGATAGCGGAAATTTATTCCGTAGTCATCGGAACAAAGGCTCATTTTTCCGCACGTAGGAGGTGAGTAGGGCGGCATTCTACCCCAGCTACCGGAAAGCCAAATCATGTTCAGATCGAGCGAAGCTGATCCATCGCCGTTGCTCAGCCAAGTCGAACCCGAGCATCCGCCCCGGGATCGCTTGCCGCTTGCTGCGCTCCTGACCCTTGCGATGGCGGGTTTCATCACGATCCTCACCGAAGCTCTGCCTGCCGGTCTACTTCCGCAGATCGGTCGCAGTTTCGGTGTTGACGAGGCGCTTGCCGGACAATGGATCAGCGTCTTCGCACTGGGCTCGCTGGTGGCAGCGATACCGCTGACCGCTGTGACGCGGAATTGGCGCAGGCGGCCGCTGTTGCTCATGGCGATCATCGGCTTTGCGGTGGCCAATATCATAACGGCCATCACCGACCATTTCGTTCTGGCGCTGGTTGCACGCTTCGTCGCCGGAGTATCGGCCGGATTGCTGTGGGCGCTCGTCGCCGGGTACGCCATTCGGCTTGCCCCGCCGCATCTTGCCGGAAAGGCGATGGCGGTCGCCATGGCCGGGACGCCGATGGCTCTGTCGCTTGGCATTCCCGCGGGAACGCTACTTGGGAACGTTCTCGGCTGGCGCATGGCATTCGGCGGATTGAGCCTGTTTGCGGTCGTGCTGGCGGTCTGGATGCTGCTGCGGTTGCCGGACTTCTCCGGAGAAAAGGCGACGCAGCGGCCATCGCTTGTGCAAGTGCTGGTTCTTCCCGGCGTTCGTCCCGTGTTGCTGACGACCATCGGATTCGTGCTCGCCCACAACATTCTCTACACCTACATCGCGCCGATCCTGCAAAAGGCTTCGATGCTTGGCCAGACGGACAAGGTGCTGCTGACTTTCGGGTTGGCCGGACTTGCCGGTATCATCGCCGCCGGAGCGCTTATCGATCGCTATCTTTATCTGTTGAGCGGCATCGTCATCGCGCTGTTCGCAGCATCGGTCATCATCCTGGGCACGAGCACTTCGCCTTATGCCATCTATGCTGCGGCTGCCCTGTGGGGACTAGGCTTCGGCGGTGCGCCGACGCTTCTGCAAACAGCCTGCGCAAAAGCCGCCGGTGCCGCAGCCGACGCCGCGCAGGCGATGTTCGTGACGGGATGGAACCTCGCCATGGCGGGAGGGGCGGTTATCGGCGGTTATCTGCTACATCAACGCGGTTCGGACTCTCTGCCATGGGCGGCTTTGGTGCTGCTCGCGCTTTCGGCAGCGGCCCTGCGCAAACCGCCGAATTGAAATCCTGTCCAAATTCTGGGCGGATGACGGCGTCACTTCATCGTCTGCGCGGCGCCCTAGATCTTTCGCCAGAAAACCCTAAGTCTGAAATCGGGAAATATACCAGATTGGCTTCAGATGTACTTACCGGGTTTTTCGTGAAATCGAATTGTAATCAAAGTTAAGTCAAATCGCCACAACGCTTGACTAATGACCGTCCGGCTCGGTGAAAAGCACCGTTTGCAAGGTTTGGGGCGGCAATCACATGACTGGAATTCGATCGGCAGCTAGCGCTGCGCGCTGGGTTATGCTCGCTGGCACTGCGTTTACTCTGTGTTCGGCGACACAAGCGATGGCCGAGGCCATTCCAGACGAAGCCGCTCCTGTCGACGGCAACAATTCGATCATCGTCACTGGAGCCAAAACAACCCGCTCCGCCACGGCGATTTCCGAAGTCGAGATCCAGAAGATCCTTCCGGGTGTCTCACCCCTGAAGGCTATCCAGACCCTGCCCGGTGTTCTCTACATTACGGCCGACCCCTGGGGAAACAACGAGCAGAACGCGCAGATGTTCGTGCACGGATTTGCCGGCAACCAGCTCGGCTACACCATGGACGGCATTCCCTTGGGCGATCAGAGCTACGGGAACTACAATGGTTTGTCGCCGCAGCGAGCGGTCATTTCCGAGAATGTCGGCCGGGTGGTCGTGGCCACCGGCGCAGGCGACCTGGCGACGCCCTCGAACAGCAACCTCGGCGGTACGGTCGAGACCTTCTCCTCCGATCCCCAAGCCGAATTCGGCGTTCGGGGCGCGCAGACGGTGGGCAGCTACGGCACCTCGCGCACCTATCTGCGGGTCGACAGCGGCGACATCGGCGGCGGGAATTCGGGCTATATATCGGGCGTCCGCCAGCGGGCGCGGGCCTGGGACTTCGACGGTATCCAGAAGGGCTGGCAGGCCAATGCAAAGTTCGTGCACGATAGCGATGCCGGCAAGCTGACGCTCTATTTCGACTATAATGACATGACGCAGCCGAACGAGGATGCGACGGTCTTCTTCAAGCCTTCGGCAGGCGGGACAGCCACGCCGGTCCAACTCTACACGCCTTACACGAAGCCCTTCTTCTATCCCGATTTCGACGGTTATCGGACGGAGTATCTGACGGCGCTCGGAAACTCCCCGACCGCCGAAGGCGGTAACTATCGTAACTACTACTCCGACGCGCAGCGAACCGACTATCTTGGCTATGCGCGCTACGATGCTCGCCTGTCCGACAAGATCACCTGGTCGACAACGGGCTACTATCACCACAACGACGGTGCCGGCGTGGTGGCCGGCCCACTCGGCCAGTCGATCACCACGGCGCAGGCCTATCTCGATCCGAATTATGCCAGCCTGCCTGCCAATTGCCGCTTCGGCGCCAATGGCAACGGCATTCGCCCGGCCGCTTGCACCGCGCTGACCACCGCCCAGGCGGCCGCATCCGGCGCCGCGCTGGTGGCAGCAACCGGCGGCTCCGGCATGATTACCCGCACGACCGAATATCGCATCGACCGCGTCGGCGTGATTTCCGCGGCGAGCGTCGAACTCGGCAGCCACAAGATCGAGTTCGGCGGCTGGTTCGAGCACAACAGCACAACCCAGTGGCGGCGCTGGTATGCCGTGCCGGTTTCCGATCCCTCGCTCAGCACGCCCTACGTCCGCCCCCGCGATGTCATGGACCCGCTCTTCACCCAGTATCAGGGCGAGGCACGGATCAAGCAGTTGCAGCTTCACCTCCAGGACACCTGGCAGGTGACCGACGCACTGCTCGTCCAAGGCGGCGTCAAGACCAGCGCACAGTGGGCCAACGGCCGGTTCCCGGTGCAGCCGCGCCTCGGCTCGCTGGGCGGCACCACGGCTCTGCCGGAAGGCAAGATCAATACGAAGAACTGGTTCCTGCCGGCCTTCGGTGCGACCTATGATTTCAATGGGCACGAGCAAGTCTACTTCAACGTCCAGAAGAACCTGCGCCAGTATCAGGCCTATCTTGCTGGCGGCGGAGGCCCCTGGTTCACCGGCAGCCAGGCCGCGTTCGATGCATTTGCCGACGAAGGCAAACCTGAGACAAGCTGGACTTACGAGGCCGGTCTGCGCACGAACCGCAGCTTCGCCAACGGCTGGGCACTCCAGGCGCAGATCAACTATTATCACGTCGATTTCAGCAACCGTCTGCTCGCCATCCCGACCAACCCGGGCGGCATCGCCGGCAGCGGCATCACCGGCGGCACCTCTACCCTGGTGAATGTCGGCGACGTGAAGACCGACGGCGTCGACGCGGCCGTCACGCTGCGGATGGGGAACATCTTCTCGCTCTACAACGCGATCTCCTATAACCTCTCGAAGTACCAGAACGACTACACCTCCACCGCGCTGGGCATCGGTGCCGCCACCGATACCTGCATCGGTGGCTACCTCGTCACGGGTGGCATCGTGCCGACTTGCGGCAAGCAGCTGCCCGGCACGCCGAAGTGGATGAACAAGACGGTGGCGACGCTGAATGTCGGTCCGTTCGAGCTGCAGGCGATCGGGGACTTTGTCGGCCGCCGCTTCGCCACGTTCACCAACGACGCCAGCGTTTCCTCCTACTTCCTGACCTCGCTGCGCGTCGCCGGGCGGGTTCCGGACGGTGTCCTGCCGCTCCAGAAGGTGGAGCTTGCTCTCAACGTGACCAACCTCACTGACAAGAAGGGCGTCTCGACGCTTTCGATCGGATCCGCCACGAACAGCTACTCGGCCTATCCGATCGCGCCACGCCAGTGGTTCCTGACCCTGTCGGCCGCATATTGATCGGCTTTGTAACAAAGAGTGCCGGCGGCGCAGTCCAGATCTGCGCCGCCGTAGTCACAGCTGACGGGTGAGGCGACCGTGCCGTCTACGCCGCGAACGTGCTTGGCGACCTGGCTGCCCGCGATTGCTCCGATAAGCTTGCCGATCATGTAAGTCTTCTCTGGAACCTCTGTTCCATCAAGGGATCTGGTCGGCGATGGTTCCTGCAGACGTTTCCCATGAGATGGCGCCGATGGTAAGCCCGCGCGCCTCCAGACGTCGCCGCAGGTTGTCTTCCGCTTCGGAATGTCCTGTGCCCGTATCGGATGAACTCTCGTAGGAAATGGACAGGCCTTCGCCTTTGTCGCCTTCGATGACGACGTGGGAAACGGCATAGAGCCGCTCATCCAGATGTATCTGGCTCTGGGCCGTTCCTGCCTGCGGAAGCGCCGCTCGTGCCGCGAACTGTGCGGCAAGCTCCTGTCCTCCGCCTGTGGCTGGCGGCAGATCAGCTGGAGAAGCCATGCCCTGCTGGCCGGACTTCTCGGCAGTGGCGGAGGAGAGGGGCATGTCCGGGCTCTCCGGCCTGTTCTGCTTTGTCGGCCTATCCTGCACGGGAAGCTGCTGCGGCGGCGCTACGACCGGTGCCGACGTGTCCGTGGTCAGGTCGGACGTGCCGGTTGCCGTCTTCGCCTTGCCCTTTTCGCCTTTCTGCCGGGCAAGCGCCGAGGCGAAGCGCTCGGTCTGGTCGGCGTCGGTCTGCGGCTTGACCGGGGCGGCGTCGCGCGACGGGGTGGCTGCCGGTTGCGGGGCCGGGGAAGGGCGGGCAGCGGAGAGCATCACGGCATCCCCCTGCCTGCGCCGGTTCCGGCAGGAGCGGCGTCCGCCTGCGCGCTGTCGTTCTTGCGCGCAACCCGCCGCATTTCGCTGCGACGCGCGGCGCCGAGTTGGTCTTCCAGCACATCCAGCCGCACCTGGGCGCGGTGATGGTCGGTGCGTGCCTCCGCCAGATCGTGGGAGGATTGCCGCACGGCTTCCTGCGCCTGCTGCTCGATATGGGTCAGCGCCTCGATTTCACACCGCTGAGTGACGAGGTATTCATGCAGCAGCACGTCGGCGGGCGAGGACGCGCGCAGGCGCGTCGCCGCCTGATGGCGCTGCTCGGCAACGTCCAGTTCCTGTCGCTGCCGGGCCAGTTGCGCTTCGCATCGCTCGTGGTCGCGGCGCCTTGCGATGAACGCCTGCTCGCGCCGGTCACGTTCGCGGCTGCGGACGCGGACGAGCACGCCGAGCTGGTCGATGGCCTGGCTCATGTTTCCAATCCTCTCAACAGGGTTAGCGTCTTTTCGAACGGGGTCCGGTCGTGGCTGGACTGGCGCAGCAGGGCTTCGATGCCGGGCCGTGCCTCCAGCGCCTTGTCGGCCAGCGTATCCTGCCCCGGCTTGTAGTCGCCCAGCTGGAGCAGCAGTTCGATATCGTCCAGCTTGGCGAGGCAGGCCCGCAGCGATTGCGCCGCGCGCTGCTGGGCCGGCGGGGCAAGCTGGCCGAACAGACGGCTCTGGCTGGCGAGAATGTCGATGGCGGGATAGTGCCCTCGCGCCGCCAGCTTGCGGGAAAGATAGATGTGCCCGTCAAGGAGCGAGCGCACTTCCTCTCCCACCGGATCGTCTTCCTCGTCCTCCAGCAGCACGGTGTAGATGCCGGTGATGGCGCCGTGGCTGTCGGAACCTGCTCGCTCGAACAGGCGCGGCAGTTCGGCGAAGACCGAAGGCGGAAAGCCGCGCCGCACCGGAGGTTCCCCCGCCGCAAGGCCGATCTCGCGCAGGGCGCGGGAGAAGCGGGTGACCGAATCCATCAGCAGCAGAACATGCTTGCCCTCGGCCCGGAAACCTTCGGCGACCGCCGTGGCGGCATGGGCCGCACGGGCGCGTTCGAGGGCGGGACGGTCGGACGTGGCAACGATCACCACCGAGCGGGCCAGCCCTTCCGGCCCCAGCGTATCCTCCACGAATTCGCGCACTTCGCGCCCGCGCTCGCCGATCAGGGCGATGACGGTGACGTCGGCTCGCGACTGCCGGGCGAGCATGCCCAGCAGCGTGCTCTTGCCGCCGCCCGCAGCGGCAAACACGCCTATGCGCTGCCCCTGACCGATGGACAGCAGCCCGTCGATGGCGCGCACCCCGGTTTCCAGCGCCGTTTCGATGCGGGCGCGCTCCATGGGGTTGGGGGCGGGGGCATGGAGGGGCTGGCGGGCATCGGCGACGATCGCAGGGCCGCCGTCGAGCGGATCGAACCGGGCATCGAGGACGCGGCCGAGCAGCGCATGGGCGACCGGCACCTGATCCTCGCCGACGCGCAGTATCACTTCGGTTTCGCTCGACAGGCCGCGCAAGTCGCCCATCGGGGCCAGCAGCACGTCGCCGTCGGCAAGGCCCACGACTTCGGCAAGCAGCGTCGGCTCGCCCGCCCCGTCCAGCAGGGCGCAGGTCTGGCCGATCCGCGCGGTTATGCCACCCACCCGGATGGCGGTACCGATCGCGCCCTTGACGAGGCCGCGCTGCTCGAACGGCGGCGCTTCGGCAAGCTGGCCAAGGAGGTTGCGGACCTGACTGTCAATCGACATGGGCGGCGCTCCAGCGGTCCTCGATGGCGGCGATCTGGCGGTCGATATCGGCGATGACCCGCCCGGCGGAGGTGACGACGCGGCACTGATGGGCCAGCAGTTCGGGGCTGGGGCGCAGTATCACGCCGGTGGTCCGCTCGTCCCCGGCAAGGGCGCTGGCGACGGCCTGCGCGAGATCGGGAGCGACATGGACCTGCACTTCCTCCGCCGGAAGCACCGAGGCGACCGCGCGGCGGGCGGCCCCGACGAGCATCGCCTCATCGCCGATCTCGTCCACCATGCGTCGCAGCGCGGCGAGTGCGAGATCGGCTATCTGCTGTTCCTGGGCAAGGCGATCCTCGCGCGCTTGCAGGGCGATGTCGGCGATCGCGGCGGCGAAATCGGCCCGCCCTTGCGCCTCGCCGTGGAGCTGTCCGTCCTCGCGCGCCTTACGCTCTGCCTCTTCGCAGAGGGTGGAGGCATCGGCGTGCAGAGTGCGGATCCGCGCCAGCAACTGCGATGCCTCTTGCAGGCCCTGCGCATCGCCCGCCTTCACGATCGGCCGGTCGGTGCCGATCATGGCGTGGTCGTCATGATGGATGAGATGAAACGTCATAGGCGCAGAAGACCTTCGGCTTCGGCGACATGGCGGGCGGCGTCCGGTGCCGCGGCCACGCTTTCACCAAGGCACCGGGCCAGCGTGGCGGGCAGGCCGCAGCGCGCCAGTTGTTCGCCTTCGCCGGACAGGTGCTGTGCGGGAACCAGGCGGTGCATGCCGGTGCCGTCCAGCGACAGCGCACGCTCGAACAGGTCCGCGCCGAAGGGCTCGGCATAAGCGCGCAGTTCGCTGCCCGAGATGATCTCTCCCAGTGCATCGCGCGCGGAAAGCAGGGCGGTCAGCGCGAACACGTCCTGCTGCGTTTTCTCGTCAAGTCCGGGCCACGAGGGCCAGAACGCGATCTCGCCCAGACTGGGAGAAGGGGCACCGCGCATGGCAAACCTTGCCCCGCGTGAGGGCGTGAGGCCGTGGCGGCGGGCGAAGGCGATCTTGCGTGCCGCCCTGGCCCGCGCCCTCGCGCCCGAGCCTCTTGCCGGGCGGCTCACGGCCTCGTCTCTGCCAGTTCGCGCCCGGCGATCTGGCCCGACGTTCCACCCGAGGCCCGGCGAGGTGTCCGCCTGCGCATGAACAGCGCGAAGACGAGGCCGCCGATACCCGCAAGACCAAGGCCCGCCGCGACGATCGGCGATCCGATCTTCACCATCGAGCCCGTGCTTTCATCCGGCGCCGCCTGGCTGGGCACCATGACGACCGATACACGTTCGTAAGCGAGGCCCTCGATGGAATTGGTCACCAGCGATTTGATCGCACCGGTCTGGTCGCGCAAGTCGTAGCCTGGCTGGTACTTCACGAATACGGCGGCGGAGGATGGCTTGACCTTCTCCGACAGCGGATCCGGTTCCGGTATCGCCAGATGCACGCGCGCCTGGACTACGCCGTCGATCTCGCTGACCGTATGGCTCAGTTCCTGCGACAGGCCGTAGACCAGACGCGCGCGTTCCTCGGTGGGGGAGGAAACGAAACCCTTCTTCTCGAATATCTGGCCGAGCGACGCGAAATCGCCGCGCGGCAGGCCCTTGGCCTTGAGCACTTCCACGGCGCGCGGGAAGTCCTCGGGGTCGACCGAAATGCTCCATTCGCCTTCGGCGGCTGCGTTTTTCGTAGCGCGGATGTCGGCCTGTTGCAGGACTGCGACGGCCTCGTTGGCCTCGCTTTCCTGCAACTTGCCGTAGACTTCCTGGGACTCGCACGCCGACAGGGCGAGCGTCAGCGACAGCATCAGCGGCAGTGTGTGCGGTCCGGCCGCCGGGACGCTCATCCATGTACGACGTGCGGGCATCTTCGTGGTCCTCAACCCTGCTGCCGGAACAGCTGCTGGACACCTTCCGCGCTGCGGTTGGCGATGTTGGAGGTGAGCTGGCAGTGGAACATGAATTCCTGGCATCGCATGGTGAGCTGCACCACTTCGCCGGGGGTCATCTCACTGCCGGACATCTCGGCGGTGCGGGCGTATTCGGTGACGCTTCTCGCCTCGCCGTTGACCTTGTCGAGCATGCCCAGCATGTCGCGGAGGGCGGGTGGTACTTCGCCCGCACCGCCGACCGCGTTGGTCAGCGCGGCATCGAAGCGCCCGGCAAGGTCGGGGGCAGGCTCCGGCGCGGTTGCCGGGCCAAGCTCGGTGACGCGCGGGGGCGGGGCGGCGCTGGCCGCCGCGATGCTTTCCACCGCCACGGTCAGCCCTTGCGCGCCATCGTCTCAAGCGCCTTGCCGACGCTGTCGAGCGAGCTGTGCGAACTGTTCGAGATGAAGCTGAAACGCAGCGACTGCGCGGTCAGTTCGGTGATCTGCGAGGGGTTGTCGCCGCCGCCGTTGGAGATCACGTCCGACTGCTGCTCGATCTTGGCGGCCTCGTTGTCGAGCGCCTTGCCCCATGCCGAGGCGAAGGCCTCGAACCAGTTGTCGGGGGCATCGCCCTGACGCATCCGGTCGCCGGTAAGCGGCGTTGCGGCAAGCATCGAGGTGTCGGCATTGACGGTCAGATTGGTCATGACTTCAAGTCCTTTCCTTCGGGGGTAATGGGGGGAACAATCAGAGTTTCAGGTCTTCCATGCGGCCGTCCTTCTCGAAGCGGACGGTATCGCTGCCGACAGAGACGAGGGTGTGCCCGGTGGGCAGTACCGCGCCGGGGAACCAGCGCGCGCCATCGGCAGTGACGATGTAGCCGGGGTCCGGCACCAGCGTGGCCATGCCGGTCGCGCCCGCGCCGAAGAACGCCTGCAGCGGGTTGCCGCCGCGCGCGTCGTCGACGCGGTAGGAGACGCGCTCCAGTCCGGGCAGGTCGCGCTTGAGCATGTCGGTCAGTTCGGCCTGCTTGTTGGCGGGCATGAAGGCGGCGGCGACGGTCAGGGCGCGCGGTGCGCCGATGGTGGGCTCCACGGTTGCATCCACGCCCTGAGCCTGAAGGATTTCGCTTGCGGAAGAGGCCAGGCCCGCGCTGGTGTCCACATCGAGCGTCACCGGAACGGAGGCATCGGCAGCCAGTGCGCGCAGTCGCTCGATATCCGCATTGTCGCCGACGACGCCGCTGACGACCAGCCCGCCCGCGCCGCTTTTGGCTACCGTCAGGCCATGAATGCCTGCGCCTGCCAGCTGATCCTCGAAGCTCGCGGGTTCGTGCCGACTGGCGGCGAAATCGGCGTGAAGCAGCGCCGCTGCTGCAACGACGAGCATTCCTGATACCGCCGCCAGCGCAAGGCGGGGGCCGCGCACTTCCACTTCCATGTCGCGCCAGCGTTCCCGTCCCATGCGGGCGATGCGATCGGCCAGGCTGGGGGCGGGAAGGGGCGCCACAGGCGCGGTAGCGCGCGATGTGGCGACACGCTCCGCCTCGTCCCATCGCGCGCTCTCGCGGGTGCCGTGGGCCAGCACGAACTCTCCGAGGCGGAACGGCAGATAGGCGGGAATCTGCGCCTCCTCGCCGGTTTCCAGGCATCGGCCGAGCAGTTCCACGCGCCCTTCGACGACGCGCAGCATGGCGGTGTCACCGTCGCGCCGAAGTTCCACCACCGTCCCGCGCGTGCCTGCGCCGCGTAGCACCACGTCGTTGGCAAGCGCGTGGCCGATGCACAGCCGTTCGCCGCCGCGCAGGGGGTAATCCTTCCCGGCGAGCCGGCCGCCGACGACGCGGACGACATGGGCGTCGATCACCGCAAGCGGCTGCCCCGCATCTTCGGCAATGTCGATACGGGTGAAGTTGTCCCTGGCGAGCGTGGCCATTTACTGCACTCCTCCGAAATTGGGCGTGGGCAGGTCTTTGGACGATAGCGGTGCGGCGTTGGGCACCGAGCCCTGATGGGAGACGCCGAACGACGTTCCGCCTGCCGAAGCGGACGCGGGGGTCACCGCGTCGAGGTCGATCAGGCGCGGGGTGATGAGGAACAGGCGCTCGATCCGGCGACGCTGCTTGGTCTGGGATTTGAACAGGTTGCCCAGGACCGGAATGTCCTTGAGCAGCGGGATGCCGCTCTCGGCGTCATAGTCGGAATTCACCGTCATCCCGCCCAGCAGCAGGCCCTCGCCCTCGTTGATGAGGGCCTGCGTGTTGACGCTGGCGCGCTCGACCACGGGAATGCGATCCACCCGGCTGTCCAGAACGGAGCCATCCTCCACGCCGATGACCATGCGGATGCGCGGACGCCCGTTCTCCGACAGAACATGGGGGTTCACGCGCAGCACGGTTCCGGCGGTGACGTTGAACAGGTCCACCTGCCGGTCCCCCGCAACGCGAACGTAGAATGTGCGGGATCGGTCGAACACGGCCTCCACGTTGGACAGCGTGACCAGCTGCGGGCGCGAGACGACGCGGGCCGCACCCTTTTCGGCAAGGGCGGAAAGCCGGCCGATGAACTCGCGGTTTGAGCCGATGACGCCGCCCAGCGAGAGGCCGGAACTGGCCGCGCCAGTGTTGGCGATGTCAGTCAGCGGATTGCCGGTGCGCGTCACGATGTCGCCGCCGAACAGCGAGTTGAAACCCTCGGAGCGGAAGCGCCAGTTGATGCCCAGTTCCTGGAGGCGCTCGACGTTGAGGTCGATGATCGTGGCTTCCAGCTCGACGATCTGCGGGCGCACGTCCAGCGCCTGCACCAGCCCTTCGTAGGCGGGCATGTTCTCGGGCCGGTCGCGCACGATAACGGCGTTGAGCGCCGGGTCGATGGCGATGCGCGGGCCGCGCTGGGGCAGGTTCTGCGCGCCGTTCCCGGCCTGGCCGCGTATGTCTTCCGCCGGAGGGCGGGGCGGGATGCCAAGGTATTCGTCGTCATCGTAGGGGGTGGAGCGGCTGGCGTCGGGCGCTACGGAGTCGAGGCCCCGGCCAAGCAGGCGCGGTTGCGACTGGCGGATAGCGATGTCGCTGTAGCCCGCGGTTATGCCCCCGGTAACGGCGCCGTCGCCCATCACGCGCGAGAGCGTCGCCCCGACGCCCGGCACGCGGATCTGGCGGCCTCCGGCGTTGAGCGTGGTGTCGTCGGCACGGGCATAGCGCAAGTAGAACACGCGCAGTTCGTAAGGCTCGATGGTGTTGATGCCGGTCTCGACCAGCCGTGGATAGGCGGTGCCCGGCGGCGCGATCTGGCGCGTGCCCATCGTCGGCTGAAGACGCGTGATCGAGCCGGCAAGCTGCTCCACCTGATCGAGATAGCGAGGCACTCCGGTTGCCATGACAAGATCCGGGGCGGCGCGACGCAGGCGGTTGTTGCCGTCGAGCAGCCCGGCACCCTGCACTTTGGCGGCCAGTTCGTCGGAGCGACCGGAGGGCACGGAGAACGAGCGGCTCTGCACTTGCGCGGCGCTGTAGACCGTCGTCGTCGCCCCATCGCTGTAGGCGACGAGGTTGAAGGCCTGGGCCAGCTGCTTCCAGATCTGCTCCGGCTTTCCGTCGAAGCGGCCGTTGACCTTGCCGGTCACTTGCGGATCGACGGTGGCGTTCTGGCCTGCCGCCGCGAAGAAATCGCGCAGGAACTCGCCGATTTCACGGTCCCGCGCGGTCAGCGTCACCGTGCGCTCGGTGAAGGGGGGCTCCGCCGCGAATAGAGTGACCGGATGGGAAAGCAGGGCAATCATGGCAAGGGTGCTGCGCAGTTTCACTCGGCGGGCTCCATGCGGTTGTCCGGGCCCCGGTTCTCTTCCAGGGCGAGGGGGGTGCGGTCGAGCTGGCCGACGACATCGAGGGGCAGCGTCGGCGAGAGTTCGTTGAAGGCAAGGACGGGCACGTCGAACAGTTCGCCGCCGATCAGGCGTCGCAGCGGGCGGCGCAGGTCGTAGGCGACGACGACGGCGCGGGCGCCGCTGTCGCGGACTTCGTCGGCGATCATCGAGATGAGGATGCGGCCGTGTTCCGGCTCCATCGCAAGGCGCGCCACGCCGTCCACCTGACGCACGTTGTCGTTGAGGAAACGTTCAAGCTCGAGGCCGACGATGAGCACCTTCAGTCGACCATCGGTGCAATGCGGCGGCGTGAGGTAGCGCTTGAGAGAAACGCGGGTACGATCCGCAAGTGGAAGCGCTGCGCGTTCGGACTGACCGGCCTCTGCAAGAGCCTCCATTACATCGCGCATGTTGCGCATGGGTACTTCCTCTTCGGCGAGGAGGCGCATGACTTCGGCAATCTTTGGCGCCGATACGGCGCGGACCACTTCCTTTACGACGTCCGGGTAGGTGGTTCCCAGCTGGTTGAGCATCGCGGTGACTTCCTGAAGGCCCAGGAACCGGCCGATGTTCCTCCGCAGGATCGCTTCGATTTCGGCGCAGAGGAGGTCTTCGAACCCGTCTTCGGCAAGGGTGCCGGCACCGGCGGGCGCATCGTAGAGATAGAGCGCCCAGGCCGGTGAACCCGAGGAAACCTGCACGATTTCGGCCGCCGGCAGGGTGACTCCGATGCGGTACTGAAGAGCGCCGAGGATGCGCACAAGCCCACTGCGAAGATACTGCATCTGCGCCGGAGCAAGGTTGGGGCAGGCTATTTCGAGCACCAGGGGGCGTACCGGGCACAGCGCTTCCGGTTCGGCCGTCATCGTGTCCGGAGCGGTAGTCTCGACCGGGCGCCAACGCGCCAGCTTCGCGTCGATCCATGCGTGCGACACCGGCTGCTGCCATGCCCCTCCCGCCGCGAGGCCGAGCGCGAGGCCGAGGAACACCAGCGTCGGGAAGCCGGGGATCAGGCCGAGCAGCACGCACAGGGCCGCGCCGGTGAACAGCACACGCGGCTTGCCGGCGATCTGCGCGGCAATGGCGGGGCCGAGGTTCGCCTCCTGCTCCTCGTCGGTGGTGCGGGTGACGAGCAGGCCCGCCGCCATTGCGCTCAGCAGCGCGGGCAGCTGGGCGACCAGTCCGTCACCGATGGTCAGGATCGAATACGTAGTCGCGGCCTCTCCCGCGGACATGTTGTGGTACATGACGCCGACCGCGAGCCCGCCGATCAGGTTCACCAGCACGATGATGATCGAGGCGATGGCATCGCCCTTCACGAACTTCATCGCGCCGTCGAGGCTGCCGTGCAGCTTGCTTTCCATCTCCAGCGTGCGGCGGCGGGCGCGGGCCTCGTCCTTGCCGATCAGGCCGGAGCGCAAGTCGCTGTCGATCGACAGCTGTTTGCCGGGCATCGCATCGAGGCTGAAGCGCGCGGCGACTTCGGCGACGCGCTCGGCGCCCTTGGAGATCACCACAAACTGCACCACGGTGATGATGAGGAACACCACCAGCCCGACGACGAGGTTGCCCGCCGCCACCATCTGGCCGAACTGTTCGACGATGTGCCCGGCCTCGGCATGGGCCAGGATCATGCGCGTCGTGGCGATGGAGAGGGACAGGCGGAACAGCGTGCTGAGGAGCAGCACCGTCGGGAAAGTCGAGAAATCGAGCGGCTTGGCGACGTAGAGTATGCTTAGCAACAGCAGGACGCCCAGCGTCATGTTCGCCGCGATCAGGATGTCGAGCATCAGCGGCGGGAGCGGAAGGATCAGCAGCGCGACGACTGCGACGACCACGCCGACCAGCATCATGTCCGCCGGGCGCAGCTTCCCGAGCGGCAGGCGGGACAGGAGCGCGCGGGCGGTCATTGCCCGATCCCGATCTCTGGCCCGCCCGCAAGGCGCAAGTTGCCGTAGCGGCCCATCACGCTGGTGACGTAGGCCTGCGTTTCGGCGAAGGGCGGGATGCGGTTGCCATAGCGTTCGACTGCGCCTTCGCCCGCGTTGTAGGCGCTCAGGATAAGCGCGAAGTCGGTGCCGAAGCGCTTCTGCAATTTCTTGAGATAGCGCGCGCCGGTGTCTAGGTTTGTGGCGGGATCGAACAGGCTGGCGGGCGCAACGCCCAGCATTGCGCCGGTCGTGGGCATAATCTGCATGAGGCCGAGCGCGCCCTTGTGCGAACGCGCACGGGGCTGCGACGAACTTTCCTGCGCGACCATGGCATGAAGGAACAGCGGATCGATGCGATAGCGCGCCGCGACCTGCCGGATCTCTCCGTCATAAGGACGTATCTCGATCGGACGTCGCGTGATCTTGCGATCTTCGATGTCGATCGGTGCGTTCTTCGCCGATGCGCGCGATTTCTTCTTTGTGCCGCCAGTGTCCTCTTCGGCTTTCACGCCGATGATCCGCACGACCGAAGGCTGCGCTTCCACGCGGGGAACCGCGGCCTGAACGAGCCGGTCCGAACAATTGCCGAGCGCCTGGAAGCGCTGCGCCGATTGCGCGCTTGAAACACGGACGGTATTGTCGACCGGACAATCCTCGAAAAAGGTTTCGTCCTTCAAATCATTTGCCAGCGAATCATTCGCAACGAAAATGGAAGCGGACAGAATAGCCGCCGAAAAAAGCGAATTTCGGTACTTTATGGAAGACATGACAAGATATCCCCTCACTCGCCGAACTAGTCAGCTGGTGAAGTCGGTTCGCCCAACCTATTCCGTCATCGTCTGTTATTGCGCACGCGCCGGAACTGGCGCTCTGTAGTCGGAGCGCTTCCTGTCTTGGGATGCGGTGAATTGAAAACCCGCTTTGCGACGAACCGTGCACTCGTCTGGATGAATGCTGAAACGCGTCTGGTTTCTTGCCGTTCGCGCACTGCTCTGTGACGGTGATTTGACGAAACGGTCTGAATTGTTCCTAAGTAACACTCTGACAATGTCTGTAAAAATTTCCGACTCGATTGACTTTGAAGATAATCATAGGGCTATATAAGGGCTCTGGTCGGAGTCGCCCGCTCTTGCTCGAAGTTGTTCCTGGGACTTGTCCTTAGGTGGAACTTCGGGACCATATCCAAGTCATCGTCATTTCATCCTCCTGGCAGAATTGCCGTTGCTGGAGCCTGGAATGGCCGAGAAGAACGACGGTGGTGACAAGACTGAGAAGCCGACGCCCAAGCGTCTGCGCGATGCGCGCAGGAAGGGCGATGTCGCCAAGTCCAAGGATTTCGGAACCGGGATCGGCATGGTCGCCTGGCTGGTGCTCGCCCTCGGCGCGACCGGCTATGTCGGCGGCCGGCTGGCGACGCTGACGCGTGATACGGTGACGCAGGCGGCGCGCGGGGAGTTTCTTCCCTCGCTCGGCGCGCTGGGTGCGGAGGCGGCGTGGCTGACCCTGCTGGCGGCCGGCTTCACGCTGGTGCCTGCCGCGGTGGTCGGCCTTGCGGGCGAGTTCCTTCAGGTCGGCGTGCTTGTCACCACCGAGAAGCTGAAGCCTACGCTCGACAAGCTGAACCCGATGGAAGGGTTCAAGAAGATGTTCAGCCTCGACAGCCTGTTCGAGCTGGGCAAGACGCTGATCAAGGCCGCGCTGATCCTCACCGTGGGGGCCATGGTGATGCTGGGCGCGCAGGATCGCTATGCGGAAATCCTGAATGCGGCCAGCTGGCGGCCGCTGGGCGGCATGGGGCCGGTGGTCGCGGCGGAGGCGCTCGACATGACGCGCTCACTGACGATCCAGCTCATCATGGGGACGATGGCGGTGTTCCTGGTCGTCGGCCTGGCGGACCGGGTGTGGGCGCATCACCGCTACATCAAGAAGATGATGATGAGCCGCCGCGACATCAAGCAGGAGCACAAGGACAACGAAGGCGACCCGCACCTGAAGGGACAGCGTCGCCAGATGCACGAGGAATGGGCCAACCAGAACGCGGTCGGCGCGGCGGGGGCGGCCAATGTCCTGCTTACCAACCCGACACACCTTGCGATCGCGCTCGACTACGATCCCGATGCCTGCCCGGTCCCGGTCATCACTGCGAAGGGGGAGGGGCCGCTCGCCGCCGCGATGCGTCGCAGGGCGGAAGAGGAAGGCGTGCCGATCGTGCGGAACGTGCCGCTGGCGCGTACCATCTTCGCGACTGCGGGCGTCAACGAACTGGTGCCGCCCGATCACTTCGACGCCATCGCCGAAATCATCCTGTGGGCGCGCCGCGCGCGTGCCGGGCAGGCGCCGCTTGAGCGGGAGGATATTGCATGAGTTTCGGAGCCGTTTTTTCCAGCCTGCTGGCCGTAGTGCTGGCGCTGGTCGTGGTGCTCGGCCTTGCCTGGGCGGCGATCAGGCTGCTGCGCCGCTGGCAGGACCGCTTCCAGCAGGGCGTCGAGAGCGCGGGGCAGCCGATCCGCTTCCTGCGCGCGATGCCGGTGGGGCAAAGCGAGCGCGTGGTGCTGATCGAGGCGCAGGGCGAAGTCATGCTGGTGGGCGTGACGCCGGGCGGCATCAGCCTCCTTGCACGCTGGCCCGAGGGGCAGGAGGGGCCGGTATCATTCGACAATCGGCCCGTTGAAAACCGAGAGGCCGGATCGTGGAAATGACGGGATTGCCGCAGATCGCTCCGCTGGAGGCGGAGACGCGGACTGAACTGCTGGCGGCGCTCAACGGCTGCGTCCTGAAGGACGGCGTCATGGGCGCGGCCATCGTGGCTGGGCCGCCCGCCGGGCTGGCGTGGTTCGGTTGCCGGGGCGGGACGGCCTTCGCGCTCGACCTGCTCGATGGGACGCCGCTGCGTCTCGCGGCGTCGGACACCGGCCGCGCGGGAGAAGCGCTAGATGCGGCGGAGCCCGCCTTGCGCGCGGTGGAAACGGCGCTTGGCATCGAGCTTGAGCCTGAGGCACTCGGCGATGACGCGCCGGATGGAGCAGACTGGATCGTGCGCGTGTCCGCGCCGCCGGGGCTGGTTCTCTACCTGGCCTTGCCACGCGACCTTGCGCTGAGACCCGTGCCCGCGCCTTTTGCACCGGTCCTGCTGCATCACGTGCCGCTGCCGGTCACGCTGGCGCTCGCAGGCCCCCGTGTCGCCCCGATCGACGCCGCCGACCTTGGCCCCGGCGATCTCGTCCTGCTCGGTTCCGGGCCGCTGTCCGCCACGCTCGACGTGCCGGGCCGCGCCCGTGTTCAGGGGCATTTCGACCCCGCCTTGCGCCGCTTCCATCCCGTGACTGCCCAGCAGGAGCCCGCCCGATGACCGACACCATCGCAGCCGAACCCGAAGGCATGCCCCAAGGCATTCCCGAAGCCAGGCCCGAAGCCGCCCCCTCCAATGCGACCGGCAGCTTCACCGTCCAGCTCCACGTCGAACTGGAGCGCATGGACATACCGCTCGGCCGCCTTCAGGCATTGAGCCAGGGAGCGGTGCTGCCGCTGGAGGCAGGGGAGGGGCCGATCCCGGTGCGCCTGCTCGTCGGCTCGCGCCAGATCGCGCGGGGCACGCTGGTGTCCGTGGGGCCGGGCTACGGCGTGCTGATCGGCGGGGCGGAGTGAGCCGATGGATCTTTCCAGCTTCACCCCCAGTTCCGCCCTCGTCACCGTCGTCCTCATCGCGTTGGCGCCGTTCTTCGCGGTCATGGTGACGAGTTTCACCAAGATCGTCGTCGTCCTCAGCCTCGTACGCAATGCGCTAGGCCTGCAGCAGGTGCCGCCGAACATCGTGCTCAACGGACTGGCGCTGATCCTGTCGGTCTATGTGATGTACCCGACGATCCAGAACATGCAGGCGGCCGCCGCCAAGCCCGACAGCGCCGCCGTCGCGCCCGTCGATGCGGGCGGCAACGCCACCCTATTCGCCGCGGCGGACAAGGCCAAGGAGCCGCTGCGCACGTTCCTGCTCGAACACAGCGATCCGGGCGAGCGCTCGTTCTTCCAGCGCACCCAGGCGCGCGTCGCCAGGAAGGCAGGCACTGTCCCTGCCGCCGCCAGCGACTTCGTGGTCATCATCCCCGCCTTCGTGGTGAAGGAACTGACCATGGCGTTCCAGATCGGCTTCCTGATCTTCCTGCCGTTTCTGGTGATCGACCTCGTCATATCGAACATCCTGCTGGCGATGGGCATGATGATGCTGTCCCCCGTGACGATATCGCTGCCCTTCAAGCTGCTGCTTTTCGTGCTGGTCGACGGCTGGGTGAACCTCAGCCACGGGCTCGTGCTGAGCTACCTTTAGGAGGGCGGCAGATGGCGCACGATATCGTCGGCATCACCACCGAGGCGCTCTGGCTGGTGCTGCTGCTGTCCGCCCCGCCGATCATTGCGGCCTCGGTGACGGGGCTGGTGGTGTCGATACTTCAGGCGGCCACGCAGCTTCAGGCACAGACGCTGCAATATACGCTGAAGTTCTTCGCGATCGTGCTGACGCTGTTCATCACCGCCTCCCTGCTGGGCAGCACGCTCTACCAGTTCGCGCACCAGATCTTCACGCAGTTCCCTGGCATGGTGCGGGCCTGAGATGGACGCGGATCAGGGAACATGGCTGAGCCAGCTGCTGCTTGTCGGGCTGTCGTCCGCGCGGTTCGGCTTCGCTTTCGTGCTGGTACCGATCTTCGGGCATGAGGCGATCCCGCCGATGGTGCGCAACAGCGTGATCGTCACGCTGGGGTGGGCGGCCTATTCGATGCAGCCCGCGATCGACCCGGCGGCGCTGGGCGCCTTCGCCTGGGTGCGGCTGCTGTTCAAGGAAGCCGCGACCGGCCTTGTCATCGGCTTCTTCTTCGGCACGATCCTGTGGGCTATGGAGGCGGCGGGCGAAGTGATCGACGCCAAGATCGGCGCTACCATCGGCCAGCTGACCGAGCCGCTGGGCGGCAATTCCACGTCGCTCAACGGCGCGCTGCTGGGCCGTCTGGCGAACGTGGTCTTCGCCAGCGCGGGCGGCATCCTGCTGCTGGTGAGCACAGTGATGGGCAGCTTCGCGCTCTGGCCGATGACCGCCGACTGGCCGACCCTGAACGCCGCCGAACTCGTCGTGTTCGAGAACGAGTTCGGCAGGCTGGTGGCGCTGCTGACGCTGTTCGCCGCGCCGGTGCTGGTGTTCCTCTACGTGATCGACGCCAGCCTTGGCCTGCTCAACCGTTTCGCGCAGCAACTGAACGTCTTTTCGTTGTCGCTGTCGATCAAGAACTGGGCGGCCACGCTGCTGCTCATCATGCTGCTGCCGGTTTTCGCGCAGGCCGTCATCAGTGATCTCGGCACCCGCGCGGGTCTTGTCGAGCATGTCATCGCAGGCATGGCGCGATGAACGATATGCACCCCGTGCCACAGGTCGACATCGACGAGGAAGCCCGCCTGCGCGAACTGATGCGCCTTCTGCGCAAGGCTGACGAAAAAGCGGGCGAAGACCATACGCTCGGCGAATTCCGCATTCCCGCCGCCCGCATCCCGCAGCGCCATGCCGAGGGGATGGCCGCGCTCACCAAGACCGAGATCGCGGTGCTGCGCTTCCTGGGCTGGGGCCGCGCCAACGCCGACATCGCCACGTTGCTGGCGATCAGCGAGAACACCGTGCGCGTACACCTCAACAACATGTGCAACAAGCTCGAACTCGACGGCGTGCGGCAGTTGAACGCCTTTGCGGGACTGCTGTTCTACCCCGTGAATTAGGTCGTAAACTCATAAATGGCAGCATCGAGGCGCCCGTCATCCGGGCGTCCTGAAGGGATTTGACCAAAATGGCCCAGCGCCGCGTCGGCAGGTCTTGAAATATCGACATATTCCTTCGCCCTGCCTCCTTGCGCTGAGCCATTTTGCCTCAAACCTCGATGCTGCCATTTATGAGTTTACGACCTAAGCGAAACGACTAGGCGACTAGTCGGATCGGGGAGGGAGAGCGGCGGCAAGCTGTGGTCTAGTCCTCTCAGCCGGACGGAAACGTCGGCCACGAGATCCCAGGAGCAAACCCCAAAGCGAACTTGGCCCGCCCGCTTTCAACGTGTCCGGGCGCGTCGACAGAGGAGACGTCAAATGTCTATCGGAAGCATCTTTTCCAGCATCGCCAATCCCTCCAGCCTCGCCATGTTGGCGATGGGGCCGACCGGTTGGGCCGCGCTTGCCGCCAAGACGCTGATGTCGTCGTTCGGCCAGCAGTTCATCCAGCAGTTCGGCCAGCAGCTGGGCCTGCCGCAGCCGATGATCGACATGGCGCAGGCGAGCTTCGCCGGTTCGATGGGTGACTTCCAGAACGTCTACGCCAACCTCGACGAAGCCATCGCCGGCGTCGGCGCGCAGTTCGGCTCCAGCCCGGCTGAAATCGGCGCCGCCCAGTCACAGGGCCGCGACGCCATCGACAACCTGATCTCCTCGATGAACGACCGCGTCCGCGAAGAGAGCGACGAGATCGGCGGCGGTTCGACCAGCGGCAAGGGCAGCCTGCTCATGAAGATCGCGGTCGCCCTCGGCAAGCTGCTCGACCAGAAGATGACCGACATGGCCGACCGCACCGACGAGATCGGCCAGCTGGGCACCATCGACGAGGGCAACCAGTCGAAGCTCGGCCAGCTGACCGGCGAACTTCAGGGCCTTGGCCAGGAAGTGAACATGCTGTCGAACGCACTGAGCAACACCATCAAGTCGATCGGCGAAGCGAACACCACGCTGGCACGCAAGGGCTGATCGCCGGGTACTACTGTCTGGCAACGTCATTCCCATGGCGAACACGGACCGGAGCGCGGAAATCCCGCGCTCCGGTTTCACTTTGTCCCGGCGATGGCTCCGGTTGCCGAGAACTTTTTCAAAGCTTCCGGAATCGCATGTAAAACTCTGATGACGGCATTGAATTCGTTCCGAATCTTTTGTGACTTCAAGATGACGAGAAGGAGAGCCAAGATGATCCGCAGAACTCTGCTGGCATGGGCCGGTCTGACTTGTGCAGAACTTGCTCTGGCAGGTGCTACTCCCGCGGCGGCGCAGATGCCGTCCACCTTCAATCCGAACATGGTGAGCGGGACGATGAATCCCGTGGTCAACAACCAGTGCTCGGGCAACCGTTGCACCAGGAAGCGCGCTCCGGCGCAGCGTCAGGGCACGGCCAGCGCGGCCAACTCACGCGCCACTTGCGCCCATGCACGGACCATCACCCCCAAGCCGTCGGAGAAGGCGCGACTGGCGCGGTTGCTGGCGCTGTGCGAGCAGGGCGGCTACTGAGGATGCGACATTCATCGCGCGTCGCCTTGGCGGCGCTGTCGTGTGCCGTTGCACTTCCCTATTCGGCCAGTGCGCTGGATATCGGCGGCGTCTTCGACATGGGCGTGATGACCGGGACTGCGGCGATGGACCCCGTCATCGAACAGAGCCGCGAGAGGGCGATCCGACAGGGGGAGGGCGACCCGCTGCCCGGACGCGGCGGCTCGCGCTCGCTCACGGCGGGGCTGGCGAGCGCTTTCAGCGCCGATGTCGCGAGAGGCACTGCGTCGTCGGCCCCCGTCGATGAGACGGCGCTGGTCTATCGACCCTCGGCATCGGTGCGCAAGGCCAACTTCGCGCGCTTCGTCGAGAAGTCGCGCGCCGCCGATCCGGACGGTGCGGCCAAGCTTGCGGAGCTGTTCCGCTCCACCGACGTCATGGGGCTGGCGCAGCAATGGATGCAGCCTTACGGCCTTTCCACAAGCAACGTCGCCGATGCTGCGGCCGTCTACCTTACGTCGGCGTGGCTGGCGACGCGCGGCAGCGCGGACGATCCGGAGCCCGCACATATGAGCGCGGTGCGCGACCAGATGGCCTCCGCCATTGTCGCCGCTCCCGAATTCCGCTCGGCCACCGATGCGCAGAAGCAGGAACTGGCGGAAGCGATGATCGTCCAGGCCATTCTCGTTTCGCAATACGTCGAAGTCGCCAAGAAGCGGCCCGACCTGATGGGCGCGGTGCAGGGCGCCGTCGCGGAAGGCGCGAGCAACACCTTCGGCTTTGATCTGCGCTCCCTGCAACTGAGCGAACGCGGCCTGCGTCCATGATGCCTCGCGCCTAGTCGATCCGACTAAGGCGCATAGTCGGATCGCGCAACGATCTCCCGGTCTTCCTGTGGTCTTATGCTCCCGACACACGGAGCAACGGACCACCGGAATGACCATCAATCCCCTCTCATCCGCATCGGGTACGCTGTCGTCGCTGTCGGGCGTTTCGCCCACGGTCGGCGCGGTGGCGGCGGCGGGTGCGCGCTCGCTGGCGCTGGGCGTCGCGAGCGAGGTGGGCGGATACCTGCTCGCCCCCCTGTCCGGCCCGGTAGTCACCGGACGGGGCGCCCCCCCGTTGACCTCCTCACCTTTGACCTCCTCCCCGGCGGCTTACGGGATCGAGGCGCTTGCCGAAGCGATCGGTCAGGCCATCGGGGCAAGCCCGCTGGACGTGGTCGGTCTCGAACGGGCGCTGGGCGAACTCGCCACCGCAGTCGCCGTCGATGTCGCCGCGCTGGCTGACGGACGCACGCTGGACCGGCTGGACACCGCGCTCTGCGCGCTCGGCCCCGACGAAGGGCCTGCAACGCCCACCCATGTTTCCGACCGCATTCACACCCTCGCGAACCTGCTCGCCGAGGCCCGCTAACTTGCCGAAAGGACCGATGGGATGACCGACATTCTCTTCAGTGCGAACTCTTCCGCGAATGCCAATGCCCAGCTCAATGCCGCTGGTGCGCTCAGCCGTGCGGTGGAAGGCATGACCATGATGCTCGGCGCCGGGATCGTCGGCATGTATTCCGCGCGCCTTCCCTCCGGCCCCTGGGCGACGCCCGCGCTGCCCAGCTTCGTCAACGTGACCGCCGGCACCTGGGCGCAGGGCGCATTTCAGCCCGCGCAACAGTGGAACGCGCAGATGCAGGGCCAGGACCGGGCGGCGATCGACCTGGGTGACGGCTACACCCTCGACATCAACGAGAACGCGTCCGAAGTCGTCATCACCAACGCCAACACCGGCGAAACCACCCGCATCTGGGGCGATCCGCACGTCGATGTCGATGGTCAGCACGTCTACGACTTCTGGGGTACGACGACCTTCACGCTCGAAAACGGCACCAAGATCACCATCAACACCGAGGCGGCGGCGAACAATCCGAACGTCTATTATGCCGAGACGCTGACCATCACCAAGGGCGATCAGGCGATCGTCGTCGACGGTGTCAGCGAACTGACGAAGGGCGATCTGTCCGTCACGATGTCGAACAACGGTCGTGCGCTGGATTACATGACGCGCGACGGCTTCGTGCTGAACGAGAACGCGACCGGTTCGGGCTGGCGCTCGGAACTGACTGGCGAAGTCGCGACCCAGGCCGACCTCAACCTGACGCGCCCCGGCGAGATCTATGGTCCGGGTAGCATGATGCCCAGCTTCGGCGAACTGAGCCATGTGTTCTCGACTTTCCTGTTCTTCGGCGTCGTCGACAGCATGATCGAGACCGTCAGCGATGGGTTCAGCCCCGCCGCCCGTCCGTTTGCGAACATGTTCGCGGCCGAGGCTTAAGCCACTTCCTGTCCGGGGCGCCCCCTCCGATACGGCCCCGGACCCTTCCAGTACGGCGAGGTTCGCAATGACTTCTGTAGCGGAAAACACTGGTGCCGGTTCGATCACCTCCCGCTCCGGCACCGAGGCGGCGACGCTCGCCGGGCAGCACGGCGGGCTCGGCAATCTGGACATGGCGGCCCTTGCGCAGGACGTGACAGCCCGGCAGCAGCAGGATCCGCAAGGAGCCGCGCTCGCCCTCGCCGAACTGGAAGGCATGATGACGCCGGTTCAGCGCGGTGAACTGGCCGCCGCGCTGGACATCGCGGCCAACGACAATAGCGCGCCGCCCACTTCGCAGGGGCCTGACCCGGTGCAGCTCGGCCTCGACCTCACGCAGATGGGGCTTGATATCGTCGGCATCTTCGAGCCGACGCCCTTTGCTGATGGCAGCAATGCGCTGATTTCCGTGGGCCGCTCGATCGGCTCCGCGTTCTCGGGCGAGTGGGGCGATGCGGGTGGGCACCTGCTCAACGCCGGGCTTTCCACCGCCGGGATCCTGCCCGGCCTCGGCGATCTGGCCAAGGCAGGCAAGATCGGCAAGTGGGCGCAGACGGTGGCAGACAGCGTCAGTGCCATCGCCCACAACCCCGCCCTGCGTGAGACACTGGAGCCGGGGCTGCGCACCATCGCCGATGCGGTGGACAAGATCCCGCAGTCCGCGCTCGATGCTCTCCCTGCCGATGCCAAGGCTTCGCTGGAAAGCATGAAGCGCCAGCTGGATGAGTTCTTCTCTCCTTCCGCGCCGCCCGCGTCCGTGGTGGACGATGCGGCGGCGGCAGTGGTCAAGCGCGATCAGGTGGTCGCGGACGGGGGCACCACCGGCAACTGGTCCCCCGAGCTCAACGCCCGCAACCTCAAGCCGGACACCGATTATCTGGTCAACGGCTATACCTACAAGACCGACGATGCAGGCCGCGTGACCACCGTGGAAGGCTCGCTCAACCTCAATACGGCGGATCGCAACGGCTATCAGCAGCGCGTTTCCGGCCGCGACGATCGTCTGCCGGACGACCAGGGCGGCCACCTGATCGCCTCGATCTTCAACGGTCCGGGCGACCGGGTGAACCTCGTCCCCATGGACGGCAACTTCAACATGGGCGCGTGGAAGACGCTGGAGAACACGTTCGCCGATGCGCTGGGAAGCGGCAAGACGGTGGACGTGAACATCGACGTCATCTACAATGGCGCCAGCGGTCGCCCGGATGCCTTCGTCGTCGACTATGTCATTGACGGTGTTCCGGAAACCAAGACCTTTATGAACCGTCCCGGGGGATGATCGTGGACCTGACGCCTTCGTACCAGACCCTTGCCACCGAGATCATCCAGCATTGTCCGCCCGGTTTTGCCAGCGCACGGCTGAGCGGTGCGCTGGAGGATGGCGACGTCGCTACCGTGCAGTTGGAATGCCGGAAGGCGGACGGCGCGGTGGAGCGTCCGCGCATCCGGGGAATGCACGCCTTCACGATATCCAGCGCGTTGTTCGAACTGCAAAAGCAGATGCAAAAGCCCGGCCATTCGCCGTGGAACCGCTGCACCTTCTCTCTGTTCCCTGACGGAAAGTTCAAGTTCGACGTCGAATACGACGACTGAGCCTGCCGCGGAGGAGATTGTCGCGCGGGTTCGGAGCGGTCCTGCGCGACAGGATCTCCGGCGAGGAGGTGGAGCGTTTTGAAAACGCGGCGCAGACGGTAGAGGTCATCCTCAAGCGCCGTCTGGTGCGCTGAGGACGGCTTCCACCGCCTGCGCCTAATCGAAAAGACTAGTCCGCTAATCGGATCGCGCAGTGGCATTGCGGCTTGCCTGGGCCATCGTCCGGGGCAATCGTGAAGCAGTGCAGAGAGAGGCCGTCATGACCGATCCCGTCCAGAACGCCACCCAGACCATCCACAACCGGATGGAGACGGGCTTCCTCAACCCCATCACCAATGCCGACATCAAGGACGTGGTGCGCGAGATCAGCGCGCTTCCAGCCGCCGATGCCGACAAGGTGGTGGACGCGCTGGCGGCCGACGGCACGCTGGACCGCGTCGCGGCGGAGATCATGGACGGCTCCATCCTCGGCCTCGGCGGGCTGAGCGGGGACGAGCGGCAGGCGTTCTTCGCCGACATGGCAGGCAAGCTCGACGGCGACAGCCTGGGCGCGCTGAGCGACGCCTTCGTCCGGACCGACGATCGTTCGGGCGGCTTCACCCCGGTCACCGAACTCGGCTCGGCGATCGCGACTCATGCCGGGCCGCAGGCGAAGCTGGATTACCTGTCCGCCATCACTTCGGGCATCGAGGCCGGGCATCAGTCCGACTACGGCTTCGGCTATAGCAGCACCACGTTCGCCGACGCCGAGGCCAGTGCTGCCGGTGAAGTTCTCGGCAGCCTGCGCGGCGCCAACGCCGAAGAAGGCTTCAACCGCGTGGGCAGCCACTTGTCCGACGTGCTCAGCTCGTCCGTCGACGGGCAGATGACGACGATGGCGACCTATCCGGGCGGCTCCACGTCGATGACGTGGAACGCCAACCAGTTCGAGGCGATCATGGGCGCGGCGGCGACCATGTCCGATGCCGATCTCAAGGCGCAGATCTTCGACGCTGGGGTCGGCACCCTGCGCTCGGTGCGGGATACGAACGGGGTGATCGGCGGCCTCACGGTGGTGGGCAAGGACGACACGCTCGGCCAGATGACGAACGGGCTGGCCAAGATCGTCGACAGCGACACCACCGGCGTCATGCGCGAACTCACCTTCAACGCCGCGACGCGTGACGGCAGCGATTTTGCGGCTTATGCCAAGGAAATGCTGAACCAGGGCCGCGAGGCGGACCTTGGCGAGCAGATGGCGCGGCTTCAGATGGGCAACGACATGAACGAGAACCCGGTCGAGCGGCTCGCCCGCACCGAAATCGTTCCCAACAGTGACGGCCAGTCGCGGCTGCCCAACGCCGCCTCGCTCGGCTACTTCGTGGGCGGGGTGGCCGCCGGCGTGAAGGCGATCGATGTCGACGTGGCGAAGCAGCAGGCGATGACGACCGCCGTGCTCAAGTCGGTCCTGACCGTCGTGGACAAGGCCAAGGTTGGCGGACCGGCGGCGGCGGCGGTGGGCACGGCGGCCAGCGTCGCCAAGGAGTGGGTGCAGTTCGGCGTCAACGCGGCGATCACCAACCCCCATGCCGACGCCGCGACGACGCTTGCCCACGCCGCGCTCCCGGTCGATCCCGCTACGAAGGAAACCGGCGTCGGCTCTGCGGTGACGAGCGACTTCGAGGACGCGCTGTCCTTCACCAGCCAGTTCGCTAAGCCCTGATGCGCGCCGCGATGGCCAGTCTCCTCATGCTGGGCGCGCTTGCGGGCTGCGACGAGAAGCTGCCCGTGGTCGGCGTCGATGGCGGTGCGGGGGCGCAGCCGCAGCTTCCCGCGATCCTCCTGTCACACGACGATCCGCCGATCGGCAGCGCGCTCAACCATCGCGTGGTGCGCGCATCGCGCGATGTCGCGGTACGGCTGGAGCCGCGCTGGGGCGCATTGCAGCCCCGCATCATGACCATCGCGCCCGATAGCCGCGCGCGTCTCGGCGAAGAACTGCGCAAGGGGATGCCGCCGGGCTGGACCGCCGAACCCGTGGAGGGCTTGGCTCCGGATGGCGCGCAACTTTATGCATTCTCCTCGGGCAAGGCGTTCTTCGGCGCGTTGGTCGTTGATCCGCAGGAAGCGCCGGTCATCCCGGTGGTGATCCTGCGCAACCGGGCGCTGCTCGACAGGGTGAAGGGATAAGCCGATGCGGATCGACCAGAACACGGCCATGGCCGCCGCCAACTCCGCCAACGCCATTGCGGGTCGCGGCACCGGCGCGGGGGGCGTCACCCCTTTCGAGCTGCTGCGCGCCGATCCATTGCGTGCCCAGCCGCTGACGCTGATTGCCGCGAACGATCCGGGCACTGCCGCATCGAGCGGCGACTTGCGCGGGCAGGCGCTGTTGGCACAGGACGTCTACAACGATGTTGCGCAGCCGCCCGAAGGCTACCGCGTGGCCGATGCGGCGGACCTGCAAGTGCTTGGCCTGTCGCCCGCGCTGCTGGGGCAGGGAGAGTTCCGCGCCCGCGTCTACGCGACAGGCGAGGGCGCTTCGACCGAATACACCATCGCTTTTCGCGGATCGCAGAGCGCGGCGGACTGGGTGAACAACGCGCAGCAGGGGCTGGGCTTCGATTCCGCCCACTATCGCGCCGCGCTGGCGATCGGTGAGCGCATCGCCCGGTCCGACGCGGCGGAGCAGGTGCGTTTCACCGGCCATTCGCTGGGCGGAGGACTGGCATCGGCGGCGGCGATCGCGTCGGGCCGACCGGCGGACACCTTCAACGCGGCGGGCCTGCACGACGACACGATCGCCGATGCCCGCGCGATCCATGCCGCTGCCGCGTCACCGACTGAGGCGCAGGTGGACAGCTGGCAGGTCCAGGGCGAGATCCTGTCGTTGATACAGGACGGCGGGGACCGGCTGATAAGCCCGTTCCTCGACTTGCCCGAGGCTTATGGAAACCGTCATGTCATCGACGCGGTCGCGCCGGAGGGGACGGGTTTCATCGGCAGCTTCAATCCGGTTTCGCGCCATGGTATCGACTGGGTGCTGAGCAGCTTGCCGAACTGAGGAATGGCGCGATTGCAGGATCTTGCGCTGTTCGTCATGGCGGTGCTGGCAGGAGCCTGCTCACAGCACCCGGATGGTCACGAAGGACAATCGCACGTCATGTTACCCGATCCCGCAAAGGTCCGTCGCTCGGTGAATCATGGCGGCGCCGGACAGGCGCTGGCCGACGCCGTGTTCGAAGGTGACGTATCGCAAGTGCGGCGCATCCTTGCCGCCGATCCGGCCCTGCGCGACACCCATGTCCCGCCGGTCGCCTATCCCGATTTTGCGCCTGACGGTCAGTTCGGCGACTTGCTGACTTTCGCGGTCAGTCGGGGCGATGCGGCGATGGTGGAGGTGCTGCTCGATGCCGGGCTTTCCCCGGACGGCGCGATTGCGGGCAGGGCGCTGGACCTTGCGATCGAGCTTGACCATCTGGCGCTGGCCGAACGCCTGCTGCGCGCCGGGGCACGGGCCGATCCGGTGGCTGCGGATGCGGCAATCGTCCCGCTGCTCACCGCCGCGCGGCACGGCAATGTCGAAGCGGCCCGCGTGCTGCTGCGGCACGGTGCGGATGCCCAATGGCGGGACAGCAGCGGCGTTTCGATGTTGCAGACCGCCGTGGACATGGATTCGATGCAGGTTGCCGAAGCAATGATCGAAGCGGGCGCCGATCCTTGGCAGGCGGACAGTAACGGGACCACGCCCGCGCGCGGCATCTCCCAGGAACTGCATCTGACCTCCGTGCCAGAGGAACAGGCGCGCCGCCGCCTGATCGCGCGGATCCGCCGTGCCGACAGGCCCTGGCCTCCGCGCGGCTGATCCCGCCGCCTATCTGGCCGATCCAAAAGCTGACCTTCCAGCGGATGCCTCACCATGACGAATTAGGCCAATTCGGTTTCCTGATGCGACAAGCGCTTCTCTGGTAACGCGGTAGAGGGCGCAGCGGCGCCCACCCAGTCTCATTCGGCGTTGACGCTCGTTGTCGATGGCTTTTATGTCATTGTGTAAACGTGGGATTTCAAAATGCGAAAATTGATGATGGCCGCGGCTCTCGCGGGCCTTTTCGTTACCGGCTCGCTTGCGGTGGCGCAGGATCGGACGACGGAAGTGCCGCCTGCGGTTGCGGCAGCGTTGAAGGCGTTGCATCCGCAGCAGGGGAAAATCCGGGTCGCCGAGGCCAATGCCACGCTCGATCTTGGCTCCGCCTATGACTTCTACGGCCCGGCGGATGCCCGTCGGATTCTCGTCGACATATGGGGGAATCCGGCGCGATCCGCCGATGGTGTGCTGGGGATCGTGATGCCCGCCGGCGCTTCGCCGTTCAGTGATTCCTGGGGGGCAGTCGTATCGTACGACCCCAGCGGTTTCGTGTCCGACGAGGACGCGGCGGATGTGGACTATGCCGAAATCTTGAACCAGATGCAGGAAGGCGAGGGCGAGCGTAACGAGCAGCGCAAGTCCGAAGGCTATCCCGCCATGCATCTGGCAGGCTGGGCGGAACAGCCCAAATACGACGCGGGCACCCATTCGGTGGTCTGGGCGCAGGATCTCGACATCGCGCAGCAATCTGTCCACTCGCTAAACTATGATGTGCGAACGCTGGGCCGCAAGGGCGTGCTCAGCCTCAACCTCATCTCGTCGATGGACAAGCTTGGCGAAGTACGCGGCGCGGCGAAGGCCTTTGCCGAACATGCCTCGTTCGACGCAGGTTCGCGCTACGAGGATTTCGACGCCTCGTCCGACAAGAAGGCCGAATATGGCATCGGCGGGCTGATCGCGGCTGGCGTGGGCGTGGCCGCAGCCAAGAAGCTGGGCCTACTGGCCATCCTGCTCAAGTTCCTGAAGCCGCTGATCGTCGCGGTGATCGCAGCTTTCGCTGTTCTCCGCCAGAAGATCGCGCGCTTGCTCGGACTCGGAAAGAAGCGTGAGGACACATCGCTTCAGTCGTTCGAAACGACAGAGGAAAGCAAAGACTGAGCTTTGGAAAGGCCGGGTCGATGCGGGTAATATTCGCATTGACCCGGTCAGATCGGTTCCGCGATTGGTTGCCGGAAGATACGAGCTGGCAAGCAATTTGTTCATTCTGAAATGCTTCGGGGAGTGCAGCCTGGCGCGTGACGCCCGGTTCAGGACCCGAATGCCACGCGAAGGCGAAGCCCGTACATCCGAGGCTGGCCGTACTGGAGCGACACGAAACCACCGCTCGTTTCCATGTCGTTGACCGCAACGGCGTAGCGTTCATTCGTAATGTTGGTCGCAAAAAGCGACAGATCTACAGGACTGCCGGCAACCTGCCGCCAGTTCAGATTGAGATTGAGCAGATCATAGGATGGCAGTGTTCCGTAGTTCGTGCTGAATATGACCTGCTCGTCGACATAGCTGTATGTGGCCGCCACGGACATCGTCCCGAAGCGCTCGGGCACGGGGAGAGTGTAGGTTCCGGTCAGCGAAAGCTTGTTCTTGGGGGTGTAGGGCGCCGGCTGGCCGGGATTGATTGGAATGAAGCCGTCGTAGGGGCTCTCCGGCGGGAATGTCGGCGTGACCGTCGAGCGCAGCTTGGCGTCGATATAGGCATAGCTTGCGTCCAGGCGGAGCCCTGCGATGGGGCCAATTCCGGCTTCCACTTCCACGCCCTGCAGGCGAGATTGGCCTATGTTGACTATTGCATTGTTAGGGGGCGCAGAGCCGCGCGCGGGTGACGACGTTAAGCCCAATGCGATCTGCTGGTTCGACAAGTCGTTGTAGAACCCCGCGATGTTCAGATTGCCGGGCGCGGCACCGTGCCAGCTTGCTTTCATGCCGATTTCGTAAGCATCGACCTTCTCGGGCTCATAGGTCGTGAAGCCGCCGGCCGCGAGCGGGTTGACGCTTCCCTGGCGATAGCCGCGCGCGTACTTGCCATAAATGAGGATGTTATCGGAAGGCGTATAGTCGAGGCCCAGCAACCATGTCGGGGCGTTGCTCTTCTGGACGGGGCGGTCGAGGCATTGGGTGATACTGGTGATTGGCGGATTGCCCGGGGGGCGCAAGGTGGGATTGGCGCAGCGACCGGTCGGGGCTGCGCCCGCCGGGAAGAGATACTGGGCATTGATCGCCTGCGCGCGCGAGGTGTCCCAGGTGTAGCGCAAACCGCCGGTCACGTTCCACTGATCGCTCAGCCGGTAGGACGCCTGACCGTAAAGCGCGTGGTTGTGGAAGGAGGCCCGGAACTTCTGGATGGTCAGCGATCCCGTTCCGCCGGGGAAATTCGTGCACTGGAATGCAAAACGGTCCTCGCAGATCAATCGTGTGGCGGCATAGACGGTATTGTCTCCCAGAGGATCGCTGCGTTCCATGTAGGCACCGACTTGCCAGTCGAGCTTGCCTTCCATCGCTCGTCCCTGGACCTGGAGTTCCTCCGTGAAGTTCTCCTGGTCTGCGAGCGAACCGTTCGGCGGGGTAAAGGACGTGTTGAACGCGCCGTGGGCGCCGGTCAGCGCACCGCCTGCCACGACGGCGCCGGTACGCGGGTTGGTCTGGGAGGCCGGAACGATTGCGTCGACTCCGAAGAAATCGGAACGAATCCGGTTGTAGAACTGCGAGTAACTGGCGATATTCTTGATGGTGATCTGATCGTTCAGTTGCCAGGTCGTGGTGTTGATGGCCTGCCATTGTCTCATCAGGCTGAGCGGATCGTCAATCGCTGACTGGACTGCGAACTTGTCTTGACCCTGCCGCCGCGCGATCTGGTCGCAGATCGGAGCGCCCTGCGGGAATACTGCGCTGTTGCAAACGGTGACCTGGGGGATCTGGCCATTCGTGCGGGAGTGTAGGTAGGACGCGATCGTGTAGTTCTCGATGCTCGGCGTCAGATCCACGACCAGACTTGCGCGCAGGGCCCAATAATCGAGATCACCGAAGTCGCCCGGGCCGATGCCCGAGATGTTCTTCAGGAAGCCGTCACGAATCTGGCGGTCGACGCCGATGCGCAGCCTCGCCTGGTCGCCGAGCGGTGTGTTGACCACGGCCTGGAGCCGGCGCAAGTCGTAGTTGCCGATTGATCCTTCGACATATCCCTCGAACAGGTCGCTGGGCTTGCGGGGAACCAGAAGGACCGCGCCGCCGGTCGTATTGCGGCCGAACAGGGTTCCCTGCGGCCCTTTGAGAACCTGGACATTCTGAAGATCGAAGAAGGAGCCGGGGCCTGCTCCGTCACCGCTACCGATCGAAGCGGTGCCGCCGCGCGGCGCGACGACGTCTGCAAAGTAGATGCCGACGGAGGCCGTGGTGCGCGATTCCTGGGAAAAGCCCCTGATGGCGAAGCTGGCGTTGTCCGTGCCGAAGCGGCTGTTGGCGCTGAGGGACGGGGTGTAGAGGGCAAGGTCGTTCCCGCTGTTCACATTGCGGTCGTCGAGTTGATGCTGGTCGAAAACCGTCATGGAGATCGGCACGTCCTGCAGGCGCTCCTCGACGCGCCGGGCGGTGACGATGATGTCACCCGTTTCCTGAGCCAAGGCGGGAGTCCACCCGATTAACGCGGTCGCAGAGACGCAAGCCCGCAACGCGGACGCCTTTGTCATGGTCATACCCTCTCCATCCGATGAAAGGCCCGGCAGGGCCGCCGGTGTTCCGGCTCTTTTGCACTTCCACTTTAGGGCGCGGGCCGTCCTGCTCGACGCACCCTCGACGTGTTCAGTCGTCGCCGCTGATCTGTATGGCCCAGATATGGGCGGAGCGGTCGCGATCCATGCTGGGATCGGCCGGGCCGACCTCGGTCGCCAATCGCTTCGAGACGGCGGCCAGATCGTCGGTCTCGATCTCATAGGCGGTGATGTAGGGCCACGCCTCCATGCCGGGCAGGTTGCCCCGGACGACATGATAGCGCCGTGCGCTCGTCACCGCGTCGATCTTCCGGAAATCCGGCATATGCACATCTTCATACCAGCGGTTGCAACGCTCCTCGTCGCCTTCGCCGCCGGTCGGCCCATTGAGGGCAAGCATGAGATATTTCGCCAAAGCGCTCTCCCTATCGCTTGGGGCCTTCAACATTTCTGATTCTATCGTTTGAAGGTCTTGCTGTGACTATCAGTTAGAATCATGTGTCGCAATAGCGAATATAATGTCGAAATGTGGATCGGCATTTATCGACCCGACGCCTGCCTGCCTCTTGACCCATGACAGTTGCGCCCCCTAAATCCGGAGAATTCGAAATACTGAACAGGCTGTATGACTCGTACATCTCCCAGCGTGGCGCGCGTGGTGGCCATTCTCAACTTCATGGCCGAACATCCGGGTGAAGCTTTCACGCTCACCGATTTCGTCCGGGGATTGAAGCTCAGCCGTGCCACCTGCCACGCCCTGCTGACGAGCCTTGTCGAAGCGAACTACCTCTATCGGACAACCGACAAGAGCTACGTGCTGGGGCCTGCGCTTGTGGCGATCGGGCGTGTGGCGGACGAGTATCTGTCCCCCGTGCGGATAGCCCTGCCGGAAATGCGTTTGCTTGCAGACGAGTACGATGCCGTCTGCGCTGCCGTGTTTCGGGAGGGGAATGAGATCGTCGTGCGGGAGCGGGCTGCCTCGCGCTCGAACCTCGGCTGGTCCGTGCCGCGCGGAACCCATCTGCCGCTGAAACCGCCGGCGGGTACGAATTGGGTGAGCTGGTCGCCGCAGGAAGACGCGGACGCTTTCATCGATGCCACGTTGCCCGGCGTATCGGATGAGTATCGTGCCGAATTGCATGCCGGCATCCGACTCAGCCGTGACCTCGGGTTTCAGATCATCCTGCACACCGCCGACGCAAAGCGCGGGTCGATCGGTTGGCTGTTCGACGAGCCGGACGCAGTATCGGGCATTCGAGTGGCCACGACCCTGGAAGAGGGGGAGGACTATCCTCTCGCATCACTGGCCGCGCCGGTCTTCGACGCCCGCAAGCAGATCGCCTTTGTGCTAGTGCTGAGCGGCATTGCCGGTTCTTTCAACGGCAGCCAGATCCTGGCGATGGGGCGCCGCCTCCGCAGCGCCGCTGATCGCCTCACCGATTTCATGGCTGGCCGTCAGGCCTGATCGGCCGCCCATTCGGGCTTAGTTTGAATTCACTCTTTCTCAGCGTGGTTGACGCGCGGGGAAAAATGCGCCTATTTACAAATATCGAATAATAGTTCGAAATTGCGAATAGGCGAGAGGCATGAGCGAAGGGTTTGTCGATGGGCGGTTCGTCGCGGGATGCGGCACGCCTTTCCCGGTCGAAGATCCGTCTACGGGCGAAGTCATCGCTACGCCGACGGGTCTCTCTCTGGAGCAGGTTGCAGAAGCGATAGCGGCGGCGCGGCGTGCCTATGACGGGCCGGGCTGGAGCGAACTCGCCATGGGTGCGCGGCTGTCAATCTTGCGCGATTTTGCCGCTTCCCTGGAAAAGCGCGCGGACAGGATCGTCGATCTCATCACCCGAGAGGCCGGTTGCCCGCGATTTACGCCTTCGATGCGAAGCCAGGTGCAGACCCCTCTTGCGCAGGCGGGGCAGATATTGGACCTCGTTCAATCACTGCCGGAATGCGAGGATAATCCCCTCCCGATCAGCGAGCGGATCAATCCCATGGGGCAGGCTTACCAGAGCCTGCGCCGCTATTCGCCGATCGGCGTGGTGGCAGCCATCGCAGCCTATAACTTTCCCTTCCTTACCGCGCTCTGGAAGGTCATGCCCGCGCTTGCGGTCGGCAACACCGTTGTCTTGCGTCCAAGCCCGCTCACCCCCTTGTCGGCCGTGGTGTTTGGAGAGGCGGCGCTGGAAGCGGGCCTGCCTCACGGCGTGCTGAACATCGTGACGGAAGGGGGTGTCGAGGGCGCGCAATTGCTCACCACCCACCAGCACGTCGATATGGTCGCATTCACCGGTTCGACGGCCGTCGGCGTAATGGTCGCGCAGCAGGCGGCCCCGACGATGAAGCGGCTTCAGCTCGAATTGGGTGGGAAGTCGGCGCAGATATTCCTGCCGGATGCGCTTGAGAAGGTCGTGCCGGTCATGGTCGGCGCCTGTACCGCGCACGCCGGGCAAGGGTGCGCGCTGGGAACGCGCATCTTCGTTCCGGAGGCGGAGAAGGCGGCCATAGCCGAGCGGATACGGTCTGCCTTCGCCCAGATCCGGATCGGTGCGGCGGAAGATCCCCAGACGCAGTTGGGACCTGTCGTCTCGGCCGCGCAGCGTGCGCGCTGCGAGCATTTCGTCCAGGCCGCGCTCGATGCCGGTGCCACGCTGATCACCGGGGGCAGCCGTCCCGCTGGACTGGCTGACAAGGGCTACTACTTCGAACCCACCGTGCTGGATATCGCCGATAACCGGAATCCGGCTGCGCAGGAGGAAATCTTCGGGCCGGTCGTTTGCCTGATCGGTTACCGGGATTTCGACCATGCCGTCGCGATGGCAAACGATTCCGCCTACGGCCTTTCGGGCTATGTTTTTGGGGCGGACCGGCGTCAGGCGCTCGATGTGGCCCTCCGGATCAAGAGCGGCACCGTGAACGTCAACGGCGCGATGATGAGCAGCTACGTGTCGGCCGGCGGCCAGCGAATGAGCGGCATCGGGCGCGAGCGCGGCGTGGAAGGGATCCGCCTTTACCAGCAACTCAGCTGCATCAACATGGGGGCCTGACATGAAAGGTTTGGTAGACGGGAAGGTGGCCGTCATCACCGGGGCAGGGTCCGGGGTCGGACAGGCCGCGTCTCTCCTGTTTGCGCGCCATGGTGCACGCGTGGTGGCCGCGGACATCGATGCCGCCCGGGCCGATGAAACCGCGGCGCTGATCGCGGCGGAAGGCGGGGAAGCCCGTGCCGCGCGGTGCGATGTCGCGGACGAGACAGAGGTCGAGCGCCTGATCGCATTCGCGGTGGCCCACTATGGCCGGCTCGACATTCTCTACAACAATGCCGGCATCACGGTCATGGGGGCGCCGGGGGAAGGGCCGAAGCGGCTGACGACGACCTCCGCCGAGGAAATCTGCGCGGTGCAGGCCGTGAACGTCAACGGCGTGCTGTACGGGTGCAAGGCGGCGATCACGGCATTTGAGCAGCAGGGCGGCGGAGGCGTCATCGTGAACACCGCTTCGATCGCCGGTCTGATCGGCTATGGCGGCGTCGCTTATGGGGCGACGAAGGGCGCTGTCGTCGGCCTTACGCGGACGCTGGCGATGGAAGTGGCCGGCAAGGCGATCCGGATCAATTCCGTTTGTCCTGCCGGAATGCCGACGCGGTATGGCGGAATGGACATGGGCGGGCCCAATGCGGAGAAGGTCCGCCAGGGCATGAGCGCGGCTCATCCTCTGGGGCGGCCCATAGATCCCATGGACTGTGCGAATGCCGCGCTTTTTCTGGCCTCGGATCTGGCTGCCAACATAACCGGCGTCAACCTGCCGGTCGACGGCGGCCTTTCGGCCGGCGTGCCGCTGCGCAGGTGAGGAAGGTTGATCGCCTCGATCGCTGCGAGGAGCGACCGGAATGCATGGAGGGAGAGCCGATGAAGCAGATCGTACTGCGCGCCTATCCGCAGGGCGCGCCGAGAGCCGAAGATTTCGCCGTCGAAACCCTGGCCATTCCAGAGCCCTCGGCGGGAGAAGTCCTGCTGAAGACCTATTGGCTTTCGCTGGATCCGCTCATCCGCTTCGCTCTGGACGAACAGCGGCTTACCGGACGCGCGCAGGTGCGTCCCGGTGAAGTCGTTTATGGCGGAGCCGTCTCGCGGGTCGAGGCGTCGAATGCTGCCGGTTGGACGGTGGGGGACTGGGTAGAGGGGCGGATCGGGTGGCGCGAATATGCCGCGATCGATCCGCAGCTCGTACCTCTGCGCAAGCTGGATTGTCAGGCCGCGCCGCCTTCCGCTGCCTTGGGGCTGCTCGGCATGCCCGGGCAGACTGCCCATGCCTGCATGATCGAAATCGGCAGGGTCAAGGCGGGCGAGACGGTCGTCATATCGGCGGCTGCTGGCGCCGTCGGCAGCATTGCCGGCCAGATCGGCAAGATATTGGGCGCCCGGGTGATCGGTATCGCTGGCGGCGAAGCCAAATGCCGGGCGGTGGAAGCCCTCGGCTTCGATGCCTGTGTCGACTACAAGTCCCCCGATTTCCCGCAGAAACTGAAGGCGCACTGCGACGGCGGCATCGACGTCTATATCGAAAATGTCGGCGGTCCTGTAACCGACGCCGTGCTGCCTTTGCTGAAATACCAGGCCCGGATGCCGGTATGCGGCTTCATCGCCTACTATGGTATCGGCCTGGAGGGCCCCGGTCCCGATCGCCTCCCGGGGTTCATGCGTACCATCATGTCGAAAGGGCTGGAGGTCCGAGGCTTCGGCGGGGCCCTTACGGCTGGGCCTGAGGCACTCGAAGACCTTGCCGGATGGTACAGGGAAGGGCGGATCAAACTGACCGAAGCCGTGGTCGAAGGCCTTGAGCAGGCGCCCGCCGCATTCGCGGGCATATTCAGCGGCAACAGCCATGTCGGCAAGCTGGTGGTGCGGGTCGCCGATGACCAGTGATGGGCCGGTGAGGGGGCAGACCCTTGGTTCGCATGCCGGTCCGCGTGTCATTCGGCTCGATGGTGCCCGCAATTTCCGCGATCTCGGCGGCTATACAGGACTGGACGGCCGTCCGGTGCGTCATGGCCTGCTCTATCGCTCGGGAAGTCTTGGCGGACTGACTTCAGTGGGCCGGCAGAGTCTTCGCTCTCTGGGCATTTGCAGCCTCTGCGATCTGCGCACTTCGCAGGAGCGCGCTTCTGCTCCGGTCGATTGGTACTCCGCCTTGGGCCTGCGCTATTGGTCGCGAGATTATGAGACGAGCTTTGGCGAACTGCGACGTCTCATGACCTCGGACCTGCCGGATGTGGAAAGCGCCCGAGCCGCCATGATCGAGGGGTATCGGCGCCTGCCGTTCGAGCAGGCCCCGGCCTACCGGGAACTGTTCCGGCAGCTCCATGAAGGGTCTTTGCCGCTGGTGTTCAACTGTTCGGCGGGCAAGGACCGCGCCGGGACCGCAGCTGCAATCATTCTCCTGGCCCTGGGTGTTTCCCGCGAGCAGATCATGGCCGATTTCGCCGCGACCGATGTTGTCGGAGGGCTGGAAGGGCTGGTCCTACAATCCAGGGCGCAAGGTGGCGTACTGGGGCGACAGCCGGAGGCTGTAATCCGGGCGATCCTGAGCGCCGACCCTGCTTATCTAGGCGCGGCGCTCGATCGGATCGCCCCGGATCCGGAGTGTTTTCGCGGCTACCTTGAAGCGCAACTCGGCGTGGACAGCGCGCGCTTGGCCACGGTTCGAGACCGTTTGCTGGCCCGGCAAGGGGACTTCGGTTGACTCAATTATTCTATATATAGATAATATATTCGCCATATAGAATTATAAGCATGGCGATTTGCGTGACGGGAGAGCAGGCATGTCGAGATCATCGGGAGAAGTTGAACCTTCCCTGGCACTGTCAGGCCTTGGCGGCGGGGGCACCGCAGGGGCCATGCCGTTGGCTGGCGCGGAAGCGGCGCGCGCGTCCAGGTCGGCCGAGACGGAACAGGCGGCAACCACCAGGTCCGCGAGTGAAGAACGTATCCGGCCTCATGCCTATTACGTTCTCATTGTCCTGACTTTGGCAGGGTTGCTGAATTTCCTCGATCGATTGATTCTGTCCATTCTGGCGCAGAGCATCAAGGTCGATCTCCAACTGACCGATGCGCAATTGGGCTTTCTTCTCGGGACCGGGTTTGCCGTTTTCTACTCGGTCGTCGGGATCGCGATGGGGCGGATCGCCGATGTCCTCAGTCGCACGCGCCTGATGGCGACGGGTCTCGTCACCTGGTCGATCATGACCGCCGCCGGGGCAGGCGCGACCAGTTTCGCGGGGCTGGGCGCGGCCCGGATCGGTGTCGGCGTGGGTGAGGCCACGGCGAACCCCTGTTCGCATGCCTTGATCTCGGACTACTTTCCGGCTCGAAATCGCGCAGCCGCCTTGGGCACTTATGTAGCGGGCGCCTATCTCGGCGGCGCCGCGGCCTTGGTGCTGGGAGGCTATATTCTCCAGCATTGGCCGACCATGTGCAGCAGCGTTCCGGGCGCGTTCGCATGCGGCATCAAGGGATGGCAGGCTGCACTGCTGATCGTCGGCCTGCCCGGACTGCCGCTGGCGGTGCTGGTGGCGAACCTGCGGGAACCGGCTCGCCCCGGCAAGGAAGTGATCACGCTGCCACGCTTGCTGATCCGCGAGTTCGGGGCGGCCATTCCGCCGTTCACTCTGATCAGTCTTTATCGAACCGGCAATACAGCGGCCCTCCGCGCCAATCTGGCCTTGATCCTCCTTCTGGCGGCATTGGCAACGGCCCTGATCCTGATGACCGGAGACGCGGCGCAGTGGAGTGCGATTGCACTGGGCGCCTATGCGATCGTCAGCTGGGGTCAGGCGCAGAAGGCACGGGACCTGCCGTTCTATCGGCTCACCTTCGGCTGTCCGACATATGTCCTTGCCATGTTGGGCGGCGCTTTGGTTGCGTGCTCCACGGGAGCGGTCAGCGCCTGGACCGCGGCTTACGCGATCCGGATACTCGGCATGTCGCCCGCTTTGGCGGGCGGCACCCTGGGACTCAGCATGGCGGCGACCTCGGCGGTAGGCGTGATCGGTGGCGGCTGGATCGCGGATCGCTGGAAGCAGCATGATCGGCGTGCGCCCGTCTGGATTGCGGCGATCAGTGCGATCGGTACGTTGCCGGCACTGGCGATCATGCTGCGAGCGTCCAGCGCCGCTGATTTTCTACCGGGTTTTGCTCTGTTTGCGCTGTTTTCCGCAGGCTGGGCGGGCGCTTTCGCGGCCATGATCCAGGACCTGGTGCTGCCGCGCATGCGGGGCGGGGCAGCTTCGGCTTTCGCCCTGGTCAACATCGTGATTTCCGCCGGTGCCGGGCCCTACTGGGTTGGAAAAGTCAGCACGACGACGGGATCGCTCGCCAAGGGCATGATCAGCGTCCAGCTACTCGTCCCCCTGGCGCTGGTTCTTCTGTATCTGGCGGCGCGCAGGCTTCGCCATGAAACGCCCGCGGCCCGTGCCGCGCGGGCTCAGGCTGCGGGAGAGCCGTCCGCCGACCTGAGGCCGATCCCCTTCAATGCCTGAGCACAGCAATTAGCAGGAGGTTTGCAATGGCCGATGTTCTGACGCGCGATGATCCGCTTTACGAAGAACTCTACGATGTCCGCCGCGAAGCGATGGAAATGGGAAATCTGATCGAGGAGGACGTCAATCCCAAGCTGGCTGAGCTGCGGGCACACGGATCTGTCCATAAGGGCTCCCTGCGCTCTTTGCTGGGATTGCCCGAAGTGAAGCGGCACAAGGTCGGTCTCGACAGGCAGAGCTACACGGTACTGGGCTTTGCAGAGTGCGAAACTGCGTTTCGTGAAAACGGCAGATACTCCTCCCATATCATTCATCACCCCAACCCCACCGACGAACAGCTCATGGGGATCCTGGAGATGGATGGTCTGCAGCATCTGGCCTATCGCAAGACACTCCAGCCGATGTTCATCAAGCCGCGCACACTTACCTGGTGGCGGCAGCGCTGGATCAACGACATTGTCGAGACGCTTATAGAGCGTCTGAAGCATCAGGATCGCGCCGAGCTCAATCTGGAATACTGCGCGCGGGTTCCCGTCCATACGGTGACGCGGGCCATCGGTCTCGAAGGCGATGACGCCCTCGTGTTCCGTCAGGCACTGATGCGCAGCAGCGAAATCAGCCAAATCGCGCCCGAGGTACGGGCCGCGGCGTCCGAAACGGTGTGGCGCATGCTGGCGGAACTCATCGGCTGCCGCCGCGAGGTGCCGGGTGACGATGTCGTGTCCAAGCTGATCGAGGCAACGGTGCAATTGCCCGACGGAACCGAACGTCCACTGAGCGACCGCGAGATCGCGATCAACAGCCGGCTCGTCATGGTTGCCGGCGGAGGCACCTCCTGGCGCCAGTTCGGCATCACGCTCTGGGCGCTGCTAAGCCGCCGCGAACAGCTTGAGGCGGTAAAGGCCGACCGTTCGCTCGTGGACGCGGCAATCGAGGAATCGGTGCGCTGGAATGTTACCGCACCGGTTTTCAGCCGCCTGGTCACCGAGGACGTCGAACTGGGAGGGGTCGCCATACCGGAGGGCTCCGTTGTCGAACTCTGCACCGGGGCGGCCAATCGCGATCCGTCGCGCTGGGACAATCCCGATGACTATGACCTGCACCGCGCAGCAAAGCCGCATCTGGGCTTCGGTATCGGCCAGCATCAATGCCTGGGCATGAATGTCGCGCGCAGCGAGATCAACGTCGGGATCAATGCGCTTCTGGACGCCTTTCCGGATCTGCGCCTCGATCCTGAAGCGCCTGCGCCTTTCCTGACCGGAGGGCTGGAGCAGCGCGGTATCTCGGCTCTTCCCGTCCTGCTGCGCTGATATGGTACAGCGCCGCGAGATTGCCGCCTGGGGGCCGCGTCCGCTGCCGGTGATCGATGCCGATTCCGGTTTCTTCTGGAAAGCGGGTGAAGCCGGCTCGCTTCGCGTGCAGCGCTGCGCCTGCGGTCGCTACCAGCATCCACCGATGCCGCGTTGTCTCGCCTGCGGCGGCGGGGATGTATCTCCCGTGGACGTTTCGGGGGTCGGGCGGGTGGCGACCTTCACGATCAACCATCAACCCTGGCGGAGAGAACTGCCCGTCCCTTATGTCTTTGCCGCCGTCGAACTGGCAGAGCAGGAGCAACTCTACCTGCTGACCAATATCGTCGATTGCGATCCTGAAGACGTGGCGATCGGCATGCCGGTGGAGGTTTTCTTCGTCCAGCATGAGGATGTCTGGCTCCCCCTGTTCAGGCCGCGCGGAGACAAGGCGTGACAGTCCATGCCGAAAAGCTGGTGCGCATTACGGGTGCGGGCCAGTCTCTGGTAGGGCGGCCATCCGCCCGCAGCGCTTTGCAGCTCACTCTCGATGCCTGCGCGGAGGCTATCGCCGACGCCGGCATCGCCCTAGATGAGATCGACGGGCTGACGACTTACCCGGGGCCGGCAGGCGATGGCTCCGGATTTTCTCCGGTAGGCGCCACCGAAGTGATGCTGGCTTCCGGGATGAGGCCGATCTGGGTCGGGGCCTCGACAGAGGGGCATGGTCACATGAGCGCGATATTCAGCGCCATCCAGGCGATTGCCTCGGGAATGTGCCGCCATGTCCTGGTGTTCCGGACGGTGGCCGAAGCCAGCGCACGCATGATTCAGGCAGGCGCGAAAGGCGCCTCCTCGCCCGCACGGGCAATGCGGGGGAACATGTGGTCGGCGCCTTTCCTGGCGCTTTCGCCTGCGAACACTTATGCGCTCTACGCGCAGGCCTATCGCCATCGCTACGGAATGACCGAGGCCCAATTGGGGGCGATCGCGGTCAACAGCCGCGCCATGGCGAGCCTGAATCCCAATGCGATCTATCGCAAGCCGATAAGCCTGGACGACTATCTGGATTCCCGGCTGATTTCCTCGCCCTTGCGTCTTTATGATTGCGACACGCATATCGACGGCTCCACGGCGATCCTGCTGTCTCATCGCGATGCCGCCGGAGGACTGGCGCGTGATCCGATCGAGATCGAGGCGATGGGAATGGCTTTGGGCGGGCTCGGGGTCGGGCGGCATGTCGGCGACTTCACGAGCCTTCCGGCCGAGGGCGTGGGAAAGATGCTGTGGTCACGAACCGATCTGAGACCCGGCGATGTCGATCTCGCGCAGATCTATGACGGCTTTTCCATCCTGACCTTGCTGTGGCTGGAAACTCTGGGCCTGTGCGGCCAGGGCGAGGCGGCACGCTTCGTCGAGGGAGGCTCGCGCATAAGTCTGAAAGGACAATTGCCGCTGAATACGAGCGGCGGCCAGCTCTCGGCGGGGCGCTTCCATGGTTACGGTCACCTCCATGAGGCATGCCTGCAACTCTGGGGCAAGGCCGGCGCTCGCCAGGTTGCGCGGGCGCGTACCTGCCTCGTCGCCAACGGCGGATATGGATATGGCGCGCTGCTCCTGAAGCGGGGCTGAGGAGCGCGACCTTGACAAACGGGCAAGTTGTGCGAAAAATTCTAATTGAAGAATATAAATTCGAAATAGAGAACTTATGGGAATGAGGAGCTGCGACGATGGCGGTAAAGGAACGCACGGAAACCCTGTCCTCCAGGATTGAGGAACAGCCTGGTCAACACAGCGCGGCGCAGACGCGCAGATCGCTGATCGACGCGGACGCGCATCTCGATCCGCCCCATGAAATGTGGAAGGACTACCTGCCCCAGCACCTGCGTGCGCTCGCGCCGTACATAGAGGAGGGCGAGGAGCATGACTGGGTCGTCTTCGAGGGCAACCGGCGCCCGGTCAAGCAACTGAACAACACTGCCGGAAAGTCCGGCAAGGATTTCAAGGTGAATGTGAAGCGGTCCGAGATGCGGGCCGCCTGGCTGCCCGACCAGCGCCTTGCCGACATGGATCAGGATGGCATCGAGGCGGCTGTCATCTTCGGCGGGGGGCCGCTCGGGACCAGGAACAGCGAACTCTATATCGCCAGCTTCGAAACCTACAATCGGTGGCTCTGGGATTTCTGCGGGGCCGATCGCAAGCGTCTCCAGGGCGTTGCCTACCTGCCCATGCGCGATGTGGACGAAACGATCCGCCTGATGCGCCAGGCTGCGAAGCTCGGGTTTCGGACAGTGAACATACCCGCGTTTCCCCAGTCGGCCGACGGCATCAGCACCACGGCGACGGTCAAGGCGATATCCACGGGGCAAGGGGCTGCCCTGACCGGAAATCCGACCGGCGATCGCTCTTATCTGGACCCTGAGTTCGAGCGCTTCTGGGCGGAAGTATGCGAACTCGACCTGACCGTGACCGTGCACCTTGGGGCGCGTGTCCCCCGATTTGGCGAGAAGGCCCATTTCCTGCCCGACATGCTCATGAGCAAGCTGTCGATGGCGGAGCCGATTGCTGTCCTGATCTTCGGCGGGATTTTCGAGCGTTTTCCCAAGCTGCGGTTCGTGACCGTGGAAAGCGGGGTCGGCTGGTTCGCCTGGGCTGCGGAATACATGGACCGGACATGGGAGCGTCAGCGTTTCTGGACGGACAGCCCGATCTCGCAGCCGCCAAGCCACTTCATGGAACAGAACGTCTACGGCTCCTTCATCCAGGACCGTATCGGCATCCTGCAACGAGACTGGGTGGGAGGGCGCAATATCATGTGGTCCTCGGACTATCCCCATTCGGAAACGTCCTGGCCGCAGTCTCACGACATCGTTGCGAGGGATTTTGCCGGAGTGCCGGATGCGGATATCCATGAGATCGTCTATGCCCGTGCAAAACGGGTCTATCAGATCGACTGATGGTAAAGGAGCAGAGCAGTCGATTGGACTGCTCTGCTCCGATCTTGGTTCTACAGGCCCAGTGTTCTACAGGCCGAGTAACGCGTAAGTATCGTGGCGTTCGACGCCCGAGCCCAGTCGGCGAACGAAGATATTCACGATCTCGGGTTCGACGCGCTGGGTAATCGCCCAGTGGTAATAGCCATAGATCTGGGCAGCGCGGTAGTCGTCCCATGCCGATTGCAGCTCGGGAGCAGTGCCTCCATGGGCCCGCAAGCGGTCAAGGTAATGGGTCAGCAGTCCTCGCTCTTCCCGTCCCGCCACGTCTTCGGGCAGGATCGCTGCTATATGGTAGGCGACGTCCTGCGCCCAGTTTCCCCGCTGGACGAGCTGCCAGTCGGTAAGTCCCGGCCCTTCGGCGGTCCTGTAGAAATTGCCGGCGTGGCAGTCGCCATGAAGGATGGTCATCGGAGCGCCGGCGAAGCGCCGCTCAAGCCGCTTCATGCCTTCGATAAGCAGCGCCGCGTCACCGGTTCGCTTGTCGAGGGGGGCGCAGCGCGGCCCGTCCATCAGGTTTTGCAGCTGCGATGCCGAGAAATGCGGGCTGGTTGCGAGGTAAGCCAATCGGAACGGAATCCAGTCGTTCCCGGCCAGCAGGCCCGAGGCGGCATGGAGGCGGGCGATCTGGTCAAGGCTGGCTTCCGCCTGTTCGCGCGTGAACGGTTCGAGCGCCGAACAGAAGTGCGCGCCCGCCGCAATCAGGTCCTCCATGATCAGCAGCGCGCTGCCGCCATCGTCGGCAATCACGGGGAGCGTCCGGGGAACGCGCAGGGAAAGCTGGGGCGCAATGCGGGCGTAGAACTGCGCTTCGCGCACTGCGGTCGCACCGGCCCGCTGCGAGTTCTCGACCCCGAACATGGCCTTGATGCAAAAGCGATGGGTCTTCTCGGGGGCATTCGCGAAGCGAACCCCCAGGCGAACCTTGGCCGCGACGGTCTCGAAATTGTCGATATCGCCTACCCACGTCACTTCGGCCCCGCCCGATACCGGCGCGAGGGCGCGGCCCAGCCATTCCGGATCCAGCGCATCCTTCAAGTCGGCCGGAACGGTAGACTTTGGGTGAGCGCCTGCTTCCATACTTCCCAACATCCTCATCCTCCCTAAGGTATAATTCTAGGCCAGCAATGCGTCGAAGAAGGCCAGCGTCTGCGCCCAGGACAGGCGGTCGAGCAGCGGGTCGTAGCGCACGCCGGGGACATTGCGCATGTCACCGGCCTCTTCGTCGGAGAACCCGTGCCAGCCGTCGCTGTAGATCGTGATATGATGGTCTACCGATGCAGCGGTCATTTCCCGTTGCAAGGTTTCAACGTCCTCCGCCGGCGCATAGGGATCATGGGCCCCGGTGAGGATCAGCAGCCTGGCCTGGACGCTGCCTTCCCGTGCCGGCATGGCGGTCGTCAACAGGCCGTGCAGGCTCACGCCCGCCTGTAGGGCCGCGCCGCTGCGCGCCAGTTCAAGCACGCAGCGTCCACCCAGGCAGAAGCCGACGGCTCCGACCTTGCCGGGATCGACGATGTCCAGTGCGCAGAGAGCTTCGAAAGCCGCTATCGTCCGTTCTCGCAGCTTCGCGGGATCATCGAGCAGCGGGGCCAGCGTTGGTCCTGCCAGCTTGGGATCGGGAAAGTAGGCTTCGTCACCGTAGAGGTCCGCCGCAAGAGCAACATAGCCTTGGCGCGCAAGTGCATGCGCACGCCGCGCCGTGCCGTCTCCAAGCCCGCGGGCATCGTGCAGGACCAGGACCGCCGGGTGGGGGCCTGCGCCCTCAGGTACAGCCAGCCGTCCGACGCAGCGGGTCTCCTGGTGGTTGTAGGCGAGCGCGCGAAGGTCCGTGCGGGTGAGGGTGCGTTCCTCAGAATACGACATCGGCGACCTTCAATCCGATGATTTCGTCTTCGCTATAGCCCAGCGCGGTCAGGATCTCCTCGCTGTTCTCGCCCAGTGCAGGTGCGGGGCGCGGCGCGAGCGGACTGCCGTCGAACTGGATCGGAGTGCTGACCATCGGCATGATGCGCCCGGCGCCGTAGTCGACAGGCTGGATATAACGATTGGCCCTGACCTGCGGATCGTCGGCCAGTTCCGCGACATTCTGCACGATGTCCCACTGACCCTCCTGGCGGGCCAGGATCTGGCGCCAGTCGGCCAGCGACTTGCCTGCAAACAAGGCGTCGAGTTCGGCCACGCAGGCGCCGACGTTGCGCCTGCGGTCGCTGTCCTGCGCGAAGCGGGGATCGTCGGCCAGATCGGTTCGGTCCGCCGCCAGGCAAAAAGGCGCCCAATACCGCTGACTCTGCAGCATGCAGAGCGCGATGAAGCGGCCGTCCAGGGTCCTGTAGGTATTGACAAGCGGGTTGTTCACCTGGTCGCGCGGGACTTTGCGAGAACCGCTTTCCCCCAGGGTTGCCTCGCTTATCGATCGCTGCATCTGCCACATGCCCGTTGCGAGCAGCGACACATCGACCACGGGGGCATGTCCGGTCATCAATCGCTGCGCGACCGCGGCGGCGACGCCGCCTGCAAGCATCGCTGCGGCGGTGGTGTCCCCGAACGCAGGGCCGGGCGGGGGGAGGGGATAATCCGCACTTTCTGCCGTGAGCGAGGATGCGATGCCGGCCCGCGCCCAATAGGAAATCGCGTCATAGCCGCCCTTGTCCGCCTCGGGGCCCTGCGCGCCGACACCGCTGCCCAGCGCATAGATTATATCGGGATAGCGTGCGCGCACCTGCTCCACGGAAATTCCCATACGCCGGCGCGCTGACGGCAAAAGGTTGGTCAACAGGACATCGGCGTCTTCCAGGAGAGAGTAGAATATGTCCTGGCCCGCTGTCTGCCGCAGGTCGAGGGTGATGCTCTGCTTGCCGCGGTTGTAGCTCTCCCATGACAGGACGAAGCCGTGATCTCCGGGCTGCGAGGTGCCCACGCGCAGACCTCGAAGGGGATCGCCGGTGGGCGGCTCGATCTTGAGCACGGTCGCACCCATGTCTGCGAGCATGCCGCCTGCAGCGGGAACGAAGGCCCACATCGCCACCTCGATAATACGAATTCCCGCCAGCGGTCCGTTCATCGTCCTCTCCAACATCCATGCCGTTCTTTGTACGACGGTCATCTCGAGCATTCATATCAGATTGTTCGCAATATGGAACGATAATTCTCCATATTGACCAAATTGAATGTGCGAGGTTTATTATTCGAAACTGAACAGAGGGTAGGATGGCGCTGGATTCGAGAAATTCCACGGGCGATGGCCCCCCCATGACAGCGCTTCCCACCATGGTGGAAGAGGCGCTGCGGCATGCCCCTGAAGCGAAGGCTATCGAGTTCGACGGGCGCTGGTATCACTGGATGGAAATTGCGCAGCTTGCTCAAGCCGTCCGCCAGTCAGTCAGGATCGCAGGGGGAGGCGTCGATGCGCCGGTCGCGCTCGTTGCCCGCAACCATCCGGCGGTGATTTCCGCGCTTCTGGGGTTGCTGGCGGAAGGGCGCAGCGTCCAGATGATCTACGCTTTCCAGTCCTCTGCGGCGCTCGCCAGGGATATCGAACGTCTGGAACCCTGCATTGTGATCGCCATGGCGCAGGATATCGGCACTGAGGTGCGGGATGTCCTGGCGTCGCACGATGTCGCCGCGATCGCGCTGGAGGAGATGTCGGCAGCGGTGTTGCCGGGCTTTGAGCAAACGGCGCGTGTCGTCCAGGGGCCGGAACACCCGTGTGTCGAGATCCTGACCAGCGGGACGACCGGACCGCCCAAGCGCTTCCCTATCAGCTTCGACATGATTTCTCGGCATATGATGGGAAACGTCGGGATGGCCGGCGCCGCCCGAAAGGGAGAGGAAAATCCGGTTCCGTTCCTGCTCTTTTTCCCGATCGGTAATATCTCCGGGATTTATTCGACGATCCCCACTCTGCTGCGGGGGCAACCGGCAGTGCTGCTCGAACGCTTTTCGCTGCCGGCATGGCGGGAGTTCATCCTTCGTTACCGCCCTGCGGCCAGCGGGCTTCCGCCGACGGCGTTTCAAATGTTGCTGGACGCCGACATTCCGCGCGAAGATCTTGCGTCGATCAAGGTGATGGCCACCGGCGCCGCGCCGCTTGATCCAGGCGTTCAGCGAGCCTTTGAGGAAAAGTACGGTATCCCGGTTCTGCTGTCTTATGGGGCGACGGAATTCGGCGGACCTGTGGCGACGATGAACCTGGAACTGCTCCAACGGTTTGGAACATCAAAGCTCGGCAGCGTCGGTCAAGCGATGCCGGGCGCGAAACTGCGGGTCGTCGATTCTGCGAGCGGGGCTCCGCTCCCGGCGGGAGCTGAGGGCTTGCTGGAAGTCGTGTCGCCGCGCATCGGTGCGGATTGGATACGGACCTCGGACATTGCGGTCATCGATGCGGATGGGTTTCTCTTCATCCGGGGGCGATCCGATGGTGCGATCCTGCGTGGAGGCTTCAAACTAGTTCCCGACGTGATCGAACGCGCGCTCATGCAGCATCCGGCGATTGGCGCGGCAGCAGTGGTCGGGGTCGACGATCGGCGATTGGGGCAGGTTCCCGGTGCCGTGATCCAATGCGCCGCAGGTGCGACCCTCACGGCACATGAGGCCGAGGTTCACCTTCGCGCACTGCTTCCGGCAACCCACATCCCGGTCTATTGGTGCTTCGTGGAGGAACTTCCCAAAAACCCGTCGATGAAGATCGATCGCCCGGCTGTGGCAGGTTTATTTATTGACGCCGGTGCGGTCAGCTAGATTTGCACTCTTCGGGCCGGATGTTTGCCTGTGCCATGGGTGACAACCTTGCGCGCGGCGGGGCTGCGCATACGCCCAAGGACTACCCAGTCGTTGGTTTGCGGCAGAGCATCAATATGGCAGCATCGAAGTACGAGCTCCGGCAAAAGCGTTGCGATGCCCCCGAGACGGCGTTTACCTGAAGGCGTAACATCGTCATCCGCGACGGCGATAAAGCGGCGCTGGAGCGTGAGCATGTGACTGGCGAAGGTTGAAGAAGACGACCGTATGATCGACGACGTGATCGCCGGATCTGAAACTCACGGCACTCGGCCCGCGTGAACGCCTGAGCAAACTGGATCGCGCACATGCGGCTGGATATCCCGACGATCGCACTCTTGAGGCAAGCCGAGACAACCGTGATTCGGCCGGTTTCGCTCGCCCTTGGCACAAGATCCTTTGTGATCCGAATACAACGGTCCAATGATCCCGTTCGAGATAACGAAGCATCGAACCGCGCCCGGCCGCCCGAGTAGGCGACGCCTATTCGGGCACCCTCAGGTCGGCATCGCCATGATTTCCTCGTAACGGGCCTCGGCAACTCCGTAGAAACGGCCGCAATAGCGCACAAGCCCTGCCCGATCGCGGATGGTGACCAGGCCGCGCTGGGCCTTGATCCAGCCTTCGGCTTCAAGGTTATGGATGGCATGGGTGATGCTCGCGCGGCGCACCCCAAGCATTACGGACATATTCTCGTGGGTGAGGGACAGATCGTCGTTGCCGATCCGGTCGTGATACATCAGCAGCTTTCGCGCCAGACGCTGCTGCACCGTCGCGCGGACCGCCGCGCTGGCGGCCAGGCTAAGCTGAACGATTAGTGTCTGGATGTAGCGTGTAAAATAGCCCGGCAGCGTTAAGCTTGCTGCGAGCAATGCCTGGAACTCTCGTCGATCGACGGCATGCGCTTCGCCCTCGATCTGCACGCAGCTGTCTCGCTGCGGGAGAAGGTTGGAAATCGCGCTTGCCCCAACCAACCCTTCACGTCCGACTACCGCGACCTCGATTGGCTCCGAGATGTCGCCGGTTTCCAGGTTGGAAACCACGCCCGTCTCGACGAAGAATATCTTTTCCTGGGGTCGGCCTCGGCGTTCCAGATAACAGCGCGCGGGAAGCCGTTCCCAGTGGAGGATACGGTCCATTTCCGCACGATCGGCGCGCGTCATTCCGAGCAACAACCTGTTGCGGGTTCCCAATCGATCCAATCCGCCTGTCATCGGTAGTTCCCTCCCCCCGGCTTCTCGAGCCAAGAGATTCGCACATGTTATGCAATCGTTACAACGGCCATCGTCAGCCGAGGTTCCAAATAGCGGGATGGCGAACGAAGAATGGCAAAGGCCTGACAGATCTCATCTTTTTAACAGACCTGATCGATTTACTGCGCTTCGCAGGCCTTACCCGAGCCTCATCAATATGTACGCCGCCGTACATAGTTAGTCCCTATTAACAAAATAACGGTGGCGGTATTACCGGCTCGAGAGAGCGTATCACGGCAGCAGAACGGAATAAGCGGTTTCGTCCGGGAGGTGGGACCCGGCCGGTAACGCGAACTCAGCCTGATCAATCGCGGAGAGGAGCACCCCTTATGAGCTTCACGGGGAGGAAGGGCCGGTCGAGCCAGCACGCCTCGACCTATTTTGCACCGCCGCCGCATCGGTCGTGGACGCGCCTCGAAGGCAACGAGCGCGCATCCCTGACCCCGACCCAATCGCAGGCACTGCAGCAACGGTTGTGGGCCGTAATGGACGGCGAATGAATATAAGGTGCGCAGTGGCACCCTTTGCAAATCAGATCTCAGGAACAGAGGATTGTCGATGACGGAGTTCAGTAATTTTGGCGAGGGGCTGGATCGGGCCCGAATGGCAGGCGAGCATATGACGTCCAACGCGAAAGCGGCTACAGAGCACATGCTCAGCTGCGGACAAGAAATCCAGAGCAAAGTGGTCGAACAGGCCGCCGGAGCTCGCGACCGTTTGATGACTTGTCTCGAAGATCTCGTTCATGCCCCCGACGCGGGCACGGCCACGCAGATCAGCGCATCATACATGGTTGGCTCTCTCAAGGCCTATGGCGATAACATGGCCCATTGGGCCCGGTTCTTTCAGCAGAACTTTCACCGCAGCTTTGACAGTCTGCGTCAGAGCTCCACACCTGGCGTCTGATAGCCGGTCTCGCCGAGATTACGATAATCACCGCTGGGCCGGACGAGGCCATGCCGCATCATGGCAAAATGCTATCCCCGCGTGGTCGTTCTCGAGAGGCGATCGAAACCTGCCGCCTCGACAACGGTGCCCGCCGAAGGCGGGTGCCTGAGGCCGGCCGCAGCCGGCCGGGTCGTCTGCCCCGGAGCCAAGCGTGGCAATGGCACCGTCACAAAAATCGAGGGTTCCAAGGCAGGCCGTCCGCTCGCAAGCGCAGATTTGCACGAAGCCGGCAACGTGTACCGCCTGGATACGTTTTACAAAACAGATCCGAACGAGAAGGACGCATGACAGACGTGTTCACCGATGCCATAGCCCTGTTAAAGGCCGATCACCGTCAGGTCAGAGACCTCTTTCGACAATTCGATAACGCAAAATCCGCATCACGCAGAAAGATGCTCGCCAGAGAAATCTGTAGCGAAGCAAGAATTCATCTGATGCTGGAAGAGGAAATTTTCCCACCAGGCTTCCAGGCAAATAGCAAGCACGACCGTGCCAAAACACTGATCGGTGATATCGAGGCCGCCTTGGGGCGAGATACCCATTTCGCGGGGATGGTCAAATTGCTCTACGAGATCTTCGGACAGCACATTCATGAGCAGGAGTGCCTGTCGGGAGGCATGTTTGCACAGCGCCGAAAATCTGGCGCCAACCTCGTGGAACTGCGGGATCGGATTGTTGCCCGTAAGGCCGAATTTCTTTCCCACTTCGAACCAGTTGCTTCGGCAGAGGTCCGGCCTGCCCTGCGTCCGCTTTTCGCCGCCTAGCGGAGTTGCCTCTAGCTTCGTTGCAGTGTCGGGCAATCAAAACAAGCCGTGCCGATATCACAGGTGAGAAGACCTGCTTTAACGATCCGGTGGTCACTACGGCGGTCCGACATTGGATCGCGGATCAAGGAGGCTGTGGAACATGATCTCAGGTCTGGGTTACTCCTTCCAGCAGATGCTCAGGAGATCATCAGCGACGCAGAGGCAAGTATGGTTCTGCGCTGAGGCAAAGTCGGGGCTTGAAGTCAATTTTGGGAAGAAGTCCTCGGCCTTCTGTCGACAGTGCCGATTACCGTCCGCGCTCCCGCTGGAAACCCACGCAAGCCACGATCGCATCGACTACGGTAGCGCAATAGACGTCGAACTCAGCCCGGACGAAGTCCCCGTTCGTCACAGCATCAAGGTATCGCCCCGAAATGCCATATACAAAAAGCTGCGCGAGCGAGTTCCAGTCCACGCCGGACTGGCCCTCCAGTCCCGCCGCACGCTCCATCTCGTCCGCAAGCGTTGTCACATAACCGGCGAGGGCCACCCGGTCCCACCGGCGCTTCAGGTCCGGGTTAATCCGTGATGCCGTAGCCATCAACCGGTCGAGATGAAGATAGTCGGTCCAGCTGAAGACCTCGACAAGCCTGCGTGCATATTCCTTGAGGCGCGGTTCAAGCTCGCTCGGCAGGAGATGATTGGTTGCACTGGCGCGCTTGTCCATCTGCTCCAGCAAGCCGTCCATAACAGCCGCGATCAACGCATCCTTGCTGGTGAAGCGAGCATACAGCGTGCCTTTCGAAACCCCCGCCGCCGCAGCAACGGCATCCATGCTGGCCACATCTGCACCGACTTCAAGAAACAGTTTCCGAGCCGCCTTCAGGATAACCCGGTCGATTTCGGCGGCGCGGGCGGCAGTGGGGCGGCCCGCGCGTCCTTTCGTGGCCGCCTTCGCATGGCCCGAATGCGAATTCCCGGTGCAATCGGTCATGTCAATGCAATGACCTTCGTCATCCGGCCGAACAAGCCTTGCGATCTGTCGCCGCCCAGGCAAGCGCCGTCTCCAGCAAGGTGACATATTCGGCCTGACTGTAAGTTTCCGGCCGATGACCGATCGCGGAATAGAACATCCGTCCTTTTCCGATGCAGTTCGTCCACGCCAGCGGATGATCTCCCATGCGCAGATCCGTGTTCATCGGCCCGACCGGGCTATACGTGCTTTCGTCAAGGCTGAGGACGACCTTCGCCCCCGCCTTGCGCGGGTTCGTGCTGAACGAGTACCATTCGTCGGTCATCCGCCACTCCGCGGGAAGCCCGACAGCGAGCGGACTGGACCTGTCCACCGCGATGCGCGCTTCCTGGAACTGAGGCGACATGGGATGCCCCTCGAAACGAGCGCCGATCAGGGTGTCGGCATACCAGTCCCAGAAATAGGAAGGATCGCCCGCCGCGCCGTGCACGCCCACGAAACCGCCGCCACGTTGCAGGAATTGCTGGAATGCCGTGCGCTGCGACAAGGTGAGCACGTCACCGCTCACGTTATTCCAGATTACGGCGTCGAACTGCTTCAGGGTCGCCGGATTGATAGCACCCGCCTTGTCGGTGGCGACCAAGTCCCAACCCTTCCTCTTGGCCATGGCGACGAATACGGCATGAGCGGCATCGACCGAAGGGCCATCCCTGAAGCCGTTGATCTTCTCGAACAACAGGATGTGAGGCTTGCCTGCCTGGAGCTTGAAGGTCGGCACGTCGTTGTCGTAACGCGCGCAGCGCGCCGCGCGATCTTCGGCGGTGACAGGCAGTTTCCGCAAGCGGGCATCGATATCGGGCAGCGCCTCGGCCTTTATCCCGGTGAACATCGATGCCTTCCGCAGCGAGAGGATCGCCGCAAAGGTCGGCGGCGTGGTGCCCACGAAGCGAGGCGGTCCCTTGTCCAGCGCCCGGCCGGTCGCGGTCTCGACGATGCCCTTGGCCGCGGGGCTCAGGAGAATGTCGATCAGCGGCGAGTCCACCGAAAAGGGCGCGTCTCGCAGGGGGCAATCGGTTACGGGCTTCGCCGAGGCCGGCATGCCTGCCAGCGCCCCGATCGCCAGAGAAAGCGCCGCGATCAGCGGTCCACGCAGCTTGCGCATCAGATCACTCCTTGCTTGAGAAACTGTACGGCGTAATCGGCGGCGCGGGCGGAAAGCGCCATGTAGGTCAGTGAAGGGTTCTGGCAGCCGGACGACGCCATGGCCGCGCCGTCCGTGCAGAACAGGTTGGGCACCTCGTGCGCCTGATTGTACTGGTTGAGCACGGAAGTCTTGGGGTCCTTGCCCATGCGTGCCGTTCCCATCTCATGGATGCCGAGCCCCGGCACGCCGGGATCGGTGGCCTGGGACATGACCATGCCGCCCGAAGCCTCGATCATTTCCTTGCCGTCCGCCAGGATCTGCCGGGTCATGGCCTTTTCGTTCGGACCCAGCTCGCATTCGATATGCGGGATCGCCATGCCCCACTTGTCCTTGCGGGTCCTATTGAGCGTCACCCGATTGTCGGGATTGGGCAGCATTTCCCCAAAGCCCGAAATGAAGGCGATCCAGGGTCCGATCTTGCGCGCGGCCGCTTTCAGGTCCGTGCCGATCAGGCCGGGTTGCATCCCGAGGGACCGTCCACCCAGCCGCGATACGCCGCCCTGGAACCCATAGCCGCGAAGGTAGCCGTCCGCCTCTTCGGTGACGTTGCGGTAGCGCGGAATGTAGAGGCCGGTGGGCCGCCTTCCTTTGTAATAGCTGTCCTTGGGGCCGGGAAAGAGTCCGGCCGTCGACAGCGCATAGACATGGTCCATGAGGTTCCGCCCGATCTGGTCCGAACCGTTGGCGAGGCCCCGAGGATTGGCCTCGTTTGCCGAATTGAGCAGAATCACGGCCGAGGCGATGGCCGAAGCATTGAGGAACACGATCTTCGCCTCATACGTCGTGCCCGCCTTGGTGTTCCGGTCGATCACCCGCACGCCGGTGGCCTTGCCGGTCTTGGGATCCTGCACGATCGAATGGACGATCGCATCGGTGACGAGCGTCAGATTGCCGGTCCGCTCGGCAGCGGGAAGGGACGAGGTCAGCGTGGAATGCATCGCGCCGAAACTGCATCCCCGGTCGCAGATCGAGCGGTTCTGGCAAGGGTTTCGCCCGAGCTCCTCGTGCCAGGGCTGGGCCACCGACAAGTTGGCATTACGCCCGATGATGACCTTGCGGCCTTCGAACTTCGCCTCGATCGCCGCCTTGAACTGCTTCTCGGCATCGTTCATTTCCCAGCCGGGAAGAAACTCCCCATCGGGAAGCTGCGGCAGTCCTTCCTTGGTGCCAGCAACACCGATGAACTTCTCGACATGATCGTACCACGGCTTGAGATCGTCGTAGCGGATCGGCCAGTCGCAGCCGTGCCCGTCCTTGGCGTTCGCGCCGAAATCGATGTCCGACATGCGGTAGGACTGCCGCCCCCACATGATCGACCGCCCGCCCACGTGATAGCCGCGTATCCAGCTGAACGGCTTGCCCTCCGGCGTCGAGTAAGGGTGCTCGCTGTCCTTGACCCAGAACTTCTTCGTTGCCTCGCTGAAAGCGTAGCACTGGCTCTGGATGGCATAGTCGCTTCGGGCTTCTTCCTCCGGCACCATGTTGTTGTTGGGGAATTCCCATGGCATCAGACTGTCGGTGTAGTCCGTGCCCGGGTCCACATTGTTCCCTCGTTCGAGCATCAGGACCTTGAGTCCGCGTTCGCAGAGTTCCTTGGCGGCAATGCCGCCGCTCATGCCCGAACCGATGACGATTGCATCAAACATGTCTCGATCTCCGTTCAGATCAGGCCCGGGCTAGCAAACGGGCGGGTTTCCGGCGTAATTTTCAGCGAGGGCACCCAGGCTCCCGGCACCTGCTCGTAGACGAGTTCCTGTGTCAGGCCGACTTCGGAACCGTAGTAGAGCGAGACGATCAGCTCCTTCAACTTTGCGTAATCGGGATCGGCGACGGCTGGCAGCGCCTTCATCGCAGCAAGGCCAGTGAGTTTCTCAGTCCGTGGTACGGGCTTGAGAGCGGCAAGATCATGTGCCTTCAGAAAGGCCTTGCGACTTTCGGGAGAGAGCGCGGCAAAGGACTTGCCCTCGGCCTGCTTTGCTCCGGCGTCGATAGCCTCAAGCGCGCCGATCAACGACTGCCGGCTCTGCGCCGATGCCCAGTCGCGCAGCAATCCATCGAACTTCTCGGCGACGCCGGCCAGCACGGCCCCCGGGGTGTCGGTAGCCGGAACGAACGTGTCACTGACGGCTTCCAACAGGGTGAAACTTGCCGCTGGCAGCGCGTGCTTGTCTGTTTTGACCACGCTACTCAGCACATCTGCAGGAAGGACACTCACGCCGAGAAGCACCGCGATGCTTCCCAGCAGCATGCGGCGATCCCTGGAAAATGTTTCGCTCATTGTGCTTCCTCCCAACTCTGCCGGATAAGATCGTAGCCGTCCGAGTAGACCTCCTCGGGGCTTGAAAAGAAATCGCGCCACACCCGCGTTGCGGCAGCCAGCTCGGGGAGAGAGCGTCCGAAGGCCCCGATGGTCAACCAACCCCGATATCCGATTGCCCTGAGGCACCCTATCGTCTCGCGAAGCGGCAGGTGCGCGTGGTCCAGGATACGGCATTGGCAAGCAGGCGAACATATTCCTTCTGGCGAAACGCTTCAGGCCGATGCCCCAGCGCCGAATAGAGAGCGCGGCCTTTCCCCACGCAATGCCACCAGATCACCGGATGATCGTTGCCCATGCGCAGATCTTTCCCGAACATGCCTTCGGGGTTGTAGGTGCGCTCATCGACCGTCATCAGGACATGGTATCCCTTTAGTCGAGGCGATGCGGCAAAGGCGTACCATTCCTCGTTATGCTTCCAACTTGGCGGCAAGCTGGCCAGAACCGGACTGGTTCGATCGTCAAGATTGACAGTCGCGGTCTGGAACTGGGGAGACATGGTGTGCATCGTGAACCTGGCCCCGATCAGATTGTCAGCGTACCAGGGCCAGGCTTCATGCGAATTGTCCCCTGCCGCATGAATCCCGAGAAAGCCGCCACCGTTTTTGACGAAGGTCTCAAACGCCAAACGCTGATCCGGGGTAAAGACATCCCCGCTTACGTTGTTGAAGACCACTGTATCGAAGTGAGAGAGAATGTCGGGTCGGAACGACGCTCCGTTCTCGGTCTGGAAATAACCCCACCCCTTGTCGTGCGCGATCTGCCTGAACAAGGAGTTCGCCGCCGGAATGGCATCTGCATGCCGAAAGGCATTCGTCTTCGAAAAGACCAGGATCGCTGGCCTCGGTAAATTGGCCGGCAGCCGCGGTGCCTGCGTTTCGTAGACCTTCACTCCGCCCAGAAACACACGCTGGATCGTGTCACGGTAGCGGAATGCCTGGATTGCAAGAACTGCCAAGAGCAGTCCAACGACGATGAGAATAACGCGTAGGATTCTGCGGGCCATGTGCCGTTCCCTGGTATATAAATCTATCAGCGTGCTCAGTGGGATCGGTGTGGGAGATCCCGCTGGCGTGCAGGCCCGGGCCGACTGGAATTCAAGCGCCGGCTGACGGGCGCGACCCAAGTGCTCCCCACCTTCCGCGGATGGCCTGTCGATCCTCGCCGAAACACGACGACCACTTTTCCTGTAGCGAACTGATCCATGCCATCTCCCATCGGCGCTCTTACGGCGCCCATCGCCTTGCTCGAGATTTATTCGAACCAAGAAGTTCGATTAAGCCAATTCGCAGAGGCGTGGTCAACGCCGTGTTGCAACGGCGCAAAGACAATCGCCTTTCTCGCGACCGGCACCTCCCGGTTTCCGCCATGTTTGGAACAAGAATGCAGAAGTGGCGGGCGGAATCATCGCCGGAGCGAAGTGAGCCACGAGATTGAACGAACGGCAGCATAGCGCTGCGATCCGGTGCAAGGGGCACCTCGTTCTGCGCTCCCAAAGTGTCTGGGCGACACCGAGGGCAAAGCTAAGCAGAACCCAGAGCGCGATCTTGATGTGCGAGGTCATTGCCACGGTCGCGCCAGACCCGCCGAAATGAGATAGTTGCCCGCATCCCGCCCGTTGACTGAGAGGCGCACCCGCTCACCGCCGCAGAGGCGGACGGTGTCTCCGTCGTGGACGGAAGCAATGCAGGCGACGGGAACATGCGAGCGGAGTGTTTAGCGGCCAACTGCTCCAGGACGTGAACGGGTTTCTTCGCTCTTGGCGGGGGCACTGGGAAGAATCATGTGTCAGGCCAACCCTCAAGGGGTCATCTTCAAAACAGGTATCAGGGCCACCAGTTTGTGGTCCGTACGTTCTGCAGCGCTGAAGGTATGCTGGGCAAAGCTGAGCGGGCCATCCAACGGATGAACGAACGTCCTGATACCGCCTTCCCGTGCCGACACGCTTTGGGCATCCCATTCGTGGGCGAACAGATCTGACTTCTCACGCAGATCGCTGGCGAGGGCGTCAAGGGAGGGATCATTCATCAGCCGTGCGCAATCGGCCCGAAACTCAGCTAGCACTCGGCGTGCGCGCTGCTCCCAGTCCGGCAGAAGAATCCGGGCCGACGGCGAAAGAAATGTATAGCGCAGCAGGTTGCGCTCTCCCTTGGGGCCAAGCCAGCCCGCGAATAGATTCTCGGCTGCCGGGTTCCAGCAACTCGCATTCCAGAGCCTATCAAGTCCATAGGCAGGAACCGACAGCGTCATGACAAGCGCGGCCACGGAGGCGGGAGCCGAGTCAATTGGCGAGACGGGGGGGCCTGCGGGATCGCGGCGACCGCCCAGTTCGAAAAGATACGCACGCTCCGCTGGCGTAAGCGATAGCGCCTTTGCAATGCGAGCGAGTGTCTCAGCGGAGACACCGACATCGCGACCTTGCTCGATCCAAGCGCACCAAGTCACACCGATCCCGGCACGCGTCGCCAGTTCCTCGCGGCGCAGCCCCGGCGTCCGCCGACGGCGGACCTCTACATCGGGCTTTATCCGCTCACGATGCGATCGGATGAAGCTTCCGAGAAGTTTGCGTTGTTCCTCGCTGTTCATGGGAGTCCTTATAACAGGATAAACGGTTATCTTGTACCAGGCTAAAAGAGTGGCACGAGGCGGGTCAAGGAGGAAACGATATGATCCGTTCTCATGATGCCGTCGTAGAAACGCAGTTTGGCAGTCAGGCCGCGGCCTATGTCTCGAGCAGCGTCCACTCTTCCGGAGAGGATCTCGACGCGTTGGCTCAAATCTGCGCGCGTGTGCGCCCCGATCGGGCGCTGGATATTGGTACAGGAGGTGGGCATGTTGCCTATCGGCTCGCGCAGCATGCGCGTTCCGTCGTCGCCGTCGATTTATCCTCGGCCATGCTCGAGGTCGTTGCAAAGACGGCACGCGAACGGGGCCTGTCAAACATCGAGACGATGAACGCGTCCGTTGAGCGCTTGCCCTTCGATGATGCATCTTTCGAGCTGGCAGCCTGCCGCTATTCGGCGCATCACTGGCGCGATTGGGAAGCAGGCCTGCGGGAAGCCCGGCGTGTACTCAAGCCGGGTAGTCCGGCGATCTTCGTCGATGTCGTTTCACCGGCCGTTCCGGCATTCGACACGCATCTGCAGGCGGTCGAACTCCTTCGCGACCCGTCGCATGTTCGGAATTATAGCGAGGCCGAGTGGGCTGCTGCGTTGTCCCGCGCAGGTTTTCGGGTGCATCGTTGCGAGAAGCGTCGCATCCGGATGGACTATGAATCTTGGGTTGGCCGAATGCAGACCTTGGAGGCACATCGGACGGCCATTCGATCACTCCAACAGCTGGCCGCAGCACAAACGGCCACCTATTTTGGGATCGAAGCTGATGGCTCCTTCTCAATAGACACCCTGCAGATTGAAGCATCGGCTTGCCGAGCGCACGAGCTTTGAAATCTGTAGCTACGATCGAGGCATGCCCAAAGGGGCGAAACGCAGACGGCCGCTTACATCAAAAGGTGGCGTTCGCTCCTGCGGGCCTGCACGATCAGCTGGTCAATCAGGTGCAGGCCGTCCACGGTCAGCGCGATGGTCCGCGTCCCGGGGAGCACATTTCGGCGGTTGAGCGTCGGGAATGGGTCGGGGGAGCTGTCGAGGCGAGCCTATTAGCTCTCGGCCTAATATGACCCGTGTTTGGTTTTGAGGCGGCTATTGCGGTCGAGCAGAGACCGTATCTCGGTCATCAACCTGGCGTTGCGAGAGCCCGACCGCAGAGGTCGGGCTCTCGCACGGTTCAGAGGGCGAACCGGAGCGTGCCGAGAACTGTGCGCGGTGCTCCCGGGAGGTTGAGCAAGGGCGATGTGCCATGCCCGGAGACGATGTAGTTCTTGTCGAACAGGTTGTAGACGTTGATCTGCAACCGGGCTGGCCCCACTCGCGTCCAGGCCATGGCGTCTGCCGTGAAGTAGTGTTCCAGCACAGTGGTGTTGGCCGGGTCGGCCCAGCGATTGCCGACGTAGTTGGCGCCGGCGCCGATGCCGAACTTCTCGCCGAAGCTCTTGGTGATGAAGGCATTGGCGGCGTTCTTCGGGGTCAGCGTGGCGCCCTTGTCCACGAAGGCCGGATTGGCGGATTCCGTCACACGTGCGTCAAGGTAGGCATAGCCCACGATAGCGCGGAAGCCTGAAGGCAGATCGAGCGCGCCCGAGACTTCGATGCCGCGGGTGCGCTGGGTGCCGATCGGTACGACGACTTGCGGATTTGCCGGATCGCTGCCCTTGATTCCGGTACGGCGCAGAATGAACGCGGAGAGCTGGATGTTCAGACGGTTGTCCAGCAAAGTATACTTGGCGCCGATTTCCTTGTTGGTAGTCTTCTCCGGCGCAATGTCCGTGTTGTTGGCCGCCAGAGCGAAAGTCTCGGCGGAAGGCTGGAAGCTGGTGCTCCATGAAGCGTAGTATGACTGGAAGTCGTCCGGCTGGAACACCAGGCCAGCACGCGGGCTCCATTTCTTGTCGGTGCGTTGCAGCGGTTCTGGGCGCACGTCCGTTCGTTGCTTGAACCAGTCGTACCGAACACCGACCAGAGCCTTGAACCCGGCCCCCAGTTCGACGAAATCCTGCACATAGAGGCCACGTGTATCGAAAGTGGAGACGGATTGTGCGCTTAGCTGCAAGTCGGCATTGGAAAGTGTAGGGAGTACCGGCGCCAGGCTCTTTCTGCCGCCGACCCATTCCGGTCGTTCTGAGCTGTGCGGGTCAACCTTCGTTCTTGCCAGAATCGGTCGATCTGGCTGTTTGAAGCGGAGAATCTTCAAAGTATCTCATTATGCCACTGAATGGTTCAGTAAAGGACCTGGAGAGCACGGCTTTTCTTGGGCAATAATAAGCTAAAAACCGTATAAGCGGATCGATGGATTAAGAGCGTTCCACCATGGGCCTGGGCGATCTGGCGGACGAGACTGAGGCCGATACCCGTACCGTCAGGTTTCGTTGTGTGGAAAGGGCGAAATACTATGGTTTCGAGTTCGGCAGGAATCCCATTGCCGTTGTCGCGGACCTCGAAGGCCAACCCCTGATCGAGTTGGCGAACAGCAATTTCAACTCGCGCGCCTGCCCCTCGGTCGGCGGTTGCTGCTTCCGCTGCATTCTGGACCAGCGCACCTAAGGCCTGGCTGATCTGATCGCGGTCCATCGGCCAGGAAGAATTTCCATCGACGTCTACAGAAATTGCAACTTGCGGCCAACGGCTGGCAAAAAGTCGCGTAAGATCCTCGATAAGTTGCGCCACGGGGATGAGACGTAATTGGGGGGCAGGAAGGCGCGCGAGAACGCGATAGGCCTCCACGAAACGTTGCAGGCCTTCCGCCTGCCGGGTCAATGTCCCGAGTATTTCTCGTAGTAGCGGGGTGTCGGGCATCGGTTTGTCGATCGCGGCAAGGCCACTGTCCGCCAAGGAGACGATCGGGGCCAGCCCGTTCAGCAGTTCATGACCGAGAATCTGGATCATTTCGGCCGTCGCGCGCGCTTCCGCCGCACGCTCTTCCTGCTCGATGTCGATCAGCGTGACCACGGTGCAGCTTTCGGAAGCCAGCACGACCCGATCGATGCGCCAACTACGTCGTGACGGAAATGGCTGGTGTCGCGATCGCCCAGCGCGGGCGGCATGGGCAGCACTTTGTCATCGGTCGCAAAGAGCCGCCGCGCTCGCTCACCCGTCACAAGCTTTACGCCGCGCTGAATGTCGGCGGGCTGGCGGTGGGGATCGCGGTGTTCCTCGTCCTCGGCCTCTATGCCCGGTTCGAGACCAGCTACGAGAAATGGCTGCCTCGCCATGACGGGATCTATCTGGTCCAGAACGTTTTCAATATGCCCGACAATCCCTTCAACGGCGCCCATTCCTACACGATGGGCGGACTGCTGGAGCAGATGCGAGAGGATTTTCCCGGTCTCGCCGGCACCCGCATTCTCGGTGGGGAAAAAGGCGGCACGATCTTCAGGGGCGGCGTGGCGAATACCGTCGATCTCGCGCTAGTCGACTCTTCCTTCTTCGATGTGTTCGACCTGCCGATGCTACGCGGCAGTGGAAAGGCTCTAGTGCAGCCCGGCCACATCCTGATCAGCGAGACCCTGGCACGCCGCTATTTCGGAGAGAGCGATCCCCTGGGCCAGACCTTGACGGTCGGCATCGACAAGACCGAGAACTACCGTGTCGCCGGTGTCTTCCGCGATCTGCCGAAGAATACCGACATGGACTTTACGGCGCTTGTGCCGATGCGGAAAGGAGCGCTGAACAACAACTGGTATAACTGGGGCGGTAGTTCCGTCAAAACCTATCTGCGTTTCAGGACGCCCGCCGAAGCCCGCGCCTTCGCGCAGAAACTGCCCGCCTTCGTGAACCGCCGCGCTCTTGCCGACATGGGCAAGGATGCCTGGAAGGTCATAAGGCTTTCGCTGCTGCCGATCGCCCAGGCCCATCTGGAGCCCGAAGGCCAGGCCAGCGCCTCTCGGAAGATCACGGTGGTGACGCTCGCTGTCGTCGGCTTGCTGACCCTCCTGGTCGCGATCGTCAACTATGTGAATCTTGCCACGGCCCGCGCGGGCCTGCGCGCGCGCGAAATCGCCATGCGCAAGGTTCTCGGCGCCGAACGCGGCATTCTCATTCGGCAGTTCCTTTGCGAGGCCATTCTGACCGTGGGCGTGGCGGCGCTGTTCGGCCTGATCCTCGCGGAACTCGGCCTGCCGCTGGTCAATGCCGCCGGCGGTCTCTCTCTCACCATCCCTTATGGCGAGGTCGTTCCGCTGCTCGTCCTGCTGATCGGGGGCGTGGGTCTGCTCGCCGGGTTCTATCCCGCCATCCTGCTGTCCCGCTTCCCCGCCGCTGCGGTGCTGGCCTCGGCGCGAAGCCCGGGTGGCGGACGCTCTGGAGCCCGGCTGCGCGAAGCCCTTGTAATCCTCCGGTTCGGACTTGCGATCGCCTTCATGATCGGCACCGGCGTTCTCGTCGCCCAGACCCGCCATCTCCGCCAGTCGGACCTTGGTTTCCGGCGCGAGGGACTGCTGGTGGTGCGCTCGCTCGCCAGCGAGCTTATCGACCGCGCGCAGCGCCGCGCGGTCATGGCCGCGATCCGCGCCTTGCCCGGCGTCAAGAGCGCAGCCATCGCGAATGGCGCCGTCGGCGGCAGCGGCGAGAACAATGCCGTGAATGTACCCCTGCCCGGCGTTTCCGGTTCGGGTCCTTCGCTGCGCTGGATCGCGGCCGGCCCCGATTTCTTCGAAGTCCACGGTGCGAGGCTTGTGGCCGGGCGTCTGTTCGACGAGGACCACCGCAACGACGATACCCGTTCGCACAGCCCGGGCGAGGCAGACAACATCGTCATCAACCGCCGCGCCATCTCCACGCTAGGCTTCCGTTCCGCGCAGGAGGCCGTGGGCAAGACAGTGGGCGGCGGCAGCCCACGCACGATCATCGGCGTCGTCGAGGACATGCGCTTCCTGTCTCCCCGCGAACCGAACGATCCGACCTATTACTATTACTATCGCGACCCTACTGAACTCGACACGCCGATGATTGCGGTGCGGTTCGAGGGCGATCCACGCGAAACGCTCGAACGACTTCGCAAGCTGTGGCAGCGGATGGTCCCGCAAACGGCCTTCGACGGCGCGACTGCCGACAAGCAACTCGAAACGTTCTACGAAGCCGACGAACACGCGACACGGTTCTTCGGCATCGGTGCGGGCCTTGCCGTGCTGATCGGCTGCGTCGGGCTCTGGGGATTGGCCTCGTACAATACCCAGATGCGGATCAAGGAAATCGGCATCCGCAAGACCCTGGGTGCGTTCTCAGCCGATATTGCCCGGCTGCTGGTCGGCCAGTTCCTGCGCCCGGTGCTGCTGGCCAACCTGCTCGCTTGGCCATTGGCCTTCGTAGCGATGCGGACTTGGTTGGCCGGGTTCGACGACCGCATTGCGCTTTCGCCGCTGTTCTTCATCGGCGGCGGCCTGTTGGCGACAGTGATCGCAGTGCTGACGGTGCTCGGACAATCTCTTCGCGCCAGCCGCGCGGCTCCTGCCTGGGCGCTTCGTCATGAATAGAGGCGGCGCATGTTGGTGGGCGGCCCTGCTTTTCGCCTCTCCCGCTTCCGCAGAAACCCTCGGCGATGCGATTGCGACGGCTTACGAGACCAACCCGCAACTTGCCGCTGTCCGTGCCCGACAAGAGGCTCTCGCCGAAACGCCCGAGCAGGAACGCGCACTGGCGCGGCCCACACTGTCGGTCGACGGCACCGGCGGTTACGACCGGCAAGGTTACGGCAAGGCGGCATCACTGACCGCCAATGTCGCCCTACCGATCTGGACTGGCGGCCGTGTTTCGTCAGCGGTGCGCGCAGCAAACGGCGATGTCGCCGCTGGAGAGGAAGGGCTGCGCGACACCGAAGCCGCGATCCTGCAAGGCGTCGTCGCCGCCTATGCGGCGCTGCTCTACAACCAGCAGGCGGTGGAAGTGGCCCGCGTCGGCATCGAACGGCTCGACACGCAAGTGGCCGAAACCCGCGCCCGCTATGATCTCGGGCAAGCGACCCGCACCGACGTGGCGCAGCTCGAAGCACAGCGCGCCACCGTCGTCGCTAACTTGGCCGACGCCGAAGGCGCGCTCGCTACGGCAGCGGCGACCTACCGGGCAGCGGGAGGGCGCGACGCGGGTATGCTTACAACCGATGTCCCACCGCCCGCCATGCTTCCGGCCAACATCGAGGAGGCCCGCCGCGCGGCGGAAGCGGCTAATCCGCTGCTGCTCCAGCAACGCCTTGTTGCCGAAGCCTCCAGCGCGCGAATTGGCCGGGCACGGGCAGAAGGTGCGCCATCGGTCGATCTGGGCGGCGCTTACGGACGCGGTGAAAGGATTTCGGGTGGTAACCTGCGCGATTTCGAAGGCGCAGGCTCGATCGGGATGACGCTGCGGGTGCCCTTGCTGACCGGAGGCCTTGTCTCCTCGCGCATCAGGCAGGCCGAAGCCAACAACCGGGCGGAACGGCTCCTGGCCGATGCGGCCGAGCGCGAAGCCTTGCGCGGCGCCGATGCCGCATGGGCCTCGTTGAATGCGGCCAGGAACAGGCTGCGCGCCAATATCGACGGACTCGCTGCTGCCGATCTCGCGCTCAAGGGCGTGCGGGCGGAGTATGGGTTCGGCCTGCGCTCGACGGTCGACATTCTTGTTGCCGACCAGAGCTTCCGCGCCGCGCAGCTTGCCGTCGCCATGGCCAGAGCGGACGTGCTGGTCGCAGAGGCCGCCCTGCTCCGCGCGACTGGCAGGCTAGACAGAGAAGCATATCGGTGAAACGACGATCCCGATAATCAGCGAATTCCAAATGAAATGCTTCTCCTCCCAATCAAGACTGCGAATGGCTGCATTGACCTAGACCCTCCGTTGCGATGACTACTCGCGGACGGCGGGTTTGTCCCACGATACGGCATTCCGCTTCCGGCAACGTTCGACCAGAGTAAGTCGCGTGCCTCTCTCGCATTTACGCCTGGGTCATACAAAAGCGTGCTCCATCGGGGTCTGGTTGCCGAGGGAGCTGTGCGGACGAACCTCGTTGTAATCGACCCGCCAAGCCTCACATTGTACCCGAGCATCGTCCAGGCTCAAGAACCAAAAGGCGTTGAGGCATTCGGCCCGGACGCGGCCGTTGAAGGACTTGGCAAACACGTTGTCCGTCGGCTTGCCGGGGCGACTGAAGTCGAGGACGACACCGTGCGTCCAAGCCCAAAGATCCAAATCCTTCGAGATAAATTCCGGCCCATTGTCCAGACGAATACGCTGCGCTCGCCCATGCGTAGCCGCAGCCCGTTCAAGGGTTTGAACGACATCGGCACCGCGGTAACTCATCCTGACATCGAGTGCCGGCAATACCCGGCTGATGTTGTCGATGATCGATAGCACACGGATTTTACGACTGTCGAAGAGCTGGTCCGACAGGAAGTCCATCGACCAGCATTCGTTAGGCGCCGACGCTGGTGCGCTTATGGCCGTCAGGGGCACAGAAGATGTGCTATGGGATTATCAGAGTTTGGTCCCGCCGCTCGCGAGCAGGTGTCGTGGAACGCCGGGCGTAAAGTTGGGGCAAAGCGAGCGTTAAAGCCCCGTCAGATATGGGTAATCCGCTTTTTTCTCGACCAGCATGGGAGGGTGCGCGACCGGACCCTCTTTGACCTCGCCATCAGCAGCAAGCTTCGCGGATGCGATCTGGTGAAGATCAGGATTGGCGATATCTTTGCAATCGGAAAATTCGAGCACGGGCCAGGTCGTACAGCAAAAGATCGGCAGACCGGTTCAATTTGAACTGATGGCCGACGCTCGCACCAGCCGCAGCCAAAGCCGGCCCAATGAAATCCTCATTGCATTCCGCTTGTCGGTCGAAAATCAGGTCTTTCGGCCACGCGGTACTCGCCTCAGATCACGGGCCCGAAGGTCAGCCCAGGGCAAGTTCACCGTTGCAGCGAGAACTCGATGTTCCAGGCTCATCGGACGATTAGAGGCCGCCTTGACTTAGGCACGGCGACATCCTTGTCTCCCTGATTGGTAAAGGGGGAATAGGGCGGTCACCTGATGCGAAAATTGCATCTGCGCCGAGACGTGTAAGCATGGGATTGCGAAAGCACAGGTTGTAGCGCGGCCGGTCTGCCGGATCAAAACCCGCTTCGGGCGCCGCTGCGGCGAGACTGATTTCCGCAGCGGCGATCGCAGCATCGCCGAATACCCAGTTCTGATCGGATAAATGGCTGATCAGGCATTCCGGAGAGCCTTGGACGGGAAAGAGTGCAGGATCTTTTCCAGCGATGATGGCCGCCGCGTCGATCCAGTCCGATACGCGGTCGCGATCTTCGCCTTCCGGTGCCGCATGCGCACACGCTTGCGCAGCAACCCAGCGTGCGGGCAGCCCACGACGCATGGCCTCCGCAAGCCCGAGAATGTGATGCGCGCCCGTTCCCGCGACGCGAAGTTCGGGGGCGGTATTTCCATCTGCTTGCCAATGTAGCACCAGGGCCTTGGCCCAGTCGTGCCAGAGAATTGCGCCCACGACGCTGTCGCGGTCGATCTGCGCGCGTTCCGAGCGATAGGCGCGGATAAGCGCGGTGCCGCTCGCGAGATTCGTGGCGATATGCTCGGCAAGCCCACCAGGCCAGCTATGATGCGATCCGCTGTTTCCGCCCGGTGCGGTGAGAACCGGCGTCGCCAGACGGGGACACGCCTCACTATCGTCGAGCAGCGGCGGAAACAGCATCTTGCGGGCCTCTTCCATACCTGCCGCTGTCTGATGACGATCGTCGAGGAAACCTTGGGCCACCAATGCTTCGACGATTTTCCGCTGCTTTTCGGAATCGAGGCCGACGCGATGCTGCACACAGTCGTCCGGGGCAAGCAGCGCCGCGCGTGTCAGTCGGCGGGCTTCGGCATCACTCAGACTGTCGATGGCCTTGATGACGGTCCGCCGCGCTTGCTGGAACAGGGGTGACCTTTCCGCCACTTGTGACATCGCGGCATCGGGCGAAGTCTGGCCTTGCGCCCCGGTCGGTAACAGCAGCAGCGCCGCAAGGAAGAGGAAGCGACGCATTTCAGAAACTCCTGTCGATCCGCAGGCCTATCACCCGCCCGGTTGCGATCCGCTGCCCGACTGGGCCGGCATGGCGCCCCACCGTGCTGCGATAGGCGTCGGCCGCCAGCAGATTGCGGACAAAGAACCGGATCGTGCCGATTGCCGCGGCATCATAGCCGAGATTGATATCGATCTGGCTGGAGGGCTGCACCCAGATGTCGAGCGCCGAGCCATCCAGCACCGAATTGCCGGACTCCGATAGTCCGAAGAGACCGTATTGCTGGAGATAGCGGCCGGTCCATCGCCCGGTCACTGCGCCCGACCACCCGCTGCCGCGATAGCCCAGCTCGACCGAAAGGTTGCGCTCCGGCGCATATTGCATGTGCTCGACCGGATCGAGGCGCGGGTTCTTCAGGTGCACCCGGGCATGGAGCAAGGTCGTCTGCGCGGAGATCCGCCAGCCGTCGAAGGCACTGTGCAGCCGTCCCAACGGCAGGTTTCCGCTGAACTCGATACCCATCAGGCGTGCCGTGCCGCCGTTGGTCGGCTCGATCACGATCACGCCGGTTTCGCTGCTGCCTGCTGCATTGGCGTAGTCGCCTCCGGCATCGTAAAGATAATGCGCCAGGCGCTTGGCAAAGAACGCCACGCTGAAGCGCGCATCGTCAGGGGCGCGCCATTCGAACGACCAGTCGAAATTGAGCGCCCGGACCGCGCGAAGATCGGGATTGCCCCGGATCAGTTCGAGCGCCCCGGTCGCGGAATTCTCCACCGTGGCGCTTCCCGCAAGCTGGCTGGGGGAGGGCCTGACATAGCTGGTCCAGAGCGTCGCCCGCATCGCGCGCCGGGCGTCCGGGTTCCAGCGCAGGCCGATGCTGGGCAGCAGCGCACCGAACTGCGCGCGGCTGCGGTTCCAGCCATAATCGATACCGCCCGTGTCGACACCGTCATTGCCGGTCACCCAGTAGCGGGCGTCGATCCAGGCCTGTTCCGCGCGCAGTCCGGGCGTGAGAATGAAGGGACCCGCAGCGATCCGCGCCCGCGCGTAGAGCGCCGCGACGGTTTCGGAAACGGCGAAGCTCTGGCCGTTGCGTTCGTCGGGCGAGAGGTCGGGCTCGGAGGCCGAACGGATACGTTCAAGAAGCCGCTCGCGATCCACCAGCGGCAGCGCAAAATCGTAAGTTCCCGGCAGGATCGCGGCGATGGACCCCGTCGTCAGTCCGCTACTGCCCAGCGTCGTGCCCGGCGCGAAGACATCTTCGTAGGTGATATCCGTCACCTGACCCAGCCGCCGGGATCGGGTTACCGCAATGCCGGTTTCGATCAATCGCAAGGCGCCGGTTTCGGAGCGACGGCTGGCCGCCAGCTCGCCGCCGAAGCGCCGATCACTGCTGCGCTGGCTGCGCACCTCGCCCTGGAGGCGGACCGGGAAGCGCGAAAGATCCTGCGCCAGACGGGCATCTGCGGCGGTCAGCAGCGGCACCGGATAGCCGCCTTGCATGCCGATCGAAACGCCGTTTTCCAGCCCGGTGGACACCGGGTCCCAGAACGATACTTCGACATGATCGGGACGGCGCGTCACCCCGCTTCCGGCGTGGAGGCGCAGGCGCAGGTCGGTTCGGCCCAGCGCCGCATTCAGGCCCGTCTGGCCGAGCAGCATGGTGCTGCGCTCTGGATTCGTCTGGTACCAGTAGCGGATCGCGCCGTTCGTGCTGGCCTGCTCGTAGAGACCATTGCCTATCGGCGTGCGGGTAATGTCGCCAGCACTGCTGCCGCTCTGGAAGCCCAACTGGTAGATGTCCTGTTCCGTCCGGCTTCCGGCAAAGGTCAGCCGCGCGAACAGGCGCAGGTCGGACGAGGGCTGATAGTCGAATGCGGCCATCGCGCTTGCGCTATGCGTGACGCCGCGCGTGAACTGGGCGTTGACGCTGGTGGGCAGCAGGTTGCGGGCCGGGTCGATCCCGGCTGGAGTGCGCCCCTCGGCATCCACGATGCGGAATTCGACCGTGCCCTGCTGGTATGTCTGCTGGCTGTTGGCGAAAGCGCGGCGACCGGCTTGCGCGATAAGCGCGACCCCCAATCGGTCGCCCGCGCCGAAGCGGCGGACATAGCGCAGGCCGAGCTGTCTGTTGGCGGCACCCTGGCCATAGACGAGGGCATTGGTGTCGATCCCGCCGGCGGCAACCAGTTTCAGCCCCTGCGGCGAGCCGTCGAAAGCGGAAGGCGCCCGAATATCGATGACGGCGCCGGTGACGTCTCCCGACCGTTCCGGCCCCGGTGTCTTCACCAGTTCCAGCGCCGCGAACCCGAAGGCGGGGAGCATGCCGAGTTGAACCTCGCGTCCGTAAGGCAGGCTCTGCGGCATGGCGACGCCGTCGATCGTCGCAAGACTGTAGGCTCCGCCCAAGCCGCGTATCGCGGCAAACTGTCCTTCGGCGCGCGCCGCGCGGTCGTTTCCGCCGAGATCCCCCTGGAGATTGGTGGTCAGCGTCAGCACGCCCGGCATGCGCGCCACGGCCTCGGCGAGGTTGCGATCGGTTGCGGGCGGCTGGTCGCCGAGCAAAGTGTCGCTTGCAGGCGCAGGTTCGGCGGAACCGATGAGATCGACGGGCGTGCCGCGAAGGCCTTGGACGAAGATCGTGTCTCCCGCGCGCGCGGGAAGCGGGGCGGCGACAGCGGGACGGACGGGCTTGCGCCGGATTGCCCCAGCGGCGCGGGCATTGCGGATGATCGATACCCCCGCGCCCTGACGTCCGATCCGTACCGAGAGGCTCCGCGTCATCTGCCGCAGCGCCGTATCGAAGTCATCCGCGCTGACGGTGCCGGAGACCATTCCGGCGATGCTTTCCGGCGCGAAGACGATATTGCGCCCGCTCTGGCGCGCCAGTTCCATCAGGGCGCGGTCGAGCGGCCTTGGCGAGATCGCGAAACGCCGCTGCGCCAGCGCCGGTGGCGAGGCGAGCGCCGCCGCCAGGGCGAGACCGGAGAGCAGGCCCCGACCCAAGGCCGCGTTTCGACGGAGCAGCATGTCTTGCGCCTTGCGTCCGTGTCGTCAGATCATCGCGACTCGATCTCGTATCCCTGGCCGGTGTGTTTCCAGCGTACCGGGTGGATGGAGGACAGGCCGGCAAGGAAGGATTCGAGATCGGCCACCGCGTATGCTCCGCTCACATGGAGCCTCGCCAGCGCCGGATCGTCGAGGGTGACGCGGGGCGCGCCCTGATCGGCAAAGGCGGAAAGCGCCTCTCCCAGCGTGCAGTCGGAAAACACCAGACGGCCTTCGCGCCAGGCGATCGCAGCTTCCGCATCGACCTCGTCGACCCGCGCCTGCGCTCCGGTGACCTCCACCCGTTGGCCGGGGCGAGGCTCGGCCAGCATCGCGCCGCCTTGCCGGACCTCCAGCGCACCGCGGGCCAGGATGACCGCGACCGGGCGATCCTGTCGATTGCGCACTGTGAACAGGGTGCCCTTGTCGACCACCGAGACGTCGCGGGCATCGACCGTGAAGCCGCGCCATTGATGAACGACGTCGAACACCGCCTCGCCGCTTTCCAGCTCCACGTGCCGCCCGAGCGGTCCGATCCGCGCCTCGATGCGGCTGTGGGGTGCAAGCCAGACGCGGGTGCCGTCGGCCAGCGCCACCTCGCGCCGGTCCTGCCCGGTCGCAAAACCGGATTGGCTTGGTTGCACCATCCAGAACGCCAGCGCGGCGGCGGCCATGCCGCCCAGCGCCAGACCGCCACGCACGACATGCCGCGGCGTCATTGCTGGCTTGCGGCGAACCGGGGCAATGGGGGCAGCGGGGGATGACGAAGCCCTGAAGCCGCCAGCTTCGAAACCGCCGTGCCGGGCAGCCTCCGGTGCGGCATCCCAGGCCCGCGAGACGAGATCGGCAGCGGCCGCATGTTCGGGACGTTCGCGCAGCCAGTCCAGGAACGCGGCGCGATCGGCATCGTCCATGCCCTCCCGGGCGCGGGTCAGCCAGATCGCCGCCTGCTCCAGCACGGCATCGTCGGCAGCGGGTTTCATGCCAGGGGACTTCATGACAGCGGCTCCGCGAGCATGGCCGCCAGCCGCGCAAGGCTGCGTTCCACATGGCGCGATACCGCCTTGGTCTCGATTCCCAACCTAGCGGCGGCGTCCTTGTGGCTGAATCCTTCGACCCGCACCAACAGGAACGCCTCCCGCGCGGCGGGGGAGAGGATCTTCATCGCTTCCGAAAGGGCGTGCAATTCACCGCGTCCGATCAATATGCGTTCGGGATCGTCGGTTCCTTCGTCCTGCAAGTCGTTTTCGATGGCGACATGGCTGCCTTCCATCCGCGTTTCGCTCCGCCGGTATTTGTCTATCAGCAGGTTAGACGCAGCGCGGAGCAGAAATCCCCGCCAACTGGCGATCTTTTGCGGATCGGGGCTTGCCGAGATGACCCGCAGGTAGACGTCCTGCACGAAATCCTCGGCATCCTCGCCCGGTCGGACGCGGCGGCGGAAATAGCTTCTCAGCGTCGAGCGATGGTCTTCCAGCACTTCGACGACACCCGGTGAAGCCCGCCTGTGCTGGTCGCCCCTGCACTCGTCTTCAGTGTCCGGCTGTGCACCGGCACCGATGGGCTTGCTCATTCGCGACACTCCGAGAGACACTTTCGGCGGCCCTTAAATGCGGGTGGTTGCACCTCTGTGACCACGGGCGCGGCACCCGTCCGGGTGCTGCTCCCTGTCTGGCGCGAAGGCATGAAACGGCGCCCATAGCCGCATCTCGATGACAGGTTCGTGACGCTAAAAAAATAGAATCCGCGGAGGGGAATTCGCGAAATCGCTGCGTCTCGGCTGGCGTGGGGGGCGAACGGAACACGCCTCGCCAGGGAAGGAAAACCATGCTTTCTTTGAATGCGAAATCCATTCTGCTCGCGGGCTCCGCGATGCTTGTACTCGCGCTGCCGGGCACGGCTTCGGCGCAGGACGCCCAGGGAGCCACCGCAGCCGATACGGGCAGCAACGGCGGTGAACTCGTCGTGGTCGCCCGCCGCAGCCAGACGGCCGACGTGCAGCTCAACTCCAGCAAGCCGATCTCGGTCCTTTCGGAAGAAGACCTGCAACACACCGCCGTCCACAACGTCGCCGAAGCGCTGGGCCTGATGCCCGGTGTCAACGTGATGAACACCGGCTCGTCGTTCTTCGGCGGCATCGACGGCGCCTCCCGCGGCGAGGGCATGTTCGTCTCGATCCGCGGCCTCAATGCCGAATACAACGTCAACCTCATCAACGGGGTCAACGTGGCGCAGGGCATGCCCTACAGCCGTCAGGTCAAGCTCAGCCTGCTGCCGCCTTCGGGCCTCAACACGATCGTGCTCAACAAGGTCTCCAGCGCCGATATGGACGGTGACGCGATCGGCGGCACCGTCGATTTCCGCACCCCGACCGCTTACGACTACAGCCAGGACTTCCACCTTGCCGTCACCGCATCCGGCCGCGTCGAGACGCGCGCCCGCGATTACGACGACAGCGGGCTGGGCGGCGGCTTCTCGGGCGAGATCGCCAAGCGCTTCGGCTCGGAAGGCCAGTTCGGCATCTATGCCAGCGGCTATTTCGACGAACGCCACTTCGCCAACAGCGAGATGGCCGGTGCCGCGGCGGCGCAGAGCGACGGCGGCTGGGGCTACCTTGCGGCCTCCGACGCCGACGGCACGCCCTATGCAGGCATCGATCCGCAGAAGAACGTGACCCAGACCGGCGTCAATATCGGCGTTTCTAACGGCTATACCCGTCGCTGGGGCGGTAATGCCTCGCTTGACTGGCATCCGGACGACACCACCCAGATCTACCTGCGCGGCACGTACGCCTATGCCAAGACCGAGCAGAACTCGACCTTCAGCCAGTATGCCGCATCCAGCAAGTCTTACAACGAACTGGTCCCCGGCAGCGGCCGCTATGCCCTCAGCGTCGACCAGATCTCGACGCGCGTCTGGTATGAAACCAACCCCGAGATCGCCAAGCTGGCGACCGCGTCGCTGGGCGGCGTGAAGGAAGCCGGAAGCTGGACGATCTCGCCGCAGGTCTTCTTCAGCGAAGGACACAACGACCGTCCGGGCCATATCGAGGCCTCGATCCGCAACAACCAGTCCGACAACTACAACCACGGCAGCACCAGCCCGCTCGGCGGCCTGTCGATGAGCTACAAGGACAACCTGCCGCAACCGCTGTTCACGCCGGAGATCCTCGATCAGTTGGACAACGCCGGTGACGTCTTGCTGGCGCGCCGCGCGGGCCAGTATACCTACCAGACCAGCGGCCAGACTAAATGGGGCGGCCGCCTCGATCTGGAGCGCAAGTTCGAAGGCTCCGCGCTTCAGTCGATCAAGTTCGGCGGCAAGTATTCGGATTCCAGCCGCAAGGTCACCAACCGCGACTGGACGAACGACCACTTCGCCAACTTGCTGGGCGAGGCGGGCGTGACCTGGGCCGACCTCGGCATTGTCAACGGAAAGTACGATTCCGTGTTCCCCGGCGTCTACAACTGGAGCGTCCCGAAGGTCGATCAGGACAAGCTCAAGGAATACTTCTTCAAGTACCAGACGGCCGCCTCGTTCGACAGCTGCGGCGACAATCTGTCCTATACCGATAACCTGAACTGCAACACCCAGCGCGGCAGCGAGCGGGTCGCGGCGGGTTACGTGATGGCGAACATCCAGAGCGGCGATCTGGAAGTGATCCCCGGCCTGCGCTTCGAGCACACCTCGATCGACAACACCTATTGGGTGCGCCAGACCGATGCGGACGGCAACCCGGTCACCGGCAACTTCGAAACCAACCACACCCAGTACAACGAGCTGTTGCCCAGCTTGCTCGTCAATTACCGGCCTACCTCCGACAGCGTCTATCGCGGATCGGTCTGGTGGTCCTATACCCGTCCCGCCTTCGTCCAGCTCGGCGGCGGCTCGCAGGTCGACGTGGGCGACACCACCACGACCATCACGATGGGCAACCCCAACCTGAAGCCGGTCAAGTCGCTCAACATCGACGTGTCGGGCGAATGGAAGATCACGCAGAGCGGCTACCTGACCCTGGGCGGCTACTACAAGCACCTCAGCAACTATCTCTACGACAACGGCAGCGGCTATGTGAACGGCAACGAGCTGCCGGACAACAACGTCATCACCATCATGCCGCAGAACGGCGGATCGGGCGACGTCTACGGTCTGGAAATGCAGTTCCGCAAGAAGTTCACCGAGGCCCCGGGCATTCTGGGCGGCTTCGGCATCGGCGGCAGCCTTACCCGCCAGTGGACCAAGGTGGACATCGGCGACGGCGTGCAGAAGCGCATCCAGAACGCGCCCTCGATCCTGGGTGATGCACAGCTGTTCTGGGAGCAGGGCCGCTTCAGCATCGACATGATCTACCACTACAGCGGCGAATATGTGTCGAGCTACAATTCGCTCGGCCTCGGCACCTGGGACGACACCTGGATCCGTCCGATCCAGACGGTGGACCTCCATGCCGGGTACGACTTCGGCGGCGGCATCCGTGCCGACCTGTCGGTGGCGAACCTCTTCGGTGCCTACACTTACTGGGCGCATATCGGGCGCGATACCCTGGCTCTCTCGGACGTCGTCGATTCCGGCACGACCGCACTCATGACTGTCAAATTCGCCTTCTAAGGCGGTGACACGGAGCACGGCGTCCCCATCCGGCGCCGTGCTTCCTCTAAGTCTCTATCTATTCCTGTGTGAGTTCGACCATGAAATACCGTCTCCTCGTCCCGGCGCTCCTTACTTTCGCAAGCGCGGTTCCGGCGATCGCCCAGACCGGGGCTTCCCCTGACGACCTGGCCCGCGTCGCTTCCGGCGATCCGCGCGAACCGGGCGGTGCGCGCCGCCTGCGCGGCGACATGGCCGATCTCTACCGCCGCCTGAACGTCGAGGGCGAGGTGCGCAACGTGATCCTGCTGATCGGCGACGGCATGGGCGATTCCGAAATCACTCTGGCGCGCAACTATGCCGAAGGCGCCGGCGGTTTCTTCAAGGGTATCGATGCCTTGCCCTTCACCGGCCAGTACACGCACTATTCGCTCGACAAGCAAACCGGCAAGCCGAACTACGTCACCGATTCCGCCGCTTCCGCCACGGCCTGGTCCACCGGCGTGAAGAGCTACAACGGCGCGATCGGGGTCGACATCGCCGAAAAGCCGCACACTTCGCTGCTGGCACGCGCCAAGGCTGCGGGTCTGGCCACGGGTGACGTCTCGACCGCCGAGATCGAGGACGCCACCCCGGCGGCACAAGTCGCGCATGTCACCCAGCGCAAGTGCTTCGGCCCCACCGCGACCAGCGCCGCCTGTCCGACCAATGCGCTGGAGAACGGCGGCCTGGGATCGATCGCGGAGCAGCTTCTCGACACGCGCCCCGATGTCACCCTCGGCGGCGGTGCAGCGGCGTTCGGAGAGATCGCCCGCGCCGGCAAGTGGAAGGGCAAGACGCTCACGGCGCAAGCCCAGGCGCGGGGCTACCGGCTCGTCCGCAATGCCGCCGAACTCGAACAGGTTGCGGCGGCGAGCCAGAAGCAGCCGCTGCTCGGGCTGTTCTCGCAGGGCGACATGCCGGTCCGCTGGAAAGGCCCCAAGGCCAGCCTCCACGGCAATCTCGAAAAACCGGCGATTACCTGCGAGGTCAACGAGGCGCGCACCGCCGACATTCCCACGCTGGCCTCAATGACGCGCAAGGCGATCGACCTGCTCGGCCGCAATCCCAAGGGCTTCTTCCTGCAAGTCGAAGGCGCGTCCATCGACAAGGAAGACCATGCCGCCAACCCCTGCGGCCAGATCGGCGAGACCGTCGACCTCGACGAGGCGGTGCAGGCGGCGCTGGCCTTCGCGAAGGCCGACGGCCATACGCTGGTGATCGTCACGGCGGACCATGCCCATAGCAGCCAGATCATCGCCAACGGCAGCCATGCACCGGGCCTGACCGCCGCGCTCAACACTCGCGAAGGCGGCGTGATGACCGTCAGCTACGGCACTGCCGAAAGCGGTTCGCAGGGGCATACCGGCACCCAACTTCGCGTCGCCGCTTACGGTCCGCACGCCGCGAACTTCTCCGGCCTACTGGACCAGACCGACATGTTCTACATCATCCGCGATGCCCTGAAGTTGCAGTAAGCCCGCAAGGTCCGGCCGTCTGCCGATGGCCGGACTTTCACTATCGTTGCCGTGCCAAAAGCGCCCAAACAATCCCCCAATGTCCCTCGACCGTCGTTCGCTTCTCCATCGCGACCTGGGTGCCGCCGCTCTGGCCGGGCTGCCGGCATCGCTGGCCCGCGCGGCCGCGATCCCGGCGGCGCGGCGCTCGGGTATCCGAAGACGATCCGGGTAGACCAGGGCTCCGAGTTCATCAGCTGCGACCTGGATCTATGGGCCTACACCAACAGTGTGACGCTGGACTTCTCCCGGCCCGGGAAGCCCACCGACAACACCTTCATCGAAGCGTTCAACGAGCGCTTCCGGGCGGAGTGCCTGAACACCCACTGGTTCTTGACGCTTGCAGACGCCTGCGAAAGTTGGAGGAGTGGCATAGGTACTACAACGAGGATCGGCCGCAGGGTGCCATCAGCAACAAGCCCCCGATCACGTTGATGAAACCCGGTGACGCGCCCAGCCCGTCACCGTGACCATAGCCGGGAAACTCTAACTCCGGGTGGTCTAGAGAAGGGTGTCGGATCACCGTCGCGTAGCAGGATCGAGGACGCCACCCAGCCTTTGAGAAGGAAAAAGATCCCCTCTACCCGGTCTCCTTCTTTTCTTATCGACTGCCCGCGGCCGATCTTTCGCGGTTCACCGAAGTGGCGTTGGAGCTTGCTTTTCTCAAGCTGCGTGGGAGAAACAAATTCCTCAAGTCGATGATAGGGTGAGTTCATGCAGGTCTCCCGGGAGCTGCTTCGCCCTGCAGCTGCCACCGGAATCTCGCATTAACATAAGTTATCAAGGCAGCTTGTGCGTCTTGGAACGCGCGCCGCCGACGCCGCCGGTCCCGCCGGTGTTGGCCCCGGGGTTAAGGCGCTCATCCTCTTTATCGGGATGGAGTTCGGCTTCCTCGGCGCGTGCAGGGTTCTTTTCGGGAACGCCGGCGGGTGGCCTTCCATTCCTGTTCGTCCACCGTCCGTCGCGTGTCGAGGCGGTGCCGGTGACGTTTCGGGAATCGTCGGGTTCATATTCTGCCACGATCCGTCTCCTTCAATTGTGAAAAGTCTTCAGACGCGTGATGTGTTCCCTTCAGAAGCTACGAACCGGTCGGCAAGCCACGAAAAATCATGCGAAGCAGGGAACATCGCTTACCGCTGTGCGATCTGAAGCTGTCGCAGTTCTCCCACACGTTCTTCACGCTTGCTGCGAATGGTTGCCTGGCAGGGAAGTGGCTAAGATGAAGCAACCCGCAAGCATGAAGATGATCGCCGAATGACGAACCCTAAGCCAGCCGATCCGCAAGTGGAGGGTCTATCCGATACCGAACGCGTTCGTCTCGCGCTTGCCGCCGGGGCGATCGTCGGGACCTGGTTCTGGGACGTAACCGCGGACAAGTTCACCTTTGACCAGCAGTTTGCGGATGCATTCGGCATCGATCCGATGCTTGGCGGTTCCGGTCTCGGTCTCGAACAGATCGTCGCCACCGTCCATCCGGATGACCGGGAAGGGCTTACGGCCGCGATCGAGGATGCCATCGCGCGCGGCGGTCCCTACGCACACCATTATCGCGTGCAGAGGCGCGATGGAACCTGGCACTGGATCGAGGCCAACGGCCGGGTCGACAAGGATCCGGATCGAGGCACCGTGACCTTCCCGGGCGTTCTCATCGACATCAATGAACGCCACAGCCTGATGGAAGAGCGGGACCGGGCGATGCGCCTGCTGGAGGCCTTCATCGAAGCTGTGCCCGGCGTCGTCTATGCGAAGGATCGCGAAGGCCGGATGATGGTCGCCAACCGGGGAGTCTCCGAACTGGTAGGCAAGCCGATCGCCGAGATCATCGGCAGGACCGACCGGGAGACCCTGGACAACTCGGCGGAAGCGGCCGGTGTCATGCAGCGCGATGCAGCGATCATGGCGGGCGACGAAGCCGTGCAGATCGAGGAGCAGGTGTCCTATCCGGATGGCCGGGCGGCGATATGGCTGTCGACCAAAGCGCCGTTTCGAGACGAGGATGGGCAGATCGTCGGGCTGATCGGCTCTTCGGTCGACATTACCGAACGCCGGGCCACCGAAGCCGAATTGCGCGAGACCGAGGAACGCTATCGCCTTGCCGCGCGCGCGACGAACGATGCCGTCTGGGACTGGCGCATCGCGGATGGCCATGTCATCTGGAACGAGGCGCTGGAGAGACGGTACGGTCACTCTCATGCCGAAACCGGGGCGCAATGGTGGCTCGATCATATTCATCCGGACGACCGCGATCGGGTCGACGTAGAAATTCACGCCGCGATCGCAGGCAGGGGAACGGCCTGGACCTCCGAGTATCGTTTCCGCTGCGCCGACGGCACTTATGCCGATGTGCTGGATCGGGGTTTCGTGCTGCGCAGAGAAGACGGCAGCCCCCTGCGCATGATCGGCGCCATGCAGGACCTTACCGAGCGGCGGGTACGCGAAGCCGCGGTGCGGGAAAGCGAGGAGCGGGCCAGGCTGGCCACCGAAGCTGCGGCGATCGGCACTTGGAACCTCGACCTGCGCTCCGGCAAGCTGCGCTGGGATGCGCGGACGAAAGCGCTTTTCGGCCTCTCGGCGAAGTCTGCCGTGACGTATGAAGGCGCATTCCTCCGCGGCCTTCATCCGGACGATCGCGCGGCGACCGAGGCGGCGGTGGCGGCAGCTATTGCGCCTGGGGGAACTGGAAAATATCATATCGAATACCGCACCATAGGTATCGAAGACGGCATCGAGCGCTGGGTCGCGGCCAGAGGCCGTTCGGTCGTCACCGACAGGGGCGAGCCCCTTCATTTCATCGGTACGGTCGTCGACATTACCGAGCTGAAGCAGACCGAGGCGAGCCTGCGTGAACTCAACGAAACTCTCGAGGCCCGCGTGGCTGCGGAGGTCGCCGAGCGGGCGGCGGCTGAAGAAGCGCTCAGGCAGTCCCAGAAGATGGAGGCGGTGGGGCAACTGACGGGCGGGATCGCGCACGACTTCAACAACATGCTGGCGGTGGTGATAGGGTCGCTGGACCTGCTCGGCCGCCGTATGGATTCGAGCGATCCGAAAGTCCGGCGCTACATCGATGCCGCCTCGGAGGGCGCGCAGCGGGCTGCGACCCTGACACAGCGGCTACTGGCTTTCTCCCGCCAGCAACCGCTGAATCCCGAAGTGATCGATGCAAACAAGCTGGTTGCAGGGCATGTCGGACCTTTTGCGTCATTCGCTGGGGGCCGACATACGCCTCGAGATGATTTCGATCGGCGGTCTGTGGCGCACCCATGCCGATCGCAACCAGCTTGAGAACGCGATCCTCAACCTTGCGGTCAATGCCCGTGATGCCATGCCGCACGGCGGGCGCCTCGCGATCGAAACGCGGAACATCGATTCCGACGAGCGGGATAGCGGTGCAACACGCGGCACACCGGTGAGGGACTACGTTCTGATCTCCGTCTCGGATACCGGAGCGGGCATGGCGGAAGAGGTGGCTGCCAAGGCTTTCGATCCCTTTTTCACGACGAAACAGGTCGGCAAGGGCACAGGCCTCGGTCTCAGCCAGGTCTACGGGTTCGTCAGACAGTCCGGGGGGTATGTCAAGCTGCGCTCCGTGCCCGGCGAAGGTACGATGATCGAGCTCTATCTTCCCCGGTTCGCGGGTGATGACCGCGATACGGTTGTGCCGCCGTTGCAGGACTTGCGGATGGGCGACGGGCACGAGGTTGTCCTCGTCGTCGATGACGAGGCGGCGGTCCGCCGGTTGAGCGTGGATGCGCTCACCGAGTTGGGTTACCAGGTGCTGGAAGCGGACGGCGCCCTATCGGCGTTGCGGCTGCTGGACGCCCACCCCGAGATCGCGCTGCTTTTCACCGATATCGTCATGCCTGACATCAATGGGCGCAAGCTCGCGGAAGAAGCGCTTCGGCGAAGGCCTGAGCTGAAAATCCTCTACACGAGCGGTTATAACCGCAGCTCTGCCAGCGCCATGGACATGCAGGATGCAGGCGTCGACATGATCGGCAAGCCCTTCACCGTCGAGCAACTTGCCGTAAAGCTTCGCGCAGTGCTGGACCGCCCGGCGTAATCCCGATGCCGGAGGGCGTTTCGAAATGGACGATACCTGCGCGTCAACCGGGGGGGCTCGGCGGCGTGCGGCCGCGGAACATGTCTCCGCGCTTCTACTGCTGCGTCTTGCGGACAAGCGACCAATCGTAGCCCAGCGCTTCCACGCGCGCCTGCAGTTTCGTCACCAGCGCGGCGCCGGGACGGGGTTCGCGGGTGAGCACCCACAGGTAGCGCCCGGACGGTTCTCCCACGATGGACCACTCGTAATCCTCGCCGTGATCGAGCACCCAGTAGTTGCCGTAGAATGGCCCGAAGAAGGAGACCTTCAGCTTGGCCTTGGTGGCGGCATCGACAATTCTGGCTTTACCGGTCGACTGCTTCCATTTGCCGTTCCGCAAGCCGCGGTTGACGACCTTTACCGTGCCGTCATCGCTCAGCGAATAGTCCGCCATGACGCCGTCCATGCCTTTTTGGAACGGAGCTTCGTAACGGAACTGCTCGTACCACCGGCCCATGTACCGCTCGACGTCGACTGGGTTGGCAGGCTGCGGAACCGCTCGGTTCCCGACCGGCCCGGGGTGCGGCATAAAGGCGCGGGCGCAGGCTCCCAGTACGAGCGTGGTGCCGGCCAAGCCAAGGGCGATCGTCGATTTGCGCATAACTGCTCCCGTGATTGCAGGTCTGATAAACCATTCATGCGGTTCCGGTTTCCGCGGCCTTTACGGGAAACGCCTGCCCGATCCGATTTGACGACGGCCTGCGGTACTGCGCTCGGCAATCTGTGTCATATCTGTCACATCATCGTCTTCAATGGCCAAGGCGATGCACAATTCCGGAAACCTTCGTTTCGCGAGGCGAGTTTGCAATCCGACGAGTGTGAGTGATCCGCCCTCGCGCGGATCGACGAAGAAAAGGAAATCTCCATGAAAGCCAAGATGTTCACCCTCGCGGCGCTTGCCGCCGCGGCAGGCTTTGCGCAACCGGCGTTCGCACAGGATACGAACGGCACGGAGGTCGCACCGAACGGCACGTCGTTTCGCGGTGTTCGCATCGAAGGCAATGTCGGCGGCGACCGCTTCCAGTCCGAAGGTAATCACAACCACAAGTTCGGCTTCGGCGGCACGGTAGGGTTCGACGGCACTTTGGGTGAGCGCTTCGTCATCGGTGCCGAGGGAAGCTTCTGGAAGCCCGGCAGCGGCAATGAAAATTCGTCGGATCTCGGCGGCGGTTTGCGCATCGACCACAAGGCTTTCGAGGAATGGGGCGCAGCCGTGCGTGCGGGCTACCTGGTGTCGCCGCAGTTCCTGGTGTTCGGCAAGGCCGGGTACGTGAACGGCGAGCAGCGCAAGCGCCTTGTCGGTCCGGCAGGTGAGACGCTGGTCTACGATCACTACCGCGCGGACGGCTATCAGGTCGGCGGCGGCACCGAGTATACGCTGACGCCGAACAGCAGCGTCCCCGTCTACGTGAACGCCCAGTACGTCTATTCGAACTATCACGGGAACAGCGGTCGCCAGCGCCTGATGGCGGGTGTGGGTGTACGCTTCAAGTAAGCGAACTCTGCTTGAACGCATGCGGGACAGGTTCTTTCGAGAAGTGCCTGTCCCGCATGCATGTTCGCAGGATAATTGGTGGCAGCGGACGGGCAAACATCAACTTATCGATACCGGCAAGCTGGACCATCTATCGCGGTTTTCTTGTTAAGGCATCGGGCTTGTGCGCGGCGCGCTTTCCTTCGTCGGTCTCGACTATGAACTCGGGATTGTCCTTGGACGCTGCCGCTTTGTGCTCCTTGACGGTCGTCGGCTTGGTGATCTTTCGGATCACTTTTCCATGAGCCTCGCCGCCATGGCTCTTCCAACTTACGGCATCGCCCTTCTTCAGGCCTTTGGTCATTTCCTTGTCTCCTCTGGCTGCAAGCCAAACGAATTATGGTGCGCACGGGTTCACACTATCTCTCGTTGCGGCGGCGCAACGGACGCTGCCTGCGCTCAAATCTCTGCGCCACCTTTTCGCCTGACGCCCGTTAGGACATTGGGAGAATGAACAATGGACGCTGACGGTCTTGAAAAAGAGTTCCAGGACAGAATTCGCGATGCTGCATTCCCTTGCGTCGGCGCGAAATCGGCCCTTGCCCGAGGATCGCTCAAGGTTCTCCCGGCAAGGGATTTGACCAGCGCCTGGAACGACGTTGCGATCCACCGCGAACTGCTTGAATGGAGCCGGGATTACCGCGACGAACCGGAAGGTCTGCGCAGTCTTGCCGTGGTTTTCGAAGGTCCCCTCGATCTGAGCGAGCCGGATTTCGAGGGTTGGATGTGGCAGCGTATCCAGTCCTTTGCGGACAAGGACGCCTGGCTTGGGCAGCCTTACGATCGGTCCGTCAGTCCTGATCCTGAGGACCCGCACTTTTCGTTGAGCTTCGGCGGCAATGCCTTTTTCGTCGTTGGCCTTCATCCCGGGGCATCGCGTCCGGCCCGGCGCTTTCCGCGCCCTGCGCTGGTCTTCAACCTGCACGATCAGTTCGAGCGTCTGCGCGAGGAAGGACGATATGAACGCCTGCGCGAGCGCATCCTCGAACGCGACCTGGCAATGGCGGGATCGCTCAATCCGATGCTGGCGCGCCACGGCGAGGCCAGTGAGGCCCGTCAGTACAGCGGCAGAAAAGTCGACGACGCCTGGGCATGCCCATTCAAGGATCCACGGGAATGAACCAATTCGAAGTCATCCCTCCGCGCAGCGGCGTGGCCTTCGAGCTTCGGGAGGGGCAGACCTTGACGGTATGCGATCCGCTAGGCTGCCAGGTCGCCGACCTGCTGGCGTTTGCAGCGGACGACATTCGCGAGGTCATCTCAAATGGCCGCACCTTCGATTACGAGGAAACCATCAGCCTCACGACCGGCAATCGTCTTTGGTCGAACCGCTCGCAGGTGCTGCTGGAAATCCTAGAGGATGCCGTCGGCCGTCACGACTTTCTCCTGACACCTTGTAGCGAAGCCACATTCAGGCATTTCTATCCCGACAAGCCGGTGCATCGCGGCTGCTTCGGCAATCTGGCCGAAGCGCTTGCGCCTTACGGGGTCGAACCCGATGCGATTCCGACGGCCTTCAACTTGTTCATGAATGTGCCCGTGGAGGCAGACAGCGGCAAGCTTTCGGTCTTGCCGCCGACCAGTCGGGCCGGCGATTGGATCGCCCTCTTGGCCCGGCGCGATTGCATCATCGGGCTCACGGCATGCTCGGCCTATGCGTCGAACGGAGGCACGTTCAAGCCGATTCATTATCGCATTTCGAACGAACGGCCCTCTAGCAGGGAGGTCGACATTCAATCTGGCGAAGCTCAGGCCGTGCACCATCGGCATGATTAGCCCCGCCTTGTCACATCAGCCTGCACAATAGAGTGGTTTTTCAGCCGAGACAGCGTTTGCCGATCAGGTTCTCACCATGACAGCGAAACTGGCGGAGGCGAAGCATGGCCGTGCAACTATCGATAGATGTTGAACTCGATTATGCTTTGTCGGGCCCGACCGATCTGCTGCTTCAGTTGGAGGCCGCGCTCATTCCCGAGCAGATCGTATGTTAAATTGCGCGCTCACCGCTCGAAGCCTATGGCCGAAGAGTGACATCCGGTACGGGCTCTGCGATGTTCGCCGCTTCTGTAGCTTCAGTGCAAGCAACGAAGGCTAATCAAGGCGCGATGGCCGATCTTTTCAAGACGCTTTCGAAGGCAGCAGGCCTCGTCCGCAAGGGGCGCCCGATGTCGGCGTTGATAGCCGTGCAGGACGGGCTGAAGCCCCCGACGCCCAAAAGGAGCAGGTCGCCGAAGACAACCCGGCGCACCAGCGCAAAGGCGGCGGCAGCCCGGCACCCCCGCCCGGCGCCCGGGACGTTCGGCGCGCATGAATTCGATTGCGCGCACGGCACGATCCACTTCCGGCTATATACGCCGCGAGGCCCCAAGCGGCGGAACCTACCCCTCGTCGTGATGCTGCATGGCTGCTCGCAGACCGCATTAGACTTCGCGATCGGGACCGGCATGAATGCGCTCGCGGACGAACTTGGCTGCCTCGTCCTTTATCCGCAGCAGTCGCAGCGGGCCAACCTGGCGCGGTGCTGGAACTGGCACCGACCAAAGAACCAGGCTCGCGGGGAAGGAGAACCGGCACTGATCGCGGCGCTGACCCGCCATGTCCTCGCCTTTGCCGCAGGCAATCCGAAACGGGTCTTCATCGCGGGCATTTCGGCGGGCGGCTCGGCCGCCGCGATCATCGGAGCGGCTTATCCGGACCTGTTCACGGCGGTCGGCGTCCATTCCGGCGTCGCGCGCGGCACGATCCGGACCTTACCCTCGGCGCTCGCCGCCATGCGGGGGGAGGGGCGGGCCAGATCCACCGGCAGGGCGACGCGGCCCCTTCCCACCATCATCTTCCACGGCGACGAAGATCGCGTCGTCCATCCGTCCAACGCCGCCGGCTTCCTCAACACGCTGGAGCGATCGCAGCCCGGCCCCTTGGTCTCGCGTACGTACTATGGGAAATCCGGCAAGGGCCGGGACTTCACCCGCAAGCTCTACCGCTCGTCAGGCGGCAACATCCTGCTCGAGGACTGGACCATCCACGGAAGCGGCCATGAATGGTCGGGCGGTCGTGCCTTTGCGTCCTACACCGACCCGCTGGGGCCGGACGCCTCGCGCGAAATGATGCGCTTCTTCCTGTCGCAAAGGAGGTGAGGTTGAGGTCGTAAACGAGGTCGGCGGGGCAGGGCAGGTCGCGACCCACACGGGCCGTTCACCCGGTAATCGGGGAAACCCAAGTGCGGAATGTCCGCTATTTCGCTGTCAGGTGCCGTGCAATACTGGGCCGTCGGCGACAAACAGGCCCCGTAGCTTCCGGTAAATAGCGTGTCGTGCTTCACGAACCCGGCAAGAGCCCCGGCAGCGGTAGGCGCGTACACAATTTGACAAGGAATTGGCGCTGGCCATCCCGTATCCCAGAACACATAATCATGCTTTGCTGAGTTTTGTCGCTTACTGAAGGATTATCTCCATTCCAGTGAATTGCGCGCCTCTCCTTTGCAATTTCTGGCGCGCAGCAAGCCTTTTGCTGTTCGTTTTTCTTAACCTCATCAGCCTCCAGGTCCGGGCTCAGGAAAATGCGAATATCGCAGGGCTACCACGCGAGTGGCTGGAAAGCGCGGCTAAGGCGGAGCGATTGCTCCAACTCCCGGCCACTCAACGTAACCGAATTGCAGCAGACGACTGGGAGGAACTGCGTCTCGATCTCACGGTTCAACGCGAACTCGCCCGCAAGCAGGCCGCCCAAGGTTCCCTTCGCGGGCGCATCATTGCTGCGCAGCTTGCCTCTATGCCCGACCGTCCAACGTCGAAGTCCGGGCAGCCATGGGTATCCGCCAGACGCGCCCGCCTCGAGGCAGACCTGGCGGCGCAGGATGCTCCGGCGGCGAATGCGCGAGACTTCCAGGCGCAGGCATCCGTCCTTATCGCGGACCTGGATGAAGCTCAGCGACAACAGCGGCGGCGCGAGCTTTTTGCCCATGGCTATTCGGTGTTTTCATCTGCCACGTGGAGCGATGCTCGAACCGCGATCGGCAAGGTCAGGCAGCTTCCTGCGATATCGCCGCCGGCCGCGGCCTTGCATCTGGCTGCTGCGGGGCTTGCGGGTCTTTTGGCGCTGGCGGCGGCATATGTGGTGCGTCGCCGCGCCCGCCGGGCGATAGCCGCGCGATCGCTTGCTCTCCAATCTCCCAAGGCGAGGCTGGGGTTGGCTTTCCTGCGCGACTTTGTCGATATAGCCGCTCCCGGCTTGGCTCTGGTGGTATTGTACACGGCGATGCGCAGTGCCGCTGCCGAAATCCCCGTCCTGTCCGCTGTAAGCGGGGCGATCATGACGGCAGGCATTGCGGTGATCTATGGCCGCTGGTTAGGCCACAGTCTGTTCGCGCCTGCCTTTCCGGCCGCACGTCTCATCATGCTCCCGGAGCACGAGACTCATGCCGCGATCCGCCTGATGGCGCTTTTGGGCGGGGTGTTGGCCGCAGACAGCTTCCATGAACGGCTTGTGGCGTTACCCGGCCATTCCGCAGCGGCGGATGCCATAGCGTCAAGCGCGATTGTGGTCTGCGGCGGCGTTTGTACCTGGCTCCTGGCCCGTATTCTCAAGCAAGGGCGAGGCGTCGATGCGAGGCCGGTCGTGAGCGCCGAAGGCGAGACCAGGGGCATGGCTATTGAACTGCTAGGTCCTGTAGCCAACGTGATGATGGCCGTTGCCATCATCACGCCGCTGGCGTCTCTTGTCGGCTTCGTCAATTTCGCCTCCAACGTCCTGACTGCGATGCTCTGGTCGCTCGCTCTGGCAGCCACGGCGCTGTTCCTCTATCGATCGCTTACCGAGGGAGCGGCGCTTCTTTTCATCGACGGCAGGCGCGCCCAGTCCCGTTACATGCAGCTTCTCCCGCTCCTCTTCGGGTTTCTGCTGGCCATCCTTACGCTCCCCCTGATCGCGGTCGCCTGCGGCGTGAATCCCGAGATGCTGGTTGATGGCCTGCTGGCTCTCAAGAACGGTGTCGCGGTCGGCGAGATCAGGGTTTCGTTCGGTAGCGTCATGACCTTCGGGCTCATGTTCCTGCTCGGCTATGCATTGACCCGCTGGCTACAGCGCATCCTGCACTATACCGTACTCGACCGGCTGCGCGTCGATGCCGGGGCCAGGGCCGCGATCCTCACCGGGGTGGGCTACATCGGCCTCACCTTGTCGGCACTCGTTGCGATTACGGCGGCGGGTCTGAATCTTTCCAGTCTTGCATTCATAGCGGGCGCGCTTTCGGTCGGGATCGGATTCGGGCTGCAATCCGTGGTCGCGAACTTCGTGAGCGGAATCATCCTTCTTATCGAGCGTCCCATCAAGGAAGGCGACTGGATCGAGGTTGCCGGTTATTCGGGACACGTACGCAAAGTCGCGTTCCGTTCGACCCACATCGAGACGTTCGACCGCCACGAAGTGATCATTCCCAACACCGAGCTTGTCTCCGGCAGCGTCACGAACCTTACCTACGGCGGCAGTGAGGGGCGGATCGTGCTTCCCGTCAGCGTCGCGTATGGCTCCGATCTGGAAGCGGCGAGGACGCTGCTGTTGGAGGTCGCTGCGGCTCATGCCCAGGTCCTGTCGGATCCTCCTCCGCGTGTCGTACTGGAGAAACTGGGAGACAGCGCAGTGGACTTCAATCTGATGTGCTTCGTCGAAAACGTGAACCAGCGGCTGACGGTTCGGTCCGACCTCAACTTCGCGATTGTCAGGGCTTTGGCCGATGCGGGTATCACCATTCCCTTTCCGCAGCGGGAGGTATGGCTGCGGGACCAACCGGACCGGCCAAATGATCGCTTCCAACGGCGACCGCTCTGAAGCGGCCGAAGCAGGCAGCGTGCCAACGCACAGTTGCCTGCGCCGAAGCCGGGATGGCGCCCGCCGGAAGGATGCCGACAACAGCGATTGCATGCGTGCAAGCCATTGGCGATCCCTTCCGGTGTCGGTCAGAAGCGCCGATGATCGTTTCCGTCGATCGTGTCGCAGGTCCCCCTGAAGGCATAAGGCGCCGTGCCCTGCACGCTGATCTGCCCGCTACGCCGGTTGATGGTGATCGAAGGCTTGTTCAGCCCGTTGAGCCGATACTTGGCGCGAATCACATCCGGCCCCATCTCCACATCGTAGAGATCCCACCAGCCATCCTGGCCACGGCTGTTGATCGGCGGAATGAGCTTCTTGGGCAGCTGAATGCGGCCGCCGCCCGGCCAGAACTGGAGCGAAAGCGAGGCATCGAACTGCTGCCCGGTCATTTCCGTCCGGTTGCCGAAATCGTAGCGATGGGTGCGGCTGTTCCATGTCCAGCCATGAGTCGTCGCAACACCGGGGCGCTGGCCATCACCGAAACACACCAGGCCCAGATCGACGTCCTGACCACCCACCTGATATCGCGGACCGTTCTCGACATAGCTGGGCGACTGGCGCTGGGTCCCGGCAGCGGAGCGGTATCCGATGTCGGGGTGATAGCCGTCATCACGCCCGCGCCGGTCATCGTCGCTGCCGTGATCGCGGCGATCACTCTGTGTACGGTGTTCGCCGCCCGACTGGTTGCAATCGGGCGCGGGCGTCGATGTTATGGAATCGTATCGCCCATCCATCGTTGCCACGCTTACGCAGCGGCGGGATGAGGCGTTCCACCAGTAGCCGTAGCTGCGATCATCACTCTTCTCAGCGCGTACGAGATGATAGCCCCGTGCCTGCATTTCGTTCTCGGCTCCCGCCGCGCGGGCGCCGACGAGGTCGCTCAGCTCGGAGGGCGACTGAGCCTGGACAGGGCTCGCTGCCAGCGCCAGCACTATGGCCTGAGTGGAAAAGATCTTTGCCCTCATATCGCACTGTTCCCCTTTTCGCGCGTATTCACTTGAACCAAACCACCCTTGCTACGCGCACCCCGTGCAGAAGCACTCAGAGGTCCAGCGCCCGGCACTACCGATAGAAAAGCCGATCCCCCACAGCGCATCCAGAGACACCCCCGCATCCGAATTGCGAAACTCGGTCAATATGCCCCGGCTTGCAAGGTCTGACTTATGACCTCCGCGCGTCTTTCCCGTTACACATTCAATCGCAAAAACCGCGTTGTTCTGCGAACGCCGCTTGCCCAGAATCCCGTGTTCCCCGCTTAACATGGCCGCGGCCGGGCGGTTGATGAAAAAGCCTGGGCAGGCTTTCGGGGAACAGATTGGTCAGGTATGGCCGGGCAAGAATAATGGATGGGATATCATGAAGGTGCGGATTTGCCAGTGGCACCTTATGCCTGCCGACAACCTCCCCAACATCCTGAATGTCTTGTTCGACAATGAGACTTGCTTGAAAAGCGGCGACAAACCGAGAGGAAGACCGACATGACAGACAACGCCGGGTTCTCGCCCCTGGCGCGCATGCCGGCGATCGACCCGCGTGCACTGATGACGTTCCGCGTGGTCTGCGAAACCGGCTCGATCAGCGCGGCGGCGCGGATGTTGAACCTGTCGCAGCCCTCGGTCTCCAACACGATCGCCCTGCTGGAGCGCCGCCTCGGCGTCGCCCTGTTCGAGCGGCGGCGCGGCGGCATCGTCCTCACCCGCGAGGGCGAGGTCCTGCGGCGCCCGGCCGAAGCCATGGCCCGGCTGCTGTCGGACGCGGTGAGCGATGTGGAGCATGCCCGCCATCACATCGCCGGGCCGCTCCGGATCGGCGGGACGCCCGGCGCCTTGCTGACCCTGCTGCCCGGCGCGATCATGCGCGTGGAGCAGGCGGTGGGCGATTTCGCACTGAGCGCCATCGAGCGGTCGGACGAGCAGTTGCTCGACATGCTGCGCAAGGGCGAGATCGAGCTGGCCTTCGTCACCACGCGCATCCTGAACGTGCCTTCCGACATGGTGGAAGTGACTTGCGCGCGCGATCCTTTCGCGCTGATCGTCGGCCCCCGCCATGCGGATCTCGGCGAACGCGTTTCCCTGCGCGATGTCGAGCATTATCCCTGGGTCCTACCCGAGGCGCGCGGGGCCTTCCGCAGGCAGGTCGATGCGCTGTTCATCGCCGCCGGTGTCTCGGTTCCGCGCACGACGATCCGCAGCGATTCGCTGCTTACCACGCGTGCCATCGTGCGCGAGACCGACCGCGTCACTGTGCTGCCGCGCACCGTCGCGCTCGACGGCGCTTCGGACGGTTCGATCCGGGCCATCGCCATTCAGGAAGCCGTCTTCGATCGCAGTGTCGGCGTGCTGCGCCTTGCGGATCGGCGACTCTCTCCGCTGGCCGAAGCCATGCTGCGGGGGCTTCCCGAAGTTCCATAGTTTAAGGCTATGGCAAATCGAAAACTCATTATTTTACTTGAGGGTCGATAGCGCGTTAAACCTCTCTCTACCGAACGATAAAAGACGGGAGAGAGCGATGCGGACCCTGATCCGCGATGTATCCATCTTCGACGGCAGCGGCAGCGCTCTCCAGACCGGCTCGGTGCTGGTGGACGGCGACCGTATTGCCCGCGTCGCCTACGGTGACGACGCCCTGGCGGGTGAAACCGCCGACGTGACCATCGACGGGCAGGGCAAGACGCTGATGCCCGGCCTTGTCGACGCCCACACCCACCTCACCTGGGGCTCTTCGGTCGAGAAGATCTACCACCAGTTCATCCTTCCGCCCGACGAGCTGAAGGTCGCCGCCTGGCGCAATGCGCGGGTCCTGCTCGACCACGGTTTCACCTCGATCTATTCGGCCGGCGCGCTGGGCGACATGATCGAGCCGGAACTCGCTGCTGCCATCGCGGCGGGCGAGACGCCGGGGCCGCGCATGGTGCCCTCCACCCTTGAACGCAGCCCGGAAGGCGACGAAGGCGTCGATACCGGAGACGTGTTCAACGGACGCGGGCCGGAGGCGATGCGCAAGTTCGTGTCCTACTGCAAGGACGAGGGCGTCCAGTCGATCAAGCTGGTCGTCTCCGGCGAGGATGCGCTGAAGCCCGGCTCGGCGATGCAGGTGCTCTATACCCGCGAGGAAATGCTCGCGGCCGGTGAAGCCACCCGCGAGGCGGGCATGTGGATCGCCACCCATGCCTATTCGCCCGAGGCCATCGGCCTTGCGCTCGATGCCGGTGCGCGCATTCTCTACCACTGCTCCTTCGCCGACGCGGCGACGGTCGATCGCATGGCGGCGGACAAGGACAAGTTCTTCTATGCGCCCGGTCCCGGTGTTTCGGTGGCCGCCATCGAGGCCAACCCGCCGCCGCATGTCGACATGACGCACATGAAGGCCAGCGCGCATGAGCGCATGGGCCTTGAAGGCAAGCTGGTGCCCGAACTGAAGGCGCGCGGCGTGCGTATACTGACCGGCGGCGACTACGGCTTCCCGTTCAATCCGCACGGCCGCAACGCCCGCGATCTGGAGCATTTCGTCCGGTATTTCGGCTTCACCCCCGCCGAGGCCCTGCGCTCCGCCACCCAGTACGGCGGCGAGCTGATGGGTCTTGAGGTTGGGCTGGTGAAGGAAGGCTGGCTGGCCGATCTGCTGCTGGTCGATGGCGATCCCACGGCGGACGTCGCGGTGCTGCAGGACAAGGACCGGCTGACCATGATCATGAAGGGCGGGGCGTTCCACAAGGCACCTGCCGAGATCGAAGCAACAGAGTAACCAGGGGCTAAATCGATGACTTACGACGTGGTTGTCGTAGGCTGCGGCCCGGTGGGCGCGCTGGCCGCGAACCTTCTCGGCCTGAAAGGGCTCCAGGTGCTGGTTCTCGAGCGGGAACTGGAACACTACCCGCTGCCGCGCGCGGTCCATCTCGATCACGAGATGATGCGCCTGTTCCAGTCCGCCGGGGTGATCGATCGGGTACAGGGCGACATGATCGCCACCGACGGCCACCTCCATGTCGGCGCCGACCATGGCGTGATCCGCTACATGGGCACGGTGGGCAAGCCGCGCCCGTTCGGTTGGGCCAACGACTACTTCTTCTATCAGCCCGAACTCGAAGCGCACTTGCGCGAAGGTTTTGCCGGAATGCCGAACGTCACGCTGAAGCTAGGGGCCAGCTTCACCGGGCTGACGCAGGATGCCGAGGGTGTGACGGTCGAGTATCTCGACGGCGATCAGTCCAGCAGCGCGCAGGCCCGCTGGGTGATCGCCTGCGACGGCGCCCGCAGCATGGTGCGCAAGGCGCTGGGCGTCGTGCTGGACGATCTCGATTTCGAGGAGCCCTGGCTCGTCGTCGATGCCGAAGTGGAAGGGCCGGTTGCTTTCCCGCTGCTTTCCGGCGTGCCAGAGGGGGCAGACCTTCAGCGCCTCTCGGTGATGATGTGCGATCCCTCGCGCCCCGCCACTGTGGTTCCCGGCCGCCGCGACCATCGCCGCTGGGAGTTCATGCTGCTCCCCGGTGAGGACGACACAGCGATGTCGGCGCCCGAAAAGGTCGCGGAACTCGTCGGCGCATGGATGGCCGATGTGCCGCACCGGATCGTGCGCGCCGCAACCTATCGTTTCCACGGCCTCGTCGCGCATGAGTGGCAGGTGGGCAATGTCTTCCTGGCCGGAGACGCCGCGCACCAGACGCCGCCGTTCTTCGGGCAGGGCATGTGCCATGGGCTGCGCGATGTCGCCAATCTGGCGTGGAAGATGGACGCGGTGGCCAATCACGGTGCCGAGCCTTCCGTGCTCGATACCTACCAGCCGGAGCGCGACCCTCACGTCCGCGCGGTGATCGGCGCTGCCGTCGCTGCCGGTCGCTACATCTGCGAACTCGATCCCGCCGAGGCCGCCGCGCGCGATGCGCGTATCCGCGAGGAAGCGCGGCAGAAGTCCGGCGAGACCGCGCATGACCTGATCCCGGCAATTGCCGAGGGCGTGGTCCTTCCCGGCACTTCCGGTGCGGGCGGGCGCTTCGTGCAGCCGGTGCTGACGGACGGGCGCAAGCTCGACGACCTGACCGGCGGCGAGTGGCGTCTTTTCGTCCGCGACGACGCGGTGCCGGGCAGCGCGGCAGGCGTCACCCGCATCGCTGCGAGCACTCTGCCGGACAATGGCGCGGTGACCGCATGGCTGGATGCCCACGGCGCCGATGCCGTGCTGATCCGCCCCGACCACTATGTCTTCGGCAGTGCCAGCCACAGCGCCGAAGACCTCCTTGCCGCCCGCGCGGCGCAGCTTTTCAGCCATCAGGAGCTTGCCGCATGACTCTCACGCTGGCTCAGGCCCAGACCATCATCACCGGCACCCTTGCCGAAGCGCGGACCCGCGATGCCAGGGAGCTGGCGGTGATCGTGCTCGACGCGGGCGCGCACCCGGTCGCCTTCGCCCGCGAGGACGGGGCGAGCCTCTACCGTTTCGACATCGCCAGGGCCAAGGCCGAAGGTGCGGTGGGCATGGACGCGGACACCGCCGTCCTGGCCGAGCGGGCCAAGGGCAATCCCGTGTTCTTTCAAAGCGTCACCGCTGCCGTCGGCGGCCGCATCGCGTTCTCTCCCGGGGGGGTAGTGATCCGTGATGCCGCCGGCACCCTGATCGGCGCCGTCGGCGTCAGCGGTGACACCGGCGAGTGCGATGCCGACTGCGCCCGCGCGGGCATTCGCGCCGCCGGTCTTCTTCAGGAGCAAGAGGCATGAAGCTGCGCAGCATCGAACTGGCGCTGCCCGATCCGGCCGCCGCCGCCACGTTCATGACCGAAATCTGGGGCATGGCCGCTGCCGAAACTGTCGGAGAGACGCATTACCTGCGCGGCTCCGGTCCGTTCCCCTATCTCGTCGCGTTCGAGAAGGCGGAGGACGAGTTCGTTCGCTCGACCACGTTCGTCTGCACGGCGGCGGAACTGGAAGCGCTGAAGGCCCGGGTCACCGCTGCCGGATGGACGGCGAGCCGGACCACGAGCGACGATCTGGGCGGCGGCCACGGCCTGCTGGTCGAACTGCCGGAAGGCACGATCCTGCGCTTCCTCGTCGATGCCACCGAAACCCAACCGATCACCGGGCGCGACCTGCCGGTGAAGCTGACCCATGTGGTATTCAACGCCGCCGATGCCGAAGCCTGCGGTCATGCGGTGGAGGATATTCTCGGCTTCCGGGTGTCCGACCGCACCAAGGGCATGGTCTTCGTCCGCTGCAACGACAGCCACCACTCCACCGCTTTCGCCCGCGCGGGCTTTGCCTCGCTCAACCATGTGGCCTTCGAGATGGAGGATCTGGACGCGGTGATGCGCGGCATCGGCCGTCTGCGCGATCATGCCATGGTGCCCGCATGGGGGCCCGGCCGCCACGGCCCCGGCGCCAATGTCTACGCCTATTTCATCGCCCCGTTCGGCCCGGTGATCGAGTTCTCGACCGCCGTCGAAAAGGTGCCGGAGGACTATCAGGTCGGCGCTCCGGAAGACTGGACCTGGCCGCCGAACCGCATCGACCAGTGGGGTATCTCCGACAAGGACTTCGACGGCCTGCGCCGGGCCGAGGAACGCTTCCGCTTCCGCCGCGACTGGGAAGCGGCGCCGCTCTGACCATTTGACCGCCGCCGCGAGACACGCGGGGGCAGGGAGACTACGCATGAACCGTTACATCAGTTTCGAACGTCCCGATGGCACCAAGAGCTTCGGCCGCCTCGAAGGGGACAAGGTGATTGATCTCGGCGCATCCGGCGGCGACGTTTGGCTGAAGGACGTGCTGGCCGGTGATCTTGCCGCGCTGCCCGCCACCGGAGAGTTCGCCTTAGCCGCCGTGAAGCTGCTGCCCGTGGTTCCGAACCCGGAAAAGATCCTCTGCGTCGGGCTCAACTACGCCACCCACGTTGCCGAAACCGGCCGCGAGCAGAAGGAACACCCGGCGATCTTCACTCGCTGGGCCGACAGCCTGATCGCCGATGGCGCGCCTATGGTCTGTCCCCCCGAAAGCGAACGCTTCGACTACGAGGGCGAACTCGCCGTCATCATCGGCAAGGGCGGCCGCCGCATCGCGCCGGAGAACGCCTGGGAGCACGTTGCCGGTTTCGCGCCGTTCAACGACGGTTCGATCCGCGACTGGCAGCGCCACAATATCCAGTTCACCCCCGGCAAGACCTGGCCCGGCACCGGCGGCTTCGGCCCGTCGATGGTGGTCGCTGCGGATGTGGAAGACCTCGCCGCGCAGCGCGTGCAGACCCGCGTGAACGGGCAACTGGTGCAGGATCAGCCGGTGTCGGACATGATCTGGGATATCCCCACGGTCATCGCCTACTGCTCGACCTTCACCGACCTCAAGCCCGGCGACGTGATCGCCAGCGGCACCCCCGGCGGTGTCGGCGACAAGCGCAAGCCTCCGCTCTACCTCAAGGCCGGAGACACGGTGGAAGTCTCCGTGGGGGTAATCGGAACCCTTTCCAACCCCGTCATCGACGAGACCTGACGGGTCGCAAGACAACTGACAAAAGCTGCGAATAACAATCAGTTTAGGGGAGAGACCACAATGACCGGCATCAACAAGATCGCTTTGCTTTCCAGTATCGCCCTCGGCGCGCTCAGTGCCCCTGCCATGGCGCAGGAGGCTGAACAGCAATCTGGGCAGACCACCGCCCCGCAGGCCGCCGAGACCCCGGCGATTTCCGGCACGGACATCATCGTCACCGCATCACGCCGCGCCGAGCGCCTGCAGGACGTGCCGATCGCGGTGTCCGCCATCACCGGCGACCAGCTCACCGAAAGCGGTTTCCAGAAACTCACCGACATCCAGTACCAGTTCTCGGGCGTGCAGTTCGGTTCCTCGCCCAACGATTCCGGCTTCCGCCTGCGTGGCGTGGGTTCGGCGGGCGGCTTCTCCAGTTCGTCCGAGCAGAACGTCGGCACCGTGGTCGACAACGTCGTCATCCCCTTCGGCAACCCGATCAACAGCCTTGGCGATCTGGAACGCGTCGAAGTGCTGAAGGGGCCGCAGGGCACCCAGTTCGGCAAGAACGCCTCGTCCGGCGTCATCAACATCACCACGAAGAAGCCCGATCCCTCGCACTTCTTCGGCAAGGCCTTCGTCAGCTATGCCCAGTTGAACGAAGTCAACGCCAATGGCAGCGTGAACGTGCCGGTGTCGCAGAATTCGGCGCTTGCGGTATTCGGCTTCTACCGCCGCAACGACGGTTTCCTCAAGAACGTCTACCGTGACGAGACCTGGGGCGGCGAGGAAAGCTACGGCGGCCGCGCCAAGTTCCTCTATGAGCCTTCGGACGATCTCTCGATCTACATCATCGGCGACTATTCGAAGATCAGCCGCAAGGGACCGGGCCAGCTCTGGACGCTCAACCGCCTGCCCAGCTTCGCCAATCCGCTGATGGCCGCGCGCTTCGGTAACCTCGCCGCGCTCGGCGTGACGGCAGGCTTCGACAATACCAAGTCGGTCGAGGACTACGCCGGATACTCGTCGGAGCAGAACTACGGCGCGTCGATGGAAATCAACTACGCGCTGGGCGACTACAACCTGACCTCGATCACCGCCTATCGCCGTCTCGACGAGGGGCCGCAGAGGTTCGCGATCGACGGCTCCAGCGTTCCGGTCTTCACCGCGCAGCAGACCGGCACCGACCAGTCGTTCCTCTCGCAGGAACTGCGCATCAGTTCGCCCAGTGGCAGCCAGCTCGAATTCACCTCCGGCGTCTATGCCTCGCGGCGCAAGGTGGGCGACGACAACGACTTCAACCGCGCCCAGCTGCGTCCCGCCAATCCGTTCCAGAGCTTCATCGTCAATATCTCGGGCGGGCAGGGCAATACCCAGACGCGTTCGGACTCGCTGGCGGGCTTCTTCGACGGCAAGTTCCACATCTCCGACCAGTTCAGCCTGATCGGCGGCCTGCGCTATCAGTACGACTGGGTGAAGGCCTCGTACTTCTCGATCATCGATCCCAACTTCGCGCCGGCCACACCCGCGGCTGACGGTTCCGGTTTCGTGACCCCCTATACGCCCACCTCGCTCCAGACCGGCAGCACCAAGAAGGGGTCCTGGTCGGGCCGTGGCGGCGCCGAATTCAAGATCACCCCCGATGTCATGCTGTTCGGCACCATCGCGCGCGGTTATCTCGGCCCGACGGTGACCTTCACCGGCCTCACAGGCACGCGCACCAACGTGAAGCCGCAGACCGTCCGCGACATCACCGTGGGTATCAAGTCGCAGCTCTTCGACAAGGCCGTGACCTTCAACGCCAACCTCTTCTACGACAAGTACAAGAACCTCCAGACCTCGGTGTTCAACGGCGTGGAATTCGTCACCGAGAACGCCGGCGGCTTCACCGCCAAGGGCTTCGAGATCGACGCTTCCTGGCGCGTCACGCCGGTGCTCTCGTTCAGCGGCGGGTTCACCTATTCGGACACCAAGTTCACCGACTACGTGACCGCCTGCCCCGAGGACGTGAAGGCCGGATATTCCTGCTTCCTGGCGGCGGACGGCGTCACCAGCCTGGTCCAGGCCAGGGGCGAGCCGCTCTCCGGAGCCCCCAAGTACAGCGCCACGCTGGGTGCGGACGTGAAGCTGCCGATCAACGACAACCTCCAGTTCGATACTTCGGCCAATATCTACTACCGCAGCCGGGTGCAGTACGCGGTGGCCAACGCCTATGCCTATCAGGACGGCTACGGCACGATCGGCCTCAGCATGGGGATCGGCCATCCGGACGGCAACTGGCGGGTCGGCGCCTTCGTGCGCAACCTGCTCGACCAGCGCTTCCATGCCTCGGTCATCCACCTTCCGTTCGCGGACTCGGGTGCCTACGTGAACTGGCTGACCCGCGAAGGCCGCCGCACGATCGGCATCCAGGCTGAAACGAAGTTCTGAAGCTATCCGGCCGGGACCTGTCAGGTCCCGGCCCCTTGTTTCGAGGCGCCCGCAAGAGGCTGCCAACAGAGGGGTGATGATGCAGGTCAAACTTGCCAAGATGGCACTGGCGCTTTCGGTGCTGGCGATTTCTTCCGGTTCGGCGCTTGCGGCAAGCTGTCCGGCGCTGCGCTGGACGACGCTGGGAACGGCCGGCGGTCCGGTGCCCACGGCCGAGCGTTCCGAACCGGCCAATCTCCTGACCATCGGGGAACGCCGGATCCTCGTCGACACCGGCGACGGCACGGTGGACCAACTCGCCCGGATCGGGCTTGACCTCGGCGCCGTCGACACGGTGTTCATCAGCCACAATCATCTCGACCATACCGGCGGTCTCGCGGCGGTGATCGGTCTGCGCTGGATGAACCAGTTCCCCGGCGTCCTGACCGTCTATGGTCCCGTCGGCACGCGGGCGGTCGTCGAAGGCATCGTCGCCTCGCTGGCGACGCCGGGCAGCATCGGCTTCGGTCTCGGCACGCCGCCGCCGCGTCCGGCAGACTCGGTGCGCGTCGTCGAACTCGCGGGCGGACAGGCGCTCGATCTGGGGCAGGGGGCGAGCGTGAAGACCGCTGCCAACAGCCATTTCGACCATGACGGCAAGCCCGACCCCGCAAACGTCTCGCTGAGCTATCGTTTTGCCCTCGGCCCGCGCAGTATCACGTATACCGGCGACACCGGCCCGAGCGCCGCCGTCACGACGCTCGCCAAGGGCAGCGACATGTTCGTCACCGAGATCATCGCGCTCGACGCCTTGCTCGGAGAAATCCGCGCGCGCCGCAAGGACGCCTCGCCGGAGATGCTGGCTGGCATGGAGCGCCATCTCTCGACCCATCACCTCAAGCCGGAGGCGATCGGCGAGATCGCGGCACAGGCCGGTGTGGGGCGTGTGGTGCTGACGCACTTCGCCGTTCCGCCGGGGCCGTTGCCCCAGTATGAGCCTTCCATCCGGACGGGGATCGCCGCGCGCTATGCCGGGCCGGTCGATCTCGCGCGCGATCTCCAGAGCTTCGACGTGGGGTGCAGGCCATGAACATTGCGGCCAGGCTGCGGCGCGAGCAGATCACCAGCGGCGCCATCAACTTCGTCCTGAGTGCGGCGTTCTTCTTCGGCGTCTTCGGGATGGCGAACCGCCCGCTGCACTTCGCGGCGCCCGACAACTTCGCGCTGGATTTCCTTCCACAGGCCGCCGCGATCGCCCTGATGTCGTCGCTGGTGCCGCTGCTGGTGGTTTCGGCCAGTCTTCGCAAGGCAGGGGCGCGGACAGGCGGGGGCTTCGTGGCGCGGACCGTGCTCATCGTCTTTTCGGCAGGGTTGGCGAGCGCTGCCGTTCTCGCCGCGATCTGTCTTTTTGGGCCGTGGAGCGAGATCGGCTGGTCCATCGCGCTCGTACTCAAGCTGGTCTATGGAACCGGGCTGGGGGTGGCCGGAACGACGTTCGCGCTCACCCGCCTGTTCGCGCATCGAGGGAGTGAAGTGGCATGACGGCTCGTGAAACGGGACGCGCCATCGCCGCGATGGGCACGAAGCTCGGCCCCGATGTCGTCGGCGCCTGCCGAGAGCTGTTCGATGCCGAGCAGCAGGCCCTCGCCGCCGAAATCTCGCCGGTGGCGGTGGACTGCGCCTATGGCCCCGACCCGCGCAATCGCCTCGATCTCTACGGCCGGGGAAAGGGCCGCCCGGTCGTGCTCTTCGTTCATGGCGGCGGTTTTCTCGTCGGCGACAAAGGGGGGCGTACCGGCGGCGGCGAAAGCGGCTGGGCGAATGCCCATGTCGGGCGCTGGGCGGCGGCGAACGGGCTGATCGGCGCGGTGATGAACTACCGCCTCGCGCCCACGCACATGTGGCCCTCGGGCGCGGAGGACGTGGGGTTGGCGGTCGACTGGCTGCGGGCCAACGTGGCGGAGCATGGCGGCGATCCGGAGCGGATCTTCCTGCTCGGCACTTCGGCAGGCGCGGTCCATGTCTCGGCCTTTCTGAAAGCGCGCGAGGATCACGGCAAGCTGGTGCGCGGTGCGGCGCTGCTCTCCGGACTCTACGGTTTCACGCCGCTGGATGAGCGCGACATGCTCTATTACGGCCCGCAGGACTGCTACGACCTGCGCATGCCGATGGGGGCGGTGATGGCGACGGGCCTGCCGCTCCTGGTCGCCTGTGCCGAGTTCGACCCGCCGCGCTTCCAGGCCGAATGGGCCAGCCTTCTGCAAGCCCGGCTCGGCCGTCACGGCCATCTGCCGCGTGCGCACTATGCCTCGGGGCACAACCACTATTCGATGGCCATGCATCTCGGCACGGCGGACCGCCGCCTGTCCGACGAACTGCTTTCCTTCTTCGCCGACCATTCCTGAGGGGCTTTTACGATGACCAAGATTGCAAATCTCGACCGCCGAAGCCTGCTTGCCGCCGGCGCTCTCGCCGCCGCCGCGCCGGTGATGGCCCGCGCCGCCGCCAAACGGCCGAACCCGGCATTTCCGAAGGGATTCCTCTGGGGCGCCGCCACCGCGCCCCACCAGATCGAAGGTAACAACGTCGCCTCCGACCTCTGGTTCGTCGAAAACCAGCAGCCGACCATCTTCGCGGAGCCTTCGGGCGATGCCGTGAACAGTCTGGAACTCTGGGCGTCCGATCTCGACATCGTGAAGTCGCTCGGCCTCACCTCCTACCGCTTCGGCGTGGAGTGGGCGCGGATCGAGCCGGAGAAGGGAATGTTCTCCCAGGCGATGCTCGATCACTACAAGCGTATCGTCGAGGGCTGCCACGCGCGTGGCCTTGCCCCGCTGGTAACGTTCAACCACTTCACCGCGCCGCGCTGGTTCAGCGCGCAGGGCGGCTGGAGCAATCCGGAATCCGCCCAGCTCTTCGGCCGCTATTGCGACAAGGTGGCCCGCGCCATCGGCGCCGATATCGCCATGGCCATGACGCTGAACGAGCCGAACATCCTGCTCATCCTCAAGAACATCCTGCCGCCGCCGGTCTGGGACATGCAGCGCCAGACCCTCGCCGCCGCAACCAAGCGGCTCGGCGTGGAGCGCTTCCTCTGCGCCAACGTGGCCGGACGGGAGGACGTGGACATCATCGTCGAGGGGCAGAAGGCCGGACACAAGGCCGCCCGCGCCGCGATCAAGGCGGTGCGCTCCGACCTGCCGGTGGGCTTCACGCTCTCGGTGCTGGACGACCAGGCTTCGGGCAAGAACTCGATGCGCGACAAGGTTCGCGCCGAACTCTACGGAGACTGGTTGGAGATCGCCAAGGGCGACGACTTCATCGGCGTGCAGAACTACGAGCGCGCGGTCTGGAACGACAAGGGCCGTCTGCCCGCGCCCGACGGGGCCGACCGCAACTGGTCCGGCACCGAAGTCTGGGCGCCGTCGCTGGCGGGCGCGGTGCGCTACGTCCACGCCGCGACCAAGGTTCCGGTGCTGGTTTCCGAACACGGCGTCGGCACCGATGATGATACCCTGCGCGCGCGCTTCATCCCGGCGGCGCTGGAGGGGCTGAAGCAGGCGATCGACGACGGCGTGCCGGTGCTCGGTTATATGCACTGGTCGTTGCTGGACAACTACGAGTGGATCTTCGGTTACAAGCCGCGCTTCGGCCTGTGCAGCGTGGACCGCACCACGTTCGCCCGTACGCCCAAGCCGAGCGCTGCGGTGCTGGGCGGGATCGCGAAGCGGAATTCGCTTTAGAGCATTTTCTTATCAGGTGGAATCACCTGATGACTAGGAATCTTTTGCAGACCGCTGCTAGGTTCGAAACCTCGCTGGGCCAGTCAAATCGTGTTTGTCCCGGTCATTGTGCGTTTGGCAGCGGTATTACTGGGGTAAATCGTATGCAACTTCGGAATTTTCGTGCGGTCCTCATGTTGGCTACTGCGCTCTATGCACCTCCTGTCATGGCGCAGGATTCAGCCTCATCGCCGACGATAGCCGACGTTTCTGCCGTCCCGCTGGAAGAGCAATTCCGCGATCCGCCGAATTCCGCCCGGCCGCGCGTCTGGTGGCACTGGATGAACGGCAACATCTCCAAGGACGGCATCGCCAAGGACATGGCGTGGATGAAGCGGGTCGGTATCGGCGGCTTGCAGAACTTCGACGCCAATCTCCAGACCCCGCAAGTGGTCGACAAGCGCCTCGTCTACATGACGCCGGAGTGGAAGGACGCTTTCCGTTTCGCTGCGCATGAGGCGGATCGGCAGGGGCTGGAACTCGCCATCGCCGCTTCGCCGGGCTGGTCGGAAACAGGCGGCCCCTGGGTGCAGCCGCAGGACGGCCTGAAGAAGCTGGTCTGGTCCGAGACGGCGGTGCCCGCAGGACAGCGCTTCTCCGGAAAGCTCTCCGCGCCGCCGGCGCAGACCGGGCCTTACCAGACCCTCGCGCCCGCCATGTCGATCGAGGAGATGATCTCCGGCCATCCCGCGCCTGCGGGACCGTCGTATTACGGGGAGGTCGGCGTCTTTGCGTTCCCCGAGGCCATCACGCCCGCCCTCGCATTGCCCCGCGCTGTCGACGGCCTCGGCAATGCGCTGTCGGCGGCGACGCTGTTCGACGGCGATCCGGCCAAGGGTGTCACGCTGGCCCGAAAGGAGGGTGAGGCGCCCAGCCTGAGGCTCGATTACGCCAGGCCGACCAAGGTGGGTTCGGCCACGATCTTCGTACCGGACGTCGTGATCCCCTTCGCGGGAGCCGCTTTCACCGGCGTGCTGGAATCCAGCGGAGACGGCAAGGCGTGGACGCCGATCACCACGCTGACGCTCGGCGCGGTGCCTACGACTGTCAGCTTCTCCGCGGTCACCGCCGCGCACTTCCGGCTGGTGCTCACTCCCCGCAAGCCCGACGGCGGCCTCGGCTCGCCTGCGCCGGGCATTGCCATGGGCGGTCTGTTCGACGGCGTTGGCGCGATGCTGGCCAAGAAGCCGCTGATCGTCGGCACTTTTGCACTGGATGCCGGGGCAAGGGTCGATCGCTTCGAGACCAAGGCCGGTTTCGTGATGAGCCGCGACTACTACGCGCTGGAGGAACCGAAGGACGGCGCCAAAGGCGTCGCGCCCAACAGCGTCGTCGATCTGACCGGCAAGCTCAAGGCCGACGGCACGCTCGACTGGCAGGCCCCGGCGCTGCCCAAGGGCCAGCGCTGGCGCGTTCTGCGCATGGGCTATTCGCTGCTCGGCACCACCAACCACCCGGCACCGCCCGAGGCGACCGGGCTTGAGGTGGACAAGTTCGACGGCGAGGCCGTGCGCCGCTATCTCGACCACTACATCGGCATGTACAAGGAAGCTGCCGGGGCGGACATGATCGGGCAGCGCGGCGTGCGCGCGCTGCTGACCGACTCGATCGAGGTGGGCGAGGCGAACTGGACGCCGAAGATGCTGGAGCAGTTCCAGCGTCTGCGCGGCTATGACGCACGGCCATGGCTGCCCACGCTGACCGGCGTGCTGGTCGGCAGTCGCGCAGAAGCGGACAAGTTCCTCTACGATTACCGCCGCACCCTGGCCGACTTGCTGGCCAGCGAGCACTACGGCACGGTTGCCAAGGTCGCTCACGGAAACGGCCTCAAGGTCTATGGCGAGGCGCTGGAAGACAAGCGCCCGATGCTGGGCGACGACATGTCGATGCGCAGCCATACGGACATTCCGATGGCCGCCATGTGGACCTTCCGCGAGGAAGGCCCGCGCCAGACCCTGATCGCCGACATGAAGGGCGCGGCCTCGGTCGCGCACCTCTATGGCCAGAACCTCGTCGCCGCGGAATCGATGACCGCCTCGATGTCGCCCTGGGCTTTCGCGCCCAAGGACCTGAAACGCTTCATCGACATGGAGTTCGTGAACGGCGTCAACCGGCCGGTGGTCCACACCTCGGTTCATGTGCCGGTGGACGACAAGAAGCCCGGTCTCTCGCTCTTCATCTTTGGCCAGTATTTCAACCGGATGGAAAGCTGGGGCGAGATGGCGAAGCCCTGGGTGGACTATATCTCGCGCTCGTCCCTGCTGCTTCAGGCGGGGCGGAACGTGGCCGATGTCGCCTATTTCTACGGCGAGGAAGCGCCGCTGACCGGGCTCTACGGCGACAAGCCGGTGGCCGATGCGCCGGTTTCCCATGCCTACGACTTCCTCAGCTACGATGCGCTGACCGACCTGCTGTCGAACGACGGCAACGAAGTCATTGCACCCAGCGGTGCCCGCTACCGGGCGATCTACCTCGGCGGTTCCTCGCAGCACATGACGCTGGGGGCGCTGAAGAAGCTGGCGGCGCTGGTCGAAGGCGGCGCGACGGTGATCGGTGCTGCGCCGGTCTCGACGCCCAGTATGATGGGTGGAAGCATGATGGGTGGCCAGGACGCCGAATGGTCCGCGCTGGTGACGAAGCTCTGGCCCGGCAGCGGTGACGCGGCCGTCGGGAAGGGCCGGGTGATCGCCGGCAAGGACGTGGAAGGCGCACTGGGTGCCATGGGCGTGGCTCCCGACTTTGCCTTCACGGGTGCGGAAGCAGGAGCAACGATTCCCTTTGTCCATCGCCGCGACGGGCAGGGCGAGGTTTATTACCTGTCCAACCCGCAAGGCCCGCAGACCATCGAGGCACGCTTCCGCGTCACCGGCAAGGCACCGGAACTCTGGCACCCGGAAACCGGCACGAGCGAGCCGGTCAGCTACCGCATCGAGAACGGCGAAACGGTAGTGCCGCTCTCGCTGATCGAAGGCGATGCGGTCTTCGTGGTGTTCCGCAAGGCAGCCGGGAAGCAGAGCCTGACGCTCCCCGCCAAGCCGGTGCAGACGCTGGCCTCGCTCGATGACGGCTGGACCGTGCGCTTCCAGGCCGACCGAGGCGCACCGGTCTCGATCGAGATGGCCCGACTGGCTCCGCTCGAACAGAATGCGGAAGCCGGCGTGAAATACTTCTCCGGCGAGGCGACCTATTCGCGCAGCTTCACCCTGCCCAAGGGCGCCAAGGCCGGGCAGCCGCTCTGGCTCGATCTCGGTCAGGTGGGCGATCTGGCGGAAGTCACGGTGAACGGCAAGCCGGTCGGCGCAGTCTGGCATGCGCCGTATCGGGTCGACGTGGGCAAGGCCGTCAAGGGCGGCGCCAATACCATCGAGGTCAAGGTGGCCAACCTTTGGGTCAATCGCCTGGTCGGAGACGCCCAGCCGGGCGCGAAGCCGATCACCTGGACGGCGATGCCGACGTATCGTGCCGATGCGCCGCTTCGGCCTTCGGGGCTGATCGGGCCGGTTACTTTAAGGAAGTGACATCGATGGGACAGCGCTGCTGGTTGGAAGGGCTGTCCCATCGGCTGGTCGCTGCCATGGTCGATCTCACGCTGGATGGTCGCCGCCGAGTTCGGCGATGACGCGGTTGCGCGTGATGGAAAGCTGCGCGACGAGGTCGGTCAGCAGATAGGCATCGCGGCGGCGTGTCCATGGCTGGGCGGACTGGGGATCGTACTGTACCGGCAGCGGCAACTCGCGCGCGACGGCCGCGCTCATGCCATTGTCGCGAGAGACGATCACGCAGCGCTTCACGTGGTCGCGGTGGCCCACGACGGCGACCTTGCCCAGCGCCTGCGCGGATCCGGCATGGGCGACCGCCGCCTTGGCGACGCCATCTGTGCTCAGGTAGATCGTCTTGCCGTCGGGTCCCTTGGTGGGGTGGATTGACACGACGTCCTTCATGCCATGCTTCTGCGTCAGGACCTGCGCGATCTCCCACTGCGCATAGATTCGCACGGCGCGGGCGCGCGCAATGGCATGAACGGCATCGGCCAGCAGCGCATTGACCGGCCCCGGCTCGGGCGTCTCCGCACCATCGGAGAGCCCGGTGTTGGGATCGACCCTGCCGGTCGGCGAACGATAGCCGAAGCTGTAGGCGACGACGCTGTCGGCTTCGCGCAGCGGGAATGTCGGATATTCCCAGCGGAACCCCGCTTCGGCAAGATGCCCGGCCAGTTGTCTCGCAACCGCCTGGTCGCCCAGTTCGCTATCCAGCGTCTTGACCATCAGCCGCTCCAGGATCTCTATGTCACTCCCCGCGCCTGTGCCGCCCAGAGCGGCCCCCAGGGCGGAAGGGGCAAAGGCGGCCTGAGCAGCCAGCAGGCCGGTTGGCGCACCGACAAGCAACGCGCGGCGTGTGGTCATGAAAGTTTCCCGTGATTGAAAGGCCGGATCGGTCGCTCGACCCGGCCGTCTGGCTTCAGAAGCTGACGTTGACGAAGCCGCCGACCGTCCGGCGGGCGTTGGGCGAGGTGTAGTGCAGCAGGCCAAGCACGCCGTACTGCTGCCATCCGGTCGAGAAGTACTTGTCGAACAGGTTGCGTGCGTAGACGCCGACCTCGATCGGGCGGTTGGGCAACGTCACACTGAGGCGACCGTTCACCAGACCGTAGCCGGGCACATGCGAGTAGGCGGGCTGGCCCACGACGGTCCAGTATTCGCTGCGATAGGCATAATCGGCATGCGCCTTGAAGCCGAGGCCCGAGCCGAATTCGTGATCGTAATCGATCGACGCCGTGCCCGACCATTCCGGGGCGTTGGTCAGGCGCGAACCGGTGTAGTTGGTGGTGGCATTGTAGACGTAATCGGTGAACTTGGCGTCGGTGTAGGTCACCGCGCCGGACAGCTGCAGGCCGCGCATGGGCTGGACCGCCAGGCTGCCTTCGATGCCCTGGGTGCGCAGGCCGCCGGCATTGCCGATGACGGTGGCGTTTATCATTCCGCCCGCACCGTCGGGAATCTGCGTCAGGATCGTCGCCTGGAAGTCCTTGAAGTCCGACCGGAATGCATCGAGGTTGAACCGCAGGCGGCGACCGAACCATTCGGACTTTATGCCCGCTTCCCAGGCCTTCACCGTTTCGTCCTGATAAGGCGCGTATTTGTTGCCGACGAACGCAATACCTGCGGGCTTGTAGCCGGTGGAATAGGTCGCGTAGAGCATGACGTTGTCGGTGACCTGATAGGTCGGCGCGATGCGGAACGAGAAATTGTCGCCCTTCACCTGGCCGAAATCGTAGGCCGGCGCTGCGCTCGAAGCGGTGAACGCAGGGGTATATCCTGCGATCGGTTCAGGGTTGATGGTGACGTAGTCGATGCTCTGGGAATTGTTGTCGTGCGTGTAGCGGCCGCCCAGCGTGAGGGCGAGGCGCGGGGTGAAGTTGAATTTGAGTTGGCCGAAGGCGGCCATCGTTTCGTTCACCGAATCGAATAGCGAGGCATTGCCGTCCTCTCCAATCGCGCCGGTCAGCGCGATCAGCGTGGGCAGCGGCGTGCCTGCGTTGTCGTAAAGCGGTTGCCCACCGGTGGACCACTGCAACTGCGTCTGCCGCGCATGCAGGCGGTTGTAGAAGGCGCCTACCAGATATTCCACGAAACCGCCGGTGGGCGATGCCAGGTGGATTTCCTGGCTGAACTTGTCCGTGTCGAGCTGGCCCAGATTGAAGGGAATGTACGCATAGCGATCGTAAGGCGCCAGGCTGGCCGGCGTCGAATTGTCGTAGCGGGTCGCGCGATAGGCGGTGATCGAGGTCAGGTCATGATCGCCGAGCTTGGCGTTGGCCTTCAGCGACGTGCCCCATTCCTCGGTCGTGATCTGGCCGAAGGACGAGTCCGCCGTGTCCGCGCTCCGTGGCCCCGGATAGACGCCCAGTTCGTTGAGGATCGCAGTGAGTTCCGCCGACTGACCGGAAACCGGCGTGCGCACGCTGCTGTCCCAGTGATAGGCATAGTCGCCCGAAAGCGTCAGGTTGAAGCTGTCCGAAGGCTCCAGATAGAGCCGCGCGCGGCCACCGTACTCGTGCTGCGACCCGACCTTTCGGTTCAACGTCACGTTACGGCCGAAACCGTCGAAGGCCTGGTCGAAACCGGACACGCGCAAGGCCGCGATCGGGCCGAGCGGCACGTTGGCGGTGGCGTTGAGGATACGCTCGTCATGTTCGCCGAAGCTGGCGCTGGCGCGCAGGGACCATTCGTCCAGCTTGGGCTTCGTGGTGCTTACCGCGATGACGCCCGAAGTGGCGTTCTTGCCGAACAGCGTCCCTTGCGGGCCCATCAGCACATCGACCCGGTCGATGTCGACGAGGCCGGTCAGGCCATTGGCGCGCTGGCCGTCCATCACGACATCGTCGACGACGACACTGACCGACTTGGCGTTCGAAAAGTCGAACGACGTACTGCCGACGCCGCGGATCTGGAACGCGGCGCCCTGCGTAGGATCGTACTGCACGCCCGGCATCGTGTACTGCAGGTCGGTGACCGAGGTGTAGCCGGTCTTGGCCAGCGTCTCACCGTCGATGGACTGGATCGCCAGCGGAACCTTCTGGCTGCTCTCCGCACGGCGCTCTGCGGTGACGGTGATCTCGGGAAGCGCGTCGTCTGCCGCAGCCACTTCCTCGGCCTGCGCGGCAAATGCCCAGCAGGGCGCAACCGCTCCGGCCAGGATCGTCGAGAGAAGATGGATCGTACGCGTGCGATGGATAGCAGACATTGGGGGGCTCCGTCCTGTTGACCGGGGGTCTTCGGGACGCGCCTCTAGAGCACGGCAATGACTCTTTTAGGACAATCGTATGGTGTTTTTTTCCTGCAAAGGTGGATTATCAATACGGATGTACGGTTAAGGTCAGGCTTGCGGCCAGCTCGCGCATATCGGGCCATTCGGCCTGTTCCGCCAGCGTGCGCAGGCCGTTGCCGATCGAAGCCATGACGATTGCCTGCACGCGCGCACGGTCGGAATTTTCCGCGATGTCCAGCCACTGGGCATAAAGAGCATGGACGTTTTCCGCACGGCGGCGACGCATATCGATGGCGAAAGGGCGAAACGCCGGGTCGGCCAGAGCCGCCAAGGCGCATTCGTGTGTCAGGCGGATGATGTCGCCACTGCCAAAACGCGCGCCGGTGGCGTGGACCTGACTGCGCAATCGACGGTAGACCGCCTCCACCCCCGCGAAAAGGACATCGCGATGCGTCGGGAAATGATGCGCCACGCTGGATGTCGCAATGCCCGCGGCGTGGGCGACGGTGCGGTGGGACAAGGCGCCCACGCCCTGTTCCACGATGATGTCGGCGATCTTCTCGGCGATAACGGCTTTGGAGCCGTGCGGAACGGGAGAGTCTTCGTCGAAGGCCGCTGCCGCCGGAATCGCCAGACGCTCGACCAGCGCCATATGCCATTCGGTCGCGGTCGGATCGGCTGGCACGGAGCCACTTCGCAGCAGGCCGCGTATCGTCGAATGACGCAGCAGCCGATAGTCGGTCTCGTCCGCCAGAAGGATGGAGAAAACCTGTTCGTCCAGACAGTAGCGGGCGACAAGGCGCGCCAGCTTTTCCCCTTGCGGCGAACGGGACAGCAGATCGCGCCACAGGCGCTCCCCCTCTTCGAACAAAGTCGCGATAGACGGGAGCAGATGTGGTTCACGTCCGGCCGTCAAAGCCAGTTCGCACATGACGATCGCAGAGGTGCGACGCGCTCTTGCACCCTGGTCCAGCCATTCACCGATAAGATCGGCCAGGATGCCGCTCGCCACCGGATCGCGATCGCCCATGCGATCCTGCCATTCCGCGCGAACCGCGGCGGCGAGTTCGATCTCACGATCCAGCACGGCGGCGATCAAGGCCGCACGGTCACCGATGCGATAGCTGATCGAACCGACCGAGGTGCCCGCAGCGTCGGCGACATTGCGCAAGCTCATGCCGCCGACGCCCTTCGTAGCGATCACGCCACGGGCCGCATCGACCAGGCGTTGCACTTCCATTCGTTTTGCAAGCGACTTCGGCATTTTTTCAAAGGTCATGCCGCATGGCATATCGCCATCCACGCTGTAGTCCACCGCCCGTGACGGCTCATGTACAGGCGTCGTCCTGAAACAGTGCCTTTCGGTCGAGGCCTGCGAGGACCGCCGGCCTTCGGCAACTCGACAGCGAGGATATCGTGCTGGACGTCCGGGAAGGGGCGATCGTGCCTACGATGCGGCCGCAGCCGGTCTTCCCGACCGCTCCGTGAAGCGTCGAGCGACCTTCCACGAGACCGGCCTGCGGCGGCTCAGAAGTAATACCCGAAGATCATCATGAAAGCGGCCTTCCACTTGTTGTCGCCGCCCTCCGCCGCGCCGGAGATGAACTGTCCCGCACCGACATAGGGATCGTTCCGACCAAGCAGGAACTCGGAATAGACCTTGATCCGGCCCTTGTCCTTGGCGGTCCACACGGCGCCCAGGTCGAAGCGTTCGCTGTCCTTGAAGCCGGCGGCGTCCTTCATGAAGCGGCCGTAGTTGGCATAGACCAGCAGGTCGAACGGCAGCTTGCCGGTGTCGATGGTGCGGCCGATCTCGCCGAAGGCGTAAGTGCCCTTGGCGGCGATGTTGTAGCTGCCGTCGAAGCCGCCCACCGTGATCATGTCGTTGCGCCCGGAATTGCGCGGATCGATGTCCTGCCGCGCGACCAGAGCCTTGGCGCTCCAGGGGCCGTGGCTGCCGGTCAGGCTGAAGGCGAAGAGGTGCTTGCTGCCTTCCTTGTCGGTATCGAAGTTGTAGATGTTCGAAATCCAGGCCGAAGCGGTGGCTTTGAGCGTGGTGTTCGGCTGGTTGACCAGCGCGTACTGGACGTTGCCGATCACCATTTTCCGCTCGTCGTTCTGCGAGCCGTTCGGGACATAGCTGTCGGCCTTGGCGATATTCGTCGAATAGCGCGCGGCATCGCGGCTGATGCCCATCACGGCAGGTCCACTACCGGGGAAGAAGCCGAGTTCGGCCCGCAGGTTCGAGGTCTGGCGCTTGTACTTGATGCCGAGGTTGTAGACTTCCTCCATGCCGTAGACGAAGCCGAGATCGTCGAGGATCGACGAGCCCCAGTAGCGGTCGTCGAACGGCACCGGCTGGACGCCGACGGTCACGCTGTCCTCCTTGCTCAGCTTGGCACCGGCATAGGCGTACATCAGGAACTGGACTTCGCCCGGATAGCCTTCGTAGCCGCCCCTCTTGCCGTAAAGGAAGCTGGCACCATAGAAACGGTACTGCGCGGCGCCGAAGAACTTCTCGGAGTCGTAGTCGGCGGTCAGCGCCAGGGTATCGAACGAGAGGTGGTTGGAGGTCCGGCGCTGGCCCGCGCCGCCGACATCGTTGAAGCGCAAGTCGTAGCGACCGCGTAGAGCCGCGCCGATGTTCAGCTTGGCCTTGGTCGGAACTTCTGGTTGCGGAACCGGGGTCGGTTCAACAGAGGGGGCAGGTTCAGCAGTCGGCGCCGGGCAGGTGGCGGGATCGGGGCAATCGGGGATCGTCGCCGGCGCCGAAGCGGCCAGGAGAACGGGAGCGATGACGGGGAGCATGACTCTTCCTTTGCGGCAAGGCGGCCGCATCGAGGATGACGGGAATGTCGAATATGCGTTTTAGGCGGTGCCTTCGCGGTCCGGACCCAATGACGCGGTTTTATTGGCCCGGTTTTATCGGCCGTTCGCCTTCGATCGACAGGCCGTAACCGGCCAGCGCCACCGGAGTACGGTGCGTGTTGGTCAGCAGGACCATCTTCTCGATCCCGAGGTCCGTCAGGATCATCGCGCCGACGCCGTAGTCGCGCAGTTCGTCCATGTCGGCGGGCGAGAGCGTGCCCGCCTGTGCCTTCAGGGCCATCGTGAAGCGGTCGTTGCGCGCGCGGTTGATGGCGATCACCACGCCGCTGCCTTCCTCCGCGATCGTCTGCATGGCGCTTTCGAGCACGCCCGATCCCCCCGTCTCTCCGGCGAAGATATCGGTGAGCGTGGAGATGACATGCATCCGCACGAGCGTCGGTTTCGCCGGGTCGATCCGGCCTTTCACGAGCGCGATCTGCTCTGTGTCGGTGGCGCGGTTGCGATAGGTGATGGCCTGCCACTCACCGCCCCAGCGGCTGTGGAAGCTGGCCTGCGCGGTGCGCTCGACCAGATTGTCGTGCCGGCGGCGATAGGCGATGAGGTCGCGGATCGTGCCGACTTTCAGGCCGTGAAGCTGCGAAAAGGCCAGCAGGTCGCCCAGGCGGGCCATCGTGCCGTCCTCGTTCATGATCTCGCAAATCACGCCCGAGGGATTGAGCCCCGCCAGCCGCGCGACATCGACCGCCGCCTCGGTATGGCCCGCGCGGACCAGCACGCCGCCTTCGCGGGCGATCAGCGGGAAGACGTGGCCGGGCGTGACGATTTCCTCGCTGCCCTTCGTCCCGTCGATGGCGACGGCGATGGTCCGCGCGCGGTCCGCCGCCGAGATGCCGGTGGTGACGCCGACCCGTGCCTCGATCGAAGTGGTGAAGGCCGTGCCGTATTGCGTCCCGTTGCGCGGGCTCATCAACCCGATGCCGAGCTGGCTGACCCGTGCCTCGGTCATGGCCAGGCAGATCAGGCCCTTGCCGTAGCGCGCCATGAAGTTGATCTTCTCCGGCGTCGCCATCTGCGCGGGGATGACGAGGTCACCCTCGTTCTCGCGGTCCTCGTCGTCGACGAGGATGAACATGCGGCCGTTGCGGGCCTCATCGATGATTTCCTCTGCGCTTGAGAGGAAGCCCTTGATGTCGTGTTCGGGGGCTATCGTGGCCATGTCGCTCTCCCAGGTCTGCGTGTTCATTCGGCCGGGCATGGGCCAGAGGTGGGGGCGGCTGCTTGCGCATGCCGGCCGGCACCGAGGGCGAGGTAGACGGCGGTGGTCACCACCGGGGCGATCAGCCAGCCCACATCGACACCGCCCATCGCCGCAGCGAGAGGGCCGGTGTAGAAGCTGCTGGCCAGGAACGGCAGCTGGACTGCAATGCCGGCGAGGTAGGCGGTGGCCGCCTTCAGGTCGATCCGGCCGTAGATGCCGCCGTCGGCCCGGAAGAACGAGTCGATGTCGTAGCGGCCCTTCCGGATGAAGTAGAAGTCCACGATGTTGATCGTGGCCCAGGGCGCCAGCACGACCATCAGGCCGATGACGAAGCCGATGAAGCGGGGAACGAAGTCGTCCGCAGAGGTCGTCGCGATCACCAGGCAAACCGCCAGCACCAGGGTCGAGAGCACGACGCGCGCCTTGCGGCCCGGCTGCCACGAGGCGAAGAAGGTCTGCGCCATGGTGATGAGCGACAGCACCGCGCCGTAGATGTTGAGCGCGTTGTGGCTGATGATGTTGAAGACGAAGAGTGCCATCAGCACCGGTGCCAGCACGCCGGTCGCGCCGCTGACGATCGCCATCGGATCGGCGTCCGCCGGGGCTCCGGCGACGGCGACGGCGCCGAGGATGAAGGAAGCACCCGCGCCGAGGGCTGCGCCCGCGAAGCTGGCCAGGAACGGCGCGCGGATGCCGACGCTGGGCGGCAGGTAGCGCGAGTAATCCGAGGTGTAGCAGGCGTAGGAAATGTGCCAGACCGCTGCGAGCGAGAACATCGCCAGCCAGCCGATCATGGAACCCTGACCCTGCGTCCAAAGCTCGGACGGCATCAGCGCGACGAGGTTGGCGAAGGCGAAGATCAGGCCCGCACCCATGAACCACATGCCCACGCGGTTGAGCAGATGGATCACGTTGTAGCCCAGGATGCCGATACCGGCGGCGGCCAGCGCGCAGAGCACGGCGCCGACCGGCAGGCCGACGGCGGGCTGGAGCGCATGGACCGACTTGGCGGCCAGAACGATGTTGGAAATGAAGAACCCTACGTAGAGCAGGGTGGCGAAGCTCACCACCAGCAGCGCGCCGTAGCGGCCGAACTGCCCGCGGCTCTGGATCATCTGCGCCAGGCCCATCTGCGGCCCTTGCGCGGAGCAGGCGCCGAGCACCAGCGCGCCCACGAGATGGCCCAGGATGATCGCGGAAATGCCCCAGGTCAGCGGCAGGTGGTAGACCTGCACGGCCATGGCGCCGGTAACCACCGGCAGCGGAGCGATATTGGTCGTGAACCAGAGTGTGAAGAGATCGCGCACCTTGCCGTGCCGCTGCGCCAGCGGCACGAAGCCGATGCTGTTTTCCTCGATCACGCCGGCCGAGGTATCGCCCGCTTTACCCATGTTTCAGTTATCCTCTTGCACCATCGTTTTTGTGGTATACCATCGGACGGTATTCTTGCTTCGAGCGAGTCGCAAGAGAAATTTTAAGCCTCGTCCCGAGCGAGGCAGGGAAAGGATGGACGATGAAATTCTCGATCTTTCTGCACATGGAGCGCTACGACGACTCCGTTTCGCACCCTAAGCTGTTCCAGGAACTGCTGGAATTGTGCGACATGGCGGAAGCCGGCGGCATGGACAAAGTCTGGATCGGCGAGCACCACGCGATGGAATACACCATCTCGCCGAACCCGATTCCGCTGCTGGCGGCGGTGGCGGGACGCACCAGCCGCATCCGCCTGGGCGCCGGCACCTTCATCGCGCCGTTCTGGCATCCGATTCGCATGGCGGGCGAAGCCGCACTGCTCGATGTGATCAGCAACGGCCGCGCTGAAGTGGGCCTTGCGCGCGGCGCCTACCAGTTCGAGTTCGACCGCATGCTCAACGGCGAATCCGCCACCGACGGCGGCAAGTACCTGCGCGAGATGGTGCCGCTGCTCCAGCCGCTGTGGGAAGGCGATGTCACCCACGACGGCGAGATCTGGAAGTTCCCCGCTTCCACCAGCGTGCCCAAGCCGGTCCAGGCCCGCCCGCCGCTGTGGGTCGCTGCGCGCGACCCCGATTCGCACAAGTTCGCCGTCGCCAACGGCTGCAACGTGATGGCGACCCCGCTTGCCAAGGGCGATGCCGAAGTGGCCGACCTGATGGACAAGTTCGAGAACGCCGTGGCTGCCGCGCCGCACATCACCGAACGACCGAAGATCATGATCCTGCAACACGCCCACGTCCACAAGGGCGACGACGACTGGCAGGCCGCGGCCGAGGGCATCTCGTTCTTCTTCCGCTCGTTCGGCGCCTGGTTCGTCAACAAGGTTCCGCCGGTGAACGGTTTCCAGACCGCTGTGCCGCCTGTGAACCCCGAAAAGTTCCCGGAATACGTGCCGGAGACGCTCCGCAAGAATGTCATGATCGGCAAGCCCGACGAGCTGATCGAGCGCCTCAAGGGCTACGAGGCGCTGGGCGTCGACGAATACAGCATCTGGGTCGATAACAGCCTTTCGTTCGAGGAAAAGCGCGATTCCCTGCGCCTCTTCATCGACGAAGTGCTTCCGGCCTTCGCCTGATCGCCCATGGCCAAAGCCTACTGGATCGCCCGGGTCAACGTGACCGACCCGGAAGCCTATGCCGGCTACATGGCGCTTGGACCCGCCGCCCTGATTGCGGGCGGCGGGACTTTGCTGTCGCGTGGCGGCCGTTCTGTCGCGCTCGAAGGGCCGGAGCCGTTCGAGCGCACCGTCGTGATCGAGTTTCCGAGCATGGAAGCGGCGCTCGCCTGCCATGCCTCGCCCGCATACAGTGCCGCCCGCGCGCAGCGGGAAGGCGCCGCCGAGGTGGAAATCCTGATCGTGGAAGGACTGGACTGATGACCGACAAGCCAAGGGACGAAAAGTTCGAGCAGGGCCTCGCCACCCGCCGCGCGGTGCTGGGCGATGCCTATGTCGACAAGGCGCTGGACGGTGCCGACGACTTCAACTGGGCCATGCAGGAACTGACGACGAAGTACTGCTGGGACGAGATCTGGAACCGCCCGGGCCTCGACCGCCGCAGCCGTTCGATCCTGAACCTGGGCATGATCGCGGCGCTCAACCGCGGTCACGAGTTCAAGGCGCACATTCGCGGCGCACTGAACAACGGCCTGACGCGAGAGGAAATCCGCGAAGTGCTGCTCCAGATCGCCGTCTACGTCGGCATCCCGGCGGGCGTCGACAGCTTCCGCCTGGCGCGTGAGGTCTTCGCGGAAATCGACGCGCAGGGCTGACATTCCTCCCCCTCGGGGGAGGGGGACCATGCGCAGCATGGTGGAGGGGCAGGCGCGCGCAGGACAGTGATTATGCAGTTCAGCTTTCACGGCCTTGGCGAACCTTTACGGTGTTCCTACCGTCCCCTCGTGTAAGCCGACCGTGCCCCTCCACCATCCTTCGGATGGTCCCCCTCCCCGGAACGGGGAGGAAAAAAGCCCCGACATCCTTGCAGATGCCGGGGCTTTTTCTTGTGCGACCCAAGGGTCCGTAACGTGGGGGTTAAAGCCCGCCCATCATCACGTATTTCAGTTCGAGATAGTCGGTAATGCCGTGGCGCGATCCTTCGCGGCCCATGCCGGAGGCCTTGATGCCGCCAAACGGCGCGACTTCGGTAGAGATCGCCGCCTCGTTAAGCCCGACCATGCCGTATTCCAGGGCATCGGCGACGCGCATGGCGCGGCCGATGTCGCGGGTATAGGCATAGGCGGCGAGGCCGAACTCGGTGTCGTTGGCCATGCGGATGGCCTCTTCCTCGGTCTCGAAACGGATCACCGCGGCCAGCGGCCCGAAGGTCTCCTCCGAAGCCACCAGCGCATCGCGCGGAACGTCGGCGATCAGCGTCGGCGGGAAGAACAGCCCGTCCTGCCGCTGGCCACCCGCCAGCAGGCGGCCGCCGCGTGCCAGGGCATCGGCGACGTGCTGCTCGACCTTCTCGACCGCGCGTGCGTTGATGAGCGGACCGATCGTCACGCCCGCTTCCGTGCCCCGTCCGACGACGAGACCTTCGACCCGCTGCCGCAGTCGCTCGACGAAGGCGTCGTGAATGCCGTCCTGCACCAGGAAGCGGTTCACGCAGACGCAGGTCTGCCCGGCATTGCGATACTTGCCGAGGAGCGCGCCCTCGACCGCCGCGTCGATATCGGCATCGTCGAAGACGAGGAACGGCGCGTTTCCGCCCAGTTCCAGCGAGAGCCGCTTCAAGGTCGGGGCCGACTGTTCATAGAGCTTGCGTCCCACGCCGGTCGAGCCGGTGAAGGAGAGCTTGCGCACGACATCGCTGCTCATGAAGGCCTCGCCGATGGCGGCGGCCTCTCCGGTGATGACGCTGAGCAGCCCGGCGGGAAGGCCGGCCTCTTCGGCCAGAGCCGCAAGGGCAAGAGCGGTGAGCGGCGTTTCCGGCGCGGGCTTGACGATGATCGCGCAGCCTGCCGCCAGCGCCGGAGCGACCTTGCGCGTCACCATGGCCGCCGGGAAGTTCCACGGCGTGATCGCCGCGACGACACCGACCGGCTCGCTCCAGACAAGGATGCGCTGGTTGGAGCGGGGTGCGGGGATCACCTCGCCCTCGATCCGCCGTGCTTCTTCCGCGAACCAGCGCACGAAGCTGGCGGCATAGAGGACTTCGCCCCGCGCTTCGGCGAGCGGCTTGCCCTGTTCCGCCGTCAGGATCGCGGCGAGCGCGTCCTGATGTTCCAGCATGAGAGCGTGCCAGCGCAGCAGCACGTCGGCGCGGTCGCCTGCGGGGCGGGCACGCCACTCGGCCTGGGCCTTCTGCGCGGCCGTGATGGCGGTACGGGTCTCGGCCGCGCCGAGGTACGGCACCTGGGCGATGACCTCGCCGGTGGCCGGGTCCGTCACCGGCACCGTTTCGAGCGCCACGGTCCAGACGCCGCCGACGAAGGCCTGGTCGCGGAAAGGATGGAGATCGCGGATCGTCATACCGATGTGGCCTCTATTTTTGGAAGGGCATGATTGCTCATGCGGCCACGGTGATAGAGCAGGACACCGCTCTCGCAGCGGTCGATGCGCAGGACTTCGCCCACGAGGATGGCGTGGTCACCCCCTTCGTATTCGCGCCAGAGGCTGCATTCCAGCACGCAGCTCGCGCCCTCCAGCAGCGGATTGCCGAGGTCGCTGAGCGTCCATTCCAGCGCCGCCACTTTGTCCGCGCCCTTCGAGGCGAAGGCCATGGCGATATCCTGCTGGTCGGCAGCAAGGATGTGGATCGCGAAACGGCCGCCGCGCACGAGGTGCGGATAGGTGGCCGAGGTCAGCGCCGGGCATACCAGCACCAGCGGCGGGTCCAGCGACAGCGAGGAGAAGGCGCTGGCGGTGAAGCCCACCAGTCCGCCCTGCTCGTCGAGGGCGGTCACCACGGTGACGCCCGAGGGGAATTCGGCCATGGCCTTCCGGAACTCGGCCGGATCGATCACGTTTTTCGTCATTGTGTTCTATCCTCTCACCGCATCACGAAGGGATCGCCCATCGGTTGTTCCGACAGGTTGACCCACACGGTCTTCAGTTCGGTGTAGTCGAGCACGGCATGGATGCCGCCCTCGCGCCCGTAGCCGCTCGCACCGAAGCCGCCGATCGGCGCCATGGCCGAGACCGCGCGATAGGTGTTCACCCAGACGATCCCGGCATGGACATCGCGCGCGAAGCGGTGGGCACGGCCGATGTCGCGGGTCCAGATACCGGCCGCGAGCGCGTATTCGGTGCCGTTCGCCAAGGCGAGCGCCTCGGTATCATCGGAAAAGCGCATGATCGCCGCGACCGGGCCGAACACTTCGTTCTGCACGATGTCGAGCTGGTCGGAGGTGCAGGCGAGCAGGGTCGGCTCGTAATACCAGCCTTCGCGGGCGGCATGGCGCTTGCCGCCTGCCAGCACTTCGGCGCCTTCTTCGCGGGCGCGCGCGACCATGCTTTCGACGATCCCGAGCTGCTGCTCGGTCGCCATCGGCCCCATGTCGGAGTTCGGATCGAGCGGGTCGCCGATGCGGATGCGGGTCATGCGCTCGGTCAGCGCGGCCACGAAGCGGTCGTAGATGCCGTCCTGCACCAGCAGGCGGGAGCCTGCGACGCAGCTCTGACCCGAGGCGGCGTAGATCCCCGCGACGGCGCCGTTCACCGCGCTTTCAAGGTCGGCGTCGTCGAAGACGATGTTCGCCGACTTGCCGCCCAGTTCCAGCGAGAGCTTGGCGAAGTTCTCGGTGCTGGCCTTGATGACATGGCGGGCGGTGGACGGGCCGCCGGTGAAGGCGATGCGGCGCACCAGCGGGTGCTTTGTGAGCGCCGCGCCCGCACTGGGGCCAAGCCCGGTCACGACATTGACGACGCCTGCGGGGAAGCCGGCTTCCTCCACCAGCGCGGCAAAACGCAGGATGCTGGCCGAGGCATGTTCGGACGGCTTGATGACCAGCGTATTCCCCGCCGCCAGTGCGGGGGCGAGCTTGATCGCGGTCAGGTAGAGCGGGCTGTTCCAGGGAATGATCGCGGCCACGACGCCCAGCGGCTCGGGCACGGTGAAGGCGAACATGTCCGCCTTGTCGATCGGCAGCGTGCTGCCTTCCAGCTTGTCGGCCAGACCGGCGCTGTAGTGGAAGAATTCGGGCAGGTAGGCGAGCTGGCCGCGCGTCTCGCGGATCAGCTTGCCGTTGTCCTGCGTTTCCAGTTCCGCGAGTTCTCCCGCGTGCTCGGCGACCAGATCGCCCAGGCGGCGCAGCAATTTGCCGCGCGCAGTGGCGGTAAGCCCGCGCCACGCCGGGCTGCGGAAGGCGGCGTCGGCGGCGCGCACGGCGCGGTCGGCATCCGCTTCGTCGGCGTCGGGCAGGACCGACCATACCTCGCCGGTGGCGGGATAGCGCGATTCATAGGTCCGCCCGGAAGCCGCGTCGATCCACGCGCCGTCCACCAGCATCTGGAATTTCCGTGTCGTCATGAAGCCTCTCCGGCAGTTATGGGCGACTGGGTTATCGTATCGAGGTATCCCAGCAGCAGGGCATTGGTTTCTTCCGGCATTTCCACCGGCATCATATGGCGCGCATCGGCAACGACCTGCGCTTTCGCGCCGGGAATGCGCGCGGCCAGTTCGCGGGTCATCTCCGGGGTCGAGCCGACATCGAATTCTCCGGTGGCCACCAGGGTGGGCACGGCGATCTCGCCGAGACGGTCGGCACCGAAGTTGTCCTGGCTGGCGAACAGGCCATAGGACGTCAGATAGCCGTGATGGTCGTTACCCGCCATATGGGCGCGCAGATCGGCGATGTAGCCGGGTTCGGCGGCGCGGAACTCCGGAGTGAACCAGCGTTCGATCGCAGCCTCGGAATTGGCGGCGGGACCGGCCTGCCGCACTTCGTCCACGCGGCCCAGGATCGTGGCGCGCACGTCCTCGGAGCGGTTGAACACGCCGTTGAGCAGGACCAGTCCCGACAGACGGCCCGGAAAACGCAGGGCAAAGGCCCGCGCCACCAGCGCGCCCATCGAGAAGCCGACGAGGATCGCCTTTTCGACACCCAGACGATCCATCAGAGCGGCGACCTGGTCGGCATAGTCGTCCAGCCCGGCATCCGCGGCAGGAGCCGTGCTTCCGCCGTGACCGAGCATGTCCAGGGTGATGACGCGGTAGGCGTGCTTCAGCGCGGCTTTCTGCGCGCCCCACATCGCCTGCGACAGGCCGACGCCGTGGATCAGGATCACGGGCGGATTGTCTCCGCCCGTATCCTCATATGCGGTGGGGAAAGTGTCCGCGCCCACGGTCAGCCCTGCTGCGCGGCCTTCTCCGCGGCAATGGCTTCCAGGTCGAGGTAGCGATTGCCGATACGCGGGTGCACGCGGCCACCATCGGCGGCGCCAAGCACGATGACGATCTCGTCGTCGAGCGGGGCGTCGGAAATGGCGAACTCGGCGGTGATGTAGTGCGAGCGCTGGCCTTCGTCGTCCTTGTGCATCATCGGCACCTGGATCGACGTGTTCTGCCCGCCGCGCTTGTTGGTGAAGCTGAGATAGGATTTGGCGTTCACCGCCTCGCGGAAGTGATTGCCGAAGCGCAGTGTGTGGATCAGCGCCGAGGCATGCTCGATCTCGCCCGCGCCGCCGACGACGGCCGCCTTGCCATAGGCCTCGATCTTGTCCGCGCCGCCGATCGTGGCCGTCAGCTTTTCGACGATGAGTTCGCCGAGGTCCGAAGCATAGGCGCGGATCTCGGGCTGGAGGTCTTCCACGAAGTCGCGACCGGCCCAGGGATTCTTCACCACGGCGGCAACGAGAACCGTCGTCACCGGGCGTTCGGCGTCCTTGCCGCCTTCGATCCGGACTTCCTCGACATAGGACACAAGCTTGCGAATCTTCAGAGCCATCGGGGCAACCTCCTTGGAATGTTGTATGGTGGTATACCAGAAGACTGGACACATGCAACGGTTCTTGTCATGAGAGCTTCAAGAGTGACGAAACCCTTGTGGAGGATGAGTTTGGAACGGATCGAAGCGCGGCCGCAGACCTTGAGGCTTATCGCGCTGGATCGTGTGCGCGACGCGATCATGCAGGGGCAGATCGCACCCGGCGAACGGCTGGTGGAACGCACCCTCGGCGAACGGCTAGGTGTAAGCCGCTCGGTGATCCGCGAAGTCATTCGCAACCTCGAATCCGAGGGATTGGTGGAGAGCACGGCGTCTGGCCCGCGCCTCTCGACGATATCGCCGGAGCAGGCGCAGCAGATCTACGAGATTCGCATGCAGCTGGAATCCTCGGCGGCAGCCGCCTGCGCGGAGTGTTCCTCCGCGGAAACCGTTGCCAGCCTGCGCGAAGCGCTGAGCGCGATCGAGGCCGCGCATCGCGACAAGAACGCCATCGCCGCGCTCAAGGCATCCACCCATTTCTACGAGGTCATCTTCACGACGGGTGGGCACGAGATCGCCTGGGAAATCGTCCAGCGCCTCAACAGCCGTATCAGCCAGATGCGCGCCATGACGCTCTCCGTGGTCGGTCGTCAGGCGGCGGGTCTCAAGCGGCTGTCCAAGATCGTCGACGCCATTGCCGGTCGCAACGCGGAAGCGGCGGCCGAGGCCTGCCGCGAGCATGTCCGTGAGGCGTCGTTGATCGCCATCGAGATGTTGAAAAGCAAGTAAGCCCGCGAAATCGGGACTGGAAGGCGCGGGAAACTGCGCCTTTTTCCGCACCGCTTTTCCAAAAAAAAGGCCCGTCGCAAGGACGGGCCGGGATAGGTTTTGGGAGAGGATGCCTGAAAGGCAAGGGCGATATGATCCCTCGCCGCCGAGTCTGCAATTGCAGCGATTGCAACCAAAATTGCCTTTTTGCGACCTGATCGGATGCATCCGGCACACCTGATGCCTTGAAGGCCGCAGCGGCCTGTCGGTCGTCGACACCTAAAATGACAGCTTTCCAGCCGGATAATCGGCATGTCCGATCCGATCTATGGCATACCATCCTATAATAAGACTGCACTTTGTCCAAAGCGGGACTCCCATGCAGTTTCTCCCTTTTGCCGGGTTCGCCTCGGCACTGACCCTCGCGCCCGTATCGGCGCCTGCCGTCGCCCGCTCTGCGGCTTTCCATGAGATTCCAGGAGCTGGAAAATGAGAGACGTGTTCAACCGCATGCACATCGCGGGCAAGCTGATGACGGTTGCCGGTCTGGCGATCGCCGTTCTGCTGCTGCTTGGCTTCACCGCCGTCGTCTTCGAGACCGGTTCGGAAGTCGGCAAGCTGTCCGACCAGTCGGCGATCGCCCAGGCCGATGCCGAGGGTAACCAGGTCAAGATGGATATCGCCACGTTCGAGGCGACCGCGCGCACGCTGGGCTCTACCATGAGCAACCTGCACGCCAGCGGTGCACGGGATCGCGGTGCTGCGACGAACGTGCTCAAGACCGACCTGCTCAAATCCAAGGTTGCCCTCGGCGCCTGGACCATGATCGCGCCGAACCAGTGGGACGGCGCGGATGCGGGCAAGGGCGGCCAACCGGGAACCAGCAAGGACGGCAATTTCCGTCCCTATTGGGTCAAGAGCAACGGCACCGTCGCGCAGATCCCCAACAATGAGGCGGAGGGTTACAACAAGCCCTTCTTCCGCAAGTCGTTCGAGAGCGGCGACGGCGCGATCATGGATCCCTACCAGTTCGATGCGGGCGGCCGAACGGTGCTGATGACGTCGATCACCCAGCCGGTTCGCTCGGGTAACGGCGTGATCGGTGTTTCGGGCCTCGACATGGAACTGAGCAGCATTTCCGAGCGTCTGGCGAAGCTGAAACCGTTCGGCAACGGCCGTGTCATGCTGCTGTCCGCTGGCGCGACCTGGGTTGCCAATCCCGATGCTGCCCAACTCGGCAAGCTCTATGCCGATCCCGGCCTCGATGACGTGAAGGCGGCGATCGCCAATGGCGAGACGCGCGTGCTGTCCGACATAGACATCGACGGCGTGGCCACCCGCCGCGTGATCCGCCCCATCGCGTTCCAAGGCCTCAACGCAACCTGGGCGCTGGTCCTCGACGTTCCCGAAGCAACGATCTCCGCGCCGGCGCGCAGCATGGCGTGGCAGCTGGTGATCGGCGGTCTGGTCATCGTCGCCGCCGTGCTCGCCAGCCTGTTCTACGCGGCAGGCGGCATCATCGGCCGTCCGATGGCCAAGCTCAGCAGCGCCGTCGACCGGCTCGCCAAGGGTGAGAACTGCGCGATCCCCGAGCTGGGTCGTCAGGACGAGATCGGCACGATGGCCCGCGCCGCCGACGTGTTCCGTCAAGCCGCCGCCGACCGCGCCGAAGCCGATCACCGCGCCGCCGAAGAACAGAAGATCGTCACCACCGCTGTCGGCGACGGTCTCGACGCGCTGCGCCAGGGTGATCTCACCCGCGAGATCGCCGTGGCCTTCCCGGCCGGCTATGCTGCGCTCAAGGACAACTTCAACGCCGCGCTCGGCGAACTGCGTCGCATGATCGGGGCGGTCGCCAACAGCGCGGGCGGCATCCAGACCGGCTCGGCGGAAATCGCCCAGGCTTCCGAGGATCTCGCCCGCCGCACCGAAGCCAATGCCGCCAGCCTGGAGGAAACCTCCGCCGCGCTCGTCCAGATCGACCAGCGGCTCAAGGCTTCGGCCACGGCTTCCTCGCAGACGGTGCGCCGCGCCGACGAAGCGCTCTCGACCGTCTCGGGCGGGCGTGCGGTTGCCGGAGAAGCCGTCGCGGCGATGGACCGCGTCAGCCTCAGCGCCAAGGGCATCGACTCGGTGATCGAGGGGGTCGACAAGATCGCCTTCCAGACCCGCGTCCTCGCGATGAACGCCGCCGTCGAGGCGGGCCGGGCGGGTGATGCCGGACGCGGCTTCGCGGTCGTCGCCGATCTCGTCTCGGCGCTCGCCATGCGTTCGGAAGAGGAAGCCAAGCGTGCCCGCGAGCAGCTTACCGCGACCCAGGCCGACATCGGCACCGCGGTCGATGCGGTGCAGC
>NZ_DAISLT010000012.1:0-143682 GCF_036820275.1 Novosphingobium sp.
GCAGGCGCCGTCGCCCACATGTCCCTTCATCTAAAACCTACAATGTCAAAGATCCACCAGACAAAAAACCCGGACAACCAGCATTCCCCGATTTTGATCTCGAGGAGCATGTTGCCCGTCATGTCTTGGCGACCGCTGCTAAACCAGGTGGTCCGCTGCGGTGAGAGGCCCTCTAGGACCCACTCACGATTCGGTCAACACGCTAATTTCAAAAAAACGACATTTTTCCAAAAACACACGGGTTTTCGGGATTTCTGGAATGCCCATCCTTCGATCGCCCTCGCCAGATACGATTTGGGCCGGAGCAAAAAGGGATTTGCTCCGGCCCAAACGATAACGATCCTGCTTCTGGTCCCGATCAGAGACCGGGAATCAAATGCCAGGCCTTGGCGATGCTGAAGGCGCTCGTGGCGATCAGGACGAGCGCGACCGCAAAAAGCAGCACGCGCGGCGGAATCCTCTTCGCCAGCAAGGCCCCGAACGGAGCTGCTATGACGCCGCCCACGATCATCCCGATCGTCACTGCACTGAAGGCACTGAAGCCCAGCGCGCCGATGAACGAGATCGAGATCGAGAGCGACAGCAGGAACTCGGCCGTATTGACGGTGCCGATCACCTTGGCCGGATCTCCGCCCTGTACCAGCAGGTTGGAGGTCACGACCGGCCCCCAGCCGCCGCCGCCCGCCGCATCGAGGAAGCCTCCGGTAAGAGCGAGCGGCCGGGTCATGCGAGGGTCTTCGAAGCGCGGCTTCGACATGCGGATCGCCTTGACCAGCAGATAGAAGCCGATGCCCGTCAGATAGAGCATGATATAGGGCCGGGCGACCGAGGCATCGATATTCGACAGCACATAGGCTCCCAGAACACCGCCCACGATGCCGAAGGGAACCAGCCGCTTGAACAGCCCCCAGTCGACATTGCGATGGACGATATGGCTGGCGCCCGAAGCCCCGGTCGTGAAGATCTCCACGAGGTGGGTGCTGGCCGAAGCCGCCGCCGGTGCGACCCCGAGCACGCTGACGAGCATCGTCTGCGAGATCACACCGAAAGCCATGCCCAGGGCGCCATCGATGACTTGCGCGGCAAATCCGACGACGATGAAGGGCACGACGTCCCACACGCCTATTCCTAGATCGAACATGAGGTTGTCCTCCCTGTTCCTGAAGTTGCGGAGATCAGAAGCCGTACCGGACGGTCAGGCCCCAGGTACGCGGGTCGGCGGGAAGCCCTGCGATCAGGCCGGTGTTGCCGGGACCGACGAAGAGCTGGTCGAAGTAGTTCTGATCGAAAGCGTTGCGGACCCAGCCATAGATGTCAAACCCGTTGTCCGTACGGAAGCCGAGGCGGAAGTTCGACAGGCTGTAACCGTCGATCCAGGTATAGGCCGAAGGCGACGGGTTCGACGAGAAGTTCGAGCGATAGCTGCCGTCATAGCCGAGGTAGACTTCGCCTTCCTGGCCGAGCAGGGTCGCCGGCTGGTTGACTTCCGCCCCGAACGAGAACGACCACTTCGAGACGCCCGGCAGGCGCTGGCCCGAGATGTTGCAGTTGGCGGGGCTGAGCGCACCCGGGACGCCTGCGGCTCCGGGGGTCTGCGTGCCGGTGGCGGTGGTGCCGCCCGAAAGCTCCGGCGGGCAAGGCGCATCGACGAAGCGGCGATAGGTCGCATCGGTGTAGGCACCGTTGACATAGGCATTGAAGCGCTCGCTCGGCCGGATCGAGAAGTCCGCCTCGACACCCTGCGAACGCACGGCGCCCGCATTGGCGAGATAACCGCGCAGCACGCCGAACTGGCCGTTGTTCACGTTGGCCTGGTAGTCCTTGATGTCGGTGCGGAAGATCGAGACGTTGAGCGTGGCCTTGCGATCCCAGAACTGCGACTTGATGCCCGCTTCGTAGTGGTTCACGTCTTCCGGCTTGACCGTGGCCGCCGCCAGGATCGGGTTGTTCTGGGTGTCGGTGGGGACGCCGTTCTGGTTGATGCCGCCCGACTTGAAGGACTTGGCATAGGTCGCATAGACCAGCACGTCCGGCGCGACCTTGTAGCTCGCGGTGAAATCGTAGCTGAAGTTCCAGTCGCTGAACTCGGGCGAGATTTCCTGCGGGGTGAAAATCGCCAGCTGCGCGGTCTTCACCGCACTCGACGGGCCGGTGGTGAGCACCGGGTTGCCGGCACCGTCGAACACGCGGCGCTGGTAATAGCCTTCCTTCTTGTCATAGTTCAGGCGCACGCCCGGCTGGATCGTCAGTTCGGGCGTCAGATGCCAGCTCAGCTGTCCGTAGAGCGCCGCGCTGGTGTTCTTCAGATACTGGGTATTGTAGGCGACGAGACCGTTGAGCACCGAAGGATCGTTCGACAGGGCATTCGACGGCGCGATGTTCCAGCGGCTGGATGCCGTGCCATGCGCCTCGGTGCCCTGGGTATCGATCCGCTGGTAGAAGCCGAAGGCGCCGACCACGAAATCGATCTTGTCGCTGCTGTAGTTGTAGCGCAGCTCTTGGGTGTACTGGTCCTGCTGCGAGGGGTTCTGCGACAGCGCGACGATCGGCAGGCCGGTGAAGTCACGGTCGTTCGACGGGTCCCAGTCCCAGAAGCGCCAGGCGGAGATCGACGTCAGCGTGCCCTGCCCGAGGTCCCACTTCACGCGCAGCGAGGCGCCGCCGATCTTGTTCTTGGCGCGCAAGTCGGTGTCGAGGTCGGTCAGGCGGTCGAAAGCGTTCCGGCTCGGCGGGGCATAGCCCAGCGCGGCGGACAGGGCTTCGAACTGGCGGTTGAGCGCCCGCTGGGTCAGCCCGGTGCGGACATAGACCGAGCCGCAGCAGTTGGCGTCCTGCGCGCTGAAATCCCCCGCGAGCGTGACTTCCAGATCGTCCGTGGGCTTCCAGAGCAACTGGCCGCGCAGGCCCAGGTTGTCCTGGCCCTGGATGTGCTCGCCGGTGACGACGTTGTAGATCGTGCCCTTGCGGCTGGTCGACGAGATCGCGAGACGCGCGGCCAGTTTGTCGGTCAGCGGACCGGAAACGGCGGCCTTGGCCTGCTTGAAATTGTAGTTGCCGATCGAGACCTCGGCCTTGCCCTCGAAGTCGAAGGTCGGCTGGTTGGTCGTGATGTTGATCGCGCCGGCCGTGGTGTTCTTGCCGTAGAGCGTGCCCTGGGGCCCGCGCAGAACCTCGATCTGGGCGACATCGAGGAAGTCGAACGTGGCCGAGGCGACGCGCGAGTTGTAGACGTCGTCGACATAGATGCCGACACCCTGCTCGATGCCGTCGTTGGTCAGGCCGAACGGCACGCCGAGGCCGCGGATATTGACCGCGGTATTGCGCGGGTTCGACGAATAGAACTGCAAGGTCGGCGTCAGCTGTTGCAGGCGGCCGACGTTGAACGAGCCGGTGGAGTCGATGTGCTCTCCGCCCACCACCGAGATCGCCAGCGGCACGTCCTGGCTCGATTCCTGACGGCGGCGTGCAGTCACGAAGATTTCGCCGCCGCGATCGTGGGCGCCGGTGCCGACCGAGGTCGGCGGCACTTCATCGTCGCCCGTACCTGACGCAGCGACAGCGGCTTCGGCTGCGGTCGCAACGGCAGGCGCAGCGGACTTCTCCGCCGCAGCCTCCTTGGCCAGAGCCGGCGTTGCGGCCAGCATCAGCGTGAACGACAGGCAGGCGAGCGGAAGCGGGGCCGGCAGCGGCCCGCGAATGGTCTTTCTCATGTGATCCCCCTTGTTGTTATGTCCGAGGGCCTCACATCCGGCGGTCCGGTCTGCGCGGCTGGGTGCGGTTCGTTCGGTGGCGCGCCTTACGAGGCGAAGCGCCGCCGTTCGGTGATGTCGAGCTGAACCAGCTTCCCATCGTGGACTGTCAGTTGGATGACGCCATAGCGCATCTGGTCCAGAGCATCGGCGACCACCTGAAGCGGTGCCGCCTTGGGATTGCTTGCGGATTCCCTGGCGAGGTGCAGTCCCGATCGCTGGTTGTCCGATGACGGTTGAGACATTGCGAATCTTCCTCCGAGCGCGGCTTTTTCGCCGCCATCCGCACTCGTATTCTCAACTTAAAAAGTTGACAATATCCCTAGCCGAAAGTTTCTCGTTTCCACGCCCAAGCAAAATCTTTTTACGCCGAAGCGATATCGCACTGCCCCGTTTGATCCGGGCGGCAAATTCGAGGGACCGCAAGTGCTGCCGTGCTAAAAATGCGCGGCAATTACTCATTTTATCAATAACTTAATTGAAAATGCGGTGCCCGGCAGAGACCCGGCAATGCTCAGTCCTCGCCGTCGGCCTGTGCCGGAACGAGTTCGATGCGATCCGACAGGCGTACTCCATCGAGCAGTTCCGCCGTGCGATCGCGCACTTCGAGCATCAGCGCGCGGGTGCGGCAATTCTCTTCTTCGAGGCAGTTCTTGCACTTTTCATGCGCGAACCGGCTGGCGCAGGGCACCAGGGCCAGCGATCCGCGCATCAGCCGGATCAGGTCGCCATACGTGATGTCGATCGGGGAGACCGCCAGCCGGTAGCCGCCGTCCTTGCCGCGCTGCGAATCGACGATGCCGAAGCGGCTCAATTCGGACAGGATCGTGGTCAGGAACTTGGCGGGAATGTTCTGTGCTTCCGCGATCTGCGCGAGCTGGATCGGACCCTGCCCGTAGTTGTCGGCAAGATGCTGCATGGCGCGGATGGCGTAGCGGGTTTTCTGCGAAAGCACGCCTCCGTCATGCCGCAGCACGCGCGCCCATGGCAAGGCCGCCCGGCGGCGAATTCGCAGATTGTCAGTCTCTTCGGTTGACAACTTGAAGCGGGACCGGGCGGTGGAAATTGTCCTCCGTTCCTTCGCGGCTTGACGCGGGAGGCCCTTGGCCGCCGCCTTTCGCAGTGCAAAAGCCGGATCGCCTCCCCACATAGCCCGTCCACGCCGCAAGGAACCCGTGAAAATCGCGATTTCTTGCATCCGGATAGCGGCCCGCCGGGGGCCTCCGATCAAGTACTTATTCGCAAATGCACAAGACCCATTCCACGCCCCGCGCCAGATTTTCCGTCAAGCGGCCACATGCACGAACGAGCCGCGCAACCGGGAATCGGTCTGACTTTGTTCGGGGAACTACCATGATCAGCAAGTCACGAATCGCCTATGCGCTCGCTTCGAGCGTCTCGCTTCTCGCGTTCGCATCGGGCACGGCGCATGCGGAAGACGCCGATGCAGCCGCTGCAGCGGCCGCCGTCGCGGCTCCGGCGGAAGGCCTCACCGATATCGTCGTCACCGCCGAGCGCCGCGACGTCAGCCTCCAGCAGGCGCCGCTCTCGGTCAGCGCGATCACGTCCGAAACGCTGAAGGCCGCAAACATCAACGACATCACCGGTCTCAACGGCACGGTTCCCGGCCTGGTCGTGGCCAAGAGCGGCGGCGGCGAGCGCATCATCACCATTCGCGGCGTCGGTTCGGAAACCCCGGAGAACACCAATACCCAGCCGGGCGTCTCCTATCACATCGACGGCGTCTACATCTTCAACTCGATCGCCGCGAGCGCAGCCTTCATCGACGTGGCGCAAGTGGAAGTGCTGCGCGGCCCGCAGGGCACCCTGTTCGGCCAGGGATCGACCGGCGGCACCATCAACGTCGTCTCGATCGAACCGAGCACCGAAAGCGTGAGCGGCAACGTCAATGCGGGCTACGGCAACTACAACTACATGGAAGGCTCGGGCGCGCTGAACGTGCCGCTTTCCGATACCCTGGCGGTGCGCGGCGCCTTCCAGTTCACCAAGCACGACGGCTATTCCCACGCCACTGAAGTGCCCGGCTTCCGCAAGTACGACCTCGACGATCAGGACGAGACCGGCTGGCGCCTCGGGGCCAAGTGGCAGCCCGCCTCCAACTTCTCGATCGTGCTGAACACCGTGCAGTTCACCAGCGAGACCAACGGCCCGGCGCAGAAGAACATCCTCGATCCGAACCCCGACCCGCGCGAGCTGACCCAGGATTATCCCGGCCGCTCGGTGGTGAAGACCCAGCTCTATACCGGCGTGATGAAATGGGAGACGCCGTTTGCCACGATCAAGTCGATCACCGGCTATCAGAAGCTTCACTCCGAACAGGCCTGGGACGCCGACGGGCTGGATACCACGCTGTTCTATGCCCAGACCTACAACCCGATCAGCTTCACCGGCACCGCCTACGACCACGTTCCGCTGTGGGAATCGGATACCAAAAGCTGGAGCCAGGAAATAAACCTGACCTCCAACGGCTCCGGCCCGTTCAGCTGGGTGCTCGGCGGCGTCTACCTGCACTCGTCGAACAGCCAGTACGTCAACGAATACCGCAGCGACGACGACAACTTCCTCCAGGAAGCCCTGCCCTCCGATACCGCCTGGAACGATCCGCTGGTCGCCAATCTGACCTATGCCGAACTCTCCACGATCAAGCGCGATCTCTACGCCTTCTTCGCGCAGGGCACTTACAGCCTGACCAGCCGGCTCAAGCTGACGGCAGGTGCGCGCTACAACCATGACAAGTCGACCGGCACTTACGATTCGATGTCCGGCGGTGCTTCCGGTCAGACTTCGGGCGCCTACCTCCAGCCCAGCCCGACCGGCAGCCGCAAGGGCGACGCCTGGACCGGCAAGGTCGCGCTCGACTACCAGATCACGCCTGCCAACATGGTCTATGCCAGCTGGACGCGCGGCTTCAAGCCGGGCGGCATCAACTCCGCCGCCTCCACCGGAGGCAGCTATGCGATCCTGCCGACCTATCGGCAGGAAACCGTCGATTCCTTCGAAATCGGCACGAAGAACCGCTTCCTGGGCGACACGCTCCAGATCAACGGCTCGGCCTTCCTCTACAATTACAAGAACATGCAGTTCCTGGAGGAAGACCCGATCCTCTACGGCGAAGGCATCAGCAACGCCCCCAAGGCGCGGGTCTACGGCCTGGAACTCGAAGGCTCGTACATCCCCACCGAGGGCCTGCGCTTCGATGCCTCGATGTCGTATCTCGAAGGCGAGTTCACCTCACACTACCTCGCGCTCGATCCGACCAATGCCGCCAATGCCCAGAATGCGGCGGGCTATCCGGACTACCTGTTCTGGAGCAATTTCTACCCGGCCATGCTCGCCCGCGACGCCGCGCGCGCGGACATCAAGGGCAACCGCGTCCCCAAACTGCCGCGCTGGCAGGGCAACGTGGCGGCGACCTGGAACGGCAAGGTCGGACCCGGCGAACTGACCGCCCGTGCCCAGCTGATCTATCGCGGCAAGTACCAGTACCGCCTGTTCAACGAAGGCGACGTGGACCTCACCCCCTCGTACACGCAGGTCAACGCCATGCTGAAGTACGAGCCGGAAGGCACCAACACCAACGTGACGCTGCGCGTCATCAACCTGTTCGACAGGAACGGCATCAACTCGCGCTTCTCGGACCCTTACGGCAGCGCCCAGGTGATGGACACCTATATCCCGCCGCGCCAGGTGATCCTCTCGGTGGGCTACAAGTTCTAAGCGTCCAACGGGTCGCACCGTTGCCTTTTCAGGGATGCGCGGGTCGCCGGACCCGCGCATCCCTTCGCTTTTGGACGCCAGGCAGCAAATCAATCCCGCGAAACCCCAAGCACGACAGGGACAGGAATGTTCGGACTGTCGGCCCTCCGGCCCGGACGGCTATCATCGCGCCGTCGCGGGGCCGGACCGGCCGCGCTCCGCTGCCATGGAGGCCGCCATGTCCGCCAGACTGAGCCTGTTCTACGGCCTGCTCGGCAAAGTGCAGCCCTATTTCCGCGGCGCCCGCATGGGCCGCTTCGAAGCCGCGCTGGCCCCGGCCACGGGCGCCCGCGTGCTCGATCTCGGCGGCACGACCGAGATCTGGAATCTCGTCCCGACACCGCTGGACATCACCATCGTCAACCTCCCCGGGGTGCCCCGCCACGAAGAGGTCGCGAGCCACCACCGCTTCACCTTCCTCGACGGCGACGCCACCCGGCTCACCCAGTTCGCCGACAATGCCTTCGACGTGGTGTTCTCCAACAGCGTGATCGAGCATGTCGGCGGCCCGGAAAAGGAGCGCCTCTTCGCCGGGGAAGTGCGGCGGCTCGCCCCGGCATACTGGATACAGACTCCCTCGATCTGGTTCCCGCTGGAAGCCCATACCGGACTGCCGTTCTGGTGGTTCGCGCCCGCCCGCCTGCGCGCCGCGCTGCACCGGCGCTGGGAACGCATGCTGCCCGCCTGGAACGAGATGGTCGCGGGCACCACGGTCCTGGGCCGCAAGCGGCTGCGCTCCTACTTCCCCGATGCCGAGCACGGCATCGAATGGGTCGCGGGCTTTCCCAAGTCCTATTTCGCCTTCCGCACCGCATGACCGGCCTTCTTGTTTCGCGGCAGCGATCAACTATCTAGGCGCGGGTCATCAAGAGTGTGCAGCCGCAGCATGAGAGCCTGCACGGCGTGTCAGTCCGGCGATTCCATCCCGGACGGAGCCCGCAGGAGTCGCAATGCCGCGCAGTGTCCTCGTCCTATTCGCCGCCTCGCTGGGCTTCTTCTTCGTGACGGCGACGACGTTCACCTCGCTGGGCTACGTGCTCTACACCATGGTGGCGCAACTCGGCTGGTCGAAGGCGGCGGCCGGTCTCAGCTTTTCGCTGCTCGGCCTCGCCTGCGGCCTCGCCAGTCCGCTGCCGCCGCTGCTGATGAAATCGATCGGCACCCGGCTGACAATGTTCGCGGGCTGCCTGGTGCTCGCCGCCGGGTTCTTCATCGCCTCGCAGATCGAGCACCTGACCCTGTTCTTCGTGGCGACGACGCTGATGGGCGTGGGTTTCTCGCTGATCGCCCCCTCGCCCGCCGTCTACCTGCTGGCGACGTGGTTCCCGCGCACTTCGGCACGGATGATCGGCTTCTACTTCATGTCCGGCGCGGCAGGCGGCATTGCCGGACCGCTGATCGTCGGCGCCATCGTCGGGATGACCGGCGACTGGCGCCTGCACTGGATGGTCATGGCGGTCAGCGCCGTGGTGCTCGGCCTGATCTGCCTCGTCTGCATCCGCGACGCCGTGAAAGTGGAAAGCGTGGAGCAGGTGAAAGGTGCGGGCCATGAGCAGGACGTTCCGGCCGAAAAGAGCCTCTGGACCGTGCGCCAGGCGCTGAGGACGCCGAGCTTCCTGATCCTCGCCCTCGTCATGACCGTGGTGCAGACCGCCGTGACCTCCGCCCACTCCATCCTCGTTGCCCATATCGCCAACCTCGGCGAGGGTGCCGCGCCCGGCGCGTTGGCCATGAGCCTGCTGGCTTTCGCGGGTACCGGCGCCAAGGGCCTGACCGGCACCCTGTCCGAGCGCATCGACCCGCGCCGCATCCTCATTGCCGGCCTGGCCTTGCAAGCCATCGCAATGGCCCTGCTGTGGTCGACCTCGATCGTGCTGGTGGCGACGGCAGCCGCGACGCTGTTCGGCCTCGGCTGGGGCATGGCCTGGCTTTCCGCCCATATCCTGCTGCTGCGCTACTTCGGCGCGGGCATCGCCGGCGACATGACCGCCATGGCCACCACCGCCACGACGTTCGCGGTGCTCGGCCCGATCCTGGCAGGTCGGATCGCCGACGTGACCGGCGGCTATTCGCTGGCGATCCTGATCTTCGCGCTGCTGCTGGCCGCCTCCACGGTCGTCGCGGTCCTGTTCCTGCGCGCTCCGGTGCAGCGTCCGATACCGGAAACCGACATGATCGAAGACGGCGAACTGGTTCCAGCCGAATAAAAGCGCTGCTCCTGCAAAGGCCCCGGTGCGCGCGACAGCCGCACCGGGGCCTTTTCGCGTTCGGGCACTCTGCCAAAAGACACTGCGCCCAGTGCAAAGCCCGCTCCGTCCGGCCCCGCTAGTCTGTCCGGGTTGCGGGAGGACGCGAGGACGTTCTCCCCGGTCTCACCGATACGGGGATCAGGCAGGAATGACTCTACTCAACGACCAGTTCTTCGACAGCCTGGGCAGCTCCATCAAGGACACGCTCGAAGCCGATACGCTGCCCCCGGCCTGCTACACCGACGAGGAATTCCACCACTTCGAGAAGGCCGCACTGTTCGAGCATGAATGGCTCTGCGTCGGCCGCGCCGAATGGCTGGAAAATCCCGGCGACTTCTTCACCGTAACCCGCGCCGACGAGCCGATCATCGTCACCAAGACCCGCGACGGCACCGTCAAGGCGCTCTCGGCGGTCTGCCAGCACCGCGCCATGCTGGTCGCGGAAGGTCACGGCAATGCCCGCGCCTTCGTCTGCCCCTATCACCACTGGACTTACGACCTCGACGGCACGCTCGTCGGCGCCCCGGCGATGAGCCGTACCTGCAATTTCGACAAGAAGGCCGCCAGCCTGCCCGAGATCCGCCACGAGATCTGGCACGGCTTCGTCTTCATCAACCTCGATCCCGCAGCCCAGCCGCTGACCCCGCGCCTGTCCGGCCTTGAGGACGTCGTCGCCAACTACGACTTCGCCAGCCTGCGCGGCCCCCGTCCCGAGGAAGCCACCGTGTTCCCGTGGAACTGGAAGGTCATGCTGGAGAACAACAACGACGGCTATCACGCCAGCCGCCTCCACGCCGGGCCGCTGCACGACTTCATCCCGAGCGGCCTCGCCACGTTCCCCGAAGTGCCGGAGGATTCGGCGGGCTACTACCGGCTCAACGGCACGCTCCACAAGAACGCCGCCTTCAACGCCACGCAGAAGTCGGTCTTCCCGGTGTTCCCCAAGCTTACCGAGGAGGAGCAGAACCGGCTGCTGTTCGTGAACCTGCCCCCCAGCCTCTCGCTGGTCGTGCTCAACGACACCGTGCTCTATCTCATCATGGACCCGCGCTCGGCCCAGTCGCACGCACTGACGATCGGTACGCTGATGGTGCCCGAAGCGATGGACGATCCGCTGTTCGAGCTGAAGATGAAGATGAACGACACGGCCGTCGAAGAGATCGTCAGCCAGGACTTCCACGTCGACGAACTCGTCCAGCAGGGCCTGCGCTCGAAGTTCGCACCGCGCGGACGCTATTCCTGGCAGGAAGGTGCGCAACGCCTGCTCAACGTCTGGCTGGTCGAACGCTATCGCCGCGAATGGGACCGCCGCCGCGGGCCTTCTGCCCCGGTTACGCGCCTGCGCGCCTGATTCACGAGAGTTTTACCGTCACCCATTCCCGACGGTCTGCGGCGTCCGGTCTCGTACCGGGCGCCGCCTTTTCTTAGGCGCGCGAGGAATCAACGATTCGTGCGCGGCATGGCGAGCGCCCGCTCAAGCGCCCGCTACCCCTTGCGTGTCAGCGGCGGCACCGGTCCGCGCCTCCACCCGATCTTCCTACGGGATAGGCTCTGGGAGGTCGGGTGGGGGCGCGGGCCGGTGCCGCTAAAATCCGCCGAAGGCGGATTTTCAAACAGACGGGAGCCAAGACCTTATGACCAACACCCTCATCTTCGTCGATTTCGCCACCGACGATCCCGCCAAGGCCGGAGAATTCTACGCCGAAGTCTTCGGCTGGGAGAACGACGCGCGGCCCCACGGCATCTACCACCGCATGGTTCCCGGCGGCTTCTTCCAGCACAAGGACGGCAGCGACAGCCAGATCGGCAATCTCCACCTCGGCGTGTTCGATGCGAACAACGCCCGCCCGCATCCCAATCCCGAAGGCGTGGAGCCGCGCACCCTCGCCACCGAGGGCCGCAAGGCGCGCATCTGGGTGCTGATCGGCGACGACGACAGCGAAGAGCGGATCCTCGCCACCGCCGAGAAGCTGGGCGGCAAGGTGCTCTGGCGCAATCACTACTGGAAGGAGTTCAACGGCTACAACCACGCCTTCGCGGACCCCTGGGGCAACGAGATCATCCTCTGGGGCAAGGCGGGCGAAAACCCCGAGATTCCGGCCGACTACACCCGCGAATAGGCCCAGCTCCCCGGCGGCGCGACAAGTTCTTGTGCGCGCCGCCGCAAGACCGCCCGGCCCCCTTCTCCATAGCCTGCAAGCCATAGACCTTCATCCGGAGCCAGACGCACAATGAGCCGCCTCCCCATCGTTTTCTTCGGACATGGCAGCCCGATGGTGGCGCTGGAGAAAAGCCCCGTCACCCGCAGCTGGAACCAGATCGCGACGAACATCGGCAAGCCGCGCGCGATCCTGTGCATCTCGGCCCATTGGCAGACGCGCGGCACCGCCGTCACCGCCATGGCCCAGCCGCGCACCATCCACGACTTCGGCGCCTTCCCGCAGGCCCTGTTCGACGTGCAGTACCCTGCCCCCGGCGATCCGGAACTGGCGGCGCGCGTGCGCGAACTGCTCAGCCCGATGCCGGTGAGCATGGACGCCAACTGGGGCCTCGACCACGGAACCTGGTCGGTGCTGGTCCATGCCTATCCCGAAGCGGACGTGCCGGTGATCCAGCTCGGCATGGACCTGGGCAAGAGCGCGGCCGAGCACTGGCTGGTCGGCCGCATGCTGCGCCCGCTGCGCGACGAGGGCGTGCTCATCATGGGCACCGGCAATATCGTCCACAACCTGCCCGCCATGGACTGGGCCAACCCCGCCGCCGATCCCTATCCCTGGGCCGAGCAGTTCAACGCGACCATGTGCAAGGCGATCGCCTCCGACGATCCCCAGACCGTGATCGATTACGAGGCGCTGGGCGAGGCCGCCCGGCTCTCGGTGCCGAGTTCCGACCATTTCCTGCCGCTGCTCTACGTTCTGGGCGCCCGCCACGAGGACGAAGCGGCAACCTTCGAACCCGATTTCATCCAGCACAAGTCGCTCAGCATGACGAGCGTGCGGATCGGCGCCGCGTAAACCCGCGCGCCTGTACCTCTTTCCTTCCCAACAGGAGTTCCGATGGCACTGATCAGCCTAAAGCCCGAGCCAGCAAGGGAGGCCGCCCTCCAGCCGTCGGCCCTGCACCACCTTCGGGCCACACCGGAAACGGTGCACTGGGGCTACTTCTCGCCCGAGATCAAACCGGCGCTCTATGTGAAGAGCGGCGACCTGATCCAGGCGCAGGCCGTCACCCACCACGCGGGCGACGATCCGGACCTGATGTTCGACGACGACATCCGCCGCATCTTCACCGAGATCGACCCCGCCACCCGCGCGCCCGGCTGCCACATCATGACCGGCCCGATCTTCGTCGAGGGCGCGGAACCCGGCGACATGCTGGAAGTGCGCTACATGGCGATGCGCCCGCGCTTCAACTACGGCTCGAACCTCGCGGCCAACTGGGGCCATCTCTACCAGGAATTCGGCGAGACCGAGCGGGTGACGATCTACAAGATCGATCCCAACGCCAACACCGCCAGCGCGCTCTATGCCTATGACGTGGACGAGAAGTACGTCGTCCCCGGCCGCATCACCCATTGCCCGGAATGCGACCGCTCCACCGCGCTGCCCGGCATCACCATCCCGGCCCGCCCGCACCTCGGCACTGCCGGTGTCGCGCCCGCCGTCAACGAGGCGGTGAGCACGATTCCCCCCGGCCTCCACGGCGGCAACATCGACAACTGGCGCATCGGCGCGGGCGCAACGATGTACTACCCGGTGCAGGTCAAGGGCGGCCTGTTCTCGATCGGCGACCCCCACATCAGCCAGGGCGACGGCGAGATCAGCGGCACGGCCATCGAAGCCTCGCTCGACGTGCTGTTCCAGATCGTGCTGCGCAAGGACTTCTCGTTCCCCTCGCCGCTGCTGGAGACACCGGACTGCTGGATCGTCCACGGCTTCGGCGAGAATCTCGACAAGGCGATGAAGTCCGCCTCGATCGACATGCTCCACCTCCTCACCGAGCATCAAGGCCTTTCCCGCAACGACGGCTACTCGCTGATGAGCGTCGCCGCCGACTTCGGGGTGACTCAGGTGGTCGACGGCACCCAGGGCATCCACTGCCGCATCGAACGCCGCATCTTCCCCGAGAAAGGTAGCGTGCGCGATCCCGAATAAGACACCGAAACGCACCGGGTGCGAGAGCCCTCACTCCGCATCCGGTGCGTGCCCGAGAAGACAGGAACCGGAGCCCGACAATGGGTTATGAAACGATCAACGTCCGCCCCATGACCAAGCGCATCGGCGCGGAAATCTTCGGCATCGACTTGCGCCAGCCGCTCGGCAACCAGGCGTTCGCCGAGATTCACGACGCGCTGATGAAGCACCAGGTGGTGTTCTTCCGCGATCAGGACATCGATCACGAAGCCCACAAGGCGCTGGGGCGCGCCTTCGGCCAGCTTGCGATCCATTCCGGCGTCGCGGGCCTGCCAGACCATCCCGAAGTCGTCGCCATCCACGCCGACGAGAATTCGAAATTCGTCGCAGGCGAGAACTGGCATTCGGACCTCTCCGCCGATGCCGAGCCGCCGATGGGTTCGATCCTGCACATCCACACCCTGCCCGAGCACGGCGGCGATACGCTGTTTGCCAGCATGTATGCCGCCTACGAAGCGCTGTCCCCGGCGATGAAGGCCTTCCTCGATCCGCTGACCGCCGTTCACGATGCCAATCCCGTCTACAAGGCGATCTTCCCGGATTCGACCAAGACCTATCCCTGCAATGCGCATCCGGTGATCCGCACCCACCCGGTGACCGGCCGCAAGCTGCTCTTCGTGAACTCCTCCTACACGACGAAGATCAAAGAGTTGTCCGGCCCCGAGAGCAAGGCCGTGCTCGATTTCCTGTTCGACCATGTGAAAGACGCGAACTTCCACGTCCGCTTCCGTTGGCAGAAGAACTCGGTGGCTTTCTGGGACAACCGCTGCACCCAGCACTTCGCGGTCTGGGACTATTTTCCCGAAGTCCGCTCCGGCTACCGCGTAACGGTGGCGGGAGATCGTCCGTTCTAATTCTCCCGTGAGACTGCGCTGTTAGCGTTGGTCACGGCTTTCACGGGGTAACTGGCCCCCGGTTCGAATTTCCGTATAGTGCCCGGCATGAGCGACACATCCCCAGCCGCCGTCCCGAAATCCGCAACCTTTCCGTTTTTCGGCCTCGCCCCCTGGGCCATTGTCGTTCCCTTCCTTGCTTTCGTGGCCGTCGCGTTGGGCAAGCCTTCCGGCATTCCCATGGCGATCGTGCTGGCTCTGGTGCTTGGGGGCGCGATCATGTCGGCGGTCTATCATGCCGAAGTGATCGCGCACCGCGTGGGCGAGCCGTTCGGCACGCTGATCCTGGCTTTCGCCGTCACCGTGATCGAGACCTCGCTGATTGTCTCGATCATGCTCAGCGACGGCAACGGCACCCAGACCCTGGCGCGCGACACCGTGTTCGCGGCGGTGATGATCACGATCAACGGCATCGTCGGCGTCTGCCTGCTGCTGGGCGGCGGGCGCCATCACGAGCAGGGCTATACGCAATCGGGGGTCAACCACGGGCTGGCGATCCTGGCGACGCTCTCGGTCCTGACCCTGGTCATGCCGAACTACACGACCAGCGAGGCCGGGCCGTTCTACAACGCCAACCAGCTGATCTTCGTCGCGGCGGATTCGCTGATCCTCTATGCGACTTTCGTGGTGGCCCAGACCATCCGCCACCGCGACCACTTCCTCTATCCCGAGGAAAGCGACGGTGCCCACGACACGGTTCCGCCCGCCAAGGCGATCGCGGCGGGCGTCATGCTGCCGGTGGCGCTGATTCCCGTGGTCCTGCTGGCCAAGGCGCTCTCGCCCTCGATCGAGGCGGGCGTGGCGGCGCTGGGCGCGCCCCATGCCATGGTCGGCATCATCATCGCCGCGCTGGTGCTGGCGCCGGAAAGCCTGGCCGCCCTGAGCGCGGCGCGGGCCAACCGCGTGCAGACCAGCCTCAACCTCGCGATCGGCTCCGCGCTGGCCACCATCGGCCTGACGATTCCCGCAGTCGCCATAGCCTCGATGGCGATGGGGCTGGACCTCGAACTCGGCCTCTCGTTCAAGTCAATCGCCCTGCTCGGCCTGACCTTGCTGGTGGCGACGATGACCCTCAGCACCGGGCGGACCACACTCGTTCAGGGCATGGTCCACCTGGTGATCTTCTCGACCTACCTGTTCACGACGCTGGTGCCGTAAGCGGGATTCAATTCCGGTAGAGTGCGTCCATCCGCTCGCCGTAGCGCTCCTTGAGCTTGTGGCGACGGATCTTGAGGCTGGGGGTCATTTCCTCGTTCTCGATGCCGAAAGGCTCGTCGGCGAACGTGTATTGGCGCACCTTCTCGATCACCGAGAGATCCGCGTTCACCCGGTCTATCGCGCCGCGGATTTCAGCGCGGAAGGCGGGGAGGCCCTGAAGCGCCTTGAAATCGAACTTCTCGCCGTTGGCCTTGGCCCATTCCAGCGCCCAGTCGGCATCGGGAACGATCAGGCCGACGATGTAAGGGCGGCGGTCGCCGAGCACCATGGCCTGCGCGATCTCCGGCTGGAGCGTCAGCATCGACTCCACCTTCTGCGGAGAGACGTTGTCGCCCTTGTCGTTGACGATCATGTCCTTCTTGCGGTCGGTGATCATGATCCGCCCGCGATCGTCGATGTGGCCGACATCGCCGGTGTGGAGCCAGCCATCCTTCATCACCGCCTCGGTGGCGGCGCCGTTCTGCCAGTAGCCTTCCATCACCAGTTCACCGCGCACGAGGATTTCCCCGTCCTCGGCGATCCGCACTTCGACCCCGCGCAGCGGCGGGCCGACGGTGTCGTGCTTGATTCCGGCCGCAGGGCGATTGCAACTGATTACCGGGCCGGCCTCGGTCTGGCCGTAGCCCTGGAGCAGCGTCAGCCCCATCGCATCGAAGAACGCGCCGATCTCGGGATTGAGCGGCGCCCCGCCGGAGACGAGCGCCTTGATCCGGCCGCCGAACTTGGCGCGCACCTTGGGGCGCAGGGTCCGCTCGATCACCATGTCGAGCGGATAGTCGAGCAGGCGGCGGCGTCCGGCCTGCTCGCGCCCGGCGATGCCCATGGCGATTTCCATCAGCCGCGCCGGGATCGCACCCTGCTTCTCGATCTGCTTCATGATGCGCGTGCGCAGCACTTCGAACAGGCGCGGGACGACGACCATGATCGTCGGGCGCACTTCCTCGATATTGGAGGCCAGCTTGTCGAGGCCCTCGGAGTAGTAGATCTGTCCGCCCATCGCGATCGGCAGGAACTGGCCGCCGGTATGCTCGTAGGCGTGGCTGAGCGGCAGGAACGAGAGGAAGATCTCGCCCTCGTCGCAGCCGAAGTCGTCGAAGATGATCTGCGCCGCGCCCGCCACGTTGGTCAGGATCATGCCATGGTGCTGACGCACCCCGCGCGGGGCGCCGCCGGTGCCACTGGTATAGATGATGCAGGCGAGATCGCGGCGCGTGAACGTCGCTACTCGCGCATCCACTTCCGCCCGTGCCGCCTTGGCATCGCCCTCTAGCAGCGCGGCCCAGTCATGCCTTTCGTAGACGCCGCCCTGCATCGGCGGCAGCGCCTCCATGCCGATGACATGGCGGCAGAGATCAGTCTGGACGATCGCCGGAAGCAGCGCCTTGCCCAGCTTGGCAGTGGAGACGATCGCCGCGCGGGCGCCCGAATTCTCCAGGATATGGATGTGGTCGCGCGTCGTGTTGGTCGTGTAGGCAGGCACGGTGACGCAGCCTGCCGCCATGATCGCGAGATCGGCGAGGCACCATTCCGGCCGGTTTTCCGACACCACCATGACCCGGTCGCCCGGCTGAAGCCCCATGCGCCGCAACGACGCCGCGATCAGGCCGACCTGGCGCGCCGCTTCCGCCCAACTCGTGGAATACCACTTGCCGTCCCGCTTGGCCCAGAGCATCGGCGCGTTGCCGAGCCTGTCGGCCTGCGTGAGAAACAGCGATACCAGGTTGGTGCACTTGTCGAAGTCACCAAGATCCATGCCGGGCTCGTCCTCTCTTGCCATGCGGAATTGTCCGTTCTGATCAACGTTTAGGCGTGTGCGGAGGTTGCGACAAGCAAAGCCGCATCCCGACGCACCCCGGTAACACCGGTTTCGGCGTTATTCGGTCCCGACCGCCTCGGCGATCGAGGCGAAGCCGTCGCGCTTCATCAACGCTTCCAGGCCCTTGCAGAGCGCCTTGGCCATGCCCGGTCCTTCGTAGACCATCGCGCTATAGACCTGCACCAGGCTAGCCCCGGCGCGGATACGCGCCCAGGCGTCCTCCGCCGTAGCGATGCCGCCGACGCCGATCAGCGGCACCGCGCCGCCGGTCGCCTTGCGGAAGTCGCGCAGGCGCTGCTGGGCAAGATCACGCAAGGGCGCGCCGGACAGGCCGCCGGTCTCGCCGCGATGCGCCGATCGCAGGGCCGGGCGGGAAATGGTGGTGTTCGACACGATCAGCGCGCCGAGGCGCTTCTCGATGGCGATGCGGGCGATGGCATCGATATCGGCGGGTTCGAGATCCGGTGCCACCTTGAGGAACACCGGCGGGCCATCCGTGCCGCAAACCTCGGCGCGGGCTTCCAGCACCGCGTCGAGCAGGCCGGTCAGCGCCGATTCGTCCTGGAGCGCGCGCAGGCCCGGCGTGTTCGGGCTGGAGATGTTCACCGCCAGATAGGTCGCCAGCGGGGCCATCAGGCGCGCCATCGTCGCATAGTCGGCGATGCGGTCGTCCGCGTCCTTGTTGGCGCCGATGTTGATGCCGACGACGCCGGGGCGATTCTTGCGCGCCGTCAGTCCCTGCAACGCGACCTCGGCACCCTTGTTGTTGAAGCCCATGCGGTTGATCACCGCGCGGTCCTCGACCAGCCGGAACAGGCGGGGCTGCGGATTGCCCGCCTGCGGCAGCGGCGTGATCGAGCCGACTTCGGCAAAGCCGAAACCGAGGCCCAGCAGGGCGTCCGGAACTTCGCCGTCCTTGTCGAACCCGGCCGCCATGCCCACGGGGTTGGGGAAGGCGATTCCCGCCACTTGCGTCGCCAGCGAGGCCGGGAACGCCGGGGCGCGGCTGGGTCCGGCCAGTTTCAGCGCCTTTAGCGCGAGGCCATGCGCCGATTCGGCGTCGAGACGGAACAGGGCGGGTCTGATCAGGGAATAAAGCACGGAGCCGCGCATAGACACCTCAGGGCTGTTGCTCAAATGCTTCTTATCCTGCGCAACGCGCGCAAAATCGCTTTTTCGGCGTCGCCCGGGGGGCTCACGTGTCGCAATTATACAATAAATTGGCGGAGGGGCGGCATAAACGGGACTTGCGACCCGAAGGGCTCGTAGCGGGATGCGCACGAGTTCTTTATTACCTAACGGCGGTTCCCGATCTGATCGGGGGCCGCCTTCTTTTATCGGGAATCGCCTGCACGGCGCTGGAAGCGATTGTTTTGCGACAGGTCCATCGGTTTTGTCGCAAGAACCCCTGCGAAACGCCATTGAAACCGGAGGGGTCCTGCACTAGGTGGCACAAATCGGAAAGATTTGATCCACTTTAACCGCAAGAGACGCGAAAGCCGCTGATATGCGCCTGTCCAGCATGGCCGACTATGCCGTTGTCATCATGTCCGCCGCGACTCGGCACTCGGGAACTTGCGCGCATCACCCGGAAGATTCGCGGTTGAGCCGCATCTCGGCGGCGCAGCTTGCGGAAGATACCGGCCTTCCCGCACCGACGGTGCAGAAGCTGGTGAGCAAGCTGACCGCCGCGGGATTGCTGCAATCGACCCGCGGCGTGGGCGGAGGGCTGAAACTGGCCCGCGCCCCCGAAACGATTTCGATTGCGGATATCGTCGAGGCAGTGGAAGGGCCGATCGCGCTCACCGCCTGTCTCGAACAGGGCAAGCACGAATGTACGCTGGAAGGCGGATGCAGCGTGCGCCCGCACTGGCCGCAGGTAAACGCGGCCCTGCGCGGCGCATTGGCGCAAGTGGTCCTGACCCAGCTCGTCGAGGAAGTATGAATGACTGAGGAAACCTCCCCCGAGGGCACCATCGAGGTGCGCGAAGTCCATGGGGACGATCTGCGTGACGTCGAAGTGCGCGATCAGGCCGCGCGCGAGGCTGCGGCCCGCGTGGCCGACTACGAGCACGGCTGGGTTGCCGACATCGAGCAGGAATATGGCCCCAAGGGCCTGTCCGAGGACACCATCCGCTTCATCTCGGCCAAGAAGGACGAGCCGGAATGGATGCTCGAATGGCGCCTGAAGGCCTATGCCAGGTGGCTGGAGATGACTCCGCCCGACTGGGCCAAGCTGAACGTGCCGCCGATCGACTACCAGGAAGCCTACTACTGGGCCGCGCCCAAGAAGAAGCCTTCGCTGTCGAGCCTCGACGAGGTCGATCCCGAAATCCTCAAGGTCTACGAAAAGCTCGGCATTCCGCTGGAGGAGCAGAAAGTGCTCGCCGGCGTCGAGGGCGCGCGCAAGGTGGCCGTGGACGCGGTGTTCGACTCGGTCTCGGTCGCCACCACCTTCCGCAAGGAGCTGGAGCAGGCGGGCGTGATCTTCCGCTCGATCTCCGAGGCGATCCGTGAATATCCGGAACTCGTGAAGAAGTGGCTGGGCAAGGTCGTGCCCGTGCAGGACAACTACTTCGCGGCGCTGAACTGCGCGGTCTTTTCGGACGGCACTTTCGTCTACATCCCGGAGGGCGTGCGCTGCCCGATGGAGCTGAGCACCTATTTCCGCATCAACGCGGAAAACACCGGCCAGTTCGAACGCACGCTGATCGTCGCCGACAAGGGCGCCTACGTCTCCTACCTCGAAGGCTGCACCGCGCCGATGCGCGACGAGAACCAGCTTCACGCCGCCGTGGTCGAACTGGTCGCGCTGGAAGATGCCGAGATCAAGTACTCGACCGTGCAGAACTGGTACCCCGGCAATGCCGAGGGCAAGGGCGGCATCTACAACTTCGTGACCAAGCGCGGCCTCTGCCAGGGCGCCCGCTCGAAGATCTCGTGGACCCAGGTGGAAACCGGCTCCGCCATCACCTGGAAGTACCCCAGCTGCGTCCTCAACGGCGAGGATTCGGTGGGCGAGTTCTACTCGGTAGCCGTCACCAACAATTACCAGCAGGCCGATACCGGCACCAAGATGATCCACAACGGCAAGGGCAGCCGCTCGACGATCATCTCCAAGGGCATCTCGGCCGGCAAGAGCAACAACACCTATCGCGGCCTCGTCCGCGTGGCCGCCAATGCCGAGGGCGTGCGCAACTTCACCCAGTGCGATTCGCTGCTGCTGGGCAAGGAATGCGGCGCCCACACTGTGCCCTATATCGAGGTGCGCAACCCCAGCGCCCAGATCGAACACGAGGCGACCACCAGCAAGATCAGCGACGACCAGCTGTTCTACGCCATGCAGCGCGGGCTCGACACCGAGCAGGCGGTGGCGCTGATCGTCAACGGTTTCGCCAAGGAAGTGCTCCAGCAGCTGCCGATGGAATTCGCCGTCGAAGCGCAGAAGCTGCTGGGCATCAGCCTTGAAGGAAGCGTGGGCTGACGATGGCCCGCTTCCATACACGCAAGACATTCAAAGGAATCCCCGCATGACCGCCGCCCGCAAGACCCTCGGCATCAGCAAGGACGCCGCGCCGAAGGCGGACGCCAAGGCCAGCTTCAACGTCACCGGCGCGCGCCTCGAAACGCTCAAGGAGCGGGCCAAGGAAATGCGCCGCAATCCCAGCGATGCGCAAAAGGCACTCTGGGCGGAACTCTCCGGTTCGAAGCTGGGCGGCGTGAAGTTCATTCGCCACTCGGTGGTCGGATCGACCATCGTCGATTTCGCCTGCCCCTCGCGCTGGATCGTCGTGCAGCTCAGCCCCGAGGATTCCAACCCGGACGTGAACGAGTTGCAGGACCGCAAGCTGATCGAAGTGGGCATTCGCGTGCTGCGCTTCTCCGAAGACGAAGTGCTCGACCGCATCGAAAGCGTCGTGCGCGAGATCACCACTGAACTCAACGTGCCTTTCGACAAGCGCTCCGCGCGTCGGAAGGCCGGTGCCACTGCCACCCCTCGCTTCGATGAGGGCGCCGAAGGATGACCATGCTCAAGATCGATAACCTTCAGGCCAATGTTGCCGACAAGCCGATTCTCAAGGGTCTCTCGCTGACGATCAATCCGGGCGAGATTCACGCGATCATGGGGCCGAACGGCGCGGGCAAGTCGACGCTGGGCTACACCCTCGGCGGCCGTCCGGGCTATGAAGTGACCGGCGGATCGGTCGATTTCCTGGAGCAGGACCTGCTCGAACTGGAACCGCACGAGCGCGCCGCCGCCGGACTGTTCCTGGGCTTCCAGTACCCGGTCGAGATTCCCGGCGTCTCCTTCGTCCAGTTCCTGCGCGAGGCGGCCAATGCCCAGCGCAAGGGCCGGGGCGAGGAACCGCTGTCGGGCGGCGAATTCCTGAAGCTGGCGCGCGAAAAGGCGGGCCTGCTGCGCATGGACATGGACATGCTGAAGCGCCCGGTGAACGTCGGCTTCTCCGGCGGCGAGAAGAAGCGCGCCGAGATGGTGCAGATGGGCATCCTCGATCCCAAGCTGGCGATCCTGGACGAGACCGACTCCGGCCTCGACATCGACGCGCTGCGCATCTGCGGCGAGGGCATCAATGCGATCATGCGCGCGCCCGACAAGGCCGTGCTGCTGATCACCCACTATCAGCGCCTGCTGGACTACGTGAAGCCGGACTTCGTGCACGTCCTCGCGGCGGGCCGGATCGTCAAGACCGGCGGCCCGGAGCTTGCGCTGCGGCTTGAGGAAGAGGGCTACGAAGCCGTCGTGCAAGAGACCGCCGCATGAGCGAAGTCGCTGCTCTCCCGACGCGGAAGCACGAAGACTTCCGCTATTCCGACATCGACGCGCTGGCCGGTGTCTGGCCGATCGCGCGCGAGGAGATCGTCGTGGCCGATGGCGGTGACGAGTCGCTCCAGATCGTCGAGGACGGCGCTGCCGCAGTGGCCCGCCACCTCGTGATCTCGCTGGGCAAGGGCGCGAAGTTCGATCTTCGCGTGCTCTCGGCGGGGCCCGTCTATGGCCGCATCGCGGTCGACGTGCGGCTGGCCGAAGGCGCCGACTTCACGCTGGGCGCGGCGCAGCTCGCCACCGGCAGCGAGACGCTGGAAGTCGTCACCGAAGTCACCCACGCCGGGCTGAACGCCACGTCCAGCCAGATCGTGCGCACCGCGCTGGCGGGCCATTCGGTCGGCACCTATCTCGGCCGCATCGCGGTGGAGCGCGGAGCCGACGGCACCGATGCCGAACAGTCGGTCCGCGCCATGCTGCTGGACCGCACGGCCACCGCCAATGCCCGGCCGGAGCTGGAAATCTACGCCGACGACGTCAAGGCCGCCCATGGCTGCGCGGTGGGCGAACTCGACGCCAACGGGTTGTTCTACCTGATGAGCCGTGGTCTCACTCCGCCCGAAGCCAAGCGCCTGATGCTCCAGGCCTTCATCGCCGAAGCCTTCACCGGCGCCCCCGGCGAAGCGGAACTGAGCGAGGCCGCCATCGCCCGGCTGGAGCAGATCCTGTGAGTACCGATACGCTCGTCCTCAAGGACCAGTTCCCCGGGCTCGCCGGAAACTGGCACTACCTCGACACCGGCGCGACCGCGCAGAAGCCGCAGGCAGTGATCGACGCCACCGTGAATGCACTGGGCCGCGACTATGCGACCGTGCATCGCGGCGTCTATGCCCGCTCGGCCGAAATGACGCTGGCCTTCGAGGCCGCGCGCCGCAAGGTTGCCGCATTCCTGGGCGGGCACGAGGACGAGATCGTCTTCACCCGCGGCGCGACCGAGGCGATCAACCTCGTGGCGCAGACCTGGGGCATCGAAAACCTGAAGGCGGGCGACCGCATCCTGCTTTCGACGTTGGAACATCACTCCAACATCGTGCCGTGGCAGCTGCTGCGCGACCGTACCGGCGTCGAGATCGACGTCTGCCCGTTGACGGCAGACGGCCGGATCGACCTGGAAGCGGCCGAACGCATCCTCACCCCCGCGCACAAGCTGGTGGCCTTTGCCCACGTTTCCAATGTGCTGGGTTCGGTGCTTCACGTGGAACATGCCGCGAAGCTGGCGCACGCGGTCGGCGCGAAGCTGCTGATCGACGGTTGCCAGGCCGCCCCCCGCATTGCGCTCGACGTGACCGCGATGGACTGCGACTTCTACGTCTTCTCCGCGCACAAGCTCTATGGTCCCACCGGGATCGGCGCGCTCTGGGCGAGGAAGGCGCTGCTCGATGCCATGCCCCCGTGGCAGGGCGGCGGGTCGATGATCGACCGCGTCACCTTCGAGAAGACCACTTACGCCCCGGCGCCGCAGCGTTTCGAGGCGGGCACGCCGATGATCGTCGAAGCCCTGGGCCTTGCCGCCGCCATCGACTGGCTGACCGCGCAGGGCCTCGACCGGGCCGAGCGCCACGAACGCAATCTGGCCGCGAAGCTGCGCGCCGAACTGGCCCGGCGGAACGACGTCACCCTGTTCGGCCCAGCCGATTCGGTCGGCATCGTTTCTTTCGCGATGGACGGGGTGCATCCGCACGACCTCGGCACCATATTGGACGAAGAAGGCGTCGCGATCCGTGCCGGCCACCACTGCGCACAGCCGCTGATGGACCACCTTGGCGTTCCCGCCACGGCCCGCGCCAGCTTCGGCCTCTACAGCGACGACAGCGATATCGAGGCGCTCATGAAGGGTATCGAGCGCACCCGGAGAATTTTTGGATGAACGACGAGAAGCCTAGTTTCACGGTCGAGGAAGTCGATTCGGTGAATCCTGCCCCGCGCGCACGCGTCGAGGACGTGCCTGTTCCTGTCGAACGCAAGCGTGACTATCTGGACGGATTCCTCGCCGAAAAGCCGCAGGGCATCGACCCCGCCCAGCCCGGCGGCGCGATCTACGACGGCGTGATCGACGCGCTGAAGGAAATCTTCGACCCCGAGATTCCGGTCAACATCTACGATCTCGGCCTGATCTACGGCGTCGAAGTCTCGCCCGAGGCTTCGGTGGCAGTGACGATGACGCTGACCACGCCGCATTGCCCGGTGGCGGAATCGATGCCCGGCGAAGTCGAGATGCGCGTGGCCGCCGTACCCGGCGTGCGCGATGCCGAGGTCAATCTCGTCTGGGACCCGCCGTGGGACATGGCGAAGATGTCGGACGAAGCGAAGCTCGAACTGGGCATGCTCTGATGGCGACGCTTGCCCCCACCCTGACCGCGGAAGTCACTGTTCGTCTGGCGGACTATGCCGACGCGGCCGATGCCGCGCGCGTGGTCGCGCTGCTGGACAGCTATGCCCGCGATCCGATGGGTGGAGGCAAGCCGCTGTCGGAAGACGTGCGCGAGCGGCTGGTGCCCGGCCTTGCCGCGCACCCCGGCGCCTTCTCGCTGCTGGCCTTCGCCGGTGACGAGGCGCGGGGTCTGGCAAACTGCATCACCGGATTCTCGACGTTCGCCGCGCGTCCGCTGGTGAATATCCACGACATGGCCGTGCTGCCCGAGGCGCGCGGCAAAGGTCTGGGCAAGGCACTGATGCTCGCGGTAGAGGCAGAGGCCCGCAAGCGCGGCGCCTGCAAGATCACGCTCGAAGTGCTGAGCGGCAATGACACGGCCAAGGGCCTCTATGCCGCGCTCGGCTACGGCGACTACGCGCTGGACCCGCAGGCGGGCACCGCGCTGTTCTGGGAAAAGAAGCTATGACCACCACCACTGAAGTGAAGCCCGTCCGCCAGCGTCCGGCCGCCGTGCTCCTCACGCCCAATGCCGAGGCCCGCATCGCCAAGCTGATGAGCGAAGCGCCCGAAGGCACGATCGGCGTGCGCCTCTCCACCCCGCGCCGGGGCTGCTCGGGCCTGGCCTATTCGGTGGACTACGTCAGCGAGGAAAAGGCCTTCGACGAGAAGATTCAGACCCCCGGCGGCCTGTTCTACATCGACGGCGCCTCGGTGCTCTACCTGATCGGCAGCACCATGGACTGGGTGGAAGACGATTTCACCGCCGGATTCGTCTTCGCGAATCCGAATGCCAAGGGCTCGTGCGGCTGCGGCGAAAGCTTTACGGTTTAAAATACCTACTTGCGCAGCGCCGCGATGCAGGCTGCGCGATCGACATCCTGCCCGTCCGAAACCCGCCGCGCGTCGATATAGGACGCGCGCGGCTCCTTCGCGGAAGTCGAGGGATAGAGGTAGATGTCCAGCAGGCAGGCCTTGCCGGTGAACTGCAACTTGCGCGCATCGCCTTCCCAGACGTTGAGACGCGGCTCCCCGAACATCCGCACGAGCTGGCTTTCGTTCGATCCGATCACCCCTTCGGCACCCGGAATCGCCTGAAAACTGGGATCGCGCGCGGTATGGGTGGGCTGTCGGACATTGGGAATCTGCGTTCCGCGCTTGGGCGGATGCGGCGTGCTCGCCACCCCGCCGCCGGACGTGCTGGCGCACCCCGCGAGCAAGACCGCTAGCCCCGCGGCCGCGAGGGCGCCCCGGATGCGGGTTGGCTGAATCATCGAAATGCCAGTCGGCGCCGAACGGTCGTGAGTCATGATCGCGCCCCGCATCGCCCGCCCCCGGAGCGCTGTCAACTCTCGCCGCGCTTGCGAAGCGGCGGCCCGCGCGCTACGCGCGGTACAACTTCCAGACAATCCAAGGACTCCTTTTCGCATGGCTGAACCCACCGTGCCGCCCACTTTCGACGTGATTGCCATCGGCAATGCCATCATCGACGTGATCGCCAACTGCAACGACGCGCTGATCGAGGACCTCGGCCTCTCGCGCGGCGGCATGATGCTGATCGACGCCGAGCAGGCCGAGAGCCTCTACGCCGCCATGGGCCCGGCCCGCGAGATCTCCGGCGGTTCGGCCGCCAACACCCTGGCCGGCCTCGCCGCGCTGGGCGCCAAGTGCGCGTTCATCGGCCAAGTCGCCGACGACCAGCTGGGCGAAGTCTTCACCCATGACATCCGCGCCGGTGGCATCGCCTTCGACGTTCCGGCCCGCGTCGGCATCCCGACCGCGCGCTGCCTGATCTTCGTGACGCCGGACGGCCAGCGCACGATGAACACCTTCCTGGGCGCATCGCAGCACCTGCCCGCCGAAGCGCTGGACGAAACCGCCATCGCCAACGCCGCCGTGCTCTACCTCGAAGGCTACCTCTGGGATCCCGAGGAACCGCGCGCCGCGATGCGCAAGGCCATCGAAGCCGCCCGCGCCGCCGGTCGCAAGATCGCCTTCACCCCGTCGGAATGCTTCGTGATCGACCGTCACCGCGCCGACTTCCTCGACCTGATCGAGACCGGCAAGATCGACGTGCTGTTCTGCAACGAGCACGAGATGGCCGCCCTTGTCGGCCATGACGATTTCGAAAAGGGCATCGCCCAGCTCGCGCCGCAGATTCCCGTGCTCGTCGTCACCCGCGGCGCCGAAGGCGCGGTCGCGATCTCGGGCGGCCAACGCGCCGAAGTCGGTGCCGAGGCGATCGATCGCGTCGTCGACACCACCGGCGCGGGCGACCTCTTCGCCGCCGGCTTCCTGTTCGGCCACGTGCGCGGCAAGAGCCTCGAAGAGTGCCTCCAGTACGGCGCGATCTGCGCCTGCGAGATCATCTCGCACTACGGCGCCCGCCCCGAGGCCGACCTCAAGGCGCTGATCGCCGAGCGCGTCGGCTGATTTCGCCAAGCCTCAAAAACCAGGAAGGGCTCCGTTCGCAGGAACGGGGCCCTTTTTGCATTTCGTCGTCCCGAACCTGATCCGGGACGACGTTGACGCCCCTCTGTTTCCGCGACAGTCTGTCCATCCTTCCAAACGGAGCGCCGAAGGCCCACCACGCGCGCGAGGACGCGAAACGTCTGGCGCTGGCCGTCAGCCTGCTGATCGAGGAACAACCTGCATGAACTTGCGCGAAGCCCTGTCGGTGCGCATCCACGTCCCGGTCTCGCCGGAGAGTTTCCGGGCCATGCTCGCGGGCGATATCGCCGCCGGAGAGCGCGATCCCGTCCTCGCCGCAATCCTTGCCATCGTGCGCGAGGACAATCCGCTGGGAGATTTCGATCTCTACAAGGGCGTCGCGGAAATCGGACTGGGCTGGGAGAGCTTTACGCCGGGGCCGGACGCTAGACCCACGTTCGGAGAAGCGGCCCTGACCAGCCTCTCGCCCACCGTGATTCTCGCGGTCCATGCCCCGTGCAGCGAGGAAGACCCCGGATTCCTGGAAGCCATGGACCGCATCCTGGCCGTCCATCCCTGGGAAGTCCCGGTGATCGAGATCGCCCCGACCTGGCTCGCCGAACGGGGTTAGGCGGGTTCAGTAGGTATCGGGCGGCGGCGGTGCCTGAGCGGGCATCAGCTGCGACAGATTTTGGGGCTGAGCGCCCGGCTGGTTTTGGGGCTGAGCGCCCGGCTGGTTTTGGGGCTGAGCGCCCGGCTGGGCCGACTGGAAACGCGCCAGACACTCCGCCTTGCGCTGCTCGCGCGCGTCCGAATAGCTCTGCGCCGTCTGTCCGGGCAGCGCGCAGTCCCGTTCCGGCCGGACCGGCACTTTGGCGCGGCAGCCGTCCTCGGTCGCGAAGAGATTGTCGGCACAGTCGGCCAGAGCCGCCAGGTCCGCATCGTGCTGCGCGCGGCAGCTCGCAGTCCAGCGCTGCTTGTAGGAGAGTTCCGCGAAGTTCAGGCAGTCCTGATATTCCTGCTGTGCGGCTTCCTGACGGCGCGACTGCTCGGCCTGCTCGCGCTGCTGCGCCTTGGCCTGGGCGTCCTCCTGCTTCTGCCGGGCTTCCTGCACCGCCAGTTCGCGGGCTTCCTGCCGGGACGCCTGTCCGGGCAGGAAAATGCCGTAGTAGAAGCCCACCCCGGCGCCGGCGAACACCGCCGCCGCCGCCAGCGCGACCTTCAGGATCGAGTCCGCCTTACTGGCCATGGGCTTTCTCACGGGCCACTTCACGCCAGCCGATGTCGCGGCGGCAGAAGCCGGTGGGAAAATCGAGCGCATCCACGGCGGCATAGGCCTTGGCCTGCGCCTCGGTGACCGAAGCCCCGCGCGCGGTCACGTTGAGCACACGACCACCACTGGCGACCAGCACGCCGTCATTCAGCGCCGTGCCCGCATGGAAGACCTTGGCATCCTTCGCCTCGGCCGCCGCAATGCCGCCGATCGCGCCGCCCTTCTCGGGCGTGCCGGGATAGCCGTTCGCAGCCATCACCACGGTCAGCGCGGTATCGTCACTGAAGCGCGGCGGCTGGATGGCGGCCAGACGATTGTCCGCGCAGGCATGGAGCAGTTCGACGAGATCGGATTCAAGGCGCAGCATCATCACCTGGCACTCGGGATCGCCGAAGCGGCAGTTGTATTCGATCAGCTTGGGGCCTTCGTCGGTCAGCATGACGCCAAGGAACAGCACGCCGGAGTAAGGCGTGCCCTCGTTCTCAAGCTGGCGCACGGTCGGCGCGATGATGCGTTCGAGCACTTCGGCTTCCAGCATCGGCGTCAGCACCGGAGCCGGGCTATAGGCGCCCATGCCGCCGGTGTTCGGGCCGGTGTCGCCGTCTCCCACCCGCTTGTGGTCCTGCGCGGAGGCGAAGGGGACGATGGTGGAACCGTCGGTCAGCGCGAAGAAGCTGGCTTCCTCGCCTTCCATGAACTCCTCGATCACCGCCTCGGCGCCGGCCTCTCCGAAGCGGCCCGAGAAGATCTCGCGCACGGCTTCCTCGGCCTCGACCATGGTCATGGCCACGGTCACGCCCTTGCCTGCCGCAAGGCCGTCCGCCTTGATGACGACCGGGGCGCCGAACTTCGCCAGCGCCGCCATGGCATCGGCTTCGGTCGAAACGCGGTCGTAACCGGCGGTGGGAATGCCCGCGCGCTCGCAGAGGTCCTTGGTGAAGCCCTTCGAACCTTCGAGCTGGGCCGCCGCCTGACTCGGGCCGAACACCGAAAAGCCTTCCGCGCGCAGGGAATCGGAGAGACCATCCACCAGCGGCGCTTCCGGGCCGATCACCACGAGGCCGACGACATTGGCCTCACAGAAGGCGATGACCGCCGCATGGTCGGTGACATCAAGGTCGATGCAGCTTGCCACGTCGGCAACGCCCGGATTACCGGGGGCAGCCCAGAGCGTCTCGCAGAGCGGGGATTGCGCCAGCTTCCAGGCCAGCGCATGTTCGCGGCCGCCCGAGCCCAGAAGAAGGATGTTCATTAGCCGTGCCTTTCGATGACGACGAATATGACGATGGTCGTTCGGGTGGGCTGGTAGCGAAGCAAGCGGCCGGGGACAACGCTGCGCCGCTCTCGATCAGCGAGATTTCGAACCTTTTAAAACGCACCGTGGAGGACCGCTTCGGCTTCGTGCGCCTGCGGGGCGAGCTTTCGGGCGTGAAGCGGGCGGCATCCGGCCACCTCTATTGCGCGCTGAAGGACGACAAGGCGGTGATCGACGGCGTCATGTGGCGCGGCGGCGCGCAGCGGCTCGCCTTCCGCCCCGAAGACGGCGTGGAAGTGATCGCCACCGGCAAGCTGACCACCTATCCCGGCCGCTCGAAATACCAGATCGTCATCGAAACGATGGAGATCGCGGGCGAAGGCGCCCTGCTGGCGCTGCTGGAAAAGCTGCGCGCGCGCCTCGCCGCAGAAGGCCTCTTCGCCCCCGAGCGCAAGCGCGAGCTGCCGTTCCTGCCGCAGGTCATCGGCGTGGTGACATCCCCCACCGGCGCAGTGATCCGCGACATTCTCCACCGGCTGGACGACCGCTTCCCCAGCCACGTCCTCGTCTGGCCGGTGCTGGTGCAGGGCGAAGGCTCGGCGCAACAGGTCGCCAATGCCGTGCGCGGTTTCTCCGCGATCCAGCCCGGCGGCCCGGTGCCGCGTCCCGATCTGGTGATCGTGGCGCGCGGCGGCGGGTCGATCGAGGACTTGTGGTCGTTCAACGAGGAAATCGTCGTGCGCGCCGTCGCCGAATCGTCGATTCCGGTGATTTCCGCCGTGGGCCACGAGACCGACACCACGCTCTGCGACTATGCGGCGGATCGCCGTGCCCCCACCCCCACCGCCGCCGCCGAAATGGCCGTGCCGGTGCGTCTGGATCTGGCCGCCACGCTCGACGAACTGGCCTATCGCAAGCGCCGTTGTGCGCTCCGCCCGGTCACGCTGGGCCGCGAGCGTCTGGAAGCGCGCGTCCAGCGCCTGCCCAAGCCGGAAGCCATCCTTGCCGCCAAGGCCCAGAAGCTGGACGACCTGTCCGAACGCCTGCGCCGGGGCCTGCGCGACGAAGCCGCCGCCAAGCGCGAACAACTGAGCCGCACCGCCTCGCGCCTTTCTCTGCCGCTGCTGCGTCACCGCATGGAGCGCAGCGAGGAGCGACTGTCCCGCACCGGCCTGATCCCGCGCCTGCTGACCCGCCGCTGGACCATGGCGCGCGACGGCCTTGCGCCCGTGTCCCGCGTCCTGCCGCAACTCGACCCGAAGCGCCCGCTGGAGCGGGGTTATGTCCTCGCCAAGGGGCCCGACGGACGTGCCCTCACCAGCCGTGAAGCCGCCGCCCGGGAAGCACTGCTGACGCTGGAGTTCCGCGACGGCGAACTGACGGTGGCCGTGGGGTCCGAGGCCCCTGCCCCGGTCGCCAAGGCCCCCGAACCCACCCCTGAGGCGAGCGCCGCGAAGCGCCCAGCAAGGCCGAAAGCGGACGAGACGAGGCAGGGCGATTTGTTTTGACCGCCGCGCTCTGCTAGGATTTCGCCCATGCTTATGTCTTCTGCCGACCGCCCCGCCAAGCTCGCCTACGGACCCAACGGATTCCGGGTGTTGAGCGGCGGACATTTCGTGCTCTGCGCCGTCACCGGCGAGAAGATTCCGCTGGAGGAACTCCGCTACTGGAGCGCCGAATTCCAGGAACCTTACGCCTCCGCCGAAATCGCCACCAAGCGCCTCACCGGAAAGGCATGAACGCCCGCAAGGTTCTGCCGCCCGCGCTGATTTTGGGCGGTGCGGTCGTCGCCTCGGTTCTGGCATGGGCCGGGTTGGGCGCGCAATCGACCGCCTCCGTCGCTGCGACTTCCGGAAACCTGACTTACAGCGGCGAGCTGACCGAGGGCGGCTGGATGCGCGGCAAGGCCCCGGCCGGCACGAGCGCGCTGGCGCTGAACGGCCAGCCGGTGTCGATCGCCTCCGACGGTGCCTGGTTCGCCGCCTTTGACCGGGACGCGGGCACCATCGCCACGCTCACTGCGACGCAGAACGGCCGCAGGATCTCCCAACCCGTCTCGGTCTCGCCGCGCGCGTGGCAGATCGAGAACATCAATATTCCCCGCAAGCCCGGCGGCGCGACGGAAGCCTTCATGGCGATTCGCCGCCCCGAGCTGGACCGCATCAATGCCGCCCGCACCATGAAAACGGACGCGCAAGGCTGGCGGCAACACTTCATCTGGCCCGCAAAAGGGCGGATTTCCGGCCGTTTCGGCTCGCAGCGTATCTATCGGGGCGAACCGGGCGCCTATCATTCGGGTCTCGACATCGCCACCGGCACCAGCGGCACGCCTTTCGTGGCTCCCGCCGACGGCGTGGTGATCCTCGCCGCCGAGAAGCCCTTCACGCTCGAAGGCAACCTGCTGATGCTGGACCACGGCATGGGGCTAAACAGTGCCTTCCTGCACTGCTCGCAGATTCTGGTGAAGCAGGGCGATCACGTCCGGCAGGGGCAGGTCATCGGCAAGATCGGCATGTCCGGCCGCGCGACGGGGCCGCATCTGCACTGGTCGATCAAGTGGAACGAGGCCCGGCTCGACCCGATTCTCTTCACCGGACCGATGAACTGAACGACCAATCGGGGCGATTCCGGGCAGTTACGCCGAAACCGGGTTGCGGGCTTCGCGGGAATGCTTATCCCGCCCCTGTGCGCCGCGCCATTGCCCTTCTCGTCCTGCTGGCCCTGCTGCCGCTCACCTGGGGGCACGCGCCGCATCAGCCGAAGTTCAAGCGCTTCGAGCTTTCCTTCAGCCCACTCCCCCTGCCGCCCGCCGCGCAAGCGAAGCCGCGCCTCGGCGCGTTCCGGCTGGAAGAAGTCTGGCAGGCGCATAGCCGCACCCACTCGTTCGGCTCCTACTCGGCCCTCCTGCTCCGCTCCGGCGGAACGATGCTGGCGATCAGCGATTCGGGCGGCTTCCTGGAGTTCAAAGCGCCGGGCCAGTCGCAGGCGGAAAGCCGCATGGGCGACCTGCCCCTCTCCAGGGACGCGGACAAGGCCGCTCGCGATGTCGAATCGGCAACGCAGGACGAACACGGCATGATCTGGCTGGGTCTGGAGGGGCGCAACGCCATCTACCGGATGAATCCGGACTACAAGATCGAGCGCAAGGCCAGTCCGGCCATCATGAAGGACTGGGGCGTGAATTCCGGTCCCGAAGCGCTGACCCGCCTGCACGACGGCCGATTCGTGACGCTGCGTGAAGGCTATGTGGGCTGGAGCGACCACTTGCACCAGGCCGCGCTGTTCGGCGGAGACCCCACCGAGCACCCGGACGGACAGGGCTTCACGCTGGATGCGCCCACGGGTTTCAGTCCGACCGACATGGCGCAATTGCCGGATGGCCGTCTGCTGATCCTGATGCGGCGGCTGATCTGGCCCATGCCGCAGCGCTTCGCAGGCCGCATCGCGATCGGCGACCCGAGGGCGATTCGCCCGGGTGGAACCTGGAAGGTCACCGAAGTGGCGCGACTGTCTTCCGACCTGCCAATCGACAATTTCGAGGGAATCGCCATCGCCCCCCGGTCTGACGGGCGGGTGACCGTATGGCTGATCTCGGACGACAACTACTCGCCGCTCCAGCGCACGATACTCTGGAAGATGAGCGTGGACCCGGCCGACCTGCCTTAAGCGAAACAAGTTCAGGATGACGTGGGTTCATACGCAGCCCCAGCCACGAAGATCCCGGACACGCAAAAAGGCGCGCAAGCCAGCTTGCACGCCCTTCGCGAGACTCTGCATTTCACGCTCCCCTGAGGGAGCGCGAAAAATCAGGCTGCTACGGCCTGGGTCTTCTTCAGCTCGCGCTTCACCTTGAGGGCGCGCGTCGAGAGCTTGGCATCCGAGGTCTTCAGCAGCCAGTTGTCGAGGCCACCGTTGTGCTCGACCGAGCGCAGGCCGTGGGTCGAGACGCGGAACTTGAAGCTGCGCTCAAGACCGTCCGACAGCAGCGTGACGTTCTGAAGGTTGGGAAGGAAGACGCGCTTGGTCTTGTTGTTGGCGTGGCTGACGTTGCAGCCGACCTGGCGGCCCTTGCCGGTCAGTTCGCAGATGCGGGACATGTCTCTAACTCTCGCTCGAAAAAATTCTGTGGCCGTAGAAACGGGAAGGCGCGCCCTTAGCGATTCCCGGGGGGAAGGTCAAGTTGCGCACAGCTTTTTGAAGGTCTAGCGCTTGGCCATGACCCGTTGGCCTCTCCCCGAATACATGGAACTCGCGCTCGCGCAAGCGCGGGAAGCCGCCGATTCCGGCGAAGTGCCGATCGGCGCGATCGTCGTGAAGGACGGAAAGGTGATTGCCACCGGTCGCAACGGCCCGCGCGAGCGCCATGACCCTACCAGCCATGCCGAAATCGAGGCGATTCGCGCCGCTGCACGGATTCTCGGCAACGAACGGCTGGAGGGATGCGAGCTATGGGTGACGCTGGAGCCCTGCGCCATGTGCGCGGGCGCGATCGTCCACGCGCGAATCGCCCGGCTCTATTACGGCGCCTCCGATCCGAAAGGCGGCGCAGTCGAACACGGCGCGCGGGTGTTCGAACACGACCAGTGCCTCCACAAGCCCGAGGTCTATTCGGGAATCGGCGAATCGGAAGCCGCACAGCTGCTGCGCGGCTTCTTCCGGGCGAAGCGGTGATCGGCGATCAGCTGAAGATGCTTTCGTCGTCCGCTGCCGCACCGCCCTTGCGGGCGAACCATGCCTTGGCGTCCGCGCGGAACAGGAACACCACTGCGATAATCTGAAGCACGGTGATGACCACGACGGCGGCCGTGCTCAACAGCCCGCGTCCGGCCAGTGTCGGCAGCGTGGGAAGCGTCATGAGCACACCCAGCACGGTCAGCACCGTCAGGATCCACTTCGCCACGTTGCTGGCGTTGCGGGAAATGAAGAACCACAGAAGCAAAATCAGCGCGAAGCTGAACACCTGGACACCCACGACGAAGCCCAGCCCCAGACCGGATCCCGCGATCCTCGGATCGGACAGCGTGTCCTGCATCGAAAAGGCGGAATTTATTACCGCCAGCACCAGAGAGCCGAGATAGAAGCGATCGAACTGGATGATGGAATTCGGACGCACGTCGATGTCCCCCTATTGACCCCATCCGCACTGGAAGGGGTCTGCGGAACATGGAGGAGCGCTACCGCGTTCGCAACCGCCTCTAAAGCGGCGAGAAATCCAACCCGATATCGGCAGCAGGCGCGCTCTGGGTGAGGCGGCCGACGGAGACGTAGGTCACGCCCGAAGCAGCAATCGCGCCGATGGTGGAGAGGTTCACCCCGCCCGAGGCCTCGGTCGGCACGCGCCCGGCCACGATGGCCACGGCCTCGCGCAGCTTGTCCGGCCCCATGTTGTCGAGCAGCAGATGATGCGCCCCGGCAGCGATGGCCGGTTCGATCTGGTCGAGGTGGTCGACCTCGCAGATGATCTGCGACACGCCCGCCGCCCTTGCGCGGGCCACCGCCGGACCGACACCGCCCGCGACGAGGACGTGGTTGTCCTTGATCATCGCCGCGTCCCACAGGCCCATGCGGTGGTTGCGGGCGCCGCCCATGCGGGTTGCGTACTTTTCGAGGTGGCGCAGGCCGGGAATGGTCTTGCGGGTGTCCAGCAGCGTCGCGTGCCCGGCCATGGCGTCCACATATTCGCGGGTCATCGTCGCGATGCCGGAGAGGTGCTGGACGGTGTTGAGCGCGCTGCGCTCGCCGGTCAGCATGGCGCGGGCATTGCCGGTGAGGCGCATGAGCTTGGTGCCCGGTTCGACGCGGGCGCCTTCCTCGACCAGAACCTCGATCTCCATCGCCGGATCGAGCTTGCGGAAAAAGGCTGCGGCGATCGGCAGGCCGGCGACGGTTATCGCATCGCGCGAATCCATCACCCCGGAGAACCGGGCATCGGCCTCGATCACGCTTTCGGAGGTCACGTCGCGGCCACCGCCCGGAAGGCCGACGCCGAGATCCTCGGCCAACGTTGCATCGACGAAAGTGGCGAGGTCGAAACCGGGGATCGCGAATGTGCTCATGACCCGCGTCTTTCGCGCGTTCGAATCGGATTGTCGAGGGCTACGAAAAAGGGCGCGGAGATCGTCTCTCCACGCCCTTCTCAAAACTGGCCGTTTTCGAAATCAGTGAACGAAGCGGGCGATCACGTCGCGGTAGGAGCGGCTGACCTTCACTTGCGCACCCGAATCGAGCACCAGGAAGCATTCACCGTTGGTGTGCGGCTTGACCTGACGAACCTGGTTGAGGTTGACGATGGTCGAGCGGTGGACGCGCTGGAACACGCGCGGATCGAGGCGGCGTTCGAGGTCCTTCATCGTTTCGCGCAGGATCAGCGAATTGTCGGCGGTGCGGATGCACATGTAGTCGCCGGCGGCTTCGATATGCTCGATCGAATCGACGTCGATCCGGAAGATCTGGCCGCGATCCTTGATGTTGATGAGCTTTTCGTAGCGGTCCGCGTTGGGATCGCTTTCCTCGGGGATGTGCTCGATCGCGTCGGGGGCCACTTCGGCCAGCACCGTCTTGAGCTTTTCCGCCTCGTCCGACGAGCGCTTCTCGGCCAGGCGCTGGCGCACGCGGGCGAGCGTGTCGTCGAGCTTGGTCTCGTCCACCGGCTTCATCAGGTAGTTCACCGCGTTCGCCTCGAAGGCGCGGACGGCATGTTCCTGATAGGCGGTGACGAAGACGAAGAGCGGCGGCTCAATCTCCATCACGCCCTTGACCACCGAGAAGCCGTCGAAACCGGGCATCTGGATGTCGAGGAAGACGAGGTCGGGCTTTTCGGTCTTGATCTTGCGGATGGCCTCGCGGCCGTTCGAGCAGGTATCGATGATCTCGACATCCGGATACTTCTCCAGGCGAAGCTGAAGGCCCTGAATGGCGAGTTTCTCGTCGTCGACGAGGATGGTGCGAATGGTCATCAGTTACGTTCTCCGGCCCGGCTAACGCTTGTGGGCCAAATATGTTTCATCGCGCGGCGAAAACAGGCTGCCGCGGCTGCTCGATCATGTCTTCCGGGGTGGGTTGGCGTTCTGCGGGGAGTTCGATGAGCACGGCGAAGCCGCCTTCGATCGGCTCTAGCGTCTCGAACCGGTGATGCTCGCCATAGGCCTGGGAAAGACGGTCGCGGATATTCGCCAGGCCGACGCCAGTGGAGACCGGCTCCCCTCCATCGTAAGTCATGCCCGACAACCTGTTGTCGGTCGTCGGACTTTGCAAGCCCGGCCCGGTGTCCGAGACGGTGATGCGAAGCATCGGCCCGACGAGTTGCGTGACGATCGTGATCTCCGCCCCGGATTCCTGCGGAGTCACAGCATATTTGATCGAATTTTCGACCAGCGGCTGGAGCAACAGCGAGGGCAGAAGGCAGGTCTCGGTTTCCGGGTCGATGTTGAAGGTGGTGCGCAGGCGTTCCTCGAATCGCATGAGTTCGATGTCGAGGTAGAGCTTCAGCGTCTCCACTTCGGTCGCCACCGTCACGCGGGCCGAGGGCTTGTTGATGAGGGTGTAGCGCAAGAACGAGGACAGGCGGCTGAGCATGGCGTTGGCCGGCTCGGTCTGCTTGAGCAGCACCAGCGTCGAGATCGAGTTCAGCGTGTTAAACAGGAAATGCGGGTTGAGCTGGTAGCGCAGCATGGCCAGCTGGGCCTGCGTCGCCTGATTCTCCAGCCGGATCATCTGGTCGTTCTGCTCTTCCACCTGGAGGTAGAAGTTGATCGCATAATAGAGTGCCGACCAGGCCCCCAGCAGGGTGGCATCCAGGTAGAAGATCCCGAGGAACAGCTGGGTGAAGCTGGAATCGCTGTCCGTGCGGTAGAGCGAGACCACCCAGGCATCGATGAAGGCGTGAAGCCCCACCGCGAAAGGCAGGATCAGCGCCGTCACGCCCCAGGTTATCAGCGCCCGCTTGGTGATCAGCGAACGATAGACGACCGACAGCACCAGCGAGATCGAGAAGCCCGTGACCGTCGCGATCAGCACCAGGACCAGCGAGGACAACGGCTGGGCATTGGCGATCGTCGACATGGTGCGAAGCAACATCGCACCGCTCCAACCGACGAACTGAAGGCGCCAGAAGGCCTTGTCCTTGTTGGCAAAGAACGGAATGGGCTGGATCGGCAGGACGCTCATGAGCGCTTCCTAGCCGAATTCTTACCGAAGCGGAAACTCTCGAAAACGGCGCGCCTCCGTTGCCGTCAGCTCTTTTTGCCGCCGCCCCTCGCTTCGGCGACTGCCTGCGACAGCTGATCGACGCCGACCGCGCCGGAAATCAGCCGTTCGCCTGCCACCCAACTCGGCGTACCGCCGAATCCGAGCCTTCCGGCGATTTCCAGGTTGCGCGACAGTTCCTGCTCCACGGCCGGCCCTGCCGCGACCTTGCGGGCGCGCTCCATGTCGAGACCGGCCTTCTGCGCGGCGGCCTTGATGCTCTGGCCGTCCACCTGGCCCATGGCGAACATGGCGTCGTGGAACTGCGGGAACTTGCCCTGCTCGGCGGCGGCGAGCGCCATCTTGGCGGCGGCGGGGCTTTCCGGGCCGATGATCGGCAGTTCGCGCACGACGATGCGCAAGTCCGGATTGCTCTTCAGAAGCTGCGCCACGTCCGGCAGACTGCGGCGGCAATAGCCGCAGGCATAGTCGCTGAATTCGACCAGCGTGACCTTGCCGTTCGGATTGCCCAGCACCGCGCCGGGGAACGGCGTCTCAACGTTCTGGCGGACGCCGGAAAGCTGCTGGCTGGCCTGCTTGCGCTGGAGATTGTCCATCGCCTGGGGCACGATCTCGGGATGTTCGAGGATGTAGTCATGCACGACTTTCTCGACCGCGATGCGGCCGCCGAACCAGCCGCCGATACCGACCAGAGCGACGCATCCGGCGATCACTGCGAACTTCGTGCCATTACCCATCGTCGTCGAAAATCCTGTAGAGTTTAGGGTTCGCCCTTAGCGGAGGTCGGCCCCGACGGCCATAGCCGAGCGGGGAATCGGCGGCCATAGCCGCTGCGTTTTCAGCGCTTCTTGCGTTCCAGTGCGGCCCGCGCCTGCATCTCGATATCCTGCGCCCGCAGCCAGTCGGGGGAGTTGCTGGGCAAGCCCGCTTCGGCGGCCTGCGCGCTCCGCAGCGCGGCGTCCATCTGCCCGGTGAGCGACTGCTGCTCGGCACTGGCCAGCCGGGCGCGGGGCATGTCGCCATTGGCGGCGTAGATCGTGCCGAGCTGATACCAGGAGAACGGATTCTCCCGGTCGCGCGCGACCGCGTTCTTCAACACCGTCTGCGCCTCGGCGAAATGGGCCGGGTCCTCGGTGGCGATCAGCGCGTGGCCGAACAGCGTGGCGATCAGCGGCTGGTAGCCGGTCAGTTCGGTCGCCTTGCGCAGCGGCACCAGGGCCTCCGCGGCCTGCCCCGCCTCCAGCAGGATCTGGCCTTCGAGTTCCAGGAAATAGGGGTCGTTGGCATCGACCTTGAGCAAGGCATCGGTCTCGGCCCGCGCGCGGTCGAGCTGCGACTGGCGGTGATAGGCATAGGCGCGGGCATAGTGCGCGGGCACCGAATTGTCGGTCTCTGGGTAGACCCGGAACACGTCGCGCGGCTCGGCCAGATAGCCGAACAGCTTGGCCTTGATCCGTATGAAACGCTGCTGGATCTTCGGATCGTCCGGCCGGGTCCAGGCCGGGTCCTTCTCGTAGACGTCCTGAAGCGTCTGGATACGGTCTCCGGTCAGCGGGTGGGTGGAGTAGAACTCATCCCCGCTCTGCGGCCGATAGCCGTAGCGGAACTCCAGATTCTGGAGCTTCTTGAAGAACTCCACCGAACCCCGGCCGCTGATTCCCGCCGTGGAAAGGTACTGGGCACCGGCGGCGTCGGCTGAGGCTTCCTGCGAGCGGTTGTAGGCGAGATACTTGCCCATGGCGGCCTGCTGCCCGGCCATGATGACGCCCAGCGCCGCTTCTCCCCCGCCCGCGGCAGCGGCAGCGGCGCCCAGCAGGAGCGAGAGGATCGAGATGTTGGTGGCAGGCCTGGCGCCCTGATTCAGCACGGCATGACCGCCGGTGACGTGGCCCAGCTCGTGCGCGATCACGCCCTGCACTTCGGCGGCGGTATCGGCCTGGTTGATGAGGCCGCTGTTGACGTAGACCGCCTGCCCGCCCGCCACGAAGGCGTTGACCGAGGAGTCGTTGACCAGAACGATGTCGACGTGATTGGGATTGAGCCCGGCCGCCGTGATCAGCGGCTTGGCCATGTCCTTGAGCAGGGCTTCGGTCTCGGCATCGCGCAGGATGGACTGCGCGCTCGCCGGCGCGGCGGACCAGCCGAGCAGTGCCAGAATGCTCAGGAAGAGTGCGGCAATTCGCGCGAGGGACATGCTCTCTCTTGGGGCCTCCGGGCCTGAACCGGCGCTGAAGGCAGCCGGTTTGCAAATGCCGCCCAGCCTAGCGGCGGGGAACACGCTGGCAAGGGTGCTCGCTCAAGTCCGGTCAGGCCAACAGGCGGCGCGCCGTGCGGTCGAGAAGCGCTTCGTCGTCCGCCACTTCGCCCAGCAGCACCAGTTCGCCCGCCGCGTTGCGCCGAGCCAAGATCACGGTGAACTCGCCGGAGCGGCCAAGCTCGTCCGGCGACCGAGACGGGAGCGCGCGCAGCGTCTCTGCGGTGGCGAGCAGCCCATCCGCCGGACCGTCCGCCCATTCGGTGAGCGGCGCGGATTCGCGCGGCAGGAGGGGACGGTCGAGCGGGATACAATCGTCCTGCGAAGGCGACTGGGCGATGCCGGACGAAGCCCCCTGCTCCTTCCAGTTGATCACCCCGTAGATGCAATCGATCGCCAACTGGTCGCGCGAGAAGGGCAGCAGGATGCCGCGATAGAGAATCGTCGCGCCATGCCGATTCACGAATTCCGCCTCGAACCCGACCGGCGCCTGATTCGCCAATATCTGCATATAATGATCGGTGATGCGCGACAGCAGCGAGCGGCTGGGCACGTCGTTCAGCCGCTGGATCGTGCCGGCGGCGCCGCATTCGTCGGCCAGCGCCGCGCCGAGCCAGACGATCGCCGGGTTCTCCACCCCGTCCGAGAAGTCGAGAAGAACGCCGTGCGGGCCGAAATCGGGCAGGCTGGCCGGGTCGAGGTCGGCGGCGTCAGGGAAGGCCCGGTCGCCCAGCAGGCTCGCCCAGAAATTGTAGGCACGCACCTGCATGCGGCGCTCGTTGCCCCCCGCGCGCGGGGTTTCCGCAAGGTCGTTCGTTTCGGGACAGGCCGTGATCGGCGCATCCCTGTCGCAAAGTTCGCCGCGCACCCTGTCCATCATGCCCCCTGCTGGTCGTCGCTCCCTTGTGACGGGGCGCGGTGAAATAAAGTTTAAGCCCCTTCGCGAGCGTTACAGCAGATAGCGCATCTTGATCGTCATGCGGGTGTTCTCGGTGCCGACGTCGAAAGCGGCCTTGTCGAAGCGCGGCGGCCCCATCCGCACCGGTGCATCGCGGGAAAAGCCGAAGCCCTCGCGCGGGATCATCAGCGCGGTGTCGAGCTTGCCGTTGCCGTTCTCGTCGTGAACCAGCGAGATGGCATAGCGTCCCTCGGGAACCCGTCCGAAATCGAGCCGTATCTCGCCGCTGACCGGAACCGTCAGCTTCCGTGCCTGCGGATCCTTGTCGCAGTTCGGAAAAGTCCGGGCATCGGTGGTCAGACAGGCGAGAATCTGCCCCTTCTGCGAGCGCAGACCGGTAATGGAGACGGTCACGTCCGACTGCGCGCCGGTCGCACCGAGCACCAGCGGCGCGGCAAGCAGCAAGGTCAGGGCGCCGAAACGCCCCGATCGGTGCCGCACAGATGATCCCAGAACCGGAAGTAGAGTCCGTAATTGCATCGATAGAACTCATGATGGCGGTGATGGTGGCTGGCGGTGATCAGCCAATGCCCCAGACGCGAGTGGACGAGGCGGCGGGGAAACATTTCCCAGCCCATGTGATTGGCGATTCCCATGACCGTCATGATGGTCAGGACCAGTCCCAGCACGCCGACATGGATCGGCACGAGGAACACCAGCGCCGGGACGACGACCGCCCCGGTCACGGCTTCGAGCGGGTGGAAGCTCATCGCCGCCCAGGCCGTCGGCGGGCGGCTGGCGTGGTGGACGGCGTGCATCAGGCGAAACACGCGCGGCCGGTGCATCCAGCGATGGGTCCAATAGAACCAGGTATCGTGCAGGAAGAGATAGAGGAACAGCGAGACCGGCATCCACCACAGCGGCCGCGCGGCGGGATCGCTATAGATCAGCGTCCAGCCATGCGCCTGCCAGCCCCAGGCGACCACGCCCGCGGGAATGCCGTAGATCGCCGAGGAGGCCAGCGACCAGCCGATCTCGCCGCGGATCTGCCGGTCCATGCCCTTGTAGAGCCCCGGCCTCACCCGCGCGGTGATCCAGGCGAAGAGACCGGACGTGCCCAGATAGCGCAGGCCGACGATCGCCGTCATCGTGACGGCGGAAACGCAGAGCGCCCACAGGCCGGGAGCGGAAATCGAGGACATCTCGGGGGTTATGCTCCGCTACGGGCCTTATGACCAGAGAGACTCAATCCAGGGAAACCCGGATCGGCGGCAGCACGTCGATCCCCGCCGCGCCGGCTTCGTCCACCAGACCCTCGGGATCGGGGTGAATCAGGATCTCGGTATCGGGAAACTCCGCCGCGAGCCGGTGCTCCAGTTCGTCCATCACCCGGTGCGCCTCGCGCACGGTCATCTCCGGATCGACCCAGACGTGGAACTGCACGAAATCCCGGTTGCCCGAGGTCCGCGTACGCAAGTCGTGGACGCCGGTAATGTCGGGATGACGGGCGAGCACCTGGAGGAAGCGGTCCTTCTTTTCCTCCGGCCACTCGTGATCCATCAACTGGTCGAGCACGTCCTGCGAGGCATTCCAGGCGCCCCAGCCGAGCCAGGCGGCGATGCCCAGCCCGAACAGCGGATCCGCTCCTTTCAGCCCGGCATACTGGTCCAGCACCAGCGCGACGATCACCGCCACGTTGAGCAGGAGGTCCGACTGGTAATGAACGCTGTCGGTCTGGATGGCGATGCTGCCGGTCTTGCGGATGACGTGCCGCTGCCAGGCGACCAGCGCCAGAGTCGCCACGATCGCCACGGCCGACACGGCAATGCCGCTCTCCGCACTCTCCACCCGGCTTTCGGTGAGGAATTCCTCCACCGCACGGCTCGCGATGGCCAGCGCCGAGATCGAGATCAGCACGATCTGGAACATCGCCGCGATCGCCTCGGCCTTGCCGTGGCCGAAGCGGTGCTTGTCGTCCGCCGGCTGCGCGGCGATCCATACGCCGAGCAGGGTGGCGATGCTGGCAACGAGATCGAGCGTGGTGTCGGCCAGGCTGCCGAGCATCGCCGTCGATCCGGTGGACCAGGCCGCCCAGCCCTTCAGGCCGAGCAGGAGCACCGCCACGCCGATACTGGCGAAAGCGGCGCTGCGGGTGAGATGGGCGTGTTCGTGCAAGGGCGGCCTCAGGGATAGAGCAGCGAGCTGACCCAGCCGCCGGGGGCATCGTCATGGCGCACGAAACGGCGGCGCTCGTGGAGGCGATAGGGCCGGTCCTGCCAGAACTCGATGGCGGCGGGCACCACGCGGAAGCCGGTCCAGTGCGCGGGGCGCTCGATCTCGCCCTCGCCGAAGCGGGCGCGAACGTCCTCGTAACGGGCCAGGAAAGTCTCACGGCTGTCGAGCGGGGCAGACTGGTCGGAAGCGACCGCGCCGAGCTGCGAATCCCGGGCACGCGAATGGAAATAGGCGTCGGCCTCCTCGGCGGTCACCGGCACCAGTTCGCCCTCGATGCGGATCTGGCGGCGCAGGCTCTTCCAGTGGAACAGCAGGGCGACGTGGGGATTGGCGGCGATTTCCTGCCCCTTGCGGCTGTGGCCATTGGTGTAGAACACGAATCCTTCCGGCCCGTAGCCCTTGAGCAGGACCATGCGCACCGAAGGCAGGCCGTCCGGCGTCGCGGTGGCCAGCGCCATGGCGTTCGAATCGTTCGGCTCGGTCTCGCGCGCCTCTTCGTACCAGGCCCTGAACAGGGCGAGGGGATCGCCGTGGGGGATGACTTCGCGGGCCTGTTCAGCTTCCATCTGCGTTTCCTGACGAATTGGGCATGAGGTCTCTATAGCCGCGCCCTGATGCTCCTTGCCGGAAACCACCGATATCGCGGCAATTCCCGTGGGCCTTCGGGCACATGGCCGGTGCATAGACGCGCTGCCCGAAGGAGAAAAGCTCCGCTTGCCGTAAGCCGCGTCCGCACCTAGCTAGGGAGCCATGGCAGCAGACCCTTATTCCACCCTTGGCGTATCGCGTACGGCCAGCGAGAAGGACATCAAGTCCGCCTATCGCAAGCTGGCGAAGGAACTTCATCCCGATACCAACAAGGACAACCCCAAGGCCGCGGAGCGCTTTTCCGAAGTGACCGGCGCCTACGACCTGCTTTCCGACAAGGACAAGCGGGCCAAATTCGATCGCGGCGAGATCGATGCCGAAGGCAATCCCATGGGCTTCGGCGGATTCGGCGGCGGTGGCGGCGGCTTCGGCGGTGCCGGGTTCGGCGGTGGCCCCGGTGGACAGCGCGGCTTCTCCGGCGGGTTCGGCGGCAACGACGGCATCGACCTGGAAGACCTGTTCGGCGGTATCTTCGGCGGCGGCAGCCAGCGCGGTGGCGGTGGCTTCGGCGGGATGGGCGGCGGAACCCGCACCCGTGCCGCCCCGCGCGGCGGCAACGTGAACTACCGCCTCGCGGTCCCGCTCCCCGACGCGGCAGAGCTGAAGCCCCAGCGCATCACCCTCTCCGACGGCAAGACGATCGACCTCAAGCTGCCGAACGGGCTGGAGGACGGCACCCAGATGCGCCTCGCCGGCAAGGGCGAGGCGGGCCCCGGCGGCGCCGGCGATGCCATCGTCACCATCCAGATCCAGCCCCATGCCTTCTTCCGCCAGGACGGCGACGACTTGCGCGTCGATCTGCCGATCACCCTCGACGAGGCGCTGAACGGCGGCAAGGTCAAGGCGCCCACAGCCGCCGGGGCAGTGATGCTCTCGGTTCCCGCCGGAGCCAGCTCGGGCAAGGTCCTGCGCCTCAAGGGCCGCGGCATGACCCGCAAGGACGGCACCCGCGGCGACCTGCTAATCAGCCTCCAGATCGTGCTGCCCGAAAGCGATGCCGATCTCGCCAAGCGGCTGGAAGGCTGGAAGGATTCGCGCGACGTGCGCGCCCGGCTCGGAATCTGACGGGAGGGGCGGGGATGGTTTTCCGTTTCGCCCCTCCTGAATTCCTTCGAAATTTGAACATCCTGCCCGCAGCGCCTATCTCGGCCCGGTGAAAGCCGTTCCGCCACCAGACACACCCGCCGCGATAAGGCCCGAGGACCGGCGCCGTGCGGCCTTGCGCTGGCAGGAGATGCAGGAGCGGTTCCCCCGGCCCGATCCCTCCGGCCGGGCCTATGTCGTGGTCAAACGCGTCATCGCCGGTACCTGGGAAGACGGCTTCATCCACGCCGGCAACTTCGCCTACATGACGATCGTCGCGCTGTTCCCCTTCTTCATCGCCCTCGCGGCGATCTACTCGGCGCTGGGCGAACAGGGACAGCTGGAAAGCGCGATCGACGCGGTGCTCAACGCCCTGCCGCCGCGCGTCGAGGATGCCCTTGCCCCGGTCGCCCGCGATGCCGTCGCGGCGCGGCACGGCTGGCTGCTGTGGGTCGGCGGCGTGCTGGGCCTCTGGACGGCGACCAGCCTGATCGAGACCATCCGCGACATCCTCCACCGCGCCTACGGCACGACCAAGAGCCTGAAATTCTGGCGAAACCGGCTCGCATCGAGCGGGTTGATCTTCGGATCGGTACTGCTTCTGTTGCTTTCCCTGTCATCGCAAGTGCTGATTTCGCTGATCGAGGACGTGCTGCTGACGCTGTTTCCGGCGCTCAAGGCCTTCAACTACCAGATCGGCGTGTCCCGCGCGGTCACGGCGGGCACTCTGTTCGCCTCGCTCTACGCGCTGTTTTTCCTTTTGACGCCAAGTCGTTATCAGGCGAGACGCTATCGGAAATGGCCGGGGCCGCTGTTCGTCGCGACCTGGTGGCTGGGCGCCGCCTGGCTGCTGCCGAAAGTGTTGCGCAATTTCATCGCTTACGATTTGACGTACGGAAGTCTCGCCGGAGTGATGATCGCGCTTTTCTTTTTCTGGCTTGTCGGACTAGGGATGGTCGCGGGCGCGGAACTCAACGCCGCCCTTACCGTCAGTCCCGAGGAGCAGGAGATGCTTGCCGGGGGCCCGGACGGGAAAAGCAGCGCCGCTGCACAGAACAACGAAGTACAGGAAGAACAAGAATGACCGGTCTGATGCAGGGTAAACGCGGCCTGATCATGGGCCTTGCCAATGACAAGTCCCTGGCCTGGGGCATCGCGAAGAAGCTGCACGAACAGGGCGCCGAGCTAGCCTTCTCCTATCAGGGTGATGCGCTGGCCAAGCGCGTGAAGCCGCTGGCGGAAAGCCTCGGCAGCGATTTCCTCATCGATTGCGACGTTTCGGACATGGCGGCGCTCGATGCCGCGTTCGAGACGCTGAAGGCGCGCTGGGAGACGATCGACTTCGTCGTCCACGCCATCGGCTTCTCGGACAAGAACGAACTGCGCGGCAAGTATGTCGACACCAGCCTCGACAACTTCCTGATGACGATGAACATTTCGGCCTACAGCCTCGTCGCCGTCACCAAGCGCGCCGAACCGATGATGCGCGAGGGCGGCTCGATCCTGACGCTGACCTATTACGGCGCCGAGAAGGTCGTGCCACACTACAACGTCATGGGCGTTGCCAAGGCGGCACTGGAAACCTCGGTGAAGTACCTCGCCAACGACCTCGGCCCGCAGAACATCCGCGTGAACGCGATCTCGGCGGGTCCGGTGAAGACCCTGGCCGCCAGCGGCATCGGCGACTTCCGCTACATCCTGAAGTGGAACGAGCTGAACTCGCCGCTGCGCCGCAACACCACGATCGAGGATGTGGGCGGTTCGGCCCTCTACTTCCTGTCGGATCTGTCGGCGGGCGTGACCGGCGAAGTCCACCATGTCGATTCGGGCTACCACCTCGTCGGCATGAAGCAGGAAGACGCACCGGACATCGCGCTGAGCTGATCGGCGGCTTTCCGAATACGAAAAGGGGCCGGGAGGAAACTCCCGGCCCCTTTTTTGTGTCCCGTTCAGAGCCAAACCCCTGCCCCACTCCCGTGGCGCTCCGGAACCGGGACTGACCTCAACTCATCAAACGCGGCACCGAGACCGAGAACACATCGAAGTGCGCATCCGGATGCTCGGCCTGCCCGTCGCGTGGGGCCTGACGGACCTGCACCACGCCGTTCTTGCCGAAGCCGTCCACCACCGGGCGCCCGGCATCGCGGCTCAGCCAGAGGCGCAGAAGGTGACGCTTGCGCTGCGGCTCCGGCCAGTCCCAGAACGTGGTGCGGGCATGGAGCGCGGCGTAGTTCGACAGCCACTGGATGTCGCCGGGGCGGAAATCCATCTCGATGGCCATGCCCTCCTCGTAGGTGATCGTGTCGAAGAGTTCGAGCACCTCGACCTGCTCCGGCGTCAGCCTGGGCACGCCCTCGTATTCCTGCGCGGTAAGGATGTAGAGCGAACCCGCATACATCGAGAACACCCCGTCCACGAGGCTGACGATCGGCGAGGTATAGGTATCCGCCGGAGCATTGTGGTCCTGCCGGCGCCAGTCCCAGTGGAACGGTTCGAGCAGCAGCGGCGCCAGGTCCGGGCGGCGGCGCAGGATCTCGTTGTAGATTTCCGCGCCCGAGACGAGGCAGGAGAGCCCCCCTTCCTTGGCCGGACGCAGGCACATGAGCGCGACGATGTCCGAACTGTCCGAGTGATAGACCAGCTTGTCGCGCACTTTGGAGGAGAGCGCAGTGGGATCGTCCATGGTCTTGTCGCTGGTGGCGTAGACGTGGTCGATCAGGTCGCCCATCTCGTTCTGGCGGATCGGATCGCCCATGTGCAGGCCGAGAATGTAGTAGATCGCGCTGGACAGCGCATCCGAATAGAGCTGCGTGCGCAGGCCGCGCACCAGCACGAAGCCGCGGCCGTAGTCGACATCCTCGCCCCAGGATTTCACTGCATCGGCGCAGGCCGCCAGCGGATAGTCCTCGGCCGTGACGGTGCGCAGGTCCGGATTTTCGGCGAGGAAACGGGCGCCGAGCGTTTCCAGTTCGGAGATCTGCGCCTCGGAAAGCAGGTAGATCCACTCATCGGTTCCGGCCAGCCGGTCTCCCCGCCAGGCTGCAGCGGTAGTGACGGGCGGGACGGCCTCCAGCGGCGCGGGAGCGGAACTGGCCATGCTTCGTGGGTCCTTCTCTGGATCTGCAAGTGTGATCCCGACCCTAGGCCGAACGCCTCGGGATGACTTGGCGCGCGATGCCCGAAACCTTTTCCCCATGCGCATCCCAAACGGAAAGCGGAGTTCGATTGCATGGGACAGGAATAGAACATAAAAGGAACATATGTTCGATTCGAGTCGCTTCAAACGTGCCGCGAGCCTTGTGCAGGCCTCTCCGGAGGGCTGGCCGGACGCACCTTTGCAGCAGGACGGCGTGCATGAATTCTACGCAGCACAAGGACAGGGCGGCAACGCCGCGCTGGCCCCGGTCCTGGCCCCACCCCTCGCTCTGGCCCTGCTCTGCGCGGTCCAGGCGCGCCAACCGGGGGAGACCCTGCTCTGGCTGAGGCTAGCGAAGGGGAAGCAGGCGCGGCAGCGTCCTTATGCCCCCGGGCTTGCCGAACTCGGCGTCGATCCCGCCGCGATCGTGCTGATGCGCCTGCCCGACCTCCAGAGCCTGCTGCGCGCGGGCGTGGACTGCGTGCGCCACGGCGGCGCGGCCACGGTGGTCATGGAGGTGGACGGCCGCGCCCCGGCCTTCGATCTGACCGCCTCCCGCCGCTTCGCGCTGGCGGCGGAGCGGAGCGGCACCATGGTCCTGATCGTGCGCAGCGGCGCCGATCCCGCCCCCAGCGCCGCCCATAGCCGCTGGCAGGTCGCCAGCGCGCCCTCGATGCCGCTGCCCGCCGATGCACCGGGAGGACCGGTCTTCGACGTGACCCTGCTGCGCCAGCGCGGCGGGCGGGAAGGACTCAACCTGCAACTGGAATGGGATCGTGAGCAAGGCATGTTCCGCGCGCCGCTATCTCGCGGTCGTCCTGCCCTTCCTGCCGTCCGAACGGGCGATGCGGGAAGGCGCAGCGCGGCCTGACGCGGCTTTCGCGCTCATCGCGAAGCAACGCGGGGCGCAGCGCATCATGGCGCTGTCCCCCGCCGCGCTGAAACTCGGTCTCGCCGCAGGCATGATGCTGGCCGACGCCCGCGCGCAGGAACCCGATCTCGCCGCGCTGGAGCACCGCCCCGAGGCGGATCATGCCCTGCTGCTGCGCCTTGTAGAGGCCTGCGAGCGCTATACCCCGATGGTCGCGCCGCAAGGCGACGATGCGCTGGTGCTGGATCTCACCGGCTGCTTCGACAGCCTCGCCATGGACGAGAGTGAAGTCCGGGACGATCTCGCCAGCCGCCTGTCCCGGCTCGGCTTCCACCCGCTGACGTCCTGCGCCGGAACCCCGGATGCCGCGCTGGCCCTCGCCCGCTTCGGCAAGCGATCCTTGCGCGAACTGCCGGTGGCCGCGCTGGGGCTGGAAGGCGACGCCCACCTCGCGCTTGGACGCGCCGGACTGCGTACCATAGGCCAGCTCGCGGACCGCCCCCGCGCGCCCCTTGCAGCCCGCTTCGGCAAGGCGATGTCGGTCGCCCTCTCCCGCCTGCTGGAAGAGCAGGACCGACGCATCACCCCGCACCGCACCCTGCCCCCGATCTGGGTCGAACAGCGCTTCGCCGAGCCGATGGCCACGGTGAAGCCCCTGCTCGGCGTGATCGAATGGCTGGCCGGACAGGCGCGTGACCTGCTGGTCGCGCGCGGACGCGGCGGGCGGCGCTATGAAGTCTCCCTGTTCCGCACCGACGGCCATGTCGCCCGCCTTGCCGTCGACAGCGGACTGCCGTTGCGCGATCCCGCCGATGTCGTCCGGCTGTTCCGCGAACGCATCGAATCGCTCGCCGACCCGCTCGATCCGGGCTTCGGCTACGACCTCCTGCGCCTGTCCGTCCCCCTGCACGAGGACGTGAGCGAGGGGCAGGAGCGGCTGGACGAGGACAGTTCCGGCAGGCCCGACCTCGCCCCCCTGCTCGACCGGCTGCAAGTGCGTTTCGGGGCCGATTGTCTCCACCGCTTCGCCCCGCGCGACGAGCACTTGCCGGAATATGCCGACCGGCTAGTCTCGGCCGCGTCTCGTCCCGAAGCCTGGCCCCAGCCGGAAGCGGGCGAGCCGCCCCTGCGCCCGCTGTTCCTGTTCGAGCCTCCCCAGCCGGTCACCGTCCTCGCCGAAGTGCCCGACGGCCCGCCCCGCCGGTTCGGCTGGCAAGGACGGCAGCACCGGGTCGTGCGACAGGAAGGCCCCGAACGCATCGCCTATCCCTGGTGGAAGACGGTCGAAGCCACAGGCCCGACACGCGACTACTACCGGATCGAGGACGAGGAAGGCTGCCGGTTCTGGCTGTTCCGCCACGGCCTCTACGGCAGCGAGAAGGCCGACCCGCGCTGGTATCTCCACGGCGTCTTCGCATGAGCGAGGGACCGCCCGCTTACGCCGAGTTCGCGACGACGACCGCCTATTCGTTCCTGCGCGGCGCGAGCACGCCGGGCGAGATGGCCCTCGCGGCCCTGGCCCTCGGCCACGCCGGCATCGGCATTGCCGACCGCAACACCGTGTCCGGCGTCGCCCGCGCCCTCGCCGCCCTGCGCCAGTTCGCGGAAAAAGTGAGAGCGGAAAGGCAAGAGCAAGGCATGGAAGAGGAAGAGGAAGAGGAAGAGGAAGAGGAAGACGAAGAAGATACCCTAAAATTTCGCCTGATGGTCGGCGCGCGGCTGGTCTTCGCCGACGATACCCCGGAAATCCTCGCCTACCCGACCACCCGCTACGGCTGGGGCCGCCTCACCCGCCTGCTCACCACCGGGAACTTGCGCACCACCAAAGGCAATTGCGTACTGTATTTCGGCGACCTCCTGGAATTCCTGGAGGACATGCAACTCATCGTCGCCACATCCGCCTCCGACGAAGTGCTGCGCCGACTCTCGAATGCCGCCCCCGGCAAAGTCTGGCTGGGTGCGACGATGCTGCGTCAGGGCCGCGATGCCCGCCGCCTCATGGCCTTGCGCGAGCAGGCAGCCTCCACCGGCGTACCGCTGATCGCCATCAACGATGCCCAATACGACACGCCCGAGAGCCGCCCCCTGCACGATGTCATGACCGCGATCCGCGAGAAGACCACGGTGCAGGCCGCCGGTCGCCGCCTCGCCGCCAATGCCGAGCGGCACCTGAAGCCCGCCGCCGAAATGGCCCGCCTTTTCGCCGCCGCCCCGGAAGCCATCGCCGCCATCGAAGACTTCATGAACGGCATCGCTTTCAGGCTCAAAGACCTCAGTTATACCTATCCCCATGAGCCGATCCCTTATGGCTACACCCCGCAAGGCTGGCTCACCGAACTCGTCTGGAGCCGGGCAAACGGCCTCTACCCGCAAGGCATTCCCGAAAAGCTGACTCGCCTGCTCACCGGGGAACTGGAGATCATCGGCTCGCAGGACTACGCCGCCTACTTCCTCACGGTCCACGATATCGTCCAGTGGGCGCAGGGGCAGGGCATCCTCTGCCAAGGCCGGGGATCGGCGGCCAATTCCGCGGTCTGCTTTGTGCTCGGCGTCACCGCCGTCGATCCGGTGAAGCATACCCTGCTATTCTCCCGCTTCATCTCCACCGAGCGCAAGGAGCCGCCGGATATCGACGTCGATTTCGAGCACGAGCGGCGCGAGGAGGTGATGCAGTATATCTACAAGCGCTATGGACGCGAGCGGGCCGGGATCGCCGCCACGGTCATCCACTATCGCTCGCGCAGCGCCGCCCGCGACACCGGCAAGGCGCTGGGCCTGAGCGAGGACGTGACCGCCCGCCTCGCCAGCACCGTCTGGGGCAGCCATGCCGCGAAATACGACCGCAACCGCTGCCTCGAAGCCGGACTCGATCCCGACAACCCGACGATCGCGCGGGTGAATCGCTTCACCGAGGCGATTCTGGAGTTCCCCCGCCACCTCTCGCAGCACGTCGGCGGCTTCGTCCTGACTCAGGACAGGCTGGACGAGACCGTGCCGATCCACAACGCGGCCATGGAGGATCGCACCTTCATCGAGTGGGACAAGGACGATATCGACACCCTCCGCCTGATGAAGGTCGATATTCTGGCGCTCGGCATGCTGACCTGCATCGGCAAGGCCCTCGCCATGATCGAGACTCACATCGGCAGGCAGTATCAGCTGAACTCGGTGCCGGGTGACGTCGGAGCGGGAGGGGACGAAAACCCTCACCATGTCAAAGCGGTCTACGAGATGCTTCAGAAGGGCGACAGCATCGGCGTCTTCCAGGTCGAGAGCCGCGCCCAGATGAACATGCTGCCCCGGCTGAGACCCGAGAATTTCTACGATCTGGTCATCCAGGTCGCCATCGTCCGTCCCGGACCGATTCAGGGCGACATGGTGCATCCCTATCTGCGCCGCCGTCAGAAAATCGAGGAACCGGAATTCCCCTCACCCGCTCCGCCGCACGATCCCGAAGAATTGTATGGTGTCCTCGGCAAGACGCTGGGCGTCCCCCTGTTTCAGGAACAGGCGATGAAGCTTGCCATCACTGCTGCGAATTTCTCCGATGTCGAAGCGAACAAGCTTCGCCGCGCCATGGCGACATTCCGCAACCTCGGCACGATCGACGAATTTCGCGACAAGATGATCGGCGGCATGGTCGCGCGCGGATACCAGAAGAACTTCGCCGAGCGCTGCTTCAAACAGATCGAGGGCTTCGGCAGCTACGGCTTCCCGGAAAGCCACGCCCTCGCCTTCGCGCGGCTGGTCTGGGTTTCGGCCTATATCAAGCACCACTATCCGGCAGTTTTCGCCGCCGCCCTGCTAAATTCGCAGCCCATGGGCTTCTACGCTCCCGCCCAGATCGTCCGCTGCGCACAGGAGCACGGCGTGGAAGTGCGCCCCGTCGATGCAAACCACAGCGAATGGGACTGCACTCTGGAGCGGAGCGGAAAAGACGAACTCGCGCTGCGCCTCGGCCTGCGCCAGATCCACGGCTTCCGCGAGGACTGGGCCGAGACGATCAAGGACCACCGCCCCTACGCCAACCTCGAAGACCTCGCCCGCCGAGCCGAACTGCCGCAGCGTGCGCTCAACCTGCTGGCCGATGCCGACGCCCTGCGCTCGATCGGCCTCGACCGGCGCGAGGGTCTCTGGGAAGCCCGGCGCACGCCCAGCGGAGAGCTCCCCCTCTTCGCCGCCGCCCGCGCCCGCGAACTGGGCGACGAGCCGCCTGCCGCCCTGCCCGCCATGCCTTTGTCGGAACAGGTCGCGGCCGACTACCAGACCACCCGCCTTTCCCTGAAGGCCCACCCGATGGACTTCCTGCGTCCGGTCTTCGCGGCGGAAGGCGTGCTGAGCTGCGCCGAACTGGCGCAAGCGAAACCCGGAAAGCGGGTGAAAGTCGCGGGCGTGGTACTGGTCCGCCAGCGACCGGGCGAAGGCAAGGCGATCTTCGTCACGCTGGAAGACGAAGGCGCCATCGCCAACGTGGTGATCTGGGAAAGGCTGTTCGAGACCTACCGCCGCCCTGTGATGGCCGCGCGGCTGATGGTGGTGGAGGGCCTTGTCCAGCGCAGCCCCGAAGGTGTGGTCCACCTCATGGCCCAGCGCATCCACGACCGCACACCGGAACTAAGCCGCCTGTCCGAAGACCACGAAGAGCACCCGCAACGCGCCGACGCAGACGAGATCGTCCGTCACCGGCACCCCCGCAACGTGCGGATCCTGCCCCGCTCGCGCGACTTCCACTGACGCACGAACAAGAAATTCCGTGATTTTCTAAAGACATGAACCTATCGCTGCGCCCTTCTCTTATCGAGGGGGGTTATCGATGTCCGACAACAATTCACAAAACGCAGCGATGGCGGGCCTGCTCTACCAGGCGAACGCAAAGTCCACCGGTGTGACCTATCTCCTGTGGTTCTTCCTGGGCGCCCTGGGCGCGCATCGCTTCTATGCCGGAAAGACCGCGGGCGGCATCGTTCAGCTCGTGCTGTTCCTGCTCGGTTGGGCGACCATCTGGGTTTTCGGCTTCGGTCTGCTGTTCCTGATCCCGCTCGGATTCTGGGTGCTCGTGGACGCCTTCCTGATTCCCGGTTGGCTGCGCCAGTTCAACACCAACCTGGTGCACCGCGTTCTCGCCTGAATCATGACTCCGGGCGGCGCACAGCGTCGCCCGACAAGGTCGGCCCTCAGCCGAAACCGATCCAACATCCGAATTTTGGGAAAATGGTGCACCCGACAGGATTCGAACCTGTGGCCTCTGCCTTCGGAGGGCAGCGGTTCCGACTTCCCAGCTGTTACCCCGGATTGATCGATATAGCTAGAACCAACGCAAATCCTACATTTTCCAACCTACGGCCCTTGCCTTGAATTCCCGGTCATGGCATCGAATTACCCGCACCGTGCTACCCCGGTGCTACCCGCAAAGGTGATCCGATGGCCAATGGTAAGCTGACTAAATCAACGGTGGACGGCTTGGAGCCTAGGCCGAGTGACTATGTTCAATGGTGCGGGCAGCTACCCGGCTTTGGCATTCGGGTTCGCCCAAGCGGCTCTAAATCCTTCATCGTCCAATACCGTATTGGCGGGCGAAATAGCCCTACTCGCAAGGTGACTGTCGGCACCTATGGTAAGCTTACCGTTGAACAGGCTCGCGAAGCTGCAAAGGCAATTCTGGCCAAGGCCGAGCTTGGCGAGGACGTTGCCAGTGACCGGGCCAAGCGGCGGGCGGAATTGACCGTTGCCCAACTTTGCGATGAATATTTGGCTGAAGGTTGCGACCGCAAGAAAGCGTCTACTATCGCAACGGACACGGGCCGGATTGAGCGGCATATCAAACCGCTGCTTGGCCGGAAGCGGGTAAGCGAAGTGACGCGCGGCGACGTTGAGAAGTTTATGCGCGACGTAGCCAAGGGAGCTACGGCCACCGACGAAAAGACCCGCAAATTCGGGCGCGCTATCGTGACTGGCGGTAAGGGCACGGCTACTCGCACGGTGCGGCTGTTGGGCGGCATATTCACCTATGCCGTTGACCGGGGCTATATTGAAACCAACCCCCGGCTTGGCGTCAAAGTCTATGCGGACGGCAAGGGCGAAAGGTTCCTTTCGGCTTCCGAAATAGAAAAGCTTGGTGAAACACTAAGGCTTGCCGAAACTGATGGCTTGCCTTGGCAATTCAATGACGGCGCCAAAGCTAAACATCGCCCGGTCAATGCTGAAAATCAGCGAGAGAAGCTATGCCCACATGCCATTGCGGCCATTCGGTTGCTACTCCTAACCGGCTGTCGTGCTGGCGAGATACTTAATCTCAAGTGGAAAGATATCGACTTTGACCGGGGATTTATCAACCTCCCCGATTCTAAGACTGGCTCCAAGCCTGTTTTGATTGGCGCGCCAGCCCTTCAAATCTTGGCCACCCTGCCCCGTATTGCTGACAACCCTTACGTGATCGTCGGCAGCAAGCCCAAGGAACCCCGAAGCGATCTCAAGCGGCCATGGGCGCGGGTCACGGCGCACGCTGGCTTGCCCGACTTAAGGTTGCATGACCTTCGCCATAGCTACGCCTCAATTGGCGCGGCATCCGGCATGGGCCTGACCATTGTGGGCAAGCTGCTTGGCCACGCTTCGCCCGCGACCACCGCCCGTTATTCGCACTTTGCCGATGATCCGTTGCGCCGAGCCTCTGACAACATCGCTGGCCAGATTGCGGCGGCTTTGGGCGGCTCGAAAGCTGGCGCTGAAATTATCCCAATTACCGGGAAAGCTGGCTCCAATGGCTGAGCCTAAATATGAAATCACTAATGATTGGCCTATTCCGATTAGCGAACGTGAAAAGCGGCTAGGTCTAGCTCAATCAATTTATGATAACTTTAAGGTTGGCAAGCGGACGGCTGCACGCATGGCAATTAAGCAGCTAGGTAACTGGCGCAATGTTGACGACGACACGACAGCTATTGACTATTTACGCCAACGAATTGTTGACAAAACAATACATTCCACGCCCGATTAATCGGACGTAACACCGCCTCAACAACAGTAGTTGGAGGCAATACCGTGGAAACCCGAGAATACTTGCGCCGCGCCGATGCGGCTCGCTACCTTCAGGAACGCTTTGGCGCGTATAGCGTCCAGACGCTGGCCAAGCTCGCCTGCGTTGGCGGTGGCCCTGTCTACCGCAAGATGGGCGCATATCCCGTCTACCGGCCCGCCGATCTCGACGCATGGGCCGAAGCGCGCATGTCCGCGCCTGTGGCGTCGTCCGCTGAGCTTCCGAGCCGCCGCAAGAACGCTGCCTAGCCGAAGAAAAGCCGGAGCGGCGCGAACGCTACCCCGGCCCTTCCATGGCTTACGATCCGCAGCGATCCAAACCGCGAACGCGACAACAATACTCCACGAACCGGGCATGTACGTCAACCGGAGTATTGAACATCGGGCGCTATGATGAAGAAGACTTGTTATGCCCGGCTATCCAGTAGCTTTGATGCCGTCTGATTGCGGCGACTTAATGGGAAGTCTTTATTATGACTTCTACTCAATGCCCACATTGTCCAACGAAGTTTATGCCGCCGCTGGCGTGGTAGGTATTTTTTCTGGAATTACTGGACGTGCTTTTAACATCAATGGCGCTGGTACTAATCAATATATCTTTGTTGTTGGCGAGACTGGCACCGGCAAGGATACGATGGCCTATGTCACGGCGAAGCTGTTCAACGCCATCGGCAATATGTCCCCGCTCGCTGGCGCGGCATCTATGCCGACTTTCAACGACTTTCGCGGCCCCGGTGAACTCGTCTCGTCGGCTGGCCTAATCAAGTGGCTTGAGAAAAAACCCTGCACCTATTCGATACTTGGCGAAATCGGGCTTCTTATGCAGCAAATGTGCAAGCCCAATGCGCCGCCCAACCTCGCGAGCCTCATGCGGGTCTTGCTTCAGATTTATAGCAAGAGCGGCAACGGCAACACATTCGATCCTAGCGCCTACTCTGACACCGCCAAAAACACGGCTTCCATTCGCAACCTGAGCTATACGCTTTGCGGCGAAACCACGGGCTCCACTTTCTATCCCACATTGACCGAGGGCATGGTTTCGAGCGGCTTTCTACCCCGGTGTTTGCTTTTCGAGAGCACCGCACCCCGGCCACAGGAAAACGATCGCCCGCCGCAGACGCCTAGCGATTTGACCGTGCGGGAGTTGGCTAATCTGGCGGCTCAGGCGCTCAATCTCGGGCATCAAGGAATTGCGCAGAACGTGCGGCTTGAAGGTCCGGCAAAGGATTTGCTGGCTGACTTCGGCAGGCACGCCACCGATTGCATCAACAGCGGCGGTGAGGTTGCCCGCCAGCTATGGAACCGTGCCCGGCTCAAAGCCCTGAAGCTGGCCGCACTTCCGGCAATCTCCCGGAACATGCACGATCCCGGCTTGATCCTGAGTGACGCGGAATGGGCCTGCAATCTGGTCAATCATCAAACTGAGCACTTAATCGGCAAGTTTGATCGTAATGAGACCGGCGCAGTGGATGGCGACGAAGCTAAACAACGATCATCGATTATTCGCATAGTAGCTGAATATATGAGCCGGGATTATACCAGCTTAGCAAAATATGAAGTTGCTGAAGAAATGCATCGGCGCGGCATCATCACCCACAGTTACCTTTCACGACGGCTTTTCACACTACCGGCTTTTAAAGATCGGCTTGGCCCAACGGCGGCTATCAAGCGGGTAATTGGCCGAATGCTTGAAGATGATGAACTTAGAGAAGTTCCTCCCAAGCAAATGCTTGAGCAATTCGGCTCTAAGCCCAAGGCTTACGTCATGTCTGACACCAAGCCGTTTCTGAGCGTCTATAAATCCTGACCGCTTATAGACTCTAAACCATTGGCAAAACACCATATTTTGATTTCAGATTTATAGACGAGATAGGCCAAATAAATGGCCGAATTAAATCATCTGCTCTTATCTGTATATTCTATATCTATATATTTTTTAAAATAACTAAGGAGAACAGCCACTTATGGCGCGAAATTGGGTGTAGAACCAATCTGAATATTTTAAAACCGTATCAGCCCGCATAATGTGGGCATTAAAGGAACTTTTATCGTGGCTAAATTTGCTGAAAGTGCCGAAGGACTTCCTGCGGTAGATCACCCTTACCACCTCAACTATTTAATTGGCATTGACGACCATATCGCAACTACCAACCCGGCTTTGGCGGCGGCCAAAACTTGGGGGCAAGATATGCGGAAGGTTGCCGAAGGCGTGAATGTTCGACGGGCTACCGTTGATGAGGAAATCACGGCGGCGAAGAACTATTCTGACATTGCGAAAATAGCGGATGCGGCCTCCGAGAAGGTAAGCCTTACCTATACCAAACAGGTCGCCGACATTGCTGCGGGCAAGGCTCAAGCTCAAGCGGCTGTTGACGCCAAGGTTGCCCTGACACCTTCGCCTCACGCTGCTGAAATTCGCGGCGTATTCCTGTCTATGTCGCCGGAAGATCGCGCCGCTGCAATGGCTGCTGCTTTCAAGGATAACGACAAGGAAGTGCTGGCGGCGCTGGTCAATGCTCCCTCCCTTACTCACGGTTGCGACCGCGATCAGCTTGCCGCCCACTATGAGGCGTACAAGCGCAACGTGGCGTTTGGCGAGTATCGCGTGCTTGAGGAATATGAAAAGGCAGCGAGCATTCTTGATAAATGCCAGCCTGACTTGCTCCGGTGGAAGTCTGACATTTATCAGGGCACTAAAGAGCACGTCGCCAAGCAGGCTCAAATGGCTGCTATCATGAAGAGCTATGGCTTTGACGTTGAAGAATATTGATTGGTCTCATTGCCGCCAGCTTCAACGGGGGGCTGGCGGCATCCTCTAATGTGGGAATGCTGATATGCCACCAAAGGACTTGCTCAACATCGAGAAGGTTTTGGAGCTTAAGGAAAACCTGATTGACTATTTTGCCAACAATTCTTTTGGCGAAGGAATGTTTGACGATACGGCTCTCAGCCGAGAGGTTTCTGACGCAATTTGCGGTATAGCTGGCAACCAACTTCAAACAGCGGCTAATATTGCGCTAGATGATCTTGGCATTAATCCTGACGATCTTGCCGATCTGTATTGCTTGGCGGAAACAGCTGCCGCCGCTCAGGGTGCTCTATCTATAGCCATCATGAAGGCATCGCCCCTGTTCCCTATCGTTTAGTTATTCTATCGGGAAGAAACTTCGTGTATCGCAGTGTGACAGCGACTGAATGCACTGGATTTCGACGTGACAGCTTGGCCTAGCCTATCTTCAGCAACCCCGAATGGCGCAGCCGATCCCGCCAAGGCCCCGGATAACGCGGGCGCGGCGGCTGCACCCTCTCCCACCCCTGCAAAGCCAATGGCGCGGCTACGGCTGAATACCGTCAGCGATATCGCCAAGGAATATCGTAAGCTTTATCGTGAGGCTCGGGCTGGCACGCTGGCTACGTCTGAAGCTAGCAAGCTTGGCTATTTGCTTTCTGCCTTGGCTGGCGTTCTCGCCACTAGCGACCTTGAGGAACGCCTTGCCGCCCTCGAAGGTGAGAAGCCGAGGCGGTGAGGGGCAGCGCCGCCCTTGCGGCCCGGATCAAGCGGCTAGAGGCTGAGCGCCGCCGCGTAAAACGCCGCCCCCCCCGGCTCACGTTCTTCATTCACCGCGACGACGCCGCAGAGGCGACCGTGGACGGCTTCGCGAACGCTGACGGCCTCATGGTGCCCCGCGAACCCGGCGAAGCGCTCCCTGACGTGCTCAGGCGGGCATGGCGGCACCCTGACGCGGGCACGGCCCTGTTTGCCGTCTACCCGCCTGACGACACCCCGGAGCAAGTGCCAGGACAATCCGTGCCTGAGCCTGAGCCTGAGCCTGACCCCGAACCTGCCCTTTTCACCGGCCATTGGAGCGAATGGCGAGCAAGCCAAGAGGAAACACCAGATGAAAGACCTTAGCCAGCGTCAGCTTGATCGCGTTACCCGCAAAGCCGAGAACGCGCTTGCCGAAGATATACCGTTCGACACGACCCGCACCGGGATTGGAAAAGTCGGCAAGTCTTGCCCCAAGGATGAGCGCGAATCCATCGACGCTGCCACGAACGAAAAGATAGCGCGCACCGCTGCCGCGCTTGGCGTGACCGAAACAAAGCAGCCCGCGCCCCTGCCTACTCATGTGAGCAAGCGAGCTTTCAAAATCCAACTCTGAGCCGACTTCTAGCGTGGCGTTATTGCTGGCTATCAAGCTGGCTCCCTTGTGGTTTGCTGACTGCTCGGGCGCCTCAGTTTTTGATATCCGCCTCTTTCCCGTCAGTTGGCTTCGTCATAGGCTGCTCGGATGGATATCATGACCGAACAATTTGACGACGCCGAAACGACGCGACGTAAGATGGAAGAAGCGCAATCGGCCGCTGCCGATTCGATCAATTCGGTCCTGAACATGACGGCGGCGGCAAACGGCGCAGGTTTAGTCGCCATGGTTGGCTACTTCCCCACACAAGAGCTTAGTTCCAACCTGTTGTCTGTGCTCACCTTCGCTGGACTGATGTTCGCCGTTGGCCTGATCTGCTCCGGCTATGCTAAGCTCAATGCTCACTATCGGCTCACGGTAGTGGAGCTTGCATATCGTCAAAAGTTGCAAGCTCACCAGTTCAAAAAGCATTTCGAACCCCATCTTAGTGATGACGATCGAAAGGTATTTTTCGACAACATTTTAGCCAATGGAAACGCGGCACTCTCGCTGGAAGTCTTCGCCCGCCAAAAGCGAGATCGTTGGGCCAGCTGGTCCCTCTGCCTCTTCCTCTTCGGTTTTGTAGTGCTCACTCTAGCCGTATTGGGACAAAAAAGTGCCAGCTTGCCCACTCCCGTAGCGCAACAGCGCTGTATCGCTTTGGAGACTGATATGCTCCGCGCCAAGCCGACGCGGCAGGATTCTAGGGCGCTGTTCCAAGCGTTAGGCTGCAAGCCACAAACCGATGCGCCTTTACAAATCTCGAAACCCTCTAGGACAAATGTTTCCTAGGCTGATTTGTTGACATTGGATGTGGCTTTCGGGGTGACCGCTGCCGTCAAAGGGCAACGGTTGGCGCAGGTGGCCACCTAATTCATCAATGTCTTTGAGGGACTTATTGCTCGAGGCACTGTTAGGCTTGCTGATGGGTAGCACCGGGGTAGCACTCGCTCAAATGCGCACCATCACCACGGTGCTATCATCTTTCACCCCCGTCTGTAAAAGAAGCTCCCGGAAGCGTTCACCGGCTTCATCCAGTGACATAGATGAACCCAATTCCTCAACTATGCTCGATTTTTTGAGAATATCATACGCACCGTCAGTCAGAAGAATAATGCAATCCCACGGATTTACCTCGAACTTCGTTTCAAAAATGTTGTAAGTTTTTCCCGAACTCAGAAACGAATTTATTACATTGCGTCGAGGATAAACCTTAGCTTGCGACTTAGATAAAACTCCGTCTCGAAGTAGCATAGCAACTTCAGTTTGATCTTCAGTCCGAGATACGATCCCGGCCCCTCTGACATGATAGATACGGGTATCACCGACGTGCGCGACGTAAGCGTTCTTTCCCTCGACACGGACGAGCGACATTGTTGTTGCCATTTGCGCCGAGCCGCTCTCTTCGGCTTCCCGGATAAGCTGAGATGCTCGTTGAAAGATCGCCTCGCTATCCCAAGTGAGATTCTTTGCGCTTTCCCGAGCCGCCTCTATGGCCGCTGCCGCCGCTACTTCGCCTCCCGGCTTACCTCCCACGCCATCAGCCACCGCCGCTACCCAGCCGTTGAAGCATTCAACGGGCTCTAGGTAGCGATCTTGGTTGTTGCGCTTTGGGCCATCAATCGAGAAAGCGTATGAGTTCATTTATTAATTATCGCCCATTCCAGCGATTTCGCTATGCAACGCATCGTCTGCGACCGTGATGGAGCGCTTCAGATGCCGCAGCTTATTTTTGATGTCGAATTTCCGAACGTCAATCTCAGTAGCAATCCGCTGGGCTAGCTCGTCGCTAATAGATGGAGACGCCATCGCAAGGAATTTGCGCTCAACGAACCATCGATTGTGGCTAGTCCCCAGTTCCAGCATAGCCAACGCAATGTTGGCCTGAAGATCAATTTCACCATCGTTATAAAATAACTGAGCAACAGTAGCGATGACATCGCAAAAATCGAAGTCAAAGCTGTGAATTAGAGCGAACTCAGCATACTCCATACCAAGGGCATGAAACAGTTCCGGAGCGGATTGAAGAAGGTTTTCTACATGTGGCCGCCTAATAGCCGACATGATCGCTTTAACAGATTTCCCTTTTTCACTTTCCCGGTCAATGTGGGCAAATAATTGATCCCACTGCTCATCCGTTAGCGACTCATTTTCTTTGAGCAGATTCCCGAAATAGGTATCCTCGTCAGTCTCAAACTTTAGATCATCGGAATGCAAAACGTCGTACAGAGCTTCGCGGAGTTCCTGAACGTTCTTGTACCGCCTTCGCGGGTTCGTCTTGGTGCATTTCGATATGACATCACCGACAGGCCCGTTAGCTCGTAACTCGGCGTGGGGAACGCGTGCGCCTGTGCCAAAGATATCGTGAAGAATCGCGCCAACCGAGTAGATATCGGCCTGCTCGGTCGCCCGCCTAAAGCTAGTCGAACATTCAGGCGCCCGATATGGGACCGTGCCACCAGCCACATTCGTATCGGTCAGCGTAGTTGTCACCCCCGCCTGTGGAGACATCAGGCCAAAATCAGAGATGGCGTAGTAGACTGAACCCTCTTCATCGCGGAAGCGCAGAACGTTTCCCGGACTCAGGTCGCGATGCTTATAACCGAGGCGGTGAATTTCCTCCAGACCGGCCAAAAGATCGAATATCGCTTTGCGCGGCTTTCCACCTAACGTCCGGTCATCGCGTATCTCTTTTTGCAAAGAGCCCTCAGCAAGCGGCATGACAAACCAAGGCGGATCGTCCTTCAGATTTCTGCCGAGAATCGGGACGACGTGGCGATGGGCAATCGCTCGCTGATATTTTACCTCACGTTCGAATCGCGCGCGCAAAGCCGCCTTGTCATCTTCGGTAGCGCCATGCGAGTAAACCAGCGTTTTCGTCGCAAACCTCTCACCATCCTCGTCTTCGACCTCTTCGACAACGCCGAAGCCGCCGCGCCCAATTTCCCTGATTGTGGTGTAGGTAGCCATTTAATCCCCCGCCTTGATTCGATCCCTTGGCGTCCTGCGCCAACGATCTGGCTCGATGCGCAAAACAGCGCATAGCCATCGGTCGCGATAGTATGGGGATTGAGGCTTGTGCTACCCCGGTGCTGCCCCGACCGCGCCGATCTCAAAGGCGAAGTTACCAAGCAATTGAAATAATTGGTGCACCCGACAGGATTCGAACCTGTGGCCTCTGCCTTCGGAGGGCAGCGCTCTATCCAGCTGAGCTACGGGTGCAGTGCTGGGGCGACTAGCAGAGCATGAGCGGCGTTGCCAGCGCCAAATCCATCCATAGCATCATAGGCTTGGGAAAAACTTCGCCGAAGTATCGTCCAGACGGCGAGCCCTGCACCATCGGCGGCTTGAAAGTTCCTGCTATGTTCCTATGATGCCGCCATGGCCGAAGCTGATTCCCCCCTCTCATCGCCGCTCACTTCCTTCGTCGCCGCCGACGTCGCGCGGGGAATCGGGCGGCTCTTTGCCCGCAACGACATCTGGTGCCTGCCGGAAATGCCGCTGCGCTGCGGGCGGCGCGCGGACCTCATGGGCATCGATGCCAAAGGGCACGTCATCATCGTCGAGATCAAGGTTTCACGCGCGGACCTGCTCGGGGACGGCAAGTGGCCGGACTATCTCGACTATTGCGACCGTTTCTACTGGGGCCTGCCGCCCTCGCTGGACCGCGCGCCGCTGGAAACCGAGCCGTTCCTGCCCGAGCAGTGCGGCGTAATCGTCGCAGACGGCTACGACGCGGAAATCCTGCGCCCTGCCCCGCTGCGTCAGCTCGCGGCCGCGCGCCGCAAGGTCGAGACCGAGCGCCTCGCCCGCGCCTCGCTCAGGCGGCTTGTCACTCTGGGCGATCCGCAGACCCAGCAATGGGGTAGCGAAAGCTGAGGGGCGATCCGGAGCCGAAACTCCGGACCGCGTTACAAGTCAAGCAACTTCCTTCTCTATCCATTCCGGATAGAAGCTCGGTTCCCGCTCCGACCAACCCGAGGCCGTGGCTGCCGCTTCGCTGATCGAGTGGAGCAGGATCTTGCGCCGTTCCGGCCGGATCTGAGGCAGCGCCGAGGCTCCGCAGAAAGCGCCGGGCAGCCAGGGCCTAGCCCAGCCCCCCAGCAGGCGTTCGTAGAGGAAGCGGAAGGCCGAGAACGATTCGATGCGGTCCTGCGCCAGATCGAAGGCGGCGACATGGATGAGCTTGCCCATGAACACGGTGATATCGTCGAAGCCGAATTCGTCGGGCCGCATGTCGCGCAGAGCCGCAAGATCGGCATAGGCCTCGTACTGCTTTCGGATCGAGGTGGCCTCGGCGCCGTCACGTGCCCAGAGACCGAGCGCATCCTGTCGGCCCAGCCCCACGTCGAGGCTGCGGCGGATGTAGCGCTGCTCGCAGGGCGTGAAGCTGGCGAACTCCCGCAGTTCGCTGATGGTGATGGTGGCCTTTCCCGTGTGAGTCATGGTCCTGATCCTCGTGACACGGAAGGACTATCCTCCCTGTCACTAAAACCAATTTCTGCCACATGGGTTGCTACAGCCTTAACTGCGCAAAGGTTTGTCCCCCATATTTCCGGCAAGATTCGTGCAGGATTTCAATTCGAGACAGTTTGAAAGATACCGATTCCCGCACTTTTCCAAGGAAATCGGCCCTCTCCCGGCAAGGAGAAGGCCGCCTGCGGAAAAATCGCAGTTTGCAAAAATTCAGATGAGACCGGCAAGCGGGCTGGACGGATCGGCGTAACGGCGCTGCGCCATACGTCCGGCGAGGTAGGCGTCGCGCCCGGCCTCGACCGCCAGCTTCATCGCGCGGGCCATGCGGATCGGGGCGCGCGCTTCGGCGATGGCGGTGTTCATCAGCACGCCGTCGCAGCCCAGTTCCATCGCCACGGCCGCTTCCGAGGCCGTGCCCACGCCCGCATCGACGAGCACCGGGACCTTCGCCCCTTCCACGATCAGGCGAACCGTGACCTTGTTCTGGATGCCCAGGCCCGAGCCGATCGGCGCCCCCAGCGGCATGACCGCCACGGCACCGGCTTCCTCAAGCTGCTTGGCGGCAATCGGATCGTCGACGCAGTAGACCATCGGCAGGAAGCCCTCGTTCGCGAGGATTTCCGTGGCCTTCAGGGTTTCACGCATGTCAGGATAGAGCGTGCGCGCTTCGCCCAGCACTTCCAGCTTCACCAGATCCCAGCCGCCCGCCTCGCGCGCCAGGCGCAGGGTGCGGATGGCGTCGTCGGCCGTGAAGCAACCGGCGGTATTGGGCAGGTAAGTGATCTTCTTCGGATCGATGTAGTCTGTCAGCATCGGCGCCTTGGGGTCCGAGACATTGACCCGGCGCACCGCGACAGTGACGATTTCCGCGCCCGAAGCCGCCACCGCCGCCGCATTCTGCTCGAAATCCTTGTACTTGCCGGTACCCACGATCAGGCGCGAGCGGAAGGTTCGGCCAGCAACGGTCCAGGTATCAGCAGCGGTATCGGTCAAGGTTCGCATCCTTTCGGGGAACGGGTATGTCAGGAAGGTGGGCGCGGGCGAACTCAGCCGCCGCCGACGAAGTGGACGATCTCCAGCACGTCGCCATCGGACAACGGGACATCGGCCAGGGTCGAGCGCGGGGCGATCTCGCCGTTATGCTCGACGGCAACCTTCTTCGGATCGAGGCCGATGCCGGAAACGAGGTCGGCAATCGACGAGCCGGGCGCCACGCGGCGCGGTTCGCCGTTCACGGTGAGGGAGAGTTCAGCAGCCATAGGGCCGCAGATAGCGCCCCGAATCGATTTGGAAAGCGCCAAAACGGCACTTTCAGTGCGCGCGGTGCAAGTTCCGGATGTGGGCGAAAGCCACAAGCGCGACGCCGATAATCGTCAGGATCGATTCCGCAAGGCCATGCCCCACCGCGATCGCCATGGCCATGAGCGCCAGGCCGACAGCCCCGATCACCAGCGGCGCGATGCGGCCATGACGCATGACACCGAAGCCCAGCGAGACCACGCCGACCACCAGAGCCAGCGCCAAGCCGACGCGATGGACTTCCGGCGACAGCAGAACTTCACCGCCAAGGCCCAGGAATCCGACGAAAAACACGCCGAGCACGCAATGGATCGCACAAAGACCGCTGAGGACGATGCCTGCCCGGTCCAGCCGGTTTCGAATCGCGATGATGGCGGTACGCATGAACGCTCATGTATGTGACGTTGTAACATTCATCAAGCCCCGACTGCGTGACGAAACATTCGATCGACGTGCCCCTTGCGCATTTCGTCGCAAGATCGCAGGGATTTGCGCCATGAGAGTTTCTGACGGTCGTCCCATCCTCGGCACAGCCGACGATATCGCCCCCATGGTTCGCTGGCTGCTGTTCGTGGCCGCGCTGGTCGTCCTCATCGTCGCGGTCGGGGGCATCACCCGGCTGACCGAGTCGGGGCTGTCGATCACCCAGTGGAAGCCGCTGACCGGCGCCATCCCGCCGCTGACCGATGCGCAGTGGCAGGCTGAGTTCACTCGCTACAAGCAGATTCCCCAGTACATCGACGTCAACGGCCCGGCGGGCATGACCCTGGCGCAGTACAAGTTCATCTACTTCTGGGAATGGGTCCACCGCCTGCTTGCGCGCGTGATCGGCCTGGCCTTCGCGCTGCCGCTGGCGTGGTTCTGGTACAAGCGCACGATCCCGCTGGGCTACAAGCCGCGCCTGATCGCGCTGCTGGCGCTCGGCGGGCTTCAGGGCGTGGTCGGCTGGTGGATGGTTTCCTCGGGCCTCACCCCCGAGGCCGCTGACCGGGTGAATCACTTCCGCCTCGCCGCGCACCTGCTGGTGGCGCTGACGACGCTGGGCGGACTCGTCTGGACTGCGCTCGATCTTCGCGAACTGCGCCGCGGGCAGGCTCCGGCCCGCCTGAGCCGGTTCAGCGCCGTGGTGCTTGGGATGCTGTTCTTCCAGCTGTTCATGGGCGCGATGGTCGCGGGTCTGCGGGCAGGTTACGTTGCGGGCATGGGCTGGTTCAGCATGGACGCCTGGCCCTTGATGCAAGGCACGTTCTTCCCCGAGGGCGTGGAGTGGGCGGGCGGCGCGCTTCACGCGCTCGTCAACGATCCGTTCCTCACGCACTTCGTCCACCGCTGGTGGGCCTGGGCCGTAGTCGCAGTGCTGGTGGTCATGGGCCGCCGCCTCAAGGCCCGCCACGCCCGCCTCGCCTCGATCGCGGTGCATTCGGCCTTCGGGACCCAGGTGCTGCTCGGAATCTTCACCGTGTGGTCGGGCGTGGCGCTCTGGCTGGCGGTGGCGCACCAGCTCTGCGGCGCGCTGCTCGTCGCCGCAACGGTCTGGGGCGCCCATTGCCTCGGCCGCCGCGATCAGGTCGGACTCGGTATGTGAACGGGCAGGCCGAGACCCCTGCCCTCATCTGGTGCCCCTTCCCGGACGAGGAAAGCGCCCTCTCGGCCGTAAACACCTTGCTGGACGAAGACCTCGCCGCCTGCGGCAACCTGCTGCCCGGCATGACCTCCGTCTTCGTCTGGCAGGGAGAGAAGGACACCGCGCGCGAATTCGGCCTGCTGGTCAAGACCAATGCCGCCCTGCTCGATGCTGCCGTGCGGAGGCTGGCCGAACTCCATCCCTACGAAACGCCCGCCGTGCTCGGCTGGCGCTGCGACGCGGCACCGCCGGAGACCCTGGCCTGGCTGGCCGGAATCGGCACGCCCAAGATTTGACGGTATTATTTTACCTCCCTGGAAACCCGCAGTCTGCTTGACTTGAAGGCCCGTTTCGACGATTTGGCCGCCTTCCCGCGCTGCCGGAGATTCGTGAAAGCGAACGATTCGGCCTCGCGAACTGAACATTAGGGATAGACCAGCCATGAAGGCGCTTACGAAGGTCACCCGGTCGATCAAGCCGGCCGAGGTGGAAAAGAAGTGGCATCTGATCGATGCCGAAGGTCTGGTGGTTGGCCGTCTCGCGGTCGTCATCGCCGACCTCCTGCGCGGCAAGCACAAGCCGAGCTTCACCCCGCACGTCGATTGCGGCGACCACGTCGTCGTGATCAACGCCGAGAAGGTGAAGTTCACCGGCAAGAAGCTTGGCGACAAGACCTACTACAAGCACACCGGCTACGCCGGCGGCATCAAGGAAGTGACTGCGGACAAGGTCCTCGGCGGTCGTTTCCCCGAGCGCGTGCTTGAAAAGGCTGTCGAGCGCATGATCCCCCGTGGTCCGCTCGGCCGTGACCAGATGCGCGCCCTGCACCTCTATGCAGGCACCGAGCACCCGCACGGTGGCACCCAGCCCGAAGCACTCGACGTCGCTTCCATGAACCGCAAGAACAAGGTTGGCGCGTAATGTCCGATACCGAAACCGTACAGAGCCTGTCCGACCTTAAGGACCTGGGCGAAGTCGCCGCCGTTGAAACCGCGGAAGAGACCTTCACGCCCGTCGTTTCGAACGCGCCCCTGCGCGAGCAGCAGCTCGACGCCTATGGCCGCGCCTACGCCACCGGTCGCCGCAAGGACGCCGTGGCCCGCGTGTGGGTGAAGCCCGGCACCGGCAAGGTCATCATCAACGGTCGCGATCAGGAAGTGTACTTTGCACGTCCGACCCTGCGCCTCGTCATCAACCAGACCTTCCAGGTTGCTGGTCGTGACGGCCAGTACGACGTGATCGCCACCGTCAAGGGCGGCGGTCTCTCGGGCCAGGCTGGCGCCGTGAAGCACGGTATCGCCCAGGCGCTCTCGAAGTACGAGCCCGCCCTGCGCGCCGCCGTCAAGGCTGCCGGCTTCCTTACCCGCGACCCGCGCGTCGTCGAGCGTAAGAAGTACGGCCGTGCCAAGGCACGTCGTAGCTTCCAGTTCTCGAAGCGTTAATTCGCTTACCGAGAGCTTCGGCTTTACGAAAAGGGGTCGCGGGAAACCGCGGCCCTTTTTTGTTGCGCCGGATCCGCGTCCCCCTGCTGTTTCGGCCTTCGGCCGCAGAACGGTGCCAGATACCTCTCCATTGCAAGGTATCTTTCCATGCGCTGTACCAATCTTAGCAAGGTATCTTGCATCACACAGTAGCTTGCTATATACACTCCTCATCCGCAGGAGATGATTCGATGTCCGAAATCGAAGTACAGCTGAAGAAGGGGGTGCTCGGTCTTTGCGTGCTCGCCCTGCTGTCGCGGGGGGACAGTTACGCCTACGAGATCGCCAGCCGCATGGCCGCCGCGGTCGATATGGGCGAAGGCACGATCTACCCGCTCATGCGCCGCATGCAGTCCGACGGCCTCGTCGCGACTTACCTAGAGGAATCGCCCTCCGGCCCGCCGCGCAAGTACTACCGCATTACCGAGACCGGCCGCAGCCGCCTGGCCGAACAGGTCGAGGAATGGCGCGGCTTCACCGCCGCCGTCGACGGCCTGCTCGACGGTGCCCACCCCGCCGCCCCGGAAGCATCCGCAGACGCGACCAACGAAGATCGGGAGCCGAGCCATGACGCGTAACGAGTTCATCAGGCGCCTGAAGGCCGGCCTCAAGGGCATGCCGCAGGACGTCGTCGCCGAGATCGTCGCCGACTACGAGGAACACTTCGAAGCCGGTATGGCCGAAGGCCGCAGCGAACAGGAAGTGGCCGCCGCCCTCGGCGATCCCGGTCGCCTCGCCCGCGAACTGCGCTTCGAGGCAGGCTTCCGCAACTGGGAGAGCGGCCGCTCGCCGTCCTCGGCCTGGAGCGCGATCCTCGCCTTCATGGGCCTGGCCACCATAGACATCCTGATCCTGCTGCCGATCGTGCTGCCGGTGCTGGGCGTGCTGTTCGGCCTCTACGTCGCCACGCTGATCGCCTTCCTGGCGGGCGGCTTCATCCTGATCGCCGGACCGTTCAGCGGCTTTCCGGGCGGGGTACTGGTCGCCATCCTGGGCGGTCTGGGGACGATGAGCGCCGCCGTGGCCATCGCCGCGCTGCTGACTCTGGTCAGCATCTGGATCATCAATGCCATCATGTGGTTCGGCCGCCTGCACTATCGCGTGCTCGAACCCGCCATGCATTCGCAAGATTGAAAAGCACGAGAGAAAGGAACCAAGTGATGTTCAGGAAACTGCTCATCGTATTCGCCAGCGGCGTGATCCTGACGATCGTCGCCTTCAGCGCAGCCTGGGTCATCGGCGGGGACAAGTTCCGCCGCGACGTGAACGAAGGCGACATCAACTGGACCATCAGCGGCGACGACGACACCACCGACAGCCCGCAGATCACCCGCAACTTCGCGATCCAGCCCGGCACCCGCCTGGCGATGGATATCCCCGTGCAACTCGTCTTCACCAAGGGCGACAAGGCCGAGATGGTCGTCAGCGGCCCGCAGAAGCTGGTGGACCGCCTGACCTGGGAAGACGGTCGCCTGGCCGTGAAGGGCAGCTGGCACGGCCGCAAGGGCCTGAAGGTCCGGATCACGGCGCCCGAAATCGAAGGTTTCGACTTCGATGCCCCCGGCGATGTCACCCTGACCGGCCTCGATCAGGATAGCCTGACCGTGAACGGCAATGGTGCGCTCAGCCTGGCCGCCACCGGCAAGGTCCGCAAGCTGGCCGTCACCACCGACGGCGCCGGCAGCCTCGACTTCGGCAAGGTCGATGTCCAGGATGCCACTGTCGAAGTGAACGGCGCAGGCGACCTGACGCTCGGCGCGAGCGGCAATGTCCGTGTCCAGATCAACGGCATCGGCAATGTCACGCTCGTCCGCAAGCCGGCGAACCTCAAGACCGAGATCAACGGCATCGGCAACGTCAGCCACGACTACAAGTAAGCCGCAGCAACAAGCGCCTCGCTCGCGATCCCTTCGCGAGCGATTGACATGAAAAGGGCCGCACCGTTCGACGGTGCGGCCCTTTCTGCTTTGGAATGTCGATCAATGCACCGGTGGATCGACCGGCGGCACCGCGCCCACCGGCGCCACCGGCTCGTCCGGTTCGCGCGGGGGCAGGGCATTCTCGGGGACCTGGTCGATCTGCATCGCCGCGGTCGGCACATGTTCGAGATTGCGGGCGACCACCCGGACGGCATCGCCGTCGATGGTGATCTCGTTGAAGCTGGGCGGGGTCGAGCGGATCCGCTTGGACAGCGTGCCCGCGCCGATCATGCGCAGCGGCCCGGTAAGCGTCTGGGCTGTGAGATCGAACGCGTCATGAATATGCCCCGACAGCACGGCCATGACCTTGCGCCCGGCCAACACTTCCATCGTACGCGTACCGTTGATCGTCAGCAGCTTGCCGTCCTTGGCGCGCCGCTCGATCAGCGGATGGTGCGCGGCGACGAGCACCCGGGTGCCGGCGGGCAGGGCATCGATAGCGGCGAGCGTCTCGGCCAGCGCCTTTTCCGTCACCCAGCCGTTCGACCAGGGAAAGCGCTGCCACTGCGCGCGGGTCGTGGTCTTGAGCGGCACTATCGCGACGCCGGGCAGGTGGAGTTCGGCCTCAACCAGATTCTCGATCGCGTGGAATCGCTTGTAGGGCGCGAAAAAGCGCTCGTAGAGATTGAAGTAGGGAATGTCGTGGTTGCCGACTTCAACCGTGACCGGGATGTCCAACCCCTTGATCCAGCTCGCCGCCGCATCGAATTCGGGATGGCGCGCCCGCATCGTCAAATCGCCGGTGATCGCCACCGCGTGGGGCTTCTCCCGCTCGATGCAGGCTTTCGCCCAGTCCAGCGCGCGCTGATCCTCCAGTCCGAAATGGATGTCGCTCAAGTGGAACAGGCGGATCGGCCCGCCCGCAGAAAAGGAATTTTCAGGAACCATCACGCGTCGTTACCAGATCGACTTCGCAAGTCGCGAGGTAAAACACCTCTTCGGCCGCTCCGTCGAACGGTTCGCCGTCTATCAGGAGGCCCATCGGCTCGCCGGAGGGGCAGACCAGCCTGATCTGGCGATGATTTCCAAGCGAATCATGCGGTCCGTCGCGAAAGTCGCGGTTGAGCAGGGCGATCCCCTGGCCTGCATAGTCGGCCAGCGATTCCGCGTAATAGCCGTTCGCCTCCAGTCCGTCCTCGCCCGGCGTCACGGTAATCGCCGCATAGCCTTCCTCCCGGCCGCAATCGGCCTCGGCGCAGACGACCTTGGGGCCGTTCGCCGACCAGGAAATCGCCTGGGCCGCGGTATTGACGAACTCGACGATGTTCAGCGCGCGCATCGCCTCGCGCACTTCGTTCCAGACCGTGCCGGGACCGGCAAGAATGCCGGTCAGGCCCACGCCGTGGCGACTGGAAATCACCGTCGGCCGGATCGTTTCCAGCGGTCCTGCGCCGAGCCGGGCGATGATATCCGCAGCCGGGACATCGCCGTGCAACCGCTTTGGCAGCATGTTCATCGTGCCGCCCGGCAATACCAGCACCGATCCGCTCCAGCCCGCCACCCCGGCAACCACCGAATGCGTGGTGCCGTCGCCGCCGAAGACCGCCAGCATGTCCACTTGCGCGGCATCGAGCACGGCAGGGGTGGGGGCTTCCTCGTCCGGAAAGCGCAGGGTCCGGCCGACCGGAAAGCCGGCTTCGGCCAGAGCCTGCTCGACGGCCGCGACGGAAGCATCGTCGTTGCTGCCGCTGGATGCATTGCACACGAGCCAGACTTGCGGACTCGGCGTGTCGTCCTTGGGGAAGGGGGGCGTTTCCGTTTGCGTCATCCCGCCAGAAACCGGCCCCGCTCCATCCGGTTCCCGGATTACAGCCTTCCGTTGGAAATCAGCCAAGCGGAAAGACCGTTGAGGATCGAGTACAGAACATAGACCCAGGCCCATCCCGCCGATCCGCCGGCAACCGCGATCATCGCCCCCAGCAACATCGCGAATTCCACCACCAGGCTGAAGCGGCCGCCCAGCGGCTTGAAGAACCAGGGGACCTGGGAAAGCATCCGATGGCCGCTTTCCAGCACCGCCTTGTGAGCGGCGAAGTTGAAGATCCCAAGGAAGAAGACGATCGCAAGTCCCATAAGTCCAGACAAATGGTACTGCTAAATCGGAAATTGCGCCAGCGTTCGTAACGGCTGCGAATTGCCCCGTCCTGATTCGTGACGTTTTCTTTGCAAAGCCGGTAACGCCAAGACGTCGTTCGTCGACGCGGAATGTCGTTCGTCTCCGCGCCCCGGCCTTCGTCGAACTTGGACGGGTCATGGTCGACCCTCGCGTGAAGCGGCCGTGATTCGGAGGCAAACAGGATTCACCGAGCCGGACGCGACACACTCTCGACCAACGGCTCACCCCGAGGAGGAAGAGACGATGTTCAAGACCAACCTGTTCGCCGCTGTCGCCGCCGCCGGATTTGCCTTCGGCGCCATTGCCGCCGCAACCGCCCCGGCTCCCGCTTTCGCCAAGGAAGTCGAAGTGCGCTATTCCGACCTGAACCTCTCTACGCCGGAAGGTCAGAAGAAGCTGGACCGCCGCATCGACACCGCCGCCCGCTCGGCCTGCGGCCTGAACTCTTCAACCACCGGATCGCGCCTACGCAGCGCCGATGCCACCGATTGCTACGCCAAGGCCCGCGAAAACGTCCGCAGTCAGGTAGCCGGTGCCGTCGACAAGGCCGACAACGGCCAGCACCTCGCTGTCGGCCAGTAAACCCCCATCAAGGCTGGTGCGGGAAGCTCTCAAGAGGTCCCATAAAAATAACCCGGATACAAGACTGGCGGGCCTTAACGGCCCGCCATTTTCTTTACCATCGGCAGATAGGTCCGGCCGATCCGCAAGGCCTCGCCGCTGCCGGTCTCGACCGACCAGACGCCCAGTCCCTCGTGCCGCAGACCCGTCACATGGTCGCGGCGCAGGATGCAGCTGCGATGGATGCGGATGAAACGCTCGGGATCGAGGCGCTCTTCCAGACTGGTGATGGTCTGGAGCAGCAGGTAACTCTGCCCTCGCACATGAAGCCGCACATAGTCGCGCTCGGCATCGATGCGCTCGACGTCGGCCGCCGGCACCCGCACGAGTTCGGAGCGGTGCGGCACCCAGAATTCCTCCAGCCACTCGCTGGTCGGCGCAGTGCGCTGGTCTCCACGCCGCGACATCACGCGGCCCACGGCGCGTTCCAGCCGGTCGGGCGCGACGGGCTTGAGCACGTAGTCGATGGCGTCGAGATCGAAGGCCTCGACCGCGAATTCATCGTGCGCGGTCACGAAGATCACCGCCGGGGCATCGGGCTTGCCCGAGAGTCGCCGCGCGACGGTGAGACCATCGGTTTCCGGCATCGTCAGGTCGAGCAGGACGAGATCGGGGGTGAGGGCATCGATCAGGCGCAGTGCGGCCTGTCCGTCGCTGGCAGTGCCGATCACCGATACGCCGTCGATCCGCGAGCAGATCACCTGCATGCGCTCTACCGCCAGCGGCTCGTCATCGACGATCAGCGCGCGCAGCGGCGCGGCCCCGCTCGATTCAGGGGTCATTTCAGGCAAGTCCGGACTCCAGGGGCATTCTCAGGACCGTGGCGAAGCCGCCTTCGGGGCGCTTGCCGAATTCGATGGTGGCCGCTGCGCCATAGCGCGCCCGCAACCGGTCCCGCACATTGCTGAGACCAATCCCGAAACCGCCGGAGTTTTCCGGGCATCCCGGTCCATCGTCGGTAACGCTCATTTCCAGCAAGTCGCCGTCACGCCCTTCCACACGTCTTGCATGCACGGCGATCGTCACCGGCTTCTGTGTGGCCGCGACGGCATATTTCACCGAGTTCTCGACGAGCGGTTGCAGGATCATGCCCGGCACCATTGCACCAAGAACGGAATCGTCAACATCAATCGTCGTCAACAAGCGATTCGGAAAGCGCACGGCTTCTATGGCGAAATAGAGTTTCTGAAGTTCGATCTCATCTACCAGCGCAAGATCATTGGTAGGATCTCCGGAAAGTGTTCGGCGATAGAAGGTCGAGAGGTTCTGGATCATCTTCTCCGCATCGTCCTGCCTGCCGATCATCACCAGCGCGGAAAGCGAGTTGAGTGTGTTGAACAGGAAGTGCGGATTGACCTGATAGCGCAGCGAGCGCAGCTCCGCCGCCGCCGCCGCCCGGCGATATTCACCCTCGCGCCATTCCGCCGCGCGGGCTTCCTCGGCCTTGACGAGCGCGAAGTAGAGCGCCGCCCAGGCCAGGACCAGAAAGTAGCGGCCGAAGGCGGTATCGGTCATGCTCGCCCAATCGCCTACACTCTTGCCGAACAGCTTCTCGGTGCTGATCGTGATCGACGAACTGGTCTCTTCGGTCGAGGTTGTCGTGCCGGTTGCCGAATCGGTCGGCTCGTCGGAAGGGACCGCCTCACTGGGATCGGCCCGCCGCGTCGCAGAGGGAGGCAGGTCCAGAAGGATATTACCGGCTTCGTCCCGGCTGATCCGCACGTTCCCGGCTTTTACGGCTGCCGCCTCTTCCTCGGTGCCATAAGCCTTGGTCGTTTCCATATCGGCGAAAATCGCGCCGTTGATCAGCGTCAGCGCAATCGACAGCGGCAGTGCGCCGACCAGCACGACCACGAAGCGCGCACTGGCCGAGCGCCGGTCCAGCAATTGCAGCAGCGGCCAGACCGCGGCCATCAGCAGCATCGAGAGAATGCAGATCGTCAGCCGCCGGGACACGATCGCCCAGCTCATTTCGTAGTCCAGCACGACACCGCGCAAGGTGGCGACGATGAAATAGCAGGTCCAAAGCGCGGCCAGGGACATCAGGACGAGCCGCGCGGGCACGCGTGGCCGATTGGTGTCGATGGTTTCGGAGGTCGTCATCCTCAGGGGATAGCGCGAAAAAACCCCGCAGCGCCAGTTCCCTGATCGGGCCGGGACCGACATTCGTCGAACCGGCCCGCAGGAGAGTGCCGATCCGGCGGAAACACCCGCCGGATCGGCAATATCTTACGCCGGGAGCAGGTGCTCCTTGGCGATCTTTTCCTTCCACACGAGCGGCGCGAGCTGGTGGACGTTCTTGCCTTCGGAATCGACGGCCACGGTCACCGGCATGTCCTTGACGGTGAATTCGTAGATCGCTTCCATGCCCAGGTCCGCAAAGCCGACGACCTTGGCTTCCTTGATCGCGCGGGCGACGAGGTAGGCCGCACCGCCGACAGCCATCAGATAGGCCGACTTGTGCTTGGCAATGGACTCGGTGGCGGCGGGGCCGCGTTCCGACTTGCCGATGCTGGCGAGCAGGCCGAGATCGAGCATCGTGTCCGAGAACTTGTCCATGCGGGTCGCGGTGGTCGGACCGGCAGGGCCGACGACTTCCTCGCGCACCGGATCGACGGGCCCGACGTAGTAGATCACGCGGCCCTTGAAATCGACCGGCAGTTCCTCACCCTTGGCGAGCATGTCGGCAATGCGCTTGTGCGCTGCATCGCGGCCGGTGAGCATCTTGCCGTTGAGCAGCAGGCGGTCACCCTGCTTCCAGCTCTGCACGATCTCGGGAGTGAGGGTGTCGAGGTCGACGCGGATGGCGCCTGCATCGGGAGCCCACTCCACCTGCGGCCACTCGTCGAGGTTCGGGGTTTCGAGGAAGCTCGGACCGGAACCGTCCAGCGTGAAGTGCGCGTGGCGGGTAGCGGCGCAGTTCGGGATCATCGCGACGGGCTTGCCTGCGGCGTGGCACGGCCAGTCCATGATCTTGACGTCGAGGATGGTGGCAAGGCCGCCGAGGCCCTGCGCGCCAATACCGAGCGCGTTCACCTTGTCGAAGATCTCGATGCGCAGCGCCTCGATATCGTTCTGCGGGCCGCGCTGCTTGAGCTGGGCCATGTCGATCGGCTCCATCAGGCTCTGCTTGGCAAGCTTGACGCAGTGCTCGGCGGTGCCGCCGATGCCGATGCCGAGCATACCCGGCGGGCACCAGCCGGCGCCCATCTGCGGCAGCATCTCGATCACCCAGTCGACGATGGAATCGCTGGGATTCATCATCTTGAACTTCGACTTGTTCTCCGAGCCACCGCCCTTGGCCGCGACGTCCACCGAGACCTTCGATCCCGGAACCATGCTGACCGAGAGCACCGAAGGCGTATTGTCCTTGGTGTTGCGGCGGGTGAAGGCCGGGTCCGCCAGCACCGAGGCGCGCAGCTTGTTCTCGGCATTGTTGTAGGCGCGGCGCACGCCTTCATCGACCACTTCCTGCAGCGACTTCTCGGATTCGAGGCGGCAATTCTGGCCCCATTCGATGAAGACGTTGACGATGCCGGTGTCCTGGCAGATCGGGCGATGCCCTTCGGCGCACATGCGGCTGTTGGTCAGGATCTGGGCGATCGCGTCCTTGGCTGCCGGGCCTTGCTCCGCCTCGTAGGCATCGCCGAGAGCACGGATATAGTCCATCGGGTGGAAGTAGCTGATATACTGGAGGGCGTCGGCGACACTCTCGATGAGGTCGTCTTCGCGGATCGTAACCATCTGCGTCATGGAAATGTGCTCCCGTTTTTCGGATCGCGTGATTTTGCGCGCTCCTTAGACCCGGTTTGGATTTTGCGCAAAAGCGCATTTCACGCGGCGATTCTTGTGTTCCACGCGCTGACGGTTGCATGTTCGGGAACAGCATCGTCAAAGCGTCACGATTGATCGACCAAGAACTTTCAAACCGCTTGGCCTGAAACGTCGCTTCGCCTAGAAGGCACCCCATAAAGTCCGTATTTTGCGGGGGTACAGGCGTCCAGCCGTCCTTTCCCGCGCCAGCATGAGGAATAGGCCGCAATGACCCTGACCGAGGATCGGTCCGCCACCGAAGCACGCCCCGAAGCGCGTACCGCCATGATCGTCAGCCAGCTGCGCACCAGCGGCGTCAACGAGCATTGGGTTCTGAATGCCATGGCCGCCGTCGCCCGCGAGGATTTCGTTCCCGCCGCGATGCGCGATGCCGCCTATATCGACCGTGCGATCCCGCTCGAAAACGGCCGCTTCCTGGCTGCGCCGCTCTTCCACGGCAAGCTGCTGGCCGAAGCCGCCCCGACCCAGGACGACAAGGTCCTGCTCGTGGGCGAGGCCAACGGCTACCTGGCCACTCTGCTGCGTCCGCTGGCCGGTTCGCTGACGGTGGTCGATCCCGCAGAGGTTGCCGGTCTGGCAGGTGAGGGCGGCTATTCGCTCGCCGTGATCGACGGCGCCGTCGAGGAACTGCCCGCCGCCGTTTCGGCCCAGCTGGCCGATGGCGGCCGCGTGGTAACCGGTGTCGTCGCGCGCGGCGTTACCCGCCTCGCTTCGGGCCTGAAGGCGTCCGGCACGGTTTCGCTGCTGCCGCTGATCGAAATGGGGATTCCGGCTCTGCCCGAATTCGCCGCTCCCAAAAACTGGAGCTTCTGAGCATGGCCCGGTTCGCATTGCGTGCCGGGCTGCTCGCGGGGGGATGTCTGACACTGGCACTGGCCGGCGCTTCGGCGCGGGCCGATACCCTGCGCGATGCGCTCATAGCCGCCTACCAGACAAACCCCACCCTTGAATCGGCGCGCGCCCAACAGCGCGCGACCGACGAGGGCGTGCCGATCGCTCGGGCAGCGGGCCTGCCCAGCCTCAGCACGACGGAAACCTTCGTCAGGAACGTGAAGCAGAGCGAAAACTCGCTGACTGCACCGTCGAAGACATTCACTGCGGATGGGCAACTGGGCGTGCCGATCTATTCGGGCGGTGCGGTGAAGAACCGCATCAAAGCCGCGAAGATCCGCGTGGAAGCCGGACAGGCGGACTTGCGCGCGACCGAAGCCTCGATCTTTTCGCAAGTCGTCGCCGCCTACATGGACGTGATCCGCACCGAGGCAATCGTCGGCCTCAACCGCAAGAACGTCAGCGTGCTGGAGACCAACCTCCAGGCCACCAGCGATCGTTTCCAGATCGGCGATCTTACCCGCACCGACGTCGCCCAGTCGCAATCGCGCCTGGCCGTCGCCCAGAGCGACTTGCGCACCGCCGAAGCGAACCTCGCCTCCGCGCGGGAGACTTACATCCGCTTCGTCGGCAGGGCGCCCGAAACGCTGGAAGCGCCGCCGCCGCTGCCCAACCTGCCCGCCACGGCCGACGATGCCGCCGCGATCGCACTCGATTCCAATCCCGACCTGATCGGCGCGCGCGAGCGCACCAAGGCGGCGGACAAGGACATCGACGTGGCAGGAGCCGGGCGCCTGCCCACCCTGCGTCTGTTTGGCCAAGGCAGCTACAACAATTACTTCAACACGCTGGCGCGTGGCGTTGTTGCCGCAAACGTTTCACAGAGCGATTCATCCGCGCAGGCGGGCGCGCAGCTGTCGATCCCGATCTTCCAGGGCGGACTTCCCGCCGCCCAGCGCCGTCAGGCCCAGGCCACCGCCTCGGCCACGCTGGAGCAGGAAATCGCCACCGAGCGCGACGTGATCGCGCAAGTGCGTTCGGCCTATACCTCGTGGAACGCCTCGAACGATCTGATCCGCTCCTCGCAAGTGGCGGTCGATGCAGCGGCGCTCAGCCTGGAAGGCGTTCGGGCCGAGAACTCGGTGGGCAATCGCACCATTCTCGACATTCTGAATGCCGAGCAGGAGCTTCTCAACGCCCAGGTCACGCTGGTGACGGCACGGCGCAACGCCTATGTCGCTGGTTTCACGCTGCTGGCGGCGATGGGCAGGGCCGAGGCCCGCGATCTCAATCTGGACGGCGGAATCCTCTACGATCCGCAGCTCAATTACGACCGCGTGAAGGGCAAGTTCATGGACTGGGGCAACGATCCCGCGCCCGTGGCCAAGTCCACCCGTACCGTTGACACGCCGGTGCAGGACGGGAACATTCCGCAGCAGTGATTGACTGCTCCAATTCGGAGCGATTATCTCGTCGTGTCCGGCGCGCTACAGCATCAACGCCGGACAGCGAGCAGGGGCAAAGTGACATGCGTCAGAGCGGTGAACCTTCGGTGGAGGAGATTCTCCAGTCGATCAAGCAGGTGATCGCGCGCGACAGCCGCGTGGATTCCCGCAGCCAGCGCCGTCCGGCCGAAGATGCGCGGACCACGGTTTTCGACGAGGAAGACGACGTGCTCGACCTCGCCGAGACGACCCAGCTCGCGCCCGAGGGCAGTGACGAACCGGCGCTGCTGCATGACGAAGCCCGTAATTCCATGCGGGAATCGCTGGCCGCCCTGGCGATGCTGTCCGAACCCGGCGCCCCGCCGCAGATCGTTCGCTCGGGCGAGACCTCGCTCGAAGGCCTGACCCGCGAACTCCTCCGCCCGGCACTGGCCGAATGGCTGGACAAGAACCTGCCGCCGATGGTCGAACGCCTTGTCGCGGCGGAAATCGCGCGGATCGTCGGCAAGAAGGGCTGAATTTCCACGGGGCTGGACCTGAGCGCTCCGGGTTCCTAACTCAAGGGCATGGCAAGACCCGACCCTGCGCTGCTCGATCCCGCGCGCTATCCGTTTTCCTGTGAGATCGAGCCGCGCTTCAGCGATCTCGATCTCAATCGTCACATCAACAACGTCGCCATGGCCGGCATGCTCGAAGACGGGCGCGTGCGCTTCTATCGCGCCGCTGCCGGGGAGGATGAGTTCCAGGGGCTGGCGACGATGGTGGCGAGCATCTCGATCGAGTACTTCGGCGAAACGCACTATCCCGAAACCCTGACGGTCCACGGCGCCATCGAGCAGCTCGGACGGACCAGCCAGCAAGTCGTGCAGATCGTGACTCAGGGCGGCAAGCCGGTGGTCTTCGCCCGCACCGTCATCGTCATGGTCGGCCCGGAAGGTCCTGCACCTTTGCCAGAGGATTACCGCGCCCGCGCCGACGAATGGTCGCTGCGAGCATGACCACCTCGCACCACGAGATCGCGAAGGCCGAGGAAGCCCTGGCCAAGGCCGGAGGCGACGCGATCCAGCGCCACATCTTCATCTGCGCCGAACCGCAGAAAGGCGAGTGCTGCTCGCCCGAAAAGGGGGCTGCGGCGTGGAAGTACCTGAAGAAGCGCCTCAAGCAGCTCGGCCTCGACGGAAAAGGCGGGGTCGCCCGCACAAAGGCCGATTGCCTGCGCATCTGCTTCGCCGGGCCGGTCGCGGTCGTCTGGCCCGATGGCGTCTGGTATCACTCCTGCACCGAGGACGTGCTGGAACGGATCATCCAGCAGCACCTGATCGGCGGCGAGCCGGTCGAAGAATTCCGCCTGCACCCTGCGGAGAGCTGAAGCGCTTCAGCTCTCCTGATCCTCGTTCAGCGGGTCCGCCACCGACTCGTCGTGCCCGGTACCGCTGGACAGGAACACCAGCCCCATCAGCGCCGAGGCGAGCAGCATCGTGAAGCCGATGCCCAGCGCCGCGGCGATGTAGAAGTGCACCGAGACCATCCCGTTCGAACGATAGAGCAGGATCACCGAAGCGATCACCAGCGCCACCGTCACGGTCATCATATAGCGCATGATCCGGCGATAGCGCGCCCAGGCGTGGGCTGCCTTTTCGGGATCTTCCAAGGGCGAACGGGGTATCATCGCGCCCATTTGCGCCTTCGCGCGTGCGCCCGCAAGGGACTCGTGCAGTCACCCCGCAGCTATGATAGTCTCCCTGAAACGAGTCCCGAAAGAGGGCCGGAAAAAGGATCAGCGAGGAGCGGGTCGCGGACCCGAAAAGGGAGACTGAACATGACGATCGAGCGGATCATCGCCGGCCGAGAGGCCGTTATCACCTGCCAGGCAGACTGCACCGTCAGCGAAGCCGCATCGCTTCTGGCCGAACGCCGGATCGGTGCCCTGCCGATCTTCGAAGGCGACAGGCTGGTCGGGATATTTTCCGAGCGCGACCTGATCTACCGCCTGCGCGAATTCGGCCCGAGCGTGCTGGGCATGCAGGTCAGCGAAGTCATGACCGCACCGCCGCTCACCGTGGAACCATCAGCCACCGCGCTGGCGGCTCTGGCGCTGATGACCCGGCGCCGCGTCCGCCATTTGCCGGTAGTGGTGGACGGCCGCATGGTCGCCTTCGTATCGATCGGCGACATCGTGAAGTACCGGCTGGATAAGGTGGAATCGGAAGCGGCGGCCATGCGCGACTATATCCAGATGGCGTAATCGGGACTTACATTCCGGTTCAATCACATCGCAGCACTCTTCCTTCGTCATTGCGAGCGCAGCGAAGCAATCCAGGGCAGTCCAACGCCGCTCTGGATTGCTTCGTCGGCTTCGCCTCCTCGCAATGACGGAACCTTAGCGCACGAACCGCCTTGCAACCTTGCCGCAGGGGGCGGGGAAGCCTACATCGCGGGTATGGACCAGCAAACCGTCACACTCAGCCCTTCGGCTGCCTCGCGCGTGGCCGCGATCGCCGAAAAGCAAGGAAAGCCGGCGATTCTTCGCCTTTCGGTCGAAGGCGGCGGCTGTTCGGGCTTTCAGTACAAGTTCGGCCTCGCCGAAGCTCCGGAAGCCGACGACACCGTGACGGAAACCGACGGTGTGCGCCTGGTGGTGGATTCGGTCAGCCTCGACCTCGTGAGCGGCTGCGTGGTGGACTACGTGGAATCGCTTGGCGGCGCCGCCTTCCGGGTGGAGAATCCCCAGGCCGCCGCCGGCTGTGGATGCGGATCGAGCTTCTCCATATGAAGAAGATCGCCACGTTCAACATCAACGGCATCAAGGCCCGCCTGCCCCGTCTGCTCGAATGGCTGGAGGAGACCCGCCCGGCGGTCGCCTGCCTTCAGGAAATCAAGACTCAGGACGAGGGCTTCCCGATCGCCGAGTTCGAGAAGATCGGCTACAAGGGCATCTGGCACGGCCAGAAGGGCTTCAACGGCGTGGCCATCCTTGCCGACGGCGAAATGCCGGTAGAGGTCCAGCGCGGACTGGACGGCGAACCCGAGGACGAACACTCGCGCTATCTGGAAGCCGACGTCTTCGGTCTGCGCGTAGTCTGCATCTACCTGCCCAACGGCAATCCGCTGCCCGGCCCCAAATTCGACTACAAGCTGCGCTGGATGGAGCGCCTGCGCCGCCGCATGGACGCGATCAAGGCCGAGGAAGTCCCGGCGATCGTCACCGGCGACTTCAACGTGATCCCGACCGACCAGGACGTCTGGTCGCCGCCCGCCATGGCCGCCGACGCACTGATGCAACCGGAATCGCGCGACGCCTACTTCCGCCTGCTGGGCGATGGCTGGACCGACGCGATCGCCACCCATAACCCGCGCGGCGGCATCTGGACGTTCTGGGACTATCAGGCCGGCGCCTGGCAACGCGACCACGGCTTCCGCATCGACCACGCGCTGCTCTCGCCGGAACTGGCAGACCGCCTCGTTTCCTGCGGCGTCGACAAGAGCTATCGCGGGCGCGAGAAGTCCAGCGATCATACGCCCGTCTGGGTCCAGCTGCGGGACTGATCCCGTACCGATACGAAAAAGGGGCGCGAAACGGTCTGTTTCGCGCCCCTTTTTCGTGCCTGTCGCCGAGACCTTAATCTCAGCGATAGAAGATGTGATTGTCCACGCGGGCAAGGCGGGTCAGGCGCCAGTTCGGCGAAACGCGCGTGGCGTGGAAGAAGAGGGCGCCCTTCACCGGGCTCTTCCAGCTCTTCTCGACAGCGATCTTGGCCACGGCAACGGCCTCGCGCCAGGCGCTCGACTGCTCTTGAGCCTTCGGCATCTTCTTGCCCTGAATGAACGAGAACTGCGAGGGCTGATAGACCACGCCGCAGTAGCTGGCGGGGAAGCGGCCGGATTCGGCGCGATTGATGATCACGCGGCCAACAGCCAGCTGGCCTTCGAGCGTCTCACCGCGGGATTCGAAGTAGATCGCGCTGGCCAGGCAGCGCATTTCGCTGCTGAGACGGCCGGGGATCGACTGCTGCGCAACGAGCTGCGCGAGCGTGTCGGCGTCGACCTGGCTGTCCTCTTCGTCGGCAGCGCCGGTATCGGCACCCGTGTCAGCTGCTGCGTCCGCCGCATCTTCCCCGTCTTCCGAGGGGAGGGACTGGACGACCGGCTGCGATACGAAGATCGGGTCGAGGGTCGATTTAGCCTGCACCAGAACCGGTGCCAAAGCCGCGGCGCCCGAACCCTGTGCGCCGAATAGGGTGGTCAAAACCGTAGCGGCCAGCGCCACCGCGCTAGCCCACTGAAACTTGGTTCGCATCAAATCTTGATCAAAGGCGGTGAACCAGTCCGACGCAGGCGGGAACGGAATGCCTTCCAGAGGCGTTCACACTCCAAACGATCCTGCCGACGATTCCCCGTCTGCGTGCTAGCCGGGTTGGCCGAAGTGCTACCCGAGCCGCATTCGCGTCTGTGCAGTGGCCATTAACTTGCATCGCGTGCAAGTCAACACCGTTATTAACCAAGCCCGATGAAGCGTTCGGGCTTCGCGACGTCCAGTTCGACGATCCACAAGTCGGGATCCTGCCGTCCGCGCCGCTCCAGATATTCCGAAAAAGCGAGTCGCTCTTCCGGATCTCCGCTGGAATCCTGACTTTTCGTGCAAGTCCAGGCGCGGGTGCCGTCGAGTTGCGGCATACGCTCGTAGAGGCGCGGATTACCTCCATTCTCGATCAGGACGAGCATGATCGTCCCGGCGTCGCGTTCACCTTTGCTGAGAACCGCGCCGAAGCCGCCCTCCATCTCCACCGCGCGGAGGAGGCCGGAAACTTCGAGATGGGCAGGAAGGCGCGCGTCCACGATCAGGAACCGGCGTAGCCCGGCAAGCCGGAAAGGGCGATCCGCGAGCGCATGAAGGTGCCGGTGCCGCGGCCGACTTCGTCGCCGTCCTCATCCACCAGCCGGGATTCCGCAACCAGCACGCGGCGGCGGCCGCTGACCCAGCGGCCTTCCGCCACGATCGTGCCGCCCTTGATCGGCTTGCTCAGCAGCAGGTTGAACGAGGTCGTCAGCAGGAAGCGGTCGGTGACGAGGGTGTTCGCGGCATAAAAGGCCGCGTCGTCCAGCATCTTGAAATAGATCGTGCCGTGCGCGGCCCCGGCGGCATGGAAGCAGTCCGGCTCGACATCGAAAGTGATGCGCGACAGGCCCTCGCCGGGAATCTCCAGGCGAGAGCGGAACATCCCGTTGATCGGTGCCGAGGCGTAAAGGCCTTCCAGCGCCCGCCAGTGCAGTCCGGCGCCGGACACGTCCGGAGCACCGGAATCCGATGCTTCAGGCGGCATCGCGATCGATGACGTTGCTGAGCAGGCTGTAGAGCGCTTCCGGACCGGGCGCATCGATCAGCGCCCCGTGCATGCGCTCATCGCGCATCATGCGCGAGATCGCCGCCAGTGCGTGAAGGTGCGTGGCCCCGGCGTTTTCGGGAGACAGCAGGCCGAAGACGAGATCGATCGGCACGCCGTCGGCGGAATCGAAATCGACCGGGGTATCCAGCCGCATGACGACCGCCACGGGCCGTCCCAGGCCTGCCATGCGGGCGTGCGGAATCGCGATACGGCGACCGAAACCGGTGCTGCCCATTTCCTCGCGTTCGACAATGCGCGCCAGAACCTGCTCGCGATCGAGGTGGTACACCTCAGCGAAAAGGTCGGCGAGACGGCCGAGAATCACATGCTTGCTGTCTGCGCTGGTAGTCACGACGGCGTCAGGCAACAGGGTAAAAAGACTGCTCATCTGCGTTTCTGGTTCTGGCCCAAACGGAATGTCTGGGGTTTAAACGTTCATAACCCCCGGAAAACCGGGGGTTATGCTTTCTTCTCCGAAAAGAAGAAGGGGCTTCTCCGAAAAGAAGTTCAGACGCCCGATCGGCGCCTGGGTCTGCGTCAGTGCGGTTCGACCCAGCCAATCGAACCGTCGCCGCGGCGGTAAACCATATTATGGCGTCCCGTTCCAGCGTTTTTGAACAGCAGCGCCGTGGTGTTGCGCAAGTCCAGCATCATCACCGCATCCGAAACCGTGGCCTCGGGAACGTCCACGCGGGTTTCCGCGATCACCACCGGCGCATCGACTTCGAGTTCTTCCTCGTGCTCGGTCTCCGGTTCTTCGAAGATCGTATAGGCGGCTTCTTCCACCGCAACGGCATAGGCGGTCTGTTCGTGCCGATCCTTGATCCGGCGCTTGTAGCGGCGAAGCTGCTTGTCGATCTTCTCGGCAGCCTGGTCGCAGGCGATGTGCGCATCCTGCGCCATGCCGGTGCCCTTGAGCACGAGGTTCTGCATCACGTGCACCACGATATCGCAGCGGAACGCTGCGGCCGGGGCGCGGCCGAAGGTGACTTGGGACGACAGCGCGCGGCTGAAGTACTTGTCTACGATCGCCGTCAACCGCTCGTTGGCGTGGGTCTGGAGGGCTTCACCGGTGTCGACCTGGTGGCCGGAAACGCGGATGTCCATGAGCGATTACTCCTCTGCTGTGATTCAGGCGCCCCAGAGCGGGGCATCGACCGACTTGAGAAACTCCGCATGAATGAGGAGTTCCTCCTCGGTTGCCGCGTGGGGACGCGGCTGACGAAACGGGCGGTCCTTGCGAATGAGGATTCGCGCTCCCGTCGTGACCTCGGCGGTTTCGGCGAGAAGCTCCAGACCGATCTGACGACCGCCCCGAAGCTCCACGTAGACCTGCGCGAGCAGCTCGGCGTCTAGCAAGGCGCCGTGCTTGGTACGATGACTTCGATCAATTCCGTAGCGCGAGCAGAGCGCATCCAGCGTCAGCTTGGCGCCGGGGTGGCGCACTTTCGCCAGTTCCATCGTATCGACCATGCGAACGAGGTCGACATGCGGATGGCCGCAGCGCTCCAGCTCGAAATTGATGAAGTTGAAGTCGAATTTGGCATTGTGGGCGATCATCGGCGCGTCGCCGATGAAGTCCAGGAAGTCCTGCGCGCTCTGGGCGAACAGCGGCTTGTCGGCCAGGAAGGCATCGGACAGGCCGTGCACGGCTTCCGCTTCGGCGGGCATCGTGCGTTCGGGGTTGAAATAGGCGTGGTAGGCCTTGCCGGTCAGCACCCGGTTGACCATCTCGATGCAGCCGATCTCCACCATCCGGTCCCCGTTCCTGGGGTCGAAACCTGTGGTTTCGGTATCGAAGATGATCTCTCTCATCCCTCTCCATATCTGCCTGCCAGACCCACTTCGCAAGGGCCTGACGGCGATTATTCTGACTCGGTCAACGCAGCCACGATACGGCCCACCTGCGCGCGGGTTGCTGCCAGCGACGTACCGGTATCGATGACGAAATCAGCCCGCGCCCGCTTTTCCGCGTCGGGCACCTGGAGGTCCAGAATCTGCTCGAATTTTTCGGGCGTCATGCCCGGCCGGGCCAACACCCGGGCACGCTGGGCCTCGGCCGGAGCGGAAACCACCGCCACCCCGTCCAGCCCCCGATCACCGGTCTTCTCGTAGAGTAGCGGAATGTCGAAAACGACCAGCGGCGCGGATTCGTGCTCACTCAAAAACCGGCGCCGCGACTCCGCAACGGCGGGGTGGACGATTCCCTCCAGCCGCGCGAGCGCCTCCCGGTCGCCGAAAACCGCTGCGCCGAGCTTCGGGCGAATCACGCCCTCCGGTCCGGTGGTGCCGGGGAAAGCCGCCTCGATCGCCGGAACCAGCACGCCGTCCGGTCCTTGAAGTTCATGGACCACGGCGTCGGCATCGAAGACCGGCACGCCGCGTTCGCGGAACATCCCGGCCACCGTCGACTTGCCCATGCCGATGGAGCCGGTGAGGCCGAGAATGCGAGTCATGCGAACAGGCGCTCGCGCAGCTCCGCATCGAATGTACGCGGCGGCTTGACGCCGAAGAAGCGCTCGAAGGCGACGTCGGCCTGTCCGATCAGCATCGACAGCCCGTCCAACGTCTCGAATCCGGCCCGGCGTGCTTCCTGAAGGAAGGGCGTGTCGAGCGGGCTGGTGACGATATCGTAGACCACGCTGCGCGGCGGCGCGTGGGTGAAGTCGAAGGGGAGGGGGGGCTGCCCGGTCATGCCCAGCGGACTCGCATTGACGATCACGTCGAGGCACTGCTCGCGGTCGTCGAAGGCGAAGTCGGTCGGCTCGGCGAAGTGGGCCAGGTCGATCGCGTGATGGTCCTGCTGCGTGGTCAGTTCGTCCAGCATGGTCCGCGCCTTGGCAGGATCGCGCCCGGCGAGGACCACGACGAATCCGCGCTCCGCCAGCGCCGCGACGATCGCGCGCGACGCGCCGCCGGTGCCGAGTACGCGGGCCATGCGGAACAGGTGAGTCTGATCGAGCAGCGGCTGCAACGGCTCCAGGAAGCCCGGCGCATCGGTGTTGTAGCCGGTCAGCGTGCCGTCCGCCTCGCGCACCACCGTGTTGACCGCGCCGATCTTCTCGGCGAGCGGATCGAGGCGATCGAGCAGCGGGACGATCGCCAGCTTGTGCGGCATCGTGACGTTGCAGCCGCGCCAGTCCGGATCGGTGCGGCGCTCGGTCAGATAGGCGGCGAGTCCCTCGACCGAAACCCGGTGGCGGTCGTAGCGACCGGGAAGGCCCAGCTTCTCCAGCCAGAATCCGTGAATCACCGGCGACTTGGACTGTTCGATCGGATCGCCGATGACTTCGGCGTAAGGCTGATTCATCACGCGATCGCTCCCAGACGGCGCAGGGCCGCCTGCACTTTCAGCAGCGGCATGCCGAGAATGGTGAAATAGTCGCCCTCGATCTTCTCGAAAAGCTGCACGCCGCGCGCTTCGATGCGAAACACACCGACGCAGCCCGCCACTTCGGGCCATTCCGCATCCAGATATTCGGCGATGAAGGCTTCCGAAAGCGTGGTGACATGGAGCGCCGCCACCGCATCCTCGGCCCAGCGCACCTCACCGTCGCGCACAAGCGCGGCGGCGCTGTGGAGATGCATCACCTTGCCGGAGAAGAACCGCAGATGCTCGGCGGCGGCCGCTCGGTCCGCAGGCTTGTCGAAACGGCGACCGCCGCATTCGACGAGGGAATCGCTGCCGAGCACCAGTTCGCCCGGCGCCTGCGCGGAAACCGCGAGCGCCTTGGCCCGCGCCAGTTCGAGCGCGATCTCGGCCGGCGGGCTGCCGGAGAGACTCGCTTCGATGGCGCGCTCATCGACGTGGGCGGGCTGGGCGCGAAACGGAATCGCGGCGGCTTCGAGCATGGCGCGCCGCGAGGCGCTCTGTGAGGCGAGAACGATCATGGTGCTTTTCCGAGTGAGTCAGATCGGCTTGGGACCGACCGGACCCTGAGTCCCCTCGGCCTTGCGCTCGTTGTAGAGATTGATGATCGCCGCCGCGGTTTCCTCGATCGAACGACGCGTCACATCAATCACCGGCCAGGAATTGTCCGCGAACATGCGGCGCGCGTATTTCAGCTCGTCCTCGACCCGGTCGCTCTTCACATAATCGGTGTCGGGCGACTGACTCAGCGAGAGCAGGCGGTTGCGGCGGATCTGAATCAGGCGCTCCGGCGCGGTAGTCAGGCCAACGACCAGCGGCCGCTTCAGGCCGAACAGCAGGTTCGGCGGCGGACTCTCCACCACGATCGGGATGTTCGCGACCTTGTAGCCGCGATTGGCGAGATAGATCGAGGTCGGCGTCTTGCTGGTGCGCGAGACTCCCGCAAGCACGATGTCCGCTTCCTCCCAGTCCTCCCAGGCGATGCCGTCATCATGGGCGATGGTGAACTGAATCGCATCGACGCGGGCGAAATAGGCATCGTCCAGGCGGTGCTGGCGGCCGGGACGGCCCTTGGCTTCCTGCCCGAGCAGGGCTTCCAGGGCATCGGTGACTCCGTCGAGCACCGCGATCGCCGGCAGGCCGAGCTGCTGGCAGCGCTCTTCCAGGCGCCCGCGCGTCTCTTCGTTCACCAGCGTGAAAAAGACGAGTCCGGGATTGGCGGCGATTTCCCCCATGATCCTGTCGAGGTGCTGCTGCGAGCGCACCATCGGCCAGAAATGCCGCAGAACGTCGGAATCGTCGAACTGGGCGAGGGCGGCCTTGGCGATCATTTCCAGCGTTTCGCCGGTGGAATCCGAGAGCAGGTGAAGGTGAAAACGCGCCATTCGAGGCTTTTCCGGAGTCTTTCGCGTGAAGAACCCCCGAGACAACCCGGCGGCCTGTGGATATGTGGCGGCATAAACCACGGGATAGTGCTGGTGACAACTCGCTTCCCGGTTTTGCTCCACATTGAACCGATTTCGTCGCGAGAGTCGTAAACATGATTCAAATCCGCCGCACACCCTGTGGGTAACAGGGATAAAGAGTCTTTGACTCAGACTCTCCGGAGAGTCGTTGCGCGAATTTGAACCTGTTCGTGGTGGAATGAATCGGGCAAGATTCAAAAGTCCCCGATATCCACAGGACCAACAGACTCCATCATCCTTCTAAGAATCTTTAATTTTTTTGATCGGACCTGAATCTCGATGCCTGGCCTTCTTCTCGAAAACCTGCTCGGAACGAACACGAGCAAGCGTCCAGTCTGGCTGATGCGCCAAGCCGGAAGATACCTTCCCGAATATCGCGCCCTGCGCGCCGAAAAGGGCGGATTCCTCGCGCTCGTCTATGACACCGACGCGGCTGCGGAGATCACCTTGCAGCCGATCCGCCGGTTCGGATTCGACGGCGCCATCCTGTTTTCCGACATTCTGATCGTGCCCTATGCGATGGGACAGAATCTCGAATTCCTCGCCGGTGAAGGGCCGAAACTGACTCCGCGCCTGGTCGAGTCCGCGCTGGAGAATCTCAGCGCGGTGCCGGAGCGTCTCACCCCGATCTACGAAACCGTTCGCAAGGTTCGCGCCGGACTCGATTCCGACAAGACGATGCTGGGTTTCGCAGGGAGTCCCTGGACGGTCGCCACCTACATGTGTGCAGGAGAGGGCAGCCGGGATCAGCATGAGACTCGGGCAATGGCCTATCGCGACCCTTCGGCTTTCGCGGAAATCATCCAGGCTATCGTGGGGGTGACTGTCGAATATCTCAGTGGCCAGATCCAAGCCGGAGCTGAGGCTGTACAGTTGTTTGATTCATGGGCGGGGTCGCTCTCTCCGGCCCAGTTCGAGCGCTGGGTCATCGCACCCAATGCCGCCATCGTAGCCGAAGTGAAGGCGCGCCATCCCGAGACTCCGATCATCGGATTCCCCAAGGGGGCCGGCGAAAAACTTCCCGCCTATGCCCGAGAAACCGGCGTGGACGCGGTCGGCATCGATGAGACGATCGATCCCATCTGGGCCGCGCGCGAACTCCCGTCAGGTCTTCCCGTGCAAGGGAATCTCGATCCGCTGCTGCTGCTTTCGGGCGGCGATGACCTGGAGAGTCAGACCCACCGCGTGCTCGATGCCTTTGCCGACCGTCCGCATGTCTTCAATCTCGGCCACGGAATCGGTCAGTTCACGCCGATCGAGAACGTGGAGCGCCTGCTCGGAATCGTCCGCAACTGGTCGCGCTGATCCTTCTGCAGGGTGGTGGAGGGGCACAGGCAAATGACCGGCGCCGAATCCCTCCAACACCACCACCCCACTGATTCAGACCCGGAATCGTCTTGCCCCGTGCCGACCAAGGGTGCAGGAGGGCGGCCTTGGACCTATTCGACCAACTACCGACAGCCCAACCATCGAGACTCGTGGGACCCATGCAGGAAGTGCTTTCCATGCTCTATCTCTGGCTCAAGGCCGGACATATCATCTTCGTGATCTTCTGGATGGCCGGGCTGTTCATGCTCCCGCGCTATTTCGTCTATCACCAGGAAGCGGAAGCCGGCTCGGCAGAGGAAGCGCGCTGGATCGACCGTGAGGCGAAGCTGCGCAAGATCATCCTGACGCCCTCGCTGATCCTTACCTGGGTCCTCGGCATCGCCACCGCGACTGCGATGGGTGCGTGGAGCGAAGGCTGGCTCCATACCAAGCTGCTCTTCGTGCTGGCGCTCTCCGGTTACCACGGCTGGCTGGTCGGCTACGGCAAGAAGCTGGCGCGCGGCGAACGCCCGCTGACCGGCAAGAAACTGCGTCTGCTGAACGAGATTCCGGGCCTTGCCGCCGTGGTGATCGTGATCCTGGTGGTCGTGAAGCCGTTCTGAATCCCGCCCGATTCATCGCTTCGGTTCGATCCGGAGCGATGAATCCCGTTTCCGTTCAACCCGCAAGTCTGCCGCCTCGCGGATTGACTCGTTGACCGAAACCCGCGGAACGCTTATCTGAGCCTTGTTCCGGCACAGGGCGGCGAGCCCATTCTCCTGCCCGGATCCGCTTTCCCCAAGCCCTTAGATCCCGCCGGTCGACACTCAATTTCCATCCGGAATCCAGACAGATGCATCTCAAAGAACTCAAGAAGAAAACGTCGGCCGAACTGGTCGAAATGGCAGAGGAACTGGGCGTAGAAGGCGCATCGACGCTCCGCCGACAGGACCTGATGTTCGCCATCCTCAAGGAAGTGGCCGAAGACGGCGAGGAAATCATAGGGCAGGGCACCATCGAAGTGCTCACCGACGGTTTCGGCTTCCTGCGCAGCCCCGAGGCGAACTACCTCGCCGGTCCCGACGACATCTACGTCTCGCCGAACCAGGTCCGCAAATGGGGCCTGCGCACCGGCGATACCGTCGAAGGCGAGATCCGCGCCCCGCGCGACGGCGAGCGCTACTTCGCCATCACCAAGCTCATCAGCGTCAACTTCGACGATCCCGACGTGGTCCGCCACCGCGTCAACTTCGACAACCTGACGCCGCTCTATCCCGATCAGCGCCTGAAGCTCGATTGCCTCGACCCCACGGTCAAGGACAAGTCGGCCCGCGTGATCGATCTCATCTCGCCGCAGGGCAAGGGCCAGCGCGCCCTGATCGTGGCGCCGCCGCGCACCGGTAAGACCGTGCTGCTGCAGAACATGGCCAAGGCCATCACCGACAACCATCCGGAAGTCTTCCTTCTCGTGCTGCTCGTCGACGAGCGTCCGGAAGAAGTCACCGACATGCAGCGCTCGGTGAAGGGCGAGGTTATCTCCTCCACCTTCGACGAACCCGCCCAGCGCCACGTCCAGGTCGCCGAAATGGTGATCGAGAAGGCCAAGCGCCTGGTCGAGCACAAGCGCGACGTCGTGATCCTGCTGGACTCGATCACCCGCCTCGGCCGCGCTTACAACACCGTCGTTCCCTCGTCGGGCAAGGTGCTGACCGGCGGTGTCGACGCCAACGCCCTGCAGCGCCCCAAGCGCTTCTTCGGCGCCGCGCGCAACATCGAGGAGGGCGGCTCGCTTTCGATCATCGCCACGGCCCTGATCGACACCGGCAGCCGCATGGACGAAGTCATCTTCGAAGAGTTCAAGGGCACCGGTAACTCGGAAATCGTCCTCGACCGCAAGGTGGCGGACAAGCGCATCTTCCCGGCCCTGGACGTCGGCAAGTCGGGCACCCGCAAGGAAGAGCTGCTGGTTCCCAAGGACCAGCTCACCAAGATGTGGGTCCTGCGCCGTATCCTCATGCAGATGGGCACCGTCGATGCGATGGAGTTCCTGCTCGACAAGATGAAGGACTCGAAGACCAACGAGGACTTCTTCTCGACCATGAATCAGTAAGCGGAGATCGGGGGCTTGAGCATTCTTCAGACTCTGGTGGCCACATCCTCCTTGGGTGGCCCCGCCGAGATCTGGCAGCACATCGTCACCGATTTTTCGAACCTTGGGACGCCGGCAGCAATGTCGGCGTTCTTGCAGGTGCTGATGATCGACGTGGTGCTGGCAGGCGACAACGCCATCGTCGTCGGTGCTCTCGCCGCCGGACTCCCGGCCGACCAGCGCAAGAAGGTCATCGCCATCGGCGTGATCGCGGCGCTGGTCCTTCGCATCGGCTTCGCGCTGATGGTGACATGGCTGCTGGGAATCGTCGGCCTGATCTTCGCGGGCGGCCTGCTGCTGCTGTGGGTGGCATGGAAGATGTACCGTGAGCTTCATGCGGGCGTCCACTCTCCGGGCTCGCCCGAGATCGAAGGCGACGAGCACTCCGGCGTGAAGCCCGCCAAGAGCTTCCTCGGGGCGGCGATCTCGGTGGCGGTGGCGGATATCTCGATGTCGATCGACAACGTGCTCGGCGTGGCCGGTGCGGCGCGCGAGCATCCGGGAATCCTGATCGTCGGGCTGGTCTTTGCCGTGGCCCTCATGGGCGTGGCCGCGAATTTCATCGCCAAGTACATCGAGCGCTATCGCTGGATCGCCTGGGTCGGTCTCGCGGTGATCCTCTACGTGGCGGCGAAGATGATCTACGAAGGGTGGGTCGATCCGCAGCTAGGGATCGTCACTCTGATCTGATGGAAGAGGGCTCGGGTTTCCGGGCCCTTTTTCTTTTCAGCTAAGAAGTCCTGGGGCCCTTCGACAAGCTCAGGAGATCCCCCAGACCCTCGGAATGTCGTCGTTGCGCCCGACCTATCCGTATCGCGCTCCCTGCGGCGCAGCCAATCGACTCCCGACGCAGCCATGGGCGCTGAACGGATAGGTGGCGCGCCACGCAGACGGTAACGGGGTGCAGGGGTAATAACCCCTGCTCTTCCCCCTTAATCTCTTCAGGGAATCAATACCGTAGACCCGGTGGTAGCCCGAGACTCCAGCGCCCGGTGCGCCTCTGCGGCCTGTTCCAGCCTGAAGGTCTGCCCGATGTGCGGCTTGAGAATCCCCGCGGCGATCCGCTCGAACAGCTTCTTCGCGTTGGTCGCGAGTTGGTCCGGCGTCGCGATGTAGTCCGCAAGAGTCGGACGGGTAAGATAGATCGACCCTGCCTTCATCAGGTCGAGCGGCGGCAGCGGCGGTACGGGGCCGGAGGCATTGCCGTAAGTCACCATCAATCCGCGCCTGCGCAGCGAGGCAAGCGAGACGGACCACGAGGCTGCGCCGACGCCGTCGTAGACGACATGGCACATTTCGCCGCCGGTGATTTCTCGCACGGCTTCGGGAAGGTCGTTGAAGTCGCAGTGGAGCGAATGCTCGCCGGGGACCTGCGCGGCTTTCTCCGCGCTGCCGGAATGGGCGATGACGGTCACGCCGCGGTCGAGCAGCCAGGGGACCAGCAGCGAGCCGACGCCGCCCGCTGCCGAGTGTACCAGCGCGACGTGGCCCTTCTCGGCAGGGAAGGTGTCTTCGGCGAGGTAGCAGGCGGTCAGGCCCTTGAGCATCACGGCAGCGGCGATCTCCGGCGCGATGGCTTCGGGAATCCGCATGGCCTTGGTGGCTGCGATCAGGCGGTGGGTGGCGTAGGCGCCTCCGGCATGGGTGGTCCCCACAAGCTCGCCGATCGAGAATCCGCTCACGCCTTCACCCAGAGCGACGATCCGGCCGACGCTTTCAGATCCGAGGCTGATCGGCAGGGGATCGGCGTAGAGTCCCTTGCGGTAGTAGGTATCGATGAAGTTGAGTCCGACCGCTTCGGTTTCGATCAGCACTTCGCCGGGACCGGGGGAGGGGACCTCGAAGTCCTCGCGTTCGATCACCTCGGGCCCGCCGTGGGTCCGGGCGATCATTCGGTATCCGGTGGTCATTGTCTGAACGTCCTTGAATGTGCGGTCGTACGAATGGCCCGGCCGCGTCCGGAAGGCGCCGGCCGGGCTGCCTTGAATCAGCCGATGTGTTCCGCGAAGAATTGGGCGGTGCGCTGGTCGGCCAGTTCGGCACCGGCTTCGTCGCGGCGGGCGCCGATCTCGGCGGCGAAGCCGTGGTCGAGGCCTTCGTAGTCCCAGAGCGTGACGCGGGGATGGTCGTCGAGGCCATCGTGAATCGCCTTCTGTGCGGCGGCATCCACGAAGTGGTCGGCGGTGGGGATGTGCAGCATCAGGGGGCGGGCGATCGCGTGCTTTTCGCCCAGCATCTGATCGATCATCACGCCGTAGTAGCCGACCGAAGCGTCGATATCGGTGCGTGCGGCGACCATGTAGGCGATCTTGCCGCCCATGCAGAATCCGACGAGGCCGACCTTCGGCACGCCTTCCTCGCGGCGAATCCAGTGAATCACGGCTTCGAGATCGCGCATGCCGAGATCGAAGTCATGGGCCATCATGTGATCGAGGGCCTGCTGCATTTCCGCTTCGACATAGGGGCTGAGTTCGATGCCGGGCTTCTGGCGCCAGAACGAGTCGGGCGCAACCGCAAGGTAACCCTTGGCCGCCCAGCTGTCCGCCTTGCGGCGGATACCGGGATCGACGCCGAAGATTTCCTGCTGGACGATGATCGCGCCGCGCGGGGTGCCTTCGGGACGGGCGACATAGGCAGGGATCAGGCCGTCGCCGTCAAGCGTCGGGATTTCGGTATTGGTCATGGAAGTCTCCTGCGGGAATAGACCTGGAGCCTTCCGGCCCTGTCAGGCGTTGATTCAAGGTTAGGCACGGGCGATGGACTTTGCCACCGCCATGTGTAAGGCAGGACACAGAATTCCAGATGGGAGACCGGTGATGAAGGTCAATGTCGAGGTCGAATGCTCGCCTGAAGAAGCACGGCGGTTCCTCGGTCTGCCTGACGTCACCAAGGCGAACGACGTCTACGTCGATGCGCTGGCCAAGGCGATGCAGGGCGTGGGCAATTTCGACCAGCTTCAGGAACTCAGCAAGCAGGTCGCGCCGATGGGCCAGTTCGGGCTAAAGCTGTTCCAGCAGTTCCTCGAAAGCGGCGCCGCGATGGCGATGAGCGGGGCGATGAGTCCCAAGAAGGACTCCTGAATCCGGGCCGATAGGGGTTCACCTTAGGGCGGCTCTGGAGTAGCGCCCGGTCATGTCCGACACGATCTTCGCGCTTTCCAGCGGTTCTCCTCCTGCGGCCATCGGCGTCGTCCGCGTTAGCGGGCCTGCTGCCGGTGCCGCGCTCACAGCGCTTTCGGGAACGCTGCCGCAGCCGCGTCGGGCAAGCTATCGCGCGTTGCGGGCTACAGACGGTGCGGTGCTCGACCAGGCGCTCGTGCTCTGGTTCCCTGGACCAAATACCGCGACCGGAGAAGATCTTGCCGAGCTTCACCTCCATGGGGGCAGGGCAGTAGTTGCTGCTGTCGAGGCCGCGCTGCTCGATCTCGACGGCTTGCGCCGAGCGGAACCGGGCGAGTTCACCCGGCGGGCCTTCGCTCATGGCCGGATCGATCTCGCCGAGGCAGAGGGCCTGGCCGACTTGCTTTCCGCCGAAACCGAGCTTCAGCGTCGCAGCGCGCTTGCCATGGCGGGCGGCGCTTTCTCTCGGCAGGTCGAGCAGTGGCGGGACCGGGTACTTGTCGCTTCGGCGGCGGTCGAGGCCGTGCTCGATTTCGGTGACGAGGATGACGTTTCCGACTTGCCCTCGGATTTCCTGTCGCGGCTGACAGATCTTCGCGGCGAGCTTCAGGCATGGCTGTCTCGCCCTCGTGCCGAAGCGCTTCGCGAAGGTTTCCGCGTGGTGCTCGCCGGGCCGCCGAATGCGGGGAAGAGCACCTTGTTCAATGCCCTGGTCGAGGACGAGGCGGCGATCACCTCTCCTCTCGCAGGGACAACTCGCGACGTTCTCACGCGGGCGGTGTCGATCGGCGGAGTGCCTTTCCTGTTCGGCGATACGGCGGGACTGCGGGACGAGACGGGCGACGAGATCGAGGCCATCGGCATCTCCCGCGCCTTGGCGGAATTGAGCAAGGCCGATTTGGTGCTCTGGCTGGGACCGGAGGGTGAGGGGCCGGACGATGCCTGGGAAGTCGCGCCGCAGGCCGACGTGTTTCACGTGGAACACAAGGCGTCGCCCCGCCACCGGATATCGGCGGTTACCGGCGAAGGTCTCGACGCCTTGCGGAAGGACCTTATCGAGACGGCCTCTGTCGCCATGCCGAAGCCCGGGGAGGCCGCTCTCAACCGCAGGCAATATGCACTGATGGCAGAGGCAGAGCGGGCACTCGGCCATGCGACGCTGGAGCGCGACCCGCTTCTGGTTGCTGAAGCGCTGCGTCTGGCAAGGGTCGCTTTCGACGCCCTGATCGGAAGGGCCACGACGGAGGACATGCTCGACGCTCTGTTCGGCCGGTTTTGTATCGGCAAATAAGCACTGTTCCACGTGAAACATTTCGGACGACTTTGACGTGACTCGCTGCTTCGGGTAAGCGCGTCGTCCATGCATTCCTTTGACGTGATCGTGATCGGCGGCGGCCATGCCGGCTGCGAGGCGGCGGCGGTTGCCGCGCGCATGGGCGCGCGTGTCGGCCTCGTGAGTTTCGACCTCGACGCCGTTGGCGCCATGAGCTGTAATCCGGCCATCGGTGGTCTCGGCAAGGGCCATCTCGTGCGCGAGGTCGACGCTTTCGACGGTCTCATTGCCCGCGCGGCAGATGCTGCGGCGATTCATTATCGCATGCTCAATCGCTCGAAAGGCAGCGCCGTGCAGGGGCCGCGCGTCCAGGCGGACCGCAAGCTGTTCAAGGCGGCGATTCATCGTCTGCTCCAGCAGCAGGGCGATCTGACTCTGATCGCGGGCGAAGCGGCGGCTCTGGTGATCGAGCAGGGCAGGGTGGTCGGCATCGATCTGGCTGACGGAACCCGCCTCGATGCCCGCGCCGTGGTTCTCTGTACCGGTACCTTCCTGGGGGGGACTCTGTTTCGCGGCGAGGAGCGCCTGACCGGTGGCCGGATCGGCGAATCTTCCGCGCAGAAGCTGGCGAGTCAGATGCGCGAGGCGGCTCTGCCGATGGCCCGCCTCAAGACGGGTACACCGCCGCGCCTCGACGGCCGCACCATCGATTGGGGGCGGCTCGACGAGCAACCTTCCGACGGTGAGGACTGGACGATGTCGGCGATGGCGGAAGGTCGCGATGGCCGCCGCCGCGCGGTGCCGCAGGTGTTCTGCGCGATCACTCGCACCAATCCGCACACCCATGAGGTGATCCGCGAGAACCTCCATCGCTCGCCCCTGTTCACGGGCGCGATCGGAGCGTCGGGTCCGCGCTACTGTCCTTCGATCGAGGACAAGATTCACCGCTTCGCCGATCGCGACGGGCACCAGATCTTTCTCGAACCCGAAGGTCTCGACAACCCTCTGGTCTATCCGAACGGCGTGAGCACCTCGCTGCCCGCCGATGTGCAGCTTGCGATGCTGCGCACGATGGACGGGCTGGAGCGGGTGGAGATGGTCGTTCCCGGCTATGCCGTCGAATACGACCATATCGATCCCCGCGCGCTGCGCACCAGCCTGGAACTGCGCGACATGCCCGGCCTCTATTGCGCGGGGCAGATCAACGGCACGACCGGATACGAGGAAGCGGCGGCCCAGGGACTCGTCGCCGGCATGCATGCGGCGGCGGAGGTTCTCGGCCGTGCGGCACCGGGGCTGGATCGGGCCAACAGCTACATGGCGGTGATGATCGACGATCTCACCCTGCACGGCGTGAGTGAGCCCTATCGCATGCTGACGGCCCGCGCGGAATATCGCCTGCGCCTTCGTGCCAACAACGCCTCGACGCGTCTCACTCCGCTTGCCATCGAGATCGGCGCGGCGGGGGTAGAGCGCCGTGCCTGGTTCGAACGGCGACTTGGCGAACGGGCGGCGATCGATGCCGCTTTCGATACCTCGCTTTCGGGGCACGAACTGGCCCAGGCCGGTTTGCCGGTCCGCGCTGATGTCGGGCGTCTGCCTGTTCGCGAGTGGCTGCGTTTCGGCGGAGTCGACCTCGCCGGGCTATCCCCCTGGATCGACGCCGCCTTGCTCGACGATGCCGCGCTGGTCGAGGAGATGGTCGAGGACGCCGCCTATGCGCCCTATCTGGAGCGGCAGGAGCGCGAGTTGCGCGACTTGCGGGCCAGCAAGGGGCTGCCGCTGCCTGATGACTTTCCTTATGCCGAAATTCCCGGCCTCTCGCGCGAGATGGTCGAGCGGCTGAGCAAGGCCCGCCCCGCGAATCTCGCGGCGGCGGGACGGATTCCCGGAATTACTCCGGCAGCGCTGGCGGCGCTGCTGGTCCATGCCCGCAGGGAGGCGGCGTGATCACCACCGAAGACGAAACACGCGAATGGTTGCGGGCACTGCCCGAATGCGATGAAGCCGCCTGGGTTCGGCTAGAGACGCTGATCGCGATGCTGGTCGAGGAAAACCGGCAGCAGAACCTGGTCTCGGCGGCAAGCCTGGAACAGGTCTGGCTGCGGCACATCGTCGATAGCGCGCAGCTCCTGCCCTATGTTCCACGTGAAACATCGAGTCCTTGGCTGGACCTCGGGACGGGTGCCGGGTTCCCCGGACTCGTCATCGCGGCGCTGCGGCCCGAGTGCGAAGTGGTCATGGTGGAATCGCGTAACCGGCGGATCGAATGGCTCGATCGCGCCCGCATCGCCATGGGCCTCGACAATGCGCGCGTTGCCGGCCAGCGTCTCGAACTGGTCGAGAGCTTCCCGGTCAGCGTGATTTCCGCGCGCGCTTTTGCGCCGCTGGAAAAACTTCTGACAATTTCCGCACGTTTTTCCACAAGCGACACGGTTTGGCTGTTGCCCAAAGGGCGTTCGGCAAAGCAAGAACTGGAAGACCTTCGCAAGTGGCGGCACATGTTCCACGTGGAACAGTCCCTGACGGACCCGCAGGCAGGCATCATTGTCGGCAAGCTGGCCGACAGGAAGGGTATGACCAAGTGATCCGTATCGCTATCGCCAACCAGAAGGGCGGAGTAGGGAAGACCACGAGCGCGATCAACATCGCGACGGCGCTTGCTGCCACGGGCTGGAAAACCCTGCTGATCGACATCGACCCGCAGGGCAATGCCTCGACGGGCATCGGCATCTCGGCTTCCGAACGCGATAACACGTCCTATGACGTGCTCGTGGACCGGGCGCGTGTCGCGGACTGCGTGATGCCGACCCGCATTCCCAACCTCGACCTGCTGGCCGCGACCGTCGATCTCTCCGGCGCGGAAGTGGAACTGGTCAATGCCGACGATCGCGCCAACCGCCTGCGCACCGCGCTGCGGAGCGATCTCGGCTACGACGTCTGCCTGATCGATTGCCCTCCCTCGCTTGGCCTCCTGACTCTCAATGCGCTGGCTGCGGCGGATACCCTGCTGGTGCCGCTCCAGTGCGAGTTCTTTGCGCTGGAAGGCCTTAGCCAGCTGCTCCAGACGGTGGAGCGGGTGCAGCAGCGGTTCAATCCCGACCTCGGGATCATCGGCATTGCTCTCACCATGTTCGACCGCCGCAACCGCCTGACCGACCAGGTCTCCGAGGATGTGCGGTCGGTTCTTGGACAGCTGGTCTTCGAAACCACCATTCCGCGCAACGTGCGCCTTTCCGAGGCGCCCAGCCATGGCGTGCCCGCCCTGATCTACGATCATGCCTGCGCGGGCAGCCGGGCTTATATGGCCTTGGCGCGCGAACTTATCACCCGATTGCCCGAAAAGAGGAAAGCGGCATGAACGACGAATCGATCGTCCGCATCAGCGTACCCCCCGCACTCGCTGCCGCCGCGGCTACCGGAACAGACAAAGCCACGCCTGCGTCTAAGCTCAAGTCGAAAGGCCTCGGTCGTGGGCTGGGCGCCTTGCTGGGCGAGACCCGCCGCGAAGAGCCGCTGGGTGCTCCCGGAAGTTCCGAGGGCCGGGGTCCGGCCTCGCGGGCCGGGGGACTTGCCGTTCTCGCCATTGCCGACATCACGCCGCACCCGGATCAGCCGCGCCGCATCTTCGACGAGGAAGCGCTGGAGGAACTGGCGGCCTCGATTGCCCATCGCGGCGTGATTCAGCCGATCATCGTGCGGCCGATGGACAACGGCCGCTATCAGCTCGTCGCCGGTGAACGCCGCTGGCGCGCCGCGCAGAAGGCGCAGCTCCACGAGATTCCGGCGCTCGTCCGTGAACTCACCGAGCGTGAGGTCATGGCACTGGCCCTGATCGAGAACCTCCAGCGCGAGGATCTCAATCCGATCGAGGAAGCACGAGCCTACAACCGCCTCGCGGAGTTCGAGGGCATGACCCAGGCTGAGATCGCCCGCATGGTCGACAAGAGCCGCAGCCATGTCGCCAACTTCCAGCGCTTGCTTGCGCTTCCGGACGGCGTGATCTCGATGGTGGAGAAGGGCAGCCTGTCCATGGGCCATGCCCGTGCGCTGATCGGCTGCGACGATGCCGAGGAGATCGCCGACGCTGCGATCAACAAGCAGATGTCGGTTCGCGAGGTCGAGAAGCTGGTGCGCAAGAAGGCACGCGGCGATGTCGCGCCGCGCCGCGCCCGCACGGCCCGCAGTGCCCATGAGGATGCCGATATCGTCGCCGTGCAGAGTCATCTCGAGGAGTTCCTCGGACTGCCGGTGAAGATCAACGCCGATGCCGATCCCAAGTCCGGCACGGTAACGATCCGCTACGGCACGCTCGATCAGCTCGACCTGATCTGCCAGCGCCTGACCGGTGGGGCGATCTAAATCGTTTCGAATTTCAGGAATTCATGCGGCGCTCGAATCTCGGTTCGGGCGCCGTTTTTCGTTGCTGCTACTGCGCGCTCTCGGAATCGACCGAGATATCCGCAGGTGCCGTCTGGCGGCGGGGGATCGAGCGGCGGGCAGGGCGAACGCCTGAGTCTTCGGCATAGGCGATAGGCTCGCCAGCGCTGTCGATGGCCTGGATGACGGGAATCGAGACCATGCGCTGGGTCGCTGCGTTATGATATTGCGCCGGATAGACGTAGGCATAACCTGGTGCGGCATAGCCTTGTACCGGCACCGCGACTTGGCCTTGCCGATAGCGGGTGAGGTAATCGTCCAGATAGGTTTCGCACTCGCCGTGGTTGCCTTGGCCTTCACGAACGGTTCCTGATCGCGGCCGGCTCGCAGCGACCGTCCGGTGACAGTCCGCCAGCCAGGCATCGCGTTGGGCGGGGTCGAATTCGTAGCGGATAGAGGGGGCGGCGGGGGGCGCTGAATATCCCTGCACATAATCCGCTCCCGCATCGTCAGCTGCGGCAGAAGCGGTCGATGCGCTTGCGCAGAAAGCCAGGGCGAGACTCGCGGTGCAGAGGTTGAAACGCATTCGCAGGGCCTTTTCACGGATTATGGGCATTAGCCGCGTCTGTTAACAAGACGTTTAGCACCATAACCCGCGAAAGGCCAAGGTTCCGGGACCGATCGGCGGTCCCGGAGAGAGACGGTCAGATCGATGCCGCGAGGATGGCGGCAAGAGCCTCGATACCGGCGGCATCCTCGGCATCGAAACGGTCGGCGACCGGGCTGTCGAGATCGATGACCGCCACGACCTTGCCGTCACGCAGCACTGGCACCACCAGCTCCGAACGGCTGTCGGCATCGCAGGCGATGTGGCCCGGGAAGGCGTGGACGTCCGGCACGACCTGAGTCTCGCCGCTCGCTGCCGCCGTGCCGCAGACGCCGCGGCCCATCGGAATGCGGATGCAGGCGGGCTTGCCGACGAAGGGACCGAGCACCAGCTCGTCCGCGACGTTGCGGTAGAATCCCGCCCAGTTGAGATTCGGCAGGAACTGCCAGATCAGCGCGGCCACGTTGGCCATGTTGGCCACGCCGTCGGGTTCTCCCTCGACGAGCGCCTTGGCGGCTGTGACGAGGTCTGCGTAGAGTTCGGGCTTGGGCTGGTCGCCCCGGGGAGCAAAGTCGTACATAGATGCTCCGATACTCCAAGTCCTTGTTGCCGCCTAGGCGGTAGCGTCTTATCTCAGGCGCATGCGCTCCATTCTCATCAAATCTGCCCTGGCTCTCGGTGCCGTCGTTCTCGTCGGTGCCGGTACGATCGCCTGGTCCCAGTATTCCAACACCTCCGATCTGCCGTTCGACGATACGGTGGGCAAGGATCCCAAGCTGGTCGAGCCGGACCCGCAGTGGCTCCCCAGCGTCAAGCTGGTCGAGACCGTGGGCTGGGCTGCCAACGAGGCGCCGAAGGCAGGGGAGGGGCTGGCTGTCGCCCGCTTCGCCGAAGGCCTCGATCATCCCCGCACGATGCTCACCCTGCCCAATGGCGACGTGCTGGTGGCGGAAACCAATGCCCCGGCCGGCAACAAGCCCAAGGGCCTGACCGGCATGGTGATGGGCTGGATGTTCAATAAAGTCGGTGCCGGAGAACCTTCGCCCGACAAGATCGTGCTGCTGCGCGACGCCGACGGAGACGGCAAGGCGGAGCAGCGCTTCGATTTCCGCACCGCCGACATGCATTCGCCCTCCGGCATGGCCTACCGCGACGGTAAGCTCTACATCGCCAACCACGACAAGGTTCTCGAATTCGCCTTCCAGCCCGGTGCGACCAAGCTGGACGGCAAGCCGCTGCGTACGATGATGGATCTGCCGCCCGCCGGTAATCACTGGATGCGTAACCTCCTGCTGAGCGAGGACGGCAAGCAGCTCTATGTGGCGGTCGGATCGGCCACCAATATCGCCGACGACGGCATGGAAGCCGAGACCGGCCGCGCCGCGATCTGGGAAATCGATGTCGACACCGCGCGCCGCCGCCAGTTCGCTGCGGGCATGCGCAATCCCAATGGCCTTGGCTGGAATCCTTCGACCGGCGAAATGTGGGCGACGGTGCAGGAGCGCGACATGCTCGGCCCCGATCTCGTGCCGGACTACCTGACCAACGTTCCGGTCGGCGCGCAGTACGGTTGGCCCTGGATCTACTGGAAGACGACGTTCGACGAGCGCGTCCAGTGGCCGATGCAGACCTACATGCTCGAATATACCCGTAAGCCCGAATACGCGATGGGCGCCCACGCCAGCACGCTGGGCATGGTCTTCGCGAACGGCGGCAACCGTATGGGCGCCAAGTTCGCGAACGGTGCTTTCGTGGCCCGCCACGGTTCCTGGAATCGTCGCCCGGCAGTTGGCTACGACGTGGTTTTCGTACCCTTCGACAAGAACGGTAATCCGCAGAACGGCAAGCCGATTCCGGTGCTCTCGGGCTTCCTGAAGGACGGCTCGCATACCCATGGCCGCCCGACCTGGCTCGCCTGGGACAAGAGCGGAAGCCTGCTCGTAAGCGACGATACCGCAGGCGTGGTCTGGCGCGTGCAGGCGCCGGGCGCTGTGCCCTCCGTCGCGATCAAGCCGGTGGTGACGGAGCACATGAAGCCGCTGGAGGAGATCAAGGATCCGACGATTCCGGGAGCCACCGGCAATCTGGAGGCCGGGTTCACCAAGGGGCCGGACAAGCTGCTGCCTACCGGGCACTGAGCGGAAGAGGGGACCTTCGGGTCCCCTTTTTTGTAGAACAAGGGAATGATTCTGGGGCCATCGCCCCAGACCCCGTTATTGTCGATGTTGCGCGCGCAGAGGCGTTGTGCGCTTCTTGCGGCGCAGCCACCATGTCTCCCGACGCAGCCATGGGCGCGGGGCGGCATTGGTCCGCGTGACCTAGACGGTAATGGGGGTGCAGGGGGGCTTTGCTCCCCTGCATGTTCTTTCCTTAGATTATCTTCCCCGCACGCCCCGCAACTTCGGTGACGTATTGCCACGCCACGCGGCCCGAGCGTGCCCCACGGCGGCGAGACCATTCCAGTGCGTCGTGCTCGTCGAAGGTCAGGCCGAACTGCTGCGTATAGCCCTCAATGATCGCGAGGTAGGAGGGCTGGTCGCAGTTGTGGAAGCCGATCGAGAGGCCGAAGCGGTCGGCCAGCGCGAGTCGGTCGTCCACCACGTCGCGGGCGTTGATGGGATCGTCCTGTTCCGACATCGAGCGCGAGACGATCGCCCGGCGGTTGGCGGTGACGGCGAGGCGGACGTTGTTCGGGCGGGCTTCGACGCCGCCTTCCAGCCAGGAGCGCAGCAGGCGCGGACCGGCGCCATCGTTTTCCTCGAAGCCCAGGTCGTCGATGAAGACCAGGAACTGGCGATCCACCTTGCCGAGCAGGGCGAAGAGGGCGGTGACGCCGTGCAGGGCTTCCTGTGCCACCTGCACGAGGGCGATGCGGCCGGGGTGAGCGGCCTGGGCGGCACGGATGGATGCGCGCATCACCGCGGACTTGCCCATGCCGCGCGACCCCCAGAGCAGCATGTCGTGCGCGGCATAGCCGGCGGCGAGGCGCTCGACATTGGCGACCACGCGCTCCTTCTGGGATTCGATGCCGCGTAGCAGGTCGAGCGGCGGGGCGAGCAGTTCGGGCACGCCGCGCGCCTCGCTGCCGGTCCAGACGTAGGCGGGGTGAGCCAGCCAATCGACTTGCGGCGCGGGGGCAGGCGCAAGGCGTTCGAGGGCTTCGGCAATGCGGCTGAGGACTTCGGTCTGGTCGGTCATGCTCTGGGTTCTTCGCTCGTTTGTGGAAGAAGGCTCGCACCTTTCCGGGGCCCTTGGGCGGGTAGCCCAAGGCTTCGCGCACCAGATGCTCGATAAACCGCCGCGCGGCCATCTTTTTTCGCCTGTGGCTGGGTATTGTTCCACGTGGAACGTTGGGGGCTGGGGGAGACCCGCATCCGGAAGCCCGGTGCGCGGTTTTTCTTGGCTTTCGGGTCTCTGGGCTATAGCGGCGAACTATGGAGCGCAACCTTGGACCCGAACTGCTGGCACCCGATCAGGACGGCGTGGCACGCGCTGCTGCGCTGCTGGGCCAGGGCAGGCTGGTCGCGGTGCCAACGGAAACCGTCTATGGCCTGATGGCACGTGCCGACCGCGATGAATCGGTCGCGGCGATCTATCGTGCCAAGGGGCGGCCCAGCTTCAATCCACTGATCGTCCATGTTGCCGATCTGGCGGCCGCACAGGAACTGGCGGTGCTGGACGAGCGCGCATTGTGTCTGGCGACAGCATTCTGGCCCGGCGCCCTGACCATGGTGCTGCCTTTGCGCGAAGGCGCTGCGGTGGCTCCGGCGGTGACGGCAGGGCTACCTACCGTGGCATTACGCTGCCCCGCTCATCCGCTGATGCGGGCCGTGATCGCAGACTCCGGACTGGCCCTAGCAGGGCCCTCCGCCAACCGCAGCGGGGGCGTGAGTCCGACGCAGGCCGAGCACGTCGTCGCTTCACTCGGGGCGAATGTCGATGCAGTCGTGGACGGTGGTGCTTGCGAAGCCGGTCTCGAGTCCACCATCGTCGCCTTGCGTGAGGACGGGCGCTGGCAGATTCTGCGACCCGGACCGATTTCGCGTGAGGCGATCCGGCAGGTACTCGGCACGGAGAACGACGCTGTAACGTCGCAGGCTATCGAGGCGCCGGGGCAGCTCGCCAGCCACTATGCACCGGGCAAGCCGGTCAGGCTGAACGCGGCGAGCGCGGATGCGGACGAATTCCACATCGGCTTCGGTGCAATTGCCGGGGATGCGAATCTGTCCGCTTCAGGCGATCTCGTCGAAGCGGCTTCGCGGCTCTACGCGTTGCTGCACGAAGGCGCGGCGGCGAGTCAGCTGCGCATTGCGGTTGCGCCGATTCCGATCGAGGGCGTCGGTGCGGCAATCAATGACAGGTTGAACCGGGCAGCAGCCTGAGTTCGAGCCTGCTGTTCAACGCCGCTGCGGAGCCGCTCCCGGCATCAGGTACTGCATCTGGGCGTAATCGTCGCGGGCCTTGTTGCAGGCCTCACGGTCGCCCCGGTCGCACTGGCGCAAGTGCTTCTGGTACTGGCGCTGCATCTTGCCCAGCTTCTCTTCCTGCTTGCGCATTTGACGACCGCGCTTTTCGTCGGCTTCGGACTGGCTGGTGGTCACAGCATCCACGGCCGACCCGGCAACGCGCACCGGGGCGGTCACGATCTTGCCGGCAGTGCTGAGGCAGCCGGAGAGCAGCAGAGCCGCTGCGGGGGCGAGGAGGGGCAGGGTGCGCTGAATCATCGTGCGCGACCCTCTCACGAAGCGACTGTCACCACAATGAATATCCCGCAAAACGAAAGGGGCCGCTTCCGGTGTGGAAGCGGCCCCCTTGCGTGCGAGGTGACGCTGCGTCTGATCAGACTGCTTCAGCGCTCTCGTAGTACTTCGGCGCGTACTCGTTGAGGATCGAGAGGATCTTCTTCAGAGCTGCCGGTTCATCGGTCTTTTCCATGGCCGCGAGTTCGCGGGCCAGACGTGAGGAAGCCGCTTCGAAGATCTGGCGCTCGGAGTAGCTCTGCTCCGGCTGATCGTCAGCGCGGAACAGGTCGCGGGTCACTTCGGCGATCGACACGAGGTCGCCCGAATTGATCTTCGCTTCGTATTCCTGGGCGCGGCGCGACCACATGGTGCGCTTCACCTTCGGCTTGCCCTTGAGCGTGTCGAGTGCTTCGCGCAGGGTCTTGTCCGACGACAGCTTGCGCATGCCGATCGATTCGACCTTGTTTACGGGAACGCGAAGAGTCATGCGCTCTTTCTCGAAGCGCAGCACGTAGAGGTCGAGCTGCATCCCGGCAATTTCCTGCTTCTGGAGCTCGATCACACGGCCTACGCCGTGCTTGGGATAAACGACGTAATCTCCAACATCGAAGGCATCGGCCCTGGTTGCCATGTATCGTCCTTTCACCTGCAGGATTCGCTGCCATACTTACGGTGAGAGACAACCGGGTGGATGCGACTTGAAAACGCAAAAGCGCTTTCGCCGCCCGGTCAGATACCTCTCCCAGCCGTTTGCTTTCGAACCCTGCCTCGCAATGCAAATGCTGCCAGACGGGCAGAAGGCCCGGGCAGTTGCTGGATTATATAGCATCGATGTGACAAAATTACCAGAGGCGAGCGGACGGTTAACCGTCGCTCGCCTCAAGGTCTGTCGGGGCGGGGCGAAAAGGCCCGCCAAGTCCCTCATTCACTGGGGAAAGCAGGTTCCCCAGGCGAGGTTGCAGTGCAGCAATCAGTCGCCTTCGCCGGGCTCGGGCGAGAAATATTTTTCGAGCTTGCCTTCTTCGCCGCGCATCGCGTCGGCGTCTTCCGGCGCATCCTTCTTGGTCGTGAGGTTGGGCCATTCCGCCGAATACTTGGCGTTCAGCTCCAGCCACTGCTCCAGGCCGCTCTCGGTGTCGGGCAGGATCGCCTCGGCCGGGCATTCCGGTTCGCAGACGCCGCAATCGATGCACTCGCTGGGGTTGATGACGAGCATGTTCTCGCCCTCGTAGAAGCAGTCCACCGGACAGACTTCGACGCAATCCATGTACTTGCACCGGATGCAATTGTCGGTGACGACATAGGTCATGGCTGCGTATTCCTCTTAGAAGGCCTCGTTTCGGTTGGCCGCTGCTATGGGAACATCTGCCCCCGCGTCAAGCACTCTATAGCAGGCTTGGGCTTCGGGAGCCGGTCCGCGGCGGTCTGGAAGGGATAGGATTTCTATCACCCGGACGCCTCCAGCTGTCGGCACGGTCAGAATATCTCCGACGGCGACCTTCTGATGGGCGCGTTCCACCCGGCGACCGTTGAGCCGAATGTGGCCTTCTTCCGCCATGGTCTGGGCGAGGGGCCGCGTTTTGACGAGACGCAGGAACCAGAGAAGCTTGTCGATCCTCATGCCTGTCCCGCTCCTCCCTTTCTATCTGCCGAGCAACTCGCCGAGCGCCGCAAAGGCGCTGTCGCTGCGCTTCGGGGCTGGGGTGGTGACTTCGGCCTCGCGTTCGCGCTGCGGCGGGCGCCAGCGCCACCGCACCGGGGCGGGGGCACCATGCGCGCCTTCGGGAAGCGGACGCGGCATCATCGCCTGGAAGCCGCCGAAGCGCAGCAGGCGGGCGTAGCTGGCGGTGGTCAGGCCCATCGACACGGCGCGGGCCGGATCCAGCGAGAACGAGCGCGAGGGTCCCTTGTGGCCGCTGGCGGCGGAGCGCGCCTCATGCGCCTCGCGCAGCAGCTTCTCGGCGATGTCGAGACGGACGAGCTGCTTGCCGAGGTTGCGATAGCCGGGCGCCTTGTGGCGTTTGGTGGCGTCCATCGTCGGCGGCATGGCGGCATCGGGTTCGCCGCCGCTGCCCTTGGATATGTCCTTGTCCGCTATCTTGGCGAGCTGGCGCCAGAGCGCGATCGGGGCGGGGCGCAGCATGGCGGGCAGGAACAGGTCGAGCGCGCCCACGCGCACGCCGAGCTTCGCGAGCATCGTGCGGCGGGCCTTGTCGAGCCGGTCCACGCCGGAGCCGTCACGGGCGATCATGCCGCCGCGGTCGACGAGGGTAATGAGCAGCGCGCGGAGGTCCGGTCCGGCCTCTTCGGTGCGGCTCGCCTCGTCCAGCTTCGCCAGCGGGGCGAGGGGTTCCAGCGCGGTTTCCAGCCAGGCCTCGAGTGCGGCGACCAGCGTCTTGCGGGCCGGGGCGGGAATCGCGTCTAGCACGCGATCGGGCACCAGAACCGGGGCCAGCAGCGAGCGGCCGGCGGAAAGCGCGGCGATCTTCTCGCCGTCCCAGCTCAGCTTGCCGTTTTCCAGCGCCAGCGGTGCCACGCCTTCGTGGACGGCGGCGGTCAGTGCTTCGGCGCGCGACTGGAGCAGGGCGGGCAAGTGGCGCTCGGCAGCGGCCAGCAGCAGCTTGCGGTCGGAATGGCGGGCAGCGGGATCGACCTGGAAGGCGAAGCCGTGCAGCGAGCCGATGTGTTCGCCTTCCACCAGCACTTCCGCGTCTTCGAGGCGGACCGAGAGCAGTCCGGCATCGGGGCCGAGTTTTTTCATGAGCACGGCGGTCCTGCGATTGATGAATCGTTCGGTGAGTTTGCCATGGAGGGCATCGGAAAGGCGAGCCTCAACGGCACGGGCACGCGCCGCCATTTCCTCGCGGGCCAGCACCCAGTCCGGGCGCTGGGCAATATAGGCCCAGGAGCGGATTGCGGCGATGCGGCCCTGCAAGGTGTCGATATCGCCGCCGGTCAGGTCGAGCCGGGCGATCTGCTGCGCCATGTAGTCGGCGCCGAGTTCGCCGTTCCTGAGGTCTTGCCAGAGGCGGGAGACGAAGCGCGAATGAGTCTCCACGCCCTGCTGGCGGAAATCGGGGAGGCGGCAGACTTCCCAGAAACGGCGCACCATGGCGTGGCCGCGCAGGCTGTCCATCACCGTGCCGTCCTCGGAGAGGCGCTTGAGCACCGCGAGGTCGATCGCTTCGGGGGCGAGGACGAGTCCTTCGCGGTCCGGCGGCGTTTCGAGATCGGAGATCAGCGTGGCCACGCTGTCGAAGCGCGGTTCCGGATCGCGCCAGAACAGTCTGGTCAGCGGCGGGAAGCGGTGTTCCTCGATCGCGTAGACCTCGTCCGGTTCGAATTCGGAATCGTGCCCGCCGGAGCCGGTGAGGGTGCCGAAGGTGCCGTCCTTCTGGTGGCGTCCCGCACGACCGGCGATCTGGGCCATTTCGGATGTGGTGAGTCGGCGGTGGCGCTGCCCGTCGAACTTGGAGAGTCCGGCGAAGGCGACATGCTCGACATCGAGATTGAGGCCCATGCCGATCGCGTCGGTGGCGACGAGGTAGTCGACCTCGCCCGACTGGTAGAGCGCGACCTGGGCATTGCGCGTCTGCGGGCTGAGCGCACCCATGACCACGGCCGCACCACCCCGGAAACGGCGCAGCATTTCGGCGATGGCGTAGACCTGCTCGGCCGAGAAGGCGACGATCGCGCTGCGGGGCGGTATGCGCGAGAGCTTCTTCGCCCCGGCATGGCTGAGGGTGGAGAAGCGCGGCCTAGTGACCACTTCGACATCGGGAACCAGGGACTTCACCATCGGTTCCAGCGTCGCCGAGCCGAGGATCATCGTTTCCTCGCGCCCGCGGGCATGGAGCAGGCGGTCGGTGAAGACATGGCCGCGTTCGCGGTCGGCGCCGAGCTGTGCTTCGTCGATGGCGACGAAGGCGAGGCTGCGCTCCGTCACCGGCATCGCCTCTACGGTGCAGAGCAGATAGCGCGCGTCCTTAGGCTCGATGCGCTCCTCACCGGTGATCAGGGCGACGCTCTTCTCGCCCTTTATCTTGCAGACGCGGTCGTAGACCTCGCGCGCAAGGAGACGAAGCGGGAAGCCGATGGCCCCGCTGGAATGGGCGCAAAGACGCTCGATGGCGAGGTGAGTCTTGCCGGTATTCGTAGGACCGAGCACCGCCTTCACCCCGCTGGGGGCGTCCTTTCGCGACGAGGCATGCCGGTCGTGAACCATTACCGCTGAATGTGGCACTGCCTCCAGCCCCCCGCAAGTCTCGGCTCGTCGAAAGGAGGGTGAAAATCCACGGAATTAGCGGGAGGTTAACCTTGAGGGCGCAGAAGCAGCCCCTCGGACTGGGGCTTTTCACGGGATCGGAACAGCCCGGCGCATGATTTCAGCACTCCCGAAGAGATGGGCAGGGGCACGTGTTCAAGGCACTGGATCAGGGTGGGGAAGAGACCGCGCGCGTCGCGGCGCTTTCGCATGACCAGGTGCTGAAAGATGCCGAGAGGTCCGCTGCCGCAAAACCTTCGAGACTGGCGCGCTGGAAGCGCGGTATCGAGCGCTGGTGCCACGACGTGGAGATCGCGCCGGACCTCGCCTGCGATATCGGCAGCCGCCGCTGGTTCCGGGGCCTCGCGACGATGCTGGGGCTGGGCGCCGCGGCTTTCGCGATGGGACCGGATTTCTCGGCGGTTGAGGCCGCCACGCCGCTGGCGAATCGCAGCCGCGACGAGTTTCGCAGCCAGACCATTTCTCCGCTCGCGTTCGGTGCCGACAGCGGCCGCCACATGGGCGCGAGTCCGCTGGTGCGGCCGCTTGCCAATGTGCCCGATCGGCCTTCGGTCCAGCTCGTCTCGACGCTGGGGCAGGGCGACAGTTTCGGCCGCATGCTGGAGCGCGTCGGCGTGGGCGGGGCGGATCTGGCGCAGATCACCGAACTGGTGAGTCAGGCCGTGCCGGTGGACGATCTCGCCTCGGGCACGCGCTTCGATATCACCATGGGCCGCCGCTCGACTCCGGGAGCGCCGCGCGCGCTCGATTCGATGGATTTCCGCGCGCGTTTCGATCTCGACCTTTCGGTGGAGCGCCGTCCCGGCGGACTCGCGCTGGTGCGCCATCCAATCCGGGTGGACGAGACGCCGCTGCGCATTCGCGGCACGGTCGGCTCCAGCCTCTATCGTTCGGCGCGCAATGCCGGGGCGCCGGTCGGGGCGATTCAGTCCTATCTGCGCGCGATCGACAAGTATCTCAGCCTGGAAAGCGACATCGCTGCGCAGGACCAGTTCGATATCGTCGTCGCCTACAAGCGCTCGGCCAAGGGCGAGCGCGAGGTGGGCGACTTGCTCTATGCCGGGCTCGACCACGGCGGCAAGCCGCGCGTCCAATTGCTGCGCTGGGGCAAGCAGGGCGAGATGATCGCCTCCTCCGCACTGACCCAGGCGCAGGGCGCGCCGGGCGGCATGCCGGTGGCGGGGCACATGACCTCGCCCTACGGAAAGCGCCGCCATCCGATTCTCGGCTTCGTGCGCATGCATGCGGGTATCGATTACGGCGCGCGCTATGGCTCGCCGATCTATGCGGTGGCGGACGGCGTGGTGAACTTCGCGGGACGCCACGGCGGGCACGGCAACTATGTGCGGCTGAGTCACGGCGGCGGGCTCGATACCGGTTACGGCCATATGAGTCGCATCGCCGTTTCACGTGGAACACGGGTCAGGGCAGGGCAGGTGATCGGCTATGTCGGCTCGACCGGGCTTTCCACCGGACCGCACCTCCACTTCGAGGCCTATCGCGGCGGCCAGACGATCAATCCGGCGGGGCTGCGCTTCATTGCGCGTCCGCAAATCGACGGCAAGGAGAAGGACGCCTTCCGCGCCAGATTGAATGCCATGCTCGGCGTGCAGCCGGGCGAAGCGCTCGGCATGATCGCGGCGCCTGCCGAAGCCCCGGCGGATGCCCAGCGCGAGATCGACCGACTGGCGCCGGGGGTTACGGAGTAGGCGAGCGCCCTTCCGATTTAAAGCGCCGCTCATCCTGAGCTTGTCGAAGGATGGGAGACATGGCGCCTCGTCGCAAGGGGCTTCGACAGGCTCAGCCTGAGCGGGCCTTAAAGAGTATCCCTCTAGGACAGTCCGTCACATTGAACCCACCGGACTTTTCCGGCAATCACACCGGCCATGACCGGAGCATATCCCCACACCCGCCTGCGCCGCGCGCGCGCCACGGCCTGGAGCCGCGCCATGCACCGCGAAACGGTGCTCACCCCCGCCGACCTCATCTGGCCGGTCTTCGTGACCGAGGGCGAGGGCGTCGAGCAACCGATTTCCTCGCTGCCCGGAGTCTCGCGCTGGTCGGTCGATCTTCTCGTCGAGCGGGCGAGGGAAGCCGCGGATCTCGGCATTCCCTGCCTCGCCCTGTTCCCCGATACCCAGCCCGAACGCCGCAGCGACGATGGCGTCGAAGCGCTCAATCCCGACAACCTGATGTGCCGTGCGCTGCGTGCCATTCGTGCGGAACTCGGCGACCGCATCGGCCTGCTGACCGACGTGGCGCTCGATCCTTATACCAACCACGGCCAGGACGGGCTGCTGGGCGAGGACGGCTATGTCCTCAATGACGAGACGATCGAGGTGCTGGTCGGCCAATCGCTGAATCAGGCGCGGGCAGGGGCGGACATCATCGCCCCGTCGGACATGATGGACGGCCGCATCGGCGCCATCCGCGATGCGCTGGAGGACGAGGGTTTCGTCAACGTCCAGATCATGAGCTATGCGGCGAAGTACGCCTCTGCGTTCTACGGCCCGTTCCGCGATGCGGTGAACACGCGCGGCCTGCTGAAGGGCGACAAGAAGACCTACCAGATGGACCCGGCCAACACCGAGGAAGCGCTGCGCGAGGTCGAGCTGGATCTGGCCGAGGGCGCCGACAGCGTCATGGTCAAGCCCGGCCTGCCCTATCTCGACATCGTGCGCCGGGTGAAGGAGACGTTCGAGGTTCCCGTCTTCGCCTATCAGGTCTCCGGCGAATACGCGATGATCGAGGCGGCAGTGGCGGCCGGGGCGGCGGACCGTGACGCCATGGTGCTGGAAACTCTGCTGGCCTTCAAGCGCGCGGGCTGCTCGGGCGTGTTGACCTACCACGCGGTTCACGCCGCGCGCTTGCTCCGAAAGGCATGACATGACGGACTTCCGCTTGGAGACCGATCGCCTCGTGCTGCGCAACTGGCGGCCGGGCGATATCGCGCGCTTCGCGGAAGTCACCAATACGCCTGAAGTCATGCGCTGGCTGGGCGGCGTGATGGACGTGGAGCGGCTCGCGACTTTTGAAGGCCGCATAATGGGCTTTCATGAAAGCTACGGCCACACCTTCTGGATCGTCGAGCGCAAGGCCGACGGCGGCGATCTCTCCGGCGAGATGCTGGGATTCTGCGGCCTCAAGAAGATCGACGCGCCGGGGGCTTCGTTCCTCGGCGCGTTCGAGATCGGCTGGCGCCTGCGCAGCGATTCGCACGGCAAGGGCTACGCGCGGGAAGCCGCCACGGCTTCGCTCGATGCCGGTTTCGACCGGTTCGACGCGGAGGAAGTGTTCGCCATCACCGTGATCGAGAACGCGCCGAGTTGGGGCCTGATGTGCAGGCTCGGTATGCGGCGGCGCGAGGAACTCGACTACGACGACGTGCGTTTCGAGCCGCCGCTGCGCCGCACTATCGTCTATTCGATTACGCGCGAGGAATGGGCCGCGCAGCCGCGCTGACGGGCGCGGCGGGGAGAGCTACAATGAGTCAGGACCGAACCGATATCACCGTGGCAGCCTTCCACGGCAAGGCGCCGCGCATTCACTCCAGCGCCTTCATCGCGCCGGGTTGCCGTATCATCGGCGATGTCGAGATCGGGCCGGACGTCAGCATCTGGTACAACTGCGTGATCCGCGCGGACGTGAACCGCGTGGTCATCGGCGCGCGGAGCAATGTGCAGGACGGCTCGGTGATTCACTGCGACAGTCCCAAGCCGTCGCGGCCTGACGGCTATCCGACCCTGATCGGCGAGGACGTGCTGATCGGGCACATGGCCATGGTGCATGGCTGCACGCTGGAAGACCGGGCTTTCGTCGGTCTCGGGGCGATCGTCATGGACGGCAGTCATATCGAGTGCGACGGCATGTTGGCCGCCGGGGCGCAGCTTACCGGCAAGCGTATCGGTGCGCGCCAGCTCTGGATGGGGCGCCCGGCAAAGTATTTGCGGGATCTCGACGAAGCGGCGATGGCGGGGAACCGGGCGGGCGTTGCAGGCTACGTCGTGAATGGCCGCCGTCATGCCGAGGCCTTGGGCCTGACCGGCTGATGGCCAAGGCGAAGATTGCGCTACCGCCGATCGAAGCGATGCGCGGCTTGGTCGATGGGGAAGGGCGCTTGGCGGTTCGCGTCACGCCCGGCGCGAAAGTCGAGGCGGTGGAGATCGTCGGCGACCGCCTCCAAGTGAAAGTCCGCGCCAAACCGGAAGACGGCAAGGCCAACGACGCGGTCCGCAGTCTGCTGGCGGCGGCGCTGGATGTCGCCGCTTCCCGCGTCGAATTGCTGCGCGGAGCCACATCTCGCGAAAAACAGTTCCACGTGGAACTTCCTCCCCGGAGCGGAGAGGGGAAGGATTAGCGCGCCATGCTTCGGGCCATGCGAGTCAGGACGTCTGTCATGGCCTGAGCCACGTTGGCGGGTTCCGGCGCGACGTCTGCGATCGCCCGCGCCATGGCATCCGCCCACTGTTCGGCGGTGGCCCGACTAATCGCAAAATCCCGGTGCAGGCTCATCATGCACTTGCCGGGATTGGCTTCGAACCAGTCGCGCGGGCCGCCGGCCCAACCGGCGAGGAAGCGGGGCAACGAACGGCGCATGGGTTCCAGATCCTCGGCATGCATCGCGCGCAGTTCCGCATAGGCAGGATCCTGCTCCATCAGGTCGTAGAAGCGATGGGCGATGGCTTCGAACACGGGCGCACCGCCGAGCAGGTCGTGCGGGGTGGCGGGAGCTTCGGTCTGTGTGGTCACGATTGGGATTCTCTCAGGCGCAGGAAAGTCTTCCTAGCCTATCTGTTCCACGTGGAACTTGATCGCGGTCAATCCCGGACCATGGCCTTGAGGGTTTCGATCCGGTCGGCTTCGTGCGCGGGCTTGTCCATGCGGATACGGTGGATTCGCGGAAACCGCATGGCAAGGCCGGACTTGTGCCGCTTGCTGAGGTGAACGGAATCGAAGGCGACTTCCAGCACCAGCGACTTGTCCGTCTCGCGCACTGGTCCGAAACGGTTGACTGTGTGATTGCGGACGTAACGATCGAGCCATTTCAGTTCCTCATCGGTAAAGCCGAAGTAGGACTTGCCGACCGGCAGCAGCTCGGCACCGGAGTCTGGATCACCGTCCCAGCAGCCGAACGTGTAGTCGGAATAGAACGAGGACCTTTTGCCGCTGCCACGCTGGGCATACATCAGCACGCAGTCGATCAGCAGTGGATCGCGCTTCCACTTGTACCAGAGCCCGGTCTTGCGCCCTGCGACATAGGGACTGTCCCGGCGCTTGAGCATCACGCCCTCGATGGCGTTGTCCCGTGCGCCTTCGCGGATCGTGGCAAGCTGTGCGAAGTCCGCTGCCGGGATCACGGTGCTCAGGTCGAAGTGCTCGGGATCGAGGCGCGCGGCGAGCGTTTCCAGCCTTGCCCGGCGCGCATGCCAGGGGAGGGGGCGCAAGTCCTCGCCTTCGACGATCAGCGCGTCATAGAGGCGCACGAAGGCCGGATAGTCCGCCAGCATCTTCTTCGATACCAGCTTGCGGCCGAGTCTCTGCTGAAGCGCATTGAAGCTGGCCGCGCCGCCTTCCTCGCCGCCCTGATGGACGCCCCGGACCAGCAGTTCGCCATCGAGCACCGCGTCTATCTGAAGTGCGGCGGCGATCTCGGGGAAGGTGCCGGAAATATCGTCGCCCGAGCGGGAGTAGACACGCGTGTCCCCGGCAACCCGGACCACCTGCACGCGGATGCCGTCCCACTTCCACTCGGCGGCATAGTCGGCAAGGTCTAGTTGCGTGTCCTCCAGCGGATGGGCGAGCATGAAGGGACGGAACAGCGGCAGGTCCTCGGACGAAGGTGCCGCCGCGCCGTGCGCCGCCCAGTCGAACAGGGCGAGATAGGGTGGTTGCTGGCCGTGCCAATGCTCCTCCACGTCCTCCACCGACACGTCGAAGGCCTGCGCGAAGGCGGTCTTGGCAAGGCGGGCGGAGATGCCGATCCGCATTGCGCCCGTCGCCAGCTTGAGCAGGGCATAGCGTCCTTCTGCATCGAGGCGGTCGAGCAGGTGGGGTAGGTCCGTCATGACATTGGCGCGGGTCATGCGGGCGAGGGCGTCTACCGCTTCGCCCACGGTGGGGGGCGATTCCGCGATCTCTTCGGGATTGGGCCAGAGCAGGCTGGCGGTCTCTGCCGAATCGCCCACATAGTCGCGGCTCAGCGTCCAGAGCATCGGGTCGATCCGTTCGCTCATCAGGTTGCGGATCGTCGAACTCTTTACGGCGGGAAAGTCCAGGCCGTCGGTCAGTGCGGCCAGGGCCCATCCGCGATCGGGGTCGGGAGTCTCGCGCAGATAGTCGGCCAGGAGTTTCAGTTTGGCGTTGCGGCTGCGGGTGTAGACCAGCGCGTCCAGGAGGGCGGCGAAGCGTTCCATTAGAACAAAAAGGAAGTCCTGGGGGATGATCCCCCAGACCCTCGGAATGGCGGCCCGGCGCGCGCAGAGGCGTTAATCATCTTCATCCTCGTATCCTACCAGGGCGAGGGCGCGTGCCCGGCGTTGATTTAGCTGGCACCACCGCAGCATGGCCTCTTCGCGGCCGTGGGTGATCCAGGTCTCGGAGGGATTCACATCGATCACGGTTTGCGTCAGTTCGTCCCAGTCCGCATGATCGGAGATCACCAGTGGCAGTTCGACCATGCGCTGCCGGGCGCGCTGGCGCACCCGCATCCAGCCCGAGGCCATGGCGGTGACCGGATCGGGCAGGCGCCGGCTCCAGCGGTCGTTGAGGGTCGAGGGCGGTGCGATCACCACGCTTCCGACGAGGTCGGTTTTCTCGGTCTCGCTTACCAGGCGCAGTTCGCCGAGATCGACGCCGAGATCCTCATAGAGACGGCACATGCGCTCCATCGCGCCGTGGAGGTAGATCGGTTGCAGGTGACCGGCGCGGCGCAGTTCGGCGATCACGCGCTGGGCCTTGCCGAGCGCATAGGCACCCACCAGCACGCAGCGTTCGGGATTGGCGGCGAGGGCCGATAGCAGCTTGGCGATCTCGTGCTCGACCGGGGGATGGCGGAAGACCGGCAGGCCGAAGGTCGCCTCGGTGATGAGAACATCGCAGGGAGTCACTTCGAAAGGCGGGCAGGTCGGATCGGCGCGGCGCTTGAAGTCGCCGGTGACGACGATGCGCTCGCCGGCATGTTCGAGGAGAATCTGCGCCGAGCCGAGGACATGCCCGGCGGGGATGAACGTGGCGGAAACGCCGCCCCGGAGGTTCAGCGTTTCGTTATAGGCGACCGGCACCGCGCCTTCGGATGTAGCATAGCGCAGCTTCATGATCGCCAACGTTTCCGGCGTGGCCACCGTCTCGCCATGACCGCCGCGGGCGTGGTCGGCGTGGCCGTGAGTCACCAGGGCGCGATCGACCGGGCGGGAGGGGTCGATCCAGCAATCGGCGGGGACGACGTAAATCCCCCAGGGTTCGGGTCTGATCCAGGAGAAATCGCGGGCCATGCATGAAAAATGGGGCGGGAACCGCGTGGTTCCCACCCCATCATCGTTTCGATCGGACATTTCGGCCCGGTGTTTCGAATCCCGGGGAGATCAGTCGTCCGCGTTGGCTTCCGGCTGCGGGCCGGGCTTCTTGGAGGACTTCTTCACCGGAGCCTTCTTCTTGCCGACCACCTTGGGCGCGGCCGGAGTCAGTTCGAAGTTCAGCCCGTCGTCCTTGACGGAAACATGCACTTCGCCGCCATGGTTCAGCTTGCCGAACAGCAGTTCCTCGGCCAGCGGCTGCTTGACCTTCTCCTGGATCACGCGGCCCATCGGGCGCGCACCGTAGAGCTTGTCGTAGCCGCGATCGCCCAGCCAGGTCCGTGCATCGGAGTCGAACTGGATGTGGACGTTCTGGTCGGCCAGCTGGAGTTCCAGCTGGAGGATGAACTTGTCGACCACCCGGCTGATCGTGTCCTTGGCGAGGTAGGCGAAGGGCACGATGGCATCGAGACGGTTGCGGAATTCCGGCGTGAACATCTGCTTCACCGCCTCGTCCCCGGCATCCGCCTTGGACGTGTCGCCGAAACCGATGCCCTGGCGGGCCATGTCGGACGCGCCCGCATTGGTGGTCATGATCAGGACCACGTTGCGGAAGTCCACGGTCTTGCCGTGGTGGTCGGTCAGGCGGCCGTTGTCCATCACCTGCAGCAGGATGTTGAACAGGTCGGGGTGGGCCTTCTCGATTTCGTCCAGCAGCAGCACGCAGTGCGGATTCTGGTCGATCGCGTCGGTAAGCAGGCCGCCCTGGTCGAAGCCGACATAGCCCGGAGGTGCGCCGATCAGGCGGCTGACCGAGTGACGCTCCATATATTCCGACATGTCGAAGCGCTTCAGCTCGATGCCCATGATCGAGGCGAGCTGGCGGGCGACTTCGGTCTTGCCGACGCCGGTGGGGCCGGAGAACAGGAACGAGCCGATCGGCTTGTCCGGATCGCGCAGGCCCGCGCGGCTGAGCTTCATCGCGGTGGAGAGGACGCCGATGGCCTTGTCCTGCCCGAACACGACGCGCTTGAGGTCGCGTTCGAGATTCTCCAGCGCCTTCTTGTCGTCGGAACTGACCGACTTGGGCGGGATGCGCGCCATCGTGGCGATCACGGCCTCGATCTCACGGGCGGTGATCGTCTTCTTGCGGCGGCTGGGGGGCACCAGCATCTGCATTGCGCCCACTTCGTCGATCACGTCGATCGCCTTGTCGGGCAGCTTGCGGTCGTTGATGTAGCGCGCCGAAAGCTCGACCGCGGTCTTGATCGCGTCCGGCGTGTACTTGACCTTGTGGTGTTCCTCGAAGGCCGAGCGCAGGCCGCGCAGGATCTTGATCGTGTCTTCCACGGTGGGTTCGTTCACGTCGATCTTCTGGAACCGGCGCAGCAGGGCGCGGTCCTTCTCGAAGTGGTTGCGGAACTCCTTGTAGGTGGTCGAACCGATGCAGCGGATCGTGCCGCCCGACAGCGCGGGCTTCAGCAGGTTCGAGGCATCCATCGCACCGCCGCTGGTGGCGCCGGCGCCGATCACCGTGTGAATCTCGTCGATGAACAGGATCGCGTGCGGCATCTTCTCCAGTTCGGAGACGACCTGCTTCAGGCGTTCCTCGAAGTCACCGCGATAGCGGGTGCCGGCCAGCAGGCTGCCCATGTCGAGCGAGTAGATCACCGCTTCGGCCAGGACTTCGGGCACTTCGCCCTCGACGATCTTGCGCGCGAGACCTTCGGCGATGGCGGTCTTGCCGACGCCGGGATCGCCCACGTAGAGCGGGTTGTTCTTCGAGCGGCGGCAGAGAATCTGGATCGTGCGGTCCACTTCGGGGCCGCGGCCGATCAGCGGGTCGACCTTGCCGTTCAGCGCCTTCTCGTTGAGATTGACGGTGAACTGGTCGAGCGCCGAATCCTTCTTGCTGGCGTTCTTGGCCTCGGCCTTTTCCTCGGGCGTTGGGGCGTGTTCCTCGGCACCCTTGGCGTTCTTGTCTTCCACGCGCTTGCCGCCCTTGCCGATGCCGTGGCTGATGTAGCTGACGGCGTCGAGGCGGCTCATGTCCTGCTGCTGCAGGAAGTAGACGGCGTAGGAATCCCGCTCGGAGAACAGCGCGACCAGCACGTTGGCGCCGGTTACGGTGTCCTTGCCCGAGGACTGGACGTGCAGGATGGCGCGCTGGATCACGCGCTGGAAGCCGGCGGTGGGGGCGGGATCGCCCTTTTCCTCGGTCTTGAGCGACTGGTATTCCTGGTCGAGATACTGACGGACCACGTCACCGAGGTCGCCAAGCTCCACGCCGCATGCCTGCATGACCTGTGCCGCATCCGGATCGTCGATCAGGGCGAGCAGCAGGTGCTCCAGCGTGGCATACTCGTGGCTGCGCTCGGAAGCGTGCGACAGGGCCGAGTGCAGTGTCTTTTCCAGGCTTTGCGCGAAACTTGGCATCTAGAAAACTTTCATCTGGAAGGGGGACTCTCCTTGCCCGAAACCGGGCGGATGAGTTTTGGGAGGGCTGGGGTTCATTTCATATATAGGGACGCTCCGGAGGGTTGCGAGGGTGGTGTGAAAGGGTTGGGTTCAGAATGACGCCGGTCATGCTTGATCCGGCCTGAATGGGGGCTTGAACAGCGCCTCAGCCGCCAGCATGTGCGCCGAGGCCTTCTGGCGATGCGCCTTGATCCGTTCGATTTCCGATTCGAGAAGCGCGACGCGTGCATCGAGTTCGTCCAGCGAAAAGCGATCCAGGCTTTCGCTGGCGAGAAGGCTGGCAGCTCCGAAGTTTCCTTCGGTTGACCGCCGCCGCGGTCGATCGTCCTCGTCCATTGCACCGCAGCATCGGACTGTACTTTGGCCCTGTCAATGGCGAGAAAATATGTTCCACTTCAAAGTGGGACTGTGGCAACAGGGCAGGCATGTCAGCTAACGCACCGAAAACCATGACCGCGATCGGCTTCGATGCCCCCGGCGGTCCCGAGGTTCTCCAGCCCATGACCGTCGCGGTTCCCGTGCCGGGACCGGGCGAGGTGCTGATCAAGGTTGCCTTCGCCGGCGTCAACCGGCCCGACGTGGTGCAGCGGCAGGGCAAGTATCCGCCGCCGCCCGGCGCCTCGCCGCTACCGGGACTGGAAGTTTCCGGACAGGTTGTGGCTCTGGGCGAAGGGGTGACGGAGCTGGAGCCGGGCCAGAAGGTCTGCGCGCTGGTGGCCGGTGGCGGTTATGCGCAATATTGCCTCGCGAAAGTCGACGCCTGCCTGCCGGTGCCCGATTCGCTGTCTCTGGACGAAGCGGCGGCGCTGCCGGAGACTCTGTTCACCGTCTGGCACAACGTTTTCGAGCGGGGTTGGGCGCGGGACGGGGAGACCATCCTGATTCACGGCGGCACCAGCGGCATCGGCACGATGGCGACGATGCTCTGCCGCCAGTTCGGCCTTACCGTGATCGTCACTTGCGGTTCGCCGGACAAGTGCGCCCGCGCGCTGGAGATCGGCGCGGATCACGCGATCGACTACAAGGCGAGCGACTTCGTGGAGGAAGTGGCGCGGATCACCGGGGGCAGGGGCGTCGATCTGGTGCTGGACATGATCGCGGGCGACTATGTGGCGCGCAATCTCAAGTGCCTGGCGCCCGACGGCCGCCATGTCACCATTGCGGTGCAGGGCGGCGTGAAGGCGGAGGTCAACATGGCCGTGGTGATGACCCGGCGCTACACCCTGACCGGATCGACCCTGCGGCCGCGCACGGATTCGTTCAAGGCGCTGCTGGCGCAGGAGATCCGCGCAAATGCCTGGCCGCTGTTCGAGGACGGGGTTCTGCGCCCGGTCATGGACACGCGATTCCCGCTGATCGAAGCCGCCGCGGCCCATGCCCGGATGGAAGCTGGCGACCATGTCGGCAAGATCGTTCTGGAAATCTGATCGCATTCGGTCGAATCGTGGCGGCGCTGCGCAGAACAGAGTTGCCGAAAGCAAGGCTTTTGCTTGCCGAATGGACAAAGTTTCCCTAAATCGGCTCTGTACGGCCGCTCCGCGAAGGGGCGGCCCTTATTGTTTCCGCCGGAGATAGAGACATGAGCCAGCCCACTCCGCTGATGCCGCACGCGACCGCCTCGTGGCTGGTCGACAGCACCGCGTTGACCTTCGAGCAGATCGCAGAGTTCTGCGGCCTGCACATGCTCGAAGTGCAGGCGATGGCCGACGATCTGGCATCCAGCAAGTATACCGGACGCGATCCCGTGCGTTCGGGCGAACTGACCATGGAAGAGATCGAGAAGGGCCAGGCAAACCCGGAGTACAAGCTCCGCATGCACAAGGTTCCGGTCACCTCCAACCGCACCAAGGGCCCGCGCTACACGCCGGTCTCGAAGCGCCAGGACAAGCCGGACGGCATCGCCTGGATCCTGCGCAACCACCCCGAGGTTTCGGACGCGCAGATCGGCAAGCTGATCGGTACGACCCGTAACACGATCGCCGCGATCCGCGACCGTTCACACTGGAACATCGCGAACATCACGCCGAAGGACCCGGTCACGCTGGGCCTGTGCTCGCAGCGCGAACTGGACTTCATCGTCTTCAAGGCTGCCAAGAAGGCCGGTATCCAGGACGAAGGCCAGAACGACGAACGTCTGACCGACGATCGCGACGCCCTGATCGAGGAACTGCGTGCCGAGCGTGAGGCCGCTTCGCGCGCCGCCAGCGAAGCCGCGCAGGAAGCCGAAGTCGCCGCATGGCTCGAAGCCAAGCGCGCCGCAGAGGCTGCCGAAGCCGCCGGGGAAAAGGGCGAGTAATCGCCTCCCGGCAGCCCCTCCGGCAGTTTTTCCGAACACAAAAAGGCCCGCGACAGTCACCTGTCGCGGGCCTTTTTGCTGATTGGCGGAGCCGATTTACTCGGCGGCGATGACGACTTCCGCCTCGCTGCTCGAACCCGCGTGGGGCAGGCGGGCGAGGGCCGGGGGCATCTGGCCGCCGTTGGGGCTGAGGCGGCCTTCGAGGCGCGCGCCCTGCTCGATGGTGAGCGCGTCGTAGGCGACGTCGCCGATGATCTGCGCGCTCTTGAGGATCACCACTTCGCGGGCGGCGATCGTGCCGCGCACGATTCCGGCGATACGGACCGATTCGGCGGAGATTCCACCGGCGATCTCGCTGTCCTCGCCCTGGACCAGGGCTTTGCAGGTGATGTCGCCGATGACGCGGCCGTCGATGTGGAGATCGGCCGAGGCTTCGACATTGCCGGTGAGCGTGATGTCGTTGCCGAGCATCGAGAAGCCCGAGGTCGGGCCGGTGCGGTGGCTGGAGAAGTTCTTGACCATGGTGTTATCGGGCTTCTTGCTGAACATTGCGGGCGGCCTCCAGGAAGGGGCGCGGATTCATCGGGCGATTGTTGACGCGCACTTCGAAGTGGAGGTGCGAGCCAGTGGAGCGGCCGGTGCTGCCCATCGCGGCGATGCGGGTGCCCCCGTCCACGTCCTGGCCGACGCGAACGCCGAATCCGGAAAGGTGGCCGTAGCGGGTCATCAGGCCATTGCCATGGCTGATCTCGATGCAGTTGCCATAGCCCTGGCGCTGGCCCACGAACGTGACCTTGCCCTTGGCGGCTGCGTAGATCGGTGAGCCCATCGGGCCGGGGAAGTCGAGACCGGCATGGAACGCGGCGCCCCCGGTGAAGGGATCGGAGCGATAGCCGTAGCTCGAAGAAACATAGGCGACGTGGGCAGGCTGGACCTGCGGAATCGAGGCGAGGCCGTTTTCCAGCGCGTCCATGCGGGCGAGGCTGAGGCCGAGGCGCTTGAAGCTGGGGTCCAGCGAACCGTCGGCAGCAGTGGCGAGACTTTCGAGCGGACCACCTTCGGCAACCTTGGAGCGGGCACGGGCCAGCATCGGGCCGGGGTTCAGGCCGAGCTTGCGAATGGCGTCGGAGGCGAGGGCGGCGCGGCGATCGGCGTAGCGGGTCAGGCGTTCGACGAAGGCGCTCTGGTCGGCTTCGATCCGCGCGAGCTTGTCCGCTTCGGGCAGGGCGGCGCTGATCTTCTTGGATTCGGGTGCGGCGGTCTGGGCGTCTGCTGCGTTGGGGGCGCCGTTCTGGGCCTCGTCGGGCAGTTCGCCGATATGGGCATCCACCATCTTTTCGATGAACTGCTGGCGGCGGGCGAGACTGGCGACGGTATCGTCCAGGTTTTCGCGGTAGCGGCGGACCTGCCCGGCGGCGTCGGCCACTTGGGCCTCGCGGCTGGCGAGCGCGGCCTGTTCGCTGGTTGCGGAGAACTGGGAGACGGCCATCGCGCCCATCGACACGCACCAGGCGCCGAGCAGCGACACCGCGACGCCGGCAGCGGCCTTCTGCATGCGCGACGAAATGCGGATAAAGCGGACCTGCCCGTGAGATCGCATGATGAACTCGCGATCCGGGAACGCCGCCTTGAGACGCTTGCTGAGCGTCCCGGCAGATGTGAGTTTCAAAACGACCCCGCGTAAATTTCTTTCGGCCCGCGACGAACGCGACTGGCCTGACCCGGACTGGCGAGCTAGCAGGAGGCTTGCGCCAAGGCGAATCGGCTGGCCGTGACTCCCTGCGGAATCCGGCTGAATCGAACCATGCTTGCGATGAGCTGAGGAACTTGTGCCAATTGTCGGCTGAGCCGTTCATCTCCCGTTTCGGGTGATTCGCCGAAAAAGCACGGTTTTAAAATGGCTTGGCAACTGCGTTCAAAACCGTGCAGTACGCTCGGCGGTGATCGGTGACAGTGCTGTACAAGGGTGCTAGGCCGAATCCATGACCGTGCAGACCACTCTTGCCGCAGAGGCCCTCGAGGGTACTCTCAACGAGACTCCCGAAGCGCTCGTTGCCCGCCTGGCCGTCAATGGCCGCGCTGCCCAGCGCGTGCTGGCCCGCCTGAGCGATGCGCAGAAGGCGGAGGCGCTTCGTGCCGCCGCCGCCGCGCTGCGGACGGCGGAACCGGCGATCCTCGCCGCCAATGCGCAGGATGTTGCGGCGGGTGAGGCGAAGGGGCTGACCGGGGCCATGCTCGACCGTCTGCGGCTCGATTCCGCGCGTCTGGCCGGGATCGCCGATGCCGTGGAGCAAGTCGCGGGTCTGCCGGATCCGGTCGGGGAAGTGATTTCCGAAAGCGAGCGGCCCAACGGCCTGAAGCTGTCGCGCGTGCGCATTCCGATCGGGCTGATCGGCATCATCTACGAGAGTCGCCCCAATGTCACCGCCGATGCCGCGGCGCTCTGCCTGCGCTCGGGCAACGCGGTGCTGCTGCGCGGCGGCAGCGAGGCGCTTCATTCCAACCGGGCGATCCTGGCGGCGATGGTGTCTGGCCTCGAACAGGCAGGGGTGCCCGGCGCGGCGGTCCAGCTCGTGCCGACGCAGGACCGCGCGGTGGTGGGCGCGATGCTGACGGCGGCCGGACTGATCGACATGATCGTGCCGCGCGGCGGCAAGAGCCTCGTCGCCCGCGTCCAGGCCGATGCCCGGGTGCCGGTGCTCGCCCATCTCGACGGCATCTGCCATACTTACGTCCATGCCTCGGCGGACCCCGAGATGGCGCGGGGAATCGCGGTCAACGCCAAGCTGCGCCGCACCGGAATCTGCGGGTCGATGGAGACCCTGCTGCTCGACACCCAGTTCCCGGCCTCGGCCGAAGTGGTGAAGGCGCTGGCCGATGCCGGTTGCGAACTGCGCGGCGATGCCCGTGCACAGGCGCTCGACCCGCGCGTCCTGCCTGCCGGCGATGAGGACTGGGATACCGAATATCTCGATGCCGTGCTGTCGGTGGCGGTCGTCGACGGGCTGGATGCGGCGATGGACCATGTCGCGGCGCACTCCTCGCACCACACCGATGCCATCATCGCAGCCGACCCGGCAGCGGCGGAGCGGTTCCTCGCCGAAGTCGACAGTGCGATCGTCATGGTCAATGCCTCCAGTCAGTTCGCCGACGGCGGCGAATTCGGGCTGGGTGCAGAGATCGGCATCGCCACCGGCCGCCTCCATGCGCGCGGCCCGGTCGCGCTCGAAGGGCTGACGACCTATAAGTGGCTGGTGCGCGGCACCGGGCAGGAACGCCCCTGAGCGCGAATCTTTCGGGCATGAACGGCGCGAATCGCAGTGGGCCGATCGTCGGCCTGCTCGGCGGCAGTTTCAATCCGGCCCATGGCGGGCACCGGCGCATCAGCCTTTTCGCAGCCGAGGCGCTGGGGCTCGACGAAGTCTGGTGGATGGTTTCGCCGGGCAATCCGCTGAAGGCGAAAGCCGGGATGGCCCCGCTTGCCGCGCGGGTGCTTTCGGCGCAGCGGCAGGCCCGCCGCGCGCCGATCCGCGTCACCGCGATCGAGCGCGAACTGGGTACGCGCTATACCGTCGACACGCTGAAAAAGCTGGTCCGGCGCTATCCGAAACGGCGCTTCGTATGGCTCATGGGAGCCGACAATCTGGCCCAGTTCCACCAGTGGAAAGACTGGCGAACCATCGCTCGACTCATGCCGATTGCGGTAATCGCCCGTCCGGGGTATGATGGCGCTGCCCTCGCGAGCCCCGCGATGGTCTGGTTGGGGAGGTTCCGGAGGCCCCGTCCCAGTCTTCGTGGTCCGGAAAGGTGGAGCGCACCCGCGCTGGTGACATTGCGATTCGACCCCGATACGCGGTCGGCCACGGCGATACGCCAGGCCGATCCGGAGTGGGCCCGGAAGCTGATGAACAGGCTTTCGCAGGCTGACTCGGAACGTGTCGAATACCGGGATTCCGGATCGCTGAGAGATAACGTCACCCACCGCCCGATACCCGGAGATTGTGCGTGAGCAGGCTGCCAGCCTCTCGTTCGCATGCCCGGAAATCCAACGATCAGATCGCGCGCGGCAAGGCTTTTAAAGCCTGGCCGGGTCGGTCGCTGAAAGGAGCAGACCCTACTTAAGATGCCACAGGCACAGATACAGCCGGCCGAAACCGGCGCAACGCCCCTCGCCACGGTGGAGTCAGACGACCCGCAATTGGCGCTCGTCCTGCAGTCCCTGGATGATGACCAGGCGCAGGACATCGTGACCATCGATCTTGCCGGCAAGTCGACGATCGCCGAATTCATGGTGATCGCTTCCGGTCGCTCGACCCGCCAGGTGGCGGCGATGGCCCAGAAACTTGGCGAACGCCTCAAGCACGGCGGCTTCGGCCATTCCCGTATCGAGGGCCTTCCGGCAGCCGACTGGGTGCTGGTCGACGCAGGCGGCGTGATCGTCCACCTCTTCCGTCCGGAAGTGCGCAGCTTCTACAACCTCGAGAGGATGTGGGGCTTCGACGGACCGTCCGGCGCGGCCTGAGCTGCGTCCGGAAGGCGGAAGTACGGACCAACCCGGCCGCGTGCGTGGCCGGGCTCCGACCGGATATCGCGGCGCGCCGCCACAGCTGCGCCCCGTGATGGCCGGGTTTTTCGCGCCGTGAACCTGCACTTTTCACATGCTTCTTCACATCATTGCCCGCGGCAAGATCGCGCGCTCGCCGGAAGGGGAGCTGCTCGATCGCTATGCCAAGCGCCTGACCTGGCCGTTCCGGCATAGCGAACTGCCGGACGTGGGCGGCAAAGTGCCGCCGCCGGTGCAAACCCCGTTCCGCGAAGTGCTGCTCGACGAGCGCGGCAAGGCGATGAGTTCCGAGGAATTCGCCGCCCTGCTCGGGCGCTGGCGCGATGAGGGCGTGCGCGAATGCCGCTTCCTGATCGGCGCCGCCGATGGTCACGGCGACGATGCCCGTGCGCGGGCTGACCACCTGCTCTGTTTCGGCAAGATGACCTGGCCGCATCTCATGGCCCGTGCCATGCTGGCCGAGCAACTCTGGCGTGCGACGGCGATTCTGGCGGGGCATCCCTACCACCGCTCCGGGTGATTCCTCTGGGATGGACTTGGCTGCAAGCTTTCCTCTTTTCGCCGGACTCGCGCTGCCCTAATCACCCCGCGTGAAGCCTGCATCCCGCAACCTTCTGATTATGGCCTCTGCCGCATTTGCGGTCGGCCTTGCCGCGCTCGCGGGGGAGGGGCTGACGCAGCCTAGTACAATGGCGGGCGCACTGGCGGTGCTGGATCCGGCGGTCGATGCCACCCAGGCGCAGCGCGACATGATCGCGTCCCGGCGCGAGAGCGATGCCGCGCGCCGCCGCGCCGAGAAGCTGGAAGTCAGGGCGCGCGAAGTTACCGAGCAGGCCGAAAAGACCGCGCGGGAGACCGCCGCCATCGCCGCGCGCATCCAGGAGACCGAAGCCGCGATCGCCGCGCAGCGGGCCAAAGTGCATCTGATCGCCATCGAGCGGGTCGATTTGCGCGAACGTCTTGCTGAAAAGCAGGCGCCGCTGGCGCGCCTTACCGGCTCGCTTCAAAGATTGTCGCGGCGCCCGCCGCTGCTGGCGGTGCTGCGTCCGGGGTCGGTGCGCGATGCGGTCTATCTGCGGGCCTTGCTCGATACGATGATGCCGCAGGTCGAACGCCGTACCCGCGGCCTGCGCGCCGAGATCGAGCGCGGCCGCATGCTGGAGCAGCAGGCCGTGGCCGCCGGACACCAGCTTGCCCAGATGGAAGGCGAGATGCGGGAGCGGCGCCAGGCGCTGGCGATCCTCGAATCGCGCCAGCGCCTGGCCGGGCGCGAGGCCAGCGGCATCGCCGCGCGCGAGGGTGAGCGCGCGCTGGCATTGGCCGAAAAGGCCCGCGACCTCGGCGATCTCGTCGACCGGATGGGCGAGCAGGGCGCCTTGCGCGAACAGCTTGCGGCGCTGCCGGGGCCGACGATGCGCCCGCCGCGCCCGGAAGAGACGCGGGTGATCGATGCCTCGCAATTCGTGCCGGTCCCCGAGGGGCTGGCCAGTTACATGCTGCCCGTCACCGGCCGTCTGGTGACCGGCTTCGGCGAAGTCCTGCCGGGACAGGCGCCGTCGCGCGGGCTTTCGCTGGCGACGCGGGCGAGCGCCCAGGTGGTCGCCCCGGCGGCGGGCCGGATCGCCTTTGCCGGTCCTTACCGGGGCTATGGGCAGATCGTCATCGTCGAGCACAAGGGCGGCTGGACCTCGCTGGTGACTGGGCTGACCCGGCTCGATGTCGAAGTAGGCAGGCAGGTCGTGGCCGGAGCGCCGATCGGCACGACGGGACCCAGCGATCCGCGCGTCATGGTGGAGCTGCGGCGGCAGGGCGAGGCGGTGAATCCTCTACAATATATCCGTTCGCTGTAAGGATCACCGCCGCTTCATTCCCGCCCCGTTCATCCCCGATCCACTATTCGCGGACAGAATCCCGTGTTCTTGGCAATTGTGCAGGCGGTCCTGTAGGATTACAGTCAGGAATTCCCCCGGTCCCCGGCCGGTGCGACCTACGAAAAGGCCTTTAAGCCCGATGAAATTCGCTCCCCTGATGCGCGCTGCCCTGCTGGTGTCGGCCGTTGCCGTCCTTCCCGCGGCGACGTCCGGTCTTGCCGCGGTGGACAGCCGCGTGAATCCCGAATTCAGCAAGCTTTTCACGATCTACGAACTGGTCAAGGCCAACTACGTCGACCAGGTCGACGACGACAAGCTGATCAAGGGCGCGATCGACGGCATGCTCGCCAGTCTCGATCCCCACTCCAACTACCTGGACGGCCCTTCGCTCCAGCGGCTGGAGACGATGATCGACGGCAACTACACCGGCCTCGGCCTCTCGGTGGTCGAGGATGACGGCGCGGTGAAGATCGTCTCGCCGTTCAAGGGCAGCCCGGCGGAAAAGGCCGGACTCAAGGCGGGCGACTACATCACCCACCTCGACGGCGTGCTCTATTACGAACGCGACCTCGACGAGGCGGTGTCGAAGATGCGCGGGCAGGCGGGCACCTCGATCCGCCTGACGATCTATCGCCCCGGCCGCGACAAGCCCTTCGACGTCACCGTGACGCGCGGCGTGATCGAACTGGAGCCGGTCACCTGGGAACTGAAGGACGACGTCGGCGTGATCTCGGTGAACGAGTTCTCGCGCGATGTCGGCAACTTCGTGAACAAGGGCATTGCCGACCTCAAGAAGCAGGCCGCGACCAAGGGCACCAAGCTCGACGGTCTGGTGCTCGACTTGCGCTCGAACCCCGGCGGCTCGCTGGACGAGGCGGTGGCGCTTTCGGACCTGTTCCTCGACAAGGGCGTGATCGTGTCGCAGCGCGGCCGGATCGCCAGCGAGAACCAGTATTACCGCGCCGAATCCGTATTCAAGGGCGATGTCGTGAAGGACATGCCGATCGTCGTGCTGGTCGATGCAGGTTCGGCCTCGGCCTCCGAGATCGTCGCGGGCGCGCTTCAGGACCAGCACCGCGCGGTCGTGATGGGCGAGCGGACGTTCGGCAAGGGTTCGGTGCAGTCGTTCATCCAGCTCGACAAGAACAGCGCCGTGAAGCTGACCACGGCGCGTTACTTCACGCCCTCCGGCCATTCGGTGCAGGAAGGCGGCATCCTGCCCGACATCAAGGTTCCGCAGCTGTCCGACCCGGATGCCCGCCTGCGCGCCGAGCGTGCCGTGCGTGAGTCCGATCTTCGCGGCCACCTCATCAACGAAGCCTCGCTGGACGACAAGGAACTGGAGACCGACAAGGCGGCGGATCCGCGCTTCAAGGCTTCGGCCGAGGACCTGAAGAAGCAGGGCATCACCGACTTCCAGCTGACTTACGCGGTCGACACGCTGCGCCGCACCGTCGGCAAGCCCGCGCTGGCCCGCTACACGGCCCCGGCGGCAACCGTACCGGCCGCTCCCAAGACCGCGCAGAAGGACTGAGGCTGCCCGTAATGACAGTTGCCGTTGCCGCTCCCCTGCGCGCCGCTCGCGCACTTGCGCTCGCCGTCCCCGTGGTCCTGCTCGGCGGGGCCTATGTCAGCCAGTACGTCTTCGGGCTTCACCCTTGCGAGATGTGCTGGTGGCAGCGCTATCCGCACATGTTCGCGATCGTCTTCGCGGCGCTGGCCTTCTTCTGGCGGCCGGTGCGTCCGCTGGTGGCGGTGGCGGCGCTCGCCGTCCTGACTTCGGGCCTGATCGGTGGCTATCATGCCGGTGTCGAATACGGCTGGTGGCAGGGCATGACCGCCTGCACGTCCACACCCTTCGCGGCGGGCGTCGATCCGATGGAGGCGATCCTCAACGCCCCGGTGATCCGCTGCGACGTTGCCCCCTGGACGCTCGGCGGCATTTCGCTGGCGGGCTTCAACTTCCTGATTTCCACCCTGGGTGCGCTGGCCGTGTTCGGCCTCGTCGCCCGCAGCCGCAAGGTTCCGTCATGACATCATCGAAGGCCGCGCGGATGATCCGGGTCGACCAGGCCGGTGAATTCGGTGCCACGCGAATCTATGCGGGCCAGCTCGCGGTAATGGGCGCGCGGGCACCGCACTCGACCGAGATCGCCGGGATGGCCGAGCAGGAGGCCGAGCACCAGGCCCGGTTCGACGCCATGCTGGCGGAGCGTGGTGTGCGGCCGACGCTGCTCCAGCCCGTCTGGTCGGTGGCCGGCTATGCGCTGGGCGCGGCGACGGCGCTGATCGGCCCGGAAGCGGCCATGGCCTGCACCGCCGCGATCGAGACCGAGATCGACCGCCACTATACCGAGCAGATCGAGGACCTTGGCGACGAGGACCCGGAACTGGGCGGGGTGATCAGCAAGTTCCGCGACGAGGAGCGGGAGCACCGCGATGCGGCTCTGGCGGCAGGGGCAGAAAAGGCACCGGGCTATCCGATCCTGTTCAATGCGATCCGGCTGGGTTGCCGCGTGGCGATCAAGCTCTCGGAAAGAATCTGAAATCCGGACGTTATATTGTCGCCCAAGAAGGGCGGCATGATACCTTGAGATACTGTTCGAGGCGGCGAGACCCTATATCGGTCCTGCCAAGACCTCGACCAAGCTGGAGCAATCCCATGACGCGCCTCCTGACCACTGCCGCAGCCATCGCCACGTTCGGCCTGGGGCTGACTCTCGGCGCGCTGCCCGCCGCTGCCCAGACGTCCTCTTCGGCTGCCGAAGATTCGGGCTCGGGCGACGATAAGGTGAACCAGCTCATCATCTACGGTGACGACCCTTGCCCGGCGTCGAGCGGCGGCGAGATCACCGTCTGCGCGCGCAAGGCCGAGTCTGAACGCTTCCGCATTCCCGAGCCGCTGCGCGGCATCGACCGCCCGCAGTCGGAAGCCTGGACCAACAAGGTGCAGGCCTACGAGACGGTCGGCGCCTTCGGTAACATGAGCTGCTCGCCGGTCGGTGCAGGCGGCGCTTCGGGCTGCACCCAGAAGCTGATCAACCAGGCCGCTGCCGAGCGCAAGAACGGTTCCGAGGTCCGGTTCAGCGAACTGATCCAGGCCGAGCGCGAGAAGCGCCTCTCCACCATCGACGCCGATGCCGCCGCGCAGCAGAAGCGTGTCGAGGAAGCCGAGAACGCCTATTTCGAGCAGCGCAAGCGCCAGGAGGCCGAAGCGGACGCCAAGGCCGATGCCACCGCCGCGCCGCTGCCCCAGCCGAAGCGGTAAGGCGGTTAGGGCGGCCTCAGTCTGAACTGGGCTTCGCGGATCATCTGTCGTCATTGCGAGCGTAGCGAAGCAATCCAGAGTCGTGCAGGACCGCCCTGGATTGCTTCGCTACGCTCGCAATGACGAGCAAGGAGGCCGGGCGTTTCTCAGACCGGTTCGAATGCGGTGGAGAGCGACAGCGCTTCCCATTCATCCATCTGCTTGCCGACGAAGCCGATCTGGTCGCGGGCATAGTGCAGCGCGTCCTCGCCGAGGAACAGGTGCAGCGGCGGTTCGGCCGCATCCAGCGCGGTGAGGATCGCTTGCGCGCCGCGGGCCGGATCGCCCTTTTCGGCACCAGCGCCCTCGGTCAGGCTGCGGCGGGCGAAATGGGCACCGTCCTCGTAGTCGGCGATGTCCCTTGCGGCGACCCTGAGGCCCGAGGCGGCGAAGCCGGTACGAAAGCCGCCGGGGGCCACGTTGGTCACGCGGATGCCCATGGGCGCCACTTCCTGCGCTAAAGTCTGCCCCATGCATTCGAGCGCATACTTGGTCGCCCCATAGATGCCCGTGCCCGACCACGGTGCATGACCGGAAACCGAGGTTACGTTGACGATGTGCCCGCTGCGCCGTGCGCGCATGGCGGGGAGCACGGCCTGAATCATGCGGACCGCGCCGAACAGATTGATATCGAACAGGGCCTTCGCCTCGTCGATGGAGACTTCTTCGACGGCGCCGACCAGTCCGTAGCCGGCATTGTTGAGCAGGCGGTCGATCCCGCCGGTCAGTTCTTCGGCTTTGGCGACGGCGGCCTGAACCGATGCCTCGTCGGTGAGGTCGACGGTCAGGACATGGGCGCGGCCCGGTGCGAGGCCTGCGAAGGCGGCATCTCCGGCGCTGCGGGTAGTGCCTACCACCGTATCTCCGCGCGCCAGTGCCGCCTGTGCCACGGCGCGGCCGAGGCCGCCGCCGATGCCGGTGATGAGCCAATTCGTCATGCTTCGTATCCCTTCGGATTGGGCGTATGGTTTCCGGGGCCGGTGCGGTTCCGGTCAAGCATCAGATTAGGGGGAGGGCCGAGCGGCGCTCTTTGCGCTGGCAACCGCAATTGTTGCGGCAGCGCGCACGCAGGCGGGTCGTGCTTGACCTCTTCGGGAGCGCCATGCAGCCCCTGAGAAACGGAAGGGCGCAAAACCGGTTGGCGCCAGATTAGGGTGACGGCTTTGGCAGTTCACATCTTCGGTTCGATCAATCTCGATATCATCACTTCGCTGGAGCATCTCCCCCGGCCGGGCGAAACGGTACTGGCTTCGGCCACTGCTCGGCTGCCCGGCGGCAAGGGCGCGAATCAGGCGGTCGCGGCGGCGCGCATGGGGGCGAAGACCTACATGGTCGGCGCGGTGGGAGAAGGCGATGCCGGAAGCTGGATGCTCTCGCGTCTGAAGGCGGACGGGATCGATGTCGGCGGCGTCGCCACGCTGCCCGGCGTCGATACCGGCACCGCCTATATCGCGGTGGATTCGCAAGGCGAGAACCAGATCATCGTGGTGCCCGGCGCGAATGCCCGCCTGCGCGATGCCCGGCCGGTCAGCGAAGGGGTGCTGCTGGCCCAACTCGAAGTGCCGGTTGCGGCCCTGCTGCCGGTCTTCGCGAAGTCGAAGGCGATCCGCATCCTCAACGGCGCTCCGGCGGTGGTCGAGGGCAGGGCGCTGTTCGAGCATGTCGATCTGCTGATCGTGAACCAGCACGAGACGGCGGCCTTCCTCGGCTTGGATGCGGTGCAGGGGAATGACGACATGGCCGCCATTGCGGGGGCCGCGCGCGGGTTGCTGTGCCGCGAAGGGCAGGCGGCCATCGTCACGCTCGGCGCGGCGGGCGCTCTGGCGGTATGGGCAGATCGGCACCTCCACGTACCCTCGCTGCCGGTGATCCCGGTCGACACCATCGGCGCGGGAGACTGCTTCTGCGGCGCCCTGGCGGCCCTGCTCGACGAAGGGCGCTGCCTGGAGGAAGCCTTGCCCTATGCCACCGCCGCCGCCGCGCTCTGCACGCTGGGGCAGGGGGCCGCGCCCGCCATGCCCACGCGCGAGGCGGTGGAGGACCTCGTCGGACGTCCTGCACCGGAAAGGCTTTCGCCGGAAAGGTCCGCAACAGAACATGCGCTGCCGATCAAGAAGCCTTCGGCCGCTTCCCTAAGCTGATTTGCAGGCAATATCGCAGCGCCTGACCGTGGCCCACAAGAGGATATGATGAACCAGTTTCCCATGACGCCCTTCGGACTGCCTTCGGACAATGGCGGCAAGGACCTCGGATTGTTCCTGCCGGTGGCCAACGGCGGCTGGATCCTGTCTCGGAACAAGCCCGAATTGGACGGGTCCTATGCCTACAACCGTCAGTGCGCGGTGCTGGCGGAAGCGGCGGGGCTGGACTTCATCATGTCGATGTCGAAGTTCCGCGGCTATGGCGGCGAGACGAAGCACTGGGATTCCTCGCTCGATCCGATCGTGCTGATGGCGGCGCTCAGCGAAGTGACGCACAAGACCCGGATCGTCACCACGCTGCACACCCTGCTCCAAAACCCGGCGGTGGCGGCCAAGATGATGGCGACGCTTCAGCAGGTGAGCGGCGGCCGGGCCGGTCTCAATGTGGTGACCGGCTCCTACAAGGGCGAATTCGCGCAGATGGGCGCCTGGCCCGAGGACGTGAATCACGACCAGCGCTACGATCTCGCCTATGAATGGGTCCGCGCGGTGAAGGCGCTGTGGAGCGAGGATTCGGTCACCCTGAAGGGCGATTATTTCACCCTCGAAGACTGCGAATCCTGGCCCAAGCCGGAACAGCGCCCGTTCCTCGTCTGCGCGGGGTCGTCCGAGATTGGCATGCGGCTCACCTCGGAGGAAATGGACGCGATCTTCCTGTCCGGCGGCACGGGTGCGGAACTCGCGAAGAACAGCGACCGCGCCAAGGCGATCGCCTCCGAATATGGCCGTAACATCCGTACTTATTCGATGATGACGCTGGTGATCGACGAAAGTGATGCGGCCGCGAAAAGCCGCGCGGAGCTTTACGCGGCAGGTCTCGACGAAGGGGCGCTGGCGGGCATGATGCGCGCCTACGGATTCCTCGATGCGGAGATCGGCAAGGAGAACGACTTCACCCGCAAGGCGCGCAGCTCGTTCATGTCGGCGCAGATCGTCGGCAGCGCGAAGAGCGTGACCGAGCAGCTCGGCGAGTTGCTGGAGGTTTCCGGCACCGACGGGCTGATGCTGATCTTCGACGATTACCTGAAGGCGCTTCCGGTGTTCGGCGCGGAAATCCTGCCGGTCCTGCGCGAGCGCTTCCCCGGCAGGGTCGCAATGCCGGTGGCAAACTGATGCCGCTGCGGACCGAGGACCTTCCCCACGTCGATCCGGCGGGGCTGCCACCGATGATCGATCCGGCGACGACGGCGCTGGTCGTCGTCGACATCCAGGTCGATTTCGCCGCCCCGCATGGCCTCTTGGGTCGTTACGGCGTCGATCTCGCGCCCGCCGAGGCGGCGATCGACAACTGCGAGAAATTGGTGGCGGCGGCGCGCGGTGCCGGGGCCACCGTTGCGCTGATGCGCGTCGTCACCAGCCCCGAAACGGATTCGCGCGCGCTCAGGACGCTGATGGCGCGGCGCGGCCAGCCGGGAGGCGAGGCGATCTGCCGCGCCGCGGACGGCGGCGCGGACTACTACCGCATCTTCCCCGAGCCGGGCGATATCGAGATCGCCAAGCTACTCTACGACAGCTTCCACGGCACCGATCTCGACGCCCGGCTGCGGGCGAGGGGAATCGAGACGCTGGTGATCTGCGGCCTCACCACCGATTGCTGCGTGGACCAGACCGCGCGCTCGGCCTTCCACCACGACTACGACGTGTTCCTCGTTTCCGATGCCAGCGCCGCCTACGAGGCGGGGCTTCACGAAAGCTCGCTCTCGGCGATGGAAAAGAACTGCGTGCTGCTGACCACCACCGAGGCCGTCGAAGCCGCCTGGGGCAAGGGTGCAGACGGCTGAACCGAACGATCTGAAGCCAGCCCCGAATCCAGCGCCGAACCCACCAAGGAGTTGCCGTCCGATGTCCGTGAACCTGTCTCCGCGCGGATCGAAGGGCGGCGTGCTGTTCGCCTGCACGCTCGGCAATGCGGTGAGCGTGACGCCCGCCGTCCATGCCGTCTTCGGCCTGTTCCTGGTGCCGCTGACCGAGGCGTTCGGCTGGAGCCGGGCGAGCGTGTCGGGCGTGCTGGGCATCCTCGCGCTGGTCGGCGCGGTGACTTATCCGCTGATCGGACGCCATATCGACAGGGCGGGCGCGCGCACGACGCTGCTGGTCGGCACCTTGGGCCTGGCGCTCTCGATCGCCGCACTGGCGCTGACGAGCGGCAGCCTTGTCCAGTTCTATGCGACCTTCACCGTGCTCGCGGCGTTCGGGGCGATGGCGGGGACGCCGATCTTCCAGAAAGTGATCGCCGACTGGTTCGATGAGAATCGCGGCACCGCGCTCGGCATCAGCGCGGGCGGCGGCTGCGGAATCGGCTCGGTGGTGCTGCCGGTGCTCGCCGCCGTGCTGGTGCAGACCTGGGGCTGGCGCGCGGGCTATCTCGGGATTGCCGGTTTCATGCTGGTGGTCGCGCTGCCGCTGCTCTTCGTACTGCTGCGCGACCGTGTCGCCGTGGCCGGCGCCGGGACGGCGGCCGAACGGGACGGCATGACTCTGGGCGAGGCGGCGCAGACGCCGATGTTCTGGCTGATCCTGATCGCGCTGGCGGCAGGAGCTGGCGGCACCACGGCGGTGTTCAGCCATGTCGTGCCGATCCTGTCCGACCGGGGCTTCTCGGTGGCGACGGGCACGGCGGTCGTCAGCGTCTTCGCGCTCGTCACGTCCGGCTGGCAGATCGCCACCGGGCGGATCATGGACAAGATCCCGACCCCGCGCGTGGCTGTGCCGATGTACCTGATGGCGGTGCTGGGGCTGATCCTGCTCGAAACGGCGCAAGGGATGCCGCTGCTGATCCTCGGCGGCGCCTTGCTGGGCGTGGGGCTGGGCGGCCAGTTCGGGGCGCTGCCCTATTTCATCGCCCGCTATTTCGGCACGAAGCATTTCGGCTCGGTGATCGGTGCGATGTATTCCGCCGTGATCGCCGCGCAGGGGACGACGCCGATCCTGCTCGACCTCGTGTTCGATGCGCGCCATTCCTATCGCCCGGCACTGGTCGGCGTCGGCGCGGCGCTGGTGGCAGGTGCACTGCTGCTCACGCTGCTGCCGCGTTACGGCCGCGAGACCGAGAGCGAAGCGCGCTTCGCGGTAGGCCACTGACTTTCACGGAGCCCAAGACTTTGGCCGACATGCCCGATCCTGTCCCTGCTTTCGCCGATCCTGCGAAGGCGCCCTATGCGGTAAGCGAGGAAGAGCGCGCCGCCATCGCCGCGGCCATCGACACCGACGAACTGGTCGAACTGGCGCTGACTCTGGGCAACATCCCCAGCCGCTCTCGCGAGGAACTGGCGGCGGCGGAGTTCGTCCACGACTGGATGGCGAAGGAGGGCTTCAACCCCCGCAAGGTCGGCGCCACGCCCGAACGGCCCAATGTGATCGGCGAATATGGCGGAAGTGGGCGCGGTGCGAACCTGCTGTTCACCGCGCATCTCGACACCGAATCCCCGAGCGGCATGCGCGAGCACGACAAGTTCCGCTACCGCGAGTCCACTTTGGCCGACCCGGAATGGACCCGGTGCTGGCTCGACGAGGAAGGCCGCCTGCGCGGCTATCCGATCAGCAACGATCGCGGGCCGATGTCCTGCTTCCTGATCGCCGCCAAGGCGCTGCGCAAAGCGGGCATCGGCCTTGCCGGCAAGACCTGGCTCACCGCCTGCCCCGGTGAGATCGGGCCGGAGCCGATCGAGGAATTCTCCGGCATCGGCTGGAACGGCAAGGACATCGGCGCGCATTACCTGTTCCACCACGGCGGCGTCGCGCCGGACTATGCGATCGCCGCCGAAGGCACTGACTTCGGCCTCACCTGGCAGGGCTGCGGCTATGCGCTCTACCGGGTGCGGATCTTCGGGCAGGGCGTATTCTCGCCGATCCTCGATGCCCCCGCCGATCCGCGCCGTCACCCGAATCCGATCTACCGGCTCGGTCCGGTGATCGATGCGCTCCACGCCTGGGGCCTGAAGTTCGAACGCGAATCCACGATGGAGACTGCCAGCGGCGCGATCCATCCCAAGGTCCAGATCGCCTCGGTGCGTGGCGGCATGCCGATCGACTTCGGCGCGGGCACCGAAGTCTGCGCGCTCTACATCGACGTCTCGCTGAACCCGCGCCAGAAGGCCGCCGACGCCTATCACGGCATCATGGAGGCCATGCGCGGCGTGGACGTGGAGGCTTTCGACGTGGAGCCGATGGTCGTGCGGCACGGCTTCGAGGCGCGGCCTTCCGAAGTCGCCCCGCTGGTCGGTGCCGTCGATGCCGCCACCCGGCTGGCGCGCGGCACGGCAGTGGAGCCGGCGCACCCGGTCTATTCCAGCATGTGGCGCGATCATAACGTGTTCAACATGCACCGCGTGCCCGCCGTGACCACCGGCATGCCGCGCTGGCGCCCGACCCCGGAGGACATGGCCTCCAGCACGCTGGTCTATGCGCTCACCATGTTGGCCGTGTGCGGCCGGGGAGCCGCGCCCAAGGCGCAGACCGGAACCAGTGTGTACGGTAACGAGACGCCTTTCGAATAGGCCTTTTGCGCACCCTTGCCCGGCACCGGTCCGGCCGATAGACCTTTGTCATAAAGGTCGACAAGGTCAGCACAATTGGTCGCCCGCCGGGGAAGGGTGCCACCCGTTTCAAGGTGGTTCTCGCTTGCGTATCACGACGAACGTCTATCCCAAGGAACAGCGGCGCGACGCCTGGCGTTTCGCGCTCAAGCGGCTGTCGCTGACGCTCGACGAGGCGGACGATGCCGCGCTCTACGGCGAACTCATCCAGTTCCGTGCCAGCACCGGGATCGACTTCATCCGCGTCACCGGCACGCCCCAGTCCTGGACCATCGACTTTCGCGACCAGCCCGCCACTTACTGGCTCGCCATGGTGCTGGACGGCAGCGCCACCGTGCGCGATGCCGGACAGGAGCTGCGCCTTGCCGATGGCGAGATGATCTGCGGGCGCGGGGACAGCCCGGTCCACCTTGCCTTCACCGGCGACAACCGCAGCCTGATCGTCCAGGTGCCGCACAGCGAACTCAGCGCCCGGCTCAAGACCCCGATCAGCGGGCCGCCGCGCAAGATCGCGACGGACAGCGGCGCGGCGCGGGTGTTCTCGGGCATGTTGCGCTCGCTGGCGGACACGATCTCGGACATCACCACCGACCAGGCACGGCCGGTGGAACTGGCCTTTCCCGAATTCCTCGTCACCAGCCTGCTCGACAATGCCCCGGCCAAGGCCATGGGCGGCGCGGCAGGCATGCGCGCGGCGCTGCTGGAGCGCATCTTCCAGACCATCGAGATCCGCCTTTCCGACCCGGACCTCAGCTACCAGCAAGTCGCCGCCGAGCACGGCATCTCGCCGCGCTATCTCCAGAAGCTGTTCGAATCGATCAACGACAGCTTCGGCCACTATGTGAAAGTGCGCAGGCTCGAACGTTGCCGACTGGACTTGCGCAGTCCGCTCCACGTCCAGAAGTCGATTTCCGATATCCTGTTCGAATGGGGCTTCAACGACAGCGCCTCGTTCAGCCGCGCCTTCCGCGAGCAATACGGCATATCCCCCCGCGAGTACCGCAAGGCGCCGCCGCAGGAGCAGGAAGCGGTCGAACTGCTGCGCCGGGGCCGTCCTGCGCGCAAGGACCGCGCGAAGCCCGAGATCGTCGAGGCGGAGAGCGAGCCGGAATTGACGGCCGATGCCGAGGAGGCGGAACGGTCCGACCGGCCGATGGGACCGGCCGTGCTCGGCGATACCGGCATCTCGCGCCATCACCATCTTCCCGCCACGCCCGAGACGATTCACTGGGGCTACCTCAGCAAGGACCTGAAGCCCGCGCTCCATGTCCGTTCGGGCGACTTCGTGACGATCGAGGCGCTGACTCACCATGCCAACGACGACCACGAGCGCATGGTCGAGGGCGATCCCGGCATCGAGAGCGTCTATCGCTGGGACGAGACCGGCAAGGCGGTGGACCGGCGCGGGGCGGGGCCGATGGATGCCAGCGCGCTGGGGCGGGGGCCGGGCGAGGGCTTCGGCGTCCACATCTGCACCGGCCCGATTCACATCGAGGGCGCGATGCCGGGCGACCTCGTTGAAGTGCGCATCCTCGATCTCAAGCCTCGGCCCAGCGGCAATCCGCGCTTTGCGGGCAAGTGCTTCGGCTCGAACGCGGCGACTTACTGGGGCTTCCATTACAACGACCTGCTGACCGAGCCGAAACAGCGCGAGGTGGTGACGATCTACGAAGTCGAGGCTGCGGGCGGACGCCTGCCCACGGCCCATGCGGTCTACTCCTATCGCTGGACGCCGCAGGTCGATCCCTCGGGGGTGATTCACGCGCGCTACGATTATCCCGGCGTGCCGGTCGATCCCGAGACCATCGAGCGCAATTACGACGTGCTGCGCAATGTCGAGATTCCGATCCGTCCGCACTTCGGCGTGATCGCGGTCGCCCCGGCCCACAACGGGCTGGTCGATTCGGTGCCTCCGGCGAGCTACGGCGGCAATCTCGACAACTGGCGCACCGGGCCGGGCGCGCGGGTGTTCCTGCCGGTGCAGGTGCCGGGCGCGCTGCTCTCGCTGGGCGATCCCCATGCCTCGCAAGGCGACAGCGAGCTTTGTGGCACGGCCATCGAATGCTCGATGACCGGGCTGGTCCAGGTGGTCCACCACAAGGCGGCGGGGCTGATGGAGCAGCTCAAGGACGTCGACTATCCGCTGATCGAGACCGAGACCGAATGGGTCGTCATGGGCTTCAGCCATCCCGACTATCTCAAGGAACTGGGCGAGGATGCGCAGAGCGAGGTCTACAAGCAATCCTCGATCGACGCCGCCATGCGCGATGCCTTCCGCAAGGCGCGCCGGTTCCTGATGACCGCCAAGCAGTTGACCGAGGACGAGGCGATCTCGCTGCTCTCGGTGGGCGTCGATTTCGGCGTCTCGCAGATCGTCAACGGCAACTACGGCGTCCATGCCGTCATCCGGAAAGCCCTGTTCACCAGTTGAGTTTGAAAATCCGCCATGGGCGGATTTTAGCGGCACCAGCCCACGCCCCCACCCGACCTCCCACAACAGTGTATCCTGGATGG